>JBNPEB010000020.1:0-96168 GCA_051117335.1 Elainellaceae cyanobacterium
TGACCATTAGGCATTTTGCCATGTTTGTGAGTTTTAGCATGACCACAGAGCCGACATTCCATCACTTCAATCCAAACGACACGATTACTCTACTTTACTAAACCCACATCATTTTGATGCACTACCCTTTCAATTTTGAATGAGTCTAGCGGCCAGGTAATCGATACTATTCAGCTTCCGGAAGGGGAAGACGGTACTGCTGGTACCCCAATGTACATCTCTTACCTCAATAGAACCAATGAAGTTGCAGTTGCAGACCGGGCTAATAATCAACTAGTGTTTTTTGATCGCACGACTTATGACGTCACGGGCACTACCCCGACCGGGGCAGGAAACTTTCACATGTGGGTTGACCTCAAAGAAACTCAGCTCTGGGTAGTCAACGATACTGATAATGCCTTGACTGTGATTGACCCTAACACTAAAACTGAAATCGAGCGCATCAACTTATCTGAGAAGGGCATTGGTTCTAACGCTCGTCCTCATGATGTTATTCTTGATCCCACCGGGCAGTATGCCTACGTGACGATTATTCAAGACGATAATCCTGATGCTGACCAACTCCTCAAAATTGACACTCAAACCTTTGCAATAGTTGATAGTGCCGCAGTCGGCAAAGATCCTCATGTGTCCCTTGCTCCAGAGCATAATCTGCTGTATGTCCTCTCTCAAGACAGCGATCGCATCGATATCTTTGATCGGCGGGAAAACAAGCTAGAACAAGTGGGCAGTATTGATCAGCCAGGGGCTCACGGTGTAATTGCTTCTCCAGATGGCCAGTATTTTTACACCACTAATTTGCCGGGGGGTGGCAATAATGGAGTATTCGTGATCGACGCGACTACCAACACGATTGTTGGCGATCGCGATGGTGTCGATACTCCATTCCCAGTTCCTCATAATGTCTCCATCACCAATGATGGAAGCCGATTATTTGTCACCCACTCCGGATCTAACGCAAATGCCATTAGTATCTATTCTTTAGACGAGCCAACTCTGCCCGTTTGGGAGGCTAGTGTCAATGGTCAGGGAGTCAACCCCTTCGGTATTGCATACGCACCATCCGTTCATGATGAGTTATTTGTCTGCGGAGATATTGACGATCAATTAAAGACTGGGCGCGGTAATGACACTGTGTTTGGAGGCGATGGTGCCGACGATCTCAGAGGCCAAGACGGCAATGACAAGCTATTTGGTGAAGCTGGAGGCGATCGCTTGCTAGGAAACAGAGGCGACGACGTGCTCATTGGCGGTCATGACGACGATGTCCTTGAGGGCGGCAAGGGCGACGATTTGCTGATCGGTGTTCGTATAGAGTCGCTGACCCCTGGACGAGGAGAAGTAGACACCTTTAATGGTGGCAGAGGAGCGGATACCTTTGTTCTTGGTGATGCTCTTGGAGTTTACTACGATGACGGTAATAGTGTTTCTCTAGGTGCTGAGGACTATGCCTATATTAAGGACTTCAAGCTGAATCAACAGGATATTATCCGGCTGCACGGCAGTGCTGGCCTCTATGAGTTGCAAACAAGTCGAGGCAACACTGAAATCCTTTACAAAACATCTGCGCAAACGACAGAGTTGATTGGTGTTGTTCGCAATGTTGTGGGCATGGAGCTATCCAGCGCTGCGTTTGAATATGCGACAGTTTAGACACTAAAACGTAGGACCTGACTCTTGTCAAAATGAAAACGGTGCGATCGTCGATTGACCCTAGTAGGTTATGGGCGATCGCATGCTGAACCTACCTGACACTTAGTCGGCTGCTATGACGAAATATGACAAGTCTTACATCCTTGCAGAATTAGCTGACCTTTCTGTTGAGATACATCAGAAGCTCCACCGAGTAGATGGCGCAACTAGTGACTTAAGGGAATTGCCATGAAATCAGCAACTACTAACACAGATTTACCGCTAATCACTCTCTATGAGGGCGATCGCGGTTCTAATGTTACTAAACTTCAAGCAAAACTTGCCTCTTTAGATCTTTATCCTAAGGAACCCACGGGGTATTTTGATGTCTTAACGGGACATGCTCTACGAACTATCCAACGGATGCATGGACTCACTGAAACAGGATGTTTTGACACACCAACTTGGTATGCCCTGACGTTTTGGGATTGTTGGTCTTAGAAATTTAGTATAGCCATACGCTAGCTCGTTAGGACGTTGAACGTGGGTGAGCCCGTAGGGCTATACTATGCTCGTGACAAAAGTTTGAAGGTATTTTTATGAGCAAACCTTCTGAATCACAAATCGTTGAACTAGAAGAACGTCTCAGGCAAGCGATGTTGAGATCCAATGTGGCTGAGCTAGACGCATTGATTTCCCCCACGTTGCTGTTTACCAGCCATCTTGGTCAAGTCGTGAGTAAGCAGCAAGACCTTGATATGCATCGCTCTGGGGTGCTAAAACTAACGGAACTGATACCTTCAGACCAACACATTCAGCATCACGACGGATTTTCAATTGTTTCAGTGCAGATGCATCTATTAGGCAGCTATGGTGACGCGGTAGTAGATGAGCAGATTCGTTATACGCGTGTGTGGTCAGCCTCTTCCGTCGGTTCCCTGCACATTGTTGCAGGTCATGCGAGTGTGGTTTCGATTTAACTCTTACGTGTGAATTTGATGAGATTGTTCTTGGAATCAACCCAATGAATATCCGAGTTGCCCAGCGTGACGATATTGACACGCTCTTCAAGATTAGAACCAGCGTTATTGAAAACCTCTTTCGCGATGCTCAAGGTGCCCGTTATCATCCTCTGCGGGAAGTAGAGCAGAGGAAACTGTCAGGGAAACTTGCACTAGGATGTGACCAAGCCTTGCTGTAGTAGAAGACGTTTAACCATATTCTGCTGAGCCGAATACCCGATAGAGCAGGGCTCAACCTTTCGTACATTATCACCAAGAGTTTGTTTGCAAACGCGGCAAGCATCATTTGTCGTGTCGAGACCTATTGCAAGCACAACACGCACAAGCACCATTCTCAATACTAGTTCTGAATCTTAAGTTTTCAGTTTTGAGTTTTGGACGCTTCGTATAGCTAGCGCTTGCGGGTTTGATTGGTATCTGGTCAATGCGACAACAGTAGGTGAGCAAACCAGCCCAGCCATTGCGATCGCCTCAAATGGGGCATTAGTTGCCACCTGGACAGACTACAATCCAGACACGTCTCTCTATCGCTTGGTTGGTCGTCGCTTAAGGTCTGGGGGGTCGTCCGCAACTGGTGAATTTGTGATCGATTCGGCGCTGAATGAGTCACGAGGAGATTCGACGATTGGCATCGATGATAATGGTAATTTTGTTGTTGCATGGTCAGACGTTCAACTAGACGGCAGTCGAGGCGATGTCGATATTTCAGCCCGTCGATACACCGCCAATGGCACACCGGATAGTGGCATTCTTCGTGTTAACAATATTGATTCTGGTTACGATACAGGACCCACCATTGCCTCAGATGCAGATGGTGATATTGTTATTGCTTGGTCAAACGGATCGGGAATTGCGGCCCGTCAATATAGTCCTCGTTCTAGCAATTCGGGGAATCCACCAGGGAATCCTCCTGGTAATCCAGGGAATCCCGGCAATAATCCAGGGAATGGTGGCTCTAACAGACAAATCGGCACAGCACGTGCTGATCGGCTTCGAGGTACTAGTGGTCGTGATGTCATGAAGGCACTCGGCGGTGATGATCGGCTTATCGGACGAGGAGGAAACGACACGTTAGTCGGTGGAGGAGGCGATGACATCATTAACGGGGGTCGGGGTAACGATACGCTCAGGGGGAATCGTGGGAGCGATCGCCTCCTAGGACGAGCTGGCAATGACAAGCTGAACGGTGGTAGTGGCAATGACATCTTAGATGGTGGGTCTGGTGTTGATGTCATCAAAGGTGGTGGCGGACGCGATACTTTTGTACTTCGACGAGGCAAAGGATTGAACCGTATTAAAGACTTTAGCCGCCAGGATCAGTTAGCAGTAAAAGGTCGCATCAACGTAGACGATATCACGTTCACGGCAAAAGGCAATGGAACGTTAATCAGCATCGGGAATGATGAGTTGGCGATATTGCAAGGCGTTAGACCAGGGCAATTGCCGGCTAATCTCTTGTAGTTTGTCATCTAATGCCAAATTCGAAATGCCATACGATCACAACCAGTTGCCGATCAGGGTGTAGTTTGCCCAGATATAGGGCGTTGTATAGCCATACTCATTGATCAAAGCAAGCTGGGCTTGGCGCAGTGCTTCTGCTTTTGTCATTCTCTTCTGCACTAAAGACTCATAGAAGCGCACCATGAGTTCTGTATTTGGCGTATCTAGAGCAATCCACAACGTTGATAACACACTGCGGGTTCCTGTCCGGGCTGCAAGACCTGCTAGTCCTAAAACAGCGCGGTTATCGCCTTGAGCCGTTTCACACGCACTGAGAACCAGCAGTTCTAATGGTTGATTGCCGCCCTGACTGCCGATGCCGATTAGCTCATTCAGCGTCGCAGTATTGATGCGCTGATTAAATCCCACAATGAAGGTCTGGCTAGGATCAGAGCTAAAGATTCCGTGAGTCTTCCAGTGAATTGCAGAGATCGAATCTTGCTGAAGTTGCTGCTTGATATTTTCGACAGTGAACGATTCGTTCAATAACGGAGATGTGGCTTCAACAATTTGCGAAATCCGATTGAGTTCTTCTTCTACTTTAACAATGGTCGGAAACGTAGTGTTCTCAATTTCTTGAGGAATGCCCACTCCCCCTAAGTTGACTCGAAGCTGAGCCGATGTTTCATTGGGAAGAAATAGCTCTAATCGAGGGGCGATCGCCACGGCATATCCCTTCTGGATCAAGTACTGTTCTCCATCAAACAGTACTGCCATCGGCACATTACGCAAGGCTCCATCCAGCACAAACACTAGAGTCTGCACATTTGCATGGTGTAAGTCAGGCTCTAGGGGGCGAATCAGCCAATCATAGAGGTGTTTGGCACCTTCAATGACTTCAGGGGTGCGATCGGGGATCGTAAGATTGACCCGAAGCGCCTGAAGTATTGCATTGATTTGGTCTTCAGCAATGGTGGTTTCGTAATAAGACAAGCCTGCTTGCCCTGGAAACTGAGTAATGATAGCGAGGCGATCGCGCAATACAATTGGATAAATAATTGCTGCTGTTTCATCCTGAACCGCGCGAACCTGACCGATATTTGCCACCTGACATCCCAGGTAGTTTTCCAGCTCGGCAAGCTGGAGTTGATCAACGGAATGAATGGCTTGTTCGAGTTGTTGCTGACTGGGTTTGTCTGTATCATCGGATGTCAGCAGTAATTCCACAAATTCTCGATAGACAGGTTCAACATTATCTCGAAACGAAAATTGGACATCGGCATTGATGCCCAACAGATTGCTGCGAACTGTTTCCAAGGTTGAGACTGCTGCGTCGTAATGGGTCAGTGCAAGGGGGCGATCGCCCATAGCCTTAGCAATCTGTCCAAGCTGCCACGCCCACCGATATTGAATTTCGGGCGCATCCAAGCCTTCCAGCTTGAATTGGGCGTCTTGAGTGAGTTGTTGAGCTTCTGTGTATTGTCCGGTGTGTTCGTAAAGCTGCCCCAATTGTCCAAGCGCGTAGGACTCAGCCCGTCGGTCATCCAAACGTTGCGCCTCTTGCACTGCCTGAGAGAGTAGTTGGGCTAAATCAAGGGACGATAAATCTGATATCCGCCGGGTGTGGAGTTGGTCGGCGAGTTGTATCCACTGCTGAGCCATGTGGATGGCAGCATAGACGCGTTGACGCCCTAGGGGCATCCGCTCAATGTATTCTGGAAGGGATGTCAAATAATGAGTTGCTTCATCATAGTGTGCGGTGTTGACGAGCAACCCCAACAGATTTAGACGTGCTTCTACAGAGTCACCATCGCTAAGAGCCTGCTGATAGTAGCGCTGTGCCGATTGAAAGTAGGATTGGGCATCGGTGGATTGTCCAATTGCCTGGAGGCGATCGCCCTGCTCCCAGTCTGTATTGCCCAACTCGACTAAAATCGAGATCCGCGTCTTAGCATCAGAGGTCAGCGCCAAACTATCTTGAAGTAGCGTGTGTGCTGTTTCCAAATCTCCGAGTTGCCGAAGTACCGCTCCCAAACGTTGTAGGCTGAGGGCTCGAAGCTCAAGCTCAGGCTGGGTTTGCAGCATTTCATAGACTTGGCGCAATAGAGATTCTGCTTGCAGACTCAGCCCCAACGCCTGCAGCGCTTTTGCCTGATTCATTTGGGCGATCGCCATTCCTCTCAACTGCCCTGCCTCTTGATAGAATCGACCAGACTCTTGCCAAGCTGTCAGAGCTGATTCGATCTGTCCTTTGAGCCAGTAGAGCATGCCTTCAATATTGAGTACTTTTGCATAAATTTCGGCATCGCTTGAACCACGGGGAGGTGGTTCAGAGTCAAGAATGTGGCGACTCTCTGCCAGATAGGCCGTTGCCTCACTGAGTTGTCCCAGACTTTGATGGCCTAACGATAGATATGCTAGCGCAAGAGCCTGATTTAATTGAGACTGCCGTTCAGCAAACAATCGGGCTGACAAATCCCAGTGCTCGACTGCATCAGCAAATCGTTCTGCTTGGTAAAGGTCGAGCCCCTGTTGAAATAGAGCCTGCGGTGAGAGAGTAGAGACTGCCGTCGGATCAATAGGCAAGGTCGATCTGTGATACGGCTGTAGTGTCGTCTCTCTTGGGGACGACGGTAAATCGGCAATACACGCTCCATGTAGGCAAGCTAATGCCTCAGGTGTGATAACCACAGTTAAGATCCCCGCTAAAAATAACACCAATAATTGACCCATTCGCGGAATCAAGCTGCTACCTCTCTTACAACTTTCTGACTGTATGATTTGGCAGGCTGATTTGGCAAATGTTAGGACTTATAGCGATCCTAAATCGCCTGGGGATTGCGTTTGAATCGCAAATTGAATTTCTAAACAAATAAAAAAATATGCGAATCTATGTTTCGTTATGGATCTTGAATGGAGCAAAATTTGCTAATTATTAATTATGTAGTTTAACCAAATTCTCTTTATTCCTGTGTAGGAACTCTTTTCCTTTGTAGGAACTCTTTTTCACAATCAGAGTAATCTATCGCAGCACGTTTGAAAAACTAGTTCTCTACAGATGTCTCACAGGATTCTCCTAGTTGTTTGAGACTGCAACAGTGTTGTGTCTAGCTTCAATTTCGACTTGACCTTCATTGAGGCCTTTCTCAAACAAAACAGGTGAAGAATAGTGTGATTGGTGAGGGGGCGATCGCCACCTTCATCGTTTTCCTATCAATTTCCTGACTATCTTTCGTGATATAAAATCTGGCTTTCGTGATATAAAATCTGGCTTTCGTGATATAAAATCTGGCACTGGTCTGTGTGTGTTTGTTAGTGCTAGCGTAAGCAAATCTAGTCCTATGACAGAAAACCATAGTAATTCAGCAAATAATATTTTCCTGCTTCGTGAGGCCGTCAAACAAAACCTCAAGCAAATTCCGGGCGTGGTGTCTGTCGGTATTGGCCTCAAACAAACAGGTAAAACACTGACTAATGAGCTTAGTTTTCGAGTGTATGTAAATCAGAAAAAACCATTGACGGAGGTCCCACCTGATCAAGTCATTCCTACAGAAATCGCTGGATTCAAGACAGATGTGATTACTGCATATCGGCTTGATCGATCCTCAACAGGCGGTACGCGTCCCCTAGTTGGAGGGATTACGATCACCAGCCTTGTTCCACAGAGTCTGACTAGCAATACAGCGACCTTAGGTTGTGTCGCGCTAATGAATGGGACTGATCAAAAAATGATGCTCAGCAACGAGCACGTGTTTGATCACACGGTTGGAATTTTGGCGAAAAAAATCTACCAGCCTAAATATTCGAAATGTTTGGGCTTCATTTGTAATGAAGTGGGACAGACGGTTGCCGGCAAAATAGAGAATGTTTCGTTTGATAACGGCACGATTATAGATGAATTTCACATTGACTGTGCTATTGCCAGCATTAACAGCGATATTCGGGCCCAAAATGCAGTCGCTGAAATTGGCATGCTACAGGGTTCACAAGATCTAATTACCTCGAGTCCCCCTATTGCTGTTAAGAAGAAGGGCCAATCGAGCGGTTTGACTCAGGGCACTGTGGAAGAAGTAGCCTATGACGATCCGGGTAATGGACCAGTTCCTGATGCTTTACGGGTAATGATTGTTCATCCTAATCCAGGACATCGCTGGGAGCGAACTTACCAGGTTAGACCTGAAGACAAATCGTCGATATTAGAACTATTTTCTGAAGAAGCCAATGTCACGATTACCGATCTGGGCGGCAATCGGCTTCGATTTGTGGTGAACGTGTTTTCCCTAGAAGGTGATTCTGGGTCAGTAATCTTGAATTCCACTAATCAGGTGGTAGGCTTACATTTTGCTGGCTCGATTCGAATTATTGACGTTCTGAATGATGGTCAGCTTGAAACCATTTCTGTCCCTACGGGACGCGGGTTTGCTTGTCATATTGCTCCCATTCTAGAGCAGTTCGACATTCGAATTCAGGCGGGCACGTTGCCCACGGCTGGCAGCTTGCCTCTACCTGAAGAGTCTCGTGTACCTGTACCTACTCTTGTTCCCGGAGGGGTAGTGAGAACCGAGTTGGAGGAGGATGAACTCGATTTGAATCGCTCGTTGCAGCAGATCGAACAAGAGTTGCGGGCAACGAGAAATGGCTCGGCGTTGATTCGTCGACTGGAAACGCATCTTCCGGAAATTATGAATCTAGTGCATCATCATCGGCGCGTAAAAGTTACGTGGCACCGGTTAAAAGGTCCTGCTTTTGTCGTGCATCTTGTCCGGGCATTGCACGACCGTCAGAAACCTTTTTGTAAGGAAATTGAAGGCATTAGTCTACAAATGCTGGCCAACCGGATGTATGAAGCACTCATGCAAGCCGGTAGTGAAGTTCTCAGAAATCATTTAGTTCAGCTTCAAGCACAGTTGGTTTATCTTTTGCAATTTCAAACGATGGATGATGTCTTGAATCATGTTAAAAGAAACTCTGCATGGCTCTGAAATCGGGTTAGGCGAAACAATTGTTAATCAGTATGGAGTGCCAGGGACGTTGGGCTGCTTCGCCTATTTAGGTAAGGACAACACTAGAGTTCTATTAAGTAGTTACCATGTGCTGTTTGGCAAAGGAGGAAAGCGAAGAGAAAACGTTCAGTTAGTGAAAAATGGACAGGGTCATCAACCAGAATTTTTTGTGCTTGGAAAAACACTTGCAGGCAAAGTTGGGACTGTTGATTATTGTGGTGCTCCTTACTACATTGATTGTGCCGTGGCAGAGATTTCACCAAATTGGCAAATTAACACGTGTGTTCCCTCTGCAAAGACTGCCATTAGGGGAGTCGCGACTGCTGAACTTGGCAGTCGCGTTAGAAAGATCAGCGGTTTAACTGGAATTACAGAAGGTATTGTCACAGACATCAACTACCCAGATGAAGCGTATGTAGGCAGCAGAGTCTGGGAGGCTCCGAATCAGATTCTGATCAAACCAGTAATGCACATAGGAAATAGCGATGACAAACCTCGGTTTTCTACACCTGGCGACTCCGGTGCGGCTATCTTAAATGAGGACAACAAGATTATCGGCTTACAGTGGGGTTGCAATGGCAAAGGAGAAGGTGTCGCCTGTCATATTGAACCAGTTATCCAATTCTTAAATCTGGAAATTGTAGTTGAAAAGATTGGTGTCCTTCAACGTTTTCTCGACAGACTCTTTAGGAATCGTGCAGACATTGAAGATGTCGGAGAGATGACATGAAAAGGAGTGACACGATCTTTCAATCTATGCAACAGCTCTATCCTGCTGCGGCTAAGTTGCTTCGTCGCTTTCCGGGGGTGATTGGCGTTGGCGTTGGCTACAAAGAAAGCAACGATCAGCTCACCTCTCAGCTTGCATGGCGCGTCTATGTTCGAGATAAAAAAAAGGGCGATCGCTTGCCTGCTAGTCATATAATTCCTGACCAAGTAGAAGGCATTCCGACTGATGTTATTGATAAAGCCTCCTCTCAACTCACCTTTGGAGAGGATTATCAGGAGACCTTAAAACCGGGTATCCAGATTGCAAGTGATTTTGGAGAAGAGGGAACGCTGGGTTGTTTTGCCCGTTTGAAAACTGATCATTCAATTGTTCTTCTTAGCAATAGCCATATTCTATATGGCTTCAGCAATGCCGAATTGGATGTTGGTCAACCAAGCGTAAGTAGTTCTTGGTGCTGCAAATGCAGAGTTATTGCTAGAAATATTGGTAATGGAAGCAATAATTTTAATCTCGTAACCGTCAATGTTCAAGATGCGCAAGGTTCTGAATCATACAGCGGTAGCGAGTATGATTGTGCGATCGCTCGCTTAAATGGCAAGCGCCCATACACAAACGAGATTCCGTTTATTGGAATGATCAGGGGTACTCCACCACCTGGTGATTTTGGCGTTTCTGTGAATGACGAAGTCGAGAAAGTCGGTTCTACAACTGGACATACTAAGGGAGTCATTCTTAAATCACCAACTATTTCCCAGGAATACGATAACGGAACCCCTATTCCTGAAATTTTAATTCCCTATCCTCGCCGTCATTATCTAGATGAACTAGCAGGTGCCTTGCCTACAATTAATCAACTGATCATTATGCCCAAACCGGGCTACTCGCGTTTTGCATTCTCTGGCGACTCAGGTTCAGTTGTTGTTAACAATCAAAAACAGGTCATCGGACTGATTAGCGGTATGGTTGTCGTAGATGACCCAATCAAGAGCCTATTTAATTTGCCAGATTATGTCGAAACATTAGGACTCGCAAATCCCATCCATAAGGTTTTAGAAGCTCAAAATATTGAGATTCCAGATAATCTGGCAAGCACCACTCCAACATCTGGTAAAACACTTGAGATTAATCCTTTGTATGAAGAGGAGCGACATTTTCAAACGCAAGTTAATGAGTTGAGAGCGCGGTTAAATCAAACTGCCTCGGGGCAAGTACTTTTAAATTGTGTTGCTATTCACCAGGGTGAAGTCAATCTACTCGTGAATCGAAAAAGGCCCGTCGCCGTCGTATGGCACCGATGTCACGGGCCAGCCTTTGCCGCTCATTGTCTTAAAAGCGTTCGGGATCCAGACCATATTATTCCTCGAGAAATTGACGGTGTATCAAGAGAAAAAATTATTTCTGAAATGGCCAATGCTTTGAGGGAATATGGCAGTGTTTCACTCGGTGAGATGATTGCAACCTATTTACCTTTTGCCTTGGAAGTAGTTTCGACCGTCAGTACGATCCGAGATTTGGTGACCTTCGCAGAGAGGTCTGAATCATGAATGCGCAACCTGGAACAATAGAAGTTCTTGCTTTAGAGCTGTCTCGTGTCCTAGACCCGCTTAGGCGATACTTTTTAGAGGGTAATGCTAAGAGCTTCTTCGCTCAGATGGGCATCCCAATTACGGATGCGCAAGAATCTACACTGTCAACACCGTTACAAGTAACCGTTACTAAAACAGATGAGCTAATCCAGTTAAGTATTGACCTTGTCACTGCATTGAATGGTGGGGACGACGCAGACATTACTAACAAAGCTTTTGAAGTTGCCGCTAAAATAGTCGATGTTGTTAACAGCTTTGATACTCTAGCCTCAGCCATTAGCGGCTTAAGTTTGCCGGATTTGCCCCCTGCTATTACTGACGAGATTCCATCCAGAATTTTTAATCTCTTGCTAGTCGACTATTTCGATCAAATTGGTGGTTTGAACGAAGTCCTCGAATTGCTAGGCATCCTAGAGAGAGTCGTCCACAACGAGAATTCTACTGATCCAAACGATCCGCCCTATACGATATCTACCTTTCATTTCGATAAAATTGGTACGTGGCTAACATCACCCGGCGACGAGTTGGCAACTCTCTATGACTGGGGAGTGCCAACTTTTGACGGCACCTTGTTGTTAAGACGGTTGGAAAACTTATTCGCTCATTTGGGTCTTCCTGTTTTCTTCGATACGCTAACCACGCCCCCTAAATTAGATATTATCTTGGTTGAAATTTTGCCCAAGATTGATGTCAATCCAAAAGGTTTAGCTATAGCGCTGAAGACTAATTTAAGTAGCGGTGCCCAGAATTTTTCGCAAGAAGATTGGCAGCTGGCCTTTAAATCAGACTTTCAATCTCCGTTTAATACCCAGCTTATTGTTCAACCTAATGGCAGCCTTTCTATTTTAGCTCCTGCTGGCGTCGGAGAAGTTTCTGGTGAATTAGATTCAAAGTTTACCGTTAGAAGAACAACCCCAACAGAACCCTTCTTAATACTTGGTCAAGTTGGTGGAAGCCGGCTATCAGTTAACGAATTCTTTTTGGGGATTGGTACTTTCATCGTCTGGGATGCTTCTAACAACCAGGGCAATGGTGAATTTAATTTAGAAAGTGGAGCTAGACAAGGAAAGGTTGTAATTGATATCTCTAGCGGAGATGGTTTTTTATCGAAGATTTTAGCTGGTAGTCGAATCGAAACAGAATTCGACTTAACCGTTGGTGTCTCAAGTAAAACAGGATTTTATTTCACGGGTAGCAGCACGCTAGAAATTCAGTTGCCTGTTCATGTAAGTCTAGGCCCTGCTGAGCTTAAAAACCTGACTATTGCTCTCAAGATCCAGACTGAAAAATTTCCTGTCGATATCGGAACAGACCTTAAAGCTGAATTAGGTCCATTGGTTGCCGTTGTCCAAAATATGGGTGTGACGACAGAGTTGTCTTTCCCACCGGGGGGTGGCAATCTTGGTCCACTCAATCTAAATCTAGGCTTCAAGCCTCCAATGGGCGTTGGGTTGGCGGTAGACGCTTCAGTTGTAGAGGGCGGCGGTTTCCTTCGATTTGACCCAGATAAAGAACAATACGATGGAATTCTGGAGCTTAATCTCAAGGGAATCGTCAGCGTCAAAGCCATAGGACTCATCACTACGCGGCTACCGGATGGCTCCAAGGGCTTTTCCTTGCTAATCATCATCACTGCCGAATTTGGTACTGGGCTGCAACTAGGCTTTGGCTTCGTGCTGCTGGGCGTTGGAGGACTGCTGGGGCTGAATCGCACGATGAAATTGCAGCCCTTGACTGAAGGAGTACGGACGGGAGCAACGGAAAGTGTCCTGTTTCCGCAGAATATTATTGCCAATGCACCCCGGATCATTAGTGATTTGCGCCGCTTTTTCCCGCCCGAAGACGGCATTTTTCTCATCGGCCCGATGGCGAAGCTGGGATGGGGCACGCCTGCTCTAATTACCCTATCGTTAGGCATTATCTTCGAAATTCCGGGGAATATTGCGATTCTGGGCGTTCTCAAGGTCGTGCTACCTGACGAAAGGGCTGCCCTGCTCGTATTGCAGGTGAATTTTATTGGGGCGATCGAGTTTGACAAGCAACGAGTTTACTTTTTCGCTACCCTGTTTGAATCAAGAATCCTCTTCAACACGATTGAGGGGGGGATGGGTGTATTGATGGCGTGGGGTAATGACAGTAACTTTGTGGTGAGCGTAGGGGGCTTTCATCCGCAATTTACGCCGCCTCCCCTGCCGTTTCCGACTCCTCAGCGCATTGCTGTCACTATCGTCAATCAGCCCTTGAGCCGCATTCGCGTGATGGCCTACTTCGCCGTTACCTCTAATACGGTACAGTTTGGGGCTCGCGCCGAGATCTTTTTTGGCTTTAGCAAATTCAAGCTTGAAGGCCATCTTGCCTTTGACGCCCTGTTCCAGTTCAGCCCGTTTTTCTTCATCATTGAGATTTCTTGCGAAGTCTCTCTCAAAGTCTTCGGCATCGGGTTGTTCAGCATTTCGTTGAAGTTCTCGCTTGAGGGGCCGACTCCCTGGCGGGCTAAGGGCTATGGCAAGCTCAAGCTGCTATTCTTCAGCATCAAAGCCAACTTTGACTTTACCTGGGGCGAGACGAAGGATACCTCCCTGCCACCCATCGATGTCCTGCCGCTACTGCAAGCAGAATTTGAAAAGCTATCCAACTGGAAGGCGCAGCTTCCGGCATCGAGCAATTTGCTGGTGTCATTGCGGATGCTGAGTGATAGCAGCGATCGCCTCGTGTTGCATCCGATTGGCACCCTGACCGTGACGCAGCGGGCGGTGCCGCTGGATTTGCGACTCGATAAGGTGGGCAATCAAAAGCCGAAAGATGGCAAGCGATTCTATTTAGACGTCACCAGTGGGTTGAAGAAGGTGGCAGATCTGGATGAGCAGTTTGCGATCGCCCAATTCCAGGATTTCAAAGACGCTGAGAAGCTCTCTCAAGCTCCATTTCAGCCCGAAGAAGCAGGGATAGAAGTAGCGGTATCTGATCAATCCTTCGCTACGGGCAAAGCGGTGAAGCGGAATATTCGCTATGAGACGCACATCATCGATACGAATTTTCAGTTTTTATTCATTGCTCTGTTTGGCTTTGTAAATCGTTTGTTCAACCATTTCCTCAATGGCAGCGTGGTGACGAAGTCCGTGGTGTCTCAGCACTATAAGCGCCAGTTCCAGCCGTTCGACGACACGATTGTGCTCAAGCCCGAACAGTTTGTAGTGGCATCTACCGTAGATAACCGGGCAGTCAGTCAACAGGCTGTGTTTACCAGCGAGGCAAAAGCCCGCGATTTTATGGACGCTGAGGTAGCTAGGGATGCATCCCGACGAGAACTACTTCACGTGATTCCATCCGATGAAGTCAATGTTGGGGAGTGAGGCAGGGTTATGAGTGAACTAGGAACCTATACATTTCTACCGTGGCTGCGCCAGGGCATTGCGAACACAATTGATGCTGCCGATCAGGATGTTACGGTCAAGAGTCGGGCATCGGTGGCGATCGCCCTCAAGCTGACGGGTGACCCGCTGGAAGGCTCGACCCTATTAGAACAGGAGATTTCTCAAGATGTTGAGCTGTATGGCCCAGGAGACATTATTGGCATTGACACGAAAGCCATCCTCAAGGTTGAACCTCGAAACTGGATTACTAATTTTGAGACGAATTTCCTTCCGTATATCGAATTCTATGATGAGGATTTTCCTTGGCGCTATACCCCAGCCAAACCGAATGCTTCAAATATCAATCGCCTGCGCCCTTGGCTGATGCTGGTGGTATTGACAGAAGACGAGTTTAAGGAAGGAGGAGCAGGTGGAGGCGATCGCCCCCTCCCCTACGTTGTTGTTGAGGATTCTTCTGTCTTTCCTCCCTCGGCAGATCTCTGGGCTTGGGCGCACGTTCACACGAACAGAAGCCTGATTGCCGGAAGTACGGACATGGTCGTAGAGGCCGATGAAAATAGCCCGGTACTGGCCCAGTTGACGCAAACTCTGAAGCAAAATCCAGACCTCGCCTATTCCCGCATTCTTTCTCCCCGCAGGCTGGCCGAAAATACGGCCTACCATGCTTTTCTCATGCCTGTGTTTGAAACTGGACGGCTGGCTGGATTAGGGCTTGATCCCGCTACGGCTCCCTATGCGACCCACTGCGCCTGGGATGCGTATCCTGAGGGAGCCGCAGACCCTCGGCAGGAACCGACCTATTACCCCGTCTACCATCGCTGGTATTTTCGCACGAGTACGGTGGGTGACTTTGAGTATTTGGTGCGGCTACTGAAACCAAGGCTCATGGACAGTCGGGTAGGGCGGCGAGACATGGATGTGCAGTATCCTGATGCCAACCTGCCTGGTATATCGGATGAGTATGACCTGAATTTGATATCCGTAGACAGTGCGGATGATTTGCCCTCAAAAGGCAGAAGCGTAGTGATTGTAGCGAAAATTGACGATTTCTATCATGCTCGTATTTTTGATGAGATTGGAAATCAGGTCGTTGACAGGGGAGAAGGAGAGTTTACTCCCGATAATGCGCTGGTTCAGCGATTGGACGAGGCGCTTAGTAGCCCATCACTGGATAGACCAGTAAGACAGTCATTGATAGAGGCTGTTACCGCAAGTTTAGGTCATACTTTAACGGTATCTGGGCTAGGGGGTGTACTGAAGCTTGGTGGAGCGTTGCAAATTCCCTTCGATACCCTCAGCGAAGACGATCAGCAAGAAGTACAGAAGTATGACAACTGGGCACAGCCCTATCCCCATCCATTCCAGACAGAATTGGCGGCATTTATCAATCTGGCGGAGGGGTACAGCCGCCTGGATGCAGAAACCGCCAACAGCGACCCCAATTTGCCCGTTCCGATTAGCACAGACCCTGACCCCGATCCGCTGATCACCCCACCCCTGTATGGGCGCTGGCACGCCAAAATGCAGCGGCTTTTGACGGACGAGGCGGGTAATGATCTGCCTCAGAATGACAACTGGGTCCATGACCTTAATCTAGATCCTCGGTTTCGCGTCGCGGCTGGCTTTGGTACAGAGGTGGTTCAGAAAAACCAGGAAGCCTATATGGATGCAGCGTGGGGGCAGATTGGCGATATTCTTAAAGCGAATCAGCAGATTAGATGGGCGCAGGTTGCTAAAGAAGTTTCCTGGATTTGGTACGACAATCATCTGCGTCCTCTCAAGGATCGGAATCCCGACCGCTTTTTCACTTTGACGGCTCCGTTAGATCGACGGGTGCTGGTAGACAGTACGACCCGTTTCCATGCGATCAGAACCAGCATTGTTCCTCGTGTGGCGACGGTGGCTCCGATGCGGCGGATGATGCGATCGCGATCGCGCCTGATTCGACAGCTCAACTTTTCGGGCGATCGCCCCCCTGAAGCCCTAGTGACGCGGATCAACAATCGGGAAATTCTCCCCGCGCCGCCAAAAATCACCCCTCCCAGCCTGCCGACCCTAGACCAACTGGCAGAGGAAATGCTGCCTAACGTGCCGGAGGTAATCCTAGATTTGGTGCGCCGTATCCCGTCATGGCTTAGGTTTATCATCCTGGCGCTGATCACCCTAATTTTCACCCTGATCGGGGGGCTGGTAGGTCTCCTGATTGTTGGGATTCTGGCACTGATCGCTTTTTTCTATCTAAACCGACTTGATAGACAGACCGATGCTGCCGATAGCCTCAAGGAAGAAAATCAAACTCCCGATCAGGTGGATAAACTGCCTCAAAGCCCTGACTTTATTCTCACTCGACCCAATGAAGACGCACAGCCCAATCAAGGGAATTCAGATAGTGCCGAGGCGACTCGCTTCAAGGTCGCCCTCAAGGATACCTATCGCCTGATTCAGGCCAGTCATCAAGCAGCTCAGGAACCGCCCCGACAACCGTTGGATCTGCCTGCGCTGACCGTAAGCACATTCCAGGCCATTAATCCTGATGTCACCATCCCCAGAGCCACCCTAACGACAATCTTTATTCCCCCCCGCATCGCTGATGCCCTGTTTGAGATCTTTGAGGAGGCGATGGCCTACCCCGAATTTGACATCCCCATGTACAAGCCTCTGGTGGAGCTTTCAGATGAGCTGTTTCTGCCCAATCTGCAATACATCGAGCAAAATAGCATTTCCTTACTGGAAGCCAACCAGCCCTTTATCGAAGCGTACATGGTGGGGCTAAACCACGAATTTGCCCGCGAGTTGCTCTGGCGCGAATACTACACCGACCAGCGGGGCAGCTATTTCCGCCAATTTTGGGATGTCAGCAGCTTCCTCGATCGCGACGACATGGATAAGGAAGAACTGCGAGAAAAACTGCGGGATATTCCGCCCTTACACCGCTGGTCGCGGTTTTCCGATCTCGGCGACCATGACCATCGAGAGGCACCCGGTGAACAGCGGAAAAACCTGTTTCTGACGATTCGCGGAGAACTGCTGAAGAAGTATCCAACCGCCGAGATCTATGCCCAGCGAGCAGAGTGGGAAAGGACGGATGATGGTGAAATTGATAAGACCAAACCCCGTTCCCTGCGCTCTCTAGATGAGACAGAAGAGGACAATCCTCCCCCTTCTAAAATCCGTATGCCCCTCTATGAAGCCAAGGTGGAGCCGGATATCTATTTCTTTGGTTTTGATTTGACCCCGAAAGAAGCGCGAGGCGAAACAGAGGATAAGCCGGACGATCCAGGCTGGTTTTTCGTGATTGAGGAACGTGCTGGTGAACCTCGGTTTGGCTTTGATATTGACCAGGATGGTGCAGGAGGAGGTATCAAGCATCATTGGAATGATCTGTCTTGGGAAGATGTGCTGCCGGGAGGTGCTGCCGGAGATTTCGTGCAGCCTAGAACTCCTCCCGGAATCACCCTTACAGAGCCACCGGAAGACGATCAGGAAGGCCGCCAGCAGTATGCCGAAGATGTGCAAGTAACCTGGACAGGCAGTGTCAGTGCGGCAGAGATGGCCTACATCATGTACCAGGTGCCCGTCCGGGTCGCGGTTCATGCCTCAGAAATGTTGCCGGAGTAGGGAGATCAGCGTCATGACCGAATTTGATGATACGGGCAGACAACTCCACCAGATTCAACAGCAGCGCGATCGCACCCGATTGAATCTGTTTGTTGCCCGCGAACAACTGACAAAAAACCGGGTTTCTCAGCAACGGCTGAATCGCTATTTCAATCCCCAAAATCCAGACCATCAGTCCCGCCAGCGCCAGTTGCAAGCACAACAAGCCAGGACGGAAGCCACCATTCGACAACTGGAAAGTAATCTGGATGAAGTAGCAACGACTGCGACGCGGCTGACTGCCGAATTCTTGCCGTTTGCCGACCCCCGTGAAAGCCTTCAGTTCAAAAGCACAGACTATCCGATTCTCCTGTTTCCGTTACGGCTGGAAACCCGCTTTAAATCGGTGTTGGGAACAGGGGCAGTCCCGGTTGAGCAGCTCTGGGTGCGAGTGTATCCCGACGAGTGCCTGGTGGATACCTTTGAATCGGTGCTTTCAGAGAGCGAAATTGCCAGCGTGCAAAAGTTTTGGGTGGACTGGGCGAAAGCAGGAGGCATTGAGGCCGAACAGCGAGGGTCATGGCGATCGCTCGTTTCTGGCTTCGGTGCTGGACGGGCGGCTTGGCTGATTCAGCAGTACCAACCGAATCTGAGTAGTTCCTTTCCCCAAAAGACAGAGGCAGAAACAAGGGTGGATCTGGTGCTGGCGATCGCCACCTCACAGCCCCTCTCCTCCGAAGAAAAGCCTGTTGTCGAGACGTTTTGGGTCGCCTGGTGGAAAGCCGGAGGTGATGCCGCCGCCGAACAAACTGCCATTGACGCACTCGACGGGGCGATCGGAGCAGACCGGGCAGCGGTGATTCGCGCTGATTACGTGCCGGAAAATCTAGCAGATGAGCCTCCCGCTTCTCTGACGAGGGCAGACGCACGAGTGGCGATCGCCTGGCTCGAATTCCCTGACCCCGAACAAACGGAAACGCAACAAAATTCCTGGTCCCAGGCTCCGCGCGTGACCGTGTTGCCAGAGCGGCTGGTGCTGCTGGGCTATCGCAACGGCGAACAGGTGTTAGAACAGCTGGGCAACCCGATTCCTACCCCATTAATTGCAGGACCCGATCCCCTGGCGGACGACGCTGACCAATTGCGCCTGGAAAATGGCGATGTGGTGGTCAGTGACGCTATGCGGTGGATGGTGGATTTCGATCGCGCGGTCGAGGTGGGCATGGGGTTTCGAGTTAATCTCAGCCCGACGGATCAGCGGCTGGGGTTTGATCAACTGCTGGTGCTGGGAGTGCGGCTGAGTGCCGACGCTACCGCTGGGCAAGCGATGCTCGAAACCCTCTTTCAGCATCATGAAACGGGAAATTCTGGCTTTAGCCTGGTGCCTCAAGGCACGCCCACGAACAATACCGAAGGGGCAGGGTCTGGGTTTTCTGAAAGCGAAGACGCGGATGACACTTATGATCTGGTGTTCAACGCAGACCCATTGGCTCATGACCCGGATTGGCGATCGCGCCGGGATGGGCAGTGGTTGGCAGATCTCCTCGGTATCCGGCTCAGCACCTTTGACCGCACTCCCTTTGCGCGCGGGCGAGACCAGTGTGAAGCCCGTGCCATGAATACGGTACTGTGGCCCGGCACCTGGGGCTATTTGATGGAGTCGATGATGACTCCGGTGTTTGATGCCTCCACCATTGAGAAAACTCGCTGGTTCTTCACAAACTTTGTGTCTGCTAGAGGCATTTTACCAGCGATTCGCATCGGCGATCAGCCCTACGGCATTCTGCCCACTACCGTCTTCAGTCGGGTGACTTGGCTGCGAGAGAAACGCTGGCCTCGACCTCTGGGAGTGCCCCATCCGTCGAGCTACCGCACCTATTTGATTGAGCTGTATCAGCTCCTAGAAACCATGCGAGACGACTGGCGGCAGCAGCTCTCGAAAGTATCCTATGTCGGCAAGGATGAGGAGAGCGAGGAGAGCGATCCGCATCAGATTTTGCTGGATGTCGTGGGACTCCATCCCTCATCGGCGGAATACTACCTGCGTTATGCCGAAAGCCTAGAGCAACTGACCAATCGCCTGAAGTTGCAGGGATTTTGGGGGCAATTACTGGCTGCGCTGATTGCCGTGGGCTATCCTCAAAGCGGCATGGACTTGCTGAGCCGACTGGGATATGAGAACGATGCTATTCCTGAAATCCTAGAGAAATTTTTTCTGAAACAACCCGACAAGCTGTTAGGAGATCTCATCGACGATCAGCCCCTGTCAGAAATCAACCCGATTCGTGCCTATACCGAGGATGGCCGCAACTATATCCGCTGGCTGATTGACACTGCCCAGACCTCCTTTGATGCACTGCGAAACGAAGAGGGGTTCCCCGACAATCAGAAGCCCAGAGCGCTGCTTTACCTGATGCTTCGCTATGCCCTAGAACAAGGCTATTGGGATGCAGGGTTACGCCTGTTTGAAACCTTTGAGCTTTTGTCCCCAGAGCAATTGGCGATTGCACGACTCGATCCCAGCTTTGTGCATGTGGCCGATCGGAGTGAATCCTCGTTAGAGCGAACCTCCAACCAACTGGCAACGTCTGGCAAACCCATCCGGCTCAACCAGCGGAGCGAGAGTCGCTATGAATACCTCTACCAAACGGCTCCTACGATTACGAGCAATCCCGAAATGATGGTTGCCGACTACATTCCCCAGATCATCAGTCAATTGCCCGCTACCCGCTACTTGTATCAGCAAATTGAAGCATTAAAGCATCTGGAAAATGCACCTACTGCTCGGCTGGAACGCTTGTTTGCCGAACATGTGGATCTCTGCACCTATCGGCTAGATGCCTGGCGTTGGGGGCTATTGAACTACCAACTATTGGGACTGCGGTATGGCGATCGCCCCACGTCCCCTGATACGCCTGACACGCCCGATGATGATGATTCTGACGACGATATTGAGGTTGAACTCCTCGCAGCTGAGGTCGAACGTTCCCCGGCTAAAAAAGGCATCTATCTAGGGGCGTTCGGCATTCTAGAGAAAGTGAAGTCAGAAGACAAACAGCTCACTCCCGTGGAGCTAGATGAAGAACTGGATGCCATCTTTAACCCGCCCGATGCCGAAAACCTACCGCCTCTGATGCGGGACGACACCAACGGCGGATTTATTCACGCCCCGTCACTCAACCATGCGATCGCCGCTGCCATTCTCCGCAATGGCTACATCGCCAACGCCACGCCCGGCAATCCCAACCTGCTTAAGGTCAACCTGTCCTCCGAGCGGGTGCGGATGGCATTGGGCATCATTGAAGGCATCCGCAACGGGCAAACTCTGGGAGCACTACTAGGCTATCAGCTAGAACGGGGCTTGCACGATCGCCACACCGAAGCCGAAGTCGATCAGTTTATTCTTGAACTGCGTAAGGCGTTTCCGCTCGTTGCCAATCGGTTTCGAGAGACTCGTTCGGACGACACCGATGCCATCCAGACGATTGAGGCACGCAACGTAGTAAACGGCTATGCTCTAATCAATCAAATCAAACAGTCGGGCATCGAGACCTATCCTTTTGGTACAAGTAGTCTTCCTACGACAGATATCACCGATGACCAGAAAGCAGTCATCAACACCGAAGTTGAACGGATTCTCGACATCCAAGATGCGGTGGCTGATCTAGTGATGGCAGAGGGAGTGTATCAGGCAGTGCAGGGCAATTATGGGCGAGTGGCATCCAATCTAGATGCCTACGCCAAAGGTACGTTTCCTCCCGAACCGGAAGTAGTGCAAACGCCGCGCAGCGGCATCAACGTAACTCATCGCATGGGGTTGCATTTTGAGCCAGGACTAGACCCAACGATCTCTCCCAATGCGATCGCCATCACCCCCCGCACCCATGCTGAACCCGCTGTCAACCAGTGGTTGAACCGCTTATTGCCAGATCCTACCACCGTCATCTGCAAGGCAACGTATCTGGATGCAGCAGATGGCATTGTGAAAACGGAGGAGGTTAGCCAGCAGCAACTTGGACTACAACCCCTAGATTTACTCTACCTCGTCAACCCGGAAGCCAACCAGGCCATGACCGAGCTGGATGATCAGGTGGTGTATTACATGCTGACGACCCATACTCCTCGTTGGGATATCGACATCGAGATTCAATATGTGCTCAAGGAACCGGGGCGAGTGTCCTTCTTTGAAGTCGGAGCGATGCTGAGCAGCCTCCGCAGCTTGATTCTCAAATCTCGCCCCTTGAATGCCACGGATGTCGCAATGCCGACGGAAGCTCGCCAGGAAACTGCCGCGCAGGTCATGGTCGATGAGAATCGCCTGCTGCCCTTGGCAGAGCAGTTGGGAGAGCTGGTTGCCCATCCTAATCCGGCGGAAGATGATTTGAATAGTTTGGGCGAGGATTTGGAGCGATGGCAATGGTTTGCGGACACTCGCCAGAGCAGCGTTCTGAATGACCATGAGCTGAGCTTGATCACCGTCGCCAGTGCGGATGATTTGCCAGAGGAGGGGGAAAGATTAGTCGTCGTCGGGAGAATCGCGGGTTCCTATCAGGTTCGGATTTTCGATGGGGATGGCACCCAGGTGATTGATGATGGTGAAGGGGCGTTTTCCCCGGATGCGGCACTGGTTGCCCAACTAGAGGATGCGTTTGATAACCAACCCATTGATGACCCAACAAAAAACGAGCTTTTACAAGCGATTCGAGCAAGTCTAATGCAATCTTTTCTAGACATTGATCGTTGGATTGACCGGATGATGGCGCTGTTTCACCGGGCGATCGCCTTTGGCATTCCCCAGGCCAGCATTGGGTTTGCCTATGACTGGAAAAAGCAGCAGTTTGGGATACTCCGAGGCAAGATCAATGAGCTGGTAGAACGGTGGCAAGACCGCCTCACCTCCTTCAACACGCTCCTCACCACTGACTATCCAGCCGCAACCACCGACGACGAACGGATCGCTCTGCTACGGCAGGCCGAGGGGCTGGTCTCGACAGAGCTGACCGTTCCTCTGCCTGCCACTCCTGAAGCGTATCGGATGGCGGTTCAGGCAAAAGCCGTTGCGTTTGAGACAAAGCTAAATCAGTTTCGGGCGATCCTGGATTCCTCGAATACGCGCCTGTCCCAGTTGCTAGCAGACATCACGGCTCAGTTGCCTCTAGATGCCTTTGAGTTTCAGGGGCTGGAGGTCACAGAGGAGGAAGACGAAATCCTGCGGTTTTCCGGGGATCTGCATCGTCAGGTCACGCTGCTGCGAACGGAACTTCTGCGACGACAAACCGCTGCCAGTGACCAGATCACAGAGGCTCTGAGTCTGGGTGAAGCGACAGCACGGGTAGAAGGGCTGACTCAAGCCGCTAAAAGTCTACTAGGCGAAGATTTCAAACTGGTTCCAGAATTTACGCTGTCCGCTGAGCGGGCGAGTGAGTGGGATAAGGCATGGGGCGATCGCACGCTTATCCTGTCCTATCTCACCGAGGCAGAACCGTCGGGATTGGGACTGGACTTTCCCGTCGATGAATGGCTGTATGGCGTAGCGCGAGTGCGTAAAGACGCTGCCCACTGGGAACGGGTGATGATGCTGAGTCGCGCCTTTGGCACTGGAGAACCCGACCTGGTGCCCATCCAGTTGCCCTACCGAGAAAACGATCGCTGGCTGGCTATGCCCTATCCAACAGAATATGAGTTTGATGGCGATCGCCTCCTCTACACCGCCCACTACACCATCCCCTTCAACCCCAGTGCAAACCAATGCGGACTACTGCTCGACGAATGGACGGAAGTGATTCCCACGCCAGAGGAAACCACCGGCATTACCTTCAACTACGATCGCCCCAATGCCGAACCGCCCCAAACGCTGCTGCTAGTCACTAGCCCCCATCTAGACGGCGCATGGCAATGGAATGACCTGGTGGACGCGATCCGCGAAACCCTGGAGGAAGCCCGTCTGCGAGCCATTGAACCCACGCAGGTAGACGATACTCCCTATGCTCGCTTTTTGCCTGCCACCATTTCGGCGGTCACCTTTCACCCCATCACGATCATGCTCAATCTAGCTCTGAACAACACCGTATATCGTCTCATCAACACCGAAGATAATGGCTGAAGACAATGGCTGAACTTCCTCCTATTCAAAACATGCGAGCAGTCCTCGCTCGACGAGCCCTCCCCACGATCACCCTATGGAATCGGTTGGAGGGGCGTCCCCGTCGGGATGACTTCGACCGCGCCCTCAAGGCTGAAGTGCGGGATGCCCTGTGGATGCTCTGCAAACAGTGGCAGATGGGTGAATTTTTAGGAGACGATGCCGGATCGCCCATTTTCGCTAAGGTTCACATGGGGTCTACGCGATTGACGAAGTACCAGCCCAATGACCACGAGCCGCGTCCCTTTTCTGACGACATCCCGATGGAAGCTCAGGTGGAAAACCGCCCGCTGCCCTTCATCATTGGCGATCAGTATATTTCCCTCAATCTCCGACTGCTGATGGGGCGGCACTGGCTGAAGCTGGTTAATTCAGCCATTGGCAACTTTGATGAAGAGTACATCCGGCAATACCCCATTGAGGACCCCGACCCCAACGCTGAAGAGGATGCCCAGATTTGTGCCCATCCCGAAGTATGGCAGCAGGTTACTGTCGTAGCGGGACGCATGATGGATGGCTATGCCTTTTATCGCTATCTCATCGCCGATCCGAGCCATCAAGCTCATGATGCAATAACCTCGATTCCGTCTGCCCGCCACGCCGAGGTAGATGCCCTGGCCGAACGCTTCATTGCCTGGTTCCCGCGACAGTTCTATCAGCCCACCGAAACCCAAGGCGACGCCTGGAAACCCTCGCAGTTGGAGTATCAGTTTTCCTGTTCGGCTCCGGTATCGGATGGGGAAGCCGTTTACACCGCAGACGAGTACTATCACGGTCGGCTCGACTGGTATAACCTGGACATCGACCCAACCCGCGAAGAACTGACGATTCCGAGTCCAACTCCTGATCCGGAATCAGAGAATCCAGAGCCAGAGAATCCAGAACCAGAGAATCCAGAACCAGAATCCCCGGATTCAGAAACTCCTAATCCCATAGATAAGGCTCCTACGCCTCTATCTTTCATTCCGGTGCAAATTAGCTATGATGGCATGCCCAATACCCGCTGGTGGGCATTTGAAGACCGCAAGACCAACTTTGGCGACATTAATCCCAAAACCCGAGATCTATCTAAACTACTATTTATGGAATTTGGTCTGGTCTATGCCAACGACTGGTTCCTGATTTCCTATCCCCTACCGGCGGGAAGCATTGCACGGGTGAAGGGGATAGCAGTAACCAACGTGTTTGGAGAGCGCATCTGGGTAGAACCTGCGGGCAGTGGGGATGATGACGACTGGCAGCGCTGGAGCATGTTTACCATCAGCACACGGGGGCAGAACCAGGAAGCAGCAGATACTAGTCTACTACTACTGCCAACGGTACCGAAGATACAAGAGGGGCGATCGCTCGAAGAAATCTCCTTGATCCGTGATGAAATGGCGAACATGGTGTGGGGCATTGAAATGCGTATCCCCTTACCCTCGGGTGACAGCAAATCGGGACGAGAAGCAGGATATGAACTCTACAACTATTACAAGCGCTTACTAGAGCAGGACATCGAAGCAGGACAAGTCGTGCCGCCTCCAGAAACCTACAACGCCCCAATTCGTTACCAGGTCATGAACCGCGTCCCCGAAAATTGGATTCCCTTTATTCCTGTACACGTAGAAAACAGTAATCGTCAAATTCAACTCCAGCGGGCATCTATGCCTCGGATCTTACCGGGTAGTCCCAATCGCCCTAAAATCAAGCCTCGCACCGTATTGCTTCGAGAAGGACTGGATCATGAAACTGAGCTAGATCAGCAGCGATACTTTGTTGATGAGGCAGAAGTATCCCGTGCGGGGTTGCGTGCCATCCAAAGTTATCAGCGCACGCGTTGGTATAATGGGCAAGTGTTTACATGGCTTGGAGTTCGCAAGCAAACAGGGCGTGGAGAAGGTAATAGTGGACTAGCCTTTGATCGTCTTGTGAGTGTGCCAACGAGTCAGAGAGCGAGTAGTACCCCTTCAACGTAGAAAAAATATGCGATAACGTAGTCGTCTAAATACCTTGAGACTCTTTATAAAAGGGCGATCGCCCCTATGCGTTTGCGAGATGCTGTGATTGTTAGATAATAGACTCAATCGATCGCTAGCACGCATGACCTTCAAGTGCTCATAGTTGAGATAAATTTTCATAGATACTCCGGCTCCTAATATTTCAAGACCAACGGCAGGAATGGACGGGCATCAACTGTTCTACCAGTCTTCCTCTCGTCAAATGTGAGGTCTAAACAGGGGAATAGCCCCTGAGTGATTGTCAAAACATGATTTTGACTCAGCATGGTGACAGCGTTGCTGAGCTTGCTATAGGCGTGAACGGTAATCCTGACATCGGTTACTCGTCGGATATCTAACGGATGAGAAACCCATTGTTGATAGTTGGGTAATGACGGATAAAGGCAGTCCGTCAAGGCAACCATCTTCGAAACAACAAAACAAAATGGTTCATCCGGCTTAGCCATATTGTTTGCATCGAAGTAGATTGACAGATCCGACTCTATCGGTTCAGAGCATTGGTTGGGATCGATTGGGTTGATTGAAGCTATTGAATTAGGCGTATACCGTAACCCTATGCCAAAAGGAGAAGTGAGATGTTTTTGCCCCTGAATACGCCTGAGGGGATCAAATCCCGTTCGCATTGCCTGATGTTTAACTGCACGTTCGTTCTCGATACTGACTATTTCAAGGTACATATTTTCAAAGAAAATCAGACTTGAAACGGTTCCATAGTCGATATGGTGCACTGGAGAATGGACACAAACCCCAAGTTCTTTGAAAGGCTCAACTGCTGATTCCATATCAGCCACGTAAATGACTATGTGATCGATTTCAAGTGGGAAGGCATCTGAATTCGACATTGTTGGGTCGTCAAGCAGTGAGGAGGAATAGTGAGACTTAGAACTACTCATGAACTACTTATTTGGGTAAACTATGCACACCGAGACTACAAACGTCTTAAACGCTTGCACGATTCTAGGAATAGGCGATCGCCATTAAGGGGTAAAGGGCGATCGCTCATGTCAAGGGCATCTCGCTAAAATCGGTATGCAATTCTGCAAATGCTCAACGGTTTTTACAATCTGTTACGTTGCCAGATAGATAGTCTGCCGGATTGCACAGCCCAACGGCAAATTTGTAGAGCTGCAGGCCATCTCAAAATCCCACTGATAAATCTTTACTGCTTACTATAGCAATGTGCGCGTCAAGCACAGACTGGTGGAAATTAAACCAATTCTTCAAAGTAAGGCTACAAATGAATAGGCCAGAACCCTTGCAAGGATGCTGGCCGTCAATCCAAAATCGCAAATCCAAAATCGAGAATTGGTATAAACTCCGGGGTAAAGCAGAAGCTTGATACGCATCATTTGCTAGGTCGGGCGATCGCACTCATTGCCTAGAATTATCTCATGTGAGTTGATGAGCAACGTTCAATGGCTAGAGCAAACGAAACGCATCCGTCATGACTGAGTTTTCACCGTGGCTAATGACAGTAATATCCAAAAGTCCGTTATTGTCAGGATCTAGAGGAGATAGTTGAGCGGGTAATATCCCTCTAATGCGCGTTTCGGAGACTGATGTAATGGTTGCTTCTTTATCTCCAATGATGACCGTTGTATCAGCGATATTGCCTGAAAAATTGGCACCTCCGATGACAAAGGGTTGCCCGCCTGTAGCGGGCGATCGCCACGGAAAGATATCATAGGCCGTCACACCCGACACCGCTGCATCAATGGGCTTCGAGACAGTGATATTACCATCTGAGTAATCAATGCCCAGAATCACGCCACCCGGCCCCGTCAGCACGTCCAGCCCCGATGATAGATCGGTGAATTCTTCAATGGCTTCAACCTGAGTACCATCGGGCGATCGCCGAATGCTATACAGGGTATCATTCCAGTCTTGAGCCAAGATATTCCCCCGCATTTGGCTATTAAACGTTGTGGCTCGGTATTCATCGATGCCATTTGTGGATGCATCCAGAATGGCTAATGGTGCCGTGTAGATGCCTGGAATTGAAGCATCGGTTTCGCCGTTGTAAAAGACCGCTTGTCGAGCGTCAAACCGCCCCCGATTGCGGTTGGGATGACCATAATAGCCCCCTGGATCGACTCGGTTTAATTCATCATTCACGTCGGGATGAAGGAAGCCGACAGTTGGCCCGGTCGTATCAAGTCCGGTTGAAGCCGGTCCGAAGAGTATGTTCGGGCCGTTATCTACTGTGTACAGTTGATTATCTGTCGTCCAGACTAAATCAAAGGCGTTGCGAAATCCGCTGGCATATACATCAATGTCGACGACTGGGCTGACGTTAACGTCATTACCGTAGACTTGGTTATTCGGAGCGGCATTGGCTGCACTGGGCGGGGTGCTACTCCATTCATATTCAATGGTGCCGTTGAAGTCTGGGTTGCTGAGGTTCGCTTTGAGAATGGCAGCGGAAAAGGGAGATTCAGGAAGATCCCCAATTTCAGGCCACTTGACGCCTGCGTTGGTGACTCCGCCAACGGCGATCAGCAAATCTCCCTCGTTCGTAAAGGTTAACCCATTCACACCGTGATCGTGGTTTGATGCAGGCAATCCGGTGATTAGCGGCGTCAGCGTTGAAAAGTCAGCCCCTTCTAAGATGGAAACCTGACCGCTGTAGGGCGAAATGTCATTACTTTCATCAATATCTGCACCCCCATTGGCAAATAACTGGCTGTGAGCCACATACAGAGTCGGATTCTCAGGCGTGTCAAATGGGTTAAAGGCGATGCCCAAAATATTCGGATTCGACAGGCTTTGCAGCGTTGTGATGGACTGGACATCGGTGACTTGGTAGTCGTCATCAAAGGTATAAATCTTGATTTCGCCACTCACCGACCCCACATAAAGCCTGCCGTCTGCCCCCCACGTACCCTGAGTCGGTCCACCGAATGGACTCCATCCATCCGTGCCTGCGATCGCACTCGTGGCAAACTCAATCGGCACGATTTCTTCATAGATAAAGGAGGCTGGATTGCTGACCCCATTCGGTGTTTCAACCACAACTGGTATGACAGTGCCCACGTCACCCGGCGGCGGATCAATCGTGATCGTTGCCCCGCGATCGACCGTAAACGCGCCTTCATCGAGCAGTTGTCCATCCCAATACACGTTAATCGGGACAGATGAATCGGCAGAAAAAAAGCCGACCCCGTTGAGGCGAATGGGCTTATTCCCTGTGGTTGGAATTGGTGTCGGGGCGATCGCCAAGGGTGCTTCATTGATGAACGGAGATAGGTTCGTTTGATCATGCGTCAACTGGTCAGGAGCAAGCAGTTCAATGGGAGCATCATCGATCTGCACCAATACTTCAGCCGTTGAAAAGTCAGCCGTGTCAAACGCAAATCGGCTTTGCAGACGGTAGGGCGATCCTTGATTGAGCTGAATATTGGATAGATCAACCAATCGATCTAAATCGCCATCCAGGTCATAATCCAGATAAAACTGGGAATCAACTGTGCCGGGGAGTATGAAGTCGTAGAATCCAGTTGTCGTTGGCGTGAATTCTCCATCCATCACCACCACCACGTCATCAGAAAAGGGAGAATTGCCGATTGTGCCAGATGTGCTTTGAATCGAGAGATTGGGACGAATTTCCACAAAATCAGGAATCGCGGGCAGCTCATCAAGCTGATTCAATACGGGTTCCGATCCGGTTTCGTCACTGCCATCCCATATCCCGTCTGGATTCTGGTAATACCGCGTCAGTACCCCAGCCACCGCATCAATCGGATCAACACGAATCTCTTTAGATCCGGTCAGTGCAGCCGCCGGTGACTGACTATCCTGAATGGTCAATGAAAGAGTATGTTGCCCCACATTCAACGGGATGGCAAGGTCTGCCTCTTCAATATCGATGCCCGTTGCAACAACGGTCGTGCCGCGAGTCCACACCCAGCGAGTCAATACTTCACCAAACTCACGCGCATGGGATTCGCTCCCAAATACCTGTACGATCTCGCTGCCGTCGCCATCATAATCGACAACTTGCTCCGGTACATCCAATTCTACAAAGAGTTCGGGGAGTTCATCGGGATCGACTTTGATAGCTTCGATGGTGGAGATAGTCGCGCCTTGCGAACGTCCTTCAAATTCAAGGGTGAGTGCTCCATCCTCAACCGACACTCGCCGAATAAATTCCACCAGAGCGGTGTTTGCGTCTCCAGCTTGTGAGCCGATATCAAAGCGTTCAGCAAAAACTTGATCTTCGACTCGAATCTGAAATTCTGCCGGAGTTGACAGATTCAGTTCGGTTGCAGCAAATCCCAGGCTGACATTATAGGTTCCATTTGTTACCGGAATCTCGTACGAGAAGCGATCGCCCCGTCGTCCCGTTTGGTAGAGAACATCCTCCTCTGTACCTGCAATGGGGGCGATCGCCTCGTAGGAAGTACTTGATCCACTTGCATAGGCGTCTGCGTCCCAAACCTGTCCTAGCTGATCCACATAGGTGTCTCCTCCGGCGTTGATGCGAATCTCTGGCGGCGGCGGCACGGGCACGAGTTCCAAGTAGTTGAGGTTAAATCCACCATTGAGAATATCCAGGCGGAGGTCATGGGTGCCTTCTGTTAAGTTAAACGTGCCTAACGTAACAGACTGCCAAGACTGCCAGCCCCCCGTCCCATCAATCTGGGCGATCGTCTCTCGACCATCAATAGATGCTTGCAGACGTTTACGTCCAGTGAATGATGCAACGCGAGCAACGAGGTCATATCGTCCCGTTGTCGGCACCGTGACTTCATAGGTCAACCATTCTCCGGCTTCTGTCCAGCCAATGTTGTATTGTCCTCCGATATCTGCCGTCACCTGCACATCCACATCATCAGCGCGGTACGCTCTGCCGCGATTGCCGGATGTCGTATCGAAAAAATCCACATAGTCTTCGGCTTCAATGCGGATTGGAGCAGAGGATGGAACAAACGCTAGGGCCGTTGAGGAGACTAGCCCGGTGTTGCCCTGGGCATCGGTCAGCGCTGCCGCGATATAGTTGATTCCTCCCTTGGGGTCAGAGTGAGTCAGAGTGATGGGTATATCGACATACCCAGCTTCACCAATCACAGCAAAGTATTCTCGAACGGCTAGAGCAGTATTTGCTTCAAGGAAATCTGAATTAATTTGCGCTGAACCTGTATCATCTGGATTGACGAAGAGCGCTCCTTCAATCACCGATAGAACTACAGTGTCACCGACTCGACCGCTGACCCGGACGGTTTGATTCGGGTCTGTCACTGGAGTTAACGCAGTTGGTAAATCGAGTACTTCCAGTGCAGGAGCGGGTGGTAATCCTGCTTTGACAACTACGGTTGATCCAACGGTACTCTCTGGAATGCGATAGGTTTCGCCTACCGCAGTTGTCCCATCACTGAAGGCGATCGCCACCTGGGTTCCGATGAGTTCGAGCCCTGACACACTAGCAGCATGGTTGGGGCCGGGTGGAGGTAATCCTTGCGTGCTGGTTGGATCAACATCAATAGAAAAGGTGAATGTTTCACCCGGCTGAAAGTCATCAAAGACGAGTTCAAGCCCCGTAAATCCGCCATCCCTAGGATTCAAAAGCTGAGACGATATCAATCCAGTGACATCAGCTCCTTCATCAGCGGTAAAGTCTTTGGCAACTAAATCACCTGCTTGTCCAAACGGATCAAACACCATGTCGGGAAACACGGCTGAACTCACGTCAAGCTGCACCCGCTCAATCGTCTGACCGTTGGTGGAGGTATTGGTAATGTTGAAGCTGCCTGAATCGTATGTGCTGCTAGTAATGATGTTGTCATCAAAGATGTTGAACGTGAGGGGATCAAGCGTCAGTCGGGTAGAGGGTTGAATCGTAAACTGGGCTTCTGCTCCAGCCTCGAATCCTGCCCATTCCAACGTTTGCCCACCTTCGCCTGAAGCGGACGGTTCCTGAATCATCCATTCAAAATCTTCCATGATAGTCAGTGTATGAGGACTCTGGATGCAAGACGCACGACCTCTTCACTCCTCTTGCTCGATGCGGTACGTTCTACTACCCATCAGTGGACATGAGAGGGGGTACTCTCCAAGGGTGTACGTTCCAGATGCAGCACCTGTTCAATAATGTCAACAGCTCGATGCACTCCTCCTGATCGACGAATCGCCTCTTGTAATCTGAGTGCATTGTGTCGATAGGATGGATTGGTTAATACCCGCGCGATCGCCAATCGGAGCCGAGTAGGGTTGAGGCGATTGAGGTCAATAAACTCTCCTGTTCCCGTCCAGGCAATCCGAGCGGCAACTCCAGGCTGGTCGATTGTGATGGGAATTGCAACTAATGGAACTCCATTGCTCAACGACTCCATCGTGGTATTTAAGCCCGCATGAGTAATCGTCAATCGTGCCTGTTTCAGGAGTTCAAGCTGCGGAGCATAGCGAACCACAATGGGTGAACCAGATAGATTTGGCAAGGATTCTGGATCGAGCGATCCCCCTAGCGAAATTACTAACTGAGCCTCGAGTCCAGCACAGGCTCGTGCAATCAACTGAAAAACCTCACGCTTGCGATTCAGCAGCGTACCCATCGACGCATAAATTAAGGGTTGCCCCGTCAGTTGATCGTAAGGAAATGGGATAGCGTCTCGTGCCGATGGGTCAGTGAGTGGCCCTGTGAAATAGAAATTGTCTGGTAGATTGGAGCGAGGAAACTCAAATTCGGCAGGCTGTTGACAGATTTGAGCAATCTGCGAATAGTAATCATCGGGACTCTTGTAAAGCGGCAAATTCCACTGGCGACGATGCTCATTGACGAGCGCATGAATGGGTTGAATGAACCCTAAACTAATGAAATAGGCAATGCAGTTGCGTACATATGCGAGCCGAGATGGATCATATCCCCAACTCATAAAGATTGGGGGAACGCTCATTTCTCGGTTTAACATGAGTGCAGAACAAACACTGATAAACGGAATTCCGACCCGATCTGCAACTGTTCCGCCGCCTCGTGATGCCTGATCCACTAACAGGACATCAACTCCCGCATCGTGGACTGCTCTCGGCCCCTCCGCCAGAGTGACCGCCGTTTTTTGCTTTTCCATTTCAATGGCATAGCGCATTCCAGCAATGCCGCTCAATTGACCCAGCTTAGTTCGCTGCTGGATCATGGCTCCTAACGGAAATTGAGTTTGCCCAATGACAGAGCAGTCCAGTCCGGCAGACTGAATTGGTATTTGAGCATCGGGAACCTGAAAGGCAGTCACTCGATGTCCGCGTCGTTGGAGTTCGCGCCCTAGTGTGATCATCGTGTTGAGATGCCCTGTCTCAGACGGACAAAAAATACCAAAGTGAGTCATAGTTCCCTGCCTGCTCCACGTTCCTACTAAGGTGATTTCCTAAAGTGATTTCAACGAAAATCGAATGGCTTGATTATCTGCCGCCTCTGCTACATCAGTGGAGTTTTCTGGATGAATATCCTGATATACAACGTGTTCAATGATGTCGGCGGCCCGACTCGCGCCTCCAGCCCGATGAATCGCATCCTTCAACTTCAATGCATTAGTAGAATAGGAGGTTTCGCTCAGCACCTTCTGAATCGCGGATTTCAGCGACCTTGAACTCAATCGGTGAAGGGGAACGACTGCGCCTGTCTTTGTCCAGGCAATTCGGGCTGCAACTCCGGGTTGGTCATTGGTGATCGGAATAGCTACCATGGGCACCCCATTGCTCAACGATTCTAAGGTGGTGTTTAATCCAGCATGGGTAATGGTAAGCGCTGCCCTTTGCAGAAGGTCTAGTTGGGGCGCATAGTTGACGATGATGGGGGCACCGGGTAGTTGGGGCAAGGAATCACGATGCAAGGCTCCCCCCAATGAAATCACCAGTTGAACATCCATGCCCACACAGGCGTCAGCAATCCGGCGAAAGACCCAGACAAAACGGTTCTGTAACGTTCCTAGAGAGGCGTAGATGAGTGGCTTTTTGGTCAGTTGCTCAAATGGAAACGGCACCGATTTTCTAATCCCTTGAACGGTATAAGGACCTGTGAAATGAAAGCAGGAGGGTAGATCAGCGCGAGGAAACTCAAACTCGGCAGGTTGTTGGCACACCTGAGCCAATCGAGAATAGTAGTCGTTAGATGCGGTATAGAGGGGCAATTTCCATCGTTGACGGTATCCGTTAATCAGAGTGCGAATCGGGTGTTCAATCCATGCACTAATCTGATACAGGCATCGATTGCGGAAATACGCCCATTGGGAGGATTGATACTGCCAGTACGTAAAACAAGGAGGAACCCCGACTTCCTGATTAAACATCAACGCACCACAAACACTGACAAAGGGAATGCCGACATGATCTGCAACAGTTCCTCCCGCCAGTGACGCCTGATCCACTAAGAGCGCATCGACGCCAACCGCTCTTAGTGCATTGGGCACTTCTTGCAGGGTCATGGCTGCCACTTGCCATAAAAGTCTGGCAGAATAGAGCGATCCGGCCAAGCCGCTTAGCTTTCCGCGGAAAGCAGCGATTCGGGGCATCGTTCCTAGAGGAAAGTGCGATCGCCCGATGGGATAGTAGTTGAATCCGGCTGAGAGGACGATTTGTTCGGCATCCGGGACCTGGAAGACTGTCACGGCATGACCTCGCTGCTGAAGCTCATGCGCCAAAGCAAGCATAGGGTTGAGGTGACCCGTTTCAGCGAGACAGAGAATTCCAAAATGCCTCATACCGTCCTCCCAGATGTCATGTTTGAACGATGCGCGTTTCCTTTGAAGAGACAACCTGTTCGATGATGTCGGCTGCCCGACTCACGCCTCCAGCCCGATGAATGGCCTCTTTTAGCCTCAATGCATTCGTTGAATATGATGCTTTATTTAGGACTGTTTGAATGGCAGATTTCAGCGTCGTTGAATGGAGTCGAGATAGGGGAACAACTTCGCCGGTTCCCGTCCAGGAAATTCGAGCGGCAACACCCGGTTGGTCATTAGTGACGGGGATGGCAACCATCGGCACACCGTTGCTCAAGGATTCTAGGGTGGTGTTTAATCCGGCGTGGGTAATGGTGAGCGCTGCCTTTTGCAGAAGTTGTAGCTGGGGTGCATAGTTGACGATGATGGGGGCACCGGGTAGTTGGGGCAAGGCATCGCAGTCAAAAGCTCCGCCTAGCGAAATCACCAGTTGAGCATCCATCCCTACGCAGGCTTCAGCAATGTGATAGAAGGTATCAACCAGGCGATTTTGCAGCGTTCCCATTGAGGCGTAGATGATCGGCTGCCCGGTGAGTCGTTCAAAGGGGAACGGGACGGGTTCTCGACTCACCGAATCATGGTATGGGCCTGTGAAATGAAAGCACGGAGGTAGAGAAGTTCGGGGAAATTCAAATTCGGCAGGCTGTTGACTCAGTTGAGCTAAGCGGGAATAGGCATCATTAATCTGTCGGTAAGGAGGTAATTTGCGCTCGTGGCGATAGTCTATAATCATTGTCTGAATGGGTTTTGAAAGCTGATTGATCAGCGCATATCCCATATGATTACGCAGATGATTCCAGGGGAATGGGCTGTAGTGCCACGGCGTAAAACACGGAGGAACTCCTACCTCTTGATTGATCGGGATGGCACTGCAAACACTGATAAATGGGATAGACAGATGATCGGCAACGCTTTCTGCACCCGATGATAACTGGTCGATCAGTAATGCGTCTATACCTGCTGACTTGACGACGCTTGGAGCATCTCGAAGGCGGATGAAGGCTCCCTCTTGAATGAGCTGGATAGTATAGCGGAGTGCAGCGAGTTTGGTCATCTTGCCCAAGCGGGCGATCGCCTCTGGCACTGATCCCAAAGGAAATTCGTCTTCGCCGATGGCCCGAAAGTCTAAACCAGCCGCTACAGCTTTTGGCTGAGCATCCAGCACTCCGATATGGGTAACGCGATGCCCCCGTCGCTGCAACTCTTGAGCGAGGGGCATCATCGTATTCAGGTGCCCGGTTGATGGGGGACAAAACGTGCCGAAATGAGTCATAGCATTGCACCCACATTACCAAAGTCTTTGGCGATCGCCTGTCGTGCGCCCACTTCTAGCCATCGAGGGATATCCAGTTGATGAATCGGATGGAAATGGTGCCAATCATCACCCAGTAGATTATCAACATTGGCAGTACTGGTATGGGTTCTTGCCCGATGCATATAGCCCAAAAACGGCTCGACAAATTGGGCGTAGTATAATTTTTCGACCCACGAGAGTTTCGGCATGATTTGGGTTTGAAATTCATGGGGAGACACAATCTGAGTCTGCCTCGCCCGTTCGGGTTCGGCTGCTTCTGTTAGTTCGCGCAGAAACCCATTGGAGACGGGTCGCCAGCGATTGACAAGATGAAAAATCTGATAGCCATCATCGGGAGAGAGCCCTCCATCCCCGTGCAAAACGGTAAGCTGCATCATCGACTTGGTGACGCTATCCACATCAGAAAGATTCACAACCGTGTCTGGGCAGACAGGAAGATACTTTAGAGGGGCATCAAACGATGGGCCACCCGGGATTTTCACCTTCGTGCGCCCAATACAGGCGGCCAGGAGTTGATAGATCACCTTAAAATCATCGGTCACCAAGTCTGGATTGCGGGCCGCCACCTCTTTGACCGGAATGTGATGCATGATGATATCTGGACGAAACACCAAGAGATTAAAGGGCAAGCTGCGATCGCGCACCTGGCTATGAAGATAGGTTTCTGCCGCCAGTTTGGAATAGCCATAGGCGTTGTGATGCTCCATCTCATCGGGATCATGAAAGTCTTCGGGCACAAAGAATTCACCATCCGGCTGACTGGCTTTCTCAAAGACAAAAAACGTAGAAACATGGCAAACGGTACGGGGAACATAGGTGATCTGACGAGCGGTTTCTATCAGATTAATCGTGCAATCGTAGTTGGTGGCTTGCAATCCTTTGTTGCCTAATTGCTTAAACCGCACATCGCCAGCCAGATGAATCCAACTGTCTGCCTGGAGCGATTCGAGTGCATCCCGGTTCCCGAAGAAAGGTGACCCCACATCACCAGGAATCACCGTGATCCGATGACGCTCAGACGACATGCCAATCGCTGCCAGGGTTTCATCCAGCCGCTGTTCGGCAGCCTCTTGCACCTTACGGCCTCTGCTATGAGGCCGAATTAAGACCGCGATCTGCTCATTGGGCAATTCTTCGAGGAACCAAAACAGCATCCAGCGCCCCAAATAACCGGTGACATTATCTAGAAATGCGACGTGATGTTTAGGCACTGTAGCGACCTCCATGCAGTTGCAACAGAAATTCTCGATCGGCAGGCTTGGATAGCTCGGATAGATTGGGCAACGAAACCCCGTAGTGGCTGAGCTGTTCGGCACGGGTTAAGACGGCTGTACCTTGGAGCAGCGCTAACGCCATCAGCACCACGTCTCGATTCTCGATCGGCTCTAGCCAGGTTCCTACCACCCAACTGTTGAACAGTCCCATCGAAGGGCCGCACCAAATCTGATAGTCTGACTTGCGATCGCCCTGCCCCGTTTGCGCCCAGCGAGAGCTTAATCCCAAATAGGCCCGAAACAGCAGCGCCATTTTGTGCTTTGGTTGACGCTCCGCCTTCTGTAGCTGTTGGGGATCACGTTGTTTCCAATAGGCTTCAGTGGATGACCAAACCTCTTCTAGGGGTTGGTGAAAAATGTCGCGCTCTAGTTTGGCGCGCTCCTCTGGCGGAACGGATTCGATGCTCTCGTACTGTTTATAAATTTCATACAGTTTGCGCGATCGCTGAGCATAGAGACTGCCGCGCTTCAGCACTTGCACCTGCACTCCCATCTCAAACATGTCCGCCGCAGGTGCCATGACCACATCTGCCATTGTCGCCTGGGCCAGCATTTGCTTCGCGAGCATCGACGTGCCAGCTTGACAACTCGTTTGATTAATCGATCCGGTGAGCACATAATCTGCGCCTAGGGCGAATGCGGCTCGCATCGAGAGGGGATCGCCGATACCGCCCCCGGTGCCAACTCGCAATTCAATGCCCAATGCTTGATAGTCATGCTGAGCCGCGATTTGATCGCGCAGGCGGAGCATCTGAGGCAGCAGCACCGACAGCGGACGGCGATCGGTATGCCCACCGCTATCTGCCTCCGCTGTGATGTCTTGAGCAACGGGCAACTGAGCCGCTAACTCTGCTTCGCTGGCTGTAATTTTGCCTTGAGTGACCAGTTGCTTCAGCATAGAGGCAGGCGGGGGCGCCATAAACTGCGCCGCAACAGCAAGGGAGCTAACCTTGGCAAAGACGCTGTTCGGGGCGTCAATGCGACCGTCGGGAAGCCGACGCATCCCCGTGGCTCGATATCGAACCACGCTGGGCGTGAGGCGGAGATAAGCCGATGCCGACACCTTGCGCACGCCATATCGCAGATAGAGATCGACCGTCCGGTCTTCGACCCCCGCTTCAATGGGATTGTGCAGCAAATTAAAGCCGTAGGCAGCCTGGGGAGTCTTTGAGAGCTGATGGCTGATCTCGTGCAGCGCAGCTTCGACCCGATTCAGATCTAGACCGCCCGCGCCAAAGAATCCCAACATGCCTGCTTTTGCCATTGCAATGACCATATCCGTGGAGCCAATGCCGCTCGCCATTGCGCCCGCGATGTAGCTATAGCGGATGCCATGATCGCGCCGAAAACTGGCTGATCCCAAATCCTGGGGGGCGATCGCCTGGATTCGCGCCATGACCGATTGAGGGATAGACGTACCTAGCGTATTCTCAGCCGCAGTTGGGATCACGAGGGGCGATCGCCCGCCCTGTTTCAACACCGTCAAATCCAAAGGGTCTCCCTGAATCCATGAAGTCTGATCAATCAACACCTCAGGGGGCAACACTTCAGGGGGCAACACCTCAGGGGGCAACTCCCGATTTGGCAACACCTGGGGCTGATTCGCAGCGATCGCCTGTTGGATTGGAGTCGATGGGGTTAGTGTGCCATCTAGAGATGCCGCAGCCTTGCCATTTTGCGAACCAATCGAGACAGGTAAACTCTGAAAACGACCATAAAAGTCTCGATAGCCACGGGATGCCAGCAGTTCATTCTGGAAAATTTCACTGCGATAAAACTCTGGGTCATAGGCTTCGACAATCACATGGAAATTTGTGCCGCCAAAGCCAAAGGAATTCACGGCAGCTCGACGCGGCGTGGTGGCAGTGTGAACCCACGGGCAGGTCGTCGTATTAATGGTGAATGGACTGTCATCTAGATTAATTTTTGAATTGGGCGATTCAAAATTAAGCGTCGGCGGGATTTGCGCTTCTCGAACACTCAGCGCTGCTTTAAGAAGCCCTGCGATGCCTGCCGCCGCTTTGAGATGCCCAATCATTGATTTGACCGATCCCAGATACAGCGGAGTATTCCGAGGCGTTGCCCCAAATACGTCAGCCAATGACGCAAATTCCGTCGCATCTCCCAGATCCGTTGCGGTTCCGTGGGCTTCAATCAAGCCAACGGTGGATGGATCAATGCCTGCTTCGGCATAGGCGTTTCGGACTGCCAAGACCTGGCCTTCTAGCTTGGGAGCCGTAATGCCCCGACTCCTGCCATCTGAGGAGCTGCCGACGCCTCGAATGACGGCATGGATTGTATCGCCCGCATGTTCGGCGTCGCTCAATCGCTTGAGAATGAGAATGCCCGCCCCTTCACCCATGACAAATCCATCCGCTCTCGCATCAAAGGGATAACTCCCTTTCGACGACAAGGCATAGGTTTTGCAGAATCCGACATAGGAGGCCGGAGACATGGCCGTATCAGCGCCTCCAGCAATCACCATATCGACTTCGCCCAAACGTAAGCTGTTGATGGCATGGTCAACGGCTGCGAGAGAGGCTGCACAGGCTGCATCCAACACGACATTGCCGCCTTGGATATCGAAGCAGAAGGCGATGCGTCCGGCGACGATATTCGGCAAGCCACCCGGCATAGAATCTTCAGAGCAAGGGGGAATATCCCGGTTGATCGCGTCGCGAGCCTGCGTAATTATCTGCTGCTGCACGTCCTTGGGTAAGGTGCAAAACACCTCAGACCGCTGGAACGACTCAGCAACTTGATCGAAATACAAGCGAGGCGAGCCAATTTCTTGTAGTTCGGGAATCGAAGTGCCCATGATCACGCGAACTCGACGGCGATCAAACGAGCGTTCGTGATACCCGCTGCTTTGAAATGCCTCACGAGTGCTGAGAAGCGCCAATTTCTGGCTGCGATCCATCTGACGCGAGGTTTTGGGCGTGAGTCGAAACTGAATCGGCTTGAAGTCAAAATCGGGAACAAATGCGCCAATTTTGGAATAGGTCTTGTCTGGCACCCTAGGGTCAGGATGATAGAAAGTATCGAGGTTCCAGCGACTCAAGCTGCTATCTTGGGGCAATTCGCGAATGGCATTATGTCCCGAGATTAGGTTTTGCCAAAACTCTGTGATGGATTGGGCGTCAGGAAGGATGCCTCCCATCCCCACAATCGCGATCGGTTCTAGCAGCATCGGGCGTTGCGCCGTAAAATCAAGGGCCAAGCTGGCATTCGTGCCTGACGGTGCGATCGCAGTATGATCATTCCCTGACCCACTCCGATCAGAGGCTGTCAATGAGCCATGCCCGTTTTGCGTCTCGACTGCGATCGCCGGAGCAAAGGGGACAACAGGCGGAGCGGCGATCGCCCCTCGTCCACTACCATTCTGCGCGGAGGATTTCTCCAGAGATGATAGAGCCGCTGGGGCTACGGGTGGAGAGGGAGGTGCGATCGCCTCGTCTGATAGCGTCGACGAGGAATAAGAGGCAGTTATACTGGCTCCTTCCTTTTTAGACGACGAACGACCTCCTCGAATCGGAACCCCTAACACATAAAGCTGGGCTAACGTTTCTAAAACGGCAAACTGACTACTGCGCTTGGCTTGACTAGCCGACAGAATAGTCACATCTGCTTGATTCAGATTGTTTCGCGCCAGTCGCGCTAGTCGATTCCCTGGCCCCATATCCACCAACACGCGGGCACCTAAATCGTAGAGACGCTGCGCCTGAGCCACATGATTAACTGGCGCAATGAAGGCACAGTCTAACAACGCACGAGTTTGATCCCCATTTAGATTTGACCACGGCAGCAAGTCTCCTGTTAAGCCAGACACCACGGGAATCGTGGGTAGTTGAAACTGAGTTGCCTGCAAGACTTGACGATACTGCTGATGAGCACTATTCAACAGAGGCGAATGGTAGGCCGTGCACACATCCAGCGCGATCGCCTTCAGTCCGTGCTGCTGAGTTTGGTCAGTGAACGATGCAATGTCGTCTCGATGGCCGGAGATGACGAGCTGCTGACTGGAATTGCGATTGGAAACCACCACTCGCCCTTGACTTGCCTGAACCAGCTTTAGCGTCTCCGCTTCGGGGCCGATCACCGCGACCATACTGCCGTCGGGATACTGTTTGAGAGACTTGAAAGGAGCCGTTGTCAACCGAATCAGGTCTGACAGGTCAAAGGCTCCAGCCCAATGACAGGCGGTCAGTTCACCCACGCTATGCCCTGCAACTAAATTTGGATGCAGCCCAAATGATTGAAATAATCTCGCCATTGCCGTTGATGCCGCAACCGTCACAGGTCGTTGCCACAGCGGATTGGTAGTCACCTCAAAGGTTAACTCTTGCCCTACATGCTGACGAAATGCGGCTTTGGCTTGTTCGACGGTGTCTTGAATGATGGGATGGAGATGGCTCAGGTCATCCCAAAAGCCTGGATAGAGGGATCCCGATCCGGGAAATAGCCACGCCATTGATGGAGTCGTCGTCCCAATATCATTCCACCAGATGCCTGCTTTGGGAGCCGAACGACCTGCTGCCTGGGTTAACTGAGTGGCGATCGCCCCTTCATCAGTCAAGTCAGACCGATTGAGTAAGTAGGCAAATCGATGTGATGCTTGGGGATACTCCAACCGCAGCAGGATATCATCGGACTGCTGCACCCGTTCCCAAATATGAGTGGCTAAGTCTGGATCACTGGGCGAGGCTTGATCGAAAATGAGTACCCAATCCTCTACTTTTTCAGTCAGCTGGAGCGGTTGCGCGGGTGCAGGTTGAGCTGTTGTTTCGGGTTTTGATACTGGCGGAGTTTGGGGTGCCTGAATCAGCTGCTCCGCCAGCTGTTGAATCGTCCAAGATTGCGTTCCATCAACGCTTAAACCAAGAGGATGCAGTAAGTTTTGCATATCATCTTGACTCAACCCGAGATCAGAAGTAGGAGAAAGATAGGATGGGAGCCATTCTGGTTCATAGTTGAAGTGAGTCGCTAGAGCTTGGGTAATGCGGGCGATCGCCTCCGATGTTCCATTTAATTCTGGCGTTGAGTCAGCGTGCTCCGTAATGGTTTTCGATCCTATCGAGGCTGGAGTTTGAGAGGGCACGTCCGATGTCGCTTCGGATGAAGATACAGCACTGGCTGGAGCATCTGCCTGCGGGCGTAGCTGTTCGAGTTGCGCCATTGCATCTGAGGGGAGACTGTCTAAATCCAGTCCTGCTACCAAGTCCATTAGCCCAGAGGCTTGCTCTCCAGTTGACGTATTCTGACGAGTCTGCGCTAGTTCTACCAATCGAGCGATGGTGGGATAGTCAGTAATCTGGTCGTCTTCTTGTGCCTGAATTCGGAAGCGATCGCCCAGCTTTAGCAAAACCTCCATGTGTTTGAGAGAATCCACCCCCAAGTCCGCATCTAGGTCATGGTCAAGTTGGAGTTCATCGACTTCATAGCCTGTGCATTCTGCAATGATGTCGAGAACTCCCGCTTCGACCTCAGCATCTGATAGCGGGTTATCTGCGGGTGGGACTTCAGGTGTTACTGGAGATGTCGCATCGGTGATCATCTCTGCCACACGAGCCGACATAACATCCGGTTGGCTGGCTGAAGATGTTGAATCGGCTGTCATGGCTATCTCCGGTGTCGTCTGAGCAGACGCTAGAGACGGGGTTGGTTGGTCATCCACAGTCGGCTCGTCTTCTGCTGGATCGGATTCAAGATCCAATCCCTGCGGACGTAGCTGTTCGAGTTGCGCCATTGCATCTGAGGGGAGACTGTCTAAATCCAGTCCTGCTACCAAGTCCATTAGCCCAGAGGCTTGCTCTCCAGTTGACGTATTCTGACGAGTTTGCGCCAATTCTACCAGTCGAGCGATGGTGGGATAGTCAGTAATCTGGTCATCTTCTTGTGCCTGAATTTGGAAGCGATCGCCCAGCTTTAGCAAAACCTCCATGTGTTTGAGAGAATCCACCCCCAAGTCCGCATCTAGGTCATGGTCAAGTTGGAGTTCATCGACTTCATAGCCTGTGCATTCCGCAATGATGTCGAAAACTCCCGCTTCGACCTCAGCATCTGATAGCCGGTCAGTCGGATTAACTGCAAGAGTAGTCTCGCTATCCGTCTCCTGGGGGGGCGTGGCATTGGCAGTTGCCACTGTAGGATTATTCACAACGCTTTCCTCCGCTTCCAACAGTGATAGTGACGATTCTCGATCGGGTTGAACATGAGCCTTAGACAACGCATTAGGAGTTCGCTGCTTCATGTCGGCTCCATTCACTAAGCTCATCGCAACAGGGTGTCTCATTTGCAAACTAGACTGCAATCCTTTGGCCGTTGATGGATGGGCTTCCAAAATCGCATGGGCATTGACTCCTCCAAATCCAAACGAACTGACTGCGGCAAATCGACGGCTATCTTGCTCAGGCCACTGTTTGGGCTGCTCCAATAGCTCAAACTGGGTTTGAGGATTCTGAAGTTCTGGTCGCCCGTTGCGAAAAATAGTCGGGGGCAGAATGCCGTTAGACAGGGCACAACACGACTTGAAGATTCCAGCCATGCCAGAGGCAGCAAGTAAGTGTCCGATATTTCCTTTAACAGAGCCGATGACAACTTTGTCAGACCCCTGAGACTGCCTGCCAAAGATGGCTTCTAACGACTTTAGCTCGGTAATATCTCCCTTCGGTGCCCCAGTAGCATGAGCTTCTACCAACCGAACTGATTGAGGATCAATCCCCGCCATCTGATAGGCCGTTTGCATGGCACGCATTTGCCCATCTTGCTTAGGAGATACGAACCCAGACCCCATACCGTCTGAGCTAAAGCCAACGCCCCGAATCACCGCATGAATGCGATCGCCAGCGGCTTCTGCATCTCGTAAGCGCTTGACCATCATCACGCCAATTCCCTCTCCTGGCGCTGATCCAGTGGCTCCCACATCAAAGGGTAAGACGGCATCTTGTGTAAAAATGCTGAGTTGAGCGTAGTGGGCAAACCGTGATGGTCTGACTTCAGGGGATAGGGCAATGATCACAGCAGCATCATTGCGCCCGGTGCAGATAGCATCCCACGCAATCTGAATCGCCGTAATCGTACTGGCACAGGTTGCATCAATAGCAATGTGTCCACCCCCAATATCAAACGCTTTGCTAACCATCGACGTCATCAGACTCGATGATTCAGCAAGGAATCCTTCAAAGCCTGGATTGGGAAAGTATTGCTCATAAACCTGTTGAAACTCCGCGCGGATTTGATCAACGGCTTCAGGAGATAGGGTTTGCAGACTTTTAAGTTCGTCTAGAATTGCTGTCACCTTCAAGCGGCGTTCAATTAAAGTACTGACCTCCTCCTGCGGCATCATCTTCTGAGAACAAAGGACTGCCAAGGTCTTCTCTCGCTCGATATGAGGATTTTGGTCAAAGACTCGCTTCACGATTTCCAACATGGGCAGCACGCGGGAATCAAAATTGCGAGTGGTGCTGGGTGGCAGCTTAAATTTCTGAGATTTAACCTCCAATTTGGGCATAGGGGCACCCAAGCGCCTCTCGATTTTTCCCCGAAGTGCGATCGGTAGCTTCTGCTCCTCAATCATGCGAATTGAGCAGTGGCGATTTAAGATGTTTTGCCAGAACTGTTCAATGCCGTTCGCGTCGGGAAAAAGGCAATCCATGCCAATAATGGCGAGTCCATCATGAGCTGTGTCAGGAAGGGGACTAGATGTCTGGGCAGGAACCGCTAGAGAACCAATCATACTTTACTCCTAATGCCAAGGGATGGAAGAACGGACGTTAGCGTAATGCCCGTCATGTGCAGCAGAATCCGATCTTGCTCATCGACAAAAAGGCACTCTCCAGGGCTATGGGTTGACTCATTTTGAGTCGATGCAACACAGAGCACATGCTCAACCTGAGCGATCTCTGGTAGCCACCGCAAGCGAGCAAAGGTTCTCGGTAATCCACTGGGTCGGTCAAACCCGCTACGGGTTGCAGAATCGACTTGAAAAGCTCCATCTAACAGGGTCATCGGCAGCTGAGCCCCTGGGCGGATTGGTTGAGTCACGCGCAACTGGGCACGTGATTCATAATTTGACGCCAATTCCATCGTTTCAATGACCTGAAAGATCGGACCATGGACAAAGCGATGGGGATAGAGCATCTCACGGGTGCGAATTTGCCCCCCTGTTAGCTGAGGAGATGATAAGGTTCCCAGAACCGGAGATGTATCGTGAACGACCAATCCCTCGGCGTGCAGCCTCTTTTCTCCTTTGCGATACGAAAATAGTTGCACGTGGCTTTGCTGCGCTCCATTGACCTCTGCTTGAACAATCAGCGTCTGCGGTTCTTTTAAAATATGCAGGGCTTGATAAATATAAAACTCGCGCAATTCACACGGCAGTATAGATGAAATCAGATGCGTCGAGGCTTCTACTGCCACTTCCATAAAATAAACAGCCGGAACAATCATAAACATGTGGAACTGGTGATCTCGCAGCATAACGTCTGTTGCGGGGTCAAAGACGATTTCAGCGCGCAAAGACCGTCCGACCTTTTTATCCACAATGGTTCCTAAGTAGGGAGTGGCGATCGCCGCAGGATTAGATTGACTACCATATTGAGTGGTTTGCCTGAGTTCCTTCAGACTCGTTCCACCTTGGTCGCCTCGCTGCATTCGGATGATGCAGCGATCTTGAGTATCAAACATATGCATGACTGGATAGTTCAGCGTATCGTCCAGATTGGTGCGAATAGCAAAGCGAGCCTGCTGAACGCAAGCCGCATCAGGCAGCCAGCGAATTTCGCCAACGAGTCGCGGTGGACCTGGCCAGCCCTGCAAGATAGAACATAGCGTCACGCCGTATGCCTGAAGTGCCCCATCAATCAGCGTCATGGGGGTATAACACCCCTCTAACTTTGCAGTCGATACAAAAGTTCCTTCCGTTCGCCCCGCTTGACCGTTCAACGCCAGCGTCTCAATCACTTGAAAGGTGGGTCCACTAATCTGAAAACGCAACCACTGCGATGGATACAGATCGGCATGGGTCTGGTGAATTAGATCTCCCGGCTCCTCCTCAATGGGATTTAAAGCATGATATTGGTCGCCATCGTCTAACCCCTGGGCAATATGATCCGTATCAGAGCTTAAAATGACAAACATCTCCGCAAACACCCAAGTTCGCTGCTTAAACTGCGCTGAAACCGTGACGCTGACGACCCATTCGGCTCCAACCTGCTCTTTGAAGCGAGCCTCAGTAATCAGCAGCACAGGCTCATCCCGAACAAGTCGGACTGCTTTCTTCAAGGCAATTTCTCGGAGGGCAAAAGGAGTCAGATGGGGAAAAAGGCGAGCCGATGCTTGCACAGCCACCTCCATGCCCATGACCGCTGGCACCCAAGCTGTACCATCATACCGATGATGATCGAGAAATGGAATTTCTTTGGGATTAAGCCAGTGTTCTGCTCGAAGGTAGTCTCCATGACGCTGCTCAACGACAGAGCCCATCAGGGGTTGAGGGGCTTGCAACGCAGGCGGTTGCTGTTTTAACAGATCGCTCAGTCCTGTCCAACTTGGACTAATATAGACTTCCGCTGGAGATGTAGATCCGATGTGCGATCGCAGTTCTTGTAGAAAGCAAGCGGCACCGACTGCCGGATCAATAAACCGAATACCGTGCGCCATTAAGACAGCTTTGGTCGGGCCACCCACCGCGATTCCGACTCCATCCCATGCCCCCCAGGCGATCGCTCGGGCAACGGGCAACACGCCTTTTGCATTATGAGCGCGGACTATCCCCGTCAACAAACCATTGGCACTGGCATAGTCCACCTGACCGCTATTGCCAAACCGACTGGCAATCGACCCAAACCCCACAAATAACCCAACCCCGATTGCTTCCGCTGCCTGTAGTAGATGGATAGCACCGATTACTTTGGTTTCTAAAACGGAGTTGATGATTGACCAGTCTTTACGCATCAGCAGGCGATCGGTGTCTACGCCACCCAGCCCAGCCACATGCACAATGGCATCAATTCGACCATGATGGTCTTTGATTTGCTGCAAAACAGTATTCACGTTGTTGCGATCGCGCACGTCCACAACCTGATACTCGGCATTTGCTCCTACTTCGCGTACAGATTCAAGGGTTTCAATCGCTTCAACCGCCTGCATTTTTTTACGCCATGCCTGACGAGGAGCCTTGGGCGAACAGCCCGGATGAGTATCTTTGTAAGCAGTCATGAATGAAGCTGCCTGGGCGTCTCGTTCCGATTCAGATAGACGACTGAGCAGTTGAGCCTCATCATCTAGCGGAGTTCGACCCAGAAATACCAATGTCCCACCAACCTGCTCTGCCAAGGCTTTAGCACAGACAGCTCCAATACCTCGTGCCCCGCCCGCAAATACAACGACAGAGCGATCGGTCAGGGAGCAACCAGTTGCGGCAGGCTCAGCAATTTCCTGAACACTCAGCGCCGCTCGCTGCCCTTGTTTCCAACCATAAGCAGTCCGGTGGGGCTGATCCGATTGGGCAAATTCTTCAAGAATCTGGCGGGCTTGCTCTAGTAGTGGAGTCGCTGGATCTAAATCAATCGAACGGAATCGCGTTTTGGGCATTTCCATTCGCAATGGGTGAGCCAACGCTTCGATGCCGGGAGATAGTAGATCAATGGCTGCCTCGGAATCCAGACCAAATCGTCCTCCTTGAGCCGTGATGAAGTACAAAAAATCGAGCGGTTCATTATTGGTAAGACTGACGCCTCGGGCGATCGCAACGGCTACTTTGAGCCATTGCAACGATGTAACAAGCCATTGATCTTCGTCAAGGGATCGAGACTGAGTGCTCAGAAACACAATACCGTGCAGTCCGCCAACAATTTGCCGAATCCGGGCGATTGCATGTTCAATCGATGATTCATCCTGAATATCGACTCGCGCAATCGGTGCAGAGCGTTCGATATCTTTGCCTTGCAATATGATTGGATGAATCTGATGTTGCCGCAGTCGTTCAATCAACTCATCCACTAGCGCAGATCCATCATCAACGATTAATACATGCTGATCGCTACTATCAGTTTCGCTAAGCGTCTGGCATGTCGGAGAGGCGATCGCAGTCGCGACTAAACGATGAACGGTATTTAGATCGGTCTTCAAATTTTCTCTGCTATCCTGCATCTTCTACTCCGCAGTTGCGTTTGCGATATCATTGCTTTGGGCAATCAGGCTCGTTGGGGACTGACGCTACGGGTTCTTGATTTCACACCTAAATGGCCTTTCTAGGATTGGGGAGCATCACGCTCAATGAGCCAATGCTGAACTGTCTGTTTCATGGTGAATCACAGCATCAATCCTGACAGTGAAGTCGCTATTTCGATGGCTCAAAAATCCATCAAATTACAACGTCATCCCGACTCCAATAAGCAAGACTGGCACAGAATGGGGTCGTGGTAGAGAGCTAGCTTGCCGTGAACAGAAATCCAAAACTATGCGTATATGCATTTCAAGCTATTGCAACGAAGCCAATGTACTTCCACTTGACTATCACTCGACCGATATCGGCTGAAAAATATGAGTCAAGGAGCATTTAAATGGAGAAATTATTCAAGTAAGTAGCAAACTTTTGGCAAGTAACCTGCTTAGACATCAACATGATTCCGCAGTTTAGAATTTTACACCAGCCTTTTTCCACCATCTTCATATAATCTTTAAATGAAATTGACTGACAGACACCCAACTATAGCAATCCTTGATGGATTATGGGCAGTGGGGCTGAGGCCGCCCCACTGCTCAGGCACAATTCACTGGATTGAACCGTGCAAATTTTGCACAAATCCAGCCTGATCTTATTTTCATAGTAGACAATCAACTGGGATTGTTCTTAGCAGACAAGCGAGTATTCCTGGATGTCAAAATTAAATAAATACATGGAACGAGAGTCAGGGCAAGAAGAGTACAGCCGCCAACTCCCCCAACGATGGCGATCGCCAGAGGGGGCCAGAAACTGCCTCCAGCAGCCAGCAGGGGAATAAAACCCGCGATTGTAGTAATCGTTGTGGTTAAGACATGGCGTGTAGAACGCACGACGACTTGACGAATCCCATAGGGTTTACCGTGACGAGCTTGAGGATCGGATCGCAATGCTGCTAAGACGACAATTGAATCATTAATTGCCAAACCTACTAGGCCAGCCGTTCCCAGAATTGCCATAAACCCGAGGGGATACCCAAAAATCCACAACGATGCAAATCCTAAACCAATCGAACAAACCGCGACTAAGACAATGATTCCTGCGAGTTGAAAGGACCCAAATGACAGCACCAGCGAACAAATCATCAAGACCAAAAAGAAGGGAAGCGTGGAGAATAAATTCACTACAGCTTGATTCCGCTCTGCCATTTCCCCTTCAAATTCATAGGAGTAGCCGGGCGGAGGCTGAAAGTTGCTTGATTCTAATCGGTCTTGAAAGTCAGATAGAACCGTTGATGGCAAAGCTCCCGCTTCAATAAATGCTTCTACTGTGTTGGCTCGACGCCCATTGTAGCGAGGGATGGCGGCAAGCTCAGGAACTAGATCAATGCGACTCACAGCAGAGAGCGGCACATCCCCTGGGTTCTGATCAGACGGAGAATTGCTCGAAGAGATTTCCAGTGATGCAATTTGGTCTAAATCACTACGCAGCTCATTGGGCAGGCGCACTCGAATGGGTAGTTCTTCCGTGCCTTCTAAAATCGATCCCCCCACTGATCCTTCAACCGCTGCATTAATTTGCTGGGCGATCGCCGTATTATCCAGTCCTGCGAGCCGAGCTTGGTCTTCATCAATGCTTAGTCCCAGCTTAGGCAGCGTGTTGGTCAGACTCGCTCGATGCTGCGTCACATTCGTGACCTGAGCTAATTCAGCTCGGGCTTGATCCCCTAAATCTTTTAATACATCAAGGTTTGGCCCATACAAACGGATCTGAATGGGAGCGCCAACAATTGGACCTTGCTCAAGTTGTCTAACTAAAATCTGAGACGATGGAAATGCCTGAGTGAGCTTTTGCTGCATTTCTCGAAATATGCTGGGGTCTTTCGCAACCGAATCGAGTTGTACTAGAGCCTGGGCATAGTTAGCAGTATTCGTGCGAGCTTGAGGAAAATTGTAGTAGAAAGAGGGTGCGTTCTCCCCGATGAACCAGTACACACTGGTCACATGAGGGTAATCAAGAATAATATCCCGAGCCTTCATGACGAGCGCTTGCGTTTGTTCTAACGATATTTGGGGTTGCAATTCAAACTCAATATGAAACTGATCACGCTCGGCGGGCGGAAAAAACTGCTGTTCTAAGCTCGTGACCATTAAGAACCCAAATAAAGGAATAATCAGGCATAGTACAACGCCCCTTAGTGGCCGTGACAAAATGCGATCGAGCATGCGTTGATAGATTTGGGACCACTGAGGATTCGAGTATCCATCCGTCCAAAGATTTTGCAACCTAGAAGCGTGATGCCCATTGTTCAAGCGATTTTTGACTCGATATAGCTTGGCATAGAGCGCAGGAACAATCGTCAAGGACACAAACAGGGAACTCGAAAGTGACAAGATGACGCTGATCCCGACTGTTCGAATAAACTCTCCGACATTGCCCGTCATCAGAGCGTTGGGCATAAATGTAAAAACCGTCGTCAGAGTAGACGCTAACAAAGGAACCGCGAGATATTTTGCTGCCTTCGTGACAGCTACCCTTGGCTTGATCCCTTGATCCAACTGATGTTGCAGTTCATCAACAACAACGATGGCGTTATCAATCAGTAATCCTAGCGCCATCACAAGCCCAATGACCGACATTTGGTGTAAGGGAATGCCCATCGCATTCATGACGCCAAACACCAGGAGTACCGAAATTGGCAAGGAGGTTCCTACAATAAGGGCCGACCTCCACCCCATCATAAATAGCGCGCTAGCCACGACAAATAGTGCGGCGAGTAGCAGGGTCATAAATAGCCCATTCAATCGCTCCTCAATGTAGCGGCTCTGATCAAATATAATCTGGACACTGATTCCGCGTGGCAAGCTGTCTTGAAAGCTTTGAATCGTATCACGAGCCGCATCTGCCCAGTGGTCAATGCGCTGATTTGGATTCACAAATACCGCTAAGGCAATCGCAGGGCGACCACCGAGAACTGCCAGCGATGAGGGAGGTTCAGCGATCCCCTTTTGAACGCGGGCAATATCTCCTAAACGTGCTGACTGCCCTGAATGACCAAAGCGAATTGGAATCTGTCTGACGCTCTCTAGAGAATCCAATTCGGTTTCTGGTTCAATCAAAACTTCATTGCTGGGGTTACGGAGTCGTCCAGCGGGGACTTTGGCATCGCTGGAGCGAATTTGTTGCGAGAGCCCTTGAATTGTGAGGTTGAGGGCAGATAAATTGGCAGGACTCGCCTCAACCACGATTTCTTCATCAGGGTCGCCCACTAAATCAACTTGTTCGGTGCCGTGAATAAACCGGAGTTGATCCCCAAGTTCTTCGGTCGTGCGGCGCAAAATAGCATAGCTTGGGGGCGAATCCAAGTCCCAGGTGAGTCCTACAATCATGGCGTAGGCTCTTGCTTCCAGCTCGTCATAGTCTGGGTCTTGTGCGCCTTCTGGAAGCTGAGACGGTAAATCAGCAAGCTGGTCGCGAACTCGTGACCAGACCTCGTTGACATTGGTGACGTCATCTCGAAGCTCGACTAACACCGTCGAAATCCCCGGTCGAGAAGTTGAATCGATTTTTTCGATTTCTTTAATCTCAAATAGTTCTCGCTCGACTTTTTCTGTGACCAGCGATTCGACGCGGGTAGCGCCAGCGCCCGGAAACAGTGTTGTAACGAGAGCCAATCGCTGCGTCAAAATGGGGTCTTCGAGGCGAGGCATGGTTAGATAGGAGGAACAGCCCCAAACCACGATCAGGCAAAGCGTCAGAATCAGTAATCGGGTGTTTCGATAGAAAAGGTTCCACATGGGTTAGCCAACCGTAGAGTGGACACTGTCCACAAAGCAATAATCGCTGACAAATGAGGAATAGAGGCATGTGCCCCTCTTATGACGCATCAACAGGATGTACGAGCTGTCCAGGAACGAGGCGATGGGTTCCTTCAACAATGACGCGATCGCTCTCCTGGAGAGTTCCACGCACCAAGACGCGATCGCTCCCCGTGTATAAAAGTTCTAGATCGACCTGCTCAACGGGGAATGCCGACTCGACGTCACGATTAGCTGTACCATCTAAATCGACCGATTCGCCTAACACATAGCACGACCATAATCCACTTCCTCCCTCAATCAGGGCAGTCGTCGGCACCCAATACCCAGAAGTAGGTACGGCCTCAGCGAGTTCCAGCTTAGCCACCTGCCCTGGCGATATATCTGGGGTGGCTGGGTCTGTCAACGCAAATACCACAGTCAGCGTTCGAGTCATTTCATCTAACTCTGGTAAAACTGAAGTCACTGTTGCCTGATATGCGGTTTCTCCTACGATGAGCTGTTGATTGGGGTTCGATTGAAGCCTATTCACGGCAGTCGCAGGGACACCTACACGAGCCTCAAGTTGACTATCCTCGACGAGTTTGAAGATGGTTTGCCCAGACGCCACAACAGTTCCTTCATCCACGAGACGCTCAGAAATCGTGCCATCAAACGGAGCCTTAAGAATGCTTTTATCTAAGTCAATGTCGATATTGGCAATTGTTGCGTCGAGTTGCCGAATGACTGCTTCCTGAGCATCAATCTGCTCGCGTCGTGTACCCGCTCGGAGCTCTTCTAAGCGGCTTCCCGCTTCGGCAAGACGGGCTTGTAGCGCTCCGGTTTCAAAGGTGGCTTCCTCAAGCTGCTCGCGCGAAATAGCTCCCTCGTTAAATAGCTCTTGCCGCCGCTCACTGATCCGTCTAGACAGCTCAACCTGCATCTGCAAGTTTTCAACCGATGCCTCAGCCGCCGCAATTTCCTCAGTTCGGGGTCCAGCTTTCATCTCTTCGAGTTGGGCGATCGCTTGAGCCCGCTTAGCAATTGCTTCTTGGCGAGATGCGTCTAAGCTCCTCGTGTCGAGGAATGCAAGCGGCATCCCTGCTGTGACTGAATCCCCTGCTTCAACCATCAGCTGCATAACGGTTCCAGGTCTCTCAAAGCCAATATTACTACTACTACCAGCGACAATATTTCCAGTGTAAGTTCGCAATTCTTGATACGACTCGACCAACTCAACGCGATGCGTTTCTACAAAGAGCACATTGGGAGAGGCTAAAGAGTCTGATCGAGAAAATTGCCTAGAAACATTGATAACTGCTAGAAAACAGGCTGACAGCACGAAGGCAACTATGCCCCACCCTACCTTAGACGTTATGAGTCGTTTATAGCTAAATGACACGTTTCGCAGTTTCGAAGATTGATGTCTAATTGCATCCGACGAAGGACGTTCGGACTCAGATTCAACCCGGTTCATAGGCTCCGTTTGCTGTGAGTTGTCAGCCGATGGATGACGCATGGTCATTGCCCCTTAAATACTGTATTCATTTTGACAAGACTGGATAGAATTGGGGGCAGTGAGATCAAGATGGAGATGCATATCTTAGCGATCGCATCCCGATTTTGCAAAATACTCTTAACTCCTGAGACCGCTTCGCTATTGCTCGCAGGACTCCTCAACTTGGTCATTGCAAACAACTATTGCAAACAAGACGAAGCAATTCTGGTCACTGCGAATAACGTGAAGCAATCTCTAACTATCTATACCTAGTAGCATATTTGAGTTCTCCCAGTTTCATCCACAATGATTAGACTTAACCTATCAATATTTCAATATCAGAGGGAGGAGTGGTCGAATATCAACTGTTTTTCCCGTGATCCCTCCATCAAACGTTAATTCTAAAAGAGGAAACAGCCCCCGATTAATGCTTAAAACACGATTTTGGAGTAGCGTTGTGACTACATTGCTGAGCTTGCTGTAAGCATGAACGGTAATCTTCACATCCGTTACCCTTTGGACATTGAGCAGATGAGAGAAGAGGTTGCGGTGGTGTTGCAAGGATGGATTGAGCCATGTCGTCAGAGCCAAAGCAGCCGGAACCAAAAAGCAAAACGGTTCATCAGTCTTTGAAAAATTGTTGGTTTCAAAATAAATGGAAGAATTGGAAAAAGACATCCATTCGAGCGTTTCATTAGCGTGCAATGAACCTACTGAATTTTGCTTACAGCGCAGACCTAAGCCAAACGGGGACACAAGAGTTTTCCGCCAATGAATGCGCTCTATCTGGTCAAGCCCGAGGAGCCCGGATTGAGCTATGGCTACAGTCTCATCTATACCAACGATTTCAAGATAGATATTTTCAAAAAAAACAATACTCGAAACCGTCCCGCACTCTATATAATGCACCGACTGGTTGACAAAGAAGCCAAGTTCTTGGAGTCGTTCAACTGCTGATGTTCGATTATCCGTATAGATTATAAAGTGGTCGGGTTCGAGCAAAAAGTCATCCAAGCATGCAGTTGTCTGGTTCTCTAATGGGCAGGGCAAAAAATTAGGATTAGAGATACTCATTTTGGGTAGATGTTATACGGGAGCAAACGATTAGACCAATTAAAAATCACCCTTGAATTGAAAAAAGATACGCAAAATGAATTATTCAGACCCCTAAATTTTGTAGTAGGTACTACAAACTAAGCCATTTAGCGAAAAGACCTGACTAAATTTTTGACTGATAGCATTGGCAAAATCCTCCATGACACTTGTTGCATGTGAAACGAAAACAACTACCTCACACGTCGCAACAAGGAACACTATTCGAACAGAAATTTTACGAACAGAAATTTTACAGCACTTGAGATTGTAAGAGATCTCATCGCTGGTTTTAGTAAAAATTGCTCTAGAACTAAAAACTTCATCTAAACTTCATTAAACAAGTCAATCGACCCATTTGAACTAATAAGACGCCACAGGTCTAATGGATGACCCTAGATATCGCGCAATATCTATCACATAAAATTAATCCTCCGTTAGAAGGATTAAATATTCCGTAAGACTAGGTGAATATTCGGTGAGCAGGGGAATCATAAAGATCATGGGACAGTTAGAGTCGAGATATGATGAAAATGCAATTCATATGGGCTCAGACTAGGCACAGAGGATGAGGCGACGGTTCTTGTAGTGGATAGATGATATTAGGACTCAAATCAGAAATTGTGAAACTTCAAAACATACGATACGGACTTGATACAAGAGGGTGGGCGTGAGCAAATTGGCACGAGAAAGGGCACGAGAAGGACAGCTTGACAGTCGGTTTGATTACCAAACCCTAGCCCCTGACCAAAGCGTGATCGTCCAGCAATACACGAATGAGATTAGAGAGCGGCTGAGACGGTCAGCACAGGATATCTGGGAAATTGGTCAACGTCTAGCAGATGTTCGCTCTCGGTTAAAGCATGGTCAGTTCGATGCTTGGCTTCGCGCTGAGTTCGATTGGAGTCGCCGCACTGCTTATAATTTCATCAATGTCTACGAAACATTTCAAGAACGTGCAAATCTTGCACAAATCAACATTGCAACATCAGCTCTTTATTTATTGGCTGCACCGTCAACTCCCCAGGAAATTCGTGAAGAATATCTAAAGCGGGCACAACATGGGGAAAAAATAAGCTTTAAAAATCTCCAAGAAACGATTAAAGCGGAAAAGCAGTCTAGCCCTGACTTGGCTCCAGGGGCGATCGCTCCCGATAAATCGCCCATCCAACGGACTGACATTATTGACATTATCCCCAAGCGTGTGAGCAGAGCAGAGGATGCTCCTATTCCAAACCAGTCCCCGTCTCTCCTGACCACACCGGCAGCATCTCCAGATGACACCACCGATCAGGTGCAATCAGGTCATTTGCAGTCAGGTTGGCATTTGCTCGGCAAGCAGCATTTGCTATTTTGCGGCGATACCGCCTCTGCTCAGTTTTTTGAATATGTTCCCCACGCTGCATTCGCCCTGGCGATCACTTCATTTGATTGGGATCACGACTGGATTGCTGAAAAAGCAGATACGGTTATCATTACTCAAGAATCCACACTGGGAGACACGTCTATTAAGACACTGATATCCATGTTTTCGAAAGAGGAGGATATCATTATATTCCCGTGGCTACCTAATGAAGAAATGATATGGACTGCTCACACGCTCAATCGAAAAATCTGTGCAGGTGATATAGATGCTGAACGATGCCGTAAAGCCGTTAGTCGATCAGGCTTACAGGCTGAGTTCCTGGATATTTCGACCTATTAAAAACCTACCCCTGCTTGACAAACGGATCAGAGGCTAAGCGTCTACAACGGCCACAAATCAATGATTATAGCGATATGCGCTTGAGTTAAGTACGGTGGTGTAGGGCGCGCCCCGCACCACCGTTTCTGTACTTGACGCGCACATTGCTACATAGCCCTACGGGCTTAGGTTTGTGTGTAGACCCCGCGCGGCGCGCGGGGTCTACACATGTTCAGCGTCCTAACGTGAGAGCGTAAGACTATATATAAAATTTCTGTAAAGCCACTCGACTTTCCCTGGTTTTCACGTATGATTAATTCAGAAATTGGTGGGCGAGTCTTCATCGCTGCAAGAGTATTCAGGAAAATCGATTGCACTTGACGAATTTGCAGTGTTGAAATTAGAGCGTATCTAAAAACATCTAGGTGATAAGGGGTTGCTCCTTGATAGTTTCCGTGACTTGTACCACCGCAAGTTTATACTGAAGCCACGAATAAGCATGTTCTGTTTAACTAATTGGTAAGCGATTCGACGTTTTGACGTGTAGAGATTGCTTTCGATTGATGCTTAGTTGAGCTTCATGTGTCTTTGGGAAAAGTACGATGGCATGTTTGTTGTTAGGAATTACACTACCAACCTATTGCATTCAAGTCCGCATTTCACAATAGTGACAATTTAGGTCATGCTTGCTCCTAATGTTCATGCTGCGATAGCACATCTGCAAGGCGATCTCGATGCTTTTGAAAAAGTTCTTGTTGAGCTCATACAGGGGAAGAAAAGGATGGTACCTGTGAGATCTGAGGAAACAGAAGGAACCAATCGGATTAACGTACGATTGCAACAGACTCCGATCGCCATTGTCGGAATGGCATCCGTCTTTCCAAATGCAAAAAATTTGCAAGAATACTGGGAAAATATCCTTCATAAAGTCGACTGCATTGCAGATGTGCCACCGTCGCGATGGAACGTAGACGATTACTATGATCCAGACCCACATAAGCCCGACAAAACGTACTGCAAACGCGGAGGGTTTATCCCAGATATTGACTTTAATCCAATGGAATTTGGGTTGCCGCCTAACTTGCTCGAAACCACAGATATTTCGCAACTATTGAGCTTAGTTGTTGCAAAGCAAGCCTTGCAGGACGCCGGGTATGACTCTCCTGATTTTGATCGGGAGCATACGGGAGTCATCCTGGGAGCGGTTGGACGGCAGTTGAGCACTCCATTGAGTGCTAGATTGCAGTATCCCATTTGGCAAAAAGTCTTGAAAAGCAGTGGGCTTAAAGATGAGGATGTCGAAAAAATCATCGATAAGATCAAGCTGGCATACGTCAATTGGGAAGAAAGTGCCTTCCCAGGCATGTTATCCAACGTGATTGCCGGACGAATTGCGAATCGGCTTGATTTGGGAGGGATCAATTGCACCGTCGATGCAGCCTGTGCGAGTTCTCTGGCAGCTTTCAAGATGGCAATTAGCGAACTTGTCGAGTATCGATGCAACATGATGTTAACGGGGGGAGTAGATCCAGATAACTCCGCGTTTACATACATGTGTTTCAGCAAAACGCCTGCGCTCTCTAGGCGACAAGAATCACGACCATTTGATGTGCACTCAGATGGCATGATGCTGGGAGAGGGAATCGGATTAATTGTCTTGAAGCGTCTTGAAGATGCAGAGCGCGATCGCAACAAAATCTATGCTGTGATTCGGGGAATTGGTACTTCTAGTGATGGGAGATATAAGAGTATCTATGCTCCCCGTCCAGCGGGCCAGGTCAAGGCATTGCAACGCGCCTATCAAGATGCGGGGATTTCACCTGCGAGTGTTGGATTAATAGAAGCCCACGGCACCGGCACAATGGCGGGCGATCCGGCTGAATTTGCGGGACTCAACGAAGTATTTAGCAAGGCAAGTTCTCAAAAGCAACATATCGCTCTGGGAAGTGTTAAGTCCCAAATTGGCCACACCAAAACAGCAGCAGGCATTGCTAGCTTAATCAAGACTTCATTGGCACTACATCATAAAGTGTTGCCACCTACCATTAATGTGAATCAGCCCAATCCGAAGCTTGGGATCGACTCATCGCCGTTTTATCTGAATACCGAAACTCGGCCTTGGCTACAGTCTCCCAGACGGGCTGGAGTCAGTTCATTTGGTTTTGGGGGTACTAACTTTCACGTGGTCTTAGAGGAGTATCAGCGTGACCACGATGGCGGCTATCGCCTGCATCGTTCCCCTCAAATCGTGCTGCTGTGTGCAAAAACGCCTGAACAGTTGCTAGCTCGATGCCAAGCCGTCCTGCATCAGCTCACATCTGAAGATCAAGACCGTCAGTTTGCTGAGTTGACGCGTGATAGTCAATCTCTGGAGATTCCTGATGATGTCGCTAGGATTGGATTTGTCGCAGAAACGTTGGTAGAAGCCCGCAGCAAGTTAAAAATCAGCCTTGATGGATTGAAGGCTCAGCCTAATTCTGACTGGGAACATCCCCAGGGGATTTGCTATCGGCTGTCTGGTATGCCTCTCCAAGGAAAGATGGTTGCTCTATTCCCAGGACAAGGATCGCAGTACTTAGAGATGGGTAAGGAACTCGCCATCAATTTTCCGATACTCAGGCAAGCCTATTGTCAGATGGATACATATCTGACACGAGATGGATTGCAGCCGATCTCAGATATTGTATTTCCAGCTCCTGTATTTGAGCAATCTCAGCGGGATGCACAGATTCAACAGCTCCAGCGCACCGACTATGCTCAACCGGCAATTGCAGCACTAAGCGTTGGTCTGTATAAAATTTTGCACAAAGCTGGCTTCAAACCTGATTTTGTCGCAGGACATAGCTTTGGCGAATTAACGGCGCTTTGGGCAGCGGGTGTTCTCAGCGAAGAGGACTATTTCTCTCTGGTTAAAATCAGAGGGCAGGTCATGGCAATGCCTCAAAAAGTAGATGCAGGGGCGATGCTGGCAGTTACGGGGGATGTTAGTCAAATTGATGCAGTGGTCAAAGATTATCCAACCGTGGCGATCGCCAACGTTAATTCAAATCGCCAAATCGTGCTATCAGGCGATCGGAAGGCGCTTGCTGAACTCCAACCCCGATTGAAGGAGCGGGGCTATTCGGTCACGACTCTACCCGTTGCAGCCGCGTTCCACACGCCCATGGTTGCCCATGCCCAGGCAGCATTTGCCCAAGCGATCGAATCGGTTCCGTTTAAGGCTGCTCAAATTCCGGTTTACAGCAACGTCACGGGTGGACGATATTCCGCAACTCCTGACGCGATCCGGAAGCGCTTGAAGGAACAGATGGTGAACTCAGTGCGGTTTAAGGACGAGATTGAAACCATCTATGCGGATGGCGGGCGGTGTTTTGTTGAGATTGGACCCAGAAGTATTCTAACCAACTTGGTCAAGGATATCTTGGGCGATCGCCCTCATCTGTGTGTTGCTCTCAATGCGAGTCGGCAAAAGGATAGCGATCGCCAACTGCGAGAAGCAGTCGTGAAGTTGCGTGTAGCTGGCGTGCCCTTGAAGGACATTGATCCCTACACACTCGCTTGCCCCCTGCCCGACCCTCAGAACAAGAAGCTGAATATTCGCTTAAACGGCGCTAGCTATGTCAGTGAGAAAACTCGGCAAGCCTTTGAGGAGGCATTGCGTGACCAGCCAATCCAGATCACCGCATCGTTCCCGCAAAGTCAGCAGAGCATTCAAAATGGGCACGATGGGGTCAACGGGAATCATGCAATGGCGATCGCTGCTGCGGCTAAGGGTAATTCATCGAATGGAAGCTCATCGAATGGAGGCTCATCAAATGGCAATCTTTCAGGGCGCCATTCCTCCAACGGCAATTCCCCCACTCACAACTCGCATCGCAACGAATATCAGCCATCTATCCCAACAGGCAACTCTAAATCACAAACCAGTCACGTTAAGCCTTTATCCAAAACTCTAACCCAATCGATGTCGACTGCTCAGCCTGCTAGTTCCAGAGCTACGGCTCATCGATCATCGCTAACCCACTCTATTTCATCGTCTCTTGAACAGATTCCAAATCAGCCCATGTCAGCCCCTTCTCCCAACGATCAGCGCGTCTTGGATGGCTTTGAATTTAGCCTCGCCCAAATCAATCGGCATCAGTGTGACACACTCCAAGTCCATCAGCAGTATCTCGATCATCAACTCGAATACGCCAAAATCTTCTTTCACCTGATGCAGCAGCAAAATGACCTACTTTTAGGGTCTGAATCGGCTCAACATCCCTCAGATATTAAGTCGGCAGTGATTGAAAGCCTAGAGCGAAACATGATGCGGTTTCATGATCATCAAGCAGAAACTCTGCGTGCCCATGAGCAATCACTGGGGCATCAATCGGAGTATTCCAAGCATCTGTTTCAACTCATTCAGAGGCAGTATGATCGGGCAGACGGTTCCTCAATTGAGCTAACGGAAACACCGTCTCCATCATATTTGACTGAATCGCGCGTTCAACGAGTCGAGGTGCCTGCTGCGGCTCAGAATAGCACCAGCCCCCCTCTGGTTGCTCCGTCGAATGTTATGTCTTCGACCAATGGCGCATCGTCGCTCGCACCAGAGTCAGTGGAAGGTTTAGTTGCTTCATCGGGAATAGAGCAAGACGTGGCGATCGCTACTTCGACTCTAGGGGAAATCAGTATAGATTCTCAAGATCACGCAGTTCCAGAAGCAAAAACGGCAGACCATCAAGAGGCAGACCATCAAGAGCCTGTACAGGAGTCTCTCTTAGATTCCACGTCTCCGCCAGCCGATGCGTCTACGTCTTTAGCGGGGATTGATGTGGCAGCGTTGAGCCAAACGCTTCTAGATATCGTCAGTGAAAAGACAGGCTATCCGTCTGAGATGCTAGAAATGGATATGGATATGGAGGCTGATCTTGGCATTGACTCAATTAAGCGGGTCGAAATTCTAGGTGCCTTCATGGATATGTATCCTGACTTACCTCAGCCAAACCTAGAAGAAATGGCAGAAGTCGAGATGCGATCGCTTGGCCAGGTCGCAGACTATATGCTGACGCTGATCCCTGGGATCGAGCAGTCCTCATCCACACCCGCTGGAACAGAGGATTCTGATGCAGTTTGTGGATATGAAGTAGAGAACTCAAGTATGCCTGCAACTACTGCGTCTGCATCTGGGGCATCTGGGGCATCTGGGGCACCTGGTTCTCCGACCTATTCGACATCAGCCTTCAAGAATTCGTCCCCCGTTTGGAAGGAATCTCCCTCTGAGATGGAATCTAGGGCCATGATGGCGATCGCCACTGCTCCTCTGCCAGTGTCCACAGTAGAATCTAAGCCGTTACGTCAGACTCTACTATCCATCGTCAGCGAAAAGACAGGATATCCCGTTGAGTCGCTCAGCATGGATATGGACATGGAATCAGACCTTGGAGTTGATCCGGTTAAGCGCGTCGAAATTATCGGAACGCTGACCGAGAGATTTCCTAGCTTGCCTGCGCTAAATTCAGATGTCATGACCGATGCAGACCTGCAAACCTTGGGTCAAGTCACGGATTATCTCCAAAGTCTTCTATTCCGGGAAAAAAAAACTTCATCGAATCCTCTAGTGATGAACAATCACTCCACCTAGCCTCTAATATTGTTCGAACTCCGGTCAGACTCAAAGTATTGCCAGAGCCTGATCGATTAGATTTCACCCTGCCCGACGGACATAGTTGTATTCTCACTGATGATGGTTCACTCATGGCGGTAAAATTGGCTCAATCCCTCATTAGTCGTGGTTGGAAGGTTGTGATGTTAAGCTTCCCCACGTGGCTAGTGACAAGACCCACTCCCATCCCCAAGGAAATTCCTCAAACAGTACTGGCGGATCTAAGCGAAATCCACTTGCAGTACCAGCTAGGGGCGATCGCCTCGTCCTATGGCCCTCCGGCTGCGTTCATTCATTTGCATCCGTCTAGTTTGCATCCGTCTCAAGCGGGCGATCGCAATGAAATCCAGTTTTCTGAAATCCAGTTTTCTGAAGCCGAGACAGCGATTTTGAAACAGGTTTTCTTGATGGCTAAGCATCTCAAGACGTCACTGAATAAAGCAGCCCAGCTCGGACAGAGTTGTTTTATGACCATTGCTCATTTAGACGGGGCATTTGGATTGGGAGAATCAACTCATTTTAGTCCTATTGGAGCGGGTCTATTTGGCTTAACCAAGACCCTGAGCGCCGAATGGAAGTCAGTCTTTTGTCGAGCAGTGGATTGCAATCCTGAGATGAGCAATGAACAGGTCATTCAATCAGTCCTGGCTGAAATCAATGATCCCAATCGCTGTCTGGTTGAAGTTGGGCGTCGTTTTCAGCAGCGGACCACCTTGACGCTTTGTTCACCCTAGTTGAAAGACGGAATGGCACCAAACTCTCTTCCACCCTCATTCACTCATTCTTCTCTCCTGGACAATCAGGGGGTGAATCCTGCTTTCAATGCAGGGTTGCCTGATATAAAGCCATCTAGGATAGGAGTTGATCTCCAGCAGCATGTCAGACAGCCGGACATTAATTCGTCTACTGTGTTTGTGGTGACTGGAGGAGGGAAAGGAATCACAGCTCAATGTGTTATTCGTATGGCGCAGCAGTTTCGCTGCAAATGGATTTTGTTGGGGCGATCGCCCCTGACAGACGAGGAACCGGCATGGGCTCAAGACTGTTTTGATGAAGCGACGCTGAAAAAGCGAATCGTAGAGCATTTTCTGGTGCAAGGAAAGAAACCTACACCTGGAGACATCAAGATAATGTATGGGGCGATCGCCTCCCGGCGAGAGATTTTGAACACACTCCATGCATTGGAACAAGCAGGCAGTCAAGCAGAGTACTTGAGTATCGACGTTACGGATGCTCACACCCTACAAACGTCGCTAACTGAGATGTCTCAGCGCCTAGGAACGATTACAGGAATCCTTCATGGAGCCGGAAATCTAGCAGACAAGCTGATCGAGAAGAAGACCGAACACGATTTTGAAACCGTATATGCTCCCAAGGTTAAGGGACTTGAGAATTTGCTGCGCTGCATTTCCCCTGATCGGCTCAACTATTTGGTGTTGTTTTCCTCGGTAGCAGGCTTTTACGGCAATATGGGGCAAGCCGACTATGCGATCGCCAATGAAATCTTGAATAAAACAGCACATTTAGTGAAGCGCAAGTACCCCAACTGCCATGTCGTGGCAATCAATTGGGGACCTTGGGAAGGCGGCATGGTCAGTCCAGCGTTGAAAAAGGCATTCGCAGAATTTAATATTGAAACAATTCCCATCGACGTAGGAACGCGGTGGCTCATTCATGAACTAGCTCCAGAACATCAAGATACCGCTCAGGTCGTCATTGGTTCCCCCATTGTTTTTCCCAAAGACACGTGGACGCCTGACCTGCAAACGTATCGGATTCATCGAACGCTCACGGTTGATGCTAATCCTTTCTTGCAGGATCATGTGATTGCGGGATATCCTGTACTTCCAGCAACTTGTGCAATGGCATGGCTAAATCATGCATGTGAGCAGCTTTATCCCGGCTACACGGGATTTGTTTGCAAACACTTTAGAGTGCTGAAAGGCATCATCTTTGATGACCATGTTGTTCAAGACTATGTTCTAGACTTAAAGGAACTATCAAAACCTCGTCCCGGAACAATCGAGTTTGATACAAAGATTTGGAGCCGAAACAAAGCGGGGAAGATTCGCTACCATTTCAGTGCTCAAGTCCAGTTGGTGAAACAGGTTCCACCTGCGCCTACCAGCCTTGCAATTAATCTAACGCCAGATTATAGGATTACTGATTCTGGCAAATCGCTCTACCAAAATGGATCTTCCACCCTATTTCATGGTCCTTGCTTCCAGGGAATCAAGCAGGTGATAAATATTAGTCGAGACACGATTACGGTAGAATGCGCTCTCGCTCAGATATCAGAACAGCAGCAAGGGCAATTTCCGGTTCAAACCATCAATTCTTATCTCTGTGATGTCCAAGTTCATCCAATGTGGCTCTGGGTGCAGCATTTCTATCAGCAAGCCTGTCTCCCTGCCGAGATCGAGCGAGTCGAGCAATTTGTCGCGGTCCCCTTTGATCAAACCTTTTATATCTCGTGTGATATTCATTCCAAGACAGAAACAGCACTTGTTGCAAACCTGATCGCCCACGATCGCCACGGAAAAATCTATTCACGTATGATAGGTGCAAAGGGCACCGTCATCCCGATGGCAGCACTGGAGGCACAGTCATGATAGTCGATAAAAGGATGGACGATAAAATGATAGACCCAACAGCATCTCGTCTATCCCGCATGGCGATCGTGGGCATGGATGCTGCATTGAGCACGTGTGACGGGCTAGATGCGGTTGAACGCAGCATTTATGACAGTACACAGCATATTCCAGATTCATCCCATTCATCCGCGCGATCGCCCGGCGCCGATGATCTCCAGTCATTGACTCTCAAAATTGCCGATCGTGCAATTCAAGCGGCTAGGTTGAAGCCTGGAGACAATGTCGCTGTTATCAGCGTCACACCCGCTAATGCACAGCCCCATTTGGTTTCTATCAATCCGGCGAGTCATATTTGCGATCGCTGGCAGTTTACTTCAAAAGCAATGAGGATGGATGCTGAGAGTTGCTCACTATCCGCAGGTTTGGCGATCGCCCAACGGTTACTGGAGACGGGTGAGGCAGATGCAGTCCTGGTCAGTGCAAGTAACGCAACAGCCGATTCAATCCATGCCTTAGTAGAATCTAAGCCAATCAATACTGGAACAAAAACCCTGGGATTCGATCGCCATGCTACAGGGTGGACGCCGAGAGACGGGCTGGGAACGGTGGTTCTCAAACGTCTCGATCACGCGAAGCGCGACCAAAATATCATCTATGCCGTTATTGATGCACTTTGCTGGACGCCAGTAGATGCCTCTGCAACGGGCTCATCCGAAGAGATCCACTCTACTAACAATCAGGGACTTAGCGCAGAGGCGATCGCCCACACCTGTCAATCCGCATGTCACCAAGCCGGGATCAATCCTTCCCACGTGGGCTATTTGGAAGTATCCGGCAGCGGCATCCCCGATGATGATGAGCGAGAAATTAACGGTTTACTGCAAGCCTATCGCGGGGCAAGCCCGGACTTAACCTGTGCGATCGGTAGTATCAAGGCCAATGTCGGTCATACTCAAGCTGCGTCGGGAATCGCTAGCCTCATCAAAACAGCGCTGTGTCTCTATCATCGCTACATTCCCGGAATTCCTGGGTGGTCAGGCCCTAAGCAGCCCGATTTATGGCGCAATAGTCCCTTTTATGGCGCAACTGAATCACGACCGTGGTTCCTAGATCAGAAGGCTTCCAGCCGAATTGCGGCGCTGAGTGATATTGGTTTAGACGGTACGTATGCTCATCTGATTTTGTCGGAAGAGCCCGAACAGCATGATCGCAGCAGCCGATACTTGCAGGATATGCCCTTGCAGCTCTTTCCAATTGCTGGGGGCGATCGCACTGCATTGCTGAATCAGCTGGATGAGCTAGAGCAAACCATTGCTGATTGCCCGTCTATCCTGACTGCGGCAAGGCAAACCTTTGCAACCTACCAAGGCCATGCCGACGCACCCTATACGCTTGTGATCCTGGGACGCAAGGCAGATGAAATACACCGAGAAATTCAGCGGGCGCGTCAAGGCATTGTCAAAGCATTTGAGCATCAAGACGATTGGCAAACGCCTGTTGGCAGCTACTTCACGGTTAATCCTCTAGGGCGACGCGGCGGAGTTGCCTATGTCTATCCGGGGGCGTTTAGTGCCTACGTTGGGCTGGGGCGCACCTTGTTTCGTCTGTTTCCCAACGTTTGGGATGAATTGATATTCAAGACGGTTGGCGAGTGTGTCGACCATGTCGAGAAATTTGTCTATCCCAGACGTCTCAATGCGCTATCACTCCGACAAAAGGAGGCGTTGGAGAAAGAACTCCTCTCCGATCCGTTGGCGATGCTTGAGGCGGAAATGGCATACGCAGGAATCGTTACTGCTGTTCTGAAGAATGACTTCAAACTCCAGTCTGACTTTGTATTTGGATACTGTCTGGGCGAAATTAGTATGATGGTTGCCCAAGGAATTTGGGCTGACTTTGACCAAGCCGTTGGCATGTTTAACACATCTCCGTTGTTTGGAAATCGGCTATCAGGATCTATGAAGGCTCTGCAAGAATATTGGCACCTTTCTTCAGGAACAGGTCATGCAGATGCCTGGAGTATCTATGTGGTGATGGCTCCTGCCTCACAGGTTAGCGCCTGTATTGCTCAGGAGAAGCGAGTATTTCTAACCCAAATCAATACCCCCCGTGAAGTTGTGATTGCTGGACATCCAGAAAGCTGTCAGCGGGTGATTGATAGTCTCAAGTGCAGCGCATTTCGCGCACCCTTTAGCTACTTGATGCACTGTCCTCCGATGCATTCTGAATATGATGAAATCGTGCGGCTGAACACGTTACCTGTTCATCATGTGCCTGCGAGAACTTTCTATTCAGCCGCAAACTATCAACCGATGGCTCTAGACAGTGACTCAATCGGGCATTGCGTGGCTAAAACACTCTGTCAGCCATTTGATTTGCCTCGATTAGTCAATCGGGTGTATGATGACGGCGCGAGAATTTTCATTGAAGCGGGTGCAGGAAGTACGTGCACCCGGTGGATCAGCGAAACGCTCAAGTCGCAAGATCATGTTGCCGTCTCGTTTAATCGGCGGGGCATGGATGAGCACACCGCAATTCTCAGAATGATGGCAACATTGGTGAGTCATCGGGTTCCCTTGGATCTATCATCCCTCTACTCTGAAGCAACTCGTCCATCTCATCATGAAGTATCTGATTTCAAATCTGCACCTCAGCCAGCAAATGAAACAAAACGGGCGATCGCCCCGTCCAATTCGGCCTCTCCCAACCCCTCTGCTCTCTATCATCCATCGACATCCCAGCAGCGGTTTTCTAACTTACATCATCACTATCACCATCTCAGCGAGAACAATTCCCGCGTGATTCGAACCCACCGCGCCTTGTTGGATATCAGACAAGAATCGTTGCGACAGATGAGCGAAATTGTTCAATCTCAGATTTCTTTCTCCCGTCGGTTATTGAGCCAAGACTCGGCTCAGCCTCGTCGACCGTCCCGCTGACCTTCATCGAGAGATAGCCCCGTGGTTAATACTGCCCTAGTTCCTCCAACTCCCACTACTATTCTTAGATTCTCTGATCCAGGCATTTCGCCCTTGGCATGGCATGGGTCGTTAGACTCCATTGCGTTCGATTTAGACGGCATTCAAACGAAGCTACTAAATCTCGACCAGCCATGCCAGGTGGTTAGAGTTCAAGGGCAAATTGGCATTACCCATGACGGTCATGGATATCCAGGTAATGGTAAAACCGCATCAGCAGATCTGCTCATGTCTGTACCACCATTGCCATTACAGCAGTTGGGCGATCGCAGCTTTCAAGCGACTCACGGAGTTAAGTACGCCTACGCAGCAGGAGCAATGGCGGGCGGCATTGCATCGGAGGAGTTGGTCATTTCGCTAGGTCGAGAACGAATTCTCAGCTCATTTGGCACCGGGGGGTTGCCCCTTTCTAAAATCGAAGCCGCCATCATTCGCATTCAACAGGCTCTCCCCAATGCCCCCTACGCGTTTAATCTGCTCCACAATCCAGCCGATCCGGCTGGGGAGCGCAGTACGGTTGACCTCTACCTCAACTATGGTGTGAGAGTAGTAGAAGCCTCTGCTTTCATGGATCTGACGCCTAGCATCGTCTATTATCGGGCCGCTGGGCTTCGACTGAATGCAGCCAATCAGGTCGAGATTCAAAACAAAGTCATTGCTAAACTGTCTCGTCGAGAGGTCGCTACAAAATTCCTTCAACCTGCGCCGACCAAAATTCTTAAAGAACTGGTCCAGGAAGGTCTGATTACAGACCAGCAGGCAGCCCTGGCTGAAACAGTACCCATGGCAGATGATATCACCGTAGAAGCTGATTCTGGAGGACATACGGATAATCGACCGCTAGTGTGTCTTTTACCGTCGATTCAACAGCTTCGAGACGAAATTCAAGCCCAGTATCGCTATGCAATTCCGGTTCGGGTCGGAGTTGCCGGAGGGATTGGTACACCGCAATCTGCATTAGCGGCATTCACAATGGGTGCCGCCTACGTGGTGACTGGGTCGATTAACCAATCGTGTGTTGAGGCATCTGCGTCTCCCCATACCAAACAGTTGTTGGCTCAAGCTGAAATGCATGACGTGATGATGGCTCCTGCGGCAGACATGTTTGAACTGGGTGTCAAACTTCAGGTTCTCAAGCGAGGAACGCTCTTTCCGCTCCGGGCACAGAAGCTATTTGACCTTTACAAGACGTATCATTCAATCGAAGAAATCCCTGCCAAAGAGAGAGAAAAGATCGAAAAGCAAATTTTTAGAAAGTCTCTAGATACAGTTTGGCAGGACACTCAAACCTACTTGTCTCAGCGAAATCCAAGTAAACTTACAAGGGCAGAAGCCAATCCCAAGCTTAAAATGGCGCTGATCTTTCGCTGGTATTTGGGGCTTTCATCTCGCTGGTCTAACTCGGGTGAACTCGGTCGAGAAATGGACTATCAAATTTGGTGCGGACCATCGATGGGAGCCTTTAACAACTGGGTCAAAGGGTCCTATTTAGCTGACCCTCAAAATCGCACCGTCGTAGATGTCGCCCATCATATGATGATTGGGGCTGCATTTTTACATCGCATTCAGCATTTGACTATCCAGGGGCTTGAAATACCAGCCTCTTGTCGTCAATATCTCCCAGCTCCTTTCTCATGATCGGGGCGATCGCCCTCGATGATTCTCAAAACCGTTATATCCTCCCCTATCAAATTTATCTATCAGAATCACCCATGAATCACTCCACCTCTCCGAATTCCAATGTGCAAGAACAGATCACGCCAGACAGGATTCAAGAGTGGCTGCTTACTCGCATGTCTGAGCAACTGGGCATCGAACCAGATGACATTGATGTTCAAACCCCCCTAGACAGCTATGGGCTTAGCTCTGCTCAGGCCATGAGTATTCTCAGTGATGGAGAAAAACTTTTAGGGTGTGAAATATCTCCCTTACTGCTCTGGCATTATCCAACCATTGAATCACTATCACACCGTCTAGTTGAAGAAGTAGAGTCATCAGAGTCTGAAACCTTTGAGCTTTGATCTGGGGAGATTTTGACATCGTGAATGCATCTGAACTATTGGATACTCTTAATCAACGGGGCGTTCAGGTATGGGTAGATCGAGACAAGCTCACGATTCGGTCTCCCAAGGGGATGATCACCCCAGAACTGCGTGAACAGCTAGCCACTCATAAGTCAGATTTGCTGGCGTTGTTGAAACGCGATGATGATTCTGCTGATGACTGTCCGTCTCTAACGCAGGGTCAGGGATTGAGCATCCAAACCATCGGACGGTTAATTGGGGGCTTTGATGGCTCATCTAGCCAAAGCTATAAGCCCCCCGTCATCCGCCCACAGGTCATGGCGAAGCAGTTGAGCGTGACGTTTAGACCTCTGCCCAATCGCTACAAACACAAGGAAATCATAACGTTTAGACATGAATTGGAAGCGAAATTGCGCGAACACGGAGTCAGGGTTGAACCGTGGGATCAGGTGACGACGGATTTCAAATACGACGTTGAATTACCGCTCGTTCAGAAGAAGCTGACGCTTAAACGGCGAGTTGTTAAAGCGAGAATTGATGCGGTCATTGACGTTGAGCGATCGCCCACTCTAAGGAGAACAGCGGAAGGATTTGTTGCCGAGAAAATCTATCAATTGTATTCTCGATTTGTGTGGCGACATCAAGCGCGAACCATCGTCCAAATTGCCAAGCTAATCGGATGGGCTGAAGAACATGCCGCAAAATATATTGAAGATCCAACGAGTACTCAAGTCGTTGTTATTACAAAACTAAATCATCAATTTGTTGATCCAAATCTATCCTACAAACAGAAAATTTCCATTGGACTCAATGCGTTAATCAACACATTCTCTGAAATTGTGATTGGGGTCTCAAGCGATAAAATCTCGATCTTAAATATGAATCTTTCAGATACATTGTTTTCTCGACAGGAGTTAGACCGATTTGTCTTAAAATCATTAATTCCGAAGGTTTTTGTGCCGATCGCCCCCCTACTGCTGAGTCGATTTAAACTGGGAGAATTTGATCCTCACCAATCGTCCTATGCAACTCAACTCCTGCATCTCAGCCAAGCACTGGCATCGACTGACTTATTTCCAGCTGGATTTAAGTTGAGTCAGGTGATTCAGCGGCAATCCTATCGAGATATTGTGGATGTGATTGTCAACGGTAGAACTGGGGTTTCGTATGGGTTTGTTGCCTATGCCGAAGCACCACAGTATGTGGGGGCAATTGAGATTCCCGAAGCCGAATGGAATGCTTTATCGCCCGTTGCAGGATTCAAGGATACGGAAGTTCGTCAAAACCAACAGGGTAGGCGCTATGTCAAAATTCAGCGCGGCACAACAGATATCTTTCACCAGATTCCTGATATTTGGTTAGCTAGTTCTCGTTCAGGCTCGGACAAAACCAATCTAGACCTTGACCACGATATTTTGAGAATTGGGTTGACAAACACGCTTCTACTTCAACTACCGAGAGGAATTGATGTTGAAACAGTGGACATTAAGCCGTCCTATGACCTGTATGTGATGATGGCGATCGCCCTTTCAGCGGCTTTATACACGCCAGAACTCATTCAGAACGGTGCGCCAATGGTTCACTTTCATGGTTACCCCTCTATCGACTGGTTTGAAGCGCACGAATACGTGGCTGGAGTTGATAATCCATCTGTTCCCTGTGGCACCTACGAATCTGGCGTCTTTAACTTTCTAGGACTCTATGATATTGCACATCAACAAGATGGTGCTGTCAAACTTGCTGCACTCGTCGAACCCGATCATGGCACAAATATCATCGCCCAAGATTTAGACTATCTGATCACGCGATTGAAGGACGGCTGTGAAACCGGCTTGATTGAGCTGGGCGGGCGACATTTTCAATCTCTTAAAACTAATAAGAAGACTAATATGGAACTCCCCTGTGAGATGCGTGAGACTCTTCCCAAAACGGTGGTGCGATCGCAATGAATCTTGTACGACTTCTCCTACAAACATCCTCCCTCCAACTAGCTCTCGCGGTCATCACCGGAATTCTCAGCGGAGCGAGTGCAGCAGGGTTAATTGCGCTGATCAACACCATGTTGAGTCAAGGAAGCTTACCCGTCTCAACTATTGCCTGGCTATTTGTAGGGCTTTGCCTCGTGCGTCTGATCACAAATCTGGTATCCCAAGTCTTACTCATTCGCCTCTCCCAAGATGCCATCCTCGATCTGCGAATGCTCTTAAGTCATCGCATCCTAGCATCTCCCTTGCGACACTTAGAAGAAATGGGACCCCATCGGCTTTTAGCGGCGTTAACCGAAGATATTCAAACGATTTCAAATACGGCGATCATTCTGCCGTTTTTCTTCATTAATATCGCCATCTTGGCGGGATGTCTACTCTATTTGCTCTGGTTATCATGGGTCGTATTCCTAATCGGATTTTGTTTCCTGATTTTAGGAATTTATAGCTATCAAATGCCGATGTCTAGAGCATTGTCTCTGTTAAGACAAGCGCGAGAGCAGGAAGATAGACTGTATCACCACTTTCGCGCTATCACGGAAGGCACCAAAGAACTAAAGCTTCATGGCCAACGCCGCAAAGGGTTTCTATTTGAAGAACTTCATCCTGCTGCGTTGTCGTATCGCCATCACAATATCGTTGGGAATGTTTTATTTGCAGCGGCTGCAAGCTGGGGACAGATTCTATTCTTCGTAGCAATTGGTTTACTATTATTTGTCTTGCCTGCCTTAAACGGTATTACAGCGCCTATTTTGTCTGGCTATGCTCTCACCATCATTTACATGATGAAACCGCTGGAATACATCATGACAATTTTGCCTCCTCTCAGCAAAGCAGTTGTTTCTCTGCAAAAGATCGAGTCATTGGGCTTGTCATTGGCTGTTGAGTCGACCGAACATGCATCAGCCAGTTCGCTCACATCTCAAGTCTCCTGGTCATGCTTAAAGATGGTTGGTGTAACGCACACCTATTACCAAGAACGGGAAGAAAGTCACTTTACGTTAGGTCCCATTCATCTTGAGTTGCGTCCTGGCGAATTAGTCTTTATCGTCGGAGGCAACGGGAGCGGTAAGTCTACCCTTGCAAAGCTGATTACTGGGCTGTATGCACCCGAAAATGGCACGATTCTCTTTAATGGAATACCCATCTCACCCCAGAATCTAGAGTGGTATCGACAGCAGTTTTCAGTCGTCTTTTCTGACTTTTACCTGTTTGATCGGTTGCTGGGAGTTGATCACCTAGATAGTGATGCTCAACACTATTTGTCTCAGCTCCAGCTTGATCACAAAGTCCGCGTTGAAAATGGCTCTCTGTCAACGACCGCCCTCTCTCAAGGACAACGCAAACGTCTAGCCTTATTGACAGCCTATCTCGAAGATCGCCCGATTTATCTCTTTGATGAATGGGCCGCAGATCAAGATCCGCTTTTCAAGAAAATCTTCTATACACAACTACTTCCTGAATTGAAACACCGAGGCAAATCTGTTCTCGTAATTAGCCACGATGATCAGTATTTCAATTACGCTGATCGCATTATGAAGCTGGAATACGGCCAGGTGAAATACGACCACTATTCATCCCTGAATCTATCGCGAGGAGACTAACTTAATGAGGTCTAGTGCGCCTTATACGCTTGTGTTTCTGTTCACCAGTTTTCCGCCAGAAGTCAGCGGCACAGCCCAATATAACTGGGAGCGAGTTCAGTGGTTTGCCCGACAAGAACTCTATCAGGTCGTCGTATTAGCACCAGACTATCACGATGAGTCGAGCTTGCCCGCAGTACCTTCTGATCTCAGGGAAAAACTGACGATTGAAGGCTATCCATCCAAACCCTGGTTGCCGTACAAGATAGATTATGTCCCTACGCTGGGCGCGACACGGCACATCACAAAACGGCTCATGCATTACCGGCCTGATTTGATAGTCGTGGTAGACGTAGAGCGTCTGTTCTTATTTAGTACCTGGCAGTTTCCGGGTCGGCGGTTTGCCAAGCATCGCGCTATTCCCTATATCACTGAATTTCGCACGGATTACTACAATTTTGCCAACAGCTATCCGGTCTGGAAGATATTGGGATACATCTTTTTACGCCCCCTCATAACATACATGTACTCTCAGTTTGATGTGACGTTAGTGTCTAGCAAATTTGCAGGACAACGCATTCAACAAATGGGAATTCCGAATCCTTACGTGACTTCCTTCGTCGGCATTGACGTTTCTGCCTACAGTCCAAAGCGGCGAAGTCGGAATCATCTGACCCAATGGCTAAGCTCAGACGAACAGGGAAACAACGTGATTCTCTACTTGGGGCGAATTGCATTTGAGAAGCGAATTGATCTACTGATTGAAGCATTTTTAGCATTAAAGGCTAGACATACGAATGTTTCCCTGATCATTGCCGGCGATGGGCCAGATCACTGCGTCAACGCCTTAAAGCGCCTCTCTGAGCAGAGTCCGCACGTCCACTTCACCGGATTCATTCATGGAGAAACCAAGGCAAATTTACTAGCATCCTGCGATGTATTTTGCAGTCCCTCTCCCTATGAAACATTTGGTCGCACGATTGTAGAAGCCATGGCATCCGGAATTCCCGTTGTCACGGTGAACAGCGGTGCCGTCACAGAATATATCATCAATAGAGTGAATGGATATCTGGTGCAACCCGATAATGTCAGCGCACTCGTAGATGGTATGGAACGGGTGCTCACGCAGGATTGTGAAGGAATCGCCCAAAAGGCAGTTGATGATGCAAAGCGGTTTTCGGTTGAGCGGGGATGTCAAAATCTCAATGCTTATTATCAAACGCTGCTGGGGTTAGGAGAGACACCATCGGTGCGATCGCTCAGTGTGATCTAAAATCCTTCATCTAAATCCTAATCAATGAACTAAACAGTCAGGAGAGATAAGCCCGTGAACATTCATGGCATCTGCATCGTAAAAAATGAAGCTGACATTATTGAACAAACTCTCACGCACGCAGCAACCTGGTGTGATTTCATTTACGTTTTTGATAATGGCAGCACAGACGGAACGTGGGAAAAAGTTTTAGATCTATCCAAGCGCTATTCTCCCATCATTCCCTATAAACAAGATGACTGTGTGTTTCACGATTGGCTACGCAGCGAGGTATTTCACCACTTTCGATCGAATAGTATTGAAGGAGACTGGTGGTGTCGATTAGATGCCGATGAATTCTACATTGATGATCCCCGAATCTTCTTAAAGAAAGTTCCTCAATCCTATCAGTGCGTCTGGAGTGCTAGCTTTTCGTACTACTTTACCGATAAGGATTTAGAACGCTACAATCACGACCCATCCCTGTATGCGGATGATGTGCCCGTTAGCCAAAAGTATCGCTACTACCTCAATAATTGGTCAGAACCTCGGTTTTGTCGATATGACAAGAACTTAATTTGGGATCGATCCCAAGAATGGCCCTATTTTGGTGCTGTTTATCCTGTTAGAATCTGGCTCAAGCATTATCGGTATCGATCGCCCCAGCAAATTCAGAAGCGGGTAAGCGATCGCCAACAAGCCCAAGCAAGAGGCAATAATGGGTTCCGCCATGAAGCTCAGTCAGATTGGCTCGCGACTGTTTTTAATCCCTTTAAGATGTCGTCTCAAACGCTCACTGTTCAATGCGGAGACGATACCTGGAAGGAGCGAATCGTAGATTCGTCTCAATTATTCTATGACGCTCACGATCAAAACTATGTTGTGCGCGAAGATTTGATGCCCAAACTTCCCACATGGTCACCGTTTATTGCTAATAAAATGAGATCGATAAGACGACATCGAATCCTGAGAAAATATATCGACTATTGGAGCATTGATAGGCGTTTTTTTGATGGCACGAAGAAAACCTATGATGGGCTTTTTTGGCGATAAAGTCAGCCCCCAGAAATAACCATTGGAGCAGATCGTCCTTGTTTAAGGATAGCCTTACGCTCTCGCATTAGGACGTTGAACGTGTTTAGAAACCGTGCGCTGTGAGGATTCTATATACAAATCTGAGCCCGTAGGGCTATAGGCCATAAGCAAATAGGATTAACCCCTCAATCAACGCTTGTCTCTGTTGACGACAAGCTTCCTCAACCATTAGATGTGCCCTAGAGGTCAGATGTGATATCAGCCCTCTCATGTGGGAACAATAAAGTAGCATCTTGGTAACAGGACTTACGCGCTTGCCCCCCTAAGCCCCCCCACATATGGGGACTTTCAATCTGATGCACCCCATTTTTGAGGGGGTGGGGGCTAGACTATTAAGAATTGCGTAAGTCCTATATAAGTAGGAAGCAATTTCCTTGGCGTATGACAGGGTTCTATTGGCTTAGAAATGTCTATCCTCCAGTTTAGAAAAGGTTTTCCCGTACAGAGACATGCTCTACCACCGATTGTTTTCAAAGGTTTCAGCTCTTGAACATGCAATAGATCGTCATTTACTGACCGTATCTCCTAACACATCGTTGATAGATGCGATCGCACTGATGCGTCAGGAGAAAGATTGCAATTGGTCCGATGTGGAAACGGCAATGATTCCATACATCCCTAAACGTGTAAAAGCTAATTGCGTTTTAGTGTTAGAAGAAGCACGTCCAGTTGGGTTATTAACACCGCAAGACGCGATTCACTGGATTGCCTCACACCCAATTTTATCAGAGATCAAGGTTAGAAACGTAACTACGCGAAGCGTTAGCACGCTTCGCCAGTCCGCCGTTCAGGATATTTTTACTGCTCTTAGTCTGTTACATCAACATCAAACCTCTGCTCTACTACTCGAGAATGATCAAGGACAGCCAATAGGATTAGTCACCTATGAGAGCTTGTTTCAGACAATACACTCGATAAATTGGGAGGAGGCATTTAAAACGACAGGGCAAGAGAATATCCAGGAGTCTCCAGTACACTCTGCAAAACTGGGGAAAAGCAATACGATCGCTCTCCAATCACCGAACTCTCAAAGTTCGCATCCACGCCCCGCCTTACTTGACAATACTGTTCTCCGCCTAGCACTACATCGGAGTGAAAATCGGTACTACGCCTTGGCAAATCTGCTAACGGTCGGAGTCTTCCGCACGGACACAGATGGCAATGCACTCTATGTCAATCATCATTGGCGTGAATTAACCGGGCTTTCACCCGACGCAGCGATTGAGAACTGGTCACAAACTCTTCACCCTGAAGACCGAGACCATGTTCTAGCTGAATGGCAGCAATCCATTAGAGAAAACCGGATATTTAGGGCAGAATATCGTTTCCTGCACCCTAATGGAACAATCGTTTGGGTATTGGGTCAAGCTACCGCAGAAATCGATAGTAATGGAGATGTCACAGGATACGTCGGCACAATTACTGAAATTAGCGATCGCAAACAGACTGAGAACGCTCTACAAGCTTCTGAATCAGAGTTGCAAGCTCTCCTTACCGCGATAACCGATGTTATCTTTGTCCTCGATCGGCAAGGACGATACCTAAAAATTGCTTCCACTCAACCAGAACTTTTATATGAAACAGCTAGTGATCTTCTTCACAAAACACTTCACGAGGTGTTTCCCAAAATCCAGGCAGATACATTCCTAGGCTATATCCAGCAGGCATTATTAACCCACCAAACTGTTAGCTTTGAATATAGCCTCACCATCAATGATACAGAGGTTTGGTTTTCTGCCAATGTCTCACCATTGGCTAACGACACAGTCGTACTCGTTGCACGAGATATTACCGATCGCAAACAACTCGAAAATGATCTGCAAATTGCTAAATCTGAGTTAGAAGATCAACTGGAAGAACGTACAGAAGCGCTTAGACAGACCAATCGAGAGCTTCGTGAAGAAATTATAGAACGAAAACAGATTGAAGAAGCACTGCGGCAGAGCGAAGCAAAATTTCAAAAAATGGCGACTAATGTCCCAGGTATGATTTACGAATTTTTGCTGCGGGCAGATGGTTCAATAAGCTTCCCCTTCGTCAGCCCCAGTTGTTACCAAATCTACGAATTAAACGCCGAACAGATTCAGCATAATGCATCGCTCATCTTGAATCTAGTTCATCCCGATGATCGTCCAAGTTTTGATCAGTCGATTACGAAATCAGCAGAAACGCTACAGCCGTGGTGCTGGGAAGGACGGATCATCCTACCGTCTGGTCAAACAAAATGGCTTCAAAGTGCCTCCCAACCCAAGCGGCAATCCAATGGAGATATTCTTTGGGATGGGCTGCTGATGGATGTGACCGATCGCAAACAGGTCGAGGAGGCACTGATTGCCAGCGAGGAGCATCTGCGTGCAATCATTGAAGCCGAACCCGAGTGCGTCAAACTCGTTACAGCAGACGGCACCCTTTTGGACATGAATGCAGCGGGACTTTCTATGATCGAGATCGATCAGCTAGATATGGCTGTGGGTCAGTCGGTTTATCCCCTTATTGCTCCAGAGCATCGAAATGCATTCCAACGGCTCAATGAAAGAGTCTGCCAAGGGAGTCGAGAAACGCTTGAATTTGAGATTGTTGGCTGCAAGGGCACACGGCGCTGGATGGAAACCCACGCAGTTCCCTTGCAAAATCCTGATGGACAGATGCTCCAGCTTGCCATCACGCGCGATGTTACTCAGCGCAAACAAGTCGAAGAAGCGTTACGGCAAAGTGAGCGTCAGCTTAAAGCAATTCTCAATAATATTCCTCATATCGCCTGGCTCAAAGATCGAGAGGGTAGATTTATTGCCGTGAATGAACCCTTTGCTAGATCGTGCAAGATGAAAACAGACGATATTGTGGGAAAGACAGATTTTGATATTTGGGCTCCTGAGCTAGCTCAGAAATACCGAAATGACGATCTTGAGGTGATGGCATCAGGGCAACAAAAATATGCTGAGGAGCCTCTAGTTAATCAGGCAGGTGACGCATTATGGATTGAGACCATCAAAAATCCAATCTATAACGAATTCAACGATGTAATTGGAACAACTGGAATTGCTCAAGACATTACAGAACGCAAGCTCGCTGAACAGACCTTAAAGGAAAGTCTTGAGAAAGAGCAAGAACTGAGCGAGCTGAAGTCTCGCTTTATCTCGATGACTTCTCACGAGTTTCGAACCCCTCTAGCAATCGTTGCATCATCTGCAGGGCTTTTAGAGAGTTACAGTGACAAACTCGATGACGCTAAAAAACTTAAGCACTTACATCGGATTCAAGCCTCTGTAAAACACATGACTCAGCTCCTGGAGGATGTATTATTCATTAGCAAGGCAGACGCTAAAAAACTTGAATTTAATCCAGCACCCGTTGATTTAGTTAAGTTTTGCCGTGAGTTAGCAGATGATCTAGAGTTGGCGGCTCCTCAGCACACAATCGTTTTCTCAAGCTGTTGTGAGGTTAATTCAGACTCCCGACGCGATCGCGATGGTGCGATCGCCCCTTATCATGGGTGTGGCAACGTGCGTGTAGATGAAAAATTACTCCGACAGATTCTCAATAATTTGCTTTCAAACGCAATTAAGTACTCTCCACCTCATAGCTCTATCTATCTCAGCTTAAGCTACCAGCAGGATTTAGCCATTTTCCAAATCAAAGACGAAGGAATTGGTATCCCTAAAGACGATCAAGACCATTTATTTGAATCCTTCCATCGAGCGAGTAACGTTGGTGACGCTCCCGGTACCGGATTAGGGCTGTCAGTTGTCAAAAAGTGCGTGAATTTGCATCACGGTGAAATCGCTGTTGCTAGTCAGGTAGGACTGGGTACAACGTTCACGGTCAAGATTCCGTTATCTCTTCGTTGTTGAAGCAATCACAGCACTCATGGAGCGAAATCAAGTATAGATTTATCTTTTTCTCGATTCAGAGACATCCTTGAAACATACTCATATTAAACCAAATAGCTCAATTTAGGTCAGTGATTTCTTTGCTCACGTCGTTTATCTATCATGCAAGCACCCCTCCCAAGTAATGAAGCCAGTAGACTCGAAGCCCTTCGCCAGTACGAAATTCTCGACACGGCTCCCGAGAAGATATTCGATGAGTTGACCCAGTTAGTTGCTCATATTTGTGGAACTCCAATTGCGCTGATCACCCTAATTGATGCGAATCGTCAGTGGTTTAAATCAAAAGTCGGGGTAGATGTTATAGAAACACCGCGTGATATTGCATTTTGTGCCCATGCTATCTTGAAATCAGATGTTTTAGTCATCCCCAATGCTTTAGTAGATGAACGCCTTGCGACCAATCCCCTAGTAGCCTCTGCGCCCCATGTTCGATTTTATGCAGGTGTACCCCTCACTACCCATGACGGGTATGCCCTGGGAACCCTTTGTGCAATTGACTATGTTCCGCGAGATCTGAGCCCATCTCAAATCGACGCATTGCGAATCTTGGGTCATCAAGTGATGACGCAATTAGAGCTGAGACGGCATCTTGCTAGTTTGGCACGCACTACAGTCGAACGAAAACAAGCCGAAGCGATTCGCAATCAAATTCCTAAAAAAATTGCGGTTGGGTTTGGATTAATTACAGCAGTTTTAGTTTCTCTCAGTGTCGTCTCCTATCGAAATATCTCTCAACTCGCCCACGTCTCTGAGCAAGTTACGCAAACCCAAATTGCTCTCAAGAATCTTGAGGAGACTTTATCCCAATTGAAGGATGTAGAAACTGGACAGCGTGGCTATGTGATTACAGGAGAGGAGCGATATCTAAAGCCCTACTATAGTGGGCTGAAGGAAATTCCTCAGTCATTCCAAAATTTGCAAGCCTCTCTCCAGAAGCTCTCAGACAATGATCTTGATCAACAGCAAGCTCTAGATAGTTTGATGATCTTAATTTCAGCAAAACTTGCTGAAATTAAACGAGTCATTGACGTGCGACAGCAGGAGGGATTTGAGGCAGCTCGACAAATTGTTTTAACCGATCAAGGACGCAATCTAATGATGGAGATTCGTCAGGTTGTGCGCGATCTCCAAGATCAAGAGCGCATCCTGTTAGAGGAGCGCTGGCAGAAGTCTCGGCAACATGTTCAGTGGACACTCTTGGTAGCGTCGCTCGGTATTGTTCCTGCTTTAATCATTCTGTACTGGTTCTATCGTCAGATTAATGATGAAATTCGTGAGCATAAGCAATTAGAATCAACCTTGGAACAAGAGCGTAATTTTGTCTCTGCAATCTTAGATACGGCTGGGGCGCTAATGATTGTTCTAAATCCAAAGGGGCAAATCATTCGCTTTAATCAGACGTGTGAGCAACTAACGGGATACTCCTTTGCTGAGGTGAGAAGCAAACCCGTATGGGACATGAGCATATGTCCGGAGGAAAGTAAACATGTAAAAGGTATCGTTAAAACGCTGCAAACGAATGGTTTATCGAGCAACCATACGGTTCACTGGAGTACAAAAGATGGCAAAGCAAGACTGATTTCTTGGTCAAATACTGCGTTGACAGATCCTAGTGGAGACATTGAGTATATTATCAGCACTGGCATTGACATCACCGAACACAAACAATCACAGGATGCTCTTCGAGAAAATGAGGAGAAATTTCGCAGCTTGGTTGAACAAACTAGTGACTGGGTTTGGGAGATTGATCTCAATCTCTCCTTTACATATGTAAATCCCAGGGTGTTTGAAATGATTGGCTATGAGGCAACTGAGGTTCTCGGCAAAACTATATTCGACTTTATGCACTCAGATGAAATCAAGCGATTTTCAACGCTCTTGAACTTCTATATGTTTCAGCAAGAACCGTTCATCAATCTGGAGACTGTCCTTACTCATAGAGAAAACAGACAAATTGTCTTGGAAGTAACAGGTTTACCTATCTTCTGCGATCGCCACGAGCTACAGGGATATCGTGGTATTAGTCACGATATCACCGAACGAAAACACGTAGAGCAAGAAATTCGTCGTGCCTTGACCCGAGAAAAAGAACTCAGCGAACTTAAGTCTCAGTTTATTACAACAACGTCTCATGAGTTTCGTACCCCTTTATCGGTCATTTCTTCCTCAGCCGGATTGCTGGAAGAATATGGTGACAAACTAGATGTAGAAAAACAGTCAAAGCATTTGCGTCGCATACAATCATCAGTGAAACACATGACCCGCCTGATGGAGGATGTGTTGAATATTAACCGCGCTGAAGCCGGTAAGCTAACATTCAATCCTCAACCGCTCGATTGGGTCAAATTTTGTCAAGAGCTAGCAGACGAGATGCAACTAAGTGCCCCTCGGCATGTCATTGCTTTCTCAATCGAGCATCCTGAATTCCATCAAATAGATTCTCAATCAGAGTCAGATAATACTCTCCAGACGCTGCCTTGTCTGGATGAAACCCTACTGCGACAAATTCTTAATAATCTACTTTCCAATGCTATTAAATACTCGCCTCCAAATAGTGTGGTCTATTTTGAGGGTGCAATTGTCAGAGATGAAGTCGTCTTCGCTATTAGAGATGAAGGGATTGGTATTCCGCCAGAATTTCAGCATGATATCTTCGAGTCATTTCACCGGGCTAATAATGTGGGTAATATTCCCGGCACTGGCTTAGGAATGGCGATCGTTAAAAGATGTATAGATTTACATAATGGCATTATCACAATAAATAGCAAAGTCGGAGTCGGTACAACAATCACCGTGAATCTTCCATTGCGGTAATGAATATCCCACATTTCCTTGTCTATATTGAATCAGCGACAACATCAAAATCTAGAACCTACATACGTATCCAGTCAAACGTTTTATTTTTTAAAAAAGATAAATAAATTCAGAGTTTTCTCTGATGAACTCTATTGTGCAAATAATCAAAATTAAGAAGTCTACATTAATTGCTTTCCCTCTTTAGCAACGCTAAGTAGGTGGGCGGAATCAAATTTAGGATGGGTATAGCCCTTCGGGCATGGCTTCGCTAAAGCGATAGCGTAACCTATGCGGGTGTTGGGTTTTCTCCTTCGGAGACGCTACGCGAACGGTGCCTCAACCCAACCTACACAGGTCTCATATTTAATTAGTCCCACCTACTTACAAACCTCTATTCTGACGATCTAATGGCAAATGATCCAATGGCAAAGATCTTGGTAATTGAAGACAGGGAGGCAATCCGGGATAACATCCAGGAGGTTTTAGAGTTTGAAAACTTCGAAACAATTGTTGCAGAGAACGGTCGTATAGGTGTTGCATTAGCAAAAGAACATAGCCCCGATTTAATTGTTTGTGACGTGATGATGCCCGAATTAGATGGCTATGGTGTTCTTACTGCATTACGACAAGACGAGAGTACTGCCAGAATTCCTTTTATTTTTTTAACGGCTAAAGCTGATCGTTCAGCCTTACGACAAGGGATGGATTTAGGTGCCGATGATTACTTAACTAAGCCCTTTACCACACCTGAACTGTTGAGGGCAATTTCTGTAAGGTTGGATAAACAAGCCTACGCAAATCAGCACTATGCTGATCAGATTGAGCAATTAGAAGCAAGACTGGATTATCTGACGTATCACAACGATTTAACTCAACTACCTAACCAGATATACCTACAACAGCAATTTAGTCATATCCAAGCTCAAGATTCTGACTCAGAACAGCGAATTGCCTTTTTGCTCATTAGCTTAGACCAATTTAATCGCATCAGCGAAACCCTTGGATATCCATTTGGGAACTTGCTACTTGAAACAGTTGCTGAACGATTAAAAGCACACCTTCAGAGTTTAAAGACCAATATTCATACAATTGCTCAATTAGATTTAGGAAAAATTGCGATTTTATTTGAACACGTTGAACGTAAACAAGATGTCTTTGTTTTAGCTCAATCCCTCCTACAGGTTTTCTCTCACCCCTTTGTTATAAATCCTCACAAGATTTACTTAACAGCCAGTCTAGGGATTGCTTACTCGTCTGAACAAACTACCTTAGACACAGTCATTGGCTGTGCCGAAGCGGCTGCCAAACAGGCTCGGCAAGAAGGAGGAAACTGCTATCGACTCTATACTCAAGACTTGCGAATGAGTTCTCAGAGTCGATTTGTGCTGGAAACTAGCCTCTATGATGCAATTGAGCGAGAAGAGTTCCAAGTTTACTACCAGCCTCAAGTAGATCTTGAGAGCGGGAAGGTCATTGGCGCAGAAGCTCTGGCACGTTGGCAACATCCAGATCTAGGATTTATTTCTCCTAGTGAATTTATTCCGTTAGCGGAGGAAACTGGACTCATTATTCCCCTAGGAGACTGGATTTTGCGAACTGCCTGTACTCAAGCTAAAGCTTGGCAAGTTACTCATACACGGCCTCTAAAGATATCAGTTAATTTATCTGTGCGTCAGTTTTATCAACCCAGTCTTACCCAAAAAATCGCTCAGATCTTGGAAGAAACAGGACTTGAGCCGCGATTTTTAGACTTGGAACTGACTGAAAGTATTTTGATACAAGATGTTGAAAAGTCAATCAAAATATTTGATGAGTTGAAAGCTCTTGGAGTTTATATTTCAATTGATGATTTTGGGGTAGGCTATTCTTCTTTAAGCTATCTGCAAAAGATTCCATTTGATGTCTTGAAGGTCGACCAGTGCTTCATTCGCAATGTGACTGATAACCCTACAAATATGGCGATTGCCCAAGCCATTTTTCAGATAGCACGCAGCTTGGGCTTAAGAACCACTGCTGAAGGAGTTGAAACAGAATCTGAGCTTGCCTTTGTTCAACAGCATCAATGTGATGTGATTCAAGGCTATTTGTTTAGTCCTCCGCTACCACCTAAAAAATTTGACGACTTATTGAAAACAGGAGAAAAATTAAACAACTTACGGGTCTAATTTTAGAGAATTTGGGAATTCTCCTAATAGTGGTTTGCTTCTGGATAAGCGATACTTTTTGTTGAATAAAATTTTATAGGATCATTAATCTATGACTATGAGAAAGATTCTAGTTATTGAAGACGAAGAGTTTGTGCGCGAGAACATTCAGGAAATTCTTAGTTTAGAGAATTTTTATACAGTCGTGGCAGAGAATGGCAAGATTGGAGTGCAGCTCGCTAGAGAAGAACTCCCTGATCTCATTATCTGTGATGTTATGATGCCTGAATTGGATGGTTATGATGTGTTACAAGTCCTTCGGCAAAATGAAGTCACGGCTACAATCCCATTGATTTTTTTAACCGCTAAGGCTAGTCGATCCGACTTGCGTCAAGGAATGGAATTGGGTGCTGATGATTACCTAACAAAACCATTTACCCCATCCGAATTATTGAAAGCAATCACCACTCGTTTTGAAAAGCAAACCACAGTAGATCATCAGACTAAGAAAAAGCTGGATCAATTATCTAACAGTATTTCATCATCCCTTCCAAAAGATCTCCACGCTCCTTTAAACAACATTATCGAAACGTCAAAAGTACTCATTGAAGACTATGGTTTACTATCCAAATCTGAAGGTTTGGAAATGCTCGAGAAAATCCATGACTGTGCTAAAGGGGTATATCGACTAACTAAGAATTTTCTCCTCCATGCTGAGCTCGAACTTATTGCAGCAGATTCAGGCAAAATAGCGGCTTTACGTAATATTCACGCGAAGAGTCATACACAAGCTGTGATTACTGACGTTGCTCTGCGTAGTGCTCAAAATGCAGGTAGAGAAAAAGATCTAAGCTTAGAATTAAAGGATTCCATTGTCTCTATTTCAGAGCTGAAACTTAGAAAAGTTGTCGAAGAGCTTGTTGATAATGCATTTAAATTCTCCGCATTTGATACTCCTGTTCATATAGTCAGTGATTCTAATAGTGGCAGTTTTAACCTGTATGTCATCGATCATGGACAGGGGATGACGGCAAAACAGATTGTCAACATTGGTGCCTACATTCAGTTTGAATCTCAATCTAGAGAAAAGTTAGGTTCTGGGCTCGGACTGACTATCGCTAAACGACTTGTTGAGTTACACAGAGGGAAATTGACGGTAGAAAGTGTTCCAGGCAGGCAGACTATTGTGCAAGTTTCTTTACCTACCTAAGCTCGACGTTGGACTGTGCTCAACCTCCGGATGTGGTGAATGTTGAGCGCAGTCGAAACAGATTTTATGAATCGGTAAAACATTGCTGAGTTGATAAGTATAGTGACGTGGCACGCAGCCCGCTCACCACTCATTTGAAATCGCTATATTCTTTAGATAATCTATTGTCAATCATCAAATCATCAAGGATAAATTCCTGAGTAATTTCGCTAAGACTGGTGATAAAAGCTGGATCAAATTCATCTGTGATAATTGCATTCTCATCCAGTTCAAAGTCTTGAGTGGCATCATCAAACGATGAAACAACAATGCTATTCAGTCTGTTGCTTTCGATCGCATTTTGTCGAATTACAAAGGTTTGCCTAGCTTCATCAAAGGCAGATACAAAAATGCCACCCAGACCATCACTCTGGACGACATTTCGCTCAATTATAAAGTCTTGTTCAGTTTGGTCAAAGGCAGATACGACAACGCCTCCTAATCCGTCATTACTGACAGCATTTTGGCTAAACACAAACTCCTGATTAGCATTATTAAATGCAGAGACAGCAATCCCGCCCAGGCCATCATTACTGATTCTATTCTGGTCAAGCGTAAATTCTTGACTCGCCTCATCAAAGGCAAGAATGGCAATGCCATCAATGCTGCTATCATCGATGACATTGTCACGAATTGCAAACCGCTGTGAGGCATTATTAGATGCCTGAATTTCAATGCTTTGCAGGATATCATTATTTCCTAGCCAGTTTCTAGAAATCAGTAAATCCAATTCACCCGCATTGCTACTTACAAAAATTCCTTGCCCTAACGTCGTCAATCCTGAAATAGTATTATCAGCAATAACGACTGTTCCATTAACGTTTTCCAAAGAAATCCCTCGTCCATTCACACCTTGAATGACATTATCTTCAATCACCACGTTGCTAATATTTTCAGCCCCAATCCCAATTCCGTCTGCACGTGTAATAGCAAAGCCAGAAAGACGGGTGTTGTTGCCCATCCGAATGGAACCGAGCACATCAGGCAACTGCCCATTTCCTGACAGCGGTAACGGAACTATTCCAAGTTCAGCTATTTCAATTTCCTGAATCGGTCCTGTGGACAACACTGAAACTCCATCGGGAATTACGAAGTTGGCACCGCCGGGAATACGAGTATTTGAAGCAGACTGCACATAAACAATCTGACCTGAATTTGCTGCTGCTAAGGCATCTCGAACTCGCCGAAACGGACTTTCAAACGTCCCATCTCCGCCGATTGCTTCTGGACTCACATGCTGAAACACGTAGGGATTTCCCGTTTCTGGATTGGTTAATGCAATGGAGAATGGTTCTATGATGTCTTCAAATTCAACTTGCGAATCAACAGTGATGCTTGCTGTACGGTCGATTGATTCTCCAATTCGCTGCAACGCAGAGTCCTCGTCATCACGTCTTGGAGTCTGAGATGATGGAAACGATGCACCGACTGTCACAACTAAGTTCGTACCAAATAGTTCATCCTCTTGGACGGATAGACCCAAATTCCAGGTGTCTGTGAAATGCCCTTCTAGCCTCAGTCGCCAGCCCACGATCTCTGGGCTACCAGCAGCATCATACCAATACAGCCCCCCATAACCGCGTAAATCGTGGCGATCGCCAATTTGCAATAGTCGAGCACCGACTTCTAAATCGAAGCCTGTCATTGCAGCCTCCAAAAAACGAGTTATGTGCTGTCGTATTTCCCCTTGGAGGGTCAAATGATAGCCTTCAAATACAGGTGTATCGCTTAAATGCAGCGTATTAAAAATACGGTCATCTGCTAATTGGCGCGTATCTCCAATGGGCAAGTAGGCATTCGCCCGAAAATCCCAGATTTCTCCTAAGCTTTCGATGCCAAGGCCCAGTTGGTGAAAGACGATATTCCCAGTGTTGCGAATATCATAGGCGACATAGCCCCCAAATAGACGATCCAGCGTTTGACTATAGGAGCGATGTCCCAGCAGTAGATTTCCACCCAAGTTAGCGCTGTTATCCAAAAGCAATCGCCCCTCAAGAAAGGTAAGGGTGTCGCCGGGATGTTGCAAGATGGGAATAAACCCTTCAAAGCGAGTCGCACCATCGAACCCAGCGCCAGAGCTGTTATAGCCAACACCCAAGCGGGGGGCAACTCGTAGCTCCGACGCCGAGGAATGAGAGGCTGAGGGAGATTCGGGAGGTTCGCTAGCGTAGGAAGCGTAGGAAACTGCAGAAGCCGTCAACACCGTGACGAGAAGCAGCCCAACGTAATCTCTTCGGATTTGCGTTACCACAAACTACTTCCTCCAGCAGGTTAAGCTGACTGTGTAAATGAAAGCACTCCAACCACAAGGAAAACATTATTATGGTGGATACAGAAATCCTTATAAAGCTTGATCAATACGATCGAATTCGATCGTGCCGATCGAATTCATATTTAGAGTCGTTACGAATTAAGATGTTGAAAGACTAACTATAGCAATCCCAGATGGGTTGTGAGCTGTGATGTTACCTGCACCCTTTAAACTGCTTCAGGTTTGGAAATCTAGCAATAGTAAAGTTCTCAGCCTATCAGCCCAAGCCTTAAGCGTGTATCTTGTGACTAAGATACTCCACAAAATATCATGATCGCAACTATTGATTCGATTTGCCTCAACTCGTAGGCATAATTTACTCTGCGAGAAGCCACAAGCGGCTATAGCCGCCAGACGAAATCTGCGTGGTTTTCAATAAATGTTTGCACCCCATGGAAGTACCTAGCTCCTCCCAATTCGGTAACATTGTCGTGATTTGCACCCGGAATCAGTAAAAGTTGTTTGGGCTCTGGTGCAGCGTCATAGAGCAGGTGGCTCATCTCAACAGGAACTATCCGATCGTCTGTCCCGTGAATGAATAAACTCGGTACTTGAAATTCTGAATTAGAGTCACTCCCAGCCGATTGGATTTTCTCAATCGAATTAAAATGCTGGGTCAAAATCCAATCAATAGGAAACAGCGTCTTGAGATTTCTATCTACCATGTCTCGAATCGACGTGAATGTGCTCTCGACAATTACACCTGCTGCATTGGGATAGCGAGATACCAGGTCAATGGCGATCGCCCCCCCTAAGGACTGCCCGTAGACCACAATGGTAGCAGGCGAAATCTGGCGAGTCTCGGTGAGATAGATCCATGCGGCTTCAGCATCCTGATACACGCGAGTTTCATTAGGAAATCTGTCGGTGCTGCGTCCATAGCCTCGATAGTCGATCAGCAATACTGACACTCCCATCTGATGAAACCGCGCAGCACGATTCACCATGTCGCCAATGTTGCTGGCATTGCCATGAAAGAACAGCACCGTCGGAGCGGATGCTTTGTTAGCAGGAATCCACCATCCATAAAGGCGATCGCCCTCTACTGGGAGCCAAACCTCTTCATAAAATAGTCCCGCGTCGACAGGGGTTGATTTTAAGTCACCGGGAGGAAAGAAAATTAGGCGAGTTTGCCCGACACGAAGCCCTACTGCCAATCCTACATAGGCGATCGCCACACAACTTATTCCAATGAGGCTATATCGAATCAGCAGATCGGAGGTCGTTTGACGAATCGGCATGGGGCTAAGTCACGCTTACAACAGTTCCGGTTGTCATCTGCACCAAGTCTTGAGGAATAAGCGGAAACACAGCATTAGGAGTTCCTGCGGCTGCCCAAATGACATCATATTGAAAAAGATCGTCGTCAATGAGTGTTTCAATCAGATTTTTCCTAACAACTAACTTCGTTCTGGAATCGCAAGACGGATGCCCAGTAAGATAAACAGGCTGCCCGTCAGCGAATTGAGAAAGGTCGAAAGACGAGCATGATGACGGAGGCGATCGCCCACCGAACTCACGACTACTGCAACAACCATCAGCCATAGCGATGAAAGAGTCGCAATAATAGCGCCTAGACCAATAAACTGCAAGGGCACCCATCCCTGTCCCGGATTGACAAACTGAGGCACAAATGCCAGAAAAAACAGCGCTGCTTTGGGATTCAGCAGATTTGTAAATATGCCTTGATAGAAAATTGTGGCGTTGCTTGAACGGGGTAGAGAGCGGAGCGCTGTTGAATGATGGCGATTCAAAATCGCTCGAACACCTAAATAAATTAGGTAGATAGCCCCCACATATTTGATGATCAGGTAGGCGATCGCAGAGGTCATGAGAATCGCGGAAAGACCAATGGCAGCCGCGAGTGCGTGTCCCAAATTGCCGACAAAGATACCAACTGCTGACAGGATTCCCGCCGATTGCCCTTGTCCTAAGCTGCGACCTAATACATAAAGAGTGTCAGGTCCTGGAGTAATCACAATTACTAGGGTAGCCACTAGAAAAACCGTAAAATCATGCCATTCTGACATCGTTGCGACCTTACTTGATATCTGTTTGTATAGCCCTACGGGCTTAGGTTTGTGTGTAGACCCCGCGCGCCGCGCGGGGTCTACACACGTTCAGCGTCCTAACGTGAGAGCGTAAGTCTATATAGACGACGTTAGTATAGTTGATTTAAGCTCATCTGAGAAAGGGCGTGCGATATTGGAGCGCACAAGTAAAATTTGGGGACACGCCTTCCGCTGGGTTCAAGAATCGGCACAATAAAAGAATCGGCAAACTTAAAGGAGTAGACTCAGACCGGAGGCTGCCATGCATCTTGTTGGATTACGCTTAAGACCTGGACAAGACTTGAGAGGCGAATTGGATGCGTTTGCTCATCAGCAAAGCCTACAGGCTGGCTGCATCGTCACCTGTGTGGGCAGCCTGACCCGAGCCGTCATGCGATTTGCCAATCAGCCTCATGAAACTACTCATGAGGGACCATTTGAGATTGTTTCATTGACAGGTACACTCTCAGTACATGGAAGCCATATGCATCTGGCGATCGCCGACTCAGCGGGGCAAACCTTGGGGGGGCATTTGCTGAAAGGTAGCTTGATTTATACCACAGCAGAAGTAGTCATTGGTATTGTTCCGGATGTCAGCTTTCGGCGGGAATATGACGCGCTGACGGGATATCGAGAGTTGACGATTTTTCCACACGCTTAGGATCGAGGATTAAATACCTATAGACGTGTCAGATGATGCCCTTGATAAGCATCATCTGACCTTCTCTACGGTGCGATCGCTCACTTATGCATAAGACGTGGTGTAATGGTCAAACGTGAGATTGTAGTTGGTGTTACCACTATACTGATAGACCTGGAGATAGTAGTCGCCCGATTGATGCACGCCAGAGATTTGTTCTGATAATGCACCACCCCGGATTGAAGTACGCAGCACTTCACCGGCATCAACCTGCTGGTTGCCATTCGCATCGCGGATCAGACGAATATCGGCATCCGCCGTGAGGCCACTGAGGCGAATGTTTGTCGCTTCATACAATCCGAGCGAGAAAGAATATACGTCTGACGTATTGGCATTGTTGATATTGCCCGACAAGAGGCGATCGCCCGACAAGTTACCCACGCGTACTTCTTCAGCCACCAGATTGCTAGCCCGTCCGCTGGTTAACCCTGTTACCGGCGTCGATGAAAAATCTAGGCTGTAATAGGCTGTACCAGAGCTGCCGGGAGCATAACGCTCAGCTTGAGCAAAGTAAGTACCCGATGTCGCCCGATAGTTGATGGAATCATCACGGTTGCTGGCTTGACGAGAGCTGGCTAGCAGTCCAAACTGGCGATCGTTTGCATCAAACAGGCCGTTGCTGTTGACATCTCGATAGAGTCGCAAGTCAACGTCATCGCCTGCGCTAATGTCATGGAGATTGAGGTTGATGTTGCGTGTACCCACAATGTCAAATTCAAATACATCGATCGGATCATTCGCTGAGACGTTGTAACTATTGCGGCTGATCGGTGCAACTCCAAGCGTGCCTACATCATACGTGGATGATAGATCAATGCTGTAGTTGACTGCACCAAAACTGCCGGGTGCATAGCGACGTACTTCTGCAAAATAGGTGCCAGCCGATGCGTTGAGATAGCTGGCAGAATCGGTTGCGTTGCCAGCTCTAAATGAGCCTGTTAAATAGGTATCACTCGCGTCTAAGACTCCGTTGCTGTTGCTGTCTCGATAGAGTCGGACATCGGCATCATCGCCGGCGCTGATATTGTGCAGATATAGGTTAATGTCGCGGGTATTATCTAGGCTAAATTGAAATACATCGGTTGGAAATGAAGGCGTTACCGAGTAGTTGTCACGGCTGATGATAGAACCACTAAGAGCACCAATATTATACTGAGTCATGGGGGAATCTCCTAAGTGTGATATGAAGTGAATTAATTTAGGGCTTTTGGGGCTGGCAAAAGGGTTGCTTTTGCTCAACTGAAGCCAGAATATCCGCGAATCCCTAGGCAAATCGCCACACAGGCATGGGGAAAAGCGTTGGTAAATTGCATACGTGCTGTAGGTAAATGTGTGGGGTAACCCGTCCTGATACACTCGATATGGGTTTACCCGTGCATCTGATGGGATTTGTTATGACACCCATGCCCCCACCCCCCAACGAAGAATTTGCCGCTGCCGCGCAGAGCTGGAATCTTGATCAGCTCTATGTCGATCTGGCGGATGCCAAGGGTAAGCGGTTGACGAAAGTGGAAAAGCAGTATTTGCGAGGACTGCTTTGCCATCACAGCCCCAATGAAATTGCCGAACACCTGCACGTCGCCAGCGATACGGTCAGAAACTATCTGTCTAAAGGGCTGTATCGCTATATCGAAGAAATGCTCATCCGACAGGAGCATGCCGATGCCCGCGTGAAAGATTGGAGTCGAGTGCCCCACCTGCTTGAACAAGTGGGATATCGTCGAGATGCCGTGCCGTCTGTGGTTCCGGTTGATTCTGAAGAGGGGCGATCGCCCCTAACTCAAAATCCGGCTCAAAATCTGGCTCCATCCTCATCGGCATCGAGTGCCCCATCTATCTGGCAGGGCATTCCTGATGTGCCCATCTTTTATGGACGCACTCAAGAACTCAGCACACTCAACACCTGGATATCGACCGACCAGTGTCGTCTCATTGCGCTGTTAGGGATCGGCGGCATTGGCAAAACAACGCTCGCAGCCTATTTAGCTCAACAGGCTCAAAACCAGTATGATGTGGTGCTGTGGCGATCGCTTCGCAGTCAGCCGACGACTGAGACGTTGCTTGATTCGCTGCTTCATGCAATTCCCTCAGTTAAGAGCGACGAGTCGCGGTCACCCGACTTCCAACTGCATCGGTTGCTTGAAGTCTTGCAGCAGCAGCGTTGCCTGGTCGTGCTTGAAGATATGCAGTTTATATTGCGGAGCGGCGAGTTTGCAGGGCACTATCGGCCTGATTATGAACGATATGGTGACCTGCTGCGTCGAGTCGGCGAGGTGGCTCATTCGAGTTGTTTCGTTGTGACGAGTTGGGAAAAGCCCCTTGATGTGTCGATGATGGAAGGCTCAAATCGTCCAGTGCGATCGCTCCAGCTAGAGGGGCTTGGTGAGGCTAGCCGGTTGATTCTCAGCGAGAGGCAGCTTACCGATGAGGCGCTGTGGGATGAGCTGATTGTGGCATATCGCGGCAATCCGCTGGCGCTGAAAATTGTGGCGACGACGATTCAAGATCTATTTGGCGGCAGCGTCGAGGCATTTCTTGACCAAAGCACATTCTTCCTGGGCGATTTAACCTACTTGCTGCATGAGCAGTTTCAGCGACTCTCAGACCTAGAGCAAGCCGTGATTGCCTGTCTATCTGCCGCGGGTGAGCCACTTTCTTTACCTCAGTTGCGGCAGGCCGTTCAAGCAGATGCGCCATGGTCGGACTTACTTAAGGCATTGGAATCAATCGGGCGGCGATCGCTCACCGAAAAGATTACGTTTGCGGGGGAGACGCGATTTACACTTCAGCCCATGGTCATGCGGTACGCTAAGCGCCATCCCCCATCTGGGTGAATATTATGTGATCTGCATCAGGAATCCGGGTGATTTGTGCTGAAGCATAGAGTGACCCCCAACGTGTTCCTGGTGTTTTCATGTTTCAACCTGGCACTCTGCTTCAAAACCGATATCAAGTCCTCGATACGTTAGGTCGAGGCGGCTTTAGTCAAACCTTTGCGGTGAAGGATGGCAGCACGCTTAAAGTATTGAAGGTATTAGTGGATGACTATGAAAAGGCGATCGCCCTGTTTCGACGCGAAGCCTTTGTGCTGAGCCATCTCAATCATCCTGGAATCCCAAGGGTCGATTTAGACGGGTACTTTACTCATACCGTTGAACAGTCATCCCCTCCCGCTCACTGCTTGATTATGGAGCTGATTCCCGGCATTAATTTGAGCCAGTGGATGACTCAAACCCGGCATCGCCCGATTCTCGAACCCCAGGCGATCGCCTGGCTGAAGCAACTCGCTGAAATCTTGCAGCAAATTCATCGGCATCGATACTTTCACCGCGATATTAAACCATCCAACATCATGCTGAAACCAAATGGTCAGCTCGTGCTCATTGATTTTGGTGCCGTCAGAAAAGCAACACCAACGCTGTTCTTTAAATACAACGCTCATCAGCAGGGCACCCATCTCTACTCTCGTGGCTACACTCCTGCGGAGCAAATGCAGGGCAGAGCGATTCCGAGATCTGACTTTTTTGCCCTCGGACGCACCCTGGTTTATCTCATAACAGGCAAACATCCATTAGAGTTTTCGTGTGATTGCGCGACCGGGACGCTCGACTGGCGGGCCAGTGCGCCACAAATCTCGTCAGCGTTTGCTGATTTGATTGATCAGCTGATGGCTCCACTGCCGGGACAGCGTCCGAGTTCTCCTACGGCAATTCTGCATCGCCTCGAACAGTTTGAGGATTCCGCGATACAATTTGCCTGATCCTTCAACTCGGTGGTGAGATGACCCAGGCTAAGCTGAGATTGCCTCGTTTCTTGAGAGCAGCGAACGCGCCAACTCTGTCGGTGCGCTTAATGTGGGCGGGAGTCATCATCACCGTATGTTTCGTTGCGATCGCAATCTTTGCCCCGACCTTACAAGCATGGGGCTGGTTGCGAGATCCGTTAGAATCGCTGACCAATCCGATTCATCAACCTCCCTCTGCTGAGTATTGGTTTGGCACCACCCGCCAAGGCTATGACGTGTTTTCTCGAACCTTATTCGGCACACGAGCAGCGTTGCAGGTCGTTATTCTTGCGACTGCAATGAGTGTGTTTGTTGGCGTTCCGCTCGGTATGGTGAGCGGCTATCTAGGCGGACGCTTAGATCGAACTCTGCTGTTCTTTATGGACACAATTTATACACTGCCGGGGCTGTTGCTATCGGTGACGCTTGCGTTTGTGGTAGGTCGGGGGGTTATCAATGCGGCGATCGCCCTCAGCATTGCCTACGTTCCCCAATACTATCGCGTTGTCCGCAATCACACGGTCAGCATCAAAACCGAACTGTTTATCGAAGCCGCCCAAGCTATGGGCGCATCAACCTGGACGGTACTTTCTCGCTATCTCTTCCTCAACGTCATTCAAAGTGTGCCGGTGCTGTTTACCCTCAATGCCGCCGATGCGGTGTTGGTGCTTGGAGGATTAGGCTTTTTAGGATTAGGATTACCCGATCAAACCCCCGAATGGGGATCTGATTTGCGACAAGCACTCGATGCCCTACCGACTGGAATCTGGTGGACTGCGTTATTTCCAGGGCTAGCCCTGACAACGCTCGTGGTTGGTTTATCCCTCGTCGGTGAAGGGCTGAATGAATTTGTAAATCCACTATTACGTCGCGAAAACTGGAAGTAATAGCCAATAACATGCTAGGGCCTGTCATCAGTTAGATAAACTGTAGACAGCAGAAATAAGAGGTAGACGATGCGACGCTATGCGCTGCGAGATGACCAGTGGGAGCAGATGGAGGACTTTTTGCCAGGGCGTGAAGGCCA
>JBNPEB010000002.1:0-93234 GCA_051117335.1 Elainellaceae cyanobacterium
AGTACCGTTGCATCTGGGCTTCTATTGGGGCAGGGTAGGGTTGCATCAGTTCACTCGTTATTCATCTACCTCTCTAGCTTACGGATAGAGATGGTAGAATTGCACCTTGTTTAATCCTCGATCCTTAACAAGTCTAAGATTATGGTCAGGGCAGTGCCCACCTATCCTATCTGTCTCTCGAATAAACTGGGCATCCTAAGCATAAACGCATTTCGAGATGCTTAATGCCAAGCTATCGCCGTGCTTATATCCCAGGCAGTACTGTATTATTAACTTTAGTCACCTATCGGCGTGTGCCATTGTTTAACACACCAGATAATATCAATCACCTTCGTCAAGCTATCCATAAAACAAAAAGTGGGATCAGTTTGAACTCTATATTTCGCAGACGGTTTTAGATGAGGCAGCCCGGGAAGATGCACAGATAGCCAGGAGACGGCTTGAGATACTGAGTGACTTTCCACTGCTTGACGTGAATGAAGCAGTTCAGAATCTGGCGGTGCAGTTTCTCACGAAAAGTAATCTGCCACCTAAAGCTGCCGACGATGCCATTCATATTGCGGTCTCTACAATCTATGGCTTGGACTATTTGCTAACGTGGAACTGTAAGCATATCGCAAACGCTCAAATCCGGAAAAAGTTAGTTCAGGTCAGTTTTGACGCTGGATATGAGTTGCCTACAATTTGTACACCTTATGAGTTAATGGGAGCTTAGAAATGTGGAAAGATGAAATTTTGGAGGAAATCTATAGGATTCGAGAGGAACATGCAAAGGCGTTCAACTATGATTTGAAGGCTATTTGTGATGACTTGCGAAAGCGACAAACAGTAAGTGGTAGAAAAATCATTTCTGAACCTCTTCGCCAGCCTCGCAATTCGCATAATAAGTCGCTGCATCCAACCAGATAAAAGTGCGATCGCTCCTTGGGAAAAATTGAGTAGTTGAAGGGCGTTGGCGCTTGGGACGGTACAGTAAGGGTATCGGTTAGACATGAATGTTAAACTTGACCCCAAAACACTAGGGGAGCGATCGCTATGACTTCTATCACAATTGATCTTTCAGACAGCCAATTCCAACAGCTACAGGATTTAGCAAAAGTACATGGCATTGCGATTGAAGTGCTCTTGAAAGCGAGCCTGGAAGATTGCTAAATCTGCAAAAAGACGATTTTGTTAATACAGCCGATCAGGTGCTAGCGAAGAATGCTGAACTGTATCGACGTTTGGCATGATTCGTGATTTGACTCTAATAGAGATATTAGAACTGCATCGCAGAATTCTTGAGCAATCCGGTGGAGCGTTACTTGGCGCGCACATTGCTAAAAGTGCTGGACATTATGGTGTTTGATTCATCTCTTCGTCATCCGATCGCCATTGGTTTAGGGGCGATCGCGGGTGCTCTGAGCCGCTACTATCTGACGCTTTGGTGTGCCCAGCGGTTTGGGGGGGCTTTTCCCTACGGGACGTTCTTGATTAATCTCACAGGCTGTCTAGGCATGGGGTTTTTTGTGGCCCTTACCGTAGACCGTATTGTGTTCATTCCCGTTGAGATACGGCTGATGGTTGCAACGGGGTTCTTGGGTGCCTACACTACCTTTTCTACCTATGGGTTAGAGTCCAATGCGCTTCTACGAGCCGGATCGTGGACTTCATTTGGATGGTATTGGGGCGGAAGTGCCGTGTTGGGAATGATGGCAGTACAGTTAGGAAGAGTAATGGCGCAACTCTTGGCAAGATAGTCGATTTGCCAAAAGACAACGGGCGTCAGCACCAAGCGAAGCCTTCCACAGAAATATCCAGCAAATTGTGTGTTAGATATCTTGATATCGGTCGATGAATGGTGACAATTGAGACATACACAAGGTACATCCCTGAAAAACTCTAGTCGCTAAATTCTCAGCGACCTCTAGACTAAGACTAAGAACAGCCGTCTATTGATTCTGAGTTTAGAAAGTTGGCATTTACCGAAGACAACGACTCACCCTCTTTACAGACCATCTCTCGTCGAGAACTTCGAGAGCTGATTCGCACGCAGCTACAGGCTCTACTGGAGCAGGGCAATCTCCAAGGAGCCAAAACCTTGCTGGTGCCGGTTCAATATGCTGATATTGCCGAAGCCATCGAAGGTCTGCCCGAAACCATGCAGGCGATCGCCTTTCGATTGTTGTCGAAGAGCGAGGCAATTGAGGTTTATGAATATCTAGATTCCAGCGTTCAGCAGTCACTCGTCGAAGACTTTAAACGACAAGATGTGATCGACATCGTCGACAAGATGTCTCCCGATGACCGGGCACGCTTGTTTGATGAGCTGCCCGCCAAAATTGTCTCGCGCCTGCTGGCTCACCTCAGTCCTGAAGAACGCCGCTCTACTGCTCTGCTCCTCGGCTACGAGGCAGACACCGCAGGGCGCATCATGACTCCAGAATATGTGGGACTCAAAGAAGGATGGACGGTTGCTCAAGCCCTGGATCGGATTCGCAGTTTGGCAAATGTCAGTGAGACGATTTATTCGCTCTATGTCACAGATGCGGCGCGGCGGCTGACGGGCATTTTGTCCCTGCGGGCATTGGTGATGGCTCAGCCAGATCAAACCATCGGCGAGATTATGGTGCGCGAATTTGTCTACGTGCAGACTGACACCGACCAAGAAGAAGTTGCCCGCGTCATCCAGCGCTATGATTTTCTTGCCGTTCCGGTGGTCGACACAGAGCAGCGCCTCGTCGGGATCGTCACCGTTGATGATGTGATTGACATCCTCGAAGAAGAAACCACAGAAGATATCTACACCTTAGGCGGGGTTCAATCTGGGGGCGATAGCTATTTTCAGACGAATTTGCTGACCGTGGCGCGGCGGCGGGTAGTCTGGCTGTTTGTGCTGCTGATTACCAATACCGGAACCAGCGCAGTAATTAGCAGCCAAGAAGATATTTTGCAACAGGTGGTCGCTCTAGCGGCGTTTATTCCCCTGCTGATTGGCACCGGCGGGAATGTGGGAGCCCAGTCATCAACGGTGGTGATTCGCGGCTTGAATACAGACGAAATTGGCTTGAGCAAAGCGCTGCATGTGATTCGACGAGAGGCGATCGCCGGAGTATTGCTTGGGATCATGCTGGGAGTCGTGGTGCTGGTGTGGGCATACTTCTTGCAAGGCAGTGTGATTGTGTCGATCGCCGTTGGACTTAGCCTCGTTGCCATTTCTCTACTAGCCTCAGTCGCAGGATCATCCTTGCCCTTTTTATTCCAGACGTTGGGGCTTGATCCGGCCTTGATGTCAGCCCCGTTTATCACCACCGCAGTCGATGTGTTGGGAGTAATGATTTATCTCAATCTGGCTCGACTCATCTTGCAACTTCAGTAACAGTTTGCTAGCACGTTTCATCAGATCGTTAAAATAGTTAGCATAGAAATTAATCAATATAGAAATGTGCGCGTCACGTACAGAAATGGTGGTGTGGGGCGCGGCACGGCCCACACCACCGTACTTAACTCAAGCGCGCACCGCTCTAGTCTGATTCGATCGCTATTCATACACGAGATACTAAAACGAGATACCAAAATTAATTCAACAGGAGTGCGTTCCATTAGACGAGGATGACTGAATGACCGATATCGCGATCGCAGAGGCTGCAATCAATCCCAATCTACGCTTAGGAATTATCATCGGGCTCAGCGTCATCTTGACGCTCATCATCAGCCGAGGAGTTCCGATGCTGATTCGAAGATTAATCAATCAGTTTTCATCACCCGCTGATACAAAAACTAATAATGGGGCTGGGGCAATCGCCAAAGCGCAGCCCTATTCATCATCGTCTTCATCATCAACGGATAGCTTGCTCTCCAGAGTCATCGCGCCCCATCGAGGATTGGTTATATTGACCGTCGCGTTGCTGGTGATCGAACTGGGGGTGTTGCTCATTCCTCGCTATAGCTGGTATCCCTTTGTCGAAGTTCCGATTAGTTTGGCGTTGGCGATCGCCATCAGCTGGCTGGGCTCGCGGCTATTCAAGCAATTTTTTGACATCTATCTGCGAGATGCGGCGATGCGCGAGGGGCGCAAGCTCAACAGCGAGATTTTGATTCTCGCCAAATTTTCTGCAAACGCCATTATCATCATCGTCACGGTCATCTTGTTTGCTCAGACCCATGACATCAATGTCTTTGGCATTATTGCTAGCCTTGGCATTGGCGGCTTAGCGGTTGCATTTGCCGCTCAAAAAACGCTGGAGCAGTTTCTAGGAGGGATTGTGATTTATGTCGATCGCCCCTTTGTCATCGACGACTATATTGGCTTACCCGACGGCACGTTCGGCAAGGTCGAGTCGATTGGGCTCCGGTCTACTAAAATTCGCACCTCAGGAAAAGGGACGCTGATGATCGTGCCCAACAGTGCTCTCACGCAGATTAATATTGAGAACTTCACCGGGGCGAAGAAGGTGATGTCGATTCTTTATCTCAATATGCATCAAAAAGTTCCGGATGAAGAGCGGGCGCTGATTCGTCAGGTGATTTTGGAGAGCACCAAAGACATTTTTGGCATCGACTCGCGCAGTAGCGATGTTATGTTTAGACCCATGCCCCACGAGAGCGATCGCACCCAGGTTCAAGTAACCTTTTTCATTTTGGGATCTGGGGAAGTCTCGATGGATTTGCGGCGGCAGTTGCTCGACATTGCCACCCAAAGCATTAATCAACGCCTAAAAGAATATGGGGTTGCCTTCGATATCGAAGATCCCACCATTTACGTTGATTCTCCGATTACGATTTAATTTCACTGTCTATCTTGCGCATCCAGCATGGACTTTTCAGATATTCAAGACGCGCTTCAACTCGACCAAGTCGAAGGGGTCGTAGAGATGGGGTTGCTCAATCTACCTCGTCCCGCCATCTTTTTAATCTTTGTCTTTTTTTCATGGCTGATCGGGCGATATACCCCTGGTATCATTTGGCTGATTATCCATCGGTTTTCTCCCCAGCAGGTCGCTAGCATTTATGACAATCTCGTCGATCCAGTCAAAGGCTCTCTCAGAACAGCGGGCACCTTGATTCTCATTTCGCTTTCGATGGTCTGGATTGAAGACTATCCGAGCGTCTACGGGTTTGCAAAACCCTTTGTCGATTTAGCCATTATTATTTCAGTTGCCTGGTTTTTGTCGCGGATTTTTCGACAGTTTGTCCGCATTTATGGCATTGAAATTCTGAAACGGCTGGGGCTTGAGGTCGATGAACTGCTGCTCGTCGTCGAGACAATCGCCAATATTATCATCGGAGTTTTTGCCGCCCTAGCATTTGCTCAAAGCCAGCAGTTTAATTTAATCGGGCTACTTGCCAGCTTGGGAATTGGGGGCTTGGCGATCGCCTTTGCTGCCCAAAAGATTCTAGAACAATTGCTGAGTACGGTGGTGCTCTATCTCGATCGCCCCTTTATCCCCGGCGACTACATTCGACTCGCCAATGGTCAATTGGGACGGGTTGAATCTATCGGCTTGCGATCGACCAAAGTGCGGGCGTCTGCCAAAAACACGCTGTTTATCTATCCCAACTCGACGCTGATCAGCATGGAAATCGAGAATATCACCCGCGCTAAGAAGGTCATGGTGCTGCTTTATCTCGACTTTGATCAGATGTTAGATGACGAAAGTTGCGCCTTGGTGAGAGAGGTAGTCAGCGAAAGCACCAATTCAGTCTTTGGCATTGATCCAGGCAGCACCAACATCTCGTTTATATCCAACAATGGCTCGAAGGCGAGTCGGGCGCGAGTCACCTTCTTTATACTCGGCTCCAGCGAAAACTCGATTCAGCTTCGCAAGCGGTTATTAGAACTTGCCAATCAAACGATTTCTGAAAAGCTTGCCAGCTTTGGCATCGAATTTAAGACTCAAGATCCAACAGTCTATGTGGAGTCGCCGGTGACGATTTAAGGCGCACTGATTGGCAGATATTGATCCTACGTTTAGTATCAGAAGCCAGTGGTATATTGATGAAATTCTAGTTACCGATGCAGTTAACGTTATTGAACACGACGACAGCCGATATCTTATCGGCTGAGATTTATAGGCTGTCCAAGGTGGTTTAACTCAGCCGTTAATAACTGTGCCTGAATAGAGGGTTTTGTAGGCAATCCCGGCTTCAGAGAGCAAACGGCTGTTTTTTCTACCCTAGAGTTGTTAATTCGTTCACCCTAAGCGCATGATCATTCACCCTTTAATTCGATATGCCCTGACGGGGCTACTGGTGCTATTAGCCGCTTTGACAGGATTCAATGCATCGGCGATCGCCGCCCATTTGCCACCGTCAGACTCACCACTTTCAGCGCTTGTCGGCACGCCTCCAGCGGATGAACAGCCCCCGAGTTCCGCCGCTGATGCAGCCCTCGACTCTGTCAAACCCGAGCAGTCTGCCAAACCCTCAAAAACCTATTTTCTGTCATTGGAATCTGAGAATGCCCGTCGTCGAGTCAATCTCGACCCACCTGCAACCCAACTGTCAATCACCTCAGAATCGGGAGATACTGCCGTTCAGTGTGGAGACGGAGGCAAAACCTATAGCTGCGTACCGGGAGGCTCTCTCAAAATTCAGCACGATGCAGACGATCCGATTTCATATATTTGGGCGCAGAATTCGAGTGCTAACCGCGTGCGCCTGCGAATTGATGTCTATGAAACCGTAAGTCTGTTAGACACGTTGCAATAATGGCGTCGTAGCCAAGAACCATTTCAATCGTTTTCCTCAGATAACCTTGATGGGTTATTCTCCACAAACGAAACTGCTTCCTTTACAATGAAAAGGCGGGTTTTTCGTGAAGGTGGATTATGCCTCAGACAATGGAACTCACGAACGAAAATGTAGAGAGCGTATTGGATGAATTGCGCCCCTACTTAATGTCAGATGGTGGCAACGTTGAGTTGGTCGAGTTAGATGGACCAATCGTTCGGCTTCGCTTACAGGGGGCGTGCGGGTCTTGCCCCAGTTCGACGATGACTCTCAAAATGGGCATCGAGCGTAAGCTGCGGGAATCAATTCCTGAGATTGCCGAAGTTGAACAGGTTCTCTAAGCTCCAAGTTTTGTAGTGATTGCTTAATGTCATGATCGCTGCACGGCTGAATTTATGAAACGCAAGCAGGGAAAGCATTTAGATGTTTTCCCTGCTTGTCTTATTTAGGTGCTTCTTACGTTAGGTGCTTCTTACGCGTATGGCTCATCCTCTTTACGTTGCATTTATTTGGCATCAACATCAGCCACTCTACAAAAGCCGAATTGCGAATGAATATCGTCTGCCGTGGGTCAGGCTCCACGGCACCAAAGATTATCTTGACTTGGTGTTGCTGCTAGAGCGTTATCCCAAGCTGCATCAGACTGTGAATTTGGTTCCTTCGCTCATTCTCCAAATTGAGGACTATGTGGCCGGGAATGCGTTTGATCCCTATTTATCGCTGACGCTAAAGCCCGTTGAGACATTTAGCCGAAGCGATCGCCAGTATGTGATCGAGCATTTCTTTGATGCCAACCAGCGAACGATGATTGATCCGCATCCTCGATATGCTGAACTATTCAAGCAACGGCAAGACAAGGGGCGGACGTGGTGCTTAGACCACTGGAGTATTGAAGACTATAGTGATGTGTTGGCGTGGCACAACCTCGCTTGGATTGATCCCCTCTTTTGGGATGATCCTGATATTGCGGGATGGCTGAAACGGGGTCGGGGATTTAGCCTGAGCGATCGCCAACGCATCTATGCCAAGCAGCGAGAAATCTTAAGCGGCATTCTTCCCCAACATCGCAAAATGCAGGATGCGGGGCAGCTAGAAATTACCACGACTCCCTACACCCATCCCATCTTGCCCTTGCTGGCCGATACCGATTCGGGGCGGGTGGCTGTCCCAGATATGGACTTGCCCAACCACCGCTTTCAGTGGGCAGACGACATTGATCGCCATTTAAGGAAGGCTTGGAATCTATATGTTGACCGGTTTGGGCGATCGCCCAGGGGGTTGTGGCCTTCTGAGCAGTCGGTGAGTCCGGCAATGGTGCCGCATGTCGCCAAACAGGGGTTCCAATGGCTATGTTCGGATGAAGCAATCTTGGGCTGGACGCTCCATCATTTCTTTCATCGAGACGGATCAGGAAATGTGCTCGAACCTGAATTTTTGTACCGTCCCTATCGGCTCGAAACCCCTAGCGGAAATTTGGCAATTGTGTTTCGCGATCACCGCCTGTCTGATTTGATTGGCTTCACCTATGGCGCGATGGAGCCCAAACGAGCCGCCGCTGATTTGGTAGGGCATCTAGAGGCGATCGCTCGCTCCCTCAAATACCGCCAACCTGAAGGCGGGTCAACTCTAGAGCATCCCTGGCTGGTCACGATTGCTCTCGATGGCGAAAACTGCTGGGAGTTTTATCAGAAGGATGGCAATCTGTTTTTAGAGCATCTGTACCGCATCCTCAGCGATCACCTCGGCATTCAGTTGGTGACGGTATCAGAGTTTATTGAGCAGTTTCCTCCAACCGAACCCCTACCCGCCGATCGACTGCATAGCGGGTCATGGGTCGATGGCAATTTCACCACCTGGATTGGCGATCCGGCGAAAAACCGCGCATGGGATTTACTTTCAGAGGCTCGACTGGTGCTTGACCGCCACCCGGAGGCGACTGAGGAAGCGAATCCTGAAGCTTGGGAAGCGCTGTATGCAGCAGAAGGGTCAGATTGGTTTTGGTGGTTTGGGGACGGGCATTCATCTAACCAAGATGCCATGTTTGACCAGCTCATGCGAGAACATCTGGCCGCGCTCTATGAAGCTCTGGGTGAACCCATTCCAGATTCGGTTCGTCGCCCTGTTGAGGTGCATACCGAGCGAGGCGACCACCAACCCGAAAGCTTTATTCATCCGGTGATTGATGGAGTAGGGAATGAGCAAGACTGGGATAAAGCCGGACGGGTTGAAATTGGCGGAGCAAGGGGCACCATGCATCGTGCTGGCCCCGTTCAGCGACTTTGGTATGGAGTCGATCACCTCAATTTTTATGTGCGCCTCGACTTTAAGGCAGGCACTCAGGCCGGCGCTGACCTTCCGCCAGAGGTCAATCTGTTGTGGTTCTACCCTGGGCAGACCCTATACAATAGCCCTGCCCCCTTAGCCAACGTTCCGAATCAGGCGCCTATCAACTATTTGTTTCATCATCATCTAGGCGTCAATTTGACGACTCAGTCGATTTGGTTTCAGGAAGCGGCAGCAAATCACCACTGGCACAGTCACCCGAGTCGGGCTCAAGTCGGCATCGATCAGTGTCTAGAACTCGCTGTGCCGTGGGCAGATCTGCAAACGGTGGAGCCAGACTGGTCATTTAATTTAGTCGTTGTTCTTGCCCACGAGGGACGCTTTGTAGAGCATCTCCCCGAACATTCATTGATTCAACTGAATGTGCCGTAGAGGAGGGCAGCGGGCAGCGGGCAATTCGCAACGCCTAGCAAAGGCAGATGAAGTAGGGTGCTGTATAGCCTTTCAGGCATGGCTACGCCAAAGCGCCAGCGTAACGCACCATTATGACGGAAGGCTTGCTACCCCGTGCCTTCAGATATTCAGGTTGTCCATCCGCGCTTCGCTTGCTACTTAGCCGACGCTATGTTTATCCCAAAATCACGGCGCTCAGGAAGGCTGCACCCGCCCCGCAAATCACAAACCCCGCAGACCGGAGCGATCGCCCCGGTTGATCAGAGACGCGCTTCATGGCTGCTTTGCCAACTGTATGAGCAGCCAGCGAAATTGCTAGTTGAATGCTAGTAAACCCCGCAAGATATGCGATCAAGGGAGTCATCTCAGCACCGATAATGGCTTCTCCGTATGCATAGCCGTGAAATAATCCGGCGATCGCCCCCATTCCGATCAGGAGCGGCAAACGGGGGCTGGTTTTGAGAGTCAGCATGATGCCAAACAGCATCACCGACGCAGAGATGAAAAATTCGGGAGCAGGCATGTTGATACTGATCAGATGGAGGCCCGTTCCGACGAGACTTGCCAAGACAAACGCGGTCGGAATGATCAACCCACGTCGCGTCACGACAGCGAGCAAGCCTGCTGCAATCACGAATGCAAAATGATCGGGTCCTAAGATGGGATGACCAAGCCCAGAGAGAAATCCTTCAAAAGCGCTAGCGGGCGTTTCGCCGCCGAGCGGATGGTGAGCCATAGCCGCATGGGGGACTATCAAGCCGACACTAATTACACCCATGAGCCCGATGATCATCGCGATTCTTCGATGGGGCCATCCTCTTGAATGAGAAACCATCTTGGGCAAATCTGGCTGGGGCGTATTGGACTGAGACGTACTCAAACGCCCAATCTGACGGATAAAAGCAAACATACCTGTAACCTCGCAGATAGTCGTACGGATGAGGGCATCGGCGGGCATTCTGGCTTAGAGAGTGCAATCTCATTACAGCTGCGGGACAGCGTTGGACTTTCACCAAACTTTCCCCGTGATCTCTGCTGACTGTTCCCCAGCAGAACCGAGCCATCAGTACAGAATAGACGATCACGGAAACGGTACACGTTCGGTTGATAAAACTACACAGCTCGCCTGACAGACATCTGACCAACGATATATGCCCCGCTTATTCCTATTGGTATATGCTGCTGCTTCAGATTTGCGCCAGGATGGTGTCAACCGGAAAGTGCATCAAATTCCTTCAAATTCCTTCAAATTTTGAATATAAACACTGTTTTTAGAGGAGTCAATTTTACTATGTCTTTTAATCATGGTTTGACGGGTTCAATCGTTGCGATCGCAGCAGCATTCGGTGTCGCTCATGGGGCGATCGCCATGCCAGCAGGTGAGTTTGAACAACACCCTCAGCGCATCGCTCAAGATATTGATATGTCAGATGAGCAAGTTCAAAAGCCTGCTACAGTCAGGTCGATTCAGCCCGATCAAGGATTTATTCAGGTTGAGTTTGAAGACGGTACAGATGACATTTTATATTTGGGGACTAGCGAACTGACTAGTCTCGGTCTAGATACCAATGATGACGTAACGGTTGTCTATGAAGGCGATGAGGCGATCGCCCTGATTCGCGACGAGGAAGTCGTCACGCTGAATACCTTAGAGTCTGAAGTAGAACCATCCACTCCGATGGCGGATGAACCCGCCGAATCTGAGACGACGATCACTCAAGATAGCCAAGACCCTGAATCTGACATGATGACTCAAGAAGACGAGATGGAAGAACCCACCACCACCACCCCATCGAATGAACCGATACCTGCTCTCTGGTAGATTGGGTCTGGGTTTCCTCTCTAATTCAAGGTAAATAGTTTTTCTAACTGCTTGCGAACCCACGCAACGGGGTTGAGATCGTATTCTTCGGCATTGAGAATGCCGAGGGAACGCAGCTGCTTTTGCTGATGCGAGAGGTCTTCTTGATATTTGCCAAGCTCTTGTACCAATGTGTCATAGAGCTTGGGCTGATCTCTGAGCAACTTTTTAAACCCGTCGGGGCTAATTTCAAACAGCGTTGTTTCCTCTGTTGCCCATACGGTAAACGTGCGGTTGATGCTTAACATCAACGATAAGTCTCCGACAAAGTCACCCGCACCCAGCGGGCTAGGGCTTTGCTTAAGTCGCTCAATCGCATATTCAACCCGCCCCGACAAAATGATGTAAAATGCGTCGCTTGGGTCACCCTCTCGAAACAAGATTTCTCCGGCGTCTAGTCGTTTGCGATGACCAATTTCAATGAGTTTACGAAGTTCTAACTCTGTACATTTTTCAAAGTAAGGAACTTGGCGAAGCAAATCCCGGACTGCAAATGGGCGCGATGGCTGGTCGGTGATCTGAAGTGGCTCATTATGCAAAATTCGATGCCCATTGTGGCGATCGTAGTTATCGAGTGGCGAATGAACGACGATGCTTGGATTTTGCTGCCAGAGGTCGAGTTTGGGTGAGGCAAGCTTGATGCCATGCTGTCGCAGATTGTGTTCGATGATGAAATAGAGCGAACTTTCGGTAATAAATTTGCGATCGATTTGATGCACCCACACCCACAGCTCAAAATTGAGCGAATAGTCTGAAAACCCTTTGAAATAAACCTCAGCCGGATACTCATACGAAACGGTTTCTTCTAAATAGGCAGAATCTAGTAACACCTCGATCACTAACACCGGATCGCTCCCATGCGCCACTTTGACCGGAATTGAAACCCAACCTTTGGAGTTATAAAACGTCCAGTTGATGACTCGACTCGTCATCAAGTCACTATTCGGCACCACGACATATTTGCGCGTAATGGTGCGAATGACGGTAGACCGCAGCGAAATTTCGGCGATATATCCAGACAGGGCGTCTAGTTCAATGAAATCTCCAACTTTGAGCTGACGTTCGATCAACAGGGTTAGGCCGCTGATGAAGTTTTTGGTGATTTCTTGTAAACCAAAGCCAACACCAATGCCCAACCCCCCGGCAAGTACCGCGAGGGATGCAAAGTTAACGCCAACCGCTTGAAGCAATCCGATAAAGCATAGGGTGCCTACGCTGTAGCTGACGATCGTGGCGATCGCCTCTCGATTGCCCTGGCTAATGCCAATACGAGCCAGAAGCTGGTTGGCGAGAATGCGCTTCAAACTGATTGAAATGACCAGCACAATCAACAGCGCCAAGAGAAACTGGGCGATCGCGCTGAGCGAGATGCTAGCCCCCCCGATGCGAAGCAACGACGCATCTAGAATTGATTGAATGTTTTCCCCAAATTCCGCCATTCGCACCCACGTCGATCTGAATTATGAGCAGTGCATAGTGTAATTCGTAACAGGATTCGATCACAATCCCACAACGATTCACCGCGAGAGGGAATCATCGCGAGAGCCTGCTCATGCTTCTATCGTTGCCACCACTTCTCCGGTCAAACGGGTGTCATAGCCTCCCAAAATTTCTAGTTGGGAGATCACGCGGCGATGTCCGAGGGTTCCCAAGAGTTGTTGCACCGGAGATTCGTCCAGATATGACTTAAAGGTGACTAGGTCATAGTGAGAGTGCTGCAGCGGGACAAACCTCAACTTGAACATATCAGCTACTGAGGCTGCACTCACACCAGCATCCACCTCCCCATCAAGGATGGCCTGGGCGACTGCTTGATGAGACGAGGCAATGCGATCGAATCCTGATACTGACTGAGGCGAAAGCCCTGCTTCGGCTAAGACCTGTTCTAATAAATTGCGGCTCCCAGCCCCCGGCTCTCGATTGATGATCGTGACATCGGAGCGAATCAGATCGGTGACAGCATGAATGCGTTTGGGATTGCCTGGAGCCACGAGCAGTCCTTCTTCCCAGATGCCTAGATTAATCAGCACGGCTGTTTGTCCTTGGAAGGCCCGACGCACAAACGGCACATTAAAGGTCTGGGTTTGGGGGCAATAAAGATGCACGCCAGCAATGTGTACTTCTCCCCGCATTAGACGTTCGAGGGCAATGGCGCTGTTTGCAAAGGTTAGATGCACTCGCAAGTCTGGGTGCCATCGTTCTGCCGCCTTTGCCCACAGAGAAAGGGCAGGGGAGCAGCCAGCCACCACGACCGTATTAAGCAAATTTGCTGGCTCATCTAGCAGGTTTACCGTCATAGTGTCCTGCTGGGGGTGACGAATCGCTTCCCCATCCGCTGGTATCAGATCCACTCGAAACGCATCAGACCCCACAAGCGGATGGGCAATCCACCGACCTCCAATATTAGCTAGGCTGACCCGCAACGATTCCCCTGTTGCCATGGACTGAACGGGCACCGCGACTACCGTGCTGGCGTCTTGATTGAGCCAGAAGAGATCTTCAACCCGACACCCCAATACCTTCGACAATCGTAGAGCAACCGTGACAGAGAGCGCAGTCTGCCCTGACTCTACTCCCCCAATGGTTTGCCGACTGACGCCCGCCATCGTAGCTAGGTCTTGTTGGCTCAGCCCCAGCCGCATGCGAGTTTGTTTCAAGTTATTACATAGCTCATCTTTCACAATGACACCAAGAGTCTACCTGTAAGCCAGTATGGCTTTTGTACTATCAATACTCTGCTAAATATCGTGTAGAGCCTTTCAAACGTTCGACGAGAAACGCGGATTTTTGTCGTGGCTGACACAGTTTCATTATAAATTGCCAATAAAATTGACATATGACAAAGATAATGGCTTTCGTGGCCGAAAATTTATGAAATACAGTGCTCGTAATGTCCTAAACGGTACTATCAAGCATCTCACACCCGGATCGGTCAATACGGAGGTCGTCATTGAAGTAATGCCGGGTGTAGAGATAGTTTCTGTGATTACTAAAGCCTCTAGCGAACGACTAAAGCTGGCTGTTGGCAAAGATGTGGCGGCTATCGTCAAGGCATCTAACGTTATGTTGGCTGTTGAATAAAGGGGCGATCGCCATGAAGAGACGGCATGTTGCAATAGTTTTGGTGTCAACGATGATCACCAGCTTAGCGGCGATGAGTTGTGCCCAAACCGCAGTGACTCCCACGCCTGAAACGTCCGAGACATCTTCCCTAGAGGAAACCGTTGAACTCACCATTTCTGTGGCTGCCAGCGTACAAGATGCCATGAGAGATGTGCAGGCTGCTTATCAGACCGAGTTTCCTAATGTTGAGATTACTTACAACTTTGGCTCGTCAGGCTCCCTAGCCCAGCAGATTGCTCAGGGTGCTCCGACTGACGTCTTTTTATCCGCATCTAAGAAATGGATGGATGATTTGGAGGAGCAGGGGCAGATTCTGGGCTCGAGCCACGATCTGCTGCTGAACGCCCTGGTCGTGATCGTGCCTCAGGATACGACCGATATTGCAGACTTTAGCGATTTCGCAACCGATAAGGTCCGCAAAGTGGCGATTGGAGAGCCAGACAGTGTTCCAGCAGGGCAGTATGCCAAAGAAGCCCTGACATCGCTGAATCTGTTTGATGCCTTGCAGCCCAAACTAGTGTTTGGCAAAGATGTGCGGCAGGTCTTGTCCTACGTAGAAACGGGCAATGTGGATGCGGGGCTAGTCTATGCCACCGATGCCAAAATTTCTGATCGAGTCCAGGTAGTGACCACGGCTCCCGCCGATACTCATGCTCCCATCATCTACCCCGTTGGGGTCGTGGCTGACAGTGAGCAGGCTGAAGCAGCCCAGGCGTTTGTCGATTTTCTGTCTATGGATGTGGCGATCGCCATCTTCACAGACTACGGGTTCACGATGGCTGAGTGATTTGCCTCGACTCACTCGTCATCATAGTTGGCTGGGACTATCATGCCTGAAAACCTCACCCCTCTTTGGATTTCGCTAAAGACTGCATGGGTTGCCACTCTCCTAGCCTCCGTGTTGGGTATCCTTATCGCTCGCTGGATGATGAGCTATCGCGGCAGGGCGCGGGGGCTGATTGACGGAGTGCTCACTCTACCCCTGGTGCTGCCGCCAACAGTAGTAGGGTTTTTGCTGCTGCTGCTGTTGGGTAAAAATAGCCCGGTAGGGCAAGTTCTCGACCAGCTTGGAATCTCCATTATCTTTACCTGGACGGCAGCGGTGATTGCGGCGACGGTGGTGGCGTTTCCGCTAATGTATAAAACTGTGTTGGGTGCCTTTGAGCAGGTAGACCTAGCGCTGGTTTGTTCTGCTCGCACGTTAGGAGCCTCAGAATGGCGAATCTTCTGGCAGATTTTGTTACCTCTAGCTTGGCCTGGAGTGCTGGCAGGGACTGTCTTAGCCTTTGCCCGTGCTCTCGGAGAATTTGGGGCAACGCTGATGGTCGGAGGCAGCATTCCCGGCGTCACGCAGACCATTCCCATCGCGATCTTCTTTGCCGCAGAAGCGGGACGGATGGGGTTGGCTCTAGTCTGGGTTTTGCTGATGATAGGAGTGTCTCTGGCGGTAATTGCTGGCATTCACTATGGCAACCGCCGCCAATTTCACAAAATGGCCTCTCCCAATGCCTTGGTGAAACAAGGGTTTAACTGGGTTTTCTTTGGGACGCTAAGAGGGCATCCGTTTGGCTTACCTCTCACTAGGCTGTCGCAGCACCATGGCTTCCCGTCCTTGCCCTCTTACGCCCTGCAGGAAGATGGGAATGCCTCAGCGTTCGCTAGGGCTCCTGCCTCAGTGGGTAAATCTCCTCAGGAAGAATTCTCGTCTGGATCACAGACGGGCTATGTGCCCAGGATTGCACCACCTGTGGCATTCGCAAAGTCTACGGGAATCGCCCTCCAGTCTCGACTCAAACCAACGGCCATCTCATTCGTTACTGCTGCCAAACTGGAGGTGCAGATCGAGAAGCAGGTGGCAGGATTCCATCTGATAGTGGGCTTCCAGACGAATCGTGAACCGCTGGGGCTCTTGGGCGCGTCAGGGTCAGGAAAGAGTATGACGCTGCGGTGTATTGCTGGCTTAGAGGCGCCGTCTCAGGGGCGAATCGTGCTGAATGGACGGGTTTTGTTTGATTCTAAAAAAAAGATTAATGTGCCCAGTCGCGATCGCAAAGTGGGTCTGGTCTTTCAAAACTACGCCCTGTTTCCCCATCTCACCGTCGCCCAAAACATCGCCTTCGGGATGCGGCATATTCCCAAGCGACAACGAGCTGCGGAGGTGATGATATATCTGGATAGGATTGGGTTGACAGGACTGGGCGATCGCTATCCCCATCAGCTCTCAGGCGGGCAGCAGCAACGGGTGGCTCTAGCCAGGGCGATCGCCATCCGACCCGACATTCTTCTGCTCGATGAACCCTTGTCAGCCCTCGACACGTACCTCCGCAGCCACATCGAAAAACTTCTCATTGAGGTGTTATCTCAATACCAAGGGATTACCCTGTTTATTACCCACAAATTAGAAGAAGCCTACCGAGTCTGCACCAATTTGCTAGTCCTCTCTGGCGGCCAGATTCAGGCAGAAGGCACGAAGGAGGACATCTTTGAACAGCCGCCAACGTTTGAGGTGGCTAAGGTCACAGAATGCAAAAACTTTTCCCGTGCCCGCCTGCTGGATAACCACTACATCGAAGCGCTGGACTGGGAATGTCGCCTTGAGGTAAACCATCCTCTACCGTCCGACTTTGGCTATGTGGGGCTGCGCGCCCATCACATCACATTTCCGCAACGTCCTAGCAGCAATACGTTTCCTGGGTGGCTAGCCATGACAACAGAAACGCAACACCGAGTGACCCTTTACATCAAACTTCACAGTGAACCCCGATTCCGCGACGACTATCACCTCCAGGCAGAGATCTATCGAGAAAAGTGGAATCGCTTGAAACACCGTCCTTTTCCCTGGCACGTCCATCTAAACCCTGCCAGCCTGATCACCATGCCGTATTGATTTGCAACACCAAGGTTGTGCGAAGACAGGCATCTAGCCTGCTTAACACCAATTCCTCAAATAAAGGCTACAGATGATTGGATGTACGGACGAACGGCCGTTCGCCCCTTCGGAGATCTGTAAATTGGATCTAGAGAATTGCTCTGAAAATAGATTTTTATCGTTGGGGGTGACGCCGCGGCGTCATGGACGATTGGTATAAAATCGCAAATCCAAAATCGAGAATTGGTATAAGTGCTAATCCGCTCACTAAATCGCTAGAGTGAAACGAGGGGCTTCTTAAAAACCGCCAATAGGTGAGTATCGATGATCAATCACGCCAAATCTCCGCAACCATCGAGAAAACGTGGATCGCTGCCGTCGAAGTTCATCATTCGACTAGGCAAATTTGCTTGGACGACGATGTGGCATTTGATGATGTCAAAACTGGCTCCCCGTGATCCATCGGGAGCCTATATTCGCCCTGAAAGTGCGTTTAGACAGGCTGTCACTTCGTCGGAGGATAGCCCATATCCGGCGGCGGCCAACCGATATCGTTTGTATGTGGGCTTAGGCTGCCCGTGGGCACACCGAACGTTGGTTGTGCGTGCATTGAAGGGATTAGACGATGCGGTTCCGATCACAATTGTATCCCCCTCACCCATTGAAGGGGGATGGGTGTTTGACGAACCTGAAGAGGGCTGCACAACGCTGCGAGAGCGCTATGAACAAGCACAGCCAGGATATCGAGGACGCGCCACCGTTCCCGTATTGTGGGATGCGGAAACTCACACAATCGTGAATAACGAGAGCGCTGACATTATCATCACGCTCAATTCAGAATTTAATGCGTTTGCAAGCCATCCTGAGCTTGATCTTTATCCAGCTGATCTCAAATCGAGCATTGATGCCTGGAATGACAAGATTTACTCCGCTGTTAACAATGGCGTCTATCGATGTGGATTTGCTCAAACTCAAGCAGCCTATGAGACAGCCTGCAATGAGCTATTTGAAATGCTAGACGAGATTGATGCTGCGTTACAAACCAATCGATATTTGTGTGGCGATCGCCTGACACTAGCAGACGTGCGGTTATTTACGACCCTGTTTCGGTTCGATATCGTTTACTACGGGCTATTTAAATGCAATCGCCGCAGGATTCAAGACTATCAGCACCTAGGTGCTTACTTACGCGATTTGTATCAGCTGCCCGGCGTTGCCAAGACCTGCAATCTGGATGCAGTCAAGCGAGACTACTACGGCAACTTGTTTCCGCTAAATCCGGGAGGCATCATCCCGTCTGGGCCTGATATAACCAATCTGATGGACGCCCATGGGCGCGATCGCCTCAGCCCATCGCCCATGGCTCACAGTTAATTTTCCCTCGATATATAGATCTACAGGCTCAGGCACTACACACGTTCAGTGTTGCGGAAATTCGTTCTCCAATCGCTGCACCGTCAGATGATAGGTCATCTCAGATTTGGCCCGGTATCCTTCTGCCTTCAGGGAGCCTTTTACCGGAATTGTTTTCTGAGAAAAGGGGCTTGCGACTAACGCAATATGGCGATCGCTGACAGCCACCGCATTCGTTGGGTCATACCCGTGCCAGCCTGCCCCCGGCAAATAGACCTCTGCCCACGCATGCAGTTGACATTCGTCTATCTCTGGATCGCCCTCCTGATAGCCACTCACAAATCGCGCAGCCAGCCCAATTGCTTGGCAGGCTTCCATAAAAAGTACCGCAAAATCTCGGCACGACCCAGCTTTTTGTTTCCACGTCATGCTAGGGGGCTGTGGGGCACCCGTTTCTCGAACCCCATACTGACAATGGTCATGAATGCGCTGATTGAGCTCACTGAGAAACGACACCGTATCCCTGTCTGTTGAGAGGCAAATGTCTTGAGCTAGCTCATTGGCAATAGGGTCAGTGGTAAACGGGAAATCTTGGCTATGTGACAAATATGGGCGGAGTTGTTGCAATAAAGAATTCGGGTAATCGATGGGCAATGTCGTCGCCCATTTTTCTAATAGGAAATCAAACGGGTTGCTGCGAAATGTTTCAACTTCCGACGACACTCGAACATTTAAGGATGCGGTTGCCTTCTGAGATGAAAACCAAATTTGGATAACATCGTTGCCGTCTAAATCAACATTTTCGACAATTTTTTCAGGCTTTGGATCGATCTCTAACGAAAATAGGCCCAGCTTTTGAGTCATATCAGACCGAGGACGGAGCCGCAGCACATGAGAATCCAGCATGACCGGGCGGTCATAGGTATAAAGTGTCGTGTGGTCAATTTTATAGCGCACGTTGGAAAAACGATAGAAGAAATTTAGGCAAAAATATGGAATAAGACCAATTCTTCAAAGTAAGGCTACCAATGAACGGGCCAGAATCCTTGCAAGGCTGCTGGCCGTCAATCCAAAATCGCAAATCCAAAATCGAGAATTGGTATAAGCCATATACGCAAATATGGTACGGCAGAAACTACTCGGTGACTGTGATGTAAGTCGCTTAGCTAGCAGTGATCATCAGCGGAAAACCGAGAGCATTTAGGTTTTCGTGTCAGTGCGACCGTCCCCGGTCGCATGTTCCTTAAGTGTAGGATTGCGAGCGAGAACTGTAGGGTCGCAAGCGAGACGTTATGCTCCGCATTGCCAAGGCAAACGCACTTAATGACACAAAATCCTGGATAACTGCCGAAAACCAAATCCTGGTTCTTAGCTTTCGTTACGCAACGCTTCGCGAACAGCTTTTCGCCCTATGCCATATAACCATAGGCCTCTGCCCTCCGCTTCCCGCCCTCATGGTGCGTTACGCTGGCGCTACCAGCACCCTACTTCGGCCTTTTGCCTTTCGCTATTGAATCGGTTGCAAGGCAAAAAAGGTCTCAAAGATGCTATCCCCAATCTTATTGAGACGCATCTGCAAATTATCGAGAAACTCGTGAAGCCCCATTTGAACAATTTCTTCGATGGTAATATAGTCCAGCTCAGAGCGCAGCTTGCCGAGATCTCGCTCAACAGGATTTCGCCAGGTTCCAGGGGCAAGAATGCCCGTAATATGGCGGAGCGATCGCTCGGCTTCGAGTAGGCAAAACTGAATTGACCGAGGAAAATCCCGATCTAAGATTAAGAATTCAGTGACACTATGCGGCGTGATCCGATGCTGACATTTTCGATACATCTCATAGGCACTCGCTGATTTCAGTAACGCGATCCACTGAAGCTCGTCTAGAGTCGTGCCCACATCTTTAACCGACGGCAGCAAAATAAAGTATTTCACATCGAGGATGCGCGCGGTTTTGTCTGCCCGCTCTAGCAACCGTCCAATCTGACCAAAATTCCAGCCTTCGTTGTGAGACATCGTAGCGCCCATTACCCCAGCAAACAGGTGGCTCGCCATTTTGACCTCGGCATAGAAGCTAGACAGCTCCCCTAACCCGCGTTGCTGGTTTTGCGATGCATCTTTCACCATCAGATAAAAGGTATTGACCTGTTCCCATGTCTCCGACGAGATAATCTCTCGCACCGATCGCGCGTTTTCTCGGGCCGTTTGCAAACACGACAAAATTGAGTTGGGGTAGTCTTTATCAAATGTCAAAAAGTGAATCACATTTTCTGCGGTGGCATCTCCGTAGCGCTCCTTAAACAGCGGGAGATCGCCTGTAATCACCACAAGTGGCTGCCATTGCTGCTCAGTACCGATGGGCGAATCGAGGAGCAAGTTGAGATTGACATCCACAAATCGAGCAACGTTTTCCGCCCGTTCCACATACCGATTGAGCCAGTAGATTGAATCTGCTGCACGGCTAAGCATGGTAATTTCTCCTTACTCTAAAACGACCCACGTATCTTTGCTGCCACCGCCCTGAGAAGAATTGACGACTAATGACCCCCGCTTAAGCGCGACGCGCGTCAACCCCCCCGGATTCACGTAAATGTCTTTGCCGTTGAGAATATACGGGCGCAAATCGACGTGGCAGCCTTCAAATGTATCGCCAATGAGCGTTGGGACGCGCGACAGGCAGAGCGTCGGTTGGGCAATATAGTTGCGAGGGGTTGCCTTGATTTTCTCGGCAAATTCTTCCCGCTGTTCAGGGGACGCATGAGGCCCCACCAACATGCCATAGCCACCTGATTCATTGGCTGACTTTACAACCAGCTGGTCGAGGTTATGGAGCACATGTTGCTGCTGATCAGGTTCCCAGCAGAGATACGTCGGGACATTGGGCAAAATCTGGTCTTCGCCTAGATAATACTGAATCATCTGGGGAACATAGGCGTAAATCACCTTATCATCGGCAACTCCAGTTCCTAGAGCGTTGGCGATCGCCACTCGTCCTTCGCGATAGACCTCCATCAGACCGGGTACGCCTAGCAGCGAGTCTGAGCGGAATGCCAGCGGGTCGATAAAATCGTCGTCAATGCGGCGATAGACGACATCCACTCGCTGCAATCCTTTGGTGGTTCGCATCTGTAGGTAGCCATCTGAGACGACCAAATCTCGTCCTTCGACCAGCTCAACGCCCATCTGCTGGGCCAAAAACGAATGCTCAAAATAGGCAGAATTAAAAATTCCGGGCGTCAATACCACAACGGTCGGATCGGGTAAGCCCCCCGGCGCTAGATTCAGCAACGTTTCGAGCAGTTGGCTGGCATAGTCGTCAACGGGCTTGATCGCAACCTGGTTAAAGAGCTGAGGAAACGTACTCTTCATCACTCGACGATTTTCGAGCACGTAGGACACCCCCGACGGGCAGCGCAAATTATCTTCTAAGACGTACCATTGACCGTCACGATCGCGCACCAAGTCTGTTCCAGTGATGTGACACCAGATGCCCTGGGGCGGTTTCAAGCCGATGCACTGCTTCGAAAACCCGGTAGCAGAGTGGATCAGCTCTTCAGGAATCACCTTATCCTTTAAGATATTTTGCTCGCCGTAGATGTCAGATAAAAACAGATTGAGCGCGTGAATTCGCTGCTTTAATCCCTTTTCTATCCAGCCCCACTCGCTAGATGCAATAATTCGAGGCACAATATCAAACGGAAAAATTCGTTCTGTCCCCTGATTGTCGCTGTAGACGTTGAACGTCACGCCTAGCTTAAACAATGCATTTTGAGCGGCCTGCAAGCGCCGCTGAAGCTCTTGCATCGGCAAGCTATTTAGCCGCTCAACCAGCAACGTCGCTGTCGGACGAGGTTCTCCTTTCTTCAGAAAGAGCTCGTCATAAAAATCCCCTGGGTCGTACTGATCAAATAGCACTGCATTCTGCCTGATATCGGTGACTACACATGCGCTAAACGCATATGCACTAAATAGATGCTGACCCGGGGATCTGACTGTAACTTAGAATACTAATTGCGTTTTTGGGGCTTGCAGGTCCGTCAATTATCAGTAGAAATGACTCTACCGGGAAAAATGCTGGTTGCCTCTACCCCACTGCCAGGACATCATCTACCGGACGCGATGCTGGCATTGCGACTAGATTAGTTCACTGGATGCACTAATCTAGTCGCTGTCAGGCTTAGCGACCTTGGGCTGGACGTAAACGATCAAATTAGGGATGAGGCTGCCCTTGCGCTCTGTCTTGACTCGCTTTGTGCCTCGAATGGTATAGTCTTGGCGAATTTCTTCGATAGAATCTAGCAGGTTATCAACCGTGCGATCGCCCATTTCGCTAGGCAACACGTATTCGAGCAAGTTGGGCTCCACAATCAACACGCTGTCTTCCTGGACAGACTTAATAAAATAATCTTGGTTTGCCTCGCTAGATGCGCCATCCGCTCGGAGGCTGAAACTTGCGGTTGTGATCAGCGCAATACCAATGGCGATCGCCACTATCGGAGCAATCAGGTTCTTAATCATGATTGAGACTTGAGAGAAAAACAATGCTGCCCACGTCGCCTGCGCTTGCCGATAATTTGGCAAACTCATACCTGATTAACCAGGCGATCGCGGCATTTAAGCGACATTTAAAGCGTAGCGCGATATTAATTTTTGTAAAGCTTGGCGCTGCCTCAGGCCGCTGCAAACGCCATCCGACTGAGAAATGCTTTGAGGCGATCGCTTTGGGGATGCGTCAACACCTGACGAGCTAACCCTTCTTCTTCCACCACGCCTTGATTCATAAACAGCACCCGACTGGCCACGTCTCGCGCAAAGTGCATCTCATGAGTGACCACCACCATAGTCATGCCTTCTTCTGCCAGTTGCTTCATCACCGTTAGCACCTCGCCAACCAGTTCGGGGTCTAGAGCACTCGTCGGCTCGTCAAACAGCATGACACTCGGCTTCATGCATAGGGACCGGGCGATCGCCACCCGCTGCTTTTGCCCGCCTGATAATTGTTCTGGATAGGTGTCGGCTTTATGCAACAGCCCCACCTTGTCTAAGAACATTCTCGCAAGCCGTCTGCTCTCTTTGGCCGACAGATTCAAGACTTTTTGAGGAGCGAGGGTCAGATTGCCCAATACCGTTTTGTGTGGGAATAGATTGAACTGCTGAAATACCATTCCCACATCTGCCCGCAATCGCCGCAGTTGCTTAATCGTCAGATTCGGATTCGACAGATCCATCCCGTTGACAATCAATTGTCCACCGTTAATGGCCTCAAGGCGATTGAAACAGCGAAGTAGAGTGCTCTTGCCACACCCCGACGGGCCGATGACAGCAACCACCTCGCCTTGATTAACGGAGCCGCTAATGCCATTTAAGACATGCAGCGGGCCAAAGTTTTTCTGAACGTTGTTAAACGTAATGACGGGACGATCTGAATCTGACATATCGATTACTCAGCAAAACGTAGAGAGATGTCGGAAATTTTTACCAACTTGGCATAGAGATGCTACCTATAAATGTAGTTGCTAACACAACTTGCATTCTTAAATAGAGCGTATAGCTACCATTAGCCCATCATCTACCTTGTAAGATCTCTACAATTGAGGAGAAAAAATACTCTATGTCTTGGTCTACACGACGACGCTTTTTAAGCGGATTTGCACTCAGTCTATGTTCTGTATTTGTCTTTGCAGCTTGTGGTCCTGGCACTGATACAGCGGACACCCCCGACCCCGCAGATACTGAAACAACAGAGTCTCCGGCAGCCGGTGAAACCCTTACGGTAGCGACTGAGCCCGCGTTTCCTCCGTTTGAGTTTCAGGCAGAGGGGGGTGGCTTAGATGGATTTGACATCGAACTGATGAATGCCATCGGTGAGGCAGCCGGCTTTGGGGTGGAATATGAAAGCCTCCCCTTTGATGGCATTATCCCTGCCTTGCAGTCTGGATCGGTGGATGCTGCAATTAGCGCGATGACGATTACTGCGGAGCGAGCACAAACGGTATCGTTCTCTCAACCCTACTTCAAAGCTGGACTGGCGATCGCCGTTCAAGACCCTAACGACGAAATCAAGTCGCTCGATGACCTCCAAGGTCGCAAAATTGCGGTTCAAATCGGCACCACAGGGGCAGAATTAGCCAACTCGATCGAAGGAGCAGAAATCAGTACGTTTGACTCGGCGCCTCTCGCGTTACAGGAGCTTGCCAATGGCAATGTGGATGCGGTCATCAATGATGCGCCTGTCACCCTCGATGCGATCGCCAGCGGCAACGTCAGCGGCATTCAGGTCGTTGGAGAACTCGTTACCGAAGAATATTACGGCATTGCCACGCCAATGGATTCTGAAAACCTGGAGATGATCAACAGCGGCCTTAGCACCATTCTCGAAAACGGAACCTATGACGAGATTTATCAAAAATGGTTTGGAGCAGACCCTCCAGAGCTTCCTGAAGAGGCACCGCTAGAGTAATCGAGCCTCCGTTTTCCACTTGCTTCGGCGTTTGATGCGGAACGCAGTTTCGTGAATTCATTTCCCGCGTAGCTACTGCTGAGGGGCGTTCATTACGATCGCCCTTTTATTCATGTTGTTTGCAAATGAGTCAAGGATTCATTGTGGTTGACTTTCTAACGATCCTGCTTCAAACCTCTGCTGAAGACGCATCAGAGCCAGTATCTCAATCTATCCAAGTCATTGTGGAGGCAATCCCTAACTTACTCCAAGGCGCGTTAGTCACCTTGCAGTTAACAGCCTTTGCCGTTTTCTTTGGGCTAATCGCGGGATCTCTATTCGGAGTGGCTCGGTTATCTCCCATTCTGCCCATTAGACTCGCCGTTAGAGCCTACATCGACTTCTTTAGAGGCACTCCTTTACTCGTGCAGATCTTCATGATTTATTTTGGGCTACCTGCACTAGCGACCAGTCTGGGCTTTCAGTTTACCTTTAGTCGCTTGGCCGCGGCGGTTCTAGCCTTGAGTCTCAACAGTGCTGCCTACATCGCTGAAATCGTTCGCGCCGGGATTCAATCGATTGAAATCGGACAAAAAGAAGCCGCCGAATCATTAGGCTTAGGGCCGATTCAAACCATGCGCTACATTATCTTTCCGCAAGCGTTTCGCCGCATGATTCCGCCGTTGGGCAACGAATTTATTACGCTGCTCAAAGACACGAGCTTAGTTGCCATTATCGGGTTTGAAGAGCTGTTTCGCCGGGGGCAACTGATCGTGGCTCAAAACTATCGAGCCTTTGAAATCTACGCCGCAGTGGCCGTGATCTACTTGGCGCTGACCCTAGCATCGTCTCAGGGGTTTAGCTTGCTAGAGTGGTGGATGAACCCTGTCGAACGGGCTAAGCAGTCTTCTGAGCCTGAGGTTGGCAATTTTTCCACAGACATTGGCGATACAACATCGTAGACGTCATAAAATAGGGGATCATGACAAACTAAGGCACAGGCTGAATCATGACTCACTCCACTGACATTACGACACTCGCCCGCTGGATGGCAGCCGACTTTAGCAATCAAGCTCAAGCCTTTGAGAATCCTCCCTTGTTTGCCCACATCCGCGTCTGCATGCGCCCGCTGCCCATTGACTTACTCTCGGGCATCAGCTTTTATGTGGAGCAAGCCTACGACTATATGGTAAATAATCCCTATCGAGCGCGGGTCATCAAACTGATTGAGCACGATGGTCACATTGAGATTGAAAACTATCGACTCGATGATGATGTCAAATTTCACGGAGCATCACGCGATCGCGATCGCCTCCAGTCTTTATCTGTCAGTGCTCTCCACAAAATGGACGGGTGCAACATGATCGTTGAATGGACCGGGACTCGCTTTAAGGGCAAAGTTGAGCCCGGTAAAGAATGCATGGTTGTCCGAAAAGGACGAACCACCTATCTAGATAGCGAATTTGAAATCGACGACCAGGTTTTTATTAGTCTCGATCGAGGTCGAGATCCTGACACCGATGAGCATGTCTGGGGATCTCTAGCAGGCGCGTTTCATTTTGTCCGCTGGCAGAGTTTTGCAGACGAGGTTCAGTTGCGCCTCTAGAGCTTGAGGATAATGCCTGGAACCTAAACAGGATCAGCACTAGGATTCGGTAGAATTATCTGAATCTTCGAATGAATCTTCGAGAAATCATCGAATTGAGCCGTTTCTGCACTTGACGCGCACATTGCTATATAGCAATCCTAGCTGGGTTCTCCTGGCTGGGTTCTCCTGGCTGGGTTATCGGGGGCGTTCAAAAAAATCCTATCTGTTGTGATCCCTGCTGTTTAAGCTCTAGGCAGTCGTTAGACCAGACTCGTTTACGAATTCCTATTTGGGAATTGCTCAAAAACGTCCCCAAACCTGGTAGATTTGAGCGAGTATCAGGAAAGATGATTTAGAAAGATGGAAGCCCAAAAAGACCCAAGCCCGAAAGCTCAAAAAGTTCTGGTAATTGGTGGTGATGGCTATTGCGGCTGGGCCACCGCGCTCTATCTCTCCAACCAGGGGTATGAGGTTGCAATTCTCGATAGTTTGGTCCGTCGACACTGGGATCTTTCGCTCTGTGTGGAGACGCTGACGCCGATCGCCCCAATTCAAACTCGCCTTCAGCGTTGGAAAGATCTCACGGGTAAGTCGATTGACCTGTTTGTGGGTGACATCAACAACTACACGTTCCTCCACGACGCGATGCATCAATTTGAGCCTGATGCGGTTGTCCACTTTGGTGAACAGCGATCGGCTCCTTTCTCCATGATTGATCGAGAGCATGCAGTCCTGACTCAAGTCAATAATGTCATCGGTACGCTGAATTTGCTCTACATCATGCATGAGAGCTTCCCTGACTGCCACCTTGTAAAACTTGGCACGATGGGTGAATATGGCACGCCCAATATTGACATTGAAGAAGGCTATATCACGATTGAACACAACGGTCGCAAAGATACGCTGCCCTATCCGAAGCAACCGGGTTCTTTCTATCACCTCAGCAAAGTTCACGATTCTCACAACATTCACTTTGCGTGCAAAATTTGGGGATTGCGGGCAACAGACCTTAATCAGGGCGTCGTCTACGGAGTGTTGACCGAAGAAACGGGCATGGATGAGTTGCTCATCAATCGGCTTGACTATGACGGCGTATTTGGCACAGCTCTCAATCGCTTCTGTATCCAGGCAGCGATTGGGCATCCGCTAACGGTCTATGGCAAGGGCGGACAGACCCGTGGATTCCTCGATATTCGGGATACGGTACGGTGCGTTGAATTGGCGATCGCCCATCCGGCTGATTCAGGGCAGTTCCGCGTGTTCAACCAGTTTACTGAGATGTTTGGGGTGGGCGATCTGGCTCTGATGGTGAAAAAAGCCGCAACCGGTATGGGCCTTAACGTTGAGATTCAGAATCTAGAAAATCCTCGCGTTGAGCTAGAAGATCACTACTTTAATGCCAAAAATACCAAGCTACTTGATCTAGGCTTAAATCCCCACTATCTATCAGACTCACTGCTCGACTCCTTGCTCAACTTTGCAATCAAATACAAACAACGAGTGGATGAAGATCAAATTTTGCCCAAGGTGAAATGGAAAGGGTAGTGTGAACGATTAGCAAAATAGAGGTCGAGAAAGGTTTCAGCCCTTTAATTCGCTTTCTCATCTCTATTGTTTGCTATTTGATATATCTTCATGTATTCATCCTTATTAAGTCCCCCAGTCTGATTTCCGTGCGCTGCTAGTTATGAAAATTGCCCTGTTTACAGAAACGTTTCTGCCCAAGGTTGATGGCATCGTAACCCGTCTGAGCCATACGGTTGATCACCTCCAGAGGCTTGGCGATCAGGTACTTGTAATATCCCCAGATGGTGGGCTAACAGACTATCGAGGCGCAAAAATCTATGGCGTTCCCGGCTTTCCGCTGCCGCTCTATCCTGAGCTAAAGCTTGCCCTGCCTCGCCCCTCGATTCGGCAAGCCCTTGAAGACTTCAAGCCAGACTTGGTTCATATCGTAAATCCTGCGGTGCTCGGGTTGGGAGGGCTATATTACGCCAAGACGCTGGACGTGCCTCTGGTTGCCTCCTATCATACCCATCTTCCAAAATATCTGGAGCACTACGGCTTGGGGATGTTAGAGGGAATGCTTTGGGAACTGCTGAAAGCAATGCATAACCAGGCTGAGCTCAATCTCTGCACGTCTACTGCCATGCAAGATGCCCTCACCGAGCACGGAATTGAGCGGGTAGAGGTGTGGCAGCGTGGAGTTGATACTGAGCTATTTCGCCCTGAATTGATCAGTCGTGAGGTGCGATCGCACCTCACGCAAGGCAATCCTGACAGTCCGCTACTTCTCTATGTAGGGCGACTCTCAGCCGAAAAGGAAGTCGATCGCATTAAGCCAGTTCTAAACGCGATCCCCGGTGCTCGGCTGGCGCTCGTCGGTGATGGGCCATACCGTCCGGAGTTAGAGGAGCATTTTGCCGATACGCCGACCTTCTTTGTTGGGTATCTAACAGGCGAGGATTTAGCGGCAGCATTTGCGTCCGCTGATGCATTCATCTTTCCTTCCCGCACCGAAACGCTAGGGCTCGTTCTCCTTGAAGCGATGGCAGCCGGATGCCCCGTCGTTGCTGCTAATTCGGGTGGCATTCCCGATATTGTTCAAGATGGCGTGAATGGCTACTTGTTTGATCCAGCCGATGACTATGGGGCGATCGCCGCAACCCAACGATTATTTGCTCAAAAGGCAGAGCGTGAGTTATTGCGGCAAAATGCTCGCTTAGAGGCGGAAAGATGGGGGTGGGCTGCCGCCACTCAACAACTCCAAACCTACTACCACTCTATCCTTAAATCAGTGCCGCTTCCCTCGGCTGCCTAAGGGCTCGCTCACAAATAAGCCACCGCTAGAAATGACTCTATACGAGCAAACGGGCGTTTGCCCCGACCTATTGCCGTATCCATCAAAAATCTAGCATTGGCGATAGGGTGCTGTATAGCCTTTCAGGCATGGCTACGCTAAAGCGCCAGCATAGTGCCCCGACGTATTTTTTGGCGGTGCGTTAGGTGATAACCCGACAGCACCCCACAATCTGTCATCTCAATCGGGTTTAGATTGGGTATGCTATAGCTAGCCGCTAGGCAGTTTTCGCTTTTCAGCTCGATCTGTGAGGAGTCAATTAGACAGATTGACCTGCTTTTATTTCACGATTGACTAGATTTGTTTAGGCAAAAGCCCTGCTGTCGTCGAGCGTATTGTTTGTAACATCAATGCGCTTAGCTTCAATCTTAAGCTTTCATTGTGCTCTTACGCGATCTATGTCAGCCTCCCCCCCAAATTTACCCAACCCCACCCCCAAAGACACCTCTTCTTCTATTGATTCCGAATCAATTAAGGTCGAAGTCACCAAAGGTAATGTGCCCATTGGCTCTGTTGTTGTTGATGTATCCTCAACATCTGAGCATGTTTCTAGCGAGGAATCCAACGACTCGGCACCCGTTTCGGCATGGCATCTATCGAAACCCTCCCCCGAAGTCAGCGCCTTAACAACGGCGCGGGGAAGCTTTGAGGCATTTCTAGCCCCCCTCAAAAAAGACACCTTCAAGCAAGTTGTGAACGATGTCGAGCAGCGTCTGAGGGTTGTCAATCAGACCTTGTCAATGCTCGATTCGATTCTAGACAGCCAGGGGTTTGATGCCATTCTCAATGAAATGCTGCGATCGATTACCCTCAAAACAGGAGAGTTGCTGAACGCCGATCGCACGACTATTTATTTACTCGATGAAGACAAAAATGAGCTGTGGTCAATTGTTGCCAAAGACGAAAAGGGTAATAACTTAGAACTCCGATTTCCCGCTACTCAAGGGATCGCAGGCGAATCAGCAACCTTCAAAAAAGTCATTAAGATTCCGTTTGATTTTTATGATGATCCCCGTGCAGGCTTTGCCAAACAAACGGATCAGGAAACGGGCTATCGCACGTACACCATGTTGGTTTTGCCGCTGCTAAGCGATGATGATGATTTGGTAGCAGTCGTTCAGTTAATCAACAAGCTCCAGCAAGATCCGCATCCTCAGGCTGACCTGGTCGACAAGATTGATTTAAACGGCTTCACCGATCAAGACGAGCATATCTTTGAAGAATTTGCGCCATCGATTCGGCTCATCTTAGAATCATCCCGTTCGTTTTATAAGGCAACTCAGCAGCAGCGGGCAGCGTCCGCTCTGATGAAGGCGACCACAGCGCTCAGCCAAAGCAGTTTGGATTTGGAAGAGACGCTCAAACGAGTGATGGATGAAGCCAAAGAGCTGATGCAAGCAGATCGCAGCACACTGTGGCTTGTGGATGATGAGCACGGTGAGCTTTGGACAAAAGTTCCAATTAATGGCGTTCTGCAAGAGCTTCGCATTTCCAAACATGCTGGATTTGCCGGACAGGTTGCGACGACGGGTAAACCTCTGATCATTCCGTTTGACCTCTACGAACATCCCAATGCAGATACCGCCAAGGAAACCGATCAGAAGACTCGATATCGTACGTGCAGCATGCTCTGTATGCCGGTTTTCAATGCAGATGGTGAGCTCATTGGTGTGACCCAACTGATCAATAAAAAGCGCAAGGGTGACTATGCGCTCTACGATTCGCGCGATTGGCCCCGTGCCCCAGACTGCTGGAAGGCGAGCTTTAATCGCAATGACCAGGAGTTTATGAAGGTGTTTAATATTCAGGCCGGGGTTGCCCTGCAAAACGCCAAGCTGTTTGCCAAAGTAAAACAGCAAGAGCAGATGCAGCGAGACATCTTGCGATCGCTCTCTAATTCAGTGTTTTCAACTGACCACGAGGGGCGAGTCATTGCCGTCAACAAGAGCGCTAAGCGGCTGCTTGGCTTCCACGATGACGAAGCGCTTGAGGGGCAACTGGTTACGGATCTAATTAAGATTCAAGAAGGCGACTTTTCTGCTTGGTTTGATCGAGCCCTGAACCCGACTGACGACAAAGATCGAGAGCAGTATTACCCCGATCGCACGCTAGTGTCTGGCAAGTCAGACCAGCATAGTGTTCACCTCTCTATCAATTCGATTACCGATGTCGAAGATCCGAGCCACGTCTATGGCGCACTGGTGGTGATGGAAGATATCAGCGGCGAAAAGCGACTCAAGAGCACGATGTATCGTTACATGAGCCAAGAGGTCGCTGAGCAGCTATTGAAGTCGGGAGATGTGAAGCTCGGGGGCGATCGCAAGGAAGTGTCCGTATTGTTCTCTGATATTCGCAGCTTTACAACCATTGCTGAGAGTATGGACGCTGAAGAACTCGTCAGCATGCTCAACGAATATTTTGAGGCCATGGTTGACTCGGTCTTGTCTCACAAGGGCATTCTAGACAAGTACATCGGCGATGCGATTATGGCGGTCTTCGGCGCTCCGCTTGCTCTCCAAGACCATGCTTGGAAAGCCGTACAAACTGGGATCGAAATGCGGCATCGGCTGATTGACTTTAATGCAAAACAGCTTTTGCAAAAGAAGCCGCCCATCAGTATTGGCATTGGTATTAACTCAGGGTCGGTGATCAGCGGCAACATCGGCGCAAGCAAGCGCATGGATTTTACCGCGATTGGCGATGGCGTCAATTTGGGAGCCCGTTTAGAAGGGGCAACCAAGCAGTATGGGTGCGATATTGTCATTAGCGAAACGACCTATCAACCCTGTGCCGACCGAATTTGGGCCCGAGAACTCGATCGCATTCGGGTCAAAGGAAAAATCAACCCCGTTGGCATCTATGAAGTGGTCGAACTTTATTCCAATCCGCTGTCGGATAATCAGAAGCGCACGATAGAGCTCTATCGGCGTGGGCGAGAATTTTATCTCCAGCGGAAATTTACCAAGGCCCTAGCAGAATTTGGCACGATTCTAGAAGAAATCAACAATGGCGATCGCGCCGCCGCCGTTCAGCTTGAACGGTGTAACTATTGGCTGCAAAATCCACCCCCTGATGAGTGGGATGGGGTCTGGTCATTGAAAGAAAAATAGGACGATATGCGAGGAGAATAGCGGCGAGCAGCCAGTTTATTTCTTTGTAGAGATTACAGACGCCTGCGGCCAGTCATAACCTGATTGAACTCCGTTACTTTAAAGATTGCCTAGAAGCACATCCAGCCTGACCGATTATCGACAACTTATCGACAACGGGGAATGCCGGGGCTGCGATCGCCGTCATTGGGTATATTTTCTGCACTGTTTGCCACTGAGTCAGAGTAGCATTCAAGCTATAATTCACCGTGCATCATCCGGATTGACCTATGCTGACTCAATTCACTAGAACCGTTGATAGTCTGTGGTTCAGATTGCCCATTCGTCGTCAGATTACAATTCTGATCACGCTTCCGATGCTGTGTCTGGCGATCGCCCTCCTCTCCCTCGATCGGATTCGACAGCACGCCATCACTGAGCCCTCTGCCTCGTCGTCTCAATCTCCCCCGCTAGAGCAGCATTGGAACACCGTTACGTTTGCCTTGGGTGCAACTGCGAGCATTAGTTTAGTCAGCGTCGTGGGTGCGCTATATTGGGTCAAACGGCTGCATCAAGAACTGCGCGATCGCAACGTCAGCCTTGTCAAAACCCTATTGCTGCAACAGGCGGTCGATGCAAGCATTCCCGATGCGCTGATGGTGCTTTCTTTAGACGGACACATCACGGCTATCAATCAAGCCGCCGTTCGGATGTTTGGGTATGAACCAGAGGAGATAATCGGTAGCGATTTCAACAGGCTGCTTGCGGATGCCAACCTTGACCCTGAGGCGATCGCCCCATCATCTCTCACGACTGCATCTAAGGCCACATCCAATACCCTATCCAAGCCTCAACCCTCTCTTCCGGTTCCGCAGCAGGCATTGGGATGTCCTAGAATCGGAAGGCGATTCCCGGTCGCACTCTGGATCAAATATGCGCCTCCTATCCGAGCACATTGCCTGGTTGTTCGCGACATCACAGAACAAGAACAAATAAAGACCGACCTGCTGATGAAAATTAGCGAACTGGCGTATGCTAGCGCAGAACTCGAACAAGCCAGAGTAGAGTTACGAGATATGTATCTGGCGTGTCACGATTTGAAATCTCCCATGCAAGCGATCGCCCACCTATCGGAATGGATCGAAGGCGACCTGAGCGATCGCGTCAAGGGCGAAACCCAAGATCAGATGCATCTGCTGCGCCAGCGCGTTCACCGCATGGAGGGCTTGGTGAATGCATTGCTAGACGCGCCTCAGCATCAAGATCACTCTCAAGAGTCGTGAGCGAGTGAGCACCAAACTTTTATACTGAGGAGCAAAGCATAATGAGGCGATCGCACGTTCATGGGCGATCCCGATAAGGGAGGTGATTTTCGTTACCAATCATCATATTTGGGGTTGGGTGTATGCTGCAGGGTTGCTATTGATTCCAATATCAACGGCTCAGGCTCAAGAGGCTGCACCACCAGAGCCAATTCCCAGCCCAGGAACCGTTGAGCCTGTTGATAACGGGCTCTATTTTGCGGATGTGCTGGTCAGGGGGCGACCGATCGTTCAAGTCGGCAGTCTGTCAGGAATTAGCGCCCCCGAGCGGGCTCAAATCATCAATCGCCGAATTGCCAGTCTGCTCGCTCGCTCAGACGACGATCTCGATCCGGTCACGGTACAGACTGATCCGAGCCGAGATTGGGCAACCCTCCAGATCAATAATCGCGTCTTGATGACCGTCACCGAGCAAGATGCCCAAGATTTGGGCACGACGGTCGAAGCCCTCGCTCAAGATTGGGCGAAGCGATTGAATCAAGCCTTTGATAAGCCTCCCTTAGCGATCGACGTTGCTCAGCGCCTCAACAGTACGATTCGTCAGTTTGGGCGTGATGTCATTGAGGGGCTACCAGCCTTTTTAGGATCGCTCATTGTCATGGGCATTACATGGGCGATCGCCAGGGCAGTGCGGTATGCCGCCTTTACCTGGGCTCAACAAACCGAGGGCGATCGCAACACTGAAGTGCTCATCGGTCGTTTAGGCTATGGCAGCGTGTGGGTGGTGGGCTCAGTCGTTGCGTTGGGCGTGCTCGGCATCAGCTTTGGCGCATTATTAGGTGCATTAGGGCTCACCAGCGTTGCCATCGGGTTTAGCCTCAAAGACGTGCTCAGCAACTATATCTCTGGCGTCATTTTGCTGGCAGCGCGACCGTTTCGGCTAGGCGATCAGGTCGTTATTGAAGAATACGAAGGAACCATCACCCAAATTCAGCTTCGGGCCACAACTCTAAAGACCTACGATGGTCGGATGGTCTATATTCCTAATCAAGAAGTCTTTCAGGCGAGCATTACAAACAATACGGCATCGACCACTCGGCGCAGTTCAGTCATTGTGGGTATCGATTATGATGCCAATATTGCGCATACGATTACCGTCATCCAACGGGCGGTGAGTCAGATTGAATTGGTCGAAAAAACGCCTCCGCCCGAGGTGCTAGTTCAAGAATTGGCAGCCAGTACGGTCAACTTAGAAGTGAGATTTTGGGTTGATTCGCGTCGCGCCGGGTTTTTAGAGATCACCTCGAAAGCGACCCAAAATATCAAAGAAGCACTGCAACAGGCAAATGTAGAGATGCCTACCGAAATCTATACGTTAATGTTTCGCAATGCCCCGTCTCAGTTGGATGGTTCACACGTTGACGTTGAATCTCAGCCATGACATCGATTATTGAACAGTTTAAGATTTGGTTCTCAAATGGCAACGGTAATCAAATTGCCCAGTCGGTTGGCTTAGAGTCCGAATTTCAAAACTCCGATCGCGCCTCCCTGCCGTCTGCGATCGCCAAATCATTGAAACACTCGATTCGTCAGCTTCACAGCCCGGCCCCTTACGTGCAGTCTGTTCAGTCAGCTCTCGAATCGGCCCTCAATCGCTGGAGGGAAAACCCAGACGAGCCTAATTGCCTAGTAGTGCTAGGAAGCCCCGTTGAGCCGGTCGCTCGTCTGCTCCGGGACGTTTTAGATACCGAAGATCGGCAAACCCTCAATATGGTTAAACTTCAGCATCAGTGGACTGCCCGCCCTCATAATTATCACAGCATCTATGACCAGCTTGTTCAAGGCATTGAAGCCTCCGCATCTGGGGCAACCCCCTCCCAAACCGATGGTGCTGAGTCGCCCAATGTCCCATCACCCAATACATTAGCCGTCATTCCGTGTTTAGATTGGTGTTTTTTGCGCTGCGTCGACGGCTTAAAAGGAGTTGATTATTTGCGAGGGAGCATTTTGCGCGATCGCAGTCGGTTTTGGCTGATTGGCTGCAACCGCTGGGCATGGAAATATCTCGACCATGTCCATCAAATTAGTGCCTATTTTGAGCAGACTCTCTCACTGCAACCGCTGAGCAGTCTGGATTTGAAAGAATGGATGATGCCCCTTGCCTCTGAGATTGAACTAAAGGAAAGTAAGGGAGATCAGCAAAATCCGGTGGATTCAGTCACGCCTGATGAGTCATCTGATGAATTTGAAGCGTGGTCGTCAAAAGACGAAAAACGATATTTTGATAGCCTTGCGAGCACGACCTCAGGGCTGAGTTCAGTGGCGGCTCATCTATGGTTGCGATCGCTCCGGTTGCCGTCTCAAGACTCCGATGAATCGGATGATTCCGATGAATCTAACTCCCATGATTCCAACAAATCCGACTCCGACACACCGCAGACCGATTCATCCCAGACTCAAAACGGTTCTGATTCGTCCAAGCCAGTTGTCCGCCGCAAAAAAGCCTCTCTGCCCAGTCTGCCAAAACTGACCGCAGACGATCGCTATTTGCTCTTTTCGCTCTTGCTTCACGGTGGCATGAATTTATCTCATCTCAGCCTTAGTTTGGGGGACGATGACGGTAAAGTACGGGCACGCATGCAAATGTTGCAGCGAGCGGGCGTGATCGAGCGATCGCACCGGTTGCTTGAGGTCAATCCAGCATTTTATCCGTCGCTACAGGCAGATTTATCCCAGAATAATTTCTTAGTGGGGGACGACTAATGGTGACATGGATAGAGCTGTCCTACAGACTGGCTCAGGGCAACGGCGGAGCGTCTCAAACCCTTGAGAATACTAGAGACTTGTTGGCAGATATCACCTTTAGTAAGCTCATCCAGGCAATTGTCGCATTGGTGATCGCCTATGGTGCAATCTGGGGAACAGACAAACTCATCAACTGGTTTTCAGAACGGGTGCCGCGTCGGTCTCGCCTGAGCATCAAACAGTCGCTTCCTTTCTGGCGAGCGTTCATTCTCATCATTACCGCGTCGGTTCTCATCAATCTGTTTCTCAATCTTTCTCCCAATAATGTATTAGCCGTCACTGGCACCGTTGCTGTTGCCCTCGGTTTTGCATTCAAAGACTATGTGAGTTCGGTAATTGCGGGGTTGATTGCGCTGTTTGAAACGCCTTACCAAGTGGGCGATCGCATCCAAATTGGTGACCACTACGGCGAGGTGGTGGGCTACGGCTTGCGGGGCGTACGGTTGCAGACCCCGGACGACAACATTGTCACGATTCCTCACAACACAATTTGGACAGACCCGATCTCAAACGCCAACAAAGGCAATCTTGAAGCTCAAGTCGTCACGAATTTCTACTTTGCTCACGAGATTGAGGTCAAACAGGTGGTCGAGATTCTCTATCTCGTGGCCTACACCAGCAAATATACTCAGCTCAAGCTGCCCGTTACGGTAATCATGGAAGAAAAGCCCTGGGGCACTCAGTTTAGCCTCAAGTCATACCCGATGGATGCCCGAGACGAATTTGTTTATAAAACTGATTTGCTGAGACGCGCCAAACATGCCTTTGGCGATCGCGCGATTCCGTATCCTCACGTCAGCGCATTGGCAATGGCTCACGACTACGCCGACTCATAACTCAACTGGTGGGTATAAGATTCTATAAAATTCTGAGGAAGATAAAGAGAGATGGCGTAATGTCCAAGTACTGTGCAACCTCAGGCAATAATTTATGACCAGTCTTATCGAGACAAACCGGGTACTCGTTCCCACTGACTTTTCCAAAGATGCTATGGACGCCCAAGCTAAAACGCTCGGGTTTGTCGGAGATGCGTCGCATCTATATGTTCTTCACGTACTGCCCTCATTGTGGCCGGGTGAGCCTGGCGTAACCTGGAATACCGTCGATGATGAAACTCGAAAAGCAAACGTCGAGAAGACCTTTCGAGACCAGTGTGGCGGGCCTGAGTATGAAGGCGTTCATTTCGAGGTCAAAATCGGAGATCCTAGTTCAGAAATTATTGACTTCGCCACCGCCAACGACATCAACTTGATCGTGATTCCGTCTCACGGACGCACCGGAATGAAGCGATTTTTGATGGGATCGGTCGCAGAGCGAGTCGTTCGATTTGCTAAATGCCCCGTGTTAATTTTGCACCGGTCAGACTAGTCTGATACGCCGTACAACCAGAATCCTTTTCAGAACTACATGAATAAACTCTCTGGAATCTTCGGGCGAATTCCAGGACGCGGCTATTTGTTGCTGGCGGTTCTGATTTTTGCGGCTGCCAATTCGGTCACTCGCAAACTGACAGAGCTTGGAGCACAATTTCCCGTTGAGGGGCGCAATCCGATTTCATTTTGCAATGTTCTCTTTATCGGTAACCTTTGTGCCTTAATTGCCCTGGTTGCCATCTATCGTCGGCAAGTCACTCCAAATCAGTTCAGCCATCTGTCTCAAAAAGATTGGATGGGCGTGGTCGGCGTGGCGATTCTGTCGGGGGCATTAGCGCCAGGGTTGATTTTTGCGGCGCTTGACCAAACTGCCGTTAATAATGTGGTCTTACTGGGGCGAATTGAGCCCCCGCTAGTCTTGGCATTATCGGTCATCCTCTTACACGAACGAGTGAATCTATGGGTGGTGTTGGGGGCTGTCATTTCGTTTATGGGCGTTGTGCTTACGGTTGTGCTGCAACCGCCAGAAGACGCGATGATACAAATGGCTGGGTTCTCGATTGGCCGGGGCGAACTGTTGGCGATTGGAGGGGCGATCGCCTCTGCCATTGCTAATATTCTAAGTAAGCTAACCCTCCAAGACATCCCGCTGGGGTTGTTCAATATCATTCGCACGGCGATCGCCACTCCCATCTTTTTCGTCGCGGCGATTGCGCTGTTTGGGACCGACCACTTTGCAGATGCTTTTTCTCCTCTACTTTGGCAATGGATGATTCTCTACGGAGCGGTCATTGTCGTCGGCGGACAACTGGCGTGGTTTGCAGGCTTGAAGCATACGAATGCCTCTGAAGTATCATTGATGAGTTCGTTCAACCCAGTAGCAGGCGTTTTGGCAGCATACTTGATTTTGGGCGAAGCACCGACAATTGCTCACTATGTGGGAGGTGCTGTTATCCTAGTTGGCATTGCTCTTAATCAAATTGGAGTGTCAAAACAGCCTACCCCACCAGAACCCGTTTATCACGCAACGTCAGAGTGTGATTTGGAAGCAAAGGTCGGCTTTCGGGGAATTTGATTCGTCTCAACAACAGGTGTCATGATTCCAGCCATCATCTACATCATTGCGGTTTTAGCCGCCAACTATACCGCGACGTGGTTCATTCCCCTGCCGATCTTTGGCCAGGTTGCCGTTGGGACGCTGATTTTCGGCATCACCTTTGACCAGCGCGATCGCCTCCATCACTACCACGGGCGCAAAGCCGTCTACTGGACGATTGGCATCACTGCCTTGCTCAACATCTTAGAATCTGCACTGCTTGGCGTTTCTCCGCGCATCATTATTGCTTCTCTGACCGCCATTATTCTCTCAGAAGGAACCGATACCGAAATCTATCAGAAATTTTTGCAGCGCCCGTGGTTAGAGCGCGTCGTGCGATCTAATGCGATCTCGATTCCGATGGATACAGTGCTGTTTAACTGCATCGCGTTTTTGGGGGTGTTTGCGCCCGTGATGCTAATTTCCATCATGTTTGGTGAAATTTTAGTCAAGGCGATCGTCAGTGGTGTGGTAGCGCTCTGGAGAGTTAAAGGCTCTCCCCGCGCCGTAGAATCGACGAATTCAGCCCCTTAACCCCCCGCATTCCCACGCCTCCTCTACGTCCAAGTATCCTGGGAATATGTCCTTTGACCATCGGGAGACGGGTATGGCAGATCGATCAGAAGTCATTAAGCAAAGCGATTTACTGAATCGTCTGGTTCTTGACGGCAACACCATGGAAGAACTCGGACGAGTTGAGGTGTTGTGGATGTATCCCCAGGTCAATCGAGTCCTCGGATTTATCTGCAAATCTGGGTTTTTGGGCACTCGGAAAACGGCGTATAAGCTTCCGCAGATCAAAGCGCTCGGAGAAAACAGCATTCTTGCAGTCGGTGAGGCTGATAAAACTGATGCGACGCGCGTTCAAAAGCTAGAATCCCTCATTCACTACGAAGTGTGGACAGATACGGGCAATCGAGTTGGCGTGATTACTGACTGTCTATTTCGGCTGCGGACGGGGGTAATTACCCGATATTTACTGGTGTCCGATCGCTGGGCAGGCATCGCAGATGGAGTCTATCTTCTGTCTCCGAAGCACATCAAAAGTTTCGGCGGCAAGCGTGTTCTCGTCTCTGAAGATGCCTCAAAGTCGCTCAAAGTCTACAGTGAAGGCATCAAGCAAAAGCTTGATAGCATGCGAGAATTTCTCGAAGCCGAGTATCAGCAAATCACCCAGGGACTGCGATCGCTCCTTCAGCGTGCTCAAACCACCACTCATCAGGCTCAAGAGCAATTAGAGCATCTCACCGATCAAACCAAGGCTCAAGCCCATAGCGTTTCAGAAGAGGCTCGGCAGAAAGCGTGGAGCCTGCGCGATCAGGTCAAAGAACGGGGGCAATTTTGGGTAGAGCAAGCCCGCGAAAAGAGCCAGCATTGGGCAGAGGAGTTAAAAGAGCGCACCGAAACTCTAGGAGAATCGTGGGGCGATCGCTTCTGGGATGACGAGACGCAAACGCTAAATATCGACGCCGAAGAAATTCCAGACTCCATCTTTGACGATGACGAAGATGCTTCCTACACGCCTGCATCTTCTCCCACACACGCATTCCATGCTTCTCAGGATCAGCTCCAGGACGAGTCTGATTGGGACGACGATGACACCGACTGGGAGAATGACACCTCTGATACCTCTGACCCGGCTGACTATTGGGATGAATGGGACGATTGGGATGATGAGATAACGCCAGGAGATCCCCACGTTTCATCTCAGGGCGCGGAGCCTGAGCGTCCAGTCCGAGAGCACCTTCTGGATAGCACTCTGGATAGCGATTTAGCCAGTGCCAATCAAAACAGCGCTGACCAGAGAGGGGTTGACGGCACCTCAGAGGACTCTGTGCCCCGTTCTTTAGAACTAATCGATGGGACACCGAAACCCAAGGCGGATGCTGCCTCTGACTCTGAGCCTAATTTGTCAGACGAAACGCCAACTCAATCCCAGGCACCTCGCCAATCGGCTGATTCTACAGTATGGGATGAGGATGAGTTCACCTCGTTCAATGCTCATCCGTCTACCTCTGGCTCTGGCTCGCATGAAGCAGCCACATCTACTAGTCAAAAAACGATTGATGCCTCGATGCTTAACGACGAGGATGATGACCCTTGGATATGAGAATGGTTGTCTCTAACTTTCTAAAGCGGCGGCACGCGTTTTGGGCGAGGCGATCGCCCCGCTCCCGGTCTGTGCTGAAGCTTGTACTAGTGCTGGTGTTGGTTGGAGTTGTCGTGCGATCGCTGCCTCACCTCGCCCCAATTCGTGCTGTCGAGATTGCCCAAGACGATCGCGCCATCGAATTTAGCGATCGCAATGGGTTGCCTCTAGGCACTCTCTTGACCCGCGACCAGAATCATACGGCTGTGGTCGCCCTGGATCAGGTTTCACCTCAGTTTATTCAGGCCATTCTTGCTGCAGAAGATCAGCGGTTTTATCACCACGGAGCCTTAGACGGACGAGCCATCATTCGCGCCAGTCTAGAAGCGATTCAGGCCCGAGAAATCGTCAGCGGGGCGTCGACGATTACCATGCAGCTAGCGCGAATGCTGGAGCCTACCCCGCGCACCGCATGGAACAAAGTCCAAGAAATTTGGCTGTCGTGGCGACTGGCGGCGGGCATGAGCCGAGATGAGATCTTGGCCTCCTATATCAACCGATTGCCCATGGGAGGCAATGTGTATGGGGTTGAAGCCGCTTCCCAAGTCTACTTTGGCACCTCCGCCGCGCATCTGACGCTGGCGCAGGCCAGCCTGCTAGCCGCGTTGCCCAACGACCCGACGGATCTCAACCCCTACAGCCACTGGCTTGCTCTCAAAGACCGGCAGCGCTATATTCTTGATCGCATGGTCGAGGATGGCTATATTTCCGAGATTCAAGCTGAGCGGGCACTGCAAGAGGCGATCGCCCTGCAACCTCATTCTCAAGGCATCATCGCCGCACCTCATTTTCTGTTTTGGCTTGCAGATCAGCGTCCGCGTGATCACACACCACACATTCGCACAACGCTCGACCGCCCGCTTCAGCAGTTTGTTGAAGCTCAGGTTCAACACGTTGTGCGATCCCTTGCGCCGAATCGCGTTCGCCATGCTGCTGCGTTGGTACTTGATAACCAATCAGGAGACGTGCTGGCATACGTCGGATCTCCCGATTACTTTGCAGATAATGAGTCTGGACGCAATGACGGAGTGCAGGCTCTGCGCCAACCCGGCTCTACTCTCAAACCATTTCTCTATCAACTGGCACTCGAGCAGCGCATCATTCAGCCCAACACCATCCTGGCAGACGTACCCACCTACTACCCCATTCCGGGTGCTCGTCTCTATCAACCCACCGACTACAGCGAAACGTTTCAAGGCCCGGTGAGAGTGCGGGTGGCGATCGCAAATTCGCTAAACGTTCCGGCGGTCAGGGTGCTTGAAAAAATCGGCGTCCCGGCTTTCCTCGATCGCCTCCATCAGCTTGGATTTGGCCATCTCGATCAACCCGCCGAATACTACGGGTTGGGGCTCAGCCTCGGCAGTGGTGAAGTCACCCTTTGGGAGCTTGCCCATGCCTATCTGACCATGGCACGACAGGGCTCTCCAATCCCGTTGCAGTGCCAATTGTCAGGAGCTACATGTGAAGGAGATAGTGCTAGCGAGCCATCCCTGCCGTCGCCTGCGTCCTGGTCGCTGATTACTGACATGCTGGGCGATCGCCATGCGCGTGCTCAGTCCTTTGGGGTTGATTCGGTGCTCAATCTTCCCTTTCCGGCGGCGGTTAAAACCGGCACCTCATCTGACTTCCGAGATACCTGGACGGTTGGCTTCACTACAGACTATACCGTTGCGACCTGGGTTGGTAATTTTGATGGCTCTCCCATGCAGCGTATCTCTGGCGTCACAGGAGCCGCGCCTCTGTGGAATCGCATCATGCTGCATCTCCATGAGCAGCAGTCGCCCCGCCAGTTTGCAAAACCGGAGGGACTCGTCCGCCGTCCGATTTGCGCCCAGTCTGGCTTAAAACCGACGCCCGCGTGTCCAGCAATTGTCGAAGAATATCTTTATCCAGAGGATTTAGTGGCGTATAATCAGTCCAATCCTCAGCTCGACTCGGCGATGGAGGTTTCATCCTCCTCGGCCTATCCCAATCATTTGCATTTACCAGAGGATTACAACGAATGGCTCGCAGCGCAGCCATCGACCGCAAGTTCCGATCATCTGCGCATTGTTGCTCCCCAAGATGGAGACTATTTTCTGATTGCCGATCCGTCTCAGGGAGAATGGGTCGATTCGGCGCAACGCTTGGAGTTTAAGCTAGCAACTGTTCCGACTCATCCCGTGGAATGGTGGCTCAATGGAGAAAAACTCGCGGATCAGGCATCCCGGTCTTTGTTTTGGTCGCCTCGTCCTGGGCAGTGGACATTGGAGGTAAACCAGGGGCAAAGGGGCGATCGCATTCACTTTGAGGTGCACATTGCAGAACCGTCGTCACCCAAGCGCGGATTCTCAGTGACTCAGCCCTAATCCCTGTTATTGTAGGCTGATTGTCATCCCCTGAGCCTAAAAACTAAACGTCGTGCGAATCGTGCCTATAGCAATGCCGTTATTGTCGTCGATATGTCCTGGATTGGTGACATAGAAGAAACCGGGCGTGATGGAAATGAAATCATTGAGACGGAACCGATAAAACACCTCGAAATGCAGAGATGTCGCATCATCAACCCGTTCGATGCGATCGCCCGCAAAGAGACGGAGGGGTTGACCCAAGAAAAACGCAAGCAAATCGTTTTCTCGACCAAAGGGGTTAAGCAGGCTCAGCGAAACTGCATAGGTGCTTGATCCGGCTCTGGCGCTCGATTCCATTGAGTCGGTATACACTAACCCGCCCCAAGCACCAAGGGTAAAAGTGTCGGTAATCTGCCACTGCAAGGTGCCATTCACGCCGTGGATACGAGCAAACTCGTTGAACCCTCCGGACGTATCCGCATTAAAGCTGCCCGTTGCCGTATCGAGCCGTCCATCCCGCGAAAAGCCATTGATGTAAGCAATGCCAGCAATCAGCTCATCTACGGGCGTAAACAAAATCTGGACTCCCAAGGTATTGTGATCGTTGCCATAGAGCCCCCTATCAGGGTCGCTGGCATCGCGGCTACCATAGCCAACCTGGAGCCGTACTCGGTTTGCAACCAGCCAATCTAGCCCCAAACCTGCATCTAGAGCCCCAATTCTAAACAGGGGGCTTTCTTCGGCAAAGCGGGAGATGGCTTCTTGCCCCGAACTGGATAGGGGCGAGTTGGGGCTGAGGACGTCGCTCAAGTCAAAGCCAACGGGCTTGATCGTAAACACGAGGCGATCGCCCGCTGCAACGCGATATTCTAGCGAACTCAAATCCAGATCGTTGTTTGTATCGGCCTGAAAGGATAGGAGCGCCATGTAGGTATTCAGCGCGTCTGGACTGGCAAAGCCGAGATCCTCGAAGTTGCCTGCCGACAGCCCCATGCGAAACAGGTCGCGTCCTTCGGTAAATGAGCCGACGAGATTGAGCTGGGTTTGCTGAGCAAAGATCGGGCCTGAATCGCCTTGACCTGGTGGGTCGCCCCCGACCGCGGCTGCCAGCGCAAAGATCGATTCGCCAAACAGCTTGAACGTGGTTGAAAACTGCTGGGATTCAACGACAGCCAGCCGGTCGCTAACGGTGTCTAGCCTGCCTCCCAAAGTGGTTAATTCTGCCGAAAACTCGTCTTGAAGGCGACTGATGGTTTCTAAATCGTCTGCGGTGACCTGGTCGGCTAATCCAGCTTGAATGAGGTCTTGAATGCGATCGAGGGTCGCATTCAGCCCAGCGGCAAATTCGTAGCGCGTCAGGGGGCGATCGCCCCGAAAGGTTTGGTCAGGATATCCTGCAATCACCCCATACCGTTCAACAAGCGATTGCAGGGCTTGAAATGCCCAATCGGTGGGTTGCACATCGGTCAGTTGTGCAACGGAGGTGACTTGTCCCATGCGAGGATTTGTCGTCGTGGGAAGGGGTTGAGCAGACGGTCGTGGGATGTTGAGGGAGGAAGGAGAAATGGTAGACAAAGGCTCTGGATGCGGTTGGGCGATCGCATCATTGGGTGTTTCATGTACTTCATCGAGTGTTTCATGTACTTCATCGGGTGTTTCATTACGTACGTTATCCGGTGCCTCAGAAGATGGGGGTGACTGAGATAGCCCTAGAGCAGATTCGGCATCCGGGGCAGACGTATGCCGTGCTACTGCTGATAAGGGGAGTGCGTGAGTCATGGAGCGGGCGATCGCAACCCACACATGCTGGTGCTGCGTTGGAAAGCTCACGGTATAAATCAAACCGTCTTGCTGCCACATCAGCGACGACCCTGACGGATCGCCGGGATCAGTTCCAGTGAGCACATATCCTTGCACGTCCATATCGAGAAAATAGGACATTCCCTGCTGGTGCCGCCGTAGGGCTTGCTGTGTGTCACGGGAGGTCGAGCTATCAACCGTAATCGTGGCAAGTTGACAGGCTGGAGCACCACTATCACATTGAAAGAGGCTAATCGCGATGGCGGGTGGCTGATCAAACGCAAAGACTCGCACTGAATAGGATGCAGGGTCTGGAAACAGTTCGGTCAGGGAATCTGGAGAGGGTAGACGCACCGCCCAGGTCGATGGCAGCTTGGCTTGAATCTCATCAAGAGATGCTGTGAATGTCGAAGCAAGAGAGGGATGCGAAGATGCGCTGGCGATCGCCAACTCACCTGATGATTCTGATGATGTGTGGGGCGATCCTACATCGCTTGTGAATTGCGTGTGAGCGGTGGGGCGGGCGGCGCTCAACCTACCGCTCACAACCCATTTGGGATTGGTATATGTATCAAGCTGAGTCGATTGCGGAGCAACCTGGGATTGCCTACTTTCGGCATAGGCTAGTTTGATAGATGCCAATGAAACAGCTAACCAACATGTGATGAAACTGATGAGGAAACGCGTTGCACCCATTGGTTTTTCCTCAGATTTAATCAAAATGACAGCTCAATTCATTTGAAATGTGAATGGTTAAATGACATTCCATCCAATCCAAAATCTAGTGTGTTTCCCAATAGAAACTCGGAATTCAAAGGGAGATAACGTTTATTTATCACAAAAGAATTTGTGATTTTTATATCGAAAATTGTTTGCTAAACCTATTGATTGCATTAAATCTTAATTAAATGGAAGCTCCTAGGTTCGTTCTAGCGATCGGGAATCGTCCCTCGAATCAAATTGCCGGGGAGCACATCATCATCCTCATTAAAATTGCCCCCGATCCCAAAGACTTCAATCCGAATGGCCTCACCGTTGTCTAAGACAATGGTGCCTCTGGCGCTATCCCCACTCAGCCCAAACGACGAGACTCGAATATTCTCAATCGCCTGTCCATCGATGCTTAAGAGTTCACCGTTCTCAAACTCAAACTCAACGCTGCCAACATCCTCAAATGGCTCAAACGTCACAAATCCAGTAATGTCGTCTCGATCAAAATCATCGTCTAGTTCATACTGCCCAGACAAGTCCTGTGTCACCTCTTCAATGTCGTCCCGGAGGCGCACGTCTAAGTCTAAATCCATATCTGCCCCCATCAGCGCTGTGCGGAGAAACGTTCTGCGAAATCCGGCATTTTGAGCGTCTACGGCTGCTAAGGTTTCGACCCGGACAGAATTGAGCGTTTGCTGAACAGATGCTGGCTTTTGGGATACGGCGGTTTCTTGATTGGGGCCGAGTCCGGCAACCAGCGGATTGGTTGCATAAAACAGTTCTAAATCAAACTCTTCGACGGCGCTAAGTCCGGTTTCGTCGGCGGTGACAGTTTCTCCAGCTTCTAGCTCTACCGATTCTTCTCCCTCAACTGAGCTGGATACCGTCAGCAACCCATCTGGATTTTCTGTCAACGCAAAAACATCGGTGGTTTCAGTGACTTCATTCCGCTGAACCACATAGGCAGACCCGCGAGGAATGATGGTTGCTTCTGCCGTACTCACCCGAATCGGTGGCGCGCCTCGCTCAGTGACGACTAAGACGGCACCGTTACCCAACTGAATGATGCGCTGCCGAGGGGCAAATTCAAAGACGGTTCCGGCTCGGGTCCAGGCGAGAGAGCCGTCGTTGAACTGAAGCTCGGCTCTAGAACCTGACAAGGTTTGAAGGCGTTCTTCAGGAAGAATAACGGTCTGGTCTGCGGGGGTGAGGCTCAGCGTTGTGCCGCCTCGGGTGAATAGTCGAACGGTTTGGACGATGCGGTAAATTCTGGCGCAGGTGAGGGTGCTGGCTCGCCCGCGTTGAATGGTGCAAGTCGTCTGGGCATTAACGGTGGACGAAACCACACTTCCTAATCCGGCTGTAGTGACTAGCAGGATGCTGGCGATGACCAAACCGCGCTTTTTTTTCATCGTTGCTGACCAATCAATAGAGGGTCATTTTAATCTTAATATGCAGTTAAAGAATAACGGGCGATCGCGCTAGAGTATTGATATCTTCGATTGATCTTGCCGTTCTAAGTGGTAATTTAGCAGGTTTAGATCCCCGGCTTCTGATTTAAGTCTTGCGACTATTCCCAAACGCGCCGATTGAGAAGCCGGGGAGCTGAATCCCACACTTTCAAGCTTCGACAAAGAAATTGAGTAATATGGTTGTTTTTACCAACAACGTACGGTGTTCTCGGCTATCAGGCGCTCACACATGAGCAGCGTCCCTGAGCCCTTGCGCATCATTGCGGTTGGTTCACTCAAGGTGGTTAATCAATACATCATGCAGATGTGTCAGCTCAACTACGCGCAACCGTATGAATAGTCAAAAACCATTCCCACGGTCAACCCTACGGATTTCAGTCAATAGATGTCATTGAATACACATCACTCGACTTATAGTCAGGACAGTCGATCGCTGATTCAGACATTGCAGTCGTCGGGTGTATTGTGCATTTAAGAGTATAGTTGCCTGTAAAGAACTGACAACTTGCACACGGGACTTGATGGAGGCGATTTGCATACGCTACAGCATCTCTAACTCCCCGTATAATACTCAAAACAATGAGAACGCTGATGATCCAAGCTGCAATCAACTGGACGGGCTGGCATCCTGGTTGGCTGCTCTGAGGCGTGCTGTCTTGAATCAAAAGATAAATGAGTTGAAGTTTAAATGAGATGAAGGGCATCATTGCAATCTAAACTCCTGAATTTGATTGGATTAATCTTCAACTAGATTTATGCATCTGGCTCTCAAATCCTCCCTTTCAAAAGGGTTTTATAGACTGTCTTTTGAGGATTTATGGAAGCAATGCAATGTCGCTTCCTAGGCGAGCGTAGAATAAGCCTTGAATTTTCACATCCAGCGGTTCCTTCGAACCAAAATCTGTGTCAGAGATTTGCTCACTTTCAAACAGTCCAGCAATCTCGCCAGTATTGCGGCTGACATTGGTGACGTTTAAGAAAATCTTTCCCTGTCCTGTTTCAAACGTTTTGACATTTTCACGTAAGAACTCTTCACTGTCTGCCTGACTCGGCAGTCCAACCGCAGAATCATATCCAACGGACAACCCTCGACCTCGCGGATCAAGGAAGCCAGACGTACGATAGGACGGGACTTTGAATGTGCCGTTAAAGCGCGTTGAAGGGTCTAAGCTATCTGACCCAGATTGACTTTTAGCAACTAACCCTTTGATGGTAAACAGCATCGGCACTCGTTTATTCCCCGGTAGTTGCACAGTGATGGGCTGAAAATCAATACCGCCTTGTTCAACAAAGGTTAAGCTACCATCTGATTCAACATTCAGTGAACCGTTGATATGATCAAGGGCAGAACTAGCACGGGTTAACAGCTTAGCAGGGACAAATCCTGTGTCTTGGCGCTTCATGACAGGCTCTCGTTTCACTAAGAAAGCGGTGGGTTGTAGGCACAAATCTGTGAGCGAGTAAGACTGATTTGGATCGATAGGAATAATATCTCGGTTGGTTTCCGAAAGCTGGGGACACAAATTAGCAAGTCCGCTGCCTTTAATTTGGTCATAGGTCAATGAATCGCTCTTAACGGTTGGACTTTGGCTACAAGCGGTTAGGATGCCTATGCAAAGGGAAAGAAGTAGGGCAATTAAGGTCTGATATCTCATGATTAACTTAGATATAAATGGCAAGTTACTATGGCTCAGATTTTGAATGATTAATACGTCTGATGTTCATAACTATCGAAAATTATTTAAGCAACAAAACCTGAATATCTGAGGAAGATCAACTGATTTCGCAACATAGAAAGATAAATGTATTGCAATCTCAGATGGGTTGTAGTTGGCTTTTTAAATTTTGTTATTTATCTTCATGGGTTTTTCATATTTATTTCCTATTCTCTTAGCAGATTTCAACGAAATGTTCGAAGCAGATGCGATCGCTTATAGAGCCGTGGTAGCTGTATGAATCTTCCTAGTAATCATCATTAATTCAACTAATTAGATTGCCGCTATCTAAGCGCCAGCAGGTTCATCACTAGCACGAGTGAGTACTCACACAGATCCTCTCGTCTCATTTCTTGGGTTGATGAGGTGTTTTGAAAACGTCTTAATCAGGGACTCAGAGTATAAGCATCTGGCGATCGCCATCAAGATTCGGCTGATTTAAGTGATCTACTTAGTGACTTATCTTCAATTGATAGTCGCTAATCAATCGGCAAATTAATCAACAGCTCTTTTTTCTAATTTTCATGCTCAAAAAGCATAGTCAAAAGCAACCATTTAGGAGAAGCCCATGAGCCTCGTAACCGAATTAATCCTGAATGCGGACAGCGAAGCCCGCTATCCTGCCCCCAAAGAGATACGCATCTTTCAGGACTTTCTCAAGACAGGTGAACAGCGAATTCGTATTGCCAAAACATTGGCAGAAAATGAACAACGAATTGTTCAAAACGGTAGTAATAGATTTTGGGAACGATGCCCCAATACGCCTAGCAATAGTGGAAACGAACGCAAGACTGCGTCGTGCCAACGCGATCAAGGATGGTATATTCGCCTGATTGCTTACTCGGTATTAGCAGGAAGTGAGAAACCCTTGGAGGATATTGGCACAGTCGGCATTAAAGAAATGTATAACAACCTGGAAATTCCAATTCGCAATATTGCTGAGTGTATGCGCTGTCTCAAGGAAGAAGCGATCGCCACGATGAGCGAAGAAGACGCAGTTGAAGTGGCTCCATACTTTGACTACATTATCCGCTCATTGTCTTGAATTCGTTGCCTTGAAGGAAGTCATATTAGGAAATAAATCAGGAGATAATATCATGCAAGATGCCATTACAATGTTGATCAATTCCCATGACGTGCAAGGCAAGTATCTCGACGATGCTTCCTTAGATCAGTTGCAGGCATACTTTCGAAGTGGTGAACTGCGCGCACGAGCGGCTATGACGATTAGCGCCAATGCTTCATCCATTGTTACCAAAACCGTCGCCAAGGCGCTGCTCTATACCGATATCACCGCCCCAGGCGGCAACATGTATACCTGTCGTCGGTATGCTGCCTGCGTTCGCGATATGGACTACTTCCTCCGCTATGCAACCTATGCCATGTTAGCTGGAGATCCATCTATTTTGGATGAACGGGTTCTCAATGGGTTACGAGAAACCTACAACTCTCTGGGTGTGCCCATCGGCGCAACGGTGCGATCGGTACAGGCGATGAAGGATGTCACAACAGATATGGTGGGGGCTGATGCAGGCAAGGAAATTGGCGTGTACTTTGACCATATTTGTTCTGGGCTAAGCTAGCGATCGCCTCATCACCCAGTATTTGGTAGGGGCAAATGGGTTCACCACGATTCGTTGATCTCATGCAATTGATCTTGATGCAATTGATCTTGATGCAATTGATCTTGATGAAACCATTGCTCTTACCAATGCCAGAGGTCAGCGCGTTAACCAATTCACTGCGGTTTATCACCATTAATTATGAGCATTATCACTCAGGCGATCGCCAATGCCGATCGCGAAGTTCGCTATCTTAGTCACGGAGAGCTTAATGCCATTCGAGGCTTCTTTGAAGACGGGCAACAGCGGCTCCGCATTTCATCAATCTTAACTGCCAACGTAGACGAAATTGTCGAGCGAGGTAGCCAAAAATTTTGGGATCGATGCCCTATCACTCCAAGCAATAGCGGCAATCATACATTTCGAGCATCCTGTTTGCGCGATCAAGGATGGTACATTCGCTTAGTATCATACGCAGTAGTTGTGGGAGATATCGATCCGCTCAGAGATAGCGGCATTAAAGGGGTTAAAAAAATGTATACCTCGTTGGAAATTCCGCTGCGAAATGTGGTTGAGTGTATGCGCTGTCTGAAAGAAGCCACCCTTGAAGAATTAAGCATCGAGGATGCAAACGAAGTCGGCCCATACTTTGACTACCTCATCCAAGCCATGATGCCCTAGTACTCCGCCCATTAAAGTTATTAGGAACATATAGCAATCCCAGATGGGTTGGCGGGCGGCGCCCGCCCCACCGCTCACACACAACTTACAAGCGATTTAGGATCGCTATAGGAACCAATAGAGGAATGGAAGTGATAGACGTGATGGAGTTTGGATAATCGATAAATAATAATCACTCCCAAGCCCTTCGAGCAGGTTATGCAAACACCTCATCACCCATCTACTCATCTACTCATCTACTCATCTACTCATCTACCCATCTACCCAGTCCACAATCATCGGGAGTTAACTCATGCGCGTTCAGACTAATGGGGGTAGCCCAGTTGTCCATCTGCAAACGTTTCAGACTGTACCCACCGCTGTTATTCATGAAGCCGAGCAGCGCGATCGCTACTTGAAGCAACATGAACTCAAAGAACTATCCAGCTTTTTCCGCTCTGGCGCAAAGCGGCTAGAGATTGCTGCGATTTTGACTCAAAATGCCGATCAAATTGTCGCAGCAGGTGCCAACCGGATTTTTACGGGGGGTTCCCCCATGGCGTATCTCGAAAAACCTGAGGACCCTGTTGGGATGCCCGGTTCAGGCTATTACGTCGCAGAGGACTACCTGTCGGCAGAATCAAGGCAGGGGAACGGGACCACCAAAACCATCGCTAATCTGCAAGAGCCGCGATATGTCGATTCGTCAAATAGTTTCATAAACTGGGTGCGGTCATTCTTTGCTGAGAGTAGACCCGTTTCTCCTAATGGATTTCGCGCCATTGATATATCAACTTACGGCAGTGTTCGCATGAGGCGATCGCTGCGAGATCTAAGCTGGTTTCTGCGATATATTACCTATGCCATTGTTGCCGGTGACACCAGCATTTTGAGCATCAACGTACGAGGGCTGCGGGGCGTCATTCCAGACGATGTAACCTTGGCAACGATAGTCGCATTGCGAGAAATGCAGTGGAAAGCGGTGAACTGTCTTCAAGATGCCGAAGCAGCGGCAGTAGTCAGGCGATACTTCGACATATTAATTACCGACTATCAAGTTGAGAAGCCTCCAAGTCGTGCGCGTCCGGGTGTTTCAAATCATCATCAAGGATTGCAACTGCCTCAAAGCTATTTCCATGAAGCCGATCGCACACCCAAGCTCGTCATGAAATCGGGGCTATCTGAGACAGAAAAGCAAGAGACGATTCGTGCAGCATATCGCCAGGTGTTTGAGCGTGATGTGACGCAAGCATATGGAATATCGCTGGCTGAGTTAGAATCTCAGGTCAAAAGCGGCATGATTTCTATGAAGGAGTTTGTCCGGCATTTAGGAAAATCTCGTCTGTATCGGCAGCAGTTTTATGAACCATTTGCGATCAGCCGCATTATAGAACTGGCATTTCGCCACTTTTTAGGACGCGGGATTAGCTGTATCGAAGAGTTTCAAGACTACTTTGAGGTGATATCAGACGGGGGATTGCCTGCATTGGTTGATGCCTTGGTCGACTCCCAAGAATATGCCGATTATTTTGGTGAAGAAACCGTCCCGTATTTGCGAGGCTTGGGACAAGACGCACAAGAGTGTCGCAATTGGGGACCCCAGCTTGATTTGTTTAAATACAGTGCTCCGGTTCGGAAAGTTCCACAGTTTATCACCACCTTTGGTCACTATCAAAAACCTCTCCCCAATCAACATCCCTATGGCGTGGGCAATGATCCATTAGAAATTCAGTTTGGCGCGATCTTTCCTCAAGAGAGCCGCAATCCTAGTGCTCAGCCTGCTCATTTCAGCACAGATAGTCGTCGAATTTTGATCAGCAGCGGCGCGAATTCTGGCAACGGTCATGCTCTCAACGGGGTTGGAGATTTCGGGCGCATCCCTGGTTCGTTGGAACACCGGGTGTTAAAAGTGAGCCAGAATCCTATGAATGGAGAGGGCGATCGCCCCGCGAACCAGGGCAACCATCATCAGGCGTACACTCCCAATGTCGATGTCTATCACCACTCAATGGATGCAATCATTCACGGAGCCTATCGTCAGGTGTTTGGTCGAGATGTATTTGACGGGCAACGCCAAACCAACGCGGAAATTGGGTTAAAGGGTGGTGAACTGACGATGCGGGAGTTTGTGCGGCAACTCGCTAAATCCCGCCCGTTCCGAAACCTCTATTGGGACAACTTGTATATCACCAAAGCAATTGAATATATCCATCGGCGGTTATTGGGTCGCCCCACCGTCGGACGGCAGGAACTAAATCAGTACTATGATATTTGCGCTCGCAAAGGATTTTACGCGCTCGTTGATGCCATCATTGATAGTTCAGAATATTCAGAGGTTTTTGGAGAAGATACGGTTCCGTATGAGCGGTATCTAACCCCTCGTGGCTATGCCTTGCGATCGCCCAAGGGACCAGTTGGGTGGTCAAAACCACGGGAGAATCCTCCCATAGCAGGTGAATGGATGATGACCCATCCAATGATGCCTCATCAACGGATGCCTCAATCTACTACATCAGCTCAGTCTGGAGTTGCCACGCTAGAAGCATCCAACAGCCCTGATGAGAATAATCGGGAACGGGCATCTGTCCAGCCTGTTGCATCAGATGGGCATCAAAATGAAAGCAATCCTGATGGACAAACTGAGTTGCAACCGTCAGAACCGCCGAGCGTTCCGATTGATGGACATTAACAGCAACTATTGCGGGGGGCACAGCAATGCTATGTCTGTGTCGCAAAAATCTGCAAATTCAGAAATGTGTACAGATTCCATCATTAGAGAGCATGAATCATCATGACAAAACAGATTCCAATCGCTTCGAATTACCACCTCAGTCGAACCACCCTGTTCCCAGACGAGGATAGTCATCCAACCAAGTTAGCCGCGCCGCTAAAGCGCAAAGCTCGGTTTAGGCGATGGAAACGACTCTATCGCAGGCTAACTCGGTTTGACTACAGAATTAGCCTGAGCTGGTTTGGAGGACTGCACATTTATTCGACACAATCAAATCATGAGCATCGTCAAACAAGTCATTCTTAATGCTGATGAAGAACTCCGCTATCCGACCCCTGGAGAACTTCGCATGATTCGCAATTTTTGCGAAACTGGAGATCAGCGAATTCGCATCGCTAAATTGCTAGAACAAAATGCCCAAACCATCGTCGAGCGGGGCACACGCAAGTTCTGGCAAATTTGCCCCAACACGCCGAGCAACAGCGGAAGTCGTAAAAAAACAGGCGCAGCTAAGCGAGACGTGGGCTGGTATATTCGCCTGATTAGCTACTGTCTCTTGGCAGGCAACGAAAAACCTTTGCAGGAGATTGGCATCGTTGGTATGAAGGAGTTGTATGTCAACGTGGGCATCCCGTTGGGCAATATTCTGCAATACATACGCTGTCTCAAAACTGAAACTCTCGCCGTGTTGGATGCAGCGGATGCAGCAGAGGTGATTCCCTATTTTGACCAAATTATTCAAGAACTGGCATTGCCAGGACCTCCTTACTTTATGAATGACGGGACCGGTGAAAGCATACCAGTTTAACGCTACTTTTTTGATGTTTGAGATCAGAGGATAGAATGATGACTATTTCAATTGGTGCAGCACAACCCACACGGGGTTGGGCTGGCGTCCTTGATGATTGGCTAAAGCGCGATCGCTTTGTGTTTATTGGCTGGTCGGGGTTACTTTTGTTTCCCTGTGCCTATTTAGCATTGGGCTCCTGGTTCACAGGCACTACCTTTGTCACATCCTGGTATACCCACGGTTTGGTCAGTTCCTATTTAGAAGGCTGCAACTTTTTAACGGTTGCAGTGTCGACACCCCCAGAAAGCATGGGACATTCTCTGTTATTTCTTTGGGGACCTGAAGCCAACTGGGACTTTGTGCGCTGGTGTCAGATTGGTGGACTATGGAACTTCACTGCATTTCACGGCGCACTTGGCTTGATGGGGTTTATGCTTCGGCAGCTTGAAATTGCCAGAGTTGTAGGAATTCGCCCCTACAATGCGATCGCCTTTTCTGCCCCGATTGCCGTATTTGTTGCCACCTTCTTAATCTACCCATTAGGACAATCGAGCTGGTTCTTTGGTCCTAGCTTTGGGGTCACAGCTATTTTCCGATTTCTACTGTTCTTTCAAGGCTTCCACAACTATACTCTCAACCCCTTTCACATGATGGGTGTTGCGGGCGTTTTGGGAGGTGCGCTGCTGTGCGCCATCCATGGAGCTACCGTAGAGAACGTGCTGTATCGAGATACAGACGGAAAAAACACCTTCAGAGGGTTTAGCACCACTCAAGCGGAAGAAACCTATTCGATGGTGACTGCTAACCGTTTCTGGTCGCAAATTTTTGGGATTGCCTTCTCTAACAAGCGATGGCTTCATTTCTTTATGCTCTTTGTTCCAGTGACAGGATTGTGGATGAGCGCCATTGGCATGGCGGGTTTAGCCTTTAACCTACGGGCGTATGACTTTGTTAGCCAAGAAATTCGAGCCGCAGAAGATCCCGAATTTGAGACTTTCTATACCAAAAACATTCTGCTCAATGAAGGGGTGCGATCGTGGATGGCAGAACTCGACCAACCCGCAAAGAAATTCCAGTTTCCCGTAGAAGTTTTGCCCCGTGGCAATGCTGAGTAGTACTACATCTGATCAACTCATTTCAGTCTGTTTAGGGGTGAATAGCTGTTCGCCCCTTCCCAATCCATCTAATAAGTGGATTTCGTAACGGAGGTTTTTATCCTGTGGAAACACCATTTGAATCTGCACAAACTATGCCCACAGATTCGGTACTCGAACCTGTTCCACCTCCCATTCACTCACGCCCAGAAGACTCTATCCTTGCTCCATCACGAGCAGGCTATGACGAAGAATCGAGCGGCTATGCATGGTGGGCAGGAAATGCTCGATTTATCACCACCGAACTCTCGGGGCGCTTTTTAGGAGCTCATATTGCCCACGCAGGCTTAATTGCGTTTTGGGCAGGCGCGATGCTGCTATTTGAAGTCGCGCACTACAACCTTGATCAACCCATGTATGAGCAAGGTTGTATTTTGATGCCGCACATTGCAAGTCTCGGAATTGGGGTTGGCGACGGCGGCGAAGTCACCAATATCTTTCCATTTTTTGCCATTGGCGTTGCCCACTTGATTGGTTCAGCGGTTTTGGGCTTTGGCGGCATTTATCATACCCTCCGAGGACCAGAACAACTATCGGGCTTTTTTAAGTTTGATTGGGAAGACAAAGCCAAAGTTGCTCAAATTCTAGGCTTTCACATCCTGGTTTTAGGAGTCTTTGCACTTTTGTTTGTTTGCAAAGCGATGTTTTGGGGAGGACTGTATGACCCTTGGGCTCCGGGTGGGGGGGCAGTTCGCCTGATTACTAATCCAACCCTTGACCCTCGTATTATCTTTGGCTATTTGTTTAGGAATCCGTTTGGGGGTAGTGGCTGGATTGTCGGCGTAAATAACCTTGAAGACGTAATTGGTGGACACATTTGGATTGGTGGAATTCTCATCTTAGGAGGGATTTGGCACATTCTCGTGCCGCCTCTACGCTGGACATACAATCTGTTTCCGTGGACGGGTGAAACCTATCTCGCCCAAAGTTTAGGCAATGTGGCTGGGCAAGCATTTATTGCAACGGCATTTATCTGGTTTAACAACACCGTCTATCCCAGCGTTTTCTACGGACCAACCGTGATGGAATCGTCTCAAGCGCAATCGCTGATCTTCCTGGTGCGCGATCAAAACCTAGGCGCTGATGTTGCTGCAACTCAGGGACCAACCGGATTGGGGAAATATCTCCAGCGATCGCCCACGGGTGAGATCATCTTTGGAGGTGAGACGATGCGATTTTGGGACCTTCGCGCCCCTTGGTTAGAACCTCTGCGTGGACCCAATGGGCTAGACATCGACAAGCTCAAGCATGATATTCAACCGTGGCAAATTCGTCGAGCCTCCGAATACATGACCCATGCACCATTGGGATCAATCAATTCAGTCAGCGGACTCGCCACTGAGATTAATGCCTTCAACTTTGTGTCACCTCGAACGTGGTTGACCACCTTTCATTTCATCGTGGCATTTCTGTTTCTAGTCGGCCATCTATGGCATGCGGGACGTGCTAGAGCAGCGGCAGCCGGGTTTGAAACCGGGATTGATCGGGATGATGAACCCGTTCTATCAATGCCTTCAATCGATCCATCAGAATAATTGGTCGAAACGGCTAACGATGGATGGAGACTCACCCTCTCCATTCATCATTTTTTGAATTAAATCGATATGAGTTTGTGTTGAGAGAAACAAGGAGAATAACTCAATGGGACTTCCTTGGTATCGCGTCCATACCTCAGTGATTAATGATCCAGGACGATTGCTTGCCGTTCATCTCATGCATAACGCCCTTTGTGCAGGCTTTGCCGGGTCAATGCTCTTATTTGAACTGGCATTGTATGACCCCACCGATCCGGTGCTGAATCCCATGTGGCGACAGGGATGTTTCTTGATGCCGTTTGTCGCACGCCTTGGCGTAACGAATTCGTGGCAGGGCTGGAGCGTTACAGGCGAAACATTTACTGATCCAGGCTTTTGGACATTTGAAACAGTGGCGATCGCCCATATTGTCTTTTCAGGTCTAGAGTTCTTAGCCGCATGTTGGCACTGGGTCTATTGGGACGTCGCCACCTTTTTTGACCCCAAAACAGACGAACCCATCTTGGACTTACCCAAAATCTTTGGGATTCATCTGTTCTTAGCAGGCTTGCTGTGCTTTGGGTTTGGTGCGTTTCATTTAACAGGTGTTTTTGGTCCGGGAATGTGGGTATCTGATCCTTACGGTTTGACCGGGCATATTCAAGGCGTTGCCCCCGATTGGGGACCCTCAGGGTTTGATCCCAGCAATCCCGGTGGAGTCGTCGCTCACCATATCGCCGCCGGAACAGTCGGCATCATTGGCGGTCTATTTCATATGAATGTGCGCCCCCCCGAATATGTCTATCGGGCATTGAGGATGGGGAACATCGAGTCAGTGTTAGCCAGCAGCCTTGCCGTCTTCTTTTTTGCAGGCTTTATTGCCGCTGGCACCATGTGGTATGGCACTGCAACAACGCCGATTGAGTTATGGGGACCTACTCGCTATCAGTGGGATCAAAACTACTTTCAGAACGAAATTCAGCGTCGGGTCAATGCTGACATCGCAGAGGGTAAAAGCCAATCAGAAGCGTGGTCAACTATTCCAGAAAAGCTAGCATTTTATGACTATGTGGGCAATAGCCCCGCCAAAGGTGGATTGTTTCGCGTTGGGCGCATGGTCGATGGCGACGGACTACCCACTAACTGGCTCGGGCATCCCGTCTTCAAAGATAGCGAAGGGCGAGAGCTAACAGTGCGGCGTATGCCTAACTTCTTTGAAAACTTTCCAGTCATCTTGACTGATAAGGATGACATCGTCCGAGCAGATATCCCGTTCCGGCGGGCAGAGTCTAAATACAGTTTTGAGCAAACGGGCGTTACCGTTAGCTTCTATGGTGGACAGCTTGATGGACAGACATTTGATGATCCAGTCGATGTCAAGAAATATGCTCGTCAAGCACAACTCGGCGAACCGTTTGAGTTCGATCGCACCGTTTATAACTCCGATGGGGTCTTTAGAACCAGCAATCGAGGGTTCTTTGCCTTCTTCCATACCTGCTTTGCCCTCGTGTGGTTCTTTGGTCATATCTGGCACGGATCACGCGCCCTCTTCCGCGATGTCTTTGCAGGGATTGACCCTGATCTAGATGAAGAGCAAGTGGAGTGGGGAATCTTTCAGAAGGTCGGAGATCCTACAACTCGGAAACAACCTGTGATCTAATAGGAGTCAGTGATGCAACAAAAGACCAAATATGTTTCGAAGAAAGCCGCGCCTCTTCAATATTTCTTACGGCAATTTAATTCTGAGTCGGGGCGCGTTGCGCCAGGATGGGGCACAGTTCCACTAATGGCAGCTTTAATGGTTTTCTTTTTCATCTTTCTCCTGATGATTTTGCAGATTTACAATCAAACCATTCTGCTCAACTAAGCGTCTGCTTAATGTGCAGATATTGGAAGACGATAGCAAGAGACTGTGAAAATGGAGATAAGCTATGCTGTCACATGTAGTAATTTACTTAGCCTATGGTGAAGGGCAATCTGCATCAACCGCGACAGGTGTTTTTGCAGGTTTGATTGTGTTAGTGCTGCTGTGTGTATTAGTAGGAGTTTATTCGTACAAAACATACCCAGCAGACCGACCATAGCGAATTGACGCCAGCAACATTATGCCTTGTCAGAGATACGACTAGCTAAAAGCCAAGGGTGCAGAGTCTGCACCCTTTTAATTATGAAGCGATGACAGTCTAGACCCTGGTTGACTGACAAAACGGCGTTGCGAAATTGATGAATGATATAGAGTCTACCAACCCATCAATTGCCATGCCCTTCCGAAAATCATTCGTCAGTTGGCAATATCGACAAAACTTTTGTAGCGGCAGTTGAAACTGTGCTGCTACACGTACAAAGTCGGCCTCCGCCGACTAACTCCAACCCGCGGAGGCAGGTTTTGCTCGTGTAGGCGCGGCTTCAGCCACCAGCGTCCAGAGTTTTGTCAGTCAATCAGCCGTTGAGCCCACTCCAAGAGAATCCGCTGCGTGTATACCCTCAGTCTCTGTCAATCGAGTGAGGCGACAATTTATCAACCTCATTGACTGACAAAGAAAAAAGCACCCTCCGTTTGAGAAGGGTGCATCGATGTCAGACACATTCACCGAGAAGGAAACGGAGTGTGAAATCGCTACCCTGAAATTACAGGAGCCTGAAAGGCAATTGGAGTCTCTTCTCCTCCTGCTAAGTCAAGCGGAAAGTTGTGAGCATTTCGCTCATGCATAACCTCGAAGCCTAAATTGGCTCTATTTAGCACATCAGCCCAACTCGGAAGCACTCGCCCCTGAGAGTCGAGAATGGATTGATTAAAATTAAATCCATTTAAGTTGAATGCCATGGTGCTAATTCCTAAAGCCACACACCAGATGCAAACGACCGGCCATGCTGCTAAAAAGAAATGCAGCCAGCGAGAATTGTTAAAGCTTGCATATTGGAAAATGAGACGGCCAAAGTATCCGTGTGCGGCAAGAATGTTGTAAGTTTCAGCTTCCTGCCCAAACTTGTATCCAAGGTTTTGGGATTCGTTTTCGGTTGTTTCCCGAATTAGGCTAGACGTCACCAAAGAGCCGTGCATTGCACAAAACAATGATCCACCCAAAACACCTGCTACACCAAGCATATGGAATGGATGCATCAAGATATTATGTTCAGCTTGAAACACGAACATAAAGTTGAAGGTGCCGCTAATTCCCATGGGTAAACCATCTGAGAAGCTACCTTGACCAATCGGATAAATCAGAAATACAGACGTTGTTGCAGCAACAGGCGCACTGTACGCTACACAAATCCAAGGTCGCATTCCTAAGCGGTAGCTTAATTCCCATTCTCGCCCCATATAGCAAAGTAGGGCGGGAATATAGTGGAACGCAATCATTTGATAAGGTCCACCATTATAGAGCCACTCGTCTAAACTCGCAGCTTCCCAGATCGGATAGAAATGTAAGCCAACCGCGTTTGAGGTAGGAACAACCGCTCCTGTAATGATATTGTTGCCATAGAGCAACGACCCTGAGACGGGTTCTCGAATACCATCAATATCTACAGGAGGAGCACCAATAAATGCAATGATGAAGACGGTGGTAGAGACTCCTAGAAGAGGAATCATCAAGACTCCAAACCAGCCAATATAAAGTCGATTCTCAGTACTTGTGACCCAATTACAGAATCTCTCCCATAGGTTATTACCCTCGCGCTGAAGAGTTGTAGTCATAATTCTCGAACCAATTCAACTATGGAATAGGTTCATTAGAACAAAAAAACATGAAGTTTTTAGGAAGGCTTGAATTGGCGCGACGTACACAAATATTGGGGCAAGTTGCAACACCCCAAACTCGATAGTATTTTGACTCCAGCAAATACGATCGCCTTAGAAGACCAATCCTTGACTATTGCCCTTTACACTCTCTACTGCAATTTCCTCAAGCTGTCAGCGCAATGAGTGACGACGCTCGTTGTGGATAGTTGGCGATCGCCCATCAACCGCGCATGATATGTGCCTTTGCCTATGCTGTGATGCCTCAACACTGTCTAATCTCTAGGATGTAGGGGCGATCGCCTTCAATCGCCGTCTAAACTCTTCAACTAATTCTTCTTGTGTTCTTAGCGGTTGCCCGACATTGAGATAATGGTCTGCCAATTGCTCGAGCTGTCCGTTTAAGACTAGTCTTCCAACCTGACCTGACCCAATATTCGTAAATATAAATCCATCCTGCTGAGCATAGTTGGCGATCTTCCCTTGGAAGTATTCGGGAAGGCGATGCCAGGGCATTCCTGGATTCTCGTGATGCTCAATATGATAGCCATCATTAAAGTTGAGAGAATTTGTCGGCGTATTAATGCATGCGTAGGTCGATTTATAGCTATTACTAGGGTCATCTGGATCAACAAAGATATGTTGTTTCCAGTTTCCTTCCATCAGCGCAAACGATAGAATCACAGTTGGTAAAACAAACACAAAAAGCGTTGCGATGGGGCGTAGCATAAAAAGATAGTAGATACTGCTGAAAAAGATCAGCGTGCCTATTACGCTACGAAGTGCGACTCTATATCGTCTGCACCGGATGAGGTGATAGGGAAGCTCAAACCATATCAAAAAGACATAGCGAAGCATATACTTTAGATGTTCGAGCTTAGAATCTCGCTGATACGGCATTGTAGAGCTAACGTCGTGGGGTAACATATTATTTTCACAATGATGCATCGCAATGTGGTGGGCGTAGTAAGTCCACAATGGCATCCCAAAGAAATTGCATAAAATACTGGTGTTGATATGCTTCAGAGATTGCCATTTTCGGTTGAAGATCGGAGTGTGCGTCGAATAGTGGAGCGCTAAGATAAATGATCTGGCACAGAAAAACAGGTTAAACAGCACATAGACCAATCCCAGGAGCGATGTAACCGCATCGGGCACTCTGCCTTCGATAAGGTACAAAAAAATAGCGAACGGAACGGTTGTCAGAAGAACGTTTGCCATCACATAAACAATACATATATTTTTTTCTTCTTGACCCTTTAAGAGATTAATGATCAACCATTTACTCATTCCATTCGGCAGCTTAAAGAAGTATTCGTTGCGAGCTTGTTCTAAATCTAGTTGATTCAGCGCTGAATCCATTTTCAATTCTGTATTCATTCGATTTCTACCTTGACTTAACCTTGACTTATACGACGAGAAGAATATGCAAAATTAGCCCTATGCAGGTTGCCACGGTAGTTAATCGTGTCAAAGCAATTAGCAGATATTGGCACAGCGAGGCGTAAATATCAAGATATTCTTCGCCAGATAGACCATACACTAATAGAACAGTTGTAGTGACGTAATCAGACGCTAGTTGACCAAACCACATCAAACGTCACCAGTTTACAGCGGCACGCGATTGGGGCGATCGCCCTTGTTCCCTAACCCAATACGTTAAGGTAAGCTTAACGACACCGATCGTTTCGTTAGCGGCTAGTGAGCAACTACCTGTGCCAATTACATCCCCCACCTACCCCACCGTTCAGCGTCCCGACTACTTTGATGTTCTCATCGTAGGAACAGGTGCTGCAGGCTTATATGCAGCCCTTTGTTTGCCCAGTGATCTGCAAGTCGGGCTGATCACCAAAGATACGCTATCGCTCTCAGCAAGCGATTGGGCTCAGGGAGGCATTGCCGCTGCGATCGCCCCTGAAGATTCTCCAGAGTTGCATGTTAAAGACACCCTAGAGGCTGGAGCCGGGTTGTGCGACCGAGATGCCGTCACCTTTTTGGCAAATCGCGCATCTGATTGCATTCGATCTCTGGTTGAGATGGGAGTTGCCTTTGATCGCAACGGCCAAAATCTGGCATTGACCTTAGAGGCCGCCCACTCTCGTCGTCGCGTTTTACATGCAGCTGATACGACCGGGCGAGCACTCGTGACAACTCTGAAGGCAGAGGTTCTCAGCCGCAAAAACATCCAGGTCTTGTCCCAGGCATTCGCCCTAGATGTGTGGATGAATCCTGATACTCAGACATGCGAAGGGATTTGCCTCATCCATCAAGGGCAACTCATTTGGCAGCGGGCTCGTTCCGTCATCTTGGCAACGGGTGGCGGCGGGCAAGTCTTTTCTAGAACGACCAACCCCAGCCTCAGTACAGGTGATGGTGTGGCGATCGCGTGGCGAGCAGGCGCTGTGTTGCGTGACTTAGAGTTTATCCAATTTCATCCAACCGCTCTCACGAAACCCAATGCACCTCGATTTCTAATTAGTGAAGCCGTGCGCGGTGAAGGAGCTCATCTTCTTGATCATCAAGGGCGGCGGTTTGCGTTTGACTATCATCCATCCGGTGAGTTAGCGCCACGCGATGTCGTGAGTCGAGCCATTTTTGATTACCTCAAGCGCAATGCACCGCCTGATCCAGACGGCCTTTCCCACGTTTGGCTAGATTTGCGCCCCATTCCAGACGACACCATCCGGCATCGGTTTCCCAATATCATCCAGGTTTGCCAGACGTGGGGCGTTGATGTGTTTCGAGAGCCCATTCCCGTGGCTCCGGCTGCCCATTATTGGATGGGGGGAATTGCAACCGATTTGCTCAGCCAAGCCACTATTCCAGGCATCTACGCAATCGGTGAAACGGCCAACACGGGCGTTCATGGGGCAAATCGCCTCGCTAGCAATTCTCTACTCGAATGTCTCGTCTTTGGAGCGCAACTGGCTCAGCTAGACAGACTGTCCGACGGTGTAGACCTAGATCTTGCTCCCTCCAAGAATACTACTGTCCATTCTTCCTCGCTTCAAGACGCACTCAAAGACTGGTCAGATCAAGAGGCAAGCCTCCATCAGTGGGGGCAAGAGCTGCCGGTGCTGATGTGGCGAAGCGCTGGCATTAGCCGAGAACAACAGTCACTCGACGGGGCGATCGCCCAAGTCGAAGCATGGCAAACCGAATTTGCGCAGTTACCGATTAGTCGATGGCTCAAAACCCTCCAACCCTCTCCACCTTTTTCTATCCCTCTTTCTAAACCCGATCAGCAACTGCGACGGTGGGGTGAAACTCGAAATCTACTAGACGTCGCAGCGTTAATCTTGAAAAGCGCTGCATTTAGGAAAGAGAGTCGGGGAGGTCATTATCGCTCTGATTTCCCTCAGTCCCATCCATCGTGGCAATGTCACACCTCTGTTCAGGGAGAAAACATTTGGCTTTCTCCGACCCATTGACCCCATTCACGACGAACTGTCGTCTATATAACTTAAGGGATTCGCTATAACTTAAGGGATTCGCTTGTAAATAGCCGACCAGTAGCAATGGCTCTGTACGGGAAAACGGCCGTTTGCTCCTACCCATCTGCTGGGACATCATGTATGGGACATCATTTAAACGACAATCCCTAAGCAAACGCTAAGGCATAAGACTCGGTTCAACAAAGTTAACAAAGTCAGACATCACCCTTAATCGCGCTATCGCGTTCCAGATCCCTGACTCGTATCAGGCCCTCCCGTATCAGGAGGAACATATCCAAATAATGTCGAACGGTCAAGCTCAGAGCCAATAGATTGTACTACCAGCAAAGAACTAGATGAAGAACATCCTGCCACAGCAGGCTCGATCACCCACTGCATTCCGACGGTAAAAGCCACTACCAGTCCCGAAAGTTTGAGGAAAGCATTCATAGGACAGCACCAAGCACCTGACGAGTAAGGGGGGACAAAATATTAAGGGCAAATGGCTTATAGACAGCTCAGAGTTTAGACAAAATAACTTGCAGGGCACCTCAAACCCAAATTGATAGTAGAAGCAAGCTCTCCCTCTAAACAAATATTAGTACATTTACTTAAAATAAAGCCACATTCAATCCAGGAGTCAAGTCAAAACCGGCATATATGCTGAATTTTGACCACACTCAGAACCATGATGATCCCATTAAGAACCTCTCCAAAAACTCGCTAGAGTTTTTGAAATCCAAAACCCGGTCAGGGGTTTTCGGATAGGTTCTAAAGAATGACTTTACTATCAGAGGATGTTTTAAGAGTCCTGCTTTTTGTTGCCTTGGCAACTAAAGTTCTCTTGACAGAGACGCTTTCCTTCGGAACGCTGCGCGAACGCGTTATACCAATTCTCGATTTTGGATTTGCGATTTTGGATTGACGGCCAGAACACTTGCAAGGCTGCTGGCCTATTCATTTGTAGCCTTACTTTGAAGAATTGGTATTACATGTCGCTTGCGAAACGCAGGCTACCCGGACAAAAGCCTCCGCAGGTTCTAAGACCTTTGGTTTTGCTGGAGTCCGCGAATGCACACGTTGCTTGTGGAGTCGCGGGTTACTCTGCGAGAAGCCGGACCCCTTTGGAAGCATCCTCTCAAAAATGGTTAAGCCATTTCCCTAAATCTCATTGATAACTCTTAGGGAAAAGGGCGTCGGAAAAATCCTCTAAAGTTTTAATAATCGGTTTAAACAAATCTATAAATCTTCGTAATTGAGGCTGACTTCTTCATGAAGATTACGACAACCTCTCATGACCCATATTTCCCAACTTTACCAAAACTTTAACATTCGCACCTCGTTTCAGAATCCACGCCTTAGAATGAGGATTGCTTTGATTCGTCATCTGAGTTGAATGCTCAAGATATATAAAATCTCTCGCTCTTGATTGAAACCCATGAAAACGATGCAATTCATCTGGCAACACCTGACTCTTAGCCGGTTGTCGATTCGCGAGTGGAACCAATCAAGCTATCTCCATCAGATGGTGGGGCTAGTTGGAGCATGGCGCAAGGAAAGTTGGCTGCTTCAATGGGCTGAGCTCATCGCAACGGGGTTTGTTCTACTAATATTTGGTTTATCTCCCATATTGTCGACGACTTGGATTGGGCTTTTACTGCTCGTCTGTGGTGGGTTTTGGTTGCTGCTAACGGCATCCGATGAATCAGGCGTTGGGGTCACGCCGATTCATTTAACCATTGTTCTGTATTGGGGAATTGCAACCGCTGCGACCGCATTATCGCCAGTCCGGTCGGATGCGTTCGACGGTTGGATAAAGCTCACACTCTATTTATTACTATTTGCATTGTTAGCCCGACTGCTGCGATCGCCCCAGATTCGTAGCGTTGTGATTGGCGTTTATTTACATGCGGCGTTGCTAGTCAGCGTTGTGGGATTACGTCAGTGGTTTTTCGGGGCATCGGCACTGGCAACGTGGGTCGATCCAGAATCCTCATTAGCAGGCACGACCCGCGTATATAGCTATCTAGGCAATCCAAATTTGCTAGCGGGTTATCTAATTCCGGCGACAATCTTTAGCGGCGTTGCTATCTTTGGCTGGAAACACTGGGGTGCAAAATTGCTAGCCGCAGTCATGGCGTACGTCAATTTGCGCTGTTTGGTGTTGACCTTTAGCCGAGGTGGCTGGATTGGAATGGTCGTCGGTGGCTTTATAGCCATCATTCTGCTCATTCATTGGTTTAACATTCGCTGGCCGAAATTCTGGCGCAGGTGGACATTGCCGATCGTCTTGGGAGGCTCTGCCGCATTTCTAACCTCCGCTGTGCTCACCGTCGACCCGCTCTATGATCGCGTATCGAGCATCTTTCGCTGGCAAGACGACAGCAGCGGCAGTTTTCGGATGAATGTCTGGAGGTCTGTGCTAGATATGATTGGCGATCGCCCAATTTTGGGCATCGGTCCAGGCAACGACGCCTTCAACAAGGTCTATCCCTTTTATCAAGAAGCGGGCTATACGGCATTGAGCGCGTATTCCGTGTTTTTAGAAATTATTGTCGAGACAGGATTTATTGGATTTATCTGCTTTCTATGGATAGTGCTTGTCACGTTGAACCACGGCTGGATACAGCTTCAACGATTGCGTCAAGGGGGCGATCGCGAGGGCATCTGGCTGATTGCGGCGATCGCTACTGCCGTCGGAATGTTAGCTCACGGATTGGTTGATACCGTTTGGTATCGTCCGCAAGTGAGTACCATTTGGTGGTTCGTGATTGCACTGATTGCAAGCTACTGCACGCCTTCGGTGGGCAAACCAGCTAACAACTGCGATTGCGAATAATCAATCCGAGTTTCGGCAGATCCCCAGAGTCTCAATTGCAACGAACGATGTGGAATTGACGGATCAAACGCGTGCGCCACTTTAAAAGCTGTCTCAGTCAGCACCAACACCTAACACTCCATAGCGATAAGCTATTGACATCATTGATAGCAATTTGTGTAGCCTTACGGGCTGAGACTCGTGTGTAGCCGTGCTGTGCAAGTTCTACACATGTTTGATTAACGCAAGAGCGTAAGTCTATAACTGCGTCCAATATAGAAGGGGAATAGAGGGATGGTGTAAGGCGCGGCGTCCCACACCTCCGTGTTTCCAACACGCATCGCTATAGATACGAAAAGAAAAATGGTTTAATAATTCTCAACAAATTAATGCAATGAGCGTTAATGAATGATTAACGCACGATTGTAACTGGTGTGAGGTTCTGATTCATGACAACTCCGATGCTGGCGCTAATTGCGGCCACAACTCGGCGTACGAGAGAGGCATTCATTCGCAAAACCCGTCGTCCGGGCGAGGCTCAAGAAAAAGTCCTTTTTTCACTGCTGCGCGCCCATCAGCAGACTGAATTGGGGCAAGATTTAGGACTGGCCGCCGTCAAAACAGTCGAGCAATTTTGCGATCGCATTCCTGTGCAGCCCTATCAATTTTATGAGCCCTATCTAGACCGCATTGCTCAGGGCGAAGCCAATGTGATGACGCCCAATCCGGTGATTTACCTAAATCTCACCAGCGGATCAACGGGGAAGAAGAAGCTCATTCCGGTCACTCACGTGGCGCGTCGCGTCCGCAGTCATGCTAATCAACTCGGCATGGGGTTTGCCTTTGAAGCGACTCGACGACACAAGCGCCCAATTGGCAAGATGCTATTGACCAGTTCAACGCAGTTATTGGGGCATACGCCCGCCGGAATTCCGTATGGTCCGGTGAGCGTTGGCGATTTGCGCATGGCGGGGTTTCTGCATCGTCAAGTCTTTGCTCATCCCCACGATGCGCTTCGACCCGCCGATAGTTTAGCGCGTCATTATGTATGCTTGCTGTTCGCATTGAGAAATCCGCAAACGGGCGTCCTTGGGGCTAACTTTCCGGTCTTGGGGCTTCGGCTGTGCGACTATTTAGACCACCACGCAGACGCTCTCCTCGAAGATTTAGAACTCGGGACGATCGCCCCCTGGCTCAAGCTAGAACCCGAACTCCGTCATACGCTTGAGCGACACCTGGCACCCGCGCCTCGGCGAGCAGCGCAGCTCAAAGCGATTCTAAAAGCAGAAGGTCGCCTGACCCCAAAACTTGCGTGGCCTAATCTGTCATTTATTGTCACGGCCCGCGGCGGAACGTCAAATTTTTACTTTGAACGATACCCTGACTATTTCGGAGACACGCCTATCTTTGGCGGACTTTATGCATCGGCAGAAGCTGTCTTTGGCATCTATCCAGACTTTAATACCGATGGCACCGTTTTATCGCTCGACAATGGCTTCTATGAATTTATCCCGCCCGATCAGTGGGAGGTTGACCAGCCTAAAACCTTGCTGGCAGAAGAGGTGAGAGTCGGAGAATCGTACCGCATCTTAGTGACTAACCATAACGGCTTTTATCGTTACGACATTGGCGATGTGGTGGAGGTGATTGGTTTTTATAACCAAACTCCCCTGGTGACATTTCGCCATCGTCGGGGAGGTCTCTTGTCATCAACCACCGAAAAAACGACTGAGTTTCACGCGACTCAAGTCATGCAACTGCTTCAGCGAGAATTTGATAGTTCCCTTGAGAATTTCTGTATCACCCTGTCGGGCGATCGCATTCCGCCTCATTATCTAGTTAATATTGAACTTCCATCGGGATATTCACTTGATAATCCCCAAGCGTTTATCGCCCGGTTTGACCAGCGGCTTCAGGACATTCACACCTCCTATGCCGTGAAGCGCCGAGATCAGGTGCCGCCTCCCCGATTGAGGATTCTGTCGCCCGGTAGTTTTTCAGCACTTCGCCAACGGCTTCTCCAAAAGGGAATTCCCGACTCTCATATCAAGTTCCCCAAAGTTAGCGAAGATCGACAGTTTCTTGCAGGGCTGACCATTGAACAGGAAGTGAGAATGCCGGGTGATTCCCATGAGCTACGGGCTCATCCCATTACAAAATAGACTGAGCAACACGAGGAATGAATGAAAGGCATCTTTGATTTCGTCGTTAAACGGCTAGAAAAAGCCGTTCCCTATATCGAGCGGCTTGTTCCAGAGTACTCGCTGGTCGGAGACTCAATCTTTTTCTCAGCAGAGCAGTTTCCCTGGGCACATGAATTTGAGGAAAACTGGACCGTCATCCGCCAAGAGCTTGATCAGGTGCTTCAAGACGTAGAGGCATTGCCAAATTTTCAAGATATTTCCACCCGCCAATATCGCATTGCCAACGATAACCGCTGGAAGACCTATTTCTTCAAGGCATATAGCTTTAAGGCTCAAAAAAACTGCGATCGCTGCCCTGAGACAGCCAAACTCTTAGAGAAGGTTCCAGGACTAAAAGTCGCCTTCTTTTCAATCTTGGCACCGGGCAAACACATTCCTCGGCATCGGGGCAAGCACAAAGGGCTGATTCGCTACCATTTGGGGCTCAAAGTTCCTGAGCCTAGAGATCAATGTCGCATTCAAATCGACGATCAAATCGCGCATTGGGACGAAGGAAAAAGTCTAATTTTTGACGACACCTATTATCACGAGGTCTGGAATGACACCGACGGCTATCGCGTCGTGCTATTCCTGGATGTGCTGCGTCCGATGCGGTTTCCCTTGTCGTGGGTCAACTGGCTGGTTTGCCGACTGATCGAGGCATCGCCCATCATTCAAGACGCCAAAGCCAATCACGACGCTTGGGAAAAACGGTTTGAAGAGCGTCGGCCAACCTCGGATGCGACCGATCCTGACCCCGAAGTCATAGTTCGGTAGCGAAGGGGGCGATCGCAATTGCACATTGCTATATACGCCGTAAAAGAATCACGATTCCAATTCTCGCTGAAAGAAGACGAGCAATCCCACAATGAGAGCAACTCCCGATGCGCCAAAAAATACGGCAGCAAGCCCAATAGCGTCCCAGACGGGGCCGAGTATCAGGGGTGAAATAAATTGTCCTAGAGAATTTGCCCCTGTTCCGATTGCGAGCACGCTCGATCGCACATCGACTGGCGCAAGAATAGCCAGCGCATTATATATATTCGGAATCGCCATGCCAAACCCCATGCCAAACAAAACTGCCGTGGGCAAAATCCATCGCAGCTCATCTAGGAACGGAATTGTCATTAACATCAGTGCCATGACGGTGAATCCTAAGGCAATGGTTTGGTTAGTTCCGAGCCGCTTTGCTAGTCGGCTAGCAAGCACCGCAGAGACTACCGCTGCTCCGATCGCCCGAATGCCTAAGACAAATCCATTCAGAGCAGGCCCCGCACCCATAACCATCTTGAGATAAATCGGCGTGTAGATGACAACCGCATAGACAATGGCTGCCGCCAGCATGATGGTCAGATATAGCTTAAGCACCTCGGGCTTGCGAATCGTTTGAAACAAAATCTTGTTTTGTCCGGCAGGGATGAGGCTTGACGGGCGTGACCGATTTTCTCTCAGAAGCAAGACCGCAACCAAGGCAGTTGGAAGACTCAACCCATATAGAAAAAATGCAAATCGCCAGTGAAACGAACCGACCCATCCCCCCACAATCGGAATCAAAATGCTTGCCGTGGTCATCGCACTCGTCGCATAGCCCAAAATGCGCGATCGCGCCTCACCCTCATACATGGTTCCTAAAAGCCCAATGCTGGCCGCAGCAATGCCAGCACTCGTGATCCCAAGCAACACCCGCGTCGCAAGTAATGGCGGCAGGGTGGGAACAAACGCTCCGGCGATCCCAAAGACCGCATACAGCATTAAGGAGGGAAGCAAAACTCTCAGCTTGCCAATTCGATCTGCCAGGATGCCCAGCAGAGGCGTAAATAGGGCGATCGCCAGCGCGTGTATACTAACCAACGTCCCCGCCCACTGCCGATCGAGACTAAGTTGCTGCATCATCTCTGGCAAGATTGGCGAAACCACCCCGCCCGTCATCGTCGTTAAACATCCGGCTGCGACCAGCACGCAAAGCTGATAAAACTTCTGCCGAGAATTCGGATCCGGATTATTTCTAGCCGATGGTTTCGTAGCAGGCAACATAAGAAATTTAGAAATTTCAAAAACGGCGGCATAATTCCTGCACTTTTGCGACTATACCACTCATTAATAATGACCGAGTTCAGACCATACATTAGCCGCAGGATATTGATGAGCGCGATTCGACAATTCTTCAAAATTGACGAATTAAGAGCATTGACGTATAAGAATAGTCACAATTGGCTATGAACGACCCGCTGGCAAGGCCCTTCTTAGAACCTATCCGAACATCCATGACGGGGTTTTGAATTCTAAAAACTCGCTGAGTTTTCGGATAGGCACTGATACTGATAGGGTAAGAGCTTGATTATGCCATGATAAATATTTGGCCACTTAGGCTGATTCAAGTGAGAGTTAGTCAGCACTGAACATCGTTTGAGAACAGTTTGAGAACAAAGGGAAGAGCAGCGCAGATGGAATCGGCACCAATCCTCAAAGGCGAAACTGTCCAAAATGTGATTCGAGAGGTAGGAATTAATCCGAATCACTGGTATCCGCTCGGATGGGCACACCAGCTAAAACCTGGGAAAATTATGGCTGCTGAAATCTGGCAGCAGGCGATCGCCGTGTATCGAGATGCAGACGGACATCTCCATGCGCTTGAGGACGCATGCCCCCATCGAGGTGTTGCCCTCCATAAAGGCCAGGTAAAGGGCTCTCATATCGTCTGCCCCTATCATGGTTGGGAATTTGATGGACACGGGCGCTGTGTCGATATTCCCTATCTCTCGGATGAGCAAAAGCTCCCGTGTGCCGTCGCCCGCAGCTATCCTGTCCAAGAAAAATATGGGCTCATCTGGATCTTTCCCGGCGATTTAAGCGTAGCAACCACCCGTCCATTGCTGGCAGTCCCCGAATTCGACCAGCAAGACAATTGGCTCATGGTGCGCGTCACTGCTCACTTTAAGGCTCATTTCTCAGTGTGTAATGAAAACGCAATGGATGTTTTCCACGGATTTCTCCATCAGGACCTCCAAGGGTGGTTTAATCCGATTCTCACCGATCTGCAAACCACTCAGTCATCGGTTCGTGCCGAATATCACGTGTCATACAAAGGTCGGTTGGCAAAATTTCTTGGGTTAAGCGAGCGCTCCGACGACGTGACAACACTGCCAATTAACGTTCACTACCGCTATCCCCACTTTGCAAGCTCAATGCCTGGAGTTTCTTCCTTATATCTGATGCGGCTTCCAGTCGGACCCGCCGAAAGTCGATCGTTTGCGCTGTTCTTTTTTAAGGTCAGGGTGCCAAAGTGGTTGCTCAAGCCATTTAAGCCACTCCTTAGCATTATCGTTGAGCGCTTTATGCTAAACCGATTCTTAGCTCAAGACATTGAAATGATGGAAAGTGAACAGCAAACCTATCTCAGAAATCCTAAGCAACGTTACGTTGAAATTAATCCTGCGATCATTGCTCTCCAACGAGTGATCGTCAGGCAGTACGAACAATTTATGCCATCAAACCTCAACCGCTCATCCGGCCTCACAGATCATTCCAGTCGAAACAATTCTGTATCAAACCCCGCAGAGCATATAGAACGGCATCAGGAGGAGAAACCAGTATCCACGGTCGCCGATTAAAGCTGAGGAGAAACCGAGGTTTTGGCGCACTCCTCCTACAACCTCTCAGACATATAGCGATCCTAAATCGCTTGTGAATTGTGTGTGAGCGGTGGGCGGCGCCTGCCCATCGCTCACAACCCATCTGGGATTGCTATAGCAGTCTTAAATGATTTGGGACTGGTTATAGAAGAGCGCGATCGCCAGCGGGGGCAGTAAAAGGGGGAGTAAAAATGGAATGACACAGCCCACCAGCAACGTGCCCAGCAACGTGCCGTTAGCAAACCCCCGTATCCTTAATTTCGCCAGTTCATAAACTGCCACACTTCAAATATTCTATGAATTCGCACCCCAGAGCGTAAATCAAATTAAGATTAAACGTCTAGGGAACGTTTATCCAACGTTTTGCACAATGCTATTCAGAGATCGACTCAGCGAGTGCCAAGTCCACGGTCAAGCCCAAAATATAGTATGTAAGAATATACAGGACAATCGAGTCAACCGTTAGATTCATTTCAGGACCTATCCCAAAATGACTCAGGCAGTGATGCACAGGGGGAAATTCCTGTCCCTCGATTCCGGGCTATGGTCTGAAAACGTCGAATTATCAGGACTTTACACATTTGAATGAACGGAACTGTCACAACACCACCAGACGCACTCATAAGTTTCTGGCAAAGTCGTAAGAAGAGGCGATTAGTTAGTCCTCTTTGTCAAGATTCCATTCTTGAGGGAATGGTTTTAATGTCAAGATCACGGTCATGAGAGTCTCTTTGATCAAATTTGGGTTCAGGCATAGGTGGCGCATCTTGTCAGAACCGCGTGTGATCGAGTCAGAGGCGCTTGGTGGCTATCTCTATATATCAAGAAGGTGAGGGGAGTATTACTGTGCAAGTCGTTAAAGAATACGTTCAACGCTGGTACGAAAGCGGATTAGACCCTGACGAATATATCTGTCATGGGAGGCATGGCAATTTTATCGACATCGAGGAAGCGTCGAGTGGCGATCGCCGCACGGTGCTAACGTTTTGTACCAACGATGTCCTCGGATTGGTTCAAAATAAGCGCGTGCAGCAAGCTGCGATTGATGCAATCATGCAGTACGGCACTTCAAATAGCTCATGCTCAGTCTTGAGCGGTCGCATCGACCTGCATCGACAACTTGAAGATGAAATCTCGACATTCAAGCATTTATCGCATACCCAGCTATTTTTGAATGCCTGGATGGCATTGCAAGCACTGATGGATGCGTTTTGCCATCTCGCTATTCCGGTTCCCGGCTTTCAGAATACTCGTGAAACGTTGATTTTGAGCGACGTTCTCAATCACGGCTGCATTGTTTCTGCAATAACAAACGCTGGAACCCGTTCAGGTAAGTTATTTGGTTACAGCCCCCGGGTTCGCGTTCGCGCGTATCGGCATTGTGATACCGAAGACTTAGCACGAAAGCTGAAGCGATATGCTCGCCCTGATGACCGCATTATGGTCATTTCAGATGCTGTATTTTCTATGGATGGAGACATTGCACCGCTTCCTGGCATGATCGATGTCATGGCAAACTATGAAGGCAGCGTTCTCGTCATGGACGAAGCACATGCTAGTGGGGCGATTGGCGCAACGGGGCGAGGCATTTATGAACACTTTGGCATTCGCCCTCAGCATGCGATTGAGCGGGGTATCGTGCCGCTGATTATGTCCACGTTTTCCAAATTTGCAGCATCTGCGGGAGCCGCCATTAGCAGCAACGTGGCTGAGTTAAAGCCGCTGTTAAACGTCTCACCAACCTCGATTGGGACAATTTCCCTTCCACCCCCAACAACCGCCGCTGCGCTTGAGAGCATTCGTCAGGTCAAGCAAGCACCCGAACTCGTTCAACGGTTGCAAGATAATACGCGCTATTTGCGATCGCGCCTGATCGAGCATGATTTTGATGCGATTGGCGAAACCAATGTCATTCCTGTGATTTTGCCAACCGATGTCGATCCAAAGCGCTTTGGTCAAACGATGATCAATGAATATGGCATCTGGGTGTCTCCAATTTGGTTTATTGCAAAGCCGAGGCTTCGCATTACAGCCAATGCTCTCCATACTCGCGAAGAGATGGATCGATTAATCGAAGCGATGGTAGAAACTCGTGAGGCGCTTTATAAGCCCACTATCACACCTGCAATTGGGGTTCATAGCGGGCTAGAAGCTGTTTAGGCGAAGGCTGAGGACCCGAAATCAGGTGGAATATCTTGCAACCGACCCGGACCGATCGCACGAATGGCCTCCCTGAGTGAAATGTCTCCGGTATAGAGAGCTCGTCCAACGATGGCTCCACTGACGCCCGCAGGCTCAAGGGCAAGTAAGCTCAGTAGATCTGTGATAGAAGAGATTCCACCAGAGGCAATTACAGGGATTGAGACAGCGTCTGCTAACTCTCTTAATGCCTGTCGGTTAGGACCTTGTAATGTCCCATCCCGGTGAATATCGGTATAAATGATGCGACTGACTCCGCGCTCGGTCATGTGTCGAGCAAGATCAACTGCGCCGATTTCTGATGTCTCAACCCAACCGCGAGTTGCAACCTTGCCATCGCGAGCATCGATGCCGACGATGATTTGTTCAGGAAACTCCTCACACAATTGCGCCACTAAATCTGGATTTTCAACCGCAACCGTTCCTAAAATTGCCTGACTCACTCCTATCGAGAACAAATCAGAAATACTGTGGCGATCGCGCAACCCTCCTCCAACCTGGATAGGGATATCAACTGCACGAATAATCGCCTCAATAACTGACTGATTCATAGGGTGTCCTGCTTTTGCCCCATCCAAGTCGACAAGATGCAGTCGGGGTGCCCCCTGATCAGCCCACTGTTTCGCTACAACGACCGGATCATCACCAAACACCTGCGATCGCCCGTAGTCTCCTTGATAAAGCCGAACGCAGCGACCGTCTAACAAATCAATAGCCGGAATTACATCCATTGTTGGGTTTCTCCCTATATCCGCACGTCATGGCGCTAGTATGAGTAACACTCGCCAGAACAGATTAATACTAATTTATTGCTTTATTGGCGAACTCTATGCGGAAGTGGGTATACTTGCTGCGTAATGAGTGATACAGAAATATTATTAGTTAGGAGTATCCCTTAATGGCAAACGGTTCTCTTCCAGGCGCAGAGAAAAAAATTGCAGCCGGTATCTGCGGAATTTTGCTGGGATTCCTGGGGATCCACAAGTTTATATTGGGGTATCAAACAGAAGGACTGATCATGTTGCTGGTCAGCGTCCTAACCTGCTTCATCGCCTCGCCCGTGATCGGCATCATCGGCTTGGTTGAAGGCATCATTTATCTTACTAAGACCGATGAAGAATTTGTGCAAACCTATATCAACAACAAGAAGGGTTGGTTCTAAATCGTGTAAGCATACTAAAGACACGAGAGCAGAAAGTCATGCATCCATATAAGCGACTCTTCCTATTCTTAATATTTGCACTAGCAGGAGCAGGATACTTTGGCGCATTTTCTCAGCTAGATATTTATCCTGGTTTAAAGGGCTATCTGACTCTCGTGCCTCTGCAAATTGGAGCGCTAATTTATTGCTGCATCTACTCCAGGAATCGTTTGGATATGTCTGAGTAGCAACAATCATCACCTGTCAAGGGGGATACACCATGACTGGACCTTCACCCGAAGACGCCAATAAAAAAATTGCAGCCGGTATTTGCGGAATCCTACTTGGTGCGCTTGGTGTTCACAAATTTATTTTGGGCTACACCCAAGAAGGCATTATCATGCTGGCGGTTTCCCTTGCAGGGATGGCGCTTTCGTGTTTTGGGCTCCCTGTTTTGGCAACCGTCGCGATGGGCGCTATCGGGTTAGCAGAAGGAATCATCTATCTCACCAAAACGGATGAGGAGTTTGTCAATACGTACCTTGTCAATAAGAAAGAATGGTTTTAGGGTAGCCTGCTAATCTAGCGTAGATTTTGTTTGTATGAGCGTGTCCAATCAATCCTGCCTATCAGCAAATAGCCGATTCTTGAGGGGTATTGTTCTTGGAATCAGCGCAACGCCGATCGCAGGCGCAGTTCTCTACAACCACGGTTGGCAGCTTTCAGAAAAACCTTGCCTCTTCCAGCAAATCATGGGGTTTCCGAGTCCTGGATGTGGAATGACTCGGTCATTTGTGGCGATCGCCCGAGGAGACTGGAGCCAGGCATTCCTGTATCACGGGTTTGCTCCACTGCTATTTGGGGCGTTTGTGATTGCAGCCATCCATACCTCTACAGAATTGGCCACTGGGCGATCGCTCGCTGCCGGTTATGTCCGCTGGTGCATGAAACCAACCATTTTATTTGCGAGTGCTGCGCTATTTTTGAGCTACTATGGGCTCCGGTTATACGCTCGCTACCACGGAGCAGAGGCGGGTCTGCCGTTTGGTTGGGCAGATCACGCACTCTGGCAGTTCATCGTGGCAGGCGCACAGCGTCTTTAAGCGGCTCACCTTCTGGCTAATGCCTGGGATTCATCCAGCTCAAAAGAAATTCAAATAATTTAGCCAATTTAGCAGCGCTTGGCCTACGCTCAAAGAAGATGCATCTGATTTGCGTCCAGTTTTAGTTAATTTGAGCATCCATGCAAACGAGCCAAAACCGAGCGATCGCCTCCTCCCAAAAATCTTCCAAAACATCCACAATCAATGTCGGCGGCATGAAATGTGCCGGATGTGTGCAGGCTGTCGAAAATCAGCTCAAGCGTCAGTCGGGTGTAACGTCGGCAACTGTTAATCTGGTAACCGAACTCGCAACCGTCGATCACAATCCTGATACAGTCAGCGCAGCCGATTTAGCGCATGCCCTCACCGAATCGGGATTTCCATCCGAGCCGCGTCTGTCGCACCATGACGCGTCGTCTAACGGGAAAGCTGACAATACGGCAGAGACACTTGATTTTGCGGAGAAGCAGCGGTTAGAGCTTCAGCAGCGACGGTGGCAACTGGCGATCGCCAGCATTTTGTTAGTGTTTTCAGCAGTGGGCCATTTAGGGCAATGGGGATGGGTTAAGATACCAATTCTCAGCACCATCGAATTTCACTGGGGATTAGCCACCCTGGCATTGCTGGGGCCAGGGCGCTCTATTGTAATTGACGGCTGGAAGGGGCTTTGGCGCAACTCTCCCAATATGAATACCCTCGTGGGGCTGGGCATGATCGCGTCCTATACGGCTAGCGTGGTTGCCTTGGGTTTCCCCTCATTAGGCTGGGAGTGTTTTTTTGATGAACCCGTGATGCTAGTGGGCTTTATTCTGTTGGGTAGAACGCTAGAGCAGCAGGCACGCGGCAAGGCAGCATCTGCCCTTCAGTCTCTTGTTTCACTGCAGCCCTCTCAGGCCCGCCTTCTGCAGAATCAGACATCCCTTGGGTCTGACGCGCTCAGCATTTCTAAAAGCGTTCAGATTCCGGTTGAACGCGTTCAAATTGGGCAGTGGTTGCAAGTGCTCCCTGGTGAAAAAATTCCGGTCGATGGCGAAGTCGTAGCAGGACACACCACCGTCAACGAAGCCATGCTTACAGGCGAACCCATGCCGATTGCAAGACAACCTGGGGAGCCGGTTATAGCAGGTAGTATCAACCAATCAGGGGCGATCGCCATTAAGACAACCCAGATTGGCGAAAAGACGGTGCTTTCACAGATTGTCAAACTGGTCGAAGACGCTCAAGCACGGAAAGCCCCCATTCAGAGTTTGGCAGATACTGTCGCCGGATATTTTACCTACGGGGTGATGACCGCCGCCTCATTAACGTTTTTGTTTTGGTATTTTATCGGCACCTCACTCTGGCCGCATGTCTTGTCTAACGAGGGGACATGGGCAATGGGCAGCCATGCCATGGCGGGTCATGGTATGACAGCAGATGCGCACACCTCATCGCTATTGTTGAGCCTCAAGCTGGCGATCGCCGTGCTAGTGGTTGCTTGCCCGTGTGCATTAGGCTTAGCAACACCAACGGCCATCCTAGTAGGGTCTGGAATTGGTGCAGAGCGCGGGCTCTTGATTCGCGGAGGGGATGTGTTGGAGAAAGCCCATCAGCTTGATGCGATCGTATTTGACAAAACAGGAACGCTAACAACTGGGCAACCCGTCGTTAGCGACTGTATTTCTCTTTCGACGCAAATTTCAGAACCCCAGCTCCTGCAGATTGCCGCAACAGTTGAAAGCGGGACTCGTCACCCATTAGCCGATGCAATTTTGCGTTCAGCTCGCGAGCAAAATCTGTCAACTCTTGCGGCTGAAAAATTTTACACCGAACCCGGCTTTGGAGTCTCCGCAGACGTAACCGGACGACATGTTGTCCTAGGCACGTTGCCTTGGCTTGAAAACTGCGGCATTGAGACGGCTGAATTTGTTAAAACCCAACCTCAGCAGCTTCTAGCGGAGGGCAAGACGGTTGTTTATTTAGCAATCGATGCTCAGCCCGCCGGGTTTCTCGCCATTCAAGATACGATTCGATCTGAGGCTCGCGAGGCCATCGATCAACTTCGTCAGCGAGATTTGAGGGTTGTTTTGCTAACAGGGGATCAGCAGATCGCAGCAGAGGCTGTCGCAAAGACGTTGGGCTTATCATCCGAACAGGTTTTGGCAGGCGTTCGACCTGATGAAAAGGCAAGTGCGATCGCCCAGTTGCAGCAAACTGGGAAAAAAATTGCCATGGTTGGCGATGGAATCAATGATGCTCCCGCCCTAGCACAAGCGGACATCGGAATTTCATTGCACTCTGGAACTGACATTGCTGTCGAAGCAGCCGATATTATCCTCATGCGCGATCGCCTGAGCGACGTTGTTGAATCAATTCATTTGAGTCAAGCAACCTTCAATAAAATTCGTCAAAACTTGTTTTGGGCGTTTGCATACAATGTCTTAGGTATTCCTATTGCTGGAGGAATTCTCTTGCCTACGTTTGGGATTTTATTAAGTCCGGCAGCAGCAGGAGCGTTAATGGCATTTAGCTCAGTCAGCGTCGTTACCAATTCACTTCTGCTGAGGCGCACATTTCGCACATCCTGAGACGATTCCCCGTAGATTCTACGTAGCGTTTGCGGTTCAGTAACCTGCTCACGTAAGAGCCGTGATGGATCTCGGTGATTGAAAGGGTATTATAAACATTGAACGCTTAGCTCTACAGTTGCACTAAACTGGGCTAAAGTAGTGGGAAATATGATGGAATCGTCCCTAACATGCAACTGAAGGGGTATTTCTATCTACCGTCAGATGTTTGCTCCGTGCAACAATTGACTCGATTTGGCAGTTACCAGTCATACGGTTAGTGTCTCGATGGCTTCAGAAGCGCACCAAAATCATTTACTGATTATTGAGGACAATAAAGGGCGGCGAGAATTCACACTAAATAGTCCGGTCTACTCGATTGGGAGAGATCCAAAGTGCGATATTCGCCTAGTTTCCCAGTTTGTATCTCGTCGGCATGCCACCCTTGTTCAACTTCCTAACGAAGAGGGCGGCTACTATTATCGAATTGTAGATGGCAACCTCAAAGGCAAGCCTAGCGCAAATGGGTTGCTCATCAATGGGCGGAAGCTGCAGGCACATGACTTGCAGGACGAAGACAAAATTGTCTTTGGTCCAAATGTGCATGCAGTTTATTACATGCTAAAGCGAGATGCCATTTCAACAGTGCCACCTGATGAGTTTGACATCACCCTTATCAGCCCTAATATGGTGGGCGAACCCGAAGATTAGATTAGAACGTGACTCAAACCCCGGATGCTTGCTAGGTCTTAAGGTGTCATGTCTGTGGGTTTCCCGCTCAAACTGCCCTGTTTAGGGATTTGCCTGAAAATAACCTAACTAGCCTCGGGAGTTGAGCGGAGTCAAAACTCTCCAGGCTGGTCGGTTGGGCGCAGTCGAAACCGGGTGGATAGATACGTTATCTGGGCGCAGAATTATCTGGGCGCAGAATTTGGGTACATATCTACCGCCTCCTAGAGGAAGTAGGGTGCAGTTGTGGCGATTTAGGGCTGCTAAGTCAAAGTCACCGAGGTGGCCCTGTTTCAATCAGTACCTACAGTACCTAGCTGGCAACCTGCTCAATAAAATGGAGCTGATCGTTCTCTACAATAGCTCTGCTAACCAAATTAAACTTTTGGTGGCAATGGTTATCAACCTTCAAAGGCAGCTCTTCGTTCTTAACCACAAAATTCATGCGAACTTCATCATCGCTCATTGCTGGAAACTTATCAAACAAGACCTCTACAGTCACCAGTTTTGCAAATGCAACCCGTCCGGGGACTTCACGCGCCACAAGATAGTCACCCGTCTCATAAACGATATCAAAGTTGCACGAACGCAACGTTTCTGCAAGTAACTGCCGGAGATTGTCAAGTGATGCCCCAACAGTAAATAAACTCGTGTAGCGGGCCATAGGCAACCTCGGACGCACAACATCTAAAACTTCTAATAAACCAAGTAGTCAGCCAAATTACTTTTGCCTTAAGGATGAATTAAAGGATGAATTATTTGCGATCGCCCTTTCGGCGAAACAACCCTTACCTCATATCCATACACTGGATAACCCACCTGCTAGACTACAATTAACTCCGTCCAGAGAATGTTGACATTAATACAGTGCGTAGTTATGCAGTGTGCAGTATGCAGTGTGCAGTTTTGCAATATGTTGCTCTACTTACCCCCATACATCCTCTTTCATACAAAATTACTAACTCAGTTCTATCAAAAACAACTTATGCGCCTAGATTATTACAGAAAAGTCATTTTTTCAAACGTTTTGCAAAGGTACAGGGTATTAACTTTGCATAAAATTGCGCTTATTTATAGCGATCCTAAATCGCTTGTGAATGGTGTGTGAGCAGTGGGGCGCGCCACGCCCCACACCACCGTTTCTGTATTTGACGCAATTGCACATTGCCATAGCTGGATTTCAGGAGAAACCAAACGTTAGGCGCAGGCAGATGGGTAATCGGTAAGATCGGGCTGATCAGAGTTCACGATTAAGTCGCATATGAAAGGAAAGCTCATCGTTTTCGAGGGAGTAGAGGGATGTGGCAAAACTACTCAGATTAAACGGACAGAGGCTTGGCTACTAGAGAATCCAGTCGTTCAGCACATGCGGAGACGTGATTTTCAGCGTCGGGTCTATCTAACTAGAGAACCAGGCGGGACAGGCTTAGGGACGCGTATCCGCCAGATTTTGTTGGGAGAATCCGGCGATTCTGACCAGTTAGGCATCGATAACCAAGCAGAATTGCTGCTATATGCGGCTGATCGGGCACAGCATGTTCAAAAATTCTTAATGCCTCATCTCGATCAGGGGGCCATTATTTTATGCGATCGTTACACTGATTCAACAGTGGCCTATCAAGGATATGGACGAGGATTAAATCTCCAGGTGATTGAGCAACTGAATCACATTGCCACGGGCGGACTAGAGAGTGATTTAACTCTCTGGTTGGATTTGGATGCCGAAATCGGCCTGGCTCGGACTCGAAACCGGGGAGTGTGCGATCGCATCGAACAAGCTAATCTAGAATTTCATCGTCGTGTGCAACGTGGGTTTGCAACACTCGCAGATACGCATCCGAATCGCATCATTCGCATTGATGCTCAGGGCACAGAACAAGACGTCGCTCGTCAAATTCAGTCGGTTTTAGAAGAAAAACTCGTTCGATGGTATCCAGCCTTAACGTAATTTATCCGTTTTTCGAAGAACTGCTAGGTCAATCCCAAGCCGTTGAGTTGCTCAGTCAGGCGATCGCCCATCAGAGAATCGCGCCCGCTTATTTATTCACGGGGCCGCCAGGAGTGGGTAAGTCTCTGGCTGCTCGGTGTTTTGCCGAGGCTCTCTTCTCAATGCCATGGATTCTGCACACTGAGGGCGGGACAAAGCAGCAGACAATCACCCGATTGAAATCAAACGTTCGTCAAGGCAACCATCCTGACTTGCTGTGGGTGGAGCCAACGTATTTGCATCAGGGTAAGCGGATTTCTGCATCTGAAGCAGCCGAGATGAATCTCAAGCGGAAGAGTCTGCCACAAATCCGTCTAGAGCAGATTCGAGAAATCACTCGATTTCTGGGCCGTCCTCCCTTAGAAGCCCAGCGGACTGTAGTCGTTTTAGAACAAACAGAAACGATGGCAGAATCGGCTGCCAATGCGTTGCTCAAAACATTAGAAGAACCCGGACAAGCAACCCTGATTCTCTCGGCTCCTGGTGTAGATGCCCTCCTGCCCACGCTCGTCTCCCGCTGCCAAAAAATTCCATTTCGTCGACTCAGTCACGAGGCAATCGCGCGAGTTCTAGAAATAGCCGGATATACCGAAATCGTAGGACAGCCCAATCTACTGGCAACGGCTCAAGGCAGCCCCGGAGAGGCGATCGCAAGCTGGAAACAGTTACAACACATTCCTGCAGAGCTACTGCAAGCTGTAGTGAATCCTCCGAATACCATGCGGCAAAGCTTAGAATTAGCACGGGACATTTCAAGAACCCTCGACACTGATGCCCAACTTTGGCTGTTAAATCATCTACAACATCGGTTTTGGCATGAGCAGGCGTCACATGCGACGCTCAAGGTTTTAGAAACAGCTCGCCGCCAGATACTGAGTTATGCTCAATCTCAACTCGTTTGGGAGGTCGCTCTGCTCACCATACTGGATGCTGATACGATTCCATCGCGAGAGCGGCCAAGCGTCACAGGATAAAGCGCAGCAACAACATCCCCATCGATCCCAGGAAGTTTAAGAAGTTAGATCCTCCGTCAGACGACTCACCTTCTTCTTCAGCCTCTTGTATGGCAGTGATTCCTTCTGTCATATTGGCAGCGGCTTGTTGCCCTTGTGCGTCCCCTTGGGCTGTAAATAATTCTTCGGCTTGCGCCGCATCGTCTAGTGCCCCAGTGCGATCGCCCAGTTCGTAGCGAGCAATACTGCGGCCTAGATAGGCGGCAGCAAACGTCGGATCAAGCCCTAACGTTTGGTTGTAGTAAGCAATTGCCCCCTCAAAGTTACCTCGCCTGGTTTCGATCAGCCCCCATCCGTAGTAATCAGTTGTCCCAAGAATCCGATCTGGAATACCGATTGCACCTCGCAAATTCGCGCCTTCAATGTTTGCTCCCGTTAGATTTACATTTAGCAAATAAGCATTTCGTAAATCTGCGCCCCGCAAATCTGCTCCTTGTAAATCTGCGCCCGCCAGATTCGCGTTATATAAATTTGCTCCGACCAGATTGGTTCCTCGAAGCGTCGCTTCAGATAAATTCGCGCGATTCAAATTCGCGCGACTTAGGTTTGCCCCCGTTAAATCAGTTTGAGACAAATCTGTATAGACTAGTCCTGCCTCCCGTAGTTCACACGCCTGACATTCTCTAGTCGTGATCAGCCGATGCACATGTTCGACATTTTCTGCACGCACGGGAAGGGTTAAGCCAAGAGTAGTAAAAGAGAGAGCGATTGCAGAGGCGGTAGATAGTTTCATAAAATCTTTTAGGCTAGTAATTCAGCAGTAAACTTAGCAACTTGGAGGTTTACTCACACGTTTTACTTAACCTTATATAAGGATCACGAATTTCACTCAATCTTAACTCAAGCGCATACCGCTATATAAATAAAGATTCAAACATGCTTTAGTCCTAAGCTTCATTAATCTTCAAACTTTTTAGCTGATACTGGATCAGTGCTTACGTTGAAGCGTTAGATCCCAAGAATTGTTTGAATAACGTAGAGTAATGTATAAAATGCAACAAAATGATGTATAACGATTAACAAATGTGCCGTCCTGCTTTTCAATACTATGGGAAATCGTAATCTTATAAATCGTTTACCAAACGAAAATCCATATGAAACGTAGGCAATTTGTTACAAGTGCTGCAATTGGCGCTACTGCCACCGCCACATTAGCAAGTTGCGGACAAGGTAGCGATACCGGACCCGCAGTTCAAACTGATACGACACAGAGTGTCGAATGGCGTATGGCCTCTAGTTATACTCCCAGTCTAGACACAGTGTATGGCGGCAGCGAACTTTTCGTTGAACGAGTCAGCGAACTCACCGAAGGACGCTTCGAAGTCAGCTTATTTGCGGCGGGTGAGATTGTGCCGGGCTTAGAGGTATTAGATGCGGTTCAGCAGGGAACCGTCCAAGCTGGCCATACCAATTCATATTACTATCGCGGCAAAAGTGAAGCTCTCGCATTTGATACGGCAGTTCCCTTTGGGTTTAACTATCGCCAGCAAAATGCATGGCTTTATGAAGGAGGCGGATTAGACCTCATTCATGAACTCCTTTCAGATTTCAATATCATTAGCTTTCCAGGCGGAAACACAGGGACTCAAATGGGAGGTTGGTGGAAGCAAGAAATTAATACGCCTAGCGATTTGAATGGAATCAATATGCGGATTCCCGGTTTAGGTGGAGTCGTACTAGAACGCCTGGGAGTCAATGTCCAGAATTTACCGGGGGGCGAGATTTTTCAAGCTCTACAACTCGGCACCATTGATGCAGCAGAATGGGTAGGGCCTTATGATGATGAAAAATTAGGACTCTATGAAGCCGCTAATATTTATTATTACCCTGGTTGGTGGGAACCTGGCTCTCAATATTCCTTCTATTTTAATCTAGATGCTTGGAACGACCTACCTGCAAATTATCAGCAAGCTCTCAAAACAGCAGCGGCTGAAACGCATGTCAATATTATGGCTCGCTATGATGCTCGCAACCCAGGTGCACTTGCTTCCTTGCTGGATAGAGGGGTTCAACTCACACGATTTTCAGATGAGATTATGACAGCCGGACGCGATGCTGCTTTCGACCTGTATGAGGAATTTGCTGCATCCGACGAGGCATACAATAAAATTTACAGCTCATGGCGAGAGTTTCGAGAGGGTTCTAATCGATGGTTCTCTACGTCAGAACTGGGATACACTAACTTTGCATTTGACGTCTAAGAGCCAAAATCCTGTTTGGCTTACATCTTTTAGTCAATTAAGTTGGTTCGTGAGGTGTGTTCAAACCCATGTGTGAGGGGGCGCTTTGAAAACGCCCCTTATTGTAAGACCTCTAAGGACGTCAGCACTCCATAAGTCATTAAAGGCGTTTAATTTCTCACCCAAGTGACGATTCCGGGAAATTCGATTAGCAGAATCAGCCCAACAATTTGAATGATGATAAACGGTATAACGCCTTTGTAAATGCTGGTTGTCTTCAACTCTGGTGGAGCCACACCGCGCAAGTAGAAGAGCGAAAAGCCAAAGGGAGGCGTTAAAAAAGAAGTCTGCAAATTGACGCCCAGCATTACACCAAACCAAACCAAGTCGAATCCTAACTTTTGGGCGACGGGTGCCATTAGCGGCACGATAATAAACGCGATCTCGAAATAGTCTAAGAAAAACCCTAGTAAGAAAACCAGGACGTTTACAAAGATCAGAAAGCTGATTGTTCCGCCGGGAAGGTTTAGCAAAATCTCCTCAACGAGGCGATCGCCCCCCAAGCCTCGAAATACCAAGCTAAATATCGTTGCTCCCAAGAGGAGCACAATCACCATCGTGGTGAGCTCGACAGAGGATTTTAGCGATTCCCACAATGTTCTAAAACTAAGTCGGCGATTGAGCGCTGCTAAAATAAGCGCGCCTAATATGCCCATTGCGCCCGCTTCAGTAGGTGTCGCTACACCTGCAAAAATGCTGCCCAACACAATCAATATTAGGAACAAAGGAGGCAACATCACCTTAAAAATTCGGCGAGCCATTTCAGCATTAGTCAAGGTCAACATCTCAGCAGGCATTGCAGGAGCCATTTTGGGCTTAAAGGTTGCGACTATGATGGTGTAAAGCAGATAGAGAGACGCTAGCGCCAACCCAGGGATGAGCGATCCAAGGAACAAATCGCCTACAGAAACCCCCAGTTGATCCCCTAAGACGATTAGCACAACGCTGGGGGGAATTACCTGTCCTAATGTTCCTGCCGCGGCAATAATGCCCGTCGAAAGGGAGGGGCTATAGCCATATCGCAGCATAATAGGCAGAGAAATCATTCCCATTGAGACAACCGTTGCACCCACCACCCCAGTCGCAGCTGCGAGTAAGGTGCCCACTAGAATTACTCCAATGGCTAGTCCGCCTCTGAGGCGTCCAAACAGCAAGCCAAAGGTTTCCAGAAGGTCTTCAGCAAGCCCCGATCGCTGCAGAATAGTGCCCATTAAGATGAAATATGGAATTGCCAGGAGAACATAATTCCCCATGATTCCAAAAATTCGTTGAGGCAGAGCAGAAAATAACACCCAGTCAAACTCACCGACGATGTAAGCAATTCCTGCAAATATGAGCCCTGATCCCCCCAGGGCAAACGCTACAGGATAGCCCGTGAAGATTAGCAGCAGGGCACCCGCAAACATCAATAAACCCAGATAGTCCATTAGCGGGATGCCTCCGTTTCATTGCTCGTGACTCCTCGCAGAACAGCCACTTGTTTGATTGCTTCTGACACGCCTTGGAGCCCTAGCAAGAAGAATGCGACGGGTATAACTGTTTTGAGAGGATATCGCGGCAAGCCACTTGGATCAGATGATTGTTCAAGTACGTTCCACGAATTGACTACCGCAGGTAACGAATAGAAAATCACAACTATACATATCGGAATCAGCAGAAACAAAGCACCCAAGAGATTCACCCATGCTTTGCCTCGTGCCGACAAGCGAGTGTAAAAAATATCGACCCGAACGTGGGCGTCGTACTTAAGAACATAGGCGGCACCCAGTAAAAAAATTAAGCTAAACAGATACCATTGAGATTCAATGTAAATATTGGAACTCAAGTTCCTGCCTATATATTGTCCGAGATATCGAGTGATGGCGTTGTAGGCTCCAAGAGCAAACATAATCAGCATCAGACCAAATGTAAGGCGTCCGAGCCATTCACTGATCTGGTCGATAACACGTGCAGCTTTGAGGAGAAACTGCATTACACCTCCAAGGCGATCGCTTTTATCAGGTTGTCATCCAACACATTATTGTTAGATGACGCATTATAGAGGATTGCGATACCCTGTAATGTATCCAATCTCGAACAGAGCGATATCTAATCACCCCGATTGGATCAATGCCTGAAATTCTGTAGTATGGCGAATGCTATCAAAGAGCGATACCCAATTCCCCTGACTGGATCAATGCCTGAAATTCTGTAGTATGACGAATGCTATCAAAGGTTGAATCGGTTTGAGCCATCAGCTTATAAAGATTAGGACTCATCACCATGGCCCGATATAGACTGTGGACTGCCCTATCGACTACCCCTTGAGCCGCATAGGCACACGCTTTTCCATACCATGCACTAGGATTTTCTGAGCGATACGCCAGAGAGGACTCAAAGCTTTTTACAGCATCGTCATACCGCCCTAATTTATTTAATACAATTCCGCGATAGTTCCAAGCATAGTGGCACATTTGCTTGATGGTTAGAGCAGTATCTAAGCTACTGAGCGCGTCGTCATATCGCCGTAGTGAAGCCAGTGCGGTGCCTCTGACATACCACGCTCTGTAAGAATTTGGCTTTAGGCCAATGGCGCGATCGAGGCTCTCGATCGCGTCTCGATACCGGTATAGACAAATTTGGGCGTTTCCCTGGTTATACCAAGCCTTATAGTCGTCAGGATTATATTTCAATGCTTGGCTAAAGTGTTTGATTGCGCCTTCATATTGATTCAATTTCGCGTGCACAATGCCTTTCCCGTGCCATGGGAGGGCAAAATTGGGCCGAATCTGAATCGCATTATTAAAGCTAGCGATCGCCTCATCATACGATCCCATCTTCAGCAGCGTATAGCCCCGTTGATTCCAGGCTTGATAGTTTGCTGGATTAATATCGAGTAGCTTATCTAATTTGGCGATCGCCTCTTTGTAGCGTCCGACTCCGTATAGAGACGTGGCCTGACCAAGCCAGGTATGAATATCTTGACTGTTTTCCATAGCCGATCCAACGTGCGCGGTGACTTCTTAGAAAGACTCGGGCATCATCTGACTAGCAACGACTGGCTAGATTTACCGCCCAGCATCTTGATGTAATTACGGTTCCAGCTTAGTCCTCTCGGGTGATTTTCTGGAACCGATAATCTTCGCGAATTGCGTCAAATTTTGAATCAGTTTTCGCCATAAATCGGTAAAGATACGGACTTAACACAAACGTCCGATACAGGTTCTTAACCGTTGCGTCGATATCGCCTTGAAGCGCATACGAGCAGGCTTTACCATACCAGGCATTGGGGTTGTCGCGTTTGTAATGTAGCGATTGATCAAAACTGGCGATCGCCTCCTCATGACGAGCCAGGTTAACGAGCACCAATCCTCGGTAATTCCAGATGTAATAGCGATCAGGCTTCAGATCGAGAGCCGTGTTAATACTGGCTAGCGCATCGTTATATCGATGAAGAGCTCCCAATGTTGTTGAGCGGTTATACCAGGCATGATGATCATCTCGCTTAAGCGCCACCGCTCGATTAAAGCTAACAAGCGCTTCCTCATATCGGTATAGCCGGAGCAGAGCATTTCCCTGGTTATACCAGACGCGCTGATCGGTTGGATTGATCTTCAAGGCATGCCGAAAACACTCGATCGCCTCGTCATAGTGCCCTAATTTAGCTAGAGCCAGACCTTTACCGTGCCAAGCCAATCCAGACTTTGGGTAAATATGAAGCGCACCGTCAAAACTCTTGATCGCATCCTGAATAGAATGGAGCGCATAGAGCGCATAGCCACGATGAACCCATGCATCATGATTTTCAGGGTTTGTCGCTAAGATTTTGTCGAACCGGGCGATCGCCCCCTCATACCGACCGATGTCATAGAGCGAACTACCCTGCCCATACCAGGTTTGTAAATCGTTATCTTGACCCATACCCGTTCTAGCCCAGCCTAAATCTGGGGTCAGTGGAAGAGCACCTATTTTTCCTAGTGTTCCCAATTTTGCTGAGCGTCCTCGTTCAATGTGAGGGGTGAGACCCCTCATCGAATTTTTGTCACAGTTAATTTATTCAAATGCTGAAATTTGGCAAGATAAACAGGTTAATGCACCTCTCAGAGATGTCACGATGCAAAGCCAAGATTCTTACACTCAACTGACCTTTCACTATATCGACGGAAAAACCGAGTCATTCAATGTGTATGCCTCTCTCGACGATGCTGCGAATAATCAAGAGATTCAGCTAGAGGTCCGGCATATTTTGAAGAAAGACTGGTGGATTTTGAATTTGCCCGAACAAACCGTCTTCATCAACATCGACAACGTGATCAAAGTAGAAGTCAAGCCTCCTCTGCCTCAGCTTCATGGAGAAGACGTTTTTTCAAACGCTGAACGAGTCACTGCCTTGAACCGCATGCGCTAAATTTATCTGTGATGACAGACGAGCATGTTGAGAACCATTTGAGGAACCGATTATGGAACACCGCCAGCCAACTGTGAGCTTATTGCGGGCTGAGACTTACGACATTCAACTATTACAAGATGCCCTTGAACAGGTACTCGCTCCGCTAGGTGGTATCCAAGGCTTTGTTAAACCGGGCGATCGCGTCTTGCTCAAGCCTAATCTCCTGACGGGGTCACGTTCTGATAACGAATGCACAACGCGCCCAGAACTCGTATACAGCGTCGCAACATTGGTTCAAAAGGCAGGTGGGCATCCCTTCCTGGGTGACAGTCCAGCCTTTGGAAGTGCTCATGGAGTCGCCAAAGCCAATGGCTATCTCCCGTATTTGCAAGACTTGGGCGTTCCAGTTGTCGAGTTTAGCGGTAAGCGCTACGAAACCATCGGTTCCGAATTTAATCACCTACTTCTTTGTAAAGAGGCCATTGATGCAGATGTCATTATTAATCTCCCCAAAGTGAAATCTCACATGCAGCTAACGCTTACATTAGGGGTCAAGAATCTTTTTGGCTGTGTTCCTGGCAAAATGAAAGCTTGGTGGCATATGGAAGCTGGCAAAGATCGCGATCGCTTTGGCATGATGCTAGCTGAAACAGCGCGGGCGATCGCTCCTGATCTGACGATTATGGATGGCATTATTGGGCATCAGGGAAATGGACCGAGTGGGGGTGAGCCCCGCCCCCTGGGTGTTCTTGCTGCTTCGCCCAATGTTTTTGCGCTCGATCGCGCCCTGATCGATATTCTAGGTGTTGACTCGTCACAGGTGCCAACAGTTGATGCGTCTCAACGACTGGGGCTTTGTCCAGACATAGGAGAAATTGCATTTCCGCATCTTCAGCCCAGCGATTTGTATGTGTCAGACTGGAAACTTCCAGATCGACTAGTACCCATTGATTTTGGCTTGCCGCGAGTTCTGAAATCCACATTTAGGCATTTCTATATTCGCTTCATTAAAGAACCCATGTCTGCCTATGCGGGCCGATCGATCTAATCTCTGGATTACAGACACAACAATCGAACAATTTTGTCAAGACAGGATAGTCTAGAGTAGTGCTGTAGAAGATCTCGGAAAAAGATGGATACTCGCGCCGATCGGTACAAATTTTTAGAATTTCTTTTACCTAAGCCTGCCTTACTTCGCAACGCGTCAAATATTCAGCCTTCTCTGCGGGCAATGATTCGACACCTCGTATCGGGTCGGCTCCTCGTGTCGGTGATATTGCCTGCCGCGATTTGGGCAACGCTTGGCATCATGACTCCAGTAAGAGCTCAGTTAATTTTAGAACGAGGCGAGACTGGTCCAGCCGTTGAGACATTACAGCAACAGCTTCAAAACCGGGGCTATTTCGTGACTATCGATGGGGTGTTTGGTCAAATGACCGAAGATGCACTCATTCAGTTTCAACGAGATGCGGGATTAGTTCCCGATGGGATTTACGGTCCCGCAACAGAATCAGCATTGTTTGGGTTTCCTCAATCTGCATCACCAGCATTTACGAATGCTTCATTCACTGATACTTCGTTTCCTCCCGCAGACTCTCCCTACATCGAGGCTTCTCCAGGCAGCCGGACCCTATATCCGAGCGATCGCGGCTCTGATGTCGAAGCCCTCCAACGAGAGTTAAATGCTAGAGGATATTCTACAGGCGGCACAGACGGTATTTACGGTCCGTCGACCGAAGATGCAGTCCGCAGTTTTCAATCATTTCAAGGACTTTCAGTCGACGGAGTAACGGGGCCGGCAACGTGGAGAGCGCTGGGTTTCACGCCGAGCGATTCGTTCCCACCAACAGGGTTTCCGTCTGATCCGGGAACGTCGAGTTCTGGAGGGTTAACCGTGTTTGGTTTACCCAGACAGGGGCCTTATATCGTATCGGTTCCCGCTGATAGAGACGACTTTGAGGAACTGCGACAAGCTCAGCGAGTGGTGACCGGGGCAAGTTTTGCGGGGTCTAGCCGGGGGCTATTTATTTTTGCAGGAGCGTACCGCAGCCGGTCTGAAGCTGAAGAAGTTTCATTACGATTGCGATCGCTCGACTTAGATTCTAGGGTGGAATATTTCAGGAATGAAATCATCCTGAGATAAGAAAATAGTCTGCACGCCCTAAATCTGTACGGCCAAGGCGGTTATCTCACTAAGAAACTAACTGGTTCTACAATCCACTGGCTAGGGCCTGTCATCAGTTAGATAAACTGTAGACAGCAGAAATAAGAGGTAGACGATGCGACGCTATGCGCTGCGAGATGACCAGTGGGAGCAGATGGAGGACTTTTTGCCAGGGCGTGAAGGCCA
>JBNPEB010000008.1:0-89548 GCA_051117335.1 Elainellaceae cyanobacterium
GGCCTTCACGCCCTGGCAAAAAGTCCTCCATCTGCTCCCACTGGTCATCTCGCAGCGCATAGCGTCGCATCGTCTACCTCTTATTTCTGCTGTCTACAGTTTATCTAACTGATGACAGGCCCTAGCTTTATTGCCTTGTTGACTAGCGTTCTCTTGACAGAAACGCTACAAACACATGTCGCTTGCGAAACGCAGATTCCAAATCCCTAAGGTTTACTGGAGTCCACGAGTGTCTCAATATCTGAGCAGGTACATGTAAATCTTTGTATTTAAATCGAGTTTAAATTCTGTGGAAAAGCCCCTATTTTTTGTGGAAAATCTCTTTGGAATCCGGGGAAATTTGCCCTTCCAGCGGGGAGAACCTAAGTAAGTATAAATACTCTGTTAGGAACCAGGCTGTTTTTCCACACGTTTTCCACAGAATCAGATCGGGGGTGAGCCCTAAGCTTTCTTGATCCCCAATTTTTTCCACAGTTTCCACAGAGCCTACTACTACTATTCATTTATAAAGATCATTTAGAGGTAGAGATCAATCAGGTTTGAGACAGGTTTGAGAAAATGTAAATTGAACCTTTCAATGAGGGGTGATAGGATCTCGTTCCAGGCAGATTTGCACAAATAGCTGTGCCCCGCTTGTGTCTTGATCTCTGTAGCTCCTGAAACTAAACGCATTGCCCCGTTAATCCATCGGATCAGCCTCTAAACCTCATGAAACTAACCTGCGCCCAGAGCGAACTCAATACCCGCCTTTCCCTCATTAGCCGCGCAGTCCCGTCTCGTCCGAGCCATCCCGTTTTGGCAAATGTGCTGCTTCGAGTAGACGCAAAATCCCAGCAAGTCAGTCTGACTGGGTTTGATTTGAGTTTGGGAGTTCAGACTAGTTTTACCGCAGACATCGAGTCGGGTGGAGATTTAACGCTCCCCGCAAAGCTGCTGAGTGATATTGTGTCAAGGCTTCCTGACGGCGACATTACGCTAGACGATGAATCGGGGGGTGCTCTCGTCACGCTGACATCCGCATCAGGGCGCTATCAGGTCAGGGGAATGGGAGCCGATGAATATCCTGAACTGCCTACGATTGAAGACGGTGGAGTGGCGTATTTACCCGTTGATGCCCTGATTGAAGGGCTGCGCGGGTCGCTTTTTGCCTCTAGCACGGATGAAACTAAACAAGTCTTGACGGGAGTCCATCTAACCGCCGAAGCGGACAGTCTTGAATTTGCGGCGACCGATGGGCATCGCCTCGCAGTGGTGCAAACGGTTGATACGGTTGATGACGATGGCGATTCGTCTGAGTTGTCTGCGAAGAAACCGGCAGACCCAGAAGCAGAGGGGGCTTTAAATGTGACCGTGCCTGGCAAAGCGCTACGAGAGTTAGAGCGAATGCTTCAACTCCACCCATCCTCTGAACCGATTGCTGTTCGGTTTGACCAGGGGCAACTCGTGGTTGAGTGGGCCAATCAGCGACTCACGAGTCGATTGTTGGAAGGGCAATATCCCAACTATCGGCAGTTAATTCCTAAGCAATTTTCTCGTCAGGTAACGGCTGAGCGTCGTTTGTTAATGGCAGCCTTAGAGAGAATTGCGGTCTTGGCCGATCAGAAAAATGGAATCGTCAAAATGAATGTGGATACCGCAAATCAGGAATTGACTCTGAGTGTAGATGCTCCAGATGTCGGAAGTGGGCGAGAATCGGTTGGGGCTCAGATTTCTGGAGACGATTTAGAAGCTGCCTTCAATGTTCGATATTTGTTAGAAGGCTTGAAGGCGTTCAACACTGCCGAAATCCAGATGCAATTTAATACGGCAACAAGCCCGTTTGTGATCTCTCCATTGGGCGGGTTGAAGATGACGTATCTAGTCATGCCAGTCCAGATTCGGAGTTAGCGATAAGTTGCGATCGCCCCTTTGACCTGTTTGGTTGTTAACGCATGGATCTGATTGCGACTAGTGCCGATATTGCCCTCATCGTCAGAGTTTTCAATGAAATTTTGACCAGTATTTGTCAGTTACTCGCCATCTTTATCATTGCGGTGGGGGTGATTCGGGCACTGGTTATCTTTTTGAAAGACTTGCTTTGGAAAGAGCAATCTCCAGAGGCATTTCAAAAAAGTCGATTGGCGATGGGATATTCGTTTTCGCTGGGGCTCAGTTTTTTGGTTGGCGCTAGCATTCTTAAAACCATGTTTTCTAGCAAATGGGATGATATTGCCCGACTCGCTGCCATCATCGCGGTGCGGACGATTTTGAACTATCTGCTCTTCCAAAGCCCCGGACAGCGCCCGTCGCTCGGAAAAGCGAAAACTCAGCATGCAGACCCACCCGAAAAGGAGGCGATCGCCAGCTAGCTTGTTGGCCTGCTATTCAATTCGCCATTCAGTGACGCCGCCCGGTTTATCGATCAACACCACGCCTTGAGAGGCAAGTTCATCTCGAATCCGGTCGGCTTCTGCGTAGTTTTTGGCTTTCTTTGCCTCTCGGCGCTGTTGAATCTTCGCGTCGATATCCTGCTCCGACAGGGATAATGAGGGGGACTTTTCTCGATCGGGTGTCGCCTCTAGCCCTAAAATCTGAGCGAGACAGACCAGAGTTTGCCAATGAGCACGTAGGGTTTGAGCATCGACCGCAGTTTTGCCTTCGTGGGTCAGACGATTGCTTTCTTTTTGCGAGGCTTTGGCGAGTTCAAATAAGACCGCTAACCCCCCAGAGGTATTGAAGTCATCATCCATTGCCTCGGTGAAGCGGATGACAGGCTCGCTATCCTCTGGAATACGCATCGCCGACGGATCGCCAAATGAGGCATCCTCGGTGTCTGTCCAGCCCAGTGTGGCTCCGTGTTTGTAGCCAAAGAGAAGACCGTCTTTGAGGGTTTCCCAGCCGTTTTGGGCAGAGGCGATCGCCTCATCTGTAAAATCCATCGGCTTTCGATACTGAGCCTGGAGGACAAACAGCCGCAGCGCCATCGGCTCAATGCCAGAGGCGAGAAAGGTGCGAATCGTGGTGAAGTTTCCCAACGATTTTGACATCTTTTCACCGCCGACATTCACCATGCCGTTATGCATCCAATAGTTGGCGAGGGGCTTGTGGGTTGCCGCCTCTGACTGGGCGATTTCGTTTTCATGGTGAGGAAAGACGAGGTCGCCGCCGCCCACATGAATGTCGATGGTGTCACCGAGGCGATCGCGCAACATCGCTGAGCATTCGATATGCCATCCTGGACGCCCCGCACCCCACGGCGAATCCCAGGAGGGTTCACCCGGTCTAGCGCTTTTCCATAGCGCAAAGTCAAACGGATCGCGCTTCTTCGGAGCATCTGGATCAGCATCCACTCGACCACTGGCTCCGGCTTTCATATCGTCAAGTTTGCGCCCAGAAAGCTTGCCATAGTCGGAGAAATTTCGCACTGCGTAATATACATCGCCATTCGTGGAGTAGGCGATCCCGGTTTGCTCGAGTTCGTGGATGAGGCGTTGAATGCCGTTGATGGTGTGGGTTGCCCGTGGATAGTCATCCGCCTCACGGACGTTGAGGGTCGCCATATCCTCGAAATACGCCTGAGTATATTTCTCAGCGATCGCCTCCATCGTGGAGCCTTCTTGCAGGGCTCGATTGAGAATCTTGTCGTCAATATCAGTGAAATTTTGCACATACTGCACCGCATATCCGCGCCATTCGAGATAGCGACGCACCGTATCCCACACGATATACGACCGAGCATGCCCCAAGTGGCAATAGTCATACACCGTCACTCCGCAGCAATACATCTTTACTGTGCCCGGTTCAATTGGCTCAAAGGGTTCTTTGCGACGGGTAAGTGTGTTGTAGATTTGCAGAGTCATACGCCATTTAACATGACAACCGTTAGATTGATCTTAAGGGGTGAGGGGCGATCGCTTCCGACATCTCGCTAAAATTAGGAAATGCTACGATATGTATTTGTTTTTGATGTTTAGGCGAGTGTGTTATGACATCAGCCGTTACTCCTCAGCAACCCAATGCCATGGATGACAAAAAGCATGGTCTGCCGGTCACGATTATTACAGGCTTTTTGGGCAGTGGCAAAACGACCCTTCTCAATCACATTCTGACCAATCAGGAAGGGTTGAAAACTGCGGTATTGGTTAATGAATTTGGTGAAATTGGCATCGACAACGAGCTGCTGATTACAACTGGCGATGACAGCATGGTAGAGCTGAACAACGGTTGTATTTGCTGCACGATTAATAACGATTTGATGGATGCCGTCTATCGGGTCCTTGAACGTCAAGATCAAGTTGATTATCTTGTTGTTGAAACGACTGGCCTTGCCGACCCGCTGCCTGTTGCATTGACGTTCCTTGGGACAGAGCTTCGTGACTTGACTCGGCTCGACTCGATTGTGACGGTCGTTGATTCTGAAAACTACAGCCTCGACTTGTTTAACAGTCAAGCCGCGCATAATCAGATTGCCTACGGCGATATCATTCTGCTAAATAAGGTTGATTTAGTTAACGAGGAACGGCTCAACTATCTAGAAACGAGCATTCAAAAGATTAAAGACGGATCTCGCATCCTTCGTACGACTCAAGCAAATGTACCATTGCCATTAATTCTCAGCGTTGGGCTGTTTGAGTCTGACCAATATTTTGGCGTGAGTTCTGATGATCACGACCATTCGGATCACCACGATCATCATCATGATCATCATGATCACGACCATTCGGATCACCACGATCATCATGGGCACCATTCGCACCATTTGGAGAACGATGGATTTACTTCCATTTCCTTTGAGACAGACAAGCCCTTAGCAATTCGAAAATTTCAACATTTTCTGGATAACCAGCTTCCTGATTCTGTGTTTCGAGCAAAAGGGATTCTTTGGTTTGATGAGAGTCCCAAACGCCATATCTTTCATCTCAGCGGCAAGCGATTTACGTTGGATGACGATGAATGGAAAGGTCAGCCTAAAAACCAGCTGGTGATGATTGGGCAAGATCTTGATCACGCGATGTTGCGATCGCAGCTTGAGAACTGCGTATGCGTACCGTCAGCGAATCGAGGGCAGGGCTTTGGGAAAAAGTAGTGAAGCTGTCAGGAAACAATGAGGAATAGCGCGTTCGCGTCGCGTACATATGAACGATGCCTTCTGGATGGAAAATGGGGCAGGCGTTCTTCCCCTGATTAACTGACAAACGTTTTGGAGGCTAGCAGTTGCGAAACCGAGAAGAGACGTTCAATTTTTTCCAAAAATGTAGTGTAGTTCACATCTATGTAGCCAGGTTTCTCGATAGTCTTGTAACTAGAATTAGACGTTTCATGCCAGCGACGTGACCTCCACTACGCTGGCTTTTTTCCTGGAAAAATTTAATTCTTTAGTGACGGTCTAGAGTGACGCCTTTGCGAGTTCGTGAAGCGGCAATTCAGACGGGTAGGCTCCGTCTTCTTTGATTCGCTTGATGAGGCTTTCTGAAATCGACACGTTCATCTTTTGGGCGATCGCCCTGACAATGTCGCCCCGATCAATTAAACCGGCGACTGCCCCTGCAGGAGACAGCACCGTAATCTGGCGCAGTTCTTTAGTTTCGAGTTGATCGATGACATCACGGAGAGACGTTGACTCCTCAACCGATGGAATGTCGGATAATGGCTGAATGATGCGAGTTAGAGAGTCGTGTTTCCACTGGCTGCGTTCAATGGTTTGCAGCGCAGTGTCTTCCACCAACCCCCGATATCGCCCCTCAGATGCAGCAAAATAGGTCGAAAATTTATCATCACCGATAATGTAGCGATCGGCGAATTCTTCCAACGTCAGATCAGCGTCAATTACTCGAAAATCTTGGGTCATGGCGTCTGCGGCCTCAACCTGAGAGATCGCATCTTGAAGATCGGCAACTCGTTGATAGGCGCTGGCGTTGCGAACGCCAAACCACCCCAATAGCGAAATCCATAACAGCCCCAGGCTGAAATATACCAGGTATAGACTAATCCCAATGATGATCGCGGCCCATCCTAAGATTTGCCCGACACGCGCCGCCCATCGAATGCCCTTGAGTCGGCTCCCGGTTGCTTTCCAGATGCCTGCTTTCAGCACTTGTCCGCCATCGAGGGGTAAGCCCGGAATCATATTGAATAGCGACAAGATGAGATTGATATTGGCTAAATTTTTGACAATCTCTGAACCCAGGCTGCTAAAGGGGAGAAACTGGTGCGCCAGCGTCAAGATGACGAACAGCCCTAAACTAACGGCTGGTCCGGCGATCGCCACTTGAAAAGCTTGTCCGGGCGTTTTGGACTCTTGGTCAATCGAGGCAACTCCCCCAAACAGGAAGAGCGTGATTGAGGTGACGTTGATGCCTTGGGACAGCGCGATTAAACTATGACCTAGCTCGTGGAGTAGGACTGAGCCAAACAAGAGCAGCGTCATCACAAACCCCGCTGCCCATGTGGTTAAGGTTCCCCATCCTTCGCTTTGCCATGCCGAGCCATATCCCAGCGTGAACAACGCCAAGATGAAGAACCAAGACGAGTCAAGATAGAGAGGAATCCCGAAGATAGAGCCGATTCGCCAGCCAGATTGCATGAAATTTATTGAATCGAAAAAAATTTACACGGTTGCCTGTGTATTTATTCTAGTGCGAACTCAGCATGAGAATTCGTGCTAGAACAAACGGAACGAGTTCCTCGGATTCACGATTCAAGATGGTTGGAGCGGAGGCTCATTCTGATATTGGCAGTTTACAGCAACCCTGCGTTTGCTAGACCTAAAATCACTCCGGCTCCTATGATATGACCAAAACTGGCGGTTGCCAGCAGTTCTGGAATCCCAAAATTTGTAAAGATTGCCGGCAGCTCGACGGGGAACGCAGGACCCACGCCGCGCTTTTGAATGGCATAGTAACCAATTGCGATTGCAAATAGGTTGCATGTCACCATAATTAAAGCAACACTGATTGACCAGTTGAAGGTTGATGGGGATACGGCTAACAGACTTGGTGTCAACAAAACGTCATCTCCTATTTTTTTAATTGCATATAGGTCGAAGCAATTAGGATTATAAGAAGCGCCCCGTGACACTATTACAGAATGTTTGCCAGACTTAACAGTTGACGGGGCAATCGATACAAAACTAAGCAATATTTGAAGGCGATGCGAGTCAAGATTTGTGGCATAACAAAACCTGAGCAGGGGCGAGCGATCGCCCTCTATGGAGCGACTGCCTTGGGGTTTATTTGTGTTCCCCAATCCCCGCGATATGTCATGCCGCAACAGATTGCCGACATGATTGCTGAGCTGCCTGCTCCCCATCGGCATTACCGACCGCTTGATCTAGTTGGGGTATTTGCAGATGCCGAGATTCGCACGATTGAAGCGGTGATGGCGATCGCCCCTCTCACCAGCATTCAGCTCCACGGGCATGAATCTCCCCAGTTTTGCCAAGCTCTAAAACGTCAATTGCCCCACGCCGAAATTATCAAAGCGTTCCGGGTGCGATCGCCCGACGCACTCACACAAGCCCAACGCTACGAACCCGTCGTAGATACGCTGCTGCTAGACGCATATCACCCCAGTTTGCTTGGGGGGACGGGCATGACAGTAGACTGGTCGATTTTGAAGGATTTCTATCCCACTCGGCCTTGGCTGCTCGCTGGAGGCTTAAATCCTGACAACGTTGCCGATGCGCTAACTCGCATGCGGCCTGACGGCATTGATTTGTCTAGCGGAGTTGAGATCCAACCCGGCAACAAGGATTTAACTAAAATTGCTCGCCTATTTGAGCAACTTCAGGTATTTAAGGCGTCCTAGTGGCGTCCTAGTCTATATAGGCTCGCCTATGGGCTTAGAAGAAAGCAGGCTGATGACGAATTAGGCTCAAAAACTCTTCCCGAGTCTTGTTGTCTTCTTGAAATACGCCAATCATTGCGCTAGTCACTGTCCAAGAGCCGGGTTTTTCAACGCCGCGCATCACCATGCACATGTGGCTAGCCTCCACCACCACTGCGACTCCTCGCGGCTCTAAAATCGTTTGGATTGCTTCTGCAACTTGGCGCGTAAGCCGCTCTTGAACCTGCAAGCGGCGGGCATACATCTCAACAATGCGAGCCAGTTTGCTAAGCCCGACGACTTTTTCGTTGGGAATATAGGCAACATGAGCACGGCCCATAAACGGCAGCATGTGATGTTCGCACAGGCTGAAGAGATTGATATCACGAACGAGAACCATCTCATTGTGACCTTCATCAAAGATGGCGCCATTGACGAGCTCTTCGAGCGACTGGCTATATCCACTCGTTAAAAACCGCATGGCTTCTGCAACCCGTTTCGGGGTTTTCAGCAAGCCTTCTCGATTCGGATCTTCACCGACTCCTAAGAGCAAGTCGCGCACGGCCTCCGTCATCCGATCGTCATCGACAGGAGGATGAACTGAACTCGTTTGCCCCTTGCTAGAGGTGCTGCGATCGGGCTGAGTTTTGATGCGAGAATTGCGGACATTTAATGAGTCAACCTGTTCAGAGCGGTCGGTTGACGGTTGATTCGCTTTTTGAGTGTTGCTGGACGAAAAACCGTTGGAAGAAATAGTCATAACAAATCCAGAAATGAAGTCTCCAATACAGTAGAGAAGAACTGAGGCAAACGTTAGTAAAAAGAACTGAGAACCGTCTTAGAGAGCACCTGCACTGGGCATGACGGTTAGTTCTTCAATGACAGCTTGAGACGGCAGCAGTGCCGCATGAAGAATAGATTGGGCAACGGAGTCGGGGGTGAGCATACCAGAGCGATCAAAATCAGCATCGACGGTGTCTGTGTCCCAGATGGGCGTATTGACAGCCCCAGGACAAATCATGACGACTCGAATGCCATTGGCACGCTCTTCTGCAGCTAGGGTTTTGGAGAGTGCTACAACCCCTGCCTTGCTCACATTGTAAGCACCCCAGCCCGGAAATGCTTGATGGGCGGCGATTGATGTGATGTTAATGATGGTGCCCTGATGGCGATCGCGCATACCGGGCAGAATTCCTTGAATACACTGGAATACGCTGGTCAGGTTGAGATTTAAAACATGTTGCCAATCGTCTAGATCAATGTCTTGCAAATTCCCGGTATATCCAATTCCGGCATTGTTAACGAGAACATCAATCGCACCCAGCTGGTCGGCGATCGCCTGAAACGTTGAACAAACCTCCTTGACACATGACAAATCTAAGGGAAATATTTGAACATCTACGCCAGCCGAAGCGGCTTCCTGAGCGACCTGCTCTAAGGCTGCTTGAGAGCGACTAACGAGAGCCAAATCAAAACCGGCCTGTGCAAATGCCAACGCAGTAGCCTTACCAATTCCGCTACTTGCCCCCGTGATCAAGGCGCGACGGTTAACTTGAGAATTCATGAAAAATTCCAAACGTTATAATTCAACGCACTGACTGAACGCACCGAAAATACGACAACCAAGTTCAAAGACTAATTTCGAAGGCTGACTGAGGTTTTCAAAAACCGACAATCTTGTATCCGATTAAGCAGACAGATTCAAAAAATTCATGTATCCCTAAACAATGTTGGCATGAATAGCGGAGGCATGGGGCACTCAAGCGTATTATTCTGTCTCACTGAATCTACATACCCGACAATAGCTGACCACAGACGCGATGCTGATTCTTAGAATCGACATCTCATAATTGTGAACATTTGTTACTTGAAGATTATAGCACTGGGCTTCTTGCAATACGCGCTCACCCTTCAAATTAAAAAAATTGAGGGTGGCTCGAAGGCTTGCTACGAGGATGTATGCCGATCTTTTTGTCAGTCAATCGGAGATGTATAGGCGCTAAGCATCGGATGCCGAGCCGTCTATAAACTTGCCGATTTTTCTGAACTTTTGATATCTCAGGTCTTTGCGCTGGGTTGCGGTGAGCTGGTTGAGTTCGATGAGGGTGTAGGCAAGCGCTTCTTTTAATATTTCAGTTGCTCTGAGGGGTTCAGAATGAGCGCCACTCAAGGGTTCAGAAATAATTTGGTCTACAATTCCTAACGCTTTTAGATCCGCCGCCGTAATCTTGAGAGCCTCGGCGGCTTGAGGGGCTTTGCCTGTGTCTCGCCACAAGATAGACGCGCACGCCTCGGGCGGAGCGACGGTGTAGATTGAGTGTTCAAACATCAAGAGGCGATCGCTCACACCGATTCCGAGAGCACCGCCTGAGCCGCCTTCGCCAATTACGGTGGAGATAATCGGCACCTCAAGCCCAAACATCTCGCGTAGGTTGTAGGCGATCGCCTCCCCTTGCCCAAGTCGTTCCGCTTCAGCCCCCGCCCATGCCGCTGGGGTATCGATGAAGGTGATAATAGGCATACCAAAGTGATTGGCATGGTTCATCAGCCGCATCGCCTTGCGATATCCTCCAGGAGATGCCATGCCAAAATTGCGGGCGATATTGTCTTTGGTGTCGCGCCCTTTTTGATGCCCTACCATCACCACCGGGCGACCGTCTAAGCGAGCAATACCGCCTACAATTGCTGGATCGTCGATGCCAGTGCTGCGATCGCCATGCAGTTCGATCCATTCATCACTAATGGCCTGAATGTAGTCTAAAGTGCTAGGGCGACGCGGATGACGAGCCACCTGAAGTCGCTGAGACGGTGAAAGACTGCTAAAAATTTCTTGCCGAAGCTGCGTAGCACGGGTTTCGAGCTGACGAATCTGATCTGAAACATCAACTGCGTTTTCGTCTGCTAAGTCCTGAATTTGTTGAATTCGAGCCTCTAATTCGATGAGAGGCTTTTCAAAATCTAGAAGAATCGGTCTGCGTTCTTTCGTCGCCATAGCATAATGCTTAAATCAGCACAAAGTATTTTAGAGACAACTTAATGTCGGGGTGTTTTAGAGGATATCTCAAATCAAATCGCTTTGGAATCACTTAAGCGGATTGGAATCACTTAAGCGGATTGGAATTTCTGCTACGCTCCATCCAAAATGATGCTAGAAGTTCTCGATAAATTGGCCCGATTCGGATATCGATCTTCATAAGACCGCATTATTACTAGTGGTGAGAAATTTCGTATGCAGCAGAAATTTTTTCTGAAATCTCGAGTTCAAATCGGTCTTGTTTCACTAGTCTTGCTTCCATTGGGATTGGTTATCGGACTAATTGCAACGAACGGGGTCAACATTCCAGTTTCTGATGAGTGGTTAATTTTAGGTGTTGCCGAAAAAATTCATAGCGGAACTTTAACGGTTTCTGATCTATTTGCTCAACATCACGAGCATCGATTGGTATTTCCTAAACTGATTTTTGCTGCCCTTGCCTTTGCAACGAGCTGGAATGTCAAGGCGGAAATGTATTTGAGTGCTTGCCTTGCTCTAATAACTGTCGCCCTGACTATTTATCTTTCTAGGTTTAGCAGTAGCACCGACAAGAATTCGCTATTTCTCGTTGTGGTTTTGAATGCATGGCTCATTTTTTCATTCGCTCAGTATGCAAACTGGTTATGGGGGTTCCAATTTCCTTGGTTTCTGATCAATGCTTGTTTGATCGGGGCTGTTTGCCTTGTTGCCCTGTCGCGTGACTCTCCAAATCAGTTCTATTGGGCAGCTATTCCATGTTTTGTAGCAAGTTTCTCAATCGCTCACGGTTTATTGACATGGCTTGCTCTGTTCCCCAGTATCTTTGCATTGAAAGGAAACAACCGGAAAACCCTTATTCGTTGTGCAATATGGGGACTTTTGTTTCTAGGAACGTTAGCGATTTATCTCATCGACTTTCAGGGAACCGGAGATTTTGAAAACCTACCGAGCCCTACGTATGTGTTTGAGGAACCAATCAAGACGTTACAGTACTTCTTTAATCTCATTGGTAGCCCATTGACTGGGTTTCCTGCCACTAAACTATTGCCCTTTATTGGATTGGCTGTCTTTCTTAGCTTTTTGTTTCTCACGATTCGCTCAATGCGGCTGACTCGCTTTGGGTTCGATATCTCTGAACGGGCTGCACCATGGATTTCAATCGGCCTGTTTGCTCTTTTGTTTGCAGGAGTTACTACCATTGGGCGCGCGGGCTTTGGGGCTGATCAGGCCGTCGCACCTCGGTATGTCACTCCGACATTGCTCCTAGTTGTGGCGATCGCCAACCTGTGGCGTATCCGGTTTTCGTTCAACAGCTTTTTATTCACTTCAGGCATTCTGGTGGCGTTTCTCATCAACAGTACTAACCAGTCGTTGCTTTGGATTCCGGGATGGCATTCTCAGCGGCAAACAGAGAAGGAGTGCTTCGAGTTAGTGCATTTCATTGACTTGCCTCACCATTGTCCAACGCCCCTCTCTGAACATAGCGAAACGTTGGCTGCTAATTTGGAAACCCTTGGATTCCGAGATTTTCCTGAGACGGCACAATTCATTTCTAATCCCGATAAAATCCATGGCGACTGGAATGTTGATAGAAGCCATTCGAATGAGACGGATCCGAACGAACGGAAAAGACTCATTCTTGCTAGAAACGAAGAATTGCAGGTTTCCGGATGGGCAATCTTACCAGAACGTCGAGAAATTCCGAGCTTAATTTTGCTGTCGTATGGAAGACGACGGAAGCCTAACTTCTTCATGAGTTCAAGCATCGATAAACCGAGTCCTGAGGCAGTGAAAGCGTACGATTCGGAACGCTATTCCAACGCTGGATGGAAAACTACGATTTCACTCAGTGCACTACCTCCGGGCAAAACCGCCATTCGAGCGTGGGTTTATGACCCAGATATTAAGGGATTCGTTGGATTAAACGGAAAACTGAAACTGAATATCTTAGACGAATAAGATGCGCTAATTAATTTGATAAGAGATTAATGGTTTTTGTAAAACCGCTTACATTATTAATGCTGTAAGAGCTGTTGAATAATCTCATTTCTCTAAATGAATGCTACAAATGCAAAGGCTGGAATCCTCTCAAAATCGATATCTGTCAATCTAAAATCTAAAATCCAACATCTAAAATCCAACATCTAAAATCCAAAATCTAGAATTGGTATAACCCCAACCCCTAATTGCGTTGAATGATAAATTGGCGATCGCCCAATGATAGATTGAACTGCCATTTAATCATTAAAACCCATTGATAATTTAGAACTACTATCCCTCACCAAAATCTCGTACTATACTGGCAGCAAATTTAATTTATTCCGAACTTTATTAAGCGAATGCAGCGTATTTCGCAGTGACCTGTTGAATGGAGAGTGCGTCTGGCTCACGCAGGATGGCTTTGGGGTTGACGAGATTCAAGTCGCTAGTGGTCAAGGAGGAGTGATGAAAATTTCGGTAGTAATCCCCGCTCACAATGAGGAAGGCTCATTGTGGGGAACGGTCGAGGCGATAGTTCATACTCTTAATGGAGAAAAAATTCGGCACGAAATTCTCATTGTGAATGACAATAGCCGAGATCGAACTGAACAGATTTGTCAGGCATTGTCTCAGCATTTTAGTAGCGTTCGATTTGTCAATAATCGGCCTCCCAACGGGTTTGGCTTTGCGATTCGTCGAGGCTTAGCCGAATTTAGCGGAGATGCGATCGCCATCATGATGGCAGATGCCTCAGACGATCCGAGAGATTTAGTCACGGGGTATTACAAACTCATCGAAGGATATGATTGCGTCTTTGGTTCTCGCTTTGTGAAAGGCGGAAAAGTCATAGACTATCCGGTTCACAAGCTCATGATTAATCGATTAGCCAATTGGTTTGTCAAAGTCATTTTTGGCTTGCGATATAACGACGTGACCAATGCATTCAAAATTTATCGTCGAGACGTCATTCAAGGCGTTCAACCCATTCTCAGCCACCATTTCAATCTAACGGTAGAGCTGCCTCTCAAAGCCATCATTCGTGGGTTTTCGCACACGGTGATTCCGATGCGTTGGTATAACCGTAAAACCGGAATCTCAAAGCTCAAAATCAAAGAAATGGGGAGCCGATATCTGTTTATCGTTCTCTATGTATGGCTCGAAAAGCACTTGTCTAGAGGGGACTATCATCGCAGCAAACTTATTAGTCAGCCCGTCGTCGAGCTAAAGTCTGATGCCTGAGCGATTATTAGTATTGGGTGGGGCTGGTTTTATCGGGAGTTCGTTAGCCATCGGTCTGAAGACGTTTCATCCAGAGTGGGATGTTTTTTGTTTAGATAATCTTCGTCGTCGCGGGTCAGAACTCAATTTGCCCCGACTCAACTCTCACGGCATTCATTTTGTCCACGGAGACATTCGTTCTTCGTCTGATCTAGATCCGCAGGCGTTGGATGCCACCACCCTCTTAGATTGCTCGGCTGAACCCTCTGTGTTGGCAGGCGTTTCGTCTCCTTACTATGTTCTTCAGACCAATCTAGTTGGAACCATGAATGCGCTTGAGCTAGCGCGACAGGTTGGAGCGCGGTTCTTATTCTTGTCGACGAGCCGGGTGTATCCGATTCCAGCATTAACGTCGCTGGCATTGACGGAATCCGCAACCCGCTTTGAAATTTCGCCCCATCAAACCCATCGCGGAATTTCCCAAAATGGTGTATCAGAGGCGTTTCCTTTGAGCGGACATCGGTCACTCTATGGAGCGACTAAGCTGGCGTCTGAACTTTTAATCGAAGAATATCGAGCTGCCTATGGCATGCCTGCGCTGATCAATCGATGCGGAGTCATTACCGGACCTTGGCAAATGGGCAAAGTTGACCAAGGCGTATTTGTGTTGTGGGTTGCTGCCCATTATTTTAATAAGCCGCTCCGCTACATTGGCTACAACGGCACCGGCAAACAAGTCAGAGACTTACTCCACGTCCACGATCTGCTGCGGCTGATTGACTACCAGCTCCGCCATTTTGATGAATTAAATGGAAGCGTATTTAACGTAGGAGGAGGCTTGAGTAATAGTTTGTCGCTACTTGAAACGACTCATCTCTGCCAAAAAATTACGGGTAAATCTATTGAAATTACTCCTGATGCTACCGAGCGTCCTGGTGATGTGCCAATATTCGTCACGGATTCGTCCAGCGTCATAGAAAAAACGGGGTGGATGCCAACGTTAAGCCCTGAACAGACACTCAGCGATATTTTTCAGTGGATTTGTAAGCATGAAACGTCTTTGAAAGCGATTCTGTGACACGACCTGCCTCGTTAGAGAAATCGATGTTCTGATTATGTGAGTGAGGAGTGCTATGTCTACTGTTGTCATTACAGGTTCAGCCGGACTGATTGGGTCAGAAGCCGTTCGGTTTTTTGCCGATCGCGGCTTCACGATTGTTGGCATCGATAATGACATGCGTGCGTTTTTCTTTGGTGATTCAGCCTCGACGAGTTGGAATCGGAACCTGCTCAACGACAAATATGGCGATCGCTATCAACACCACGCCATCGATATTCGCGATCGCCCCAGCATTGAAAATCTTTTTAACGAATACGGATCTGATATTTCTTTAATTATTCATACTGCTGCCCAGCCGTCCCATGATTGGGCGGCACGCGATCCGCACGTTGATTTCACCGTGAATGCCAATGGAACGCTGACCCTATTGGAAGCTGCTCGGCATTATTGCCCAGACGCGGTGTTTATTTTTACTTCAACTAATAAGGTCTATGGAGATACGCCCAATGATTTACCGCTTCAGGAGTTAGAAACTCGGTGGGAAATTGAGCCAAATCATGCCTTTTCAAACGGCATTGATGAGTCAATGTCAATTGATTGTTCAAAGCATTCTTTATTCGGCGCGTCTAAAGTAGCAGCGGATATTTTAGTGCAAGAGTATGGCAACTATTTTGGCATGAAAACGGCTAGCTTTAGAGGCGGCTGTTTAACAGGCCCATTGCATTCAGGGGCAAAGCTTCACGGGTTTTTGGCATATCTGATGAAATGCACCATTACGGGAGATTCCTACACCATATTTGGCTATAAAGGAAAGCAGGTTCGAGATAATATCCATAGCTTTGATCTTGTCAATGCATTTTATCATTTCTATCAAAATCCCCGCTGTGGTGAAGTCTATAATATCGGCGGTTCCCGTCACAGCAATTGCTCGATGCTAGAGGCGATCGCCCTATGCCAAGATATTGCAGATAAAACCCTTAAATATGCTTACACTGACGAAAATCGATCGGGCGATCACATTTGGTATATCTCCGATGTGAGTAAATTCCAAACGCACTTTCCAGATTGGCACTATCAATATGATTTGCGTAACACACTAGAAGAAATGTATTTAGCGCAAGTCAATCGATTTAAATAGATAGCATTAAGCTGAAAGCTATCCAATCCCTCGTTTCGTTGCTTTAACAAACATTTGACCTCCCAGAAATTTCCATAAAATTGGGAGCTTCAAATATATTTCCAGCAGTACTGGAGCAGTGGGTCTATTCTTTGTTGAAAAGGGTAAAAATCTAGGAATCATCACCTCAATTGAAAACCCAATCGTGCGTAAGGCTTCTTCAAGGGAAACGTGAGTAATGGGGAGCGTATGGTCGATAAAATCGTAGTATTCTCTGAACGAATACTTGAAATTGGGCTGAATAACAATCAGCGATCCGCCAGGGCGAAGACGCTCGAAGCAGAAGCTCAAAATTTGAATTAACTCTTCTTTGCTGGACAGGTGTTCGAAGAAGTTTGAAATGAATATTCTATCGAAATAATTATGTGGAAGACTATCACCCACATCTTCGTTCAAGACATTGACATTGAGGACATTGACATCCGGATCTGCAAAATTTTGAGAATCCGGATTTAAATCAACCAGGTATTTTTCTCTGGCTCTAATCTGATTAATGAATTCGCAATATCCCCCGCCAATATCTAGCACAATTGAATCGTTGCCTATGTGAGGCTGAAGAAAATCCTTAATCAAGATTTTCCATAATTGGAGCTTTGCATGTCTCTCTTTGTAGTTAAACCGATTTGCATAAAGCTTTTCGAGATAAATGTCTGTTTTCATAATCCCAAAACTCTGCTCGTTGCCTACAAAATGAAGCGCTCAAACTAATCAGCAGTTCATTAGTTCATTGTTTATTGCGGAAAGAGAGGAAAAGATAGCCTGTTGATGCTCAGATAGTATCACCTAACTGAATCAGATATAGCAGTCTCAGATGGGTTGTGAGCGGTGGGGCGGGCGACGCCCACCCCACCGCTCACATACAATTCATAAGCGATTTAGGATCGCTATAGGGGATAGAATTGACCCCACCTTAATCAGGTTCTATTCATTTTGAGCAATCGATATAGGCAATCGATGATGTGACAAGACACCAGCGAGGCATCCTGTAGTAAATTTGACAATTTACGTGCGTTCGATCAGTGCGATCGCCTCGGTCGCATCCTTCAAATTTCTACCTAGCCAATGCGTGCTTATCTTGCTCCTAAAAAAAGATCTGGCTTACGTGCGTTTATTGAGATATCTAGTACAAATTTTGCGGTAACTTGTACGGATAGTGAATTCGATACTCATGCTTTTTCCACAATCGTCCTGATAGTCAGAGCCATTGTGGGATCAATGAACTGAATTCTGCAGACTAATCCCTCTTCTCCGCTAACCGAAACGAGGACACGTATGGCGTTTGAATATCCCGAAGATTTAAGGTACTTAGATTCTCACGAGTATGCTCGACTCGAGGGCGAAATTGCGACGATTGGCATTTCTGCTTTTGCAGTTGACCAACTGGGTGACATTGTGTTTTTAGAACTCCCTGATATAAGCGACGCCTTAAAGAAGGGTGAAACCTTCGGTACGGTTGAATCGGTCAAGGCTGTAGAAGATTTAGTGGCTCCAATCTCAGGAACTGTTATAGAACGCAATGAGCAACTAATTGAGTCACCTGAGCAGCTCGCTGATGACCCCTATGGAGAAGCGTGGATGCTCAAGCTTCGGATTGATGACGAAGATGAGCTCAACGATACCCTCTCTGCCGACGAATATCGCGCCCAAGTTGAGGGTGATTAGTGAAGCATTCGGCTAGTGGATCAGCAATGTGGGGGTTGCTGATTCAAGGAATAATTTTTGTAAGAGAGTATTTGAGAAGGGTCTGGCGGTTATAGACGCTTGGGACTTCTCGCAGAGTAAACCATGACCAGATAAACAGACTGCACGTTTGCAGACGTCTATTCGGATTTCCACTCAAATTTCCACCCGATCGAATAGTTCTGAACCTGTGTTTCGCAAGCGATATGTAATACCAACTCTTCAAAGTAGGGCTATAGATAAACAGGCTGGAATCCAATCAGGGCTTCCGTCCATCCAAAATCGAAAATCGAGAATGCGCCAGCGATTCACAGTATTAGCATCATGCTCGCGATTGATTCATCTCCTCGATTAGTGACGCCCCTGTATCTCGTGTTGCGTTGCAGGAAGGCATTTAGATTTAGACTCTAGTACCAATTTCCGCGAACAACTGCAAATATTTGTGGCGGGTATACTTCTTTTCTAACTCGTCTTACGATCGCCCTTGAGCCTGTGCGGGATTTTTCTCAAAACAAGAAGCGATTTCGTAGGAAATTTTTTAAATTTTCAATAGGTTGTTGCAAAATTTAAGAAGGGTAGAGTTTAAGAAATTTTAATCGGGCCTTAATTTAGCCTATTTCTATTTCTAGTGCATGTAGCGTCCTAAATCGCCCGCCCCACCGCCCACAACCCATGCTGGGATTGCTATAGATTTATTTTGTTTCATCCGTTGGTGCTATTACTCGCATATCCGCCATGACATCTAAGTTTTCAACTGACCAGCACGGCATCTCTGAATTTCATCGTGACGCCAACTCTAAAGATGAACGGTTCAAGCACGACATCAATGACACGGGTGGTTCGGCGAATGTCCCACAGTCTTCATTGCATGCAGATTCATCGCAGTCATTAGCCCATTCTCTGCTGTCGCCAACGGGGGATTCATCAGGAGAGTTTGTTTCCCGACATGTGGGGCCGACTCATGATGATGTGCGCGAGATGCTCGGCGTTTTGGGGTTTGAGACGCTTGATGATCTCATCGATCACACCATTCCTGCTGCGATTCGCCTCAAACGCCCGCTCAAGTTAGTCACCAGCAAAAGCGAAGCGCATCTGCTGGCCGATCTGAGGGCGATCGCCTCTAGAAATCAGGTATTTCGCTCATTCATCGGCATGGGCTACTACAACTGCCTCACGCCATCCGTCATCCAGCGCAATATTTTAGAAAATCCGGGCTGGTATACCCAATACACGCCGTATCAACCTGAGATTGCCCAGGGTCGGTTAGAAGCATTGCTGAACTTTCAGACGATGGTGACTGACTTGACGGGGATGGATATTGCCAATGCCTCCCTGCTAGATGAAAGCACTGCCGCAGCCGAGGCGATGACTATGAGCTATGGGCTGCATAAAGGCAAGGCCAACGCGTTTTTTGTGTCTGAGGCGTGTCATCCGCAGACCCTTGCGGTGATTCAAACGCGAGCGAGGCCGCTCGGCATTGATGTGATTGTCGGTGACCCTCGCACGTTTGATTTTGAACCGCCTATTTTCGGCGCCCTGCTCCAATATCCGGCGACTGACGGCTCAATTTGCAACTATCAGGAGTTTATCGATCGCGCCCATGATGCCAAATCCCTAGTGACTGTTGCGGCAGATTTGCTGAGCCTAACGCTGCTAAAGCCGCCGGGTGAATTTGGGGCAGATATTGTGGTCGGTAATTCGCAGCGATTTGGCGTGCCTTTGGGCTATGGGGGGCCTCATGCTGCCTTTTTTGCCACCAAAATGGACTACAAGCGGCAGATTCCGGGACGATTAGTGGGGGTTTCTAAAGATGCGGTCGGAAATCCAGCGCTTCGACTAGCGCTTCAAACCCGAGAGCAGCATATCCGGCGCGATCGCGCCACCAGCAACATCTGCACCGCTCAAGTGCTCCTCGCTATCATGGCAAGCATGTATGCGGTCTATCATGGGCCAGATAGGCTAAGACAGATTGCAGAAAGGGTTCACCACTATGCAGTAACGCTGGCAACTCGATTAGCAGACCTTGGATTGACGCTGGGGTCTCAGCCGTTTTTTGATACGCTGCGGGTCGAGGTTGAGGATGCTCAGGCTGTAATCAAACGGGCGATCGCTCGTCAGATCAACCTGCGCCAGCTCGATGGGCACACCGTCTGCATCGCGCTCGATGAAACGACGACCGAGCGCGATATTGAGGATTTGGTCGATCTGTTTGGAGGTGTTGGGGGGGGTAGGGGCGATCGCCCTCAGCCTATGCAGCCCGTAGCCAACCAGATTCCGGCACAGTTCCAACGCACAACGCCCTATCTAACCCATCCCGTATTCAATTCTTACCATTCTGAGACTGAGATGCTGCGCTACATGCATCGTCTCCAAGGCAAAGATTTGTCGCTGACGACCGCCATGATCCCATTGGGGTCATGCACGATGAAGCTCAACGCGACTTCAGAAATGCTGCCTATTACCTGGTCGGAGTTTGCCGACATTCATCCCTTTGCGCCCTTAGAGCAAACGGACGGCTATCAAACTCTGTTCCGCCAGCTCGAAGACATGCTATCTGAAATCACCGGATTCGCTGGGATTTCACTCCAGCCTAATGCGGGCTCCCAAGGCGAATATGCCGGACTGCTCGTGATTCGCAACTACCACCAGCAACGGGGCGAGGGGCACCGCAATGTCTGTCTGATTCCCGAATCTGCCCATGGCACCAACCCCGCAAGTGCGGTTATGGCAGGCATGAAGGTGGTGGTTATTGACTGTGACCCTGATGGCAACATCGACCTGGATGACCTCCGCGCTAAAGCAGAAAAACACCAGGACAAGCTGGCAGCTCTGATGGTTACCTATCCATCAACGCATGGTGTCTTCGAAGAAGCCATCCAAGACATTTGCGATGTTGTCCACGCTCACGGCGGACAAGTCTACATGGACGGCGCAAACATGAATGCCCAGGTTGGCTTATGTCGTCCGGCTGACTTCGGTGCGGATGTCTGCCATCTTAATTTGCACAAGACTTTCTGTATTCCCCATGGGGGAGGAGGCCCGGGAGTCGGCCCCATCGGCGTACGAGAACACCTGGTTCCATTCTTACCAGGGCATCCCTTCGTCGAGGTGGGAGGTCGCCAAGACATCGCCCCCATCGCCGCCGCTCCGTGGGGAAGCAGCAGCATCCTCCCGATTTCCTGGATGTATATTGCCCTGATGGGCACGCAGGGGTTGAGCTTTGCGACGCAGGTTGCAATTCTCAATGCCAACTACATCGCCAAACGCCTAGAAAATCACTACACCGTGCTGTATAAGGGCAAGAATGGTCTCATTGCCCACGAATGCATTATCGATACGCGTCCGTTTAAAAAATCAGCCGGTATTGAGGTCAGCGATATCGCCAAACGCTTGATTGACTATGGCTTTCATCCACCGACCATGTCGTGGCCTGTGATTGGTACGATGATGGTCGAACCGACTGAAAGTGAAGCCAAGCAAGAACTCGATCGCTTTTGTGATGCCATGATTGAAATTCGCCAGGAAATTCGCGAAATCGAGGATGGCAAAGCAAGTCCAGAGAATAATCTCCTGAAACATGCGCCTCATACGGCTGCGGTGCTGATTTCAGATCATTGGGATCGTCCCTATTCTCGCCAACGCGCTGCATATCCCTCTGAATGGACGCGGCAGCATAAGTTTTGGCCTGCCGTTGAGCGCGTCGATGATGCCTTTGGCGATCGCAATCTGGTGTGTTCATGCCTGCCTATTGATGCCTATAGTGACTGAGTTGTGTCCCGATGTCGACTGTTAAAGTAAATCAGCAATTTCAACGTTCAATATCCCAAATTTTGCTGTTATGAGTGATTGGTGGCAGACGACATTTCCAAACGGGCGACAAACTCTCACCATCGAGGATGCAGCAGGATGCCCAGTCCGCATTGCCTATGGCGAAAAAGGGAGGGGTCAACCACTCGTGTTAGTGCATGGCGTCGGCGTATGGAGCTACTGCTGGCGATACAACATTGATGCCTTAGCGGCTCATCATCGAGTCATCTGTTTTGACTCGAAGGGATCGGGTTACTCAGACAAACCCGATCGCCCAGAATCACTGGGGCATCAAGTCATCGAACTGGCACGCATTCTTCAAGCGGTGTGTGATGAATCGGCAGTGCTGGTGTCAGAATCTCTGGGGGCTTTAACCAGCTTGGGTCTGGCAGTAGAATATCCAGACTTACTGGATCGCCTTGTGGTGATGAATGTGCCCATTTTTCCTAAAAATTTGCCCAGTTGGGGCATGCAACTCTTAGCTGATTTACCGCTTGAACTCATTCAGTGGGTTGATCAGGTTCGACTACCCTATTTCTTTTCACCGCTGGTGCGGCAGATTGTGGCGATCGCCCGTCGAGATGTCGTCGTTGACCCTAATCACATCACGGAAGAAGAAGTCTATTGGTCGACCCATCCGTATATTGAGTTCCCTGGAACATTAACTAAGTTTGCTGAAGACTTAAAATTAGGGCTTCACGACATTCAAAACAATCTAGCGAACCAGCCGAGCTACCTAAAAACCATTCAAGACGGCTTGCTGAGGCTTCATCACCCGACCCTCATTCTCTGGAGCGATCAAGATCGATGGTTTCCCCCCGAAGATGGACGAAAGCTACACCGCCATCTTCTCAATTCGACGTTCAAAATTATTCCAGATTGTGGTCATCAAGCGTCATCTGGAAATCCAACCGCTGTGAACCGAGAGATTTTGGAGTTTTTGCTATCTCGCAACGCGGTAGAAGCGTAAAAGTTAATGGGGATCAGTTAATGGGGATCAGTTAATGGGGATCACAAAGGGATCAAGTGCCCAGCGATAGAAAATATCGGGCAAATGGCATCTATCTTCGTCAAAAAATCTTCTCTATAGGTAGAAGCGTTCCGTCAGAGTTTTGCTAGATAGTGAACATGTAGCAAATTTTTTTTATATCACTATGAGCAACGAACGAGTTTCACGAGATACCTACGACCAACATATCGTCCCGTCTGAGACAGCTGCTCGAAAAGAGCGTGAAGGGCAAAGCTATAAGCACACGCCTGAACAAGATGAAGCTATTGACACAACGGCTGGCTCTACGGTTGACGAAGAAGGTTTGGCTAATAACTATGCAGTTGAGCCTGAAATGTATTACGAAGAGCGTGGCGACTTACGAGCCAAAGAGCAGCGAGAGGAAGCTGAGCGGGCAAGAGAATTGGAGGAAATCAACACGACGAATGAACGTGGAAAGCTAACGGAAGACGAAGATGAGCGAGGGAAAGGAACCGGGGTCATCTAGTCTCCAATGCTATCGCAATGATTCTGTACGGGCAAACAGCTGTTTGCCCGTTTCAGCTGTAAGGGCATTCTTCAAACGCTAATCAGTGTGACTTAATTTGAGATTCAAACGCGTCGGGGTAGGCGTGCCAAATTTCTTGAATAAAGCTCTGAAGCTGCTGATGGGAAAGGCGATCGCCCTCTTGAGAATGCTTCAGGTTATTTAAGCGGACGAGCAGCGGAATCACTTCTGTATCCAGCGCCACCTGAAACAGAGAACACGGGCACAATAAATCGACTCCCCGTCTCAGATCAAAGATGGTGTGCTCTTCATTAAATTTGGTGCCAGTGTCAGACTCTTCGCTAATTGTCAGAGCTAGCGGTCGGACCCAATACATCTGCCGCAACTCGACCACTTGGATCAGCTCCGCGTACAAGTGGCGAGTTTTATAATCCAAACGAATAATTTGGGACGGTTGAACGCTAGGATGTTGAACCATTGGTATCCATGCACAGTTAAGCTATTCAACGTGAGCAAGTCGGGGCGAGAATAGCGTATAGCCTTTTTCTCGTCTGTCTCTCAGATGGTGAGACTCGTTCCGAATCAAGGATTCAATAAATGTCCTTGCCTTAATCAGATGGAGCAGAGTCGGCTTGACGACTCGGTTGAACGACCTCCTGAGCAGATAGTCCCTCTCCTTGATAGCCAAAATACCAGAGTACTGCCGCAGCCTCCGCTCGTGTAACTGGTTTTTGAGGCTGAAAAAGAGTGGTATAACCAAACGCCCGACGGATATTTGCCATATCGCCATTCTGAAAATCAGCCAGCACTGCCTTGAGCGACTTGGGATCGATCCGGGCTGCATCTTGGAATCCCCATGTTTGCTGAACTGCGTCAACCGTGGCGGTGGGTAGGCTTCTGCGAACATCGAGAGGCAATTTCCACAGCAGCATATCTTGCCGAGTCAGCGGCGCATCTGGGCGAAAATTAACGGTGGTTGAGTCTCCAGAAAGAGGACTGGGAATCAAGCCAGCCTCCGCAAGCCCTTGAATCACGTCAAAGTCCGGATCGGAGCGGGGTATATCTTGAAAAGCGGGCTGTACGCTATCCGTTGCGGGCCGAATTCGTTTCGCGGGTTGATCGGTATACAGGGTATTGTTGGCCGTGAATAGCCACCGGGCAAACTCCCGTCGAGTAACGGTTTGAGTGGGGTTAAATGTGTTGCTCGATGACCCATCGGACGCGTCAGAGACGCTAGAAGTCAAGACTCCTAATTGGGCTAAGTCCTCAATATAAGGGCGCAACTCTTCGGGAGCATCATTGATATCTGAGAATGTCTGGGATGCCCTCGAATTAGCTGGGACGTTCAAATTTTCTGCTGACGAACTAGACGGTGAATCAGCCGCCGACTGACTCCGCTCAGATACGGGGGAGTCTGACAGCGCAGAGGCAGGCGTGACCTGGCTACGGGAGTATGCCAGCGTAAATTCTGTTGGGGCTGATTCTGAACCCGTGCTGCCGTTCTCTGAGGCCAAATCGTCTGGTGCATCAGGAGACGAGCGATCGCCCGATGACGCATCGGCTTGTATGTCTTGCACAGCCGAGTCAAATTGCAGCGTAACTCTGACACCTTCTCTAACAGCTTCCAAATCGCCTGTTGAGTTTTGGGTTGATGTTGAAGTAGGAGAAGGACGCTGCGCAATTTCCCAATTTTGCTGCTCAAACAATTGCAGATAGAATTGTTGCACCTGCTCAGGTGAATCGGGGGTTGTCCAGCGGGTTTGGCGACTCGGCGGCTCGGCGGCTGACCGATTTGCGCTGAGCGCCGCCGATTGATTGGTCTCAAGAAACTCAGCATCGGGATAGCAAATCCCGTCGGGAAAATCATTTGGCAACTCTGCCAAGATTGCCTCTGGACAACGACCATCAGCACTGGTCTCAGCATTTTCTCCAAACACAGTCGGGTTATTTTCTAACTGAGGATCAGCCGCGAGCGATCGCCTCAGCGATTCGCCAAACGATCCCCCCGAACAAGCCGCTAGGGGAACCGTTAGACCCAAAAGACCCATCAAGACAATCGAGCGTTTCGCAAACACAATCAGACACTCACTCAGAGATTTCAATCCCTACGCTAGCGCAAATGTTGCATCATCAACTGCCCGTCACCAAATGTCGCTAAATACAAATATGCTGACGGTAACGAATCACCATCAGCATCGTCAGGTATTGAGTGTATCTAAGTCACTCATACTGAAAGCAATGGATCGATTCAATCATTAAGACGCTAATGCGACTTCTACCATTTGCTGCAACTCACCCTTTTGATAAAGCTCGATCATGATGTCAGAGCCGCCTAAAAATTCACCATTGACATAGACCTGAGGAATAGTGGGCCAATTCGAGTATTCCTTAATGCCCTGGCGAATTTCGTAATCTTCTAGGATATCGACGGTTTCATAGGGCACGCTCAGCACATTTAAGATTTGCACCACATTGTTGGAGAAACCGCACTGGGGCATAAGCTTGTTGCCCTTCATAAAGACAACAATCGGGCTACTGTTAATGATGCTCTCGATTCGCTCTTTGAGTTCTGGAGTCATAGCGCTTTCTCGAAGACGTAACAATCTAGGGGTGTACGCGGGAAATATTGGAAATTTTTGACGGTCGAATCTTGTCCGTTGAATCTTGTCCGTTCAAACTAACACCAGTCTACCAATAAGATCAAAATGTCGTAGACGATTATTTACATCGACTCCGACATTAAAAACTATGGAAAGGATAGAGGGCGATCGCCCAATCTATGCCGTCTGACGAGCGGTTTCCCAGGATTCAGGGGTGTATGTCTTCATAGACAACGCGTGAATATCTTCAGCCGACATTGCCTGACGAACGGCTCCATACACAAGCTGATGCTGCTGAACTAGACTTTTGCCCTCAAATGCTGAGGAAATCACTAAGACCTGATAGTGATCTCCGCCGCCCGTTAAGTCTTGAAGCTGCACCTGTGCATCTGGAAGCTCTGCCTTGATCATCGTTTCCACTTGGTCTGGACTAATCATTTAGACCTCCCTATTTCAGTGTGTGCCTGTACCCATTAGAGTATGACATCGTTAGAAATTGACATGATAGATTGAACATCATCAACCCCCAACAGGTTCAAACTGATTCGCCCGCATTTGCCTAGAGATTAGGAATAGCTGACGTGGGCTCAGCATCTTGATTTCTAGGATAAGGGGAATCCACGAAACCTAGCTCAAACAGTTGGCGATAGGCGCGCTGACCCAAATCTCGTGTGGGCTGTTGACTGCGGATAATCTGAATCAGGAGGGGAACCGCTAGTTCGGGCTGATTCTGAGCCCGATGCACGAGCGCCAGTTGATACGTTGCCTGATCTCTCATTTGTGCGGTTTCGAGAGCGAGTGTCCTCTGGCTGTCGGAAATGCGATTATCGATGCCAGAAAAGCTAGCCGCAAGCTCTTGGTAAAAATTGGAAAGCTGGTTGAAGACTTGTCGTGCTTCTTGGAGTTTACGCGCAGCCAATTCATAATCCTGAGACGCGATCGCATTACTAGCTTCCCTCATGAGCCGATCCCCGCCTTGTGGGCTGAGCAGGCTCCCATCTTGAGCAAGCGGACGAAGATCATCCTCATCCACGGACGTATCTGGATCCGCTGATTCCTCCGCTGATTCGTCGGCTGATTCAGGAAGGATTTCTTCATCGGGCAGCGACAACTCTTGAGCACGAACGATCGCAGGTTGTAGCCACGCAAGTGCCGAAATGATCCCTACGGGCAAAAAGTAAACGAGTGAAGAGAAGCGAAAAGTCTTGACCATAACGCAACTTCGCGTATTTTGAGAACATAAAATAACTAACTTTTGGCTATCTTACCACTGCCCACCTCGTTAATTTTAATTTCTCTTACGATCGCAGAGGTAAGGGGCGTTAATCATCAATGATGAGTCAATGATGAGAGGTTAGATTAATCGAGAATATTTATTGTTAGCTCCTAATTTGATAGGGGTTTCTAAACTAGAATATTCGCGATTTAAGGCCGATCTTTAACTGAATTAACCGTAATTTAAGCCTCAAACTAAACAGCATTCATCGAGTCCTATGAGACTGTTATGACGGGTTCTATTCCACCATCAAAATCATCTAATGAGCCATCTCCTAATCGAGAGCCGATCGCGAATGAAGGGTTAATCCTTCAGCGAGGCGGTGAAACCCTAACCCTCGAAAAAGTAACCGATCGCTTCACCGTGTCTATGTCCATTCCTGGCGATCGCCCCCTAACAGAACTCGCTCGACAGATCAGCGCTCAGACGTCTAATCAACTTAATCCGATTGGACTGGTTGAGTTTCAGGTTGATCCCCGTCGATTAGAGGCTGCTATGGGTCAGGTTAGGGCAAATCCTGAGGTGGCGTTTGCGAGTCACCTCTATCGGATTAAAAATAGTCCGGCGACGGTGGTTAGCCTGACGGATCAACTGACTGTCCAGTTTGTAGAACACGCCTCTAATGCAGATATACAAGCGATCGCCTCTCGATCAGGACTAGAGCGCATAAAACCTATAGCGGGCATTCCAAATGCATTTGTGTTTCGGGTGACGAGTGCCGCAAACGCGAATCCGATTAAATTGGCGAATCGGTTACTCCAAAATTCGGCTGTATTAGCTGCGGAGCCAAATATTGCCATCCAATCTCAGCCCTTTTATCGTCCTCAAGATTCGCTCTACCCGAAGCAATGGTATCTTCAGCACGATGGAGGTGCCAATTTGGCGACAGGGGCTCATATTTCTATCGAGCAAGCGTGGGACATCACTCGCGGGATTCGATCGATTGTGGTGGCGGTCATCGATGATGCGTTTGACCTCAATCATCCTGATTTTCAGGGAAAAGGCAAAATCGTTGCTCCCCTCGATATTAAAGGAAACGATTTTTTACCCCTACCGGATGATGGGCAAGAAAACCACGGCACCTCGACAGCCGGATTGGCGATCGCAGAAGAAAATGGCATTGGCATCGTGGGTGTTGCTCCTGGCTGTGCATTCATGCCGATTCGCACGACTGGCTTCATCGATGATGAAACCATCGAACGCCTCTTTGAATGGGCGATTGACCACGGTGCTGCAGTGATCTCGTGCAGTTGGGGGCCGAGTGCCGTGTACTTTCCCCTGTCCCTGCGGCAGCGCGCAGTTCTGTCGCGGGCGGCACGCGAAGGGCGCAATGGAAAAGGTTGCATCATTGTGTTTGCCGCAGGCAATGCCAACCGTCCGATCAATGGAGCAGTCAACGAACAAGGATGGTCTAATAATGTACTCAGAGGCCCCACTGATTGGTTAAATGGGTATGCCATTCATCCAAGTGTGATAGCCGTTTCCGCATGCACTAGTTTTAATAAAAAAGCGGTCTATAGCAATTGGGGGAACGAAATTTCAGTGTGTGCGCCTAGCAATAATGCTCCTCCCGGGATTTTTCTGCCTGCGATGGGCTATGTGCCAACTCCACCGATTGTGCGAGAACGCTTGCAAGGAGAGGGCGTGTTTACGAGCGATCGCCTTGATGCGGCGGGATATGTCTCAGGTGACTTTGTCGAGAATTTTGGCGGCACATCGAGCGCATGCCCGATTGTTGCCGGAGTGGCAGCGCTGATTTTGTCGGCAAATCCAGACCTCACTGCTGCTGAGGTTCGACAAATTCTACAAGATACCGCAGATAAAATTACCGATCCCGATCCCGATCCCCAACTGAGTCTCCGTCGAGGAACGTATGCTCCATCCGGACATTCACAATGGTTTGGGTATGGCAAGGTCAACGCAATGCGAGCGGTGCAGACTGCTCAGAGTAATCGCCCCTCCCTGCGTCCAGTATCTCGGTGGATAAGGCAGCCCAATGCAATATCAATGTCGATCCCCGACGATAACCCCCGGGGTGTAATCAGCCCGATCGAAATTTCTGAGGCACGACTCATCCGAAATATTCGAATCTATGTCCAAATTGACCATAGTTTCATGGGAGATTTAGAAATCCGCTTGCTGCCCCCCCTAGGAGACATGATTCTCTTACAAAGTCGAACATTAGGGCGGCAATCCCAGTTAGACATGACCTATTCTCTTGAAACGACTCCTCTTTTAGGACGGATTTTGAATCAATCTGCGAAAGGACGTTGGCAACTTCAGGTTGTTGATAATGCGCGAATGGATACTGGCAAACTTAAGCAATGGCAGCTTGAAATTGGTGTCTAAAAATTGGTGAATAGGCTCGGCTTAGCGTTTTCTATACGAGGCCAATAATCGATCATTCGTAAAAATCAGTCTGCATTTTTTGCCAGGGTTTAGGCAGCAAAAAAATCGCCCTAAACTCAAAAAAACCTAGAATAATGATCTGTTTTTCTAGCCTAGAGGATTGCTAGAAATTTCCGGATTAGACCAATCGTAACCGCAGGCGATTCGAGTTGCGGAGTCAGACCAACCCCTTCTAAAACGCGAAAAATTTTGATGGCATCCGTGTTCAGCTCCGCGAGGCGTTTCCCAAGATCTGCGGTAGTAAACTGAGATTCTTTGCCCCACAAAATGGCAGTGGGGGTATGAAGTTGAACAATATAGCGCGATAAATCAAAACACAAGTCGCCTCTGACAAACGATAGTGCACTATAGTCTGCGTTTGGCTGCTGGGCAGATGCTAAATAAGCATCGACGATGTCGTCAGAAATTCGATGGGGTTGCGCAAACTGCCGCTGTTCTAAAAAGCTGCGAATGCCAGAACGATTGGCGATCGCCACACTGTAGAGGACTCGATCAACGATGGGCGTGCTTACCAGTTGAGCAAAGAAGCTGCGCGTATAGTCGTCGCCAAAATCTGACAATCCAGACGGGGCCACTAAAATTAGAGACTTGAATAAATCGGGGCGGGCGATCGCCACGCGAATCGTCATGGCTGCTGTGAGCGAAGAGGCGATCGCGATGACAGGCTGCTGATTGGTTCCTTCAATAAATTCAGGAATCGACGTGAGGTAATCATCAATCTGATAGTTTCGCTCTAGGTGAGCGGATTGTCCCCATCCAAGCAAATCAGGGGCAAGAATGCGATAATCTGCGGCAAAAGCCGGATATATCTTCGACCATTCATAGGATGACGAGCCTCCCCCAAACCCATGCAAAAACACCAATGTTGGCAACTGATCCGCATCAGCGCTTTCATTTAACCAAAATTCTGGTTCAGCGGTGTAATAAACAATTTTGCCGAGACTGGTTAAAATCGACTGCTGACAAAAACCAGAAGGATGTAACATAATATTGAGGAATCTTATGAAGGATTTATGAACAAGCCCCTGCTGTAGTTAAAGATTTAAAGAAGTCGACATTCGGGGTGTGAGGGGGAAATGCCCGTATAGTAGCTAACAAAAGCTATCTTCGGGTTTGTGAGTAGATGACATTGGTTACAAATTAGGCTACCAGATGCTGGCGAATTGAGGATAATTCGATTAAGGGATTGTATTACACCGCTATTGCATCTATCGTGTCGGTTTAGTCTCAACGAAGTTCTTCAGGGTGGCATGTTAGCTCATCGAGCCATATCGAATCCAGCTCAGGTGAGTTCATGCGTTAGGAGTGTCAGCAACAATTTTCGACCTTTTTCGATTTTTATCTGGAATGGTCGCGGCTCTGAGCGAATCTACCACTAGATAGAGTGCTTTTGATGCGTGCCTGGATCAAAACCATTTTCAGGTATGCTCTACCAACTGGGCTGCTCTATTTAGGTTGCTATAGCCTTACGTCATCTACGTTTCAGGGTGTCATACAGCAGGCAGGGTAGAAATTTGAGGAGTGTCTAATGACAGAGCCACTCAGTTTTCAGGTTGAACGTGATCCGTCCGTTGATCAGCAGTCAGAGCACCCCGTTGCGTTTGCCTCGCCCGATTTTGATGTGTCACCATTTCAAACGTTAGATACGTCTGGAAAAGAGCTGGTCGCGAAGTCGCCCAACTATGTTCGGCTCGACTTACAAAATCTAGAGTGTTTTGAAATTGTAGACCAGCAATACGAACAGATGGGCGTGACATTTACCAATGCGATCGCCCTGAGTCCATCCAATCCTGCATTTCCCGCAGTGCAAGGGCAAACTGTGCTCTTGGGTGCTCCCAAAAGTGGTTGGCTAGAAGCGACCTTTACGCAGCCGGTGCAATTTGTCGGCAGTTTAGTGACTAGCTCACGGCGCACCGTTTTGATGGGCTTTGATGATGAAAATCAGCTAGTCGCCAAGGCAGAAACCTCAGGTCCTAATCTAGCCGGGTCAAATTCTCCGACTCCTCCTAATGCTGAACTGAATCTAGTCGCGCAAAATATTCGCCGTATTACATTTAGTAGCTTGGGGGGACAGTTAGCATTGGGTGAATTTAGTTTTGGTGTCTAGCAGAGGTTGAATCCCTAATAGCTCTCAACGTTGACCTCAATCGGTTCTCTGGGTGTCGGGTCTATCACCTGGGTTGCTAGATGACGTTCACTCAGAGTCGAGCGAAATACGTCACTATCTCCTACCGTTTTTAAGAACGAAATCAGCGCCCCTGAATAGGTGACATCACCTCCAGCCGCAGTCGGGAAGAAAGCTTTGGGCTTTAGCAGAGTCGCCAATTCCGGTGCTGACCTGTGCCCTTTGATGATGGGGCCAATCAGGGGCAATTCTAGATTCACCACTGGGCTAATCACAATATCTACGGGAGCAAACTGGTCTACCTGAGAGGGCGGAAATCCGTGTGGCTCGTAGTAAAGCGTCGTACCCTGACCGAGATGCTTGAGAAGGTAGCCGTTTTCAACCTGCAACCCAATGGGTGCTCCTGAAAAAGCATGAATTTCTAACTCAGCCTTAAACGTAACGGTGTGACCAGGCGCAAGCTCGGTGATGTGATGATAGCCGAGCTGTTCAACGACCTTGGCGGCGTTCGGAGAGCCCACGACCGGGATGGTGCGATCCAGTTTTTCTAAGGTCGGACGATGAGCGTGATCGTCTAACCCTTGAGACAGAAGAATCAAGTCAATATTGTCTGGCAGGGATGCGATGGGTTCCTGGCGATCGCCCTGAAACAACCAGTTTTGGTTGCCAAATACCAACGAACCGACTAGCCACGGATCAACGAGAATACGAAGAGTGTCCCAATCGAGTAGCCAACTGTTTGCGCCAAAGTAAGTGAGATACATGCCCAAAATTATAGTGCTTTGCTCTCATTAGCTTAACAAAACTCAACGTTCAGAGCGCCGCTGCTGCTGATTGACGCTTCGCTATAGAGGATGACTCTGCCTGTTGCGAGGGGTTACGGATACCCGCTAGGAACTTTTTCGGTAAATCGCGATCTTACAATGTCTGAATAGTAACGAAGGATTCTAGGCAAGGTATATGAATCGTTTTGCATTAACTGTCTTAGCACCATTAATCTGCGTGATTCCTATTTTGGGCGGGGCTCAGGCTACTCTGGCGCAGCGTGTAGTCAATGTCAGCCCAGACATAAACGCACAGAATGTGTCGTCAGATGTTTCGATTTCGGGTCAATTTGATACCAACGATGGAACTGCCGTTGATACCAGTTCGGTCAAGATTTATGTCGATGGCGAGGATGTGACGCGTCGCAGCACGATTACTCAGAACTTTTTTAGCTATCGCCCGACTCAGCCCTTATCACCGGGTGAGGTGGATGTTCGAGTGGAGTATGCAAATACCCGAGGTGTGCGGCGGGTCGCAACCTGGGATTTTCAAGTTCAGCAGCCAAGAACTGCCCTCGACATTAGCTCAATAACTCACAATGCCACCAGCGGACCGTTAGGACCGGATGCCACTCTTCTCACCACTATCAACGGAACGCCAGGAGCGACTGCGTCTGTTTTACTCATTGAAGACGGTGAAACCGTCCAGGAACTGGATGCTCAGGAGGTGTCTCCTGGAGTCTATATAGCGACGCTAATTGTTGAAGAGGGCGATCGCCTCAACGAAGGCATTTTAGTGGGCCGTCTCCAACGTCAAGGACAAACCACCTATGCAGTTGCGTCTCAACCGATTGCCTTTGACCCCTCTGCGGATGGAGTTGTGGCGGCTCCTCAGACAGTGGATGACGACGTAGATGAAACCGAAGCACCGCAGTCTCCAGGATCGACTGAAATAGCTACTCTACCGCTAGAGCCTCAGTTCACCAGTCATGATAGCGGAGACACCATCAGGGGCGACAGTTTTACAATCGTTGGCAAGACTCGGCCCAATGCCTCAGTTGATGTCAGCGTAGACGCGAGCGCGTCCGTCTTGGGACTTGTAAATTTGGGAGGAACGGTCCTCGATCGCACAATTACTGCCGACGATGATGGAAAATTTGAAGTGCGAGTGCCCGTGCCTCGAATCGCAACACCGGGAACCGAATACACCATCACCGCCGTAGCGAGCTTAGATGGAGAAACCAGCACCCCTGCCGAATTAATTTTGACGCAAGAATAATTTGGCTTGGATTGACTCAGGGCTATAACACCTTTTCAAGGAACTGGTTGGCTCGATGACTTTTGGGATTATTAAAGAACTCGTCAGGTGGAGCATCTTCGACCAGACGCCCTTGATCTAAAAACAAAATGCGATTGGCGGCCTCACGGGCGAACCCCATTTCATGAGTCACGATCGCCATTGTCATCCCAGACTGGGCGAGGTCTTTCATCACGTCTAGTACCTCTTTCACCATTTCAGGATCAAGGGCAGAGGTCGGTTCGTCAAACAACATGATGTCGGGTTCCATGGCAAGAGCACGGGCGATCGCCACCCGTTGTTTTTGCCCGCCAGACAACCGTGACGGATATACGTCTGCCTTTTCGGCCAGACCAACCCGGTTTAAAAGCTCCATTCCTTTCTCGTTTGCCACCGGTTTAGACACTTTTTTGACTCGGATTGGGGCATACATAATGTTGCCCAACACGGTCATGTGGGGAAATAGATTGAAATGCTGAAACACCATGCCCACGTTTTGACGGATTTTCATCACGTCGGTCTTTGGGGTCGTGATATCAATTCCATCGATGATCACCTTGCCAGATGTCGGCATCTCTAATAAATTGATGCACCGCAAAAACGTCGATTTACCTGACCCAGATGGCCCAATCATGGCAACTACTTCGCCCCGACAAATTTCTGTCGAAATCTCTTTAAGAACTTTGAGGTCGCCGAACGATTTATATAAGCGCTCAACCTTAACGGCGAGTGATCCATTGTGCTGATTGTCAACAGAAGTATCCTGCATAAGCGAAAGTATCCGTCAAATTTTAGGTCAAGCCGAATCAACTATCCACTACAGTGCCCAAAGGCTTCCAGGCAAAGCTGAGTCTACGCTAGGCAGCATTCAGCTACTCTTTTGTAACCGACGTTCCATTAGGGTTGCGGCTATGGTCAGCGCCATCACCATCAGGTAATAAATGACCGCCACGATCAGCAGCGGCTCAAAGTAAACATATTTTTCAGCTCCGACAATCTGCGCCCGACGCAACAAATCTTGAGCGCCAATAGTTGATACCAATGCCGAATCTTTGAGTAGGGCAATGGTTTCATTCACTAGGGCAGGCAAAATATTTTTCACCGCCTGGGGCAAGATGATATCAAGCATCATCGGCTGATAGCGCACCCCCAGCGACATGGCGGCTTCGGTTTGCCCGCGATCGATCGCCAAAATCCCTGCCCGAATGACCTCAGAAATGTAAGCTCCTGAGTTGAGAGTAAACGTAATCACTCCAGCTTGAAATCCAGAGATGTCGTACCCGGTTAGCTGAGGCGTTGCGAAATAAATGATCGAAAGCGTAACCAGCAATGGCGTACCTCGAAAAATTGAGGTATACACCATGCCAAACCAGTAGAGTGGCTTAATGCTGGAAATTTTGAAGAGGGACAAAATTGTCCCCCAGATAAATCCAAAGACCGCTGAAAGAGCCGTGAATTTTAAGGTGACTAGAATCCCGCCTAAAATAAACGGGAGCGATGGAAGAATCCGGTCAAAGTCTAGATTCAGAGCAGCAACGGGTAGACTCAGGGCTGGGAAAGCGGTAACGACGCCAAAACTCATTGTTAAGCTTATATCCTAGGTGTTTATTCGGCGCTTGTCCCTTGTTGCTCGTAGTAGTCTTCAAACCATTTCGTGACCAGTTCTTCAAGCTTGCCACTCTCTGTCATCTGAGTGAGCACCTGATCAAATTCGGAGGCAAGTTCAGAATCTTTTGGAAAGGCGATCGCTGACCCTGACACGCCTTCAGTTTCGAGGGTGACAAATTCTAAGTCAGGATTATTTTGTACATATCCCTTAGCGACGGTGTCTTCCACAATGGCCGCATCAAGCCGTCCTGCTTTTAACTCTTGAATCAGTTCGCTGACTCGATTACGTGGTTCAACGACCATTCCTTCAATCGTCTCAGCCTGCTCTTTTGCTTCTCCCTCTTGAATTGAACCGAGCTGCACCCCTACCGTCTTACCAGCTAAGTCTGCATAATTCTCATAGCCAGAATCGACAGGCGCGACAATTGTATTTTTTGCATCGTAGTAGATTTGGGAGAAATCGACACTTTCTTTGCGTTCCTCCGTTGGGGTCATACCCGCCATTGCAAAGTCAACTCGCCCACCTTGGAGTGCTGGGATGATGCCATTAAAATCCATGTCTTGAATTTCGAGCGTGTATCCTAGTTCGTCTGTGATGTATTTAGCGATATCAATATCAAAGCCAATCGGCTCTCCATCCCCCGACGCCGTTTCATAGAACTCATAGGGTGGATAGTCAGCGGATGTTGCCATTACAAGCGTAGTGCCACCATTGGCAGGTTCTGTCGTCGCCGCATCTTCACTACCATTCGGCGTATCAGATGGCGCACAAGCCGCCATAATAAATACTGTGAAGAGCGCAGATAACAAGACGGTGAATACAAACTTGAGTCGCTTCATAATGTCGTCGATTTGAGTGGAACGTGGCAAAAAAAATAGTTCAGAAATACGGTTATACTGTGGCAGCGTCACGCGCCAAATTTGGTGTCTTAGGCTACTAGAATGCGATCGCCCATTAAACGCCAGCCCATCAAAACCAATCCAGCAGCATAATCGCCGCCACATGTTTGGCATACAACTGGTGAAGAATACACCTTACCAGATTATTTAGAAGATTATTTAGAAATGCTTGTTTACGAATTGAAACAGCTTGATCCGCCTTAGAAATAGATAGGGAAATAGCTCGTTAAGAAAAACAATCATGAAAAGCAAGACTCGATCGCGTCTCTTGGTGAATGGAATCAGCTAGTCCAATAGACTGACGGCATTGAGAACCTGATCCCGATCCATTCCAGGTTGAATGTCAGGGCGATACATGAGCCGGATTACCTCTCGATCCAGCGAGCTAAACTCCGTGGTTTGCGTCCATGCTTGATAAAAAATTGAGTCGGCATATTCGTCCGAGTCTTTCATACAGCCGCTAATGGCTTGGGTCACTTCTTCTCGAATCAGATGATTGCGTTCCGTTTGGCTGATTCCTTCGGTCGTGATCAGAATCCTGGCTTGATGAATCACATCGTGGCTGTTCCACCCGATCCAAGCAAAGCCTAAATTGATTGGAATGTAGTTGGGATCATAATCGCTAAATTCAGATTCAGGAACAAAATAGAGTGTCATGTTGGGATCAGCCGAATTAAGGGTGATGGTCAGCCCTGTGAGTTGCTGCAATTCGGCAACCACGGCTTGGAGAGTCTGTTCATCTTCAAGGGTTGGACTACCATTGACCTGGATATTAATGTTGCCTTGCCATTTCCGAATGACGGGGTCAGCGTTGCCATATTCAGTGCCTAAGGCGATATCTAGAAAATAGGCGATCGCCTCATTGTGGACACCATCATCGTGAGTATCCAACGATTCACCCGCATTAAACGAATCATATCGAGGTGGCTCTGGTGCTGCTCCAACCTCATACGATTGCTCGGAGGGTGCGATTGCCCCTGCTTCCTGATCCAGATTAGATAAGCCATTTGGGGTATCCAACCCTGGCTGACGAGGCTGTTCTAGAGTTGGCGGAGGAGATGATAAGCCCCCTGAGGCCCGATGATTTTGTTTGGGCGATCGCTCGACGCCAGACGTTGAGAGGCAAAATACCGTCGCACCCAAAAGAGTGATCAGTAAAAAGCACCGATCCAAGGCGATCTGCGCTCTGCGATTTAAAGTAGACATGCATCTCAGTTACACAAACAGTTACACGAACTAAGATTAATTCTAATAGAACAAATGTACTTTCAACGCGGTTTGTCGATTTCTTAATGTGCTAGTCCAGTCACGTTAAGGGAACTCTATATGCGTCAATATTCATATGGATAAGCAATGAAATTATATAAATCACTATCCTTCGCCATTCTTGCCGTTGTACTCTCGCCATTGCCGGTACAGGCCAACTCTCCTCAGGACTTGAGAGACCAGTTGCAACAGGCTATTTGCTTAAACAATTGGGATCGGGCGAGTCGCTTGATTCAACCGCTAATTGGCTTCCCTGACATTACCGATGCCTACCGTCGAGACTTGATCCAGTTAAGAAGGCAAATCCAAGATTATCGTTCAACTCGTGCCCAGATTGATATGAGCCACATTGCTGAATGTCAGGATCTCTTAGCGAATAATCCTGTAGAAGCAGAGTCATCACCGACGAGCCAAGGGATTGATTGGAACAGAGCTGCTGCTTCGATTCAGCAAACGTCTAGACGGCAGGGTTCTAGACCCAACGCAAGTTCTAGATTGTCTTCAGATCGTCAAGACCGGCAGCAGAGTGTCGCTCGTGTTAGTAATGGCGAAGGTGGAACCTATCAGTATCAGCTCTGGCGTAATTGGAATGGTTCTGAGCACTATCTTTTTGTATGGAGACGAGGGGCATCCAATTCACAATCGCCCTCATATTCATATGTCTTCGCCTCGAGTCGAGAGGCGCTTGGCTTTTTTGACTGCCAATTTGCAGAACGCAATCTGCTAAATTGCAATGCATTGACCAACCGTGCGAGACGCTACACAGTCCCTAACAACTGTGAATTTCCTTGGCAGCAGTCTGCTAACAATGCCCGATGCACGTCTTAAATCCATATTAATCTGTAAGACTTTTATTGCGGTTTATGAACAAAATCGGGAAATCGGGCGATCGCCCCTGATGTTCCAAAAAGGCGAGCCCAAACAAGAGCCCCCAGAGTTTGGACTCGCCCACCCTCCAGGGTAGGACTGAAGATCAATCTTGGGATGATGGCACTCGCCCCCCGAGTGTTACCCTCCCTCAAAAGTTTCCATATAGCGGGATGCGCTTGAGTTAAGTACGGTGGTGTGGGGCACGCCCCACACCACCGTTTCTGTACTTGACGCGCACATTGCTATATGGCGGTGTGCAATTGAGATAATGAGTTCCAGATTCTCATCGACAACGCAGGTGCAACAGAGCCGTTATGAATTTTTGGAACCTTCTTCTGATTTTTGTTGTAATTTCGTCGCTTCAACCCGCCATCCAGCGGCGCATCACCGAATATCGCCGATTATCTGCCCTTCAAAATTTTGAGCGAATGCGAGGAAGTCGGGTGATTTTGCTGATCCATCGGCAAGAAGCCATCAGTTTGTTGGGGATTCCTATCACCCGCTTTATCAATATTGAAGACTCAGAACAGGTTTTGAGAGCGATTCGCCTGACTCCCCCCAATGTACCGATTGATTTGATTCTGCATACGCCCGGAGGATTGGTGCTCGCCACCGAACAAATTGCTAGGGCGCTTGTGCGACATAAAGCCAAAGTCACTGTGTTTGTTCCGCACTATGCCATGAGTGGAGGCACCATGTTGGCAATGGCAGCCGATGAAATTGTGATGGATGAAAATGCTGTTTTAGGGCCGGTTGATCCTCAGTTAGGCAACATGGCTGCTGCGAGTGTGCTCAAGGTCATTGAAGAAAAGCCCATCAGCGAAATTGATGATCAGACATTAATGTCGGCTGATATTGCCCGTAAGGCGCTTAATCAAGTTCAATCGTTTGTTCGAGCGCTGCTAGAAGATAGCATCCCTCAGCAAAAAATTGACCCCAAAAATATTGATCAGATTATTCAACGGCTAACAACCGGACAGGTCACGCATGACTATCCTGTCTTGGTAGAAGAGGCACAAGACATTGGGTTACCCGTTACCGTAGGGCTTCCAAGAGAAATCTATGCCCTAATGGATCTGTATCCGCAGCCGATGTCGGGTCGTCCGTCTGTGCAATATATTCCAATGCCGTATCAAAATCGTCCATCATTCCCTAATGGCAATTCATGAGGTTCTGTGAAATTTGCTGACTTAATCGGGCTTCTCTGCGTGATTGCCGCTCTGGTTATTCTGTGGCAGTTTCGTCAAATATTACTGTTAGTATTTACTGCTGTTGTGTTGGCGATCGCCCTCAACGCCTTAGTTCGACAGATCATTCGTCGATTCAGAGTGACACGCGGCAACGCAGTTTTGATTGCATTGAGCCTCGTTGTGTTAGGAACTGCCGTTTGTATTGGCATTATTGTTCCGCTATTTGTCAATCAGTTTCAGCAGCTCATTCAAGTGTTGCCAGAAGGGTTCCGTCAGTTTATTAACTGGCTCAATCAGTGGATTGAGAATCCCCCCAATTGGCTTCCTATGCCTGATGTCAGGCTACTGCCCAACTTCTCTGACCTGATTCAGCAGGCCGCGTCTCTTTCCCAACAAATCTTCGGTAATTTTTTCACCTTTTTTTCCAATTCGCTATCGGTTCTCCTTCAACTGCTGCTGGTCATTATTTTGACTCTTATGCTGCTCGCGGATCCCATCGCCTACCGCCAGCTCATATTGAGGCTTTTCCCGTCGTTTTATCGACGACGAGCTGACTCGATTTTTACTAGCTGCGAAAGCGCTCTCATCAACTGGTTGGGGGCTGTGTCCATTAGCTCCGGATTTGTTGCTCTAGTCAGTGGTTTAGGGCTTTCTGTATTACAAGTTAAGTTTGTGTTTGCCCATGCGCTTCTAGCCGGAGTTTTTAACTTTCTGCCCAACATCGGCCCGACTATTAGTGCAGTATTTCCGATTCTCGTAGCATTACTCGATTCTCCCGGAAAGGCGATCGCCGTTGTTGCGTTGTATCTTGTTATTCAAAATCTGGAAAGCTATTGGTTTAGCCCAATGGTGATGCAGAAACAAGTCTCTCTCTTACCTGCTGCTACGCTGATTGCCCAAATCTTCTTTGCAACATTTTTAGGCCCTCTAGGACTGGTGCTCGCATTACCTTTAACGGTTGTCGTGAAAACTTGGGTTGAAGAAGCCGCCATCAAAGATTTTCTCGATCAATGGCATTCTAATACGGCTCAATCTTTGGCAATTGACGAATCGTCGGATGTTCAAGAATACACCCGGTCATTCGCATCAAATCTGACCTCTAAAGAGCATGCATCAGTCCCGATCAGTCCCGACTCCCCATCATCAGCTCATTCACCAATCTCAGATGAGATCTTAGATGAGAGTGTGCCCTCCTCTGATTCACCAGAGTCCGATTAATTATTTCTGTCATTGACCCTATTACCAATTGCAATCTCATAAGCTCAGAGCTTAGAATCAGGGAGCAAGTATGGAGAACTCGAAGATCCGATGAATCCGGATACTCTTACCCAAATGCTCCAAAAGGGATTTCGTGTCACCCTCGGCGCGACAGCTTCCCTGATTGAAATTTTGCAAAATCCGCAACGGCGGGACGAAAATTTGTCTAATTTGGCCACTGAGCTTTCTGAACTTTCTGAAGAATGGGCCGTTAAAGGTGAAATGACTGAACAGGAAGCTCGCAGTTTTGTAGAGAATCTGCTCAGCAATCAGGCAGCTCAACCAAGTCAAGAATCCTCAGATAGCAGTCAACCGACGACAGTCACGGTTAAACCTACTGCCGAGCCTAGTGTGCAATCTGACATTAAAGAGTTGACTGAGCAGCTCGCCAAAATCCGAAGTGAGCTGGAGAAACTCCGTGAACAAGACGGAAGTTCTCAATAAATGCAGTTCAAATCAAGCTTATATCTGAAGAAATCGCACTCAGAGGATGCTTAGAGTCCTGTTCTTTGTCGCCTTAGCGATTAAAACTTCTTCTTGAAGAGATACGTTCCGAAGGAACGCTACGCGAACGCGTTACATGACGTTTGCGAAACACAGGTTTCAGGATCTTTGGTTTTGATAGAGTCCGCGCGGCGTCCGCGAATGCCTACGTTGTTTGTGTAGTCGCTTTGAGTGAAGCGTTTGCGGGAACGTTCTGCAACCTTGGCAATAGCCTCTCATAGCGCTACAGGCATGATTCCGTTAATGTCTGTAGCGCCTACGTTTGGCGGATAGAAGGATTAAAAACTCTACAGAATTTCTGAGACTAACGAGTTGATCAGCGGGGATATCTCATGCCGCTTCTGAATGAGTGTCGCATCCAACGAGTTAATCGTTGTCCCACTCTTCACGTCCGAGAAGATCTCCAATGCGATCCCTCAGCAAATAGCTGTTTTTTTCGAGTTCGCACTCAATGTGAGACCATTCTCGCGCTGGAATATACTGGCAGAGCACGTAAATTGGCTGATGACGACTCACAACTCCACGTTGAACGAGATGACGAGCTTCGTCTTGTATGAAGTCGATTGAATAGTAGACTGACTGAACCATGATTCACCCCTTGTGGCTAATAGTCTCGGTTTGTGTTTAAGAAATTGCTATCGATGAAACCCATCTCAACCCCCTATCTGCTTCTCTCCGGGAGCATTGGGTAACTGAGCTAATGTATTTAGTTATACTGAATATTTTCTGTTTTTGGTGCCTATCTATCTTGGATCATATGAATAAATGTTTCAAAAGTCACTGATGTTTGACAAATCTTGAGATGAGCTCAGATCAACTATCCTGTGATGTTCTAGACTAGCAATCGCTCAACGCGCTTTTATCGAAACTTAGCCAAAACTTAAAAGTTGTTTTTTGCAATCTCTACCTGATTGCAGGTGATTAATGTCCCTTATGGTCTATACTACATCACTCTTGGATTAGAGGTTGTGATCAGCGGTCTTTACAGATTCGAGTGAACATGCAGTAAATGTCTCTCATGAGCTAGGCCAACAGAGTGCGTCAGGCTTATGCCCTAAGAGCTCAGGCTTGTGTGTGGCCGCGCGCGCGCCGCGCAGGGTCCTGAAGCAGGTAAATAGGTTGAGCTGGAGTGGTTTTTGGAGTGCGCGTATCGAATTAAATATCAAGAACAAACTCCAAGATGATGTGAAACAGGGCGCTAACCGTTGTTATAGCAACCGCCACTGTTCTTTGTGCAGTTGCTCGCCAGCTTCCCCAGCTTTGGATTTCATCCGGAGTCATGTCCTAAGCTATGTGGCTAACGCTATAATTACAAGCTTCCGTTAACCATCGACTTTTTTAGAAGCTTAAGTCCTTTTTTGAGCCTGCGCGATACAGTAACTGCGCTGATTCCCAAACGTTCAGCGGTTTCTTTTTGAGTCAAATCATATAAAAACACGAACTCTAGCACTTGACGAGTTCGATTTTCGAGTTGAACTAATGCCTGTTGTAGGCGAATTTGGTCTTCCTGGGCAAGTTGGAAGCTGCGATATCGAGTATCAGGAATCAGATCACCTAATGAAGTAGAGCCGTCGTCTTCGTCATTAGACATAGGAGCATCTAAGCTAAGCGGAGAGCGATTGCGATACGCCAGTCTAATTTCGTGCCATTCTGCTAGGGAAATCTCCAACGCATTAGCCAGTTCTAAGTCAGTCGGAGTTCGATTGAGGCTGGCATGTAGTTCACGGGTTTTGTGAGTTGCTTGCCGCTGCAAAGTCTGCCAGCGTCTTGGAATTCTGACTGTGCATCCTTTATCTCGCAGATAATGCTGAATTTCGCCTCGGATGTACGGAATGGCAAATGAGCTAAATGCATGGCCTTTTGTCATATCAAATCGCTCGATCGCTCTAATTAGCCCCAAACTGCCCACTTGGAGGAGATCTTCATAACTCTCTGGACATTGATTAATCCAGTGATGCGCTTCCTTCCTAACCAATCCAAAATTGAGCTGAACTAATTTATTGCGTAATTGCGGAGATGGATTGTCCTGATGCTCCCTGAGTAATTCTAAGCTCTCGCTCTTTAGTTCTTGTGTGACTGTTGTAAGCATGACGATATTCAGGCGGTAGAAGACTTAACCTACACAGATTTAAGGGGGGGTTTTAGGTAATCAAGCGACCTAATGTTGCAGTGCCGCGATTCGTTTGGTCAATAGCCTGCGATCCTTTATTTAGAAACAATAAGGAGTTAACTCAATTTGAGAAGATCTTCTCGACGCAGGGATTATAGCGACTTTCAATCGTGGGCATCTGAACAACGTTTTTGTTTCGCATATCAAATCTATTCGTTTGTTAGAACAGCAACAACTGCATTTTTACGGAAACTAATTGATCCAAAATTGAGCACGTCCTTACCAAAATAATTCTTATATTTGGAGTCCGGGATCAAGATCAGATTTGGTTCGCAATGTCTAAATTAGCTTGACTTGCCTAGTGGTTAAGGCAACATTTGTAATCGTCTAGTGCCGAGCAGTTCCTCGATTGGGGGTGATTATGAGAGCTTGCGCTAGCGAGTATGGTTCAATAGTCTCCTCGATAAAGATTTACACAGCTTTATTCAAAAAAACTTAAAGATTCTGCAAATTTATGGTCGGATAATGATCGCCGCATAAATTTTTAATTTTCCACATAAATTCCAGGTAAATTTGCTTAGCTCATTTTTCTTCAGGACTTGGATGAGCAATACGCCTAGCATTTAGGATGACTAGAAAAGACTGACTCTTGGTTGAAGGGGGCTTAGATTTGGGGGCAAGGAGATTGGGAACAGGGAATGTTGCAGCTAGAGTTGGGATTAAAAAAGGAGGTCATAAAAACCTCCTTTACGAACTATGAAAGCTTAGGCTGATATAGCGATCCTACGCTTGTGAATTGTGTGTGAGCAGAGTGAATGTAGGGTTAAACCCGTTGCATAGGGGCAACTCAGCCCCGCTTCCGCTGTTTACAGCTAACTTATGAACCGCTACAGCAATATCTCGCTCTAAGGACAACCGATTAATTTGATGCAGAAGAGTCGGAGTTATTTATGCATTAGCCGGTTCAATGCGTGCATAAAATAATCCCTGGATTTTAATATCGACTGGCTCGTCTGACCCCATATCGGTATCAGAGGGTTGGATGCTCTCAAATGTGCCCGCAATTTCACCTGTGATACTGTCGACCTTAGCAACTTGCAGCGAAATCTTGCCATCGCCGACATCAAATTGCTTGACATTTTCTTTGCGCAGTTCTTCCCGATCTGCCTGTGCGTAAAGACCTACAGCGCTATCATATCCTGCAGCGAGCCCGCGACCTTTGGGGTCTAGAAAGTTTGAAGTGCGATAGGACGGAACTTTGAAATCTCCTTCAAAGTCAGTTGAAGTACTGATGCCATCTAACCCAGGCTGGGTTTGTGCGATCAGACCTTTGACAGTAAATAAAAATGGAGCTTGTTCGCCACCGGGCAACTGCACCGTAATAGGCTGGAAGTCAAAGCCATATTCTTCTTCAAAGCGAAAACTACCGTCTGGATTTGCTGTGAGTGTTCCCGCCACCTGATCGAGACTTGTCGTTTTCCGCGTTAGAGACTTTGCAGGAACAAATTCTGCCTCTTGGCGCTTATTGATGGGCTCTTCCTTGACGAAATAGGCTGTCGGCTCTAAGCAGAAATCTCGTATGACATAAGACTTATCTGAATCGAGCTTGATGGCCCCCCGGCGAGTTTCTGCCAATTGGGGACAGGTGTTGGCTAAGCCCGATCCTTTGATTTGATCGTATGTTAGGGGACCACTACTTGCGACAGCCGGACCCTCACTACAAGCAGTCAGCAACCCCAAGCAAATTGCTAGGAATGCAACGACTAGTGCGCGATACCTCATGATCAACCTCAGTAATCAGTATAAAAACTCCACCAGTATGATTCTCAAACAATGAAATCTGGCGGTTTGTACAACAAAAAAAGATAACTTCCAATCATTTTTAGAGGTTAGACCGTTCAATCAAAGTTCAAGACGCAAATTACTACATCTTTTACTACATCTGATAGATTGTCTGGATTATCAAAGACAGTTCAACAATCCATTAGACCTCTATAGGTCAGTTACATCTTCCTGAACGTCTAGCTCAATTTAGATTGGCTTTCTTAAAGTTCTATATAGAATTCTACAAGACCATGCGACCATTATTTTGCATAGCCGAAACTAGTCATTGAATTGCGGGAATCCGAGAATGGGGAAAGGTTGGTAGTTATTTTGACTCAATTGGTAGTTATTTTGACTTAGTAGGTAAGGGGCAGCATGAGCGATAAAATTGAAGACCGACTTGAAACGCAGGAAGATCTGGAGGCGATCGCCACAGACGTCCAGTCTCTAGCTCATCGCTATCAGGGAGATGCGACCTCACTCCTAGCGTTGCTTCGTCTTTTGGAAGCACTCCACCGCGCTATTAGAGATGAGTTATTTCAGGTTTCATTGCCCAACAACCGCCAAAGTCTCTACAGCTTGCTCAAAGATATTGAAGCAGAAGGAGGATGGCCCTACATTCCTCGGATGCGTCTAAGAACATTGCTTAGTAATCTACTGATAGAACAGCCTGACGAAAATGGCTCGAATCTAACGACGTCTGAGATCCATAAAGATGAGGATGATTCTCATTCGTAACCGTTACCGAATTGCTCGGAGGATGGGCAGAGCCACGTAGTCATCAGACGGTGATTGGGCATCTTGTGCCTCGACGTGAAATGTAATGGCGTGAATTCGATAGAATCAAAGAGATCAACTCACGTAAGGGAGTCCTATGATTCCAACCGTCATTGAACAATCGGGTCGCGGTGAACGAGCATTTGATATCTACTCTCGCCTTCTACGAGAGCGGATTGTGTTTTTGGGACAGCAGGTTGATTCAGACCTGGCTAATTTGATTGTGGCTCAGATGCTGTTTCTTGAAGCTGAAGACCCAGAGAAGGATATTTACCTATATATCAACTCTCCAGGTGGGTCGGTTATGGCGGGATTAGGAATTTTTGACACCATCAACCATATTCGTCCTGATGTTTGCACTATTTGCTTGGGGTTGGCGGCCAGCATGGGGGCATTTTTGCTCAGTGCAGGTACTAAGGGTAAGCGGATGAGCCTGCCGCATTCTCGGATTATGATTCACCAACCGTTAGGAGGAGCTCAAGGGCAGGCCGCAGATATTGAGATTCAAGCGAAAGAGATTCTTTATCACAAACAGCGCTTGAATGAATGGCTGGCAGAGCATACAGGCCAACCTATTGAGCGCATTGAAGAAGACACCGAACGTGACTTTTTCATGTCAGCGGAAGAGGCCAAGAATTATGGATTGATTGACCAGGTCATTAGTAAGCAATCGGTGGGCAACCGTCCATCGCCCGTCGAAGCCTAGAACGGTTCGAGATGCCCCTTCGTCTTTGGGGCGAACCTTGCTTTTTGGGTGATGATTATACGCGGGTGTGAGAGTTCTCAGCCTATTAGGTAGGTGCCAATGATTATTCGATTTGAGACGGTTCGCTCGGCGAAGGTTGAGACTCAAGAAACTCTAGAAAATCGAGTAATTCGGTGTCGCTTAGCTGCTGGCGCGATCGCTTGCCGTAGGCTTTTTGTAGGTGCTGACGACCTTGAACCTCGTTCCAGCCGAGCCGTTTAAGCTCTACACTTGTTTTGGCGATCGCATCAGAGAGATCAATTCGTTTGGTTATGTCTGTTGACGAATCTTGTTTAGTCATCCTGGACGGGTCTGCTTCCTCGACCCCTGATTTGCGTTTCGATTTTTTACTCGACTGAGGCGCGGTTGATTCAGCCTCAGATGTATTGGCAATCGGAGCGGTTGGGGCAGACTGTCGTTCGGGTTGGGGGGGGCTCACAGCTTGACTAGCAGATGAAGAAATAGGCGAAGAAATATCAGGTATATCAGGCTCTGTGGGCGATCGCTCAGCCGAAGAACGCCCAAACTGATAAAACGGAGTTGTCTTGGTTGCTGTAAACCCTTCAGGGTTTGATCCTGATGGAACCTGAGTGGGCTGTACGGCAGGAGGATTAGACGAAGACCTGCCAAGGATTGAATGGTCAACCAAGGGTCGGGATTGTAGGGGAACCGACGATTCGAGGGACACATTCGGTACTTGAGAAATGGATGACGGCGATATCCCTAGCGCCTCCAGCGCTCGAACTTTCGCCCGATCTTCTGCTAATTCGATGTCAGATGCTGCGGCTAGCCCGCTGGCTAGTGAAACTCCGCCAATTTGAACCAGTGCTCGCACGACATACTGCTCTTCATGAACGGCGACATATTCAGAAATTAGGCTCCCCATCGGATAGCGAGCCTGAAATTGAGCCAGTAAGGGTTTGAGCATGACATTTGAGGTAAACGATGGAGGCGATCGCCTAGGGTCGTCACGATTGTCAAAATCGTTAGGCGACTCTGAGATAAATCCCCGTGTTTGACCGATATTCGGATGCGATGAATCCATCAAAATTAGATAGCCAATAACATTTTTGAACCCTACTGTATAGCAACCGCCACTGCTCACACACAAATCACAAGTGATTTAGGATCGCTATATGAGGATTCATATTCACTAAATTTATTTTAAGCCTGAGAACGAGGGAGTCGTCATTTAAGGCTTGCGCTCAGGGATGTTCCCCTGCATCTGTATTCTCATTGTCCCCTGATTAAGATTAAGTAGAGTTAAGCTAAATTAAGGAAACTCCGTTAAAGACACAATTTTTTATTGGTTGTCTAGCTCTCAGAGAGTCGTGCATTGATAGTGTTAGCCAGAGATAGCTTAGGACATTGTTCCTAGCTAAAAGCCAAAGCTGGGGCAGACTCTGGCGTGCGACTGCCTAGACTGTGGCGGTTGCTATGCATCCGACGATCGTGCTAAGGCATTACATGAGGCTAGCCAATCTTTTTATCTGAGCGCTATTTCCTTCCCTTAACGCTCAGGTATTCTAAGCACAGATAGTCTTAAGGAACGTGATGTTAGATCAACTGCTGGACTTTTCATCCAATGTTGGCGTCGATGCTCTGCTGCTGTTGCCAGTGCTAATTGCGCTTGAAGTTGTGTTGTCGGCTGATAATGCGATCGCCCTAGCTGCTATTGCGCAAGGGTTAGACAGTGCCAAGATGCAGCGTAGCGCTCTCAACATCGGGCTAATCGCAGCATTCTCATTGCGGATTGTTTTAATTTTGACCGCTACCTGGGTGATTCGATTTTGGCAGTTTGAGTTTCTGGGCGCGGTATACCTGCTGTGGCTTGTCTTTCAATATTTCACATCAGACGAAGACAATAAAAATCATCACCATCACGGGCCTCGGTTTTCGTCAGTCTGGCAAGCAATTCCGATGATTGCGGTGACGGATCTGGCCTTTTCACTGGATAGCGTTACAACGGCGATCGCCATTTCTCAAGAAACTTGGCTTGTTTTAACCGGCGGCATGGTTGGTGTGATCACACTCCGGTTTATGGCCGGGTTGTTTATTCGCTGGCTTGATGAATATGTATACCTCGAAGATGCAGGTTTTGTGACGGTTGGGCTGGTTGGGCTTCGGCTGCTGCTGCGCGTGATTAATCCAGAGTTTGTTCCGCCAGAATGGCTCATGATTAGCCTGATCGCGGGACTGTTTATCTGGGGATTCTCAAAACGAACTGATTCTGATTCTGAACCTGTCACCGTACCCTCTGTTGAATCAAGTCCTGCTTCAGACAATTCTTTCGTGGCCGATGATGATAAGGTATCGCCGTCTAGTCAAGAACTCCAAGAGGCAAAAGAGCTTTCAGTCGATTAGTTTCTCTGGATTGTCTACTCCAATAAAAAGACAGGTCGTTCACGACCTGCATTAAACGCTAAAACTTGAGAATTAGACGTTGCGAAATTGATGAATGATAGAGAAACCATTAGCTCACCAACTACCCGTTGTACAAGCATGACAATGTCATGCCCCTCCGAAAATCATTCGCCGATGAGCAATGCCGGGAATTAAGCCTCCGATAATATAGCCTTACGCTCTCGCGTTAGGACACTGAACGTGTGTAGAACCCGCGCGCCGCGCGGGTTCTACACACAAAGAGCCCATAGGGCTATAACCTACTCGTAGATCCACGGATTGATAGTAGGTTGCCAGCTCATCAATTCATCCGCACTAAACCATAGCCCAATTTCTTGCTGAGCCGTCTCTTCAGCATCAGAACCGTGGATCAAGTTGCGACCAATATCGACGCCAAAGTCGCCTCGGATTGTACCCGGTTCAGACGTGAGAGGGTTCGTTGCGCCAATAATTTTGCGAGCGGACGCGATGACGCCCTTTCCTTCCCAAACCATTGCAACAACTGGACCAGAGGTAATAAATTCAACGAGTCCTTTAAAGAAGGGTTTGTCTTTGTGGACACCATAATGCTCTTCTGCTAGCTCTCGGCTAACCGTCATCAGTTTCATGCCCACCAGAGCGAACCCTTTGTTCTCAAAGCGATGAATAATGTCACCAACCAGTCCACGCTGGACACCATCTGGCTTAATAGCAATAAACGTGCGTTCCAAGGGTCAACTCCTAGACTCTGCTTGACTTGTCCAGAATCCAGATTAACTCAGAAAGATACTCAGAATGAATTTCTTTATGCTCACCAGCGATAGCGTTGCTCAAGCCAGGAGCGAATTTCTGCCTCTGAACTCAATGTGACTCGTTGATCTGTTGATGGATCATATGCATGCCAGCGAATGGCTCCATTGCGCGACTTGGTTTGCCAAATGCGAATTTCAGGACCTTGAGTAAGAAATCGAACCGTCGAACGGCATAACGTTCGCAATAGCTGACTGAAACGGAGGAGTAGAGATTTGGAAGAGGATGCACTTAAAGACGTACGCTCGACTCGAATTGAATTTGAAGATGTTGAAGCTTTCATAAGTGCCTTCTTGCATTAGGCTGCATTAAGATACTTCTATTGCATCGAATTAGAAGAATTTTGATAAGGTACAAACCGATTAATCTCGGCTAGTACACTTTTTTAATAAAGCAACTGTTCTACTGCCTTTTGATGTGAACTGTACCGGCTAAATAACGACTTAATTTGCATATAATTTGGACATAATTTGAATTAATTTTTCAATTATCTAATCGACTATCTATAGCAATGTGCGCGTCAAGTACAGAAACGGTGGTGTTGGGTGCAGCGCGCTCCACACCGCTGTACTTAACTCAAGCGAATACCGCTATATAGCAATCCCATCGACCCCAAACCCCTTGGGGCTGATTGCCTGACACATCTCCTGAAATGACCAAAACTTGTAGGTTGTGGTTGACGTAAGGAAACCCAAAAATGCCGTTAAAGTCTGACTGTGTTGGGTTTTGCAAGCTCAACCGCAACCTACGGTATCGAAAAATCTGACCACAAAATAAAATGTGTCAGGCAGCCGAGAGCGACGGATCTCGATAAACGCATCCAATCAGAATTCCAAGTTAATGGAAAGCAAGCTATGTTCTGCTTCGCTTTTTTTTTAAGAATGTCGCAACCTTAAAGCATGCTTCGCTTCGCTGCTTTTGAAATGACAAATACCAGCTTTAAGAAAACATCCTCTGAGGCGAACTAATATGCTAAGAGAACCGTTATCATACTCTCAACTAACCCTAAATCAGATTCAAATTCGAGGATACTCGCCGGGTGTCATTGGCGAAGTCACTAAAATTCATGGCAAATATTACTCCAAAAACTGGGAGCTTGATGCATCATTTGAGACGGAAGTAGGAATTGAGTTTGCAGAATTTATTAGTGAGTTTCAGAGCGATCGTGATGGACTTTGGGTTGCCTATTATCAGGATCAATTTGCGGGTTCAATTGCCATTGATGGTCGCCAAGCTGATCGAATGGGTTCACGATTACGGTGGTTTATTGTTGCTCCAGAATTCCAGGGACTTGGACTAGGTCGGGTTCTCATGAAAATGGCAATTCAATTTTGTCAAGATACTCAACAAGCTCCGATTTATCTGTGGACGTTTTCGGGATTAGATACTGCCCATCATCTGTATCGAGCGTTTGGGTTTCAGTTGGTAGAGGAGCATTCAGTGGTGAAGTGGGGGCGATCGCTCCGAGTCCAAAAATTTCAGCTAGATTTTAGAGTCTCATGAGGGTGTAAGCGCAAGCTTTGAACTGTTCTAATCAATTTTTTAGGAACTGTACTAGTTTCAACCCTCTAAATTGCTCTATAGTTCCAAGCAATAAGAGACATTCACTGCGATAGCATCATCCTGTGAAAATTCTGCTTGATCGCCAATCAACTCAGCCGATTTATCAGCAAATTCGCGATCGCATTGGTCATTTCATTCGTTCTGGGGTGCTTGAACCCGGTCAACGACTTCCCTCTATCCGCGCTCTTGCTGAAAATACTCAAGTCAACAAGCTAACGGTTATCGAAGCCTATAGTCTTTTAGAAGCGGATGGGCTCATCTATGCGCGTCCAGGGGCTGGTTATTTTGTAAATGCAAAGCCTATCTCTACGCCTTATAAATGTCGGTCTGCATTTGCGCCTGCTCAGACAGTGATTATTCCTGAGCAGCGCAAGCTATCGTTCTTCGACATTTATACCAATTCGATGCAGGCTCGCCGCCATGGAGAAATTATTGACTTTAGCTCCGGTTTTACGCTGCGATCCGACCTAGACGACATCCAGCGGGTTGCCCGGCGAGCCATGCGAGAGATTGCAGACAATTTATTTGACTACGATGTCCCAGAGGGACAGCTCAACCTGCGCCAACAAATTGTGCAGCTATTGATTCACCAAGGGTTAGAGATTTCGTCTGACAACCTCATCATCACCAATGGGGCAATGCAGGGGCTGTCTCTGGCGATTCATCACTACGTCCAGCCGGGAGATTGGGTGATTGTCGAGAGCCCGACCTATCATGGGGCGATCGCCATCTTTCAGGAGGCCAAGGCACGAGTGATTGGTATCCCGATGGGCGCTGAGGGGATGAATTTAGAGTTGCTCGCTCAATATCTCGAAAGCCACCGCCCGACGCTAATCTACACGATTAGCACCCTGCATAGCCCAACCGGAATCACCACCTCTCAGAGCCATCGGCAGCAGCTCTTGAGCCTTGCTGAACAGTATGACTGTCTCATCCTTGAAGATAATGCCTATGAAGGACTTCATTTTGGCACGGTTCCTCCGTCTGTTAAGGCATTTGATCGCTCTGACCGAGTCATCTACGTGGGCACTTTCTCAAAAACTCTAATGCCGGGGTTGAGAGTGGGCTATCTGGTTGCTACGGGAGAGCACTATAAACCTCTTTTGGAGCGCAAACTGTTGCAAGACCTCAGCGCATCTAGGGCATCTCAGGCGATCGTGAGCGAATATCTCGCATCGGGGCACTATCGTCGGCATCTGAATCGAGTGCGCGCTAATAATCTCCAAAGTCTTAATATGATGCTTCAGGCATTAGAAACTCATTTCCCTGAGGAGGCATGCTGGACGCAACCGGAGGGCGGCATCCTGCTTTGGGTGCAGTTTCCAGAGCAGGTGTTGGTTAAAGAGATTTGCCAAAAGGCGATCGCTCGACACGTTCTCGTGACGTGTGGTTCTTCATTCTTTCCTGACCAGCAAGGCTATCCAGCAATGCGGCTCAGCTTTTCTCACCCGCCCGATGCGATTGAAAAGGGAATCGCCATTCTTGGAGAGATATTGAAAGACCATTTAGCAGACTCAAAATTCAGCCGCATTTCATGATGTATATTCGAATGCGCTTTTATTCATAAGGATATTGAAAAGTTTTCTGCTTGGGTGTCTTGATGATTAATATCAATTCGTAGTCACGGCTGATTGACTGACAAAACTAACGCAATACTGTCGGCTGTTCGCACGTTGAGCGATCGCAGTGCCGCTGTAAGGCGTGCAAATGTCTGTTGAGCGATCGCCATGTCTCTGTCGAGCCCATTGACTTAATGTGAGTCATCGCAATTAAATGATCATCGATAACATTCATATGTTGAGCCCTGATCATTCGATGTTTGTCGATAACAATGGCATGTTTGTCGATGCAATTAAATGATCATCGATGACATTCATATGTCGAGCCCTGATCATTCGATGTTTCTCTATGACAATGGCATGTTTGTCGATAACAATCCTTCTGTAATGACTGCAATCCTATGTTGAGCGATGACAATCCTTCTGCAGCGGCTACAATCCTATGTTGAGCGATAACAATCCTTCTGCAACCGTTGCAATCCTATGTTGAGCGATGACAATCCTTCTGCAGCGGCTGCGATCCTAAATCATTCATGAAACGGGAGTGCGGGCATCTTGCCCGCGTTGGCAACGCCTCTGGGATGCGCAAATGGTTTAGGCTAGTCATGCATCCTAAATCATTAAGGAGGGAGGTTTATATGCCACCCTATTCGCCGTTGCAGTCATCTGATACGGTTCAATATACCAATCAGAAGCAGGAAACCCCTCAATCGCAGTCGGCTAGTCAATCTTCGCCGCCTCCGTGGACTACCTTTGAAGACATGCTGCACCGTCTTCATGCTGAAGGCGTTTATATTCATTCGGAGCAGCTTGCTGAATTTCTGTTGGCTCATGGATTGCCCGTTGATTTGCGCTATGTGCCACTTCATCTACAATCAAAGGCGCAACGCATCAATGAACACTACCGAGGAGATATGGCTGTGCTTGCAGATGAGCCATCTCAGCCATTCTAATGAGACATATAAAATGAGACGTAGAATTTGAGTCTTATCGCTCTGTCTTGTGTCGCACATTTTATGGGACTCTGAACGGGGATTCTTCCGCAAATAGTCTGCTCATCGCTCATATCTGCTCATCGCTTGTAATCAATAGCCTGTGAATCAATGACATCTTATTCTGACTCGACACCTGCGCCGTCTGAACCCGCGATCGCCACACATTCTTCAGACGCTGATGAAGCATATCGGCGTAAAATGCAGCGTCGTAAAGAGGTGCAGCAGCAGCGATTGGCTGAACGCAAGCAAGAAAAAGGGCTCGTGATCGTCCATACGGGAAATGGAAAAGGCAAAACCACTGCTGCGCTGGGCATGGTGATGCGATCGCTCGGTCACGGCTATCGAGTGGCGATCGTGCAGTTTATCAAGGGTGCGTGGGAACCTGCTGAGAAAAATGTGTTGAGTCGTTGGGCTGAGCAGCTAGAGTTTCATGCGATGGGAGCAGGCTTTACCTGGGAAACGCAGGATCGGCAACGAGATACCCAGATGGCTCAAGATGCGTGGGCAAAGGCAAGCGCCTTTATTGCCAATCCAGAGTTTCGGTTGGTGTTACTCGATGAGGTGAATATTGCCCTCAAGCTTGGCTATCTTTCGGTTGAGCAAGTCTTAACAGGCTTAGAGCAAAAACCTGACGATTCTCACGTGATTTTGACAGGACGAGGCGCGCCAGCTCGTCTGATTGAGCGGGCTGATTTGGTGACCGAAATGACTCTGGTGAAACATCCGTTTCGAGAGCAAGGGATTAAAGCGCAGCCTGGTATCGAGTTCTAGAACGTTCTATAGCAATTTTCAATTGCGCTAAGTACAGGAATAGTGGTGTGGGGCGCGCCGCGCCCCACACCACCGTGCTTAACTCAATCGCATACCGCTATAAATTTCTAAAATTAGGGGTTAAATTGAGTCTGGTGTGAGGAGCGTGATCATGGCATCCAGATTTGTCCGATATTCTTTGGTTTCGATGCCTCTATTCAGCAGTTTGGCGATCGCCCCAACGTTACCGTCTGCTGCCCAAGACGTAGATAGCCCAGTTCATTTGCAGGATGAGCCACTATCGAATCGCTGGTCAGAGGAGATATCCCGTTTCAACAGTTCAATATCGACACCCGAATATCGGGTCGAATCCGCATCGAGCGACAGGTCAGAGGATTCGGTTCCCTCATCGCTGAATGTCGAACGCCCTGCGATGGCGCAAATCACATCGGTTTCTCAGTTGTCAGACGTACAGCCAACTGACTGGGCATACCAAGCCTTGCGATCGCTCGTCGAACGCTACGGCGTAATCGTCGGCTACCCAGACGGCACGTTTCGAGGCAACCGTTCCCTCAGTCGCTACGAGTTTGCTGCGGCTGTGTTAGCCGCGCTCGATCGCATCAATGAACTCATCGATCAGGGGTTAGCAGATCGGGTCGAACGGAATGATTTAGACACCCTGCTTCGTCTCCAAACCGAATTTGCTGCCGACCTAGCGCTGCTCGGCGGGCGGATGCGATCGCTCGAATCTCGAACTACTCTCATTGAGGAGAACCAATTTTCAACAACAACTAAGCTAAGAGGAGAGGCAATTTTTGCATTCTCAGGTCGAGCCGGGGGCGACGAAGATAATCGCACTGTCTTCCGCGATCGGGTACGGCTCAATTTAATCACCAGTTTTACGGGGCAAGATCAGCTCAATACTCGATTGGTGGCGGGTAATGCGCGCCCGTTTAATGCGGCTAGCTCATTTGATGCAGTGGATGCAGGCACGGCAGAGGGCAGCTTAGTTCCTCGCGTTCGAGGAAATACCGACAATGATGTGGAATTGGATTGGCTTGCGTATCGGTTTCCGATTGGCGATCGCCTCGATGCTTATGTCAGCGCTACAGGGGGCATTCACAGCGACTACGTACCGAGTACATTTAGTCCATTATTTGACGATTTTGATGGCGGCAACGGTTCGATCTCGGCCTTTAGTCAAGAAAGTCCAATTTATCGAATCGGGGGTGGAGCAGGAGCCGCCATCAGCGTATTTTTTGCAGATGATATGCTCGCATTGACGGCGGGCTATTTAGCCGATGACGCCGCTGATCCTACGCCAGGGCAAGGTCTCTTCAACGGCGATTATGCGGCTCTAGGGCAAATTACAGTTCTGCCGGGCGATCGCCTCCAGATTGGCGCAACCTATATCCACGGCTACCACACCGAAGACAACGCCATCTTTGATTTGGGGCAAGGGGATGAATTTTTCGTTGGCACGGTTCCTGCCAATGCTGCCCATATTGAACTGGGGACCTCGGCAGTGACCAACTCATATGGACTTCAAGCCTCATATCAAGTCAACAGCCGATTTACGGTGCATGCATTTGGAGGCTACACCGACGTTATTTTCGCCGATCAGGGCAACGGTGAGATATGGTACTACGGCGTTGGTTTTGGGTTTCCTGATTTACTACTTCCTGGGAGTTTGGGAGGTCTAATGATAGGCGTAGAGCCTTACTTGGGCGGCGTAGAAGGAGTCGATCTCGCCGTCGAAAATGACATGTCGGTTCATCTTGAGGCGTTTTATAAACTCCGGTTGTCTGACTTTATTTCAATTACGCCCGGCTTAATCTGGATTAGCGCTCCTAATCAAGATGGTGCCAATGATGGAGTCGTTATTGGCACATTTCGAACGACATTTAGCTTTTAATCGGGTGGAATGGGGCGAGTGTGCCACCGGCTTATGTCCCACCGGATAGGGCCGTACCAATTGCGTCGACGACCCGTTTAACCGGAATGATCTCCATGTCCAGGTTGGGAATGTTGGTTGTGGCAGGCACGATCGCGCGCTTAAATCCTAACTTTGCAGCTTCTTTGAGGCGGAGCTCCATTTGGGACACCGATCGCACTTGTCCACCCAGCCCCACTTCGCCAATCAAAACCGTCTCAGGATTCACCATGCGATCGCGGAAACTCGCAGCAACGGCGATCGCCACCCCCAAGTCAGCAGCTGGTTCAGCGACATTTAGCCCGCCTGATGAGGCAACATAGGCATCCAGCTTTGAGAGCGGAATACCGACCCGCTTTTCTAACACCGCCAAAATTTGCAGCAGTCGATTATATTCGATGCCGGTCGTTGAACGACGGGGGGATGCATAGCTCGTAGGGCTGACCAAGGCTTGCAATTCGACGACGAGCGGACGGGTTCCTTCACACGCCACGATGGTCGCCGTGCCGGGAGCGAGTTCATCTCGATTGCCCAGAAACAGCTCAGAGGGGTTGAGCACTTCTTCCAGACCTCGATCGACCATCTCAAACACACCCAGCTCATGGGTTGCCCCAAACCGATTTTTGACCGACCGCAGCAGTCGATGACTTGCAAAGCGATCGCCCTCAAAATAGAGCACAGTGTCAACAAGATGCTCAAGCACCTTTGGACCGGCGATCGCCCCTTCTTTGGTGACATGTCCCACGATAAACAGCGTGATATTCTTCCGTTTGGCAATCTGCATCAGCGCTGACGTACACTCCCGCACCTGAGATACCGATCCGGGGGCTGAGTTTAGGGCCGAAAAATAAAGCGCCTGAATGCTGTCAATTACGGCTGCTTGCGGATGCAGTGCATCTAACTCTGCCAGAATGGTTTCTAAGTCGGTTTCGGGCAGTAAATAGAGCTGAGATGAGGACGGCGATCCCGTCTCTGCATGTGTTGTGTTAGTGTCAATTACCTCAGCATTAGGTGTGTTATCAGCAATATTCAACCGTTGCGATCGCAACTTGACTTGCTGTCCCGATTCTTCCGCACAAACGTAGAGTACGCGATATTGGGCAGCAAGACGGCCTGCCACTTGAAGCAATAGCGTCGACTTGCCAATCCCCGGATCGCCCCCAATCAGCACGAGCGACCCTGGAACAATTCCGCCACCGAGCACCCGGTCTAGCTCGCCATAGCCTGATGATAGTCTCTGTTGAGGATAGTCTGAAATCTGAGGGAGAGTCAGTGATGCGAGCGGCTGGGCTGCAACCTCATCTGAATGCCCCGTTGCTGATCGCCCCGGTGACGACTTGGGCGATCGCGCAGCAGCGAGAACATTTGATCGAGCTGACGAGCTGCCCGATGTGACCGCCTGCTCGACCATCGAGTTCCAACTTCCGCAAAACGGGCATTTGCCAAAGTATTGAGGAGCCTCTGCGCCGCACTGAAGACAAACATACTGGGAGCGAATCTTTGGCATAACTTTACAACAGACCCTATCATTACGTTCTTTAGATTACCGATGATCAAATACTGTTAAATACTGTTAAGTAATTCTACAAATAAGATAAATCTTAAGAAACTCTGAAAACCGCTTCAGAAGTGAATCTCAGCATTCCTAAAGCTGTATTTTAGGCTACTATTTTAATGATAAAACACATAAAGTTAACTATTAGAAACTTGGTTTAACCTCTGTTTGTTGATTTTAGGGAGCCTGGACTAAATTGGATAATCACAAGGAAAAAATTCTCGTAGTCGATGATGAAGCGAGCATTCGGCGCATTTTAGAGACTCGCCTTTCAATGATCGGGTATGACGTTGTTACGGCGGCAGATGGGGAAGAAGCCCTCGACACGTTTCGCAATTCAGAGCCAGATTTGGTTGTTCTAGACGTGATGATGCCCAAGCTAGATGGTTATGGAGTCTGTCAAGAACTCCGGAAAGAATCTGATGTTCCTATCATTATGCTCACGGCGTTGGGGGATGTCGCCGATCGGATCACAGGCTTAGAGCTTGGCGCAGACGATTATGTAGTCAAGCCGTTTTCCCCTAAAGAGCTTGAAGCCCGAATTCGCTCAGTCCTCCGTCGGGTTGATAAGGTTGGCACAACCGGAATTCCAAGTTCGGGCATTATCCAAGTCAGTAGCTTACGCATTGACACAAACAAACGCCAAGTTTATAGGGGGGGTGAGCGGATTCGCCTGACCGGAATGGAATTTAGCCTACTCGAATTATTAGTCGGTCGATCTGGAGAACCTTTCTCACGATCTGAAATTCTTCAGGAAGTTTGGGGCTATACTCCTGAGCGGCACGTAGATACTCGGGTTGTAGACGTTCACATTTCTCGCCTTCGTGCCAAGCTAGAGGATGATCCGAGCAATCCAGAGCTGATTCTGACCGCTCGTGGGACAGGATATTTGTTCCAGCGCATCATCGAGCCTGGAGAAAACGAGTAGCGCATTTAATTCCATCGTCATGGGATACCATCTGATAAGATCTTTTAGGTTTCTATAAGTTTGGTCGATGGGATCAACTCGGGCACGGATTGCAATTGATGCGATGGGGGGAGATCATGCCCCCGACGAAATTGTTGCTGGCGCACTCAGAGCGCGAGAAGAGCTTGATGCAGAGGTCATTTTGGTTGGCGATCCTGAACGGGTCGAAGCTTCAGTAAAACGTCATCACCCCTCTGGTGATTTGGAAATTGTGTCTGCTGAAGGGACAATTGAGATGCATGAAGAACCTCTGGTCGGTCTTAAGCGCAAGCCTAAAGCGTCGATCAATGTCGCAATGAATCTAGTTAAGAAGGGAAAGGCTGACGCAGTCGTTTCAGCCGGGCATTCTGGAGCAGCAATGGCATCGGCATTGCTGCGTCTAGGTCGTCTGAGGGGAATCGATCGTCCTGCCATCGGAGCAGTATTGCCCACGATGGTGGCAGGCAAGCCTGTTTTGATCTTGGATGTTGGAGCGAATGTCGATTGTCGCCCTAAGTTTTTAGAACAGTTTGCGGTCATGGGCAGCGTCTATTCTCATTGTGTGCTGGGTATTCCAGAGCCTAAGGTGGGATTGCTGAATATTGGCGAAGAATCGACGAAGGGCAATGACTTAGCCATCAGAGTCCACCAGCTTTTGCAGGAAAATCCTCGCGTCTCGTTTATCGGCAATGCTGAAGGTCGAGATGTGTTATCGGGTGCATTCGACGTGGTCGTCTGCGATGGCTTTGTGGGGAATGTGCTGCTAAAGTTTGCGGAGGCAATTGGGGAAGTGCTGCTTCAAATTATGCGAGAAGAGCTTCCTCAGGGGATTCAGGGTCGGATTGGAACGGCAGTCTTAAAGCCAAACCTTCGACGCATTAAGCAGCGAATTGACCATGCCGAGCACGGAGGGGGTCTACTTTTGGGTGTCGCAGGGATTTGCATTATTAGTCATGGCAGCTCCCAGGCTCCTTCTATCTTCAACGCTATCCGATTGGCTAAGGAAGCAGTTGATCACAATGTACTTCATCAGATTCAATCTCAGTATCAAAAAGCTACTGCAACTGCTGCCGACGGAGAGTGATCGTGCGGGAAACATCAGGATTTGGTATTGCAATGACAGGCTGTGGCTCGGCTGTTCCAGCTGTGTCGCTTGATAACGTGAGTTTGAGCCAAATCGTTGAGACCTCTGACGACTGGATCTCAAGCCGAACGGGAATTCGATTTCGTCAAATCGCTGGGGAGTCTGAATCGTTAACGACGCTGGCGACTCAGGCGGCGCAGGCGGCGATCGCCATGGCGGGTATTTCCCCGTTAGATGTCGATCTAATTATCTTGGCAACCTCAACGCCGGATGATTTATTTGGCAGTGCCAGTAAAATTCAGGCCGAATTGGGGGCCACAACTGCTACAGCATTTGATTTGACAGCGGCCTGTTCTGGGTTCATTTTTGGGTTGGTAACGGCGGCTCAGTTTATCCGCACGGGCACTTATCAAACGGTGCTGTTAATTGGGGCAGATGTGCTCTCCCGTTGGACAGACTGGAGCGATCGTCGCACCTGTGTGCTGTTTGGCGATGGGGCGGGTGCAGTTGTTATTCAAGCTGATCCGAGCGATCGCCTGTTAGGGTTTGAACTACGCAGCGATGGCACCCAAAATAGCTGCTTAAATCTCTCATACCAGAGTCAACCCACCGAACTCCTCAATGGCATTACAGTCAATCAGGGGACATTTAACCCCGTGACCATGAACGGGCAAGAGGTCTATCGATTTGCGGTCAAACGAGTACCTGAAGTCATCGAAAAAGCGCTCCATCGCGCTAATTTAACGGTTGACCAAGTAGACTGGCTCTTGCTTCATCAAGCCAATCAGCGCATTCTCGATGCTGTCGCTCAACGATTGGATATTCCGTCTGAGCGGGTGATTAGCAACATGGCTCACCATGCAAATACGTCTGCCGCCTCGATTCCGCTAGCGCTCGATGAAGCCGTCCGACAGGGTAAAATTCAACCGGGCGACATTATTGCGTCATCTGGGTTTGGTGCTGGATTGACATGGGGCGCGGCTATTTTTCAGTGGGGGCGCTAAACGGGAGGCGCTAGACGGGTGGCGTTAAATTGGAGAGGCTAGATCGGGTGCCTTCGTCAGGCGGCGAGTATCAAGCTCTACACGGTCGGGAATTTTTGAATTAGTGTGATTTGCGGTTAGGGGCGATCGGTGATGACAAAAACGGCGTGGGTTTTTCCTGGACAGGGGTCTCAAACCATTGGAATGGGATCTGACCTAGTTGAGCAATCCGTCACACAAGACAAATTCGAGAAAGCCGAGTTGATCTTGGGCTGGTCGGTTCCTGATGTTTGTCAAAATGAGGACGATAAAGTCTCTCGAACGCTCTACACCCAACCGTGTCTCTATGTTATCGAAAGCATTCTGGCAGATGCGTTGGCGGCAAACGGGCACGCTCCAGCCCTTGTTGCAGGCCATAGTCTCGGAGAGTATGTTGCGCTCTATGCAGCAGGAGTGTTTGACTTTGAGACAGGGTTGCGGCTCGTTCAGCGACGTGCAGAGTTGATGGATCAAGCATCCGGTGGATTGATGGCCGCGCTCATCGGGTTTGATGCTCAGCAGCTTCAGGAGTTGCTTCAGAACACGTCTCAGGTGGTGCTCGCCAATGACAATAGCGCTGGGCAAATCGTGATTTCTGGAGAGCCTAACGCCGTTGAAGCGGTCATGGCTGAGGTGAAAGCCAAGCGAAAAGTCAAGCTTAATGTGAGTGGTGCCTTTCATTCGCCCTTTATGGCAGAGGCAGCCGCAGAATTTGAAGCAGTGTTGGAGTCGGTTGCGTTTCAAGATGCTCACGTGCCCGTTTTGTCGAATGTCGATCCATCTCCAATGACCGATGCTCAGATTCTTAAAGAGCGACTAGTCAAGCAAATGACTGGCTCAGTGCGGTGGCGAGAAATTTCGTTACGGTTGCCCCAAGAAGGAATCGATTGTGTGATTGAAGTTGGACCGGGCAAAGTATTAACCGGGTTAATGAAGCGGACATGTTCTGAAGTTGGTTTGAAGAATGTGAGTAGTTTGGCAGATCTGGCTGATTTTTAATCTAATTTTTAATCTAATTCTTCAGTTGGATTGTTTTGAACTCGATATCGTATGAGTCGCGATCGCGAACCGCTGATTAGTTTACTGCTGTATCACGTCTTCAAGTGGACTGTGGTCAGTCCAATGTTGCATCTCTACTTTCGAGGGCAAATCCACACTGCCGAGCGGGTTCCTCAGCAGGGCCCTCTGATTATTGTGAGCAATCACGCTAGCGATTTTGATCCGCCGATCGTGTCGAGCTGTGTTCGCCGCCCCGTTGCGTATATGGCAAAAGAAGAGCTGTTTAAGGTGCCGGTTCTGGGTCGAGCGATTCATCTCTACGGGGCATATCCCGTTAAGCGGGGTGCGGCTGATCGCAGTGCTATTCGACAGGCGATCGCCAAACTCGAAGACGGCTGGGCAGTAGGGATTTTTCTCCAGGGTACGCGCACGCCAGATGCTCGGATTCCGTCTCCTAAACTGGGAGCAGCCCTGATTGCGGCTAAAACCCAAGTTTCACTCTTGCCCGTGAGCGTCTGGGGCACCCAAGCCATTATTCAAAAGGGCAGCCCGATGCCCCATCCTGTTCCAATCACGGTTCGCATTGGAGATCTCATCGCCCCACCCTCATCGAGCGATCGCGATGAACTAATGGCCCTGACGCATCGATGCGTCAACGAGATTCACCGGCTTCACGACTTGGGTCGTTAATTCATAGTTGCCCAGGTAAACAATGTTCAACCTGACTTTATTTCCCTAGATCGAGCGATCTGTGGAGCGAAATGCAGGCATTAAAGCACGATAGACTATGAGTTCAAATTCAGTTTTGACGTGTCTACCGTAAAGGCCCATGACCAAGGCACCGGTTAAAAATATCTGGGAAAAGCTAAACAATTTTGTGTTAGTTCGGTTTCTTTTGTTATTTGTGTCGGGCTGGGCGCTGATAGAGCTTTTGTCCTATTTTGAAACAGTTTTTGTTATTTTTACATCCGCGACGATTCTGGCGTTTTTATTAAGCTATCCAGCAAAGTGGCTCAAGCGGTTTCTGCCGCATGGCGTTGCGGTTAGCCTGATTTTTTTGATCAGCATGATTTTGATTGGGGCAATCTCAATCACGATTAGCTTGGCAGTGCTGTCTCAAGGTCGCATTTTAGCGGCTAGTGTGACAGAATTTCTCAACTCGCTTGCTCCTGTCGTGAGCCAGTTTGAACAGTTTTTAAGCGATTGGGGTATTCAAGTTAATCTTGAGGCGATTGAAGAACAACTGAGAGAACAAGCCTTAGAAGGATTGCGATTTGGAATTTCCGTGATTCAAATTTTTCTTGCTAATTTGATTAATTTGATTTTTATTGCCGTAGTTGCATTCTTTATGCTGCTGGACGGAGAACGGCTGTGGCAATTTACGCTCAAAGTTGTACCGATTCATTTAAGAATTCGATTTACAGAAACAGTTCGTCGCAATTTATTAGGGTTTTTTTGGGGACGATTGCTGCTTTCCCTATTCTTTGGAATCTCTTCATTTCTAATTTTTCTGCTATTAAACGTTCCATTTGCCTTAGTGCTTGCCATTATTGTGGGGCTGTTTGATTTGATTCCTGGTATTGGTGCCACATTAGGCATTAGTCTGGTTTGCTTAATTCTTCTGTCGGAAGGCGTATGGTTGGCGCTCAAGGTTTTGGTGATATGTGTCTTGCTTCAACAGGTGGAAGAGAATCTGTTGCTTCCTCACGTGATGAAAGGATCGCTCGATATTAACCCGGTGGTGATGTTTTTTGCCTTGCTCGTTGGAGCCAGAATCGCTGGAGTCTTTGGCGTATTTTTGGCTATTCCGATTGCAGGCGTCGTGGTGAGTTTACTAGAAATCGAAGAAATGAAAGGGCGATCGCCCATCGAACGACTGCCCCGTAGAAAATCATGATGATCTGGATAGGTGTGCTGATCTTTCGGGCGATCGCTCAACTATTACGACCAACACGACCAATCGGGCGATCGCGTTAGGACATTATCACCGGACCAGAATCCACGACAAGAGATACTTTCAGGACTCAAAAATTGTCCTAAGCTGCATGCGTAGGCGCTATATCAACTATCTTCATGCGGATCTATCTAACGCACTGTTCGGCAGAAAAAGACGTCCAACTGAAAGAAACGGGCATCGCAGTCACCCCCGATCGCCTGTATACTAACCCAGACATTCAGCAGTTCATGATGCGATGCAAAACCCAAGCGGTCAATTGGGCGATTTTATCCGATCGGTATGGCGTATATCGATCAAATGACTACCATGTGTGGTACGAGAAGCATCCTGATACGGTTACAAACCAAGAAGAAGCTCAAATTATTCAAGCCTTTGATCACCAGTTAAGTCATTATGATGAAATTTGGTTTTATGTTAGACCCGCATCCTTTCATTCCTTCTATGAGCGAGTGTTGAGAAAAACAGATCTTGCAGATAGAGTACAAATGTTTCAAAATGTGGGAGATATCGTTAAAAGCCAAAAGCTAGCGTGATTGGCCTGATTGACTTGTATGTTCAAGGGCAGCATCCTCCTTCATGAATCCGTGTCATCGCTATCTTTTGAATATTGCCCAAGAGAGTCGTTAGCGGCTTCCCATCCAAGCTTGTGCTCTAACCAGACCTCTCGATCCGGTGGAAACCGATGGGGTTCGTCTAGCGATCCTGTCGTGATGTCTAAAATATCTGAAGTCTGATCGTTTGCATATGTCAGCGGCGTACCACAGAGGCTACAAAACGTTCTAAAAACGCCAACAGAAGATTGATAAACACTTGGGTTACCCGACACAAATTCAAAACTCGTTCGATTGAATGTCACCCATCCAACTGATGGTGCTGCACTCGCTTTTCTGCATGTTTGGCAATGACAGATGATCGAAAATAGAGGGAGTTCGGTTAGGTGATATCGGATGGACGAACAGAGGCAGCCGCCTTCGATATTCATTATGACGTTCTCAACAACATGTGCAGGTTTCATTGAGTCAATCCCAGCATTGAGATGCAAGAGGTGTAAGACCTAATGACCTTACCCCAGTGACTCAATCAAGGCAATTTAGCGAGGATGCCAAGCAGTTTCTTGCTAAACGGAGTCAATAGCGTACGACGGTAGGCATCTGCTGCTTTTTTGATGGCTTCTGCCTGTGTCGGGTAGGGATGAATTACCCCCGAAAGCTTGCTCAAGCCGATGTCATTCACAATTGCTGTTGTCACTTCGCTAATCATTTCTCCGGCATGTTTCGCAACAATAGTCGCCCCCAAAATCGTATCTGATCCCTTCTTGTGATGAATTTTCAAAAATCCGTCTTCCTCACCATCGGCAACCGCTCGGTCTACATGTTCAAACTCAATCTTGATGGTATTCACATTAATGCCTTGTTGCTGCGCTTCGTGTTCATACATGCCCACATGAGCAATTTCTGGGTCGGTATAGGTGACCCACGGCACGACCAAATCACTCACCTTTGAGCGCCCAAAGCCAAACGGCGAGAACAGCGTATTTTTAATGACAATGCGAGCGGTTGCATCTGCAATATGCGTAAACTTATACGGCAAGCAGATATCTCCGGCTGCATAAATTCGAGGATTCGATGTTTGCAGATAGTCATCAACGTGAACTCCACGACGCGTGTCATAGTCTACGCCAACGGCTTCTAGATTAAGACTCTCGACATTGGGTGCCCGACCTGCTCCAGCCAAAATTTCATCAACGACGATTGACTGTTCTTTACCATCTTGATTAAAGTACAGCCTCTTGCCCTCTGGTGTTTTCTCCACCCGGGTCGGCTCACTATTTAGCACTAGTTGAATGCCTTCTTGAATAAATGCTTGCTGCACAATGTCGGCTGCATCGGCATCTTCTTTATTCAACAGGTGATTGCCCCGATGAAAGACAATGACCTCGCATCCGAGGCGGCGAAACGCCTGTGCTAGTTCACAACCAATTGGGCCACCGCCAATTACGGCTAGACGATTTGGGCGTTCGGTTAGGTTAAATACGGTTTCATTCGTGAGATAGCCGACGGTATCGATGCCTTCGATCGATGGTCGTACCGCTCGTGCGCCCGTTGCGATGACGGCTTTTTTGAAGCGCAAAGTGCGATCGCCCACCTGAATTGTGTCGGTTCCAGAAAAGCGCCCGTCTCCTAGAAACACATCCACGCCAATTTTCTGAAATCGCTGAGCCGAGTCAACATGGCTCAACTCTGCCCGCAATCGTCGCATTCGTGCCATCACTGCCGGAAAATCAATCTCGATATGCTCGGGCGGCTTGATGCCAAACGGCTTCGCGTTACGCATATCGGCAACAACGCGCGATGAGCGAATGACGCACTTTGACGGTACGCACCCGACGTTTAAGCAATCGCCTCCCATCAAATGTCGTTCAACCAGAGCCACCTTCAACCCAATTCCTAGACCCGCAGCCCCGGCTGCCGTCACCAATCCGGCTGTACCTGCGCCAATTACAACGAGGTCATACTCATCTTGCGGTTTTGGATTGACCCAATCTGACGGGTGGACATACGACACCAGCTTTGTGTTGTATTCGTCCATGGGTGGGACGGTGACAGAGTTATGGGATGACTGGCTCATAGGGGGTTCCTAAATTCGAAAACCTGTAAGGTTTGGAGGTCAAAAGAGGCTAAGTCGTCTCACCTTCGGAGACAGACTCATCAGGAAGCTCATCTGAAAGGGCTTTGCGGGCGATTTTGGCAACATAAATTGCGACTGCAAAGGTTGCAATTAGTCCGATAATGCGAAGCGTCCATGTAACCACCATATTCTCGGAGCTAGCAGGCTGTTCTCCGGCTGCTAGCATCGCCACATTGCCAACTAGAGAGCCGAGATAGACGTAGGCCAATGTTCCGGGGATCATGCCCACACATCCGATGACATAATCTTTCAAGGATACGCCCGTAAGCCCCAATGCGTAGTTGAGTAGATTGAAGGGAAAAACTGGTGAGAGCCGAAGCAATGTCACAATTTTCAATCCTTCTCGGCCGACAGCTCTATCAATTGCCTTAAATCGGGCATTTCCCTCGATCTTCTTGGCGACCCAACCTCTCGCCAAATAGCGCCCAACCAAAAATGCTGCCGTCGCGCCCAGAGTCGCGCCAATAAAAACATAAATAGACCCTAGGACAACTCCAAATAACGCTCCTGCACCCAGCGTGAGAATTGAACCTGGCAGAAAGGCGACCGTTGCTGCAATATAGATGCCGATGAAGGCGATCGCCCCGGCAGGTCCCAAATCTTGTACCCACTGCAGCGCATTCGCGAGGATCTCTCTCAAGCTAAACCCGCCATCTGATACAGCATCTTGGGCAAACGCAGGAGCGGCTGTTAAAAGTGTCGCCATAACGGTTAAACCTAAGAGTTTCAAAACGGTTCCGAATCGTCTAGCGGTCAATCGATGGCGATAGGGTTTAGTTCTCATGGCTTAGGGAGAATGGGGTAGTGTACTCAACGGTATATAGCCCTACGGGCTTAGGTTTGTATTTAGAACCCTCCCGCCGCGCGGTTTCTACATATGTTCAGCGGCCTAACGCGAAAGAGCAAAGCTATAGACCCATGTGTGAGGCTTATATTTACTGTAAAGGAGTATCCCTGTTGAAAAATGATGGCAATCTAAGGCAAAAATTAGGATTTGCTGAGTAATCGCCTGTAGGGGATGGGAGGGAAATTGGGATAGGAAAATGAGCAAAACCAAAAAAAGGGTGCAATCAATGCACCCTCAATTCACCGCAAAGCAAAAGTTGAACGTTTACCGGGTTTGGGACGTTGGATAATTTAAGCCCAGAATAACGGCTCCTAGAGCTAGCTTACATATCTCTAAAACCCAGTAGCTTCCATGCATTAACCCCATCGCTGACGGAACGGACGGGGTCGACTCGAAACGATCCAGATTAAGACCTAACGCACTCATCTCAGGAGTCAGACCATATAGATAGATGAGCGTGATAATGAGAAGCAATGACGCTAGGGCGATCGCCAATCGAGCGCGTTGAACGAGCCGAGATGCACCATACTGAATGGCAAGCAGCCCAGTCAACACAACGGCAGCACTGAATACTTCGATGTGATTAAATGCTTCAAAGATGGAGTATCCTGCGGCGGCAAATCCAGATTGTTCCATCATTCCTGAGATATACATGCTAGGCATGATCACCAAGTCTAAAATCAAACTTCCACCTAACCAGAGGGCAAGGGTCAGAATGATAGCAGTCTGCCACTTAGACTGATTCGAACCGGGATTAGAAATGTGATACATAGACCCCTCAATGGTTTGGGCTTCCCTTTTAGCTTATCGGAGGTTAATCGAATTCACGCTAATTTACGACCGTGAAGTATTAAAACTAAACGTTGGTCAACGATTTGTAAGAAAACTATGCGCTAGATATATATCCTTACGCTCTCGCATTAGGATGCCAAACGTGTGTAGAACCCAGGCGACGCCCAGGTTCTACACACAAATCTAAGCCCGTAGGGCTACATACGATGCCCTTCATATCGTGCTAGCAGAACGCCCACACGGATGAACCGGAGACGGTATGCCGATGGCACGGTTTTGTATCTCAATTGCGGCTGTTTTGCGAAGGCCGATTTGGGATCGGATCTCATTATTTTACTGCCAATAAAAAATATGGATAGATGGAACATTCGAGGATTTTTATCTGTCCTCCAAGGTATATGTCGCGATCCTAAATCGCTTGTGAGTTGTATTTGAGCAGTGGGGCCGGTATTGGTATCAATTAGGTATCAACTGATGGCTTCTTAGTCTGCGTAATGATTCAGGAATGGACAATATAGCAATGTGCGCGTCAAGCGTCGATTGGATGCCGATCGCCCCTTCTATGATTCCGGCCTCCATGATTCTGGTTGGATTAGGAGGGGCTATTGTCGCCCTTTGGAGACAGCACCGCGCCAACAGGCTGCTTCAGCAAAGTGAAGAACGCTATGCGTTGGCAGCTCGCGCATCCAATGAAGGGATCTGGGACTGGAATCTGCAAACCCAGGAGATATATTTTTCAGCGCAGTGGCAGATGATGCTTGGCTTTGAGGAAAATGCATTGAGCAATTCCCCGGATGAATGGCTGAGTCGAGTGCATCGAGACGACATTGAGCCCCTAAAAATGGCGATCGCCACTCATCTAAACGAGGCATCTCCCTGTTTTGAACACCAACATCGTATCCGTCATCGAGATGGAACCTATCGCTGGGTGATCAACCGAGGCTTGGCTATCCGCGATCAGGGGGGCGACCCTCGCCGGATAGTGGGATCGCAGTGCGATGTTACCGATCGAAAAAAAGCTGAAGAACAGCGCTTAATCGATGCTTACTATGACCGTCTAACGGGGCTGCCCAACCGGGCGCTATTTTTAGATCGACTGAGGCAAGCATTGGCTTGCCTGGGCGACGCCCATATCGGACATCAATCCCTCTCTAGTTCTGCCTTTGCGGTTTTGATGCTCGACCTCGATCGATTCAAGGTGGTTAACAACAGCCTGGGCAGCGATGTCGGCGATCAGCTTTTGATGGCAGTGGCTCAACGAGTCAATGCCTGCCTGAGAACTGGGGAAGTCTTAGCCCGCGTTGGAGGAGATGAATTCGCAATTTTGCTCAGCCATATCCATAGCATTGGGGATACTACGCGAATTGCTGAACAAATTCAGGGGCTTCTCGCTCTGCCCTTTCACCTCGACGGGCAAGAGATATTTACGACTGCCAGCATCGGGATTGCGCTGAGTTCTGCTCGCTATGAGCATCCCGAGCATCTTCTTCGTGATGCCGATACCGCAACATTTCGAGCAAAGGCTCAGGGCGGATCGCGATATCAAATCTTTGAGCGAACGATGCACATTCGCATGATCACCAATCTTCAGCTTGAAGGAGATCTGCGCCGAGCGATCGCCACCATTAGCACCCCGAGCGATCGCCCCGAATTTCGGTTGTATTATCAGCCAGTTGTACATCTTGCGACGGGCAATGTTAGCGGGTTTGAAGCTCTAATTCGCTGGCAACATCCTGAACAAGGACTGATTTCGCCAACCAAATTCATTCCAATAGCCGAGAAAAATGGGCTGATCGTCACTCTGGGGTGGTGGGTACTACGAGAAGCCTGCCGTCAAATGCATCGCTGGTCAAAACAGGTGCCCAATACGACACCCCTAACCCTCAGCGTCAATTTGGCCAGCAAACAGTTTTCTTGCCCCGATTTAATTGAGCACGTTCGCTACATTCTTGAAGACACTCACGTCGATCCGTCGTATCTCAAACTAGAAATCACCGAGAGCGCCATCATGGAGAATGCAAGGCTGACGATAGAAACTCTCCACCATCTCAAGTCTCTGGGCATTCAGCTTGCCATTGATGACTTTGGCACTGGGTATTCATCATTGAGCTATTTGCGGCGTTTCCCGATTGATACCCTCAAAATCGATCGATCGTTTATCAAGCGGCTCAATACCGATCGAGAGAGTTCTGAAATTGTTCGAACCGTCGTATCACTCGCTCACAATCTCAAAATGGACGTGACTGCAGAAGGCATCGAAACAAGAGACCATTTGGCGCAGCTTCTCTCAATGCGCTGCGAAAACGGACAAGGATATTTTTTCTCGGCTCCGTTAACCGCAGATGAAGCGAGCGATCTCATGCTAAGAGAACAACATAAAAACTATCCTCCAGCCAGCTAGATTTCTCCCTTTGGATCCAGCGCCAGAAATCAGTGTTCTCCGCCACGGGATGATAGACGATTGAGACAGCCATTTGCGCTCGGATTTTTGCCTAGAACTCGCACACCGCAAGAGCATTACATCTGTTCGATGCTATACCGCAAGAGCATAGGATTGTATTGACATATTGTATTGACATATAGATGCGTGTCTGCAAGCTCTCAATGCTGCGCCGAGCCTTAATCTATCAGACAACTTTATGAGATTCAACATTCTCTGACTTTTCCCGATTTTTTTAATTCTTATCTTTAACGTTGGTTTTCCCCATTCATTCCACAGGGTTTCCACAGAATTGTCAGACTTTTTCCACAGGTTTTTTAAAGTTTTCCACACCCTTTTCCCGAAGAAATTAGACATCCACGATTTTTTTGGGGATTTTGCAATTTCACAGTTGCTTTCTGAGAAGAACGTGTTTTTTGTAAAGAAATGTTGTGGAATTTGCCCTGAAACGCCGATTCTTCCGTAAACCTTTTTTTTCTGTGAAAACCCATCGATCTCAGACTGGCGTTGACAAACCTACCCCCCCATAGCGCAAAATGATGCGACCTACCTTATGAAGGCGCTTTGATTCAGGCTAATTCGCCGTTGGATTTCCACAGCTTGTGGATTATGTGAATTTGAGTCTGGGTCGGGCTGCGCTGTTCTTCGTAATGAGAATCGATGCTCAGACGAGACGTAAGGAGGGCTGTCCATTCACTTTGTACGTAGAGGTTTCAATGAACGCAACCGTCAGCATCTTGGCAGAAATTCCTGAAGATTTACACGAATCTCTTAGGAGCTATCTAGAAACCCACCCAGATTGGGATCAGGATCGGGTGTTTTCTGCCGCCTTGTCTTTATTCCTGTTACAGAATGGAGTCGGCGATACGGTAGAGTCGTCCCGAAATTATCGCCGTACTGCTCGTGTCTATTTAGATTCGTTGTTCAAACACGCGGTTTAGACGCGCGTGCCGATTAGCGCGAAACTCTGACAACCATCGGGTAAATGGGGTGCATGAAGGGATGTTATGGGTGCAATACATGGGGTGATCGAGTTTGGGAATGATTAGATGAATGTTATTTCCACATCATCCGCAAATCAGAAGATTCCGCTCCCCAAAATTTACTGCTCGTTAGCGATTGCAAATTTAACGCTGGATCAACAGGTCTTATGAATAACGTTGTTGCAAAAATCAAGCATCATCGCGGCTCACCCCCGCTGATATCTTAAAAGGAGACTCGACGACAAAGTAGCTAAGCTTCAAGAGTTTCAATAGTTAAAAGGGGCAAATGCGTTTGGGAAGACGCTGCTACGTGAGTACCAGCCCACGGCCTTTGGGAGCCAGACTGTTTGCCCAAATGATTGAAACAGCTATTGCGTTCCTGACTATTAACTGGAATACAGCCGTCTAGTGATTGGCACGAACTGGCATATAGCGGAATGCACTTGAATTAAGTACGGTGGTGTGGCGCGCGCCGCCCCACACCACCGTTTCTGTATTTGACGCGCACATTGCTATAAACTATCGGCGATCGCCCTGAGAGTTGAGAGTCTTGCTCAACGTCCAAGAATCCCCTTCATGAGGTTCGCGGAACATCTCTAACAGGCGATCGCCTTTTTATGGATTAATTAGCTCGATCGAAATGCTTCAGCCACTCTCGGCGGATACATGTCAGATGAGTGGTGGTTGAACAGCACCATTGTGGTAGTTGCGTTTTCTTCAAACCCGATGCGTTCGTAGAATTTTTGCTGACGGGTTGTCATCAGATACACCCGTTCAACTCGATTGACGTGGGGGTGCATCATCACCGTTTCAACGAGCTTACGTCCTAAACCCGCTCCCTGATAGTCGGGGTGGATCGCAACATCCCAAATGGTGGCGCGATAGATTCCATCAGATGTTGCTCTGGCAAATCCGATGAGGCGATCGCGATCCCACACCGTGACCACAGGCTTACTGTTGGCGATCGCCACTTCTAAATCTTCAAGTTGGCGATCGCGTGCCCAGAAAGCGGTAGCCTGAAACAAGTCCTGAAGTTGACGTAAATCGATTACTTTTTCAGATGGCGTCGAATCACTTGAATTCAACCCATCGTGGACATAAAACTGAACGTGGCGACAATCCATGATCACCGATGTGTCCTCATCTGAAAACTATTAACGACGTGAGTCCTAAGCGTAGTCATCAAAGCCATGGAGGGCAGTCTGCCCGTGCAGCTTAATCGGGTTCTTGAATGGACTCAATTGATTAGCATAGTCCTAAATTTTGAATTGCGACCTCATCCAATCGAGTTAAGCATAATGAATTCATGACAAAATTGAGGTTAAAGTATCTCCTGGAAAAATTCGTCCCTGTGTTGCAAACACTAATTTAGACGGTTGAATTTCCCCGATTAACCTGCCGATAGCTTGAAGAATTAATTGTTATAAAACAGATTTTTAGTTCACGTTATGCATGGGTTTAGCTGATGTCAACGTCTAAACGCCCTGATCGATCATCGGTTCGATATCTATATCTTCCTCAGCGCAATCGAGCCCAGAACAATCGGGTCCCGAATAATCGAGTTGGTCGGAGGCGATCGCCCCTATTTCTAGTGCTGCTGATTGTTCTATGGAGCGCCATGTTAGGGTGGGGGCTTGCCCAAGCCAGTGAGACGTCTATCCAGCGTCCCAATACAGGTGCTGTTGATGTGATTCCTGAGCAATACCAGCTTGGACACGAGCTTTATCTTGAAAACTGCGCGACCTGCCATGTGGGAGTGCCTCCCCAGGTGTTTCCACGCGAAACGTGGCGGCGATTGCTCCAAGATTCTCAGCATTATGGCGTTCAGATTTCTCTGGTTGATCCGCCGCGACTGCTGGTGTGGGAATACCTCCAATATTTTTCGCGAGGCTTACGAGAGGATGAAGCGGTGCCCTATCGAGTCAACAATTCTCGATACTTCAAAATCCTCCACCCCAATGTCGAGTTAGATCGACCCACTCGCTTAACGACCTGCATCACCTGTCACCCCGCCGCAGACCAATTCAACTTTCGGCAGCTAACGCCTGACTGGCAGGACGCATCCTGATGGCGAACTGCATTCGTAATGTCCTCACCCTGCTTGCTCGGATTGCAGGTGATAGGATGAGAGTACGCTGAATCGAGTAACCTCATTGTCTGTTTAATTGTTCTCCTGCCATGCTGTTGAAGAATATACTGGGCGATCCCAACGCGCGAAAGCTCAAGAAGTACCGACCCGATGTTGTTGAAATTAACCTTTTAGAAGAAGAGATTCAGCCTCTATCCGATCAAGAATTAGCGGGTAAGACGGCAGAATTTAGGCAGCGAATCGAAAAGGGCGAGTCGCTCGATTCGCTGTTGCCAGAAGCCTATGCGGTCGTCCGTGAAACAGCGCGGCGGGTACTCGGTATGCGGCACTTTGACGTGCAGTTAGTGGGCGGCATGGTGCTGCATGAAGGGCAGATTGCAGAAATGAAGACCGGCGAAGGAAAAACGTTGGTTTCAACTCTCCCGGCCTATCTGAATGCGATTGAGGGCAAGGGCGTTCATATCGTTACCGTCAACGACTATTTGGCACGACGCGATGCCGAGTGGATGGGGCAAGTCCACCGCTTCTTAGGCTTGAGCGTTGGCCTGATTCAGCAGGGCATGAGTCCAGCCGAGCGTCGCAAAAACTACGGCTGTGACATCACCTATGGCACCAACAGCGAGCTGGGGTTTGATTATTTGCGAGACAACATGGCAACGTCTATGGCCGATGTTGTCCAGCGTCCATTTAATTACTGCATCATTGACGAAGTTGATTCGGTTCTCATTGACGAGGCTCGGACTCCTCTGATCATCTCGGGGCAGGTTGAGCGACCCAGCGAAAAATATATTAAGGCGGCAGAAGTCGCAACATCCCTCACTAAGAAAGAGGATGAAGACGACGATGGCCACTACGAGGTCGATGAGAAAGCTCGAAATGTGCTCCTCGCTGACGAGGGCTATATCGAAGCTGAACGGCTTTTGGGAGTCGATGACCTGTTTGATCCCCAAGATCCGTGGGCACATTACATATTCAATGCGATTAAGGCGAAAGAGCTATTTATTAAAGACGTAAACTATATTGTCCGCAACGGTGAAGTGGTGATTGTGGATGAGTTTACAGGGCGGGTAATGCCCGGTCGTCGCTGGAGCGATGGCTTGCATCAGGCTATCGAAGCGAAGGAACACACCGAAATTCAGCCTGAAACCCAAACATTAGCAACGATCACCTATCAAAATTTCTTTTTGCTCTATCCGAAGCTGGCTGGCATGACCGGAACTGCAAAGACGGAAGAAGCAGAGTTTGAAAAAATTTATGATCTAGAAGTCACGGTTGTTCCCACCAATCGACCCACTGGGCGCGTTGATCTGTCCGATGTGGTCTATAAGACCGAAGAGGCAAAGTGGCGATCGGTGGCGCAAGAATGTGCAGACATGCATGAGTTGGGTCGACCTGTGTTGGTAGGCACGACCAGCGTTGAAAAATCAGAACTACTCTCTACGCTGTTGAGCGAGCTTAAAGTGCCCCATAATTTGCTCAACGCCAAGCCCGAAAATGTTGAGCGAGAATCCGAAATCATTGCTCAGGCAGGGCGAAAAGGTGCGGTGACGATCGCCACTAACATGGCAGGACGTGGAACTGACATCATCTTGGGCGGTAATGCCGACTACATGGCTCGCCTCAAGGTCCGTGAGTATCTGATGCCTCGCATTGTTAAGCCTGAAGATGAAGACACATTTTCCGTCACCAAGGTGCCCGGTGGGGGCAATCGCAGCAAAGGAAAAGGGTTTACACCAGGCAGTGGTCAGAAGATTAAGACGTGGAAAGCCTCTCCTCAGATCTTTCCGACTCAGCTCTCTCAAGAAGCCGAGAATTTGCTGAAAGAAGCGGTCGATGTGGCGGTTAATCAATACGGGGAGCGATCGCTCCCTGAGCTTGAAGCTGAAGATAAAGTTGCAGTCGCAGCCGAAAAAGCGCCGACGGATGATTTAGTGATTCATAAGCTACGAGATGCGTGCAACCTCATTTTGCAAGAATATGAAGCGTTTACTCGGCAAGAGCACAATGAGGTAGTCGAGTGCGGCGGGCTGCATGTCATCGGCACAGAGCGCCACGAGTCTCGGCGTATTGACAATCAGTTAAGGGGGCGTGCGGGGCGGCAAGGTGACCCCGGATCTACTAAGTTTTTCCTGAGCCTTCAAGATAACCTGCTTAGAATTTTTGGAGGCGATCGCGTTGCCGGGTTGATGAACGCATTTCGAGTCGAAGAAGACATGCCCATTGAATCAGGGATGTTGACTCGGTCGCTAGAAGGAGCCCAAAAAAAGGTCGAAACCTACTACTACGACATTCGTAAGCAGGTGTTCGAATATGACGAGGTGATGAATAATCAGCGTCGTGCCATCTATGCAGAGCGACGACGAGTGCTTGAAGGGCTTGATCTCAAAGAGCAGGTGATTAAGTATGCGGAACGCACGATGGATGACATTGTCGATGCATACGTTAATCCTGACCTACCTCCAGAAGAATGGGCGCTTGATAAGCTCGTCGACAAGTCTAAAGAGTTCGTCTATTTGCTCCAAGATCTACAGCCAGAGCAGCTCGATGATCTGACCATGAGCGAAATCAAGACGTTTTTGCAGGAACAAGTTCGGATTGCTTACGACATGAAAGAAGCTCAAGTTGACCAAATTCAACCCGGTCTGATGCGACAAGCGGAGCGATTTTTCATTTTGCAGCAAATTGATACTCTGTGGCGTGAGCATTTGCAACGCATGGATGCCCTGCGCGAATCCGTAGGATTGCGTGGGTATGGTCAAAAAGATCCGCTCATCGAATATAAGAGTGAAGGGTACGAGCTATTCCTAGACATGATGACGGAAATTCGGCGTAATGTAGTGTATTCGCTATTCCAGTTTCAACCGCAGGTGCAGCCTTCAGTTCAGAAGTCATCTGAAGTGGTTTAGTCCTGGGTTTTCTCGAATTGTTTGAGCCGAAATGCTTAATTCGATAGGGCGATCGCCCTGCATTTGCATCTATTTGCGGTGATCCCCGATGCGTTTCGGGTAAAAGTATCCCCAAACACGATGCGATAACATACTACGTAAATTCTCAACGAACTTATTAGAAATGTGACCGTTTTTTAACACAAAACTAAAAACAATATAAAGTTAATATTTTGTTTGGGATCGCTGAAAACCCCATGGATTATAGGTTTCCAGCGTGTTAAAAGTCTTAGAATCGAATTGAGAAACGATGAGAATTAGGGAGGAGATAAGCTAGAAACCATTCAAATATGAGAACCCTAACTTCTATCATCTCGACGTGCAGACACTGTCAACATTACGCGATTGAAGGCCGTCGAGGTGGTCATTGTAATCAGCTTGGTGCGCCTGTGCAGGGATGCTGGAAAGCTTGCTCTTTAGCGATCCCGCCGTTTGCTCCATCATGGGAGGCTGTGCCGGGGATCAACGTTTGGCAAGAGCCTTTAGAGAGTTTAGAAGATGAGTTGTCGGTTGCTTGTTTAGAATTAGAAATGTCTTCAAATTCTGGTTTAGAACCGTTGGACGTTTTAGAAACGCTAGCAACGAGTTGTTCTTGATGTGAAATTGGAGACTATGTAATATGCATTGGATAGTCTCCAATTTGATAGCATCTAAGAAGATTTTTTGAATGCGAGCGATAGCAGTCTCATTAAGAGGGGCACGGATGCGCCCTATGAATCTCTTCCAGACAAGGGCGATCGCTTTTAAAGGCGATCGCCCTGTCTGGAAGGAGAGAGTTAATTCAACTAAGCTTAATCTACTAATCTCAGCGTGCCTGGATCTGCTTGGGGTTAAACAAAAATGGAACGCTGCCTGACTGCCCAGACATGACCAACACCTCGGGCATCGCTGCCCCGCCTTCCCGCCATGCCTCAATCGCCTCTTTCTGAAGCACCAATTCTCCTCCTTGGGCTTTCAGCGTTTCAGCAAGCAATCGTTGAGCCTCGGCCTTACCTCTAGCACGGTTAATGTCTGCTTGGGCTTCCTGAGCAGCCTCTTGGGCGACATATACGGCTCGACGCGCTCTCTGTTCTGCAATTTGTTTATCTTCAACAGATTTTGCGAATTCTTTTGAGAAATTGAGATCGATAATACTCGTATCTAATACAATGACTCCATATTTCTCAAGTCGCTCATTCAGGGCAGTATCGAAGTCTTGCTTGAGTTCAGTCCGCTTGGTGATAGATTCTTCAATGGTTCGTCGCGCTGCTGCGATTTTGAATGATTCTTGGGTTTGCGGTGCAATAATTTTAGACACCAAATTACCCAGCGTACCTTGAGTTCGTCTGATTTCAACAACCCGAGTCGGGTCGAGGCGAAAATTAATTGCAAAACTAGCCTTGAGGTTTTGCAAATCTCGTGTTGAGCTTTCCGCAGGAACCTCGAACTTCTGCACTGTGACATCATATACGTCAACCGCGGAGATCAGAGGTGGCTTGATGTGAATTCCCTCAAGCAAAGCCCCTTCCCGAGCTTTCCCTAAAATGCTTATGACTCCGGCTTGTCCGGGATTAATGACTACGAATGAATTAAGCCCAATGATGACAACAATAAATGCGAGAATGGCCGCAATAATAGTCGACAAGCTCTGGGATTGCTGATTCTTCAAAACTCGATCTCTCCTTTCTACTTAAACAGCGTTATGAATCGGGGTATCCAGAACGAGGTTATTGTACCCCGTAGGATTTCACTTCAGAAATATATCGTTCGTTGTACAGCGTTAAGTATGCTACGGGCTGTCCAATGCTCCTAGCGTCGTTATAGGAAGAGTTGTGGTTGTGTCAGCGGGTTCTATCTACGTAGTCCTGTCAAATTAGGATTCGACGCCGATTGGATTGGTTCGTCTAGGTAAGTTTTATAGTCGCTAGCCTTGAGATCTTTGCGAGTTAAACTCGTTAGGTTGGTTGACTCGTACTCGGTGCGAACCTATTGCAAACCGATATCAACGTCGATAATGGAGGACTGCTCATACACCATCTAGGATTGCTATACATTTACTCAATGAGATGGTGTTCCATGGCGAATCGAACTAATTCGGCCCGATTGTTAGTATTTGTCTTACGCAGCAAACTGCTGACATATTTCTCAACCGTACGAGGACTCAGGTGAATACTCTCTCCAATTTGTCCGTTGGATAGTCCATCCATCAGTAAGTCTAGAACTTGACGCTCTCGCTCCGTCAAATCGAGGACGAAAACAGCCGTTGGAGCCGCCGTTGATCCGTCGACATTTTGCTCTTTTTCTTCTAATAGTTCGTTTGTCTGCACCCTCAATCGCCAATCCATCTGAACCATTTGTGCTCGTTCGAGCAGGTTGCGAATCACAGCACCTAGTTCTTCCAAATCAAATGGCTTTGGCAAATAGACGTCGCAGCCAAGCTGATATCCCCGGATTCTTTCTTCAGTATTGGTACGCTCGGTGAGAAAAATGACTGGCAGTAGACGAAGTGCCGGTTGTCGGCGTACACGCCGCATCAATTCATATCCGTCCATGCGTGGCATCGTAATGTCAGTCACAATTAAATGGGGTTGATATTGGTTAACCATTTCTAGCGCTTTCTGCCCGTTTTCGGCAGAAATAACCATATAGCCCGAAAGCTCAAGGTAATCGCTAATCGATAGTCGAGTCCCCAGATCATCATCGACAACGAGGATTGTTAGAGACATGCCTCTCAAACAGGCTCCATACCATCATTAAACCTAAATTGGAATTCGCTATAAGAAACCAAAACTATGATGCCGTTTGCACATCATTGCTGATGCTGCGACGGTTGGTCACGTTCTGAATTATATCGAAGAGCAACTTCATCAATCATGCACCCTGGATAGTATTCCTGTTGAATTGCTATCATCTGCCGAATTGCCATCAATAAAGATATTGATGACAACACATTGATGACAACATACATTCTTGTAATAGCCTGAAAAGTCTTAGAGATTACGCAATGTGCAATATTGAACAACTCTGAGCATGCATACTATCGAACTAATGTGTATCTAGCTGTAGCATAATTCTCTATGCCTCACTAGTGCAGATTCAAATATAGATGCAAATATAAATCGAAAGACTATAGAGCTTCATGTTTGGTAAACGCATTTGATGATTTGTTGGCTTGTCTAACATCCTAACGAATCCCTATCTAAAGGCGCGCGTTTAACGAATGCCAATTGTGGATTCGGGTGGATCAAGCCAGTATTGTTGATGGTTTTGATACAGTTGACGGGGCTTATTAGGGCATGTACGCAAAACTTTGACGGATGTGAAACGTGGAATTTTGAAATGAAATAGTCTCGATGCCATCTCGTTAGGACTTCCTACCGTCATTCCTAATTCTGCTCTCTATAAACTTATTGTCTTTGTCTATGAAGCCGGTCACGCTTTCCGATACTATGAAGAGATGCCAAGTTCTCTGATTAACCTCACGTACACCTAGCAAACCGGTGCTCTAGTCTCTAAAAAATTAAAGAATATGGCGCTGACGCTTTTTAATCTGGCTGCACATTCACCATAATTGAAGTGTCTCGTCGTATACTTAGGAGTCTGAGTCGCTAAATTGGTGTGTGGAGTAACCAGCCATTGATCGATGTTGACTATTAAGATACTGGCTATCGAAGCGTTGATATCAAGTGGTTTGGCTATCACTATCGAGCGGTTCTAAGACTGCTGAAGATACTAAAGATATTTCAGATGCAACCAGGAAGGTAGAAACAGGAGAGTCATGAGTCAAGAGGAAATTTATCAAAAGGTTCAAAAAATTGTTTCTGAACAGCTCGGTGTTGATGCTGCCGAGGTTAAGCCAGAGGCCAATTTCGCTAACGATTTAGGGGCAGACTCTCTCGATACAGTCGAGTTAGTAATGGCTCTAGAAGAAGAATTTGACGTCGAAATTCCAGACGAAGCAGCTGAAGGAATTGCCACGGTGCAAGCAGCAGTAGACTATATTTCTGGCAAGGTCGCTGTCTAGTATCGGTGCTGATCGCTTTTGTGTGCGTCTAATCTGCGTGCCTGCTGAGCAATTTATTCTGGGTTTAGTTGACTCCTTTGAGTTGAAGTCATGACAAACGTTGATTTGAAGAGCAAACGTGTTGTAATTACGGGGCTTGGTGCAATCACTCCGATTGGTAATTCCCTCGCTGACTATTGGCAGGGGTTGCTAGACGGGCGTAATGGTATTGGTTCAATCACCCTGTTTGATTCGTCACGTCATGCCTGTCGCATTGCTGGAGAAGTTAAGGGGTTTAACCCCCATGATTTCATGGATCGGAAAGATGCTAAGCGGATGGATCGGTTTGCTCAGTTTGCCGTTTCTGCCAGTAAACAGGCGCTTGCGGATGCTAGGTTTGTCATCAATGATTTGAATGCAGAGCAAGTTGGCGTCGTCATTGGCACAGGAGTTGGCGGGCTTAAGGTTATGGAAGATCAGCAAGAGGTTTACTTAAATCGTGGGCCCGATCGCTGTAGCCCTTTTATGGTGCCTATGATGATTGCCAACATGGCAGCGGGTTTAACCGGGATTCACACAGGCGCTAAAGGTCCCAACTCCTGCACCGTTACGGCCTGTGCAGCAGGTTCAAATGCGATTGGAGATGCATTTCGGCTTGTTCAAGGGGGATATGCCCAAGCCATGATTTGTGGTGGTGCGGAAGCGGCTGTCACCCCGCTCTCTCTGGCAGGGTTTGCATCAGCACGGGCTTTGTCTAGCCGAAATGATGATCCAGAACGTGCATGTCGTCCGTTTGATCGCGATCGCGATGGTTTTGTGATGGGTGAAGGGGCTGGAATTCTAATTCTCGAAGAGTTAGAACATGCGCTAAGCCGAGGGGCGCGCATCTATGGCGAAATTGTTGGTTATGGCATGACCTGTGATGCCTATCATATGACCTCCCCAGTGCCGGGTGGTGAGGGGGCTGCACGGGCCATGCAGCTTGCTTTGAAGGACGGAGGGCTGTTGCCTGATCAGGTGAGCTATATTAACGCTCACGGTACTAGCACGCCCGCTAATGATTCTACGGAAACATCTGCGATCAAAACAGCGTTAGGCGATGCTGCTTACGGGGTTGCCATTAGCTCGACCAAATCAATGACCGGGCATTTGCTCGGTGGTTCTGGCGGGATTGAAGCGGTTGCGACTGCAATGGCGATCGCCTGCGATCAGGTGCCGCCTACGATTAATCTGGAGAATCCTGATGTAGCGTGCGATTTAGACTACATTCCAAACAAAAGCCGTAGTCTACCGGTTGAGGTTGCGCTCTCCAATTCGTTTGGATTCGGCGGGCACAATGTCACGTTGGCATTTAAAAAGTACAGTGGATAAATTTCAATCGATTATCAATATCCGATTTTCAATATCAGAAGGTGTTATCAGAAGGCGTTTGATGTATGAGTCTTGTGAGAGAGTCCTTTCGGTAGATTATTTCAGATAAGCATTAATCATAAGCAGCCCTATATAAACTATAATCAATAGGTATACATACTTACCCGCATGTTGCTGATGTGATATCGCGATGAAACAGTAGGTTTGTAGTTATTTATTGTTTAACGTTTCAAATTTTTCGTATGTCCTGAGGAAGATTTTAAGTCGTCCTTGCTCGTCAATCCACCTGATGGGATGATGGATTTGCAGTTTAAGGACGATCGAATTCGTTTCCAACCTTGTCAGATTTGACAGTTCGTCCATTCAAGCATTTAACCGTCGTTACATCATTTAGAGAAGATTTATGGCCGTCGTAACCCAGTCTCTCGAAGAGCTTTGTATCAATTCAATTCGTTTCTTGGCGATTGATGCAGTCCAAAAGGCTAATTCTGGACACCCAGGATTGCCGATGGGCGCTGCCCCGATGGCGTTTGTGTTGTGGGATCGCTTCATGCGGTATAACCCCAAAAGCCCAAGCTGGTTTGATCGCGATCGCTTTGTACTATCTGGTGGGCATGGCTGCATGTTGCAGTATGCGCTGCTGTATCTGGCTGGTTACGACGGCATGAGTTTAGATGATCTCAAGCAATTCCGTCAGTGGGGATCTAAAACCCCAGGACATCCCGAGAATTTTGAGACGGAAGGCGTTGAGGTGACGACAGGGCCTTTAGGCCAAGGGATTTCAAATGGAGTTGGGTTGGCGATGGCTGAGGCTCACCTCGCTGCTCGATATAACAAGCCAGATTGTCAGATCGTTAATCACTATACTTATGTGATTTCAACCGACGGTGATTTGATGGAAGGGGTATCAGCAGAAGCGTCATCCCTAGCGGGACACCTCGGCTTAGGTAAGCTCATCGTTCTATATGATGACAACCTCATTTCTCTCGATGGAGATACTGATCTTTCCTTCACCGAAGACGTGACCAAGCGCTACGAAGCATATGGCTGGCATGTTCAAATGATCGATGACGGTAATACCGATATCGATGGCATTCATCAGGCGATCGCTGCTGCTCAAGCCGTTACCGATAAGCCATCGCTGATTCGAGTTAGAACAACGATTGGATACGGTTCTCCTAATAAGGCGCATACTCATACGGCTCATGGTTCGCCCCTCGGTGAAGATGAGGTCGCCGCGACTCGTGAAAATTTGGGCTGGCAATATGGCTCCTTTGAAGTTCCAGAGGATGCCCTTGCCCATTTTCGTAAAGCCATCGATCGAGGCGCGAAGCTTGAATCTGACTGGAACGCTACTATGGCGACCTATAAGTCCAAGTATCCTCAAGAGGCGGCTGAATTTGAGCGCATTATCAATAACATGCTGCCAGAAGGATGGGATGATTGCCTGCCGACATATACTCCCGACGACAAAGCAGATGCGACCCGTAACCATTCTGGTAAAGTGCTGAATGCGATCGCCGATGCTCTGCCTGAGCTCTTTGGTGGTTCTGCTGATTTAGCAAGCTCCAACAAGACATTGTTAAAATCCTCCGGCAATTTCCAGAAAGGTGCTTACGAAAATCGCAACATTTGGTTTGGCGTACGAGAGCACGGTATGGGAGCTGTCTGCAACGGCATGGGGCGTCATGGTGGCGTGATTCCCTATGGTGCGACATTTTTAACCTTCACTGACTATATGCGGGGAGCGATTCGCTTGTCCGCTCTGTCTCGTACAGGCGTGATTTGGGTGATGACGCATGACTCAATTGCCCTTGGTGAAGATGGACCGACTCACCAACCTGTTGAGCATATTGCCTCGCTGCGTACGATTCCTAACTTGACAGTGATTCGTCCGGCAGATGGTAATGAAACCTCTGGGGCGTATAAAGCTGCTATCGAAAATCGTGACGTTCCTACTCTGATTGCGTGTTCTCGCCAGGGGTTGCCAAATCTGGCAGGATCTTCAATCGAAAATACGATGAAAGGTGGCTATATTCTTTCTGACAGCGATGGCACTCCCGATCTGATTTTGATTGGAACCGGCAGCGAAGTACATCTTTGTGTACAAGCCGCAGAAACCCTCCGTGGCGAAGGGAAAAAGGTACGGGTTGTGTCTTTGCCATCGTTTGAGCTTTTTGAAGAGCAAGAAGATGCGTACAAAGAATCCGTTTTGCCTAAAGCGGTAACGAAGCGTCTTGCTGTCGAGGCTGGCACACCATTTGGCTGGTGTCGCTATACGACTAGTGATGGTGACGTGATCGGCGTTGATAGCTATGGTGCATCAGCTCCCGGCAAGACGTGCCTAGAGAAGTTTGGCTTCACAGTTGATAATGTGGTCGCTAAAGCAAAAGCATTATTGGGCTAATCGGATTGGTTAAATGAATCAATCATTGGGGTTCAAAGCTCGAAATTTAATGCTTGAAGTTTGATGCTTGGAAAAAATAAAGGTGGGCGATCGCCCACCTTTTTTCCAATGTTGAAACGGAGAGGGGGGGATTCGAACCCCCGATGGGTTTGACCCCATAACGGATTTCGAGTCCGCCGCATTCAACCGCTCTGCCACCTCTCCAAAATTGCGCTGCGGTTTACAAATTGGGATACCTCAGTCATTTTACAGAGACAGATGCCTCTTTGTCAGCGAAGCGACAAGATATCTCTGTAAGCAGTGGATTGCAGCCTACCGTCTACTGGCTTAAAGAGCTGTTAGAGCCGTATCTTTTTTAAGGCTTTTAAGGCTGTGCGTTGAAAATCCCTCCTGTGGACTCCATCGGATTGCTCCATCATCGCCAACAACGTAGGTCCTAATATGTTGCCCGGCTAGCAGGTCTCGAGTTTGAGAATCGAGGTCAACCGCTGAGGCGATCGCCACCTGAGGATTGATTGCATTGAGCACTTCTGGGCTAATGGGTTCTCCAGTCCACCACAATACTTGAGCGGGTTGAAACGGCAAATAGGCAGGAATTTCCTGGCAACGACGATCATGGCAGTCAATCAACAACCAATGCTGATCGTGCATATGAAAATCCAACATAGTGGGGCTATCATTAAACGCTTCGACAGATACCCGATTCATCTGAACAAATTCTCGGAGATGAAGCCGTTTGATCGGGGCAGAGGATAAATGAGAAAGTTGCTGCCAGCTCAAATCGAGTATTGGATCAGGTTGAGAATGGGTGGCGATCGCCCAATCAAGCCGATTAATGCCATTCATCCTCAAAAATGGCATGACTGTAAAGGATATATCGGTCTCTTTGCCGGTATTAATCAGCGCTGTCTTACCATGGTCTTGAATCACCATCACCGGGACATCAGAAGTAGCGAGTATCGTGGCATTCAGTTGAGCATGAGTCATCCATGCAGGAACTATCACAAGACTAAGAGCGGTCAATCCTGCAATCCACCATTGGCGCTGTCGTCGATATGACACGACCCATCCAAATAGCCCATAGATCAAGACCACTGACCAAGCTGGAATCGTGCCTACGGAATGGGCACTTCCGGGCAATTCGCTCGCAAACTTCGCAAGCTGAATGAGACCACTTGTTGGATAAAACAATGTCCATGCTGATAGACTGCCCACGGGCGGATATATCAAAGCAAACAAGGCACTGATGATGCTACCGAAGCTAATCAGTGTGATTAGCGGTGTTGCCAACACATTAATCAAAATGCTATAGGGTGAAATCACTCCGAATACGTGGGTTTGTAGAGGTAATGTCCAAATATAGGCAGCCAACGGGACGGCGATTGCAGAGGCGATCGCAGGGGGCAACCAATCCAGTCTCTTAGTCAACGGTTGGACGGTTACTAACAAACCGAGCGTTGCCAGAAAACTAAACTGAAATCCTAAATCCCAGATCCAATGTGGGTTAACCACTAATAGAAGCGTCCCAGCGACTAAGAGCAACCCTAATGGTTTAACTTTTCGGTCCATTGTTAAAGCCATTAACGCCGCAATACCCATAATGCCTGCTCTCAAAACGGAGGGTTGCACGCCGGTCAAGCCAATATAGCCGATGATGACACCTGTACCAATCCAAAATTGCCAAGTTTTTGAGAATCGCCGGGTCAGCACAATCACGGCACTGACTAACATGGAAACCTGAAAGCCCGATGCAGCCAGGGCATGGGCTAGTCCGGCTTGAGTAAACTGGTCTTTGAGGTCATACGGCAAATCAACTCCGTTTTTGCCAATTGCCATCGCGGTCACTAGCAATCCCTCGGGTTCTCCCAGACGTTCAACCTGTGCGTTGAGAATTCGCTGCTGTAATCTCCAAGAACTGTGCTGAATTCGACTTCGTATCGGAAAGGGGGGAACACTGGATCTCATTCCACTGACTTTTCCACTCAGTCCTGCAAAGATGCCCTGCTGCTCTAAATATGCCTGAAAATCAAATGCACCAGGATTAACAGCAGGCTCGGGATGATAAAGTCTTCCGACAACGGTCAGGGGCTTTCCTGGATAAAGCTCATCGCCTTCAACCTGTTTACTCGGTATCGTGACGTAGAGCTTTCCAGTAACAGGCTGAAACTTAGTATCTAACTTCTGTTTAGACCATTGCCGTGCTTCGGTTGTTCGGAGTACAAACTGGATTCGGTCACTGCGTGTCAACCGAGGTGAACTATCAATTTGTCCGCGAACTTCAAACTGATTTGACGACTCGGATCGATTGACTACATCAGACGGTTCAGATGAGATGCCAAGCTGGCGGCTAATATCTGTGTCAGATGCTTCAGGAACCCGAATTGAGAAATGAAATAGTGCGAATAGACAAATTAGTCCCGCAACAAGCCAAATCTTAGGTGTAGGGCCTGTCCGCCATACTTTTGGCATGCAGATCATCGCGATGCCGCTCACGAAAACGGGGGCGATCGCCCCCGTTGGAATCCCTCCTAGCTCTCCAGAGATGCCCGTCAGAAGCAAACCTACAACATACGCTAAACAGAATAGGTATCCAGTAATTGACCCCATAATTGACCATCCTCAAAAATGCCAAGACGTTCCATCAAACATTTCATATAGCGGTATGCGCTTGAGTTAAGTACGGTGGAGTGGGGCGCGCCGCGCCCCACTCCACCGTTTCTGTACTTGACGCGCACATTGCTATAGAACGCCTCGTTTCAACATTCCCGAAAATGGGCAACTGCTAAATTGCTAGCCCTAACTTAAATCCCAACACGGCATGAAGAAACATCACACAAAGAGCTGTACCGCCTAAATAAGCATGAACCGTGCGAAATGCTGGTTTCCCTTTTCCAAACCCTGTAGCCGCGATCGCAGCATTGATCCCTAGCAGGAGAATCACGAATGAACCCGTCCAGAAATGAGGACTATCAAAGACAGGTTGCTTCTGCATGACCAGCGATAACACACCCCCCGTATAGCCCAGCGCAATAAACAAGAACATCAGTGGAGCCATTTTTCGATGGCCTGATAAGCTTTTAGCCGCTTCTGTTTTATCACTAACCTCCCGACCTCTCCATCCCGTGAGTCCTACAAAACTTCCCATCGCAAACACAACGACCCCCATCATGGCAGGATGTCCCCAATGCACAATTGGCTCAGGAACTCCTAGACTGCGAAACCAGTCCGCAATAGGCTCTAGAAATTCAATTAAGTGTTCCGACATTCCGCTTTTCTCCTCGTGCCCGCATCAGCTTATTAAGAATTGTTGAACACATCTTACGCCATCTAACTTAACGAAGCAGTTCTTCTTGCGACATGAGGTTCTTTGTAATGCTTAAGTTGATGCCTAAGTTGGCTTCCTTCTTTTAAGCTTCCTGCATCTCATCATCTTGCTAAGCAGCCTCAACTTCGTGAGGGCTCAGTAAAGGAAAGCCCATCGATTCGCGTTGCTGAAAATATAGTTGAGCAATGTTTCGGGCTAAATTTCTCACGCGGGCAATATATCGAGTCCTTTCTGTGACCGAGATGACACCTCTTGCTTCTAAGAGGTTGAAGGTGTGGGAGCATTTCAAGACATAGTCATACGCAGGTAAAACCAACCCCGCGTTCATGAGCCTGTCAGCTTCTTGCTCGTAAATATTGAATAGTGTGAATAACGTATCGGGATTAGAGGTCTCAAAGTTATACGTTGAATTTTCAATTTCCGCTTGAAGATAAACATCTCCATAACTCAGTCGCTCATTCCAGCGGATGTCGAAAATCGAGTTAACCTCTTGCAAATACATCGTGAGTCTTTCTAGACCGTATGTAATTTCAATAGAAACGGGGCGGCAGTCTAATCCTCCACACTGTTGAAAATAAGTAAATTGAGTCACTTCCATACCATCAAGCCAGACTTCCCATCCGACTCCCCATGCGCCCACAGCAGCGTCTTCCCAATTATCCTCTACAAACCGGATATCGTGATCGTCTGGCTTGATTCCGAGCGCCATTAAAGAATCTAAGTAAAGATCCTGAATATTTTCAGGAGATGGCTTGATGAGCACTTGATATTGATAGTAATGCTGAACCCGATTTGGATTCTCTCCATATCGTCCATCTGAAGGGCGGCGGCAAGGTTCAACATAAGCAACCGACCATGGTTCTGGCCCGATGGCTCTTAAAAATGTATGGGGGCTCTTAGTGCCCGCTCCTTTCTCAATATCGTAAGGTTGAACAATGACACAGCCGCGATTGCTCCAAAATTGATTCAAAACCGAAATTACAGACTGAAAAGTAGTAGAACTCACGTCACCAAACTCCAACAGGCTTATCACTTTACCTATTGTGGGTCATCAGACATCACCTGAATACACCAGAAAGAGACTCTGCATTAGCGAACAGAATCACTAGCGAACAGAATCACTTGAATTTAGTTTTCTACCGAGTGAAACATCTTAATCTGTAGGCTAGCTAAGACTACAATTTACGATTCAAATTGTGACCGAGCCAAGAGCGACGTTTGAAACTCATGTAGAACAACAGTCTCAGCCTCCGCAATTTTCTCAGAAACAAAGAGTTGACAGAGAGAGAGAGAGTTCGTTATATTGGTCAAGCGGTCGAGGGAAGCCGAAGCGAAAGTGAGGCACACCGAGGCGCACCGAACCAAGAC
>JBNPEB010000003.1:0-85358 GCA_051117335.1 Elainellaceae cyanobacterium
TAAAGTCAAAGTCTCTGACACGGAATTAGCATCAGTTTGTGTTACCCCTCATATGTTTCATGGAGAATGGAATTACACAATCTCGCCACAAAAGAAGTTGTAAAAGTTATTCCTTTACAGCTCCTAACCCAACGAGAAACAATATCCTTTCAGATCGTTGGTATAGACCTACGGGGTCAGATTTGTGTGTAGAACCCGCGCGGCAGGCGGGTTCTACACACGTTTAGCGTCCTAACACGAGAGCGTAAGGCCATAAAAGATGTGAGCCTCCAACCTAGATGAAAGACACAACATATCCCCCATCTAGATCAGAAATGTTAGAAATTGGGGTAGAACAACTAGATTTCGACCGACTTTGCCTTTGCAGTGAGAACCCACTTTAGCTCTAGATACTTCTCTAGTAGAGATAGCAGCTTCTCCAGCTCAACTGGTTTAGCCAACAGCGCGTTGACACCTCGTTCGAAGAGGATGTCTTTGGTAGTCCCCACATTACTGGCCGTCACCACAATAATAGGGATATGCTGAGTATCCGGATCTTTCCGAAGATCGTGAACCACCGTGAATCCAGTTTGGAACGGCATGTACAGGTCCAGAAGCACCAGATCAGGCTTGGTTTGGGAAGTGATAGACAGCGCTTCTTCACCCCCTTTAGCTAAAAGCAACTCAAACCCTAGAGGGCGCAGCATATTCATCAGGACCAATCGGTTTATCTCGTTGTCGTCTGCCACCAAGATTTTGCGGCGTTTCCCGTGATAGCCGATTATCCGACTAGAGTAATTCTGGCAATCGTCTATAGAGAGCTTCTTCGCCGGAGCCGTAGTGCCTTGTTTTGCTTGTGGAACAGTGTGTGGAATCCTGAGAGCGTTCTGGACTACTGGCGATCGCGACGGAACTGCTGAGGTTTCCGCTGTATTCTTCAAGGAAATCTCTAGACTAAACTCAAATACCGATCCCCGATCCGGTTCGCTTTGGACGCTAAGTTTTCCTCCCATCAGTTCGACGAGTTCCTTGCTAATGGGTAACCCCAATCCTGTTCCTACAATGCGGCGGTGAGTCTCTCCCACCTGTTCAAAGGGCTCAAAGATTCGTTTGAGCTGATCTGGATTGATGCCTACACCTGTATCAATAACTTCAAATCGAATAGTAGCAGTTTCGGCATCGGCAGCCTGATTAGAGCCTCCTGATAGCTGATCAAGTCTACTGACTCGCAGTTTTACAGAGCCTTGGTCTGTAAACTTAATGGCGTTTCCTAAAAGGTTGAGCAAGACTTGTTGCAGTCGCTTCTGATCGGCATAGACTTGAGTTGGTAGATTCCCCCATTCTTCAAAATCAAGGGATAGATTCTTTTCAACTGCATTGACGCGAATAATGTTGATAATGTCTTGAAGAAAACTGAGAAAGTTGAACTCACTTGGGTAAAGCGTCATGGTCTGAGCCTCAACTTTAGAGAAATCCAAAATGTCATCAATAAGACCTAGTAGGTGAGAGCCACTGTGTTCGATGGTGTCTAAGCCTTGGATTTGATTACTTCTCACCTCAGGATGGACGCCATTTAACTGCTTTAGATCGCGTTTGAGTACCTGTGTGTATCCTAAAATACCGTTGAGAGGTGTACGAAGCTCGTGACTCATTTTAGCGAGGAATAAACTCTTGGCCTCGTTTGCCACTTCAGCTTTATCTTTCGCAATTGCGAGTTGCCGATTTGATTCTGCGAGTTCAAGGGTACGATCTTCTACCCGTTGTTCTAGGGTTTCAAACGCCAGCTTGAGCTGGTTGGACATGCTATCAAATGATGTTGCCAATTCTCCAACTTCGTCTGAACGCTCAATTTCAACGGTTTTTTCCCAATCTCCATTCGCAATATCTTTCGCGGCTTGGTTGAGGCGTAGAATAGGCCGGGTTATTCCACGGGCTGTAAAATGGCCGACTCCGATGGCAACAACTAATGCGATCAAACAGAGGGCAATCGTTACTTGTGTGTTGGCATCAATTTGTGCCATGAAATCAGACTCAGGGACTGCCACAACAATCAACCAATCCAAACCGTATTGGTCTTGCCACGGGCTCACCATAACAAACTGGCGCTCGTCTCCAACCTTGGCCACGAATCGTTCACTTCCCTCAATTTGGGTAAGGTTACCAAAGCTTTCGCGCATGTTTGCTCCGATTGCTTGAATGCGCTGGTCTGGAGTGCTGCCAAATTGCAAACGTTCTCCATCGGCATCGACCAAGGTATTGGATTGCTCTGTATTAGAACTAGCCACTAGTGACCCATCACGCTCCAAAATGAAAATTGTTCCTGACTCAGTGATGTCTATCTCGCTTAGAAACTCGCTGATATCGGAGAGCAGCAAGTCTACTCCCAGAACTCCCAGAAGTTCGCTGTCTTGGTTAAATACAGGAACGCTAGCAGCGATGGAGATAAATTCAGGATAGTCTTCCCAGAGATAAATCTCGCTCCAGACCGAGGTGCGGGTAGCAACAGGATCTTGATACCAGGGAAAATCACGCGGATCATATTCACCGGGGGGTAGGATTTCTTCAATCTCGGCGGGTCGTCCTTCATCATCAGTTTCGTAGGTGTAAAGCGCCCCTCCGGTAGAGTCGTCAATGACTTCGATGTTATATCCATCGTTGTAAAGACCTGCACCAATAAACTCACCCTCAGTGCCGCCAAAGTTGATATAGCGGACATCAAACACGTGTAGTTGTCGCCAAAATAATCGAGCTGTGCCAATGGACTCATCTAAATTAATTTGACCTACTGCGATCGCATCCAGATTAGCTTTATTGATTTTGTGGGGGATGCTGAGGTAACCATCTAGGTGAGTAGAGACGCGATCGCTCACCTCATCCTGTAACTGCCCGACTAAGTTATCAACAGCCTTTCGCCCATTGCGGAAGGAAAGGTAGCCCACTATACTTAACGCCAAAAAAACCTGCAAGATAAATGGAATAGTAAGAATGGCTTGTAGTGATGAACGATTAGAACGCTTTGATGCAGATTGGTGCATTTTACTCTCTGACCTCTTTAATATGGTTAATTCTCAAAAGTAGATTGCACACGGTTCTGATCCGACACAGGGTGAGTGTCTTGGAAGCTGTTGCTGGCGTTGCTCCATTCCCAATATCAAATTATTGACTCAGCGGCGTAACAACTCAGCACCCTGATAGCCAAGCCGTTGAGTGGGTTAATGATTGGATTGAGGCAGTTAAATGCATATAGCAATTTGCGCGCACTCCACACCACCGTGCTTAACTCAAGCGCATCGCTATACACGCAATGATGTGTCTTGAGGTAAGGCATCTCGCTAGAGTGCATTCCACAGAACAGCATCCGCTATCTGTTTTCAGTATCCTGAAATCATTAAAACTAGATTCCAATCTTTTGCTATGTGCTATGCAGGCAGTGCAAAGATTGGAAACATTATGTCTAGGCGTGCTTACCTATTGCATCAAACCTATTGAATCGAATTGGTTTAGGAACCGAAGAGAATATGCATTGAGGAATATCCATCAAGCATATGGCTGTGAACGAATTCAGATGACTAGGTGATAGGTGCACCAGGTACGATATTTGCCACTGCAGAAAGTTAAACGCTTAGAAAGTTGCGTTCAGATCCGTCCATGAAAAACCATAACAGTAGGAAAATCGATCGCCCGAGTTGATTGCCTCTCAGTTCGCCAAGCTCACGCTATGGCAGTTCCCCACACTCAGTAGACAATGCAACATATCAATCAAGCAACAGAACTCTCGACAAGTGCATACTGCACAAATTGCTATATCAAATACGATCGTGTACCAACTCTTAAAAACTTTATTGCCTCTACGTCAGGACATCAGAAGACTCCTCACTTTGAACAAAATTTTATTGAATGTTCAATTCTGGGTCAAGGCAATTTTCGGATTCTTCATGGTTCATCCTTGTCTCTCACACTAAATTTATCAACTTCTAGAAAACACGATGTGCTTCTTTAAATTCCTAAAACCAGATACCTACGGTAGCAGCCCTGCTAGCTCAAACAGTACAATCCCAATAAAGACATTGCTCACCAGTGAGGAAACCATCCAGCAACGTCGGTTTTCCGGCTTCTTCTAAATCTTTAGCTATCGTGGTTTGATTAATATAGGTTTCAATTTTGCCAGGGCACATTGCATTAAGAGCCTATCCAAAAACCCCTGACGGGGTTTAGATACCGAAAACTCGCTAGAATTTTTGGATAGGCACTAACACGAATTCAATCGTCTTCAGGACGGTAAATTAACCCGATCGCCCTTCGCACTTCCAGCTAAATGTTGCTGACGGCATTCGGCTTGTTTCAGTAGTTGCCGAACTTCATCATCTGTGGTTTGAGAAAAGTTTTTGTACCACAAGCCTACGGCATAAAAGGGCTGGGGCGTTTCCACGCAAATCATGTCATCTACTTGATCTGCGAGTGTTTTGCAAACCTCGGGTGCGGCAATCGGCACAGCACCAATGATTTTAGCGGGATGCTGGCGGCGAAGTGCCGCGATCGCCGCTTGCATGGTTGCTCCCGTTGCTAGACCGTCATCTACCAAAATCACAATGCGATCGCGCAATTCAGGCGCGGGGCGATTACCTCGATAGGCTTGTTCCCGGCGCTCCAGCTCTCGTTGCTCCTTGAGTGCAACCCGATCAATAACGTCAGGTGAAATTTTTAAGGGGCCGACCACTCGCTCATTGAGATAGCGGACTCCTCCTGTGGCGATCGCTCCCATTGCCAGTTCTTCATGCTGAGGAACTCCCAACTTGCGAACCACATACACATCTAGAGGAGCACTAAGATCTTTTGCAACCTCGTAGGCGACTGGGATTCCACCCCGTGGCAATCCGAGAACAATCACGTCTGGGCGATTGGCATAGAGCCGCAGTGTAGTTGCAAGGTTTTGTCCTGCTTCAGTTCGATCTTGAAATATCATTGGATTTTATTCGAATTTGATTAGTAGTATTGGATAACTTAAATGTGGTCTGTTCAACGAGGCGTATCGGTAAGCTGTCTCCATCTCGGAGTGTAGCGTTGCATCCAGCTAAACCACTGGGCTCTCGCAGAATGAACTAGCACCGGCGTAGTTACGTTGACCACATTGGCGCAATGGCGCAATCCATAACCCTCCGGAGCTTTAAGGGGGCATTTAGTGTCCCCAAGCAAATCGGATTAAAGTCGCCTACTGATTCGTTACCCAACGAGTGTAGAAGAAGTACTATATTCCGCAAAAATGATGGTACGAATCAGGGATGCTTTGTAGCCTCCTTTCCGATAAATTATTACATCAGCTATTACTCATGCTGCCGATGGGACTTTGATCTGCACCACATTCTGGACGACGGTGCCACGTTCCATCATCACCTTGCTCGTAGTCGTTCTTGATGGTGTCCCACGCAATCTGAGCTGCCTTCTCTGAACTCATTCCATTCGATTCGGCGCTATTGTAAGCTGTCATAAAGATTTGCTGTCCCTCATTAGGCAGCTTCTCCTTGACGTCTTGAGGCAAGTTTTCAAGTTGTTCGTATGCCATAGGGTAAGTCCTCCTAGTTAATCAGTTAGAGATGTCGCTTAAACCATCCCTGGGCTAGTTTCGCTACTTCTTCTAACGCGCCTGGTTCAGGAAAGAGATGCGTCGCATTAGGGATAATTTCTAAGTCTTTTTCAACTCGGAGTTGGTCCAACGCTTTCCGATTCATGTCAATCACCAGCGTATCTCGTGCCCCTACAATCAACAGCGTTGGCGCATTGACATATGGCAAAGCAGAATGAGCCATGTCAGGTCGTCCGCCCCTGGAAACGACAGCTTTGACTTGTTCGGGATGCTGAGAGGCTGACACTAACGCGGCTCCAGCTCCGGTGCTTGCCCCAAAATAGCCGATGTTGAGAATACTGGTATCTAAATTATCGGTCAGCCAATGGGTCGCATCGTTGAGTCGCTCTGCCAAAAACGGAATATTAAAGCGCAAATGTCCGGTTTGCATATCTTCTGTTTCTTCGTCCGATGTCAACAAGTCAAACAGTAAGGTGCAAAATCCTGCTTGGTTGAGCACACTTGCAACATAGCGGTTTCGGGAACTGTGGCGACTACTGCCGCTTCCGTGAACGAAAATGACAATTCCTATAGGATGTTCTGGCAAATTCAAGTTGCCTTCTAAATCAACTGAGTTCGTTTTAATATGAACCGGACGTTCTTCGATGGCTTGATTTGAGACCTGATTCATCGTAGGCTCCTGTCGATGATGCATGATCTATAGTTGCAAAGCACTTTATTGTGGTTTGTTTTTTTCTCTTCTTTCGTCTGACTTGAGGGATAAATCTGTCACCCTGACACAAATCTCCAAATATTTTTCAAACACGTCTTCAGGACTGTCCGCAGGAATGTTTTTGATAAAGAGTGGCAAGGATACGTTTCAACCTGTCCTCCGGAATGTCTGCTAGACAAATTGCGACTGCACTCGTTTTCCTAAGAACAAAAATCAATGAAGAAACGCGATCGCTCAATAAATCTGTAAAGAGAGCGATATGATTAGGAAATATCCTGAGGACAGTCCAGAGGATAATGGAATGAGCTATGGAGAAATTGACCGCTTTCCTGTTAGTCAGCTAACCGAACGATATGGCGACCTGGCGCGGAGTGCAGTCTATAGCAGGCTCGAGGCTCTGGGAATCAAGCCTAAACGAATTGGCAATCGATCCTATGTGAATGCTGAGCAACTGAGACTGCTTGATGATCTTCACCAGTTCATCAATTCAGGGAGAAGTACGGCAGAATTTCTTGAAATGAGAGGACTGAACTCGGCCACCGATTCATCATCTAGACAGTCCTCAGAGCAATCCTCAGGACTGTCTACCGTATCCCCCGATATTGTTCGGCTTGTCAGTATGATTGCCTCCGAAATTGCCTCGCGGTTTCAGCCTCCAATGCCCGCACCGGATCCTTTGGCCTATTATGAGACTCTAGAACGAGCCGCCCAGCAAGGATGGCTGCTCAAGACCTCTGAGGTCGCTTACCTGTTACAGTTGCCTGCCGATGAAATTCAACAATATGGCGATCGCTTTTCTGAAGCAGGGTTTATATTCACCCGCTCAGGGTACCGTGCTCCTGGGGAAATAGCGTGGAGAGTGTCTAAACCTGTACAATAAAAAAGCCAGCTTTGGCGCTGGCTCGACTGTTCGTGTTCAATTTGATTCGTGTTCTGATAGTGATTCTGAGGGTGATGTTGGTGTTAGCACTGGCATCACCTAATTTTTTAGGCGATGGACTGTCAGTCACTCTGGCACATGTACGCCAGCAGGAGCTTTACCCACCAGTGGGGGCTGTTCTCCCTAGACCCTCCAGTCTTTCTTCGTACACTGTAGCATGTCCTAAGGACAGTCCTAAGGATTTTCCTAAGGATTTTACATGGGATATTTCTATGGACATTCCTAAGGACAAGCTGGAATACCCTGGCTAGTGATGTCTATGCCGAGCGAATGGCTGAAGCAAGGCAGTCAGCAGCTACTGATTTTTACGTTCAGCTTCGGCCTTTAGCTATGCCCCTTATGAATGGGAGTGCGGGCGTCTTGCCCCGCGCTGCAAAGTCTAATGGTTAGGAGTCCCAGGATGCTTGTACTCAAGGGTTTCACCCATCCTTTGGGAGTGCTATCCGTGACCGACAGAACTCAGTCTAGAGAGTTGTCCTGGGGATAGTCCTGAGGTCGCGCTGCAGCCTCGACTTGGCTTTGATGTCGCTAAATCTCTATTGACTCGGCATGGTCTTAGAAAGAACGCCATGAATCTGATCGAGTAAATCTTTCATAGACACCGACGCTGACAGAACGTGTAGAGGAAGAGATTTACTCACGCGCTGTAGCGATTGGGGCGGGACATGAACCGATGAATGGGAGTCCTTGCTGCCATCCAGGACAAAGACCGGAACCGTTATTTCAAGGTTTTCAAGCAGGCCCACTGTGTCTGTTAAAGCAGTCGTAGACTGCTCCGCACTTATATAGAGCATCAATAAGCTAATCGACTGATGCTGAAGCTGGTGGCGAATATCAGCCCAAGTACTAGGGATCGAACACTGTAGCCCAGCCGCCTGAAAATAGCGCATTAACGCATTCAGCCGACTGTCAATATGCTTTAGAGTGCTGTTTTCCGTAGATACTGATTCAAATGGTTGGCACTTTTCGCTTGAATGAGTGGTTAGATTTGCTAAGTCGACAAGGGCAATATGCGGAGCCCAACCGATACCAGCCGCAACTTGAATCACTTGAATCAGAGCAGACTCTTGAGACTGGCTTACCGTCTTGTCATGAGTATTCTGAAAGTCTAAGCATGGAAATACCGCAAGTCCTGGTATGTGATTCGCAATTTGCGTTATGTCGGGCGTGAGAGTCACAATCGGCAAGGTCGCTAGATAAGAATTTTGGCTGAGTTCTTGCATGAGAGACTCTGGATCGGCAATGCTGCCATCAATCAGAATGACATCAGGTTTCCAGACCCGCGCTAGAAGATCAGCCTGATCGATATCGTCGACTTCTAAAACTCGACAATGACGGGGATACAACAGATGATTTAAATCACATCGTTCCGCTAGTTCAGACGGTGCAGATTCTAGGATTTGATCATCATCGGCTAATTCATCCTCCTGTTCACCCGATACACTGCCTACATTTAAGTAGAGTACAGTCAGATCAGATACACCCTCTCTATGAGCATCGGTATCGGAATTGGGGTGTGTGAGAGACTCTAGGGTCTGTTGTAACGCATCGAGCTGGACAGGCAACTTTAGAAATCCTGAAGCTCGGTTAAGGCGAGCAGTCCCAGCTTCAACGGCGGATGCCATAATGACTACTGGAACATGCTGAGTCTGAGTATCCGACTTTAAGAGCGTCATTACATCCCACCCTGACAAAAGCGGCAAATCTGGATTCATCAACACGGCAACGGGTTGCAACCGACGAATTTTACCGATGGCCTCCGTCCCTGAACGGGCGATCGCCACTCGATATCCCAATTGGGCTAATTGTTCTACCAAAGGATTTACATGGATTGATGAGCCTTCCACCACCACCACCAAACGATTGTCTCGGCGCAATGTTGAGGCAAGAAGTCCCTGGAATCTGGCAAGCTCCGTTGCCTTAACTTGGGGCGGGCAAAGGGGCAGAAGGAGTGTAAATTGGCTTCCCTGGGCTTCCGCTGACGTAAATGAGACGTCGCCGCCATGCAGCTGAGCGAGCCGCTGTGTCAAGACCAACCCCAACCCTGTCCCTTCAAATTGGCGTGTCAAAGGATGCTCTAATTGCTGAAACTTTTGGAAGATTAAGTGCTGCTTATCTGCCGGGATACCAATCCCCGTATCCCATACCTTAAAAGCAATCCAACCATCCCACGATGTTACACTCAGGCCAATTTCCCCGTCCGCGCGGGTAAATTTTACGGCATTCGACAATAAGTGAGATAGCATTTGCTTCAGCCGCACCTTATCTGCAATGAGATAGTCTAAGCCCGGTTCAATCTCCAACGTAAACGATGCTGTCTTGTCGTGCGTATTGCCCTGATCAGGCGATCTATCTTCAGAGCTATCAATTGGGTGTGTTTGCCGATATGCCGCTTCACAAACGCCACGAAGTTCGACTGGCTCAAGCATTAATTGAAGCTGACCTGTCTCAATGCGAGTCAGGTCAAGAATGTCATTGACAATCAACGAAAGTTGACGACCGCTTTGGTGAATCAGCTGAGCGTAGTGGACCTGGCGAGTATCTAGCAGCCCAAGCTGTTGATCTTTTAGTAAGCTTGATAACCCGAGTATGGCCGTTAAAGGTGTTTTGAGTTCGTGGCTAATGCAGGCCAAAAATTCATCTTTCAGCCGATTAAGCTGCGTTAAATCTGCGTTCTTAGCAATGAGCTCTCTAAAGATTCGCTCGTGTTCTGTCGCATCTTGTGCAAGAACCAACCAAAAATTGGTTTCAGATTGACCCACCGATGCCAGCAAAGCAGCATCTTGAGCCAATGATATGTCTGAAGATGACGAGGTCGGAGACGATACCAGGCATTGACCTGAAATGGCTAAATCTGAACTGCCTCCTGAATGATCGTCTGAACTGCCCATCGTCGAGAATGTGGCTACTTCAGCAATCGCATGAGCATCAGCAGTCTCATCAGAAGGAATCTGGAGCGGTACTCTAATGAACTTCCAAACATGCTCATGCCCGTCCTCCATCGGCTGAACGCAAATACATGTGTTGGGCGTATCTCCAGGTTTACACAGATCAGTTGTGCCAAAGCCACTGGAGCAAGCGTTCAAGTCAACGGGGGAAGACTCGTTCAGCTCGGATGTCGTCTTTAGAGCAGAGTGAATGTCTCCCGAATCGGAGAATAAGGGGTGGTTGGCTGATGGATAGGTCGATGTTGTTTGCATCAGCGTGGCATTCATATCGTGCTCAAGCTTAGATGCCATTTGAGACGCTCCAATCTGCTGGTGCCACGCCAAATTTTGAGATACAACCGTTCCAGTCTCCGTTTGGATCATCACAGGCAATGGAAAATGCCTTAAAAGCTGAATGGCCGATTTCATAACACGATCAGCCAACCGATCGGAAGAGCCGATATCAGCCAGATTAATTAAAGGATCGTCTCGCTTGGCAGGACTCCAATTCTTCGCTTTGTTTAAATCGGATCCATGAGTTGCTAAGAACTTCCAGAGCTCTAGGCGATTCAATATTCCTAGGGGGATATTTGTCTCACTCAGCAACACACATTCATGATTAGGAACGTCTTGTAGGCTCGCCTGTACCTGATTCAAGCTTGATTTAATCGAAATAGTGATAACCGGGCACAGCGGCTGAATATCTTGATCCCAAAATTCACTCAAAATCTTTCCAATACTGCACTGCAACGTCTTCGAAGAAGAGATAGGCAAAGCCTCGGATTGATTGGTTGCAAGCACGTACGAGAGAATGCGGCTAGCTGCTAATATACCTAATGGTTGCTGCTGCTCATCGATGATCAAGAGGCGATCGCACGGGTATGCGTCTAGTTTTTTAACAAGAGATAATAAACTATCTGTATGAATGCATATGGGCGAGCGTTCAAGAAAAGTAATGAGAAAATCAGGATTCGTGAACGGCATTGGAGACAGTCTCTATACGTCAGAACCAGCCAATCGACAATTCACGAGGGGCCAGCAAGTTTGCTATCAACATCTAGTTGTTTTGCCGAATTGTTGCATGTCGGGCGGGTAGGTTAATCGCAACCCCTGAGAGGATGTTTTAAAGGGGGCGGGGGGAGTTTGCTCTGCGAGAAGCCGCAAGCCTCTATAACCGCCAGTCTCCTTAAAGCATCTACCTTAATTCAATTATGTCCCTTCATTGAAGTATCGCGAGCCTTTAGAATTACAATAAATGTTAAGTATTCTAATATCGAGCAACATTTCTACACGAAATGTCGGTATGGTTTTATATTCTCACTAGCTGTTGATATTCTGAACCCCTTGCTATCTTGCACCCTCAACTTTCGGTTTGCGCTCTCCTTTATTCAGGTTCTCTGGCGATCGCCCTTTCAAACGCTATGAGAGACGATTGTTATGTGCTGAATCAGTTTAGTTCTGAGGCTGAGTTTCTGAATTTTGTAGAGGAGGATAATCATCAAATTGACTGTCTTATCTTAGAAGACGCACCCCGCTTATTATCCTTATTCGAGCAACTGGAGCAGAAAGCAGTCCTTCTCCCAATCGTTGTGCTAGTGTCTGACGATCGTTTGGATGCCAGCCAAGCGTCATCAACTCAGTCCTCTACGTCTGATTCAGTCGCTCCCCTCGTTCTCGACGAGCAATACCACACCGCAATTTTGAGGGTAGGCGCTGCTCAACTCGACCAAATTGGGACATATATTGACCAAGCTATCACCAACTTTTTAGAACTCTCGCCAGCTTGTTCGCTACCGAAAGATGGAACTCAACCCCAAGCGTCCCCTCATTTTTCGTTATCAGAGAGTGCCTTAGTTCCGCATCAGAAACGGTTAGCGGACAAGCTAAGAGAGCGTTTAGGGTATCTTGGTGTGTATTACAGACGAAATCCTCAAAATTTTCTTCGTAACATGCAGCCCGCTGAAAAGCGAGAATTTTTTCTTCGGCTAAAAAATATCTACCGGGAAATTATCCTAAACTATTTTTCCGATGACGATACTTTAAATCAAATGATTGATAATTATGTAAATATGACATTCTTCGCAGATATTCCGATTGCCAGAGTTGTCGAAATTCATATGGATCTGATGGATGATTTTTCCAAGCAGCTAAAATTGGAAGGGCGAAGTGAAGAGATATTGCTCGATTATCGATTAACTCTAATTGATACTCTGGCGAATTTATGTGAAATGTATCGCCGATCGATTCCAAGAGAGTCATAAACTAAACGAGATATTCCGACGCGCCTATTTTTAAGATCTTCGACTTTTTTAGAAACTGTTCCTAGATGACTTTATGACTTCCTCGAATAAGACCTACATTTTGAAACTGTATGTAGCGGGAAACACTCCCAATTCAATCCGAGCCTTAAGGACTCTAAAGAGCATTTTGGAACGAGAATTTAGAGGGGTTTATGCCCTGAAGGTGATCGATGTTCTCAAAAACCCACAGTTAGCGGAAGAAGATAAGATTTTGGCAACCCCTACTCTGTCAAAGATCTTGCCTCCACCAGTGCGAAAAATTATCGGTGACCTATCCGATCGGGAAAGGGTTTTAATTGGTTTGGATTTACTATATGATGAATTGCTTGATGACGATGCAGAATATGAGTAATTAAGGCGCTAATGCTGAGTTTTATAAGCGACCCGTTGACGGTAGAGAGTTATCATTTGTCCTAAACAAAATCTGAGCAAAATAAATCTCAGATTTTTCAATTTATCACCTCCTCTCTCAACTTATTTCGTCTGATTATAAACGGCACACTCATGCTTAAATTTATGCTCCTTCGCTGACTTAAAAATGCGTCTTTATTAAGAATCATGCAGAAGAACAATTACGACAGCCAGCAGAACGAAACAGCCTTAGAGGGTATTCATAAGATACGTACTCTAATTGAAGGCTTCGACGATATCAGTCATGGAGGTCTGCCTGTTGGTCGAACAACGCTCGTTAGTGGCACATCAGGCACCGGCAAAACGTTGATGGCTGTTCAATTTCTCTACAACGGAATTACTCAGTTCGATGAGTCAGGAATCTTCGTTACGTTTGAAGAATCACCCATTGACATTATCAAAAATGCGTATAGCTTTGGCTGGAACTTACAAGAACTCATTGATGATGGAAAGCTGTTTATTTTAGACGCGTCACCTGACCCCGAAGGACAAGATGTGGTTGGCAATTTTGATCTGTCTGCTCTCATTGAGCGGATTCAATATGCCATTCGTAAATATAAAGCAAAGCGAGTTTCGATCGATTCAGTAACGGCTGTTTTCCAGCAATATGATGTTGCATCGGTCGTTCGTCGAGAAATTTTTAGGTTGGTTGCACGGTTGAAACAGATGGGTGCAACCACGATTATGACCACCGAACGGGTTGAAGAATACGGGCCGGTCGCCCGATTTGGGGTTGAAGAATTTGTATCTGACAACGTCGTCATTGTTCGCAACGTGTTAGAAGGTGAACGACGGCGACGAACCATCGAGATCTTAAAGCTGCGGGGTACGACGCATATGAAAGGGGAGTACCCGTTTACGATCACCAATCAAGGCGTCAGTATTTTCCCGCTTGGAGCGATGCGTTTGACGCAGCGCTCGTCTAATATTCGGGTGTCCTCTGGCGTGAAAACCCTTGATGAAATGTGTGGCGGCGGCTTTTTCAAAGACTCGATTATTCTTGCAACGGGCGCAACTGGCACAGGTAAGACCTTGCTAGTTAGTAAGTTTCTTCAAGATGGCTGTCGCATAAACGAGCGGGCGTTGCTATTTGCCTACGAAGAGTCTAGAGCGCAGCTATCTCGAAATGCGTATTCGTGGGGCATCAATTTTGAAGAATTAGAGCAGCAGGGGTTGCTCAAGATTATTTGTGCCTATCCAGAGTCGGCAGGGTTGGAAGACCACCTGCAAATCATTAAATCGGAGATCGCAGATTTTAAGCCGTCAAGAATTGCGATCGATTCGCTATCGGCACTCGATCGGGGTGTTAGCAATAATGCCTTTCGACAGTTTGTTATCGGTGTAACGGGCTTTGCAAAGCAGGAAGAGATCACAGGATTCTTCACCAACACAACAGACCAGTTTATGGGGTCTAACTCGATTACCGATTCTCAAATCTCGACGATTACTGATACGATTTTGCTCTTGCAATATGTTGAAATCCGAGGCGAGATGGCTCGTGCGATTAATGTCTTTAAAATGCGGGGATCGTGGCATGATAAGGGCATTCGCGAATACATCATCAGTGAAGAAGGGCCTCAAATTAAAGACTCGTTCCGCAATCTTGAACGAATTATTAGCGGCTCACCCACTCGGATTTCGGTGGATGAAAAGAGTGAACTCTCTCGCATTGTGCGGGGGTTTCAAGATAAGCCAGAAAATGATCTTTGATCTTTAGATGATCTTTAATTCTTTAATAGAGGTTATCCCCCCTGCTGCTGCACTTGGCGCAAGAGCTGATCGGTTTGTGTTGCCCATTGAGTATTGCCCTGAGCTGAGAACAGATCTCGCGCATATCGCAACACCTGCTGTGCGTCTTCGTATTGTCGCTGCTGGATAAACACTAAACCAGCGCCATAGTAAGCATTGGGATAGTTGGGATTTGCCTCAGCAGAACTGCGAAATGCATCTAACGCATCATTGAGGTTGCCTTGGCTAAACAAAACAGTCCCTAGGCTGTAGTGAGCTTCTGGATAATTCGGATTGAGTTCAACGGCCTGCTGAAATGCAGCCCGAGCTTGCCCAACGTTATTTTGTTGAAGATAAATTTGCCCTAAATGGTAGGAGGGTTCTGGTGCATTGGGGCTAAGCTGTCTCGCTCGTTGAAAGGAGGCGATCGCCGCGTCAAAGTTTTGTTGTTGCTTATAAACCAGCCCCAGATTATAGTGAGCCAGTCCTAGCTCTGGATCTAGGGCGACCGCTCTTTGCAAATATTGTCCTGATAAATCAAAGTTGTTGCCTTCTAGAAGAGCTGCTCCCAAATTGGCATACGCAACAGCAAATTGTGGGTCAGCTTGGATGGCTCGGTAAAACGAATTGGCAGCGGGCTGGAGTTGCCCGGTTTGGCGAAGTGCTAGGCCAAGGTTGTAGTGAGCTGCTGCTAGATTCGGATTCAGTTCGGTCGCGTTTCGAAATGCGGCGATCGCCTCTTGCATTCGTCCTTGCTGAATAAATTGCAACCCGACGCTGATCTGTCCTTCTGCTGTTTGGGGATCGGGAGCGCTCTGGCTGATCAACTGGGAATACGGCTGAGCCTGACTCGGTAGCGCAGTCCCTAGTGCGATCGCTAGCCAGACAATTGTCAATACCTGACCGAATCTCTTTTTTCTATAGCTGTTTCTATCCCCATCCATAGTCGCCCAACTCCCGCACGATATAGCCGATAACTTAGTCTACGGCTGACCTGCATGACGAACCGAACTCAATTCAAGAATTTTGCCGCTAGTGGGGTCAATGAATTTCAAGATTGAGCACGTAGTGACCTAGCCGTAGCTGGTTTGACCAAAGTTCATATTCTAAGCGGAGGTGCTGGGGAAGAGGAGTGCCAGTTAGGTCTAGCTGACGAGTAAAATTGCGGAGGCGAATCTGATTATGGCTCGACAACTCATTTTGCAGCCAGTAGCGATTTAAGCCATAAACACCCTGCTCCCAAAAATGGCGATAGCTCAGTTTACCGTTGCCTTGCATGGTCATAATGACTCGGTATGGAGACACTTCTAACCATAGTAAACGAGGAGTTTGCAATGTCGATAACGTCCCAATATCAGGAGCGCTGGGCTCTGCGTGTTTGCTTTGAATGATGGGTTCGGTCAATAGAATGTGGAATCGATGATTATCTTTTTCAAAAACCGTTGCAGAGGTTTCTAGAACAGACCAAAGCGGCAAGTCAAACGACATCAACGAAAGCGAGACGGGCTTGCGGTGCTGATTCAGCATAGATATTAAGGAGCTTGAGGTACAAAAGCCTAGAAGGGCAACGGGACTCATAAGAAACCCGGAAAACGGTAGGATTGCAAGATTGGCTGGTATTGTCATTCCCAGCAGCTAGTTTATCCTAATGTCAACGGCTACCATAACCCTGAATATCACTGAATCTCATCATGTTTTGATGATTAATCCTCCGGATGTAGGACTTTCATTACACGGTTCTATCCAAGTCCCGGGTGATAAATCAATCTCTCATCGGTCATTAATGCTTGGGGCGATCGCCCAAGGTGAAACCAAAATTCAAGGACTGTTGTTGGGCGATGATCCGCAGAGCACCGCCCAGTGTCTGCGAGCTATGGGAGCGACCATTTCGGACCTAAACGCTGATGAGGTCATCATTCAGGGCATCGGGCTCGGACAGCTTCAAGAACCTGCAGATGTTTTAAATGCCGGCAATTCAGGAACAACGATGCGGTTGATGCTTGGGCTGCTCGCCTCACACCCCAATCGATTTTTTGCGGTAACTGGAGATTCATCATTGCGATCGCGCCCCATGTCTCGTGTGATTCAGCCTCTACAGCAGATGGGCGCTAACATTTGGCACCGCAGTGGCGGGCGGGCTCCCCTGGCGATTCAAGGGCAAGCCCTGAAACCAATTCACTACTATTCTCCGGTCGCATCAGCCCAGGTGAAATCGTGCATTTTGCTAGCCGGACTGATGGCAGACGGGCAGACGACCGTCACAGAACCCTCTCAGTCGCGGGATCACAGTGAACGCATGTTAGAAGCATTTGGGGCAACCATTGCAATCGATCCCGAAACCCGAAGTGCCACGGTGTCGGGGCCTGCTCAGCTTCGGGGGCAAACGGTCATTGTCCCTGGAGATATCAGTTCGGCGGCCTTCTGGCTCGTCGCAGGGGCGATTATTCCGGGATCAAATCTCTTGATTCAAAATGTGGGCGTGAATCCAACTCGTACGGGCATTCTAGATGCGCTCAGTCAGATGAGTGCAGACGTGTCGCTAGAACATCAGCGCACTGTTGCTGGGGAACCAGTTGCAGATATTCGAGTCCGATCGAGTTCACTACACGCTTGTAGAATTGAGGGAGACTTGATCCCTCGGCTGATTGATGAAATCCCGATTTTGGCAGTGGCGGCTATATTTGCCAACGGCACGACGATTATCAAAGATGCTGCTGAACTGCGGGTTAAAGAGAGCGATCGCCTTGCAGTAATGGCAAACCAGCTCAACCGCATGGGAGCAAACGTGACAGAGTTACCGGATGGGTTAGAAATCACAGGTGGCAGCCCGCTTCATGGAGCTGAGGTCGATAGCCATACCGATCACCGCATTGCCATGAGTCTGGCGATCGCCGCGCTCACTGCTAACGGAGCAACTCATATCCACCGTGCCGAGGCGGCAGCCATTTCATATCCTGATTTTACGTCTACCTTACAGCGCGTTTGTGATTAAGCCTGCAACTAAACATCTGCAATTAAACGCCTGCAACTAAACGCCTGCAATTAAATTAAAGAAAGCTGACACCCGCCTTGGCGATCGTAGAAAATCGCCTCCACATCACCTCGGCGATACATCGGAAACCCGTTTTCACGGCGTCCTGAGAAGCGGGACTCTACACCTAGTTCTGTCATCAGAGACTGGCACTGTTTCTTAGAGCGCCGTAACAATTTTGCGGCTTCTTTGAGAGGCATCCAATGACGAGCAAATCGAGCGATGAGTGTTTCATCGTCCTCGTTACAAATTTCATGTAATAACCGCTCTGCTAATAGCCAACACGCTTGGGTGTCCGCTTCAGCGCGATGAGACACACCCACCTGAAATTGGAAGTGCTTCACCAGCTTAGGCAAGCTCCGAGATGGCAAATCTGCCAGCATCAGGCGAGCTAGTTCTACCGTGCAAAATCGCTCACTAGCAGGCTTATAAAAATTCGTCTCCAGCCGAGCATATTCGGCTCTGAGAAACGGATAATCAAACTTGATATTATGGGCAGTTAAAATGCCTTGATTGAGCCAAGAAACATAGAGCGGAAAGACCTCTGCCGCAGGAGATGCGACGCTCACCATTTCTTCAGAAATGCCAGTCACCTCAACAATCTTCGGCGGAATCGGCTCCTGGGGATTAATCAAATGGGTTTGCTGCCGATGGATTCCGTCTGCCAGCGTCGCCTGAAGCACTGACAGTTCCATTACGCGGTTATGACGTGCCCGATGCCCGGTTGTTTCAACATCGACAACGGTAAACAACTGCGTGCTGAGACATCGATAGTAAGCGAGCAGTTCGGTAGACAGCAGAATCATCCCTTCGATTTCAATATCTGAGACAAGGCTAAGAACGGCGCGGTGGGAATAGCGCTTAAACAAACCATTCCCAACCTTAACGCAATACCTAGTTTTTAGACGGAAGTGATGGGCGGCTTCGCTTAGACTGCTTCCCTCGTGAACCCGAACGAGATTTTGTAGGACGGGCCGGTGACTCGTCAACGACATTTTGTTCTCTCATCCAAGCTGGGCGAATTTGATCGTATGCCATTTGCAGCGCCGCTGCTGCAACCGTGTGAGGTTCGTACTCTTCACTGAGCTGCGACACAATGGGCAGGAACGAAGCGATCCGCTCGCTGGCCAACGCCTCTCGAATCTGGTCTTGCAGCTTTTGGATATGGCGCGCCTCAATTTCTGCCCGTGTCGGAATCTTACCCCACGATAGCTTCTGCCGAATATGACGCTCGATATTGCGCAGTTTGTGCTTATCCAGCGGATGAATTAGCGATAGCGCCATGCCTTCTTTGCCGGCGCGCCCCGTTCGTCCAATCCGGTGGACATAGCTATCGACGCTATCGGGAAGGTCATAGTTAATTACATGCGTCAAGTCTTCGACATGAAGCCCTCGCGCGGCAATATCGGTGGCAACAACCCATCGCACCTGACGCTGGCGGAAGCGTAGCAACAGGCGTTCCCGCTGCGCTTGGCTTAGATCCCCATGATATTCATCCACGCTATGTCCCGCAGCTTGAAGCTGTCGGGTCAATTCGGCTGCAGAGCGCCGAGTCCGCACAAAAATTAAGGCGGAGTCGGGATCTTCAAGCTCTAGGATCGGTTGAAGGGCGCGCGCCTTTGTCCATCCCCGGGGGATCATATATGCAACCTGATTAATGCGGCTGGGAGCCGCTTTAGGTTGCTCAATTGCAACGGTGACGGGCGATCGCAAGAATTTGGTAGCCAGCTCACGGATCGACGGATCCATTGTTGCTGAGAAGAAGGCCATCTGGCGTTCTGATGGAGCCTGGCTCAAAATATCTTCGACATCTTGAATAAAGCCCATATTTAGCATCTCATCGGCTTCATCCAGAACTAACCAGTTCAGCTCATCCAGACGAAGATCGCCTCGTGAAAGCAGGTCGAGAACTCGCCCAGGCGTGCCTACGACAATCTGACTGCCTTTCTGAAGGCGTTGAATCTGTCGATCGATTGCTTGCCCTCCATACACGGCTAGCGTAAACAATCGCCTGTCGTCGTTGAGACCTCGAATCGATTGATAGACCTGAACAGCTAATTCGCGGGTCGGTGTCAGAATGAGCGCCTGCACGGCTCGGTTCTTAACGTCGATTTGCTCCAGCAGCGGTAGAGCAAATGCCGCGGTTTTGCCCGTACCTGTTTGAGCTAGTCCGACAACATCCCGACCTGAAAGTAGGTGAGGAATGGCTCGGGCCTGGATTTCGGTTGGCGTATCAAATCCTAAATCTTCGAGTATCCGGACACGAGCGTCCGACAGTCCTAAACTCTTGAACGAGAGGGTCATCATGTCTCCTTAATCGCGTGCTAATGGTATCGCATGCTGAAAGAGACACGATTAAGCGCCCCTCTTAACTGCGTTTGAGTATCTGCAACATGACCATATAGGTCATAAATATCGGCGTCACTAATGGCAACTGGAACAATTGTTCCTAGTCTTGCCTCGCCCTGAACATAAACTAAACCGTCGACATCTGGAGCAAAGCGGGCTGATCGCCCAATTAATTCACCGGTTTCGGGATTTTCTTGCTCAATCAAAACATCGACTACGGTTCCAATTTCGGCTTGATTTCTCCGCAAGGAAATGGGCTGCTGGATTTGCATCAATGCATCTCGGCGCGCATCCATCACAGACTGTGGAATCTGATTTGGCATTCGGTATGCCGGAGTGCCGTCCTCGGGAGAAAATGTAAATACACCAACGTGGTCAAACTCGTGACGTTGAACGAACTGAAGCAGATGTTGAAAATGCTCGTCCGTTTCGCCTGGAAAGCCTACAATAAACGTGGTTCTCAGCACCGCATTGGGAAGCGCTGATTTAATGCGTTTGATAATCTGGTCGTTAACCTGTCCTTGCCAGGGGCGATTCATGGCCCGCAGCACGTCTGGGTGGGAATGCTGGAGGGGCAAATCTAGATACGGTAAAACGTTCGGCGTTTCTTGAATGGCTTCAATCACCTCCGGGGTCAACCCGGTCGGGTAGGCATAGTGCATCCGAATCCAAGGCACTTCAACCCTGCCTAGCGCTCTCAATAATTCGGCGAGCTTAGGCTCCCCGTACCGATCGAGCCCATAATTGGTCGTGATTTGGGATATCAAAACAATTTCTTGAACACCCTCAGCTACGAGCTGCTCCGCTTCAGCCACAATCGACTCAATTGAGCGCGATCGCTGATTGCCTCGCAGATGGGGAATAATGCAAAATGCACACCGATAATTACACCCTTCCGCAACTCGTAAATATGCGACTCCTTCGGTCGTCGTCCGATAGCGGGGTATCGTTTCATCAGCGATATAGGTTGGCTCGGCGGATACTTCCTTAACCCGTTCCCCTGCCTCAGCACGCTGAATCACATCTACAATTTTATGGTAGTCTCCCGTGCCTACAAGTGCTACCGCTTCGGGCAGCTCGTCTAGCAACTCTTGCTGAAAGTGCTGCGCCATGCATCCGGTGATGACTACTTTTTTCTGAGCCTCTGCAAGCTCAACTAGCACCCGTACAGACTCTTCCCGCGCAGCTTGAATAAAACTACAAGTATTAACAATGACATAATCAGCGAGTTCGTCATTGCTATCGACCATGTAGCCTGCTTGTACGAGCAAGCCCAGCATGTGCTCCGTATCTACCCGATTCTTTTCACAACCGAGATGCGAAATAGAAACTGTTGGCTTATCGCCCATAAAAGTTTTTGTTGACAGACAACGAGTAAATTGATATCAGCTCGACCCAAACTAGGATAAGGGATGGTGGCTTGTACCGTAGCGATTGCTGATCAATGGCGCTGATCAATAGCTAAGATCAATGGCCAACCCGCTTCTAGACGATACATCGTTCTAAGACGCTAATCAGGTACCGTCAATTAAAATCGCTTGCTAGTTAAAATTGGATCGCGATGACATCCTAGCGCAAAAATGCATAACATAACTACACATTTTAGATGTTTTCGATGAATCATGATTTTCTGAAAATAAACCGCTCCAGGATGAAATGATGGCTAAAACGACTCATTAACGAATAGCGAAGGACTCGAATAGTTCAAAGTTCAGTTCATATTTCAGTTCATATTGCTGTTAAAGTTAGACCTTAAAGCCTAACATTATGTGTATTGTGATTAGTGTGTATTGTGACTAGCGGGTCCGAATTTGAGAACACGTGGACTTGATTCAGATATTTAAGACGGCCAACCCGATTATTGGTGTCATTCATTTGCTGCCGCTTCCGACCTCGCCTCGCTGGGGAGGTGATTTGAAAGCAGTGATTGATCGGGCCGAGCAGGAGGCGACTGCTCTAGCCTCTGGTGGCGTCGATGGCATTATCGTCGAAAACTTTTTTGATGCGCCCTTTCCAAAAGATACGGTTGATCCGGCTGTTGTGAGCGCGATGAGCCTAGTCGTTCAGCGCTTAACGAGCCTGGTGACTCTCCCGATTGGGCTTAATGTATTACGCAATGATGCGTGTAGTGCAATGGCGATCGCCACCTGTGTGCAGGCACAGTTTATTCGCGTCAATGTTTTGACCGGAGTCATGGCGACTGACCAAGGGCTGATTGAAGGGCAAGCTCATCATTTGCTCCGATATCGTCGTGAACTGGGCAGTGATGTCAAGATTCTGGCAGACGTATTGGTGAAACATGCTCGCCCGTTAGGGTCGCCTAACCTAACGACCGCCGTGCAAGAAACCATCGGGCGAGGGCTGGCAGACGGCGTTATTTTGTCGGGATGGGCAACCGGCAGCCCTCCAAGTTTAGAAGATTTAGAACTTGCAACGGCAGCCGCAAAGGGAACACCCGTATTTATCGGCAGCGGTGCGACGTGGGAAAACATACCCAAGCTGATTCAAGCGGCTGATGGCGTGATTGTTTCCAGTTCATTAAAGCGTCGAGGCAAGATCGAGAATCCCATCGATCCGATTCGAGTCAGCCAGTTTGTTGACGCCATGCGGCGAAGTTTAACGGCCCCACAATCTCAATCCCGCTCAACAACGGCATTTCCGTCCTATTCAGAATCGTAGTTTGTCTTGCCCACGTTGGGAGTAGCCAAACAGGAATTGGCATCAGCCCTTAAAAAAAATCCGGGATTTCCTGATTTTTCAAAAACAAAAGTGAACAGTGTGAGCCAGAATGGGTAAGGTAAAGCTTAGTAAGCTCGTCCAAACAGCATAATTTTCGTGGGAAGGTCTTATGAGCCGCCGACGTCAAAAAACTCCTTGGATTCATCTACGGTCTCGATATATTATCGGGGCGATCGCCACGATTGGTGCCCTTGGGACGGCATATCTCACCATAGTTAAGGTGATGGGGGGTGATGCTGCCTGTCCAGCTCAGGGCTGTGAACAAGTCCTCTCTAGCCCGTATGCAACTGTTTTTGGTTTGCCGCTAACCCTCTTTGGCTTTTTGGGATATTTCAGCATGGGCGTTTTGTCGCTGGGCCCCCTTGCTGTCAAGCCAGAGACCAACAAAGATCTCCGACTTAAACTCGATCAGTGGAGCTGGTTGTTTTTATTCATGGGAGCAACCGCAATGACCGTATTTAGCGGATATTTAATGTATCTGCTCGCTGCGGAAATCAGAACCACGTGCATTTATTGCATTACGTCTGCGATTTTGAGCGTCAGTATGTTTGCGCTGACCCTGATTGGTCGTGTGTGGGACGATAGAGGCCAACTGCTTTTCACGGGATTTTTGGTAGCAGTCGTCACCTTAGTTGGGACACTGGGCGTTTATTCGGGGGTTGATAACCCTAGCTCCCCTGTTACAGCATCGTCTGGAAGTGCGACAGGGCAAGCTCCTCCTCCTATTCAAACGACCTCAGGCGAGGCTGAAATGGCGCTAGCTCAGCATCTCAGCGATATCGGAGCCAAGAAGTATAGCGCCTATTGGTGTCCTCACTGTCACGCTCAACAAGCCATGTTTGGTCGTGAAGCCTTTGCCCTGATTGACTACGTTGAATGTGATCCCCAAGGGCAGAACGCTCAGCCAGAGCTATGCCAAGCTGCGGGAGTCGAAGGGTATCCATCGTGGGAAATCAACGGTGAGATATATTCAGGAACTATTCCCCTTGAAGATCTTGCCGCATTATCTGGATATGACGGTCCAATGGATTTCAAAAACTAGTCGTTTAGAGAATTGAAGCCAAGATAGCCACGCGGGGTGATCATCCACTCAGCGTGGCTTTTAGTCGTGCTGTTGCCAATCAAGACAGTAGTTAGCATGTCAATCGGGTGATTCAGACAGTCTGCCAAGGTTGTTAGCGTCACCTGCTCATCGTCTCGATACGCAGACCGAACCAACGCCACCGGAGTATCGGATTTACGGTGGCGAAGTAAAATACGTTGGGCGATCGCAATTTGTTCAGTACGATTCCGAGATTTGGGATTATACAGTGCAATCACAAAATCTGCCTGAGCAGCTGCATGAAGTCGTTTTTCAATCATCTGCCACGGGGTCAATACATCGCTTAGGCTGATTGCGCAAAAATCATGCATTAGTGGCGCACCGATGCGGGAGGCCGCAGCCTGCATTGCAGTAATCCCTGGAAATACTTGAACAGTGGGAGTCTTGCCATTCCAGCCCTGGGTTTGAAGGTGTTCGAGCACCAATCCTGCCATGCCATAGATGCCACAATCTCCCGATGAAATAACGGCTACGGTTAACCCCCATGTCGCTAGCTCGATTGCCCGGTTCGACCGTTGAATTTCTTGTGTAATGGGAGACGATTCGACAATCTGACCGGGACGCAGAACGGATCGGATTAAATCTACATATAGAGAATAGCCAATCACAACATCAGCCTGGGCGATCGCCTGTTGTGCAGCCGGAGTCATTTGGTCGAGAGCACCAGGGCCAATACCCACCAGCCACAACTGCCCGAGTCGTCCCGTAAATTCTTGTTTGGCTTGAGCGATCGCCACGGTTGCCGCTCCCGGTTGCCCGTCTAGGCGGACAATGCATTTGGGGACAATCAGTGATTCGGGGGTCTGGGCTGCAAGAATGGCAGATGCTTCTGCAACGCTGGGAGTGCCGACTTCTTGATTTACCACCGATGAAGGAGTCGGTACCGGAATTGCCTGGAGATCATCCGCCGAAAAACACCGGAGCGGCCACTGGCGATCGCGACACAAATCAAGAATGCCTGACTCGTCGGCTTTGAGATCGAGGGTGGCGATGCCCGCGATCGCATCGTCTGCCAACTGATGGCTTGCACACACATCTTGGACGGCAGTTTCGATCACCCGTCGGGACGTTCCTCGCTCACACCCCACTCCAACCCACAAAACTCGTGGATACCATTGGGCTTGAGGAATAGGGGATGTAGATGATGAGGTCTGAGGAATTCGCTGGATGGGGCTAATCCACAGGCGGGCGCGGGGATAAGCGTCGGCATCTTCGTAAAACTGAAACGGATGATCGGAAGGGAGATGCGTTTGCCAGAGGGATGAGCCTGCCTCTTGAACCACTTGAACGGGGTCTTGACGGGCGATCGCTGCGCTTACGCCTGTCCAGTCTCCTGGCCCTTTGACCCATCCAAAGGGTTCTCCAAGAATATCGATCCCCAACAAATCGTGGGCATGAGCCGCCCCTGTGATCACAGGGATTGCATCGAACTGGAGCGCAATTAGCCGAGCCAGATGATCGGCACCCCCTTGATGCCCACTACAAAGGCTGATGACGAACTCGCCAGCATCATCAACCACAACAACGGCTGGATCAACAGATTTATGCTGAAGCAATGGAGCAATCAGCCGGGTGACAGCGCCAGTCGCCAGCCCAAAAATCAAGCTGCGATGGGTCTTCCACAGCATGGCGACATGGTCTCGAAGAGAACCGCGATAGGGAGTTGTGCCTTCAAGCTCTACTGAACTTGGCACCCATAGGCTTATTCCACGAGGAGAGCAAAATCGGAGAAGCGTTTGCGCCGCAGTTGGAGTGGTGGCGATCGCCGCAATAGGTCGAAACTCTTGAAACTGATTCATGCAATCACGATGACAAAACAAAATCTGAATCGTGGAGGGAGACGGGACGCACCTCTCACGATTTGAACAGAACATGAGATCAAGCAGCCGCGAACCTAAGCAATCTGATAAGGCTTCGTGAGTTTGCCCAACTGTTGCACCATGAGACTGAGAAATAGCCCTACATCAGTTACGACACCCACTGACTCAACCGACCCGCGATCGCTCAGCTTAGTCACCACAGCCGGATTAATATCAACGCAGACCATCTTTACGCCCGCTGGGGTCATATTACCGACACCAATCGAATGCAGCATCGTTGACAGCATCAAAATCATATCGGCTCCTTCGATGAGCTTGGCATAGTCTTGCTGCGCTTCGATTAGATTCATTTTGGTATCTGGAAGCGGGCCATCGTCTCGAATCGACCCTGCCAGCGAAAAGGGCACCTGATGGCGCACGCACTCATAGAAAATACCGCTCTTGAGAATACCCTGATCGACGGCATTTGTAATACTGCCAGAGCGCCGAATGGCATTGATGGCTTTGAGATGATGACGATGCCCGCCGCGAACAGAGACTCCCCGTTTCATATCCATACCCAAGGAGGTTCCCATCAGCGCTTGCTCGATGTCATGAACGGCGATCGCATTTCCGCCGAGCAGTACTTGCACATACCCTTCTCGGATTAGCCAAGCCAAGTGATCTACTCCGCCGGTATGAACAACCACCGGACCAGCCGTGACGACCACTTTACCCCCCTGATCGCGAATGCGCCGCAGTTCCCAAGCAATTTGTTCAACGACGAGTTCAACTCGACGTTCGCTCGACACGCCCGACCCCATAAAGCTAAATTCTTGGGTGTTGCGCTGCTCCCGCGATTCAGGTTTGCGCACGGTGCGAATGCCTTCTACGCCAACGACCACCTTCTCTCCAATCTGCAAATCTCGCAGCAATTTGCATCGGGCGATCGGCCCATCCGGAGTATCGACAACGGCGATCGCCCCATCCATTCGCTGGTCTCGCACTCGCACCCACTCATCATCGATGCGGATTTCAGTTGGATAAATAGTCGTGACATAAAAATCATCCGGTGCAACCCCGTCTTGAGGAACATCGTCTAGCCGAACATTGCAAACCTCCTGAGGCGGAGTCATGGCTCCGATGTCGATGAGTTGGCTCATGAGTTCTTCCATGACCTCATGGCTCGGAGCCGACATTTTGACATCTGCCGACGAGGTATGTTGCCGCTGTTCACCCAACTGGAAGTTTAAGACCTGAAAACTCCCACCCCCCTCTACGATGAGATCGAGAGCGCGGTTAATAAGTCCCGAATCGAGCAGATGCCCTTCAAATTTTAGGACCCGACTCTCGACTGCGGCTCCAGACGGTAGTTCTGCGCGAATTGGTTCAGTTACTCGCAAGGTGAGACATTTTGCGGCACCGCCTGCTTTGAGAAACTCTGTGAGGGGCGTTTCGATCACGTCAAAGTTTGCCTCAGCAAGGCGATTTTTGAGCACATCGCTCGCCTGATTCAAGAAAATGGTGCGATCGACATTTACGGCATTACAGGCAAAGTTGACCGCATCAACTTCGGTGACTGCAATTCGCTTGTCGGCAGGCACCCGCATTTCGATTAAGCGATTGGAATAGGCATCAAATGCAGGGGGATAGTAGAGCAAGTATCCGTCTGTCAACGGACAGAAACACGTATCCAAATGATAGAAACGCTCGTCCATAAGGCGGAGCGACAGGATTTCGATGTCTAGCCACTTAGCGAGATAGGGATGGGCATCGAGTTCGGTTCTAAATCCATAGCCTGCCCATAACCAACGACCTTCCCGATCTAGTAGTGCATCACCCGCACCTTCAAACGGTAGCCCTTTGGGCAATTCGTGGACGGTATAGCCTTGTTCTTCAAACCAAGCCTTGAAGTGAGGCTCTTCCCCTTGTCGTTCGGGATGAAAGAACCGACTTAATACCACTGTTTTGCCCAAAACCAACCCGGCATTTGCAGTAAACACCATGTCGGGCGACCCTTTTTGAGGTTTAACCAAGTCAACAGTTGTATGTTCGGTTAGAACTTGGTAGAGCTTGTTCCACTGCTCTTCTGCGCGATCGCGCGACGAGCGATGGATGTTTCCTTCCATCCAAGGATTAATGACATAATCCACGTCATAATGATGGGGCGGACACATGAGGAACCGAATCGAATTATCCATATTAAACCTGGTTGAAATTGAGTGACGTAGATGCAGCACTCAGTGTTGACTATGATTTTGAGTTGACTGCAATTCTGATGACCAGAAAGGGCAAGATCCTATTCTATTATGTGGGTTCATTTCTCAGGCATTCAGATTGATTAATTCCTAGCGTCTACGTCATGAATAACTAACAGGATTGAGTTTAAGAATTCGGGATCATAATCGCGGAAGTTAAACCAGGTCGATTGAGAGAAAGCAGAAATAATCGATATACTAGTCAAATTAGCAGCTTTATGGGGAAAGCGCTGAGGGTTTGCTCGAGGCTGAACTCTAGCAAACTTAAATTATTAGCCTCAATTATTAGTCTCTGAGGTGGGAACGGATAAGCGCCGGTCTGAGTTTCGCAGGCAACACATAAGCAAATAGGGTTTGCAGGCAAACAATGGAGTTTACGTGTAAGCGTGAGCGTTTTATCTAGCTTGGGTAACGGGGTGCTGTCGAGACTGAATTGAACTGAAAATCAGTGCTCTGGACAGACATTATGGAATTGTGTTGGAAGCAGATTTATCCCTCTATTAAGGCAGCAGTTGCGAATGCTGAATCAGTGAATGTACTGTTTCAGGATGTGTTGAGTGCGATCGCCGAAGTTTATCAGGCAGAGGGTATTCTTTGGGTTGGCTTAGATCCTCGGGAGTTAGGTTCTCTTCGAGTATTTGCAACGGATGGTGCGTGGCAGATATTTGATGAAACCGGCCTAACGTCCGATGAGTTTGATCCTCACCGAGGCTCCGAACCGTCGCCAGCAAATTCTAGCAGGGTTCCGATCTCACCGGCTGCCTCTCCTGTCGTGCGCACATTCCGTCCTCATACAGTGCCATCGTGGTTGTCTCCTCATCACGTAATGCCGTCGCTAGTCCAGCGAGAGACGGGAGAGTTGATTATTTCAGCAGCGACTCCCGCAAAGGTTTCCTCTGCTGCAATCGCAAGTGAGAAATCTGAGCACGCATATCCCAGCTTTTTACTTCAACTGAAGCGATCGCCCCACCCAGATGACGCTGCATCCAATCAATCTCAAGCTACTCCAGAGGAGCAATCCGATGATCATCAATGGAGCGCTGATGAGATTGATGCGCTACAGATTATTTGTGGTCAGTTAGAGCTGGCGTACAGCGCGCTCTTATGGAAGCAGCAGCTTCAGCAAGTACATCAGCAAACTGCTTTGGTGGGGAGAATCGCCCATCTGATTAACTCCAGTCTGAATCCAGATGAAATTGTAGGGCAAATCTTAGCGGAACTGGGACAAAGCCTATCATGCGATCGCTGCATGGTCGTTGACTTGAGAAACGGTTCTGCCAATCTGTTGGCCTCGTGGGATCATGCCGATGCTCAGCTAGCCCCGATTGACTACCAGCATATTGCTCCAGCGATTTGGCACGATGTAATGGAGATGTTCCTTCAAGGTGGAACTTCGTATTTAGATCTCAAGCAGTTTGATGATGAATCCAGTGCTCTAAGTCCTTGGTTTTCAAAAATGGGAGCCGTTTCAGCCTTAGTGTTTCCTTTGTTTGTGCTGGAAGAATTTTTTGGGGCGATCGCCCTACTGTTCACGCAATCAGAGCAAAGTCGGGGAGTGCTTGAGCTGCAAATTGTGCGTCAGGTGGCTGATCAACTGGCGATCGCCTTGATGAATGCCCAACATTATCAAAATCCCTGGTATAAGCAAGAGACGCTTCGGCTTCAAAGCAATTCACTCCAGCTTGAAATTATTCGCGATGAGCTGACCCATCTGCTCAACCGCCATTCGCTAGACCATGAACTTGATCAGCTCAGTATTCAAGCTGTTTGGTCAATTCAGCCGCCGTTTAGCATTCTGTTTTGTGATATTGACTACTTCAAACTGATCAACGATACCCATGGCCATCTCATTGGAGATGAGATCTTAAAACACCTAGCTCAAGACCTTCAGCAGCATTTGAGACGGGATACGACTCTTTATCGATATGGCGGAGAAGAATTTGTCGCGGTACTTGCAGAAACATCTCTCACAGCAGCAACAGAAGTCGCCGAAAGACTCCGACGGGCGATTCGTGCTAGCCCCATTCAGACGGCAGTAGGTGCCTTAGATGTCACTGTTAGCTTTGGGGTTGCTCAACAAAATCCCGATAGTGATCACCATGCTAGAGACGTATTACGTCGAGCCGAGCAGGCTCTACTCAAAGCCAAATATCAAGGGCGCGATCGCGTTGAAGCGCTCTAGTTCCTTACCATTTCTTCACTATCTTCTATCAAATCCAGACCGATTCAGTCTGGTGAATCGGCGATTCACCAGCTAGACTTGAGGCACCCTTATGGATCTTCGTTTGTCTGGCTCAACCCGCTGGGCTGAACTATTGTTGAAATTAAAAGAATATCTTTATAACGCAGAGGTGATATGGCGGTTCATCCTTCTCCTGCATCCTTTATTGGAAAGCCCATCAAGTTTGGCACAGACGGCTGGCGAGGTTTGATTGCGGCAGATTTTACCTTTGAACGAGTTGCAAAGGTGGCGCCCTTAGCTGCGATCGCCCTAGAAAGAGCATACGGCGCTAACACTGAAAATCGCACGCTAATTGTCGGCTATGATCGTCGCTTTCTGTCTGAAGAGTTTGCTCGGGTTGCCGCAGAGGCCATTCAAAAGGCAGGGTTCAACGTCAAACTGTCTAAAACCTTTGCGCCGACTCCAGCATTTAGCTGGGCTGCCTACGATCAAAAGGCGCTTGGTGCGATTGTAATTACTGCCAGCCATAATCCGGGCGGATATTCTGGGCTCAAGGTGAAAGCTGGATTTGGTGGCTCGGTGCCGCCTGAGGTCACCCAAAAAATCGAAGCGCTGCTGCAAGATGATCAAGGCATCGAAATTGCCGGAAAAGACGGTGCGACTATTGAACTGTTTGATCCGTGGGCAAGCTATTGCACAGAGCTTCAGCAGAAGGTTGATATTGCCGCGATTCAAACGGCGATCGCCACGGGCAAGCTGACCGTGTTTGCCGATGTTATGCATGGAGCCGCTGCAGGAGGGCTGGCTCAGCTGCTAGGGGATGGCATTCACGAGCTCAACAGTGCCCGCGATCCTCTGTTTGGGGGAGGAGCCCCTGAACCATTGCCTCGATATCTGTCTGGGTTATTTCGACAAATCAAAGCGCATCGCCAAGCTCACCCCGATTCGCTGACCGTGGGGCTCGTGTTTGATGGAGACAGCGATCGCGTTGCCGCCGCCGATGGGCAGGGCAATTTCCTCAGTTCTCAAATTTTGATCCCCATCCTGATTCAGCATCTAGCGACCCGACGTGGATACACCGGCGAAGTCGTAAAAACCATTAGTGGATCTAATCTTTTCCCACGAATTGCCCACCTGTATGGTCTTACAGTGCATGAAACTCCCATCGGATATAAATACATTGCCGACCGCATGTTAGCTGCCGATGTGCTCCTTGGCGGAGAAGAGTCTGGCGGTATCGGCTATGGGCATCATATTCCGGAGCGAGATGCGCTGCTCTCGGCGCTGTATCTGCTTGAAGCGATCGTTCAATCCGGAATGGACTTGAGCGATCTCCATCGTCAGCTCCAAGAAAAGGTGGGCTACGCGTCATTCTACGACCGCATCGATTTGCCTCTTGCCAATATGGACGTGCGATCGCGCCTGTTAGAGCAGTTAGAAAGCCATACTCCCCAAGCCGTCGCGGGGCAAGCCGTTCAGGACGTGCTCACCATTGATGGCTATAAGTTTCAGCTGGCGGATGAAAGCTGGTTGCTTATTCGCTTTAGCGGCACCGAGCCCGTTCTGCGTCTCTATTCTGAAGCACAGTCCTCTAAGAGAGTCCAGGAAAATCTAAATTGGGCAAAAGAGTGGGCAAGCTCAGTATGATTGAGTTAGCCGTGCCTCGAATAGATGATTGCGTTATATGAAACTCGTTGTTGCCACAGGCAATCCGGGCAAGCTTGACGAAATGCAAGCCTATCTAAGAGATCTGCCGTGTCAGCTCGTGTTGAAGCCTGCCGAGTTAGAGGTTGAGGAAACCGGACAGACGTTTATGGAAAATGCCTGCCTGAAAGCATCTCAAGTTGCTAAGGCCGTGGGTGAATGGGCGATCGCCGATGATTCAGGGTTGGCGGTCGATGCGTTGGGTGGGGCACCTGGGCTTTATTCGGCGCGCTATGGCAGCACAAACGATGAGCGAATTCATCGCTTATTATCAGAGCTAAACGGCGAATCTAACCGAGTTGCTCAGTTTATTTGTGCGATCGCCATTGCTCGTCCTGATGGCTCGATTGCGCTCCAAAGCCAAGGAGTTTGCCGAGGCAAGATTTCAGATGAGCCGCGCGGCACCAGTGGGTTTGGCTACGATCCGGTGTTTTACGTTCCTGAACATCAGTTAACATTTGCTGAGATGCCATCCGCGACAAAGCACCACATCAGCCACCGAGGACAAGCATTTCAGCAACTGCTTCCAGCCTTTAGTGATCTATTGATGTCCCGTTAAGTGCCTATCCGAAACCTCGTTAGAGGTTTTGGGTAGGTTCTAAGAGGAGGCTCAATCAAAATCGGTGGGTAAGTCAGGATTGCGATAATGCTCAAAAAATCTCTTGATTTGAGATTCTAATACTCTTGACGTAGACAGATCTGGCAGTTCATCTTCACCAAAAAAGCCAACGTCACTTGTTTCAACGCTCGTCTTGGGTTCTCCGCCCGTCAATTTACATTGGATAAACAACTTGTAAACATGAAATGGCAACAGTGGCGTATGAGCGTGTTTGCTGCGGTCGTAGACACACAAGAGTTTGGTAGGACGTGTTTCGTAGCCCGACTCTTCCCAAATCTCACGAGTGACAGACTCTCGCGGAGTCTCATTCACGTCAGCCCAGCCTCCCGGCAGCGTCCAACCGCCATCGGAGATTTCTTTAACCATCAAAATCTTCTCATCTCGAAATACAACCCCCCGGACGTCAACCTTGGGGGTGGCATACCCCGTCTCCCGTTGAAAGATTTCTAATACAACTGGATGTTCGAGGTCGCCTTGAACTGACAAAATCTCAGTCGCAATTTCCCGAAGGCGCGTATATCGCTGCACATCAAATGAATTTAATGAATTCTCGGTCGAAAACGTCAGCCCAATTTGGGCGATCGCCTGAAGTTCTTTTGCCCATTTCAGCCATTGAGGATCCATATCGCGTCCTTAATTCCAGGTTTCGGAGCTAGACGACATCACGTTAACTTAAAGTTGCAACTTAAATGTGCATGAAGTGCATGAAGTGCATGAAGTGCATGAAGTGCATGAAGTGCATAAAGTGCATAAAGTGCATGAATGAATCATTCAAAATCCGTCTCTTGAGGGGGCAGTCAGTACACCCTGCGGGAGAGGGGTATACGGGATGGCGATGTTTCAATGTAGTGAGTGGAGGTAAACATTAGATTAAGGAACCAATTTCATGAGAGTATTCAATCCTCGTTCACTCGTCAAAGCGTTAATTGGAATTACTGGTATTGCAAGTGCTGGAATTTTACTTAGCGCTCCTGCAAAGGCACAGTCAGACGTCAAGCTGTCGCCTGAAGGACTAGAAATTTTGTGTGAACGATTTCCGTTAAATTCTCGCTGCATGGGCGATGCATCGCCTGAGGAAGGGATTCCACCTCGAGTTGAGCCTAGCGTATTAGACGAGTCGCCCAGCGAGCCTGATTATGAGGTAGAAGAATCTGGCGCTGAGATGCCTGAGGAGCCCGCTAGCGAGATGACTGAGGAAGGGATTCCACCTCGGGTTGAGCCCAGCGTATTAGACGAGTCGCCCAGCGAACCGGATGATGCTGGCGTCAATAACTAAGTGATTAAGTCAACTTTGATGACTTGTTGATAAAGGATTTGCCATTCTGCCGTTTATTCGCAGAATGAGCCTCTATCTCTGCTCGTCGTAATCGCAACTGGATGTCTTCTAGCATCTTGCGGTTAACGGCGAGCAGATCAGCAATGAGTCCTAGTATCCAAAGCTGAACGCCAATTAGAATTAAAACAGCAGCCAAAATTAGACTTGGAGCGCGGGCACGAGTCGGATCGTCAAAGAAGAAAAGAAAAATCCAGCGCAGACACAGCAGCGCTCCCATCCCAAACGGAACCCCACCCAACATGGCAAAGAATCGCATTGGCCGATAGACCATAAAGATGCGAATAATCGTCAAAATGGATCGACGCAAATACGACGGAATGCTTTTCACCAGACGAGACGGGCGCAAATAGCCATTTGTTTGAATGGGAATAGACGTAATCGCCATGCCTTTTTGCCCAGCCTGAATAATCGTCTCTAAAGTGTACGTATATTCGTTGAAAACATTCATTTGCATAGCCGCATTGCGGCTAAAGGCGCGAAAGCCGCTGGGTGCATCTGGAATTTGGGTACTGCTCGCTAATCGAACCACCCAACTTCCAAACCCCTGCAAAAATTTTTTGATGGGCGAAAAGTGTGAAATGTTGCGGATGGGTCGGGCTCCGACGACAATCTCTGCTTCGCCGCACAGGATGGGGGCAATCAGTCGGGGAATATCGGCAGCACAATACTGATTATCAGCATCGGTATTCACGATAATATCTGCTCCGGCTCTCAGAGACGCTTCTAAACCGGCCATGAAACCGACTGCTAGCCCTCGATTATGTTCAAAGCTGATAACATGATCGACACCATACGCCTTAGCGACTTCAACGGTGCGATCGCTGCTGCCATCATTAATAATAAGCCATTCAACTTCGTCAATTCCTGGAATGTGGCGGGGAAGCTCAGCAAGGGTGACACCTAGCGTTTCTTCTTCGTTGTAGCAAGGAATTTGGATAATCAGTTTCACACCACACCACCTCAACGCTGAACAAGTGAGCAACTCGCTCCTACTCAACAATTTTCGAGTTTGATCTCGGTTGCATCCCACCGTGAATTACGGTTTCGTTATTTTCATCAACGGAATGCGTTTGTCTTCAAAAGACTCAATTGTGAAATTGTATACCTCTTGGAGCCGTTGGATCAGGGTTTCGGTTGGGTAGAACAAAACGTAATGGCTGAACCCGTCTGGAATATCAGGCACATTCGGATCGCGCACAAGCTGAAACTTAACGGTCGGCTCAACTAGATAGCTCAGCGAAATCACATTGCCCATATTGACTGAGCCCGTGCTGCTAATCACAAGAGGATTTGGCATCTGGTTGAGCACGTCGGCAATCGCGGGATTAGAATAGCTGACGACCTTACTCCACCAGGTATCTGCCTGAATAATCAGGCTGCCAGAAACGACGCCCGCTGTCATCACAACCACCGTAATACTTCGCCAAATCCATTGCTGAGCCGATCGAGCTTGAATCAGCTTATGGGACAGCAAAAATGCGACTGCGAGCTGTGCCGCCGTGAGCAACGGCACGAAGTACCGGGTTTGAGACGAGCGCCGCCCTCCCCAAATCAAATCAGGCAGAATTAGAACCAGAGCCGTGATGCCAATCAGCGAAAAAATCAGCACCCAGGCGCGGCGCGGCGTCGTTCGACGAAGGTAATAGAGCGCATATCCAACCAAAATCAGCACCAGAGGGGGCACGATGTAGGTGTAGATAGCGTCAATCTGCAACCCAAGGTCTATAAAATTGCTGCTCAGGTGAAGCCCCCACAGTTTCAGCAGAAATGAGGGCGGAAATGGAATCTCAGTCCATCCCGTTTTGTTACGAAACTGAAACCAGTTGCCGACTAAAACGGCAAGCCATGGAGTAAAAGCGATCGCCCCTGCTAAACTCGCTATCAGAAAATTTCGTAGCGTCACCGTCCAGCGAAGGTTTTCGGAAGCAAGCACACAGACTCCCTGTGCTAAAACGACTAATGCCGAAAATAGTGACGTATAAAAGCTCAAGATCAGCGTCAGCGTATAGATTCCCCAGCTTTGCCATGTCTTAACTCGCATGGCCCGTAGCAGTGCTGCACATGAGAGCACCGTTACTAGCGTCCACAAGCTGTAGTGGCGAGCTTCTTGGGCGTAGAGAATGTGAAACGGCGAAACGGCAAATAGGGCGATCGCCATTCCTCCGACCATCGCTGAACCAAACAGTTCGAGACATAGCCAGTACAGTGCAGGAAATGTCAGCAAACTGCTTAATACAGATAAACTGCGAATTGCGGCGACTGAACTGCCAAACACCTCCATCCAAACTCTCACCATTAGATAATAAAGCGGGGGATGTTCTGGATGAGTTGTTAACGCATAGAGTGTGTCATCAATACCCTGTTCCGGGGTCAAGCGCTGATACACTAGCAAATCATCGGCACTCAAGACAGTGCCATTAAAAATCTGGGACTCAATTTTATCTCCAACATACCCAGCCGCGCGAATCGACGTGAACACCTCATCATGCCAATAGACTTTGCCATCGAGGTTAACAACGCGGAAAAAAATACCCAGGATTAGTAAAACGAGAATCAAGCCCCGCAATCCGATGGGTAAAGCCCCAAATTTTTTAGCCACAGCGTGTCCTAAGTTTAATACCCTAATCTGGTTGATAGCCGATCAGGATTCCCGAATTGTTCCCTTAAATACATTCCAGCTCACGCGTCCGCAGAACAATCCTGTGAGATTTAGGACGCATTCATCCATCTTGAATGTTCGTCCATCAACACAAATCCAAATATGGCGTTGCTGAATGAAGAGATGATTATAGCGCGTCCAGACGTGCCAGGGTACCGACACCTAGCCAGAAACCAACGTTGGAACGGCAGCGGAAAACTAGTCGTCAGCTTACCAACTCAGAATCGACCGGGCACGCGGGCAATCGTCACAGGTTGACCGTGACAAAAATCGCATACATCCCAATAGTATCGGACGACAGGGGTGCCGTTCTGAAAACTGTTGAGCCTGAGAGTCATCCACACTATGTAAATCAGATCCTTGGAAATCCAGAAATTCCCCATACTGTGCCCGACCTTCTGACTCACTTTTCACGGGATACTGAGCCTTAATGCCGTTTTCAAGGAAAATGGTTAAGCAGTACGGATGATCTTCGGGGCTGTTGTATAATCGCCTGCGCGAAACTTCATAATGCATATACAAACAGCGCAACACTTGCTAAACGTCGCAATAAAGCCTCCGTTACGACTCTATTGTGGAAAACTTTGAGTGTCCGTAAACCTCCAGTAAATCAGTGTAAAGAAAATGCAACCTCTCAGATATTTAGCCTTACGCTCTCACGTTAGGACGCTGAACGTGTGTAGACCCCGCGCGCCGCGTGGGGTCTACACACAAATCTAAGCCCGTATATATCAGCCCAGGATGTGATTCATTCCTTTTGGGTGCCTCAGTTTCGCTTGAAGCAAGACGCGATTCCGGGTCAGCAAACGGGATTGCGGTTTACGGCGACGAAGGAAGGAACTTATCCAGTGGTATGTGCTGAGCTGTGTGGCAGCTACCACAGGGGAATGCGATCGCAGGTCGTAGTTCATTCTCAAGAAGAGTTTGATAGTTGGGTTGAACAAAGCCGAGTTGCTCAGCCACACACGTCTGACAGGTTCATGGCGGCTACCCCCATGAACCTGTCAGTGGATGAGTATTTGACACCCTATGCAGAGATGGGGCTGACACCTGAGACGCTGACACAGCTTCATGCCTCTCATCCGTAGTTCTTCGCCCGTCGTCGACATATTTCACATAGTTGGCGATCGCCCGTTTAGAATCGCCAATCGCTCGGTCGCAAACCTCATTTGATAATTAGCTATGACTCAAACGTCAACTTCTGTTGAAACCTCAGTAAATGAACATTACAGCCACGAACATAAAGCTTGGAAGTGGTATGACTACTTCACCTTTAATGTTGACCACAAGGTGATTAGAATTCAATATTTGGTCACGGCCTTCGTGTTTTATTTGATTGGCGGGTTGATGGCGGTGGTCATGCGCGCCGAATTAGCAACTCCAAACCCGGCCATCATTTCTCCCGACCTTTACAACGCGTTCATGACCAACCACGGAACGATCATGATCTTTTTGTGGATCGTTCCAGCGGCGATCGGAGGCTTTGGGAACTTTCTGGTACCGCTAATGATAGGTGCCCGAGATATGGCGTTTCCGAAGCTTAATGCGATCGCCTTTTGGCTAAACCCGCCAGCCGGGTTGCTGATAGTAGGCAGCTTCTTCTTTGGTGGCGCACAAGCAGGATGGACGTCCTACCCGCCGCTGAGCGAGATCACGGCAAATACGGCGCAGTCTATGTGGATTTTGGCGATCGTATTGGTAGGAACGTCATCTATCTTGGGATCGGTCAACTTCATTGTGACGATCCTCAACATGCGAATTCCCAGCATGAAATGGGATCAGCAGCCGCTGTTTTGCTGGGCAATTTTGGCGACATCGATACTAGCACTATTTTCAACGCCCGTGCTGGCAGCGGGGTTGGTGCTGCTGCTGTTTGATATCAATTTTGGGACGTCGTTCTACAAGCCAGACGCCGGGGGAGATTTGATTATCTATCAGCATTTGTTTTGGTTTTACTCACACCCGGCGGTATATCTGATGATTCTGCCCATCTTTGGCATTATGTCGGAGGTGATTCCGGTTCATGCCCGCAAACCCATCTTTGGTTATAAGGCGATCGCTTATTCTAGCCTTGCGATTTGCATCGTGGGTTTGTTTGTGTGGGTCCACCACATGTTTACCAGCGGCACCCCTCCGTGGATGCGATTGTTCTTCACCGTATCGACGCTGATCGTGTCGGTGCCAACGGGGGTGAAAATCTTTAGCTGGGTCGCGACACTGTGGGGCGGCAAAATTCGCTTTACGAGCCCCATGCTTTTCGCGGTTGGGTTGCTGATGATGTTTGTGCTGGGTGGCTTGAGCGGTGTCACCCTAGGGACTGCCCCATTCGATATCCACGTCCACGACACCTACTACGTCGTTGCCCATTGGCTCAGAATCTCTGATGTTTGGCGGCTTCTTTGCAGCCTTCTTGTTTTATCGAGGGGCCACAGCCCAGTGGCCCCCTGAAGATACTGACGTTGAGTTGCTGCTCCCGGCAATCAACACCATTATTTTGGTGTCGAGCAGCTTTGTTATTCACCGGGGCGACACCGCTATTAAGGAAAATAGCGTCGGTGGTCTGCGTAAGTGGTATATTCTCACCGCAATCATGGGGGCAGTGTTTTTGGCGGGTCAGGTGTATGAATATGCGACGTTGGGCTATGGTCTGCGCACAAATATATTTGCCAACTGCTTCTATCTCATGACCGGATTTCACGGTCTGCACGTGTTTATAGGCATTCTGCTGATTTTAGGAGTGCTGTGGCGATCGCGCCGGGAGGGGCATTATTCTGATGCCAAGCATACTGGTATAGAAATGGCCGAAATTTATTGGCACTTTGTGGACATCATCTGGATTGTTTTGTTCACACTCATCTACGTCCTGGCGTTGCTCTAACTCAGCACTCCTCTGAAGCATTAGAGCTTTGTGCCGCAAGATGGGCAAAAGCTGTGAACCGGCGAATTTGACGTTCCGCAATTGCTACATTCGACTGGCTCAATTGCCTTGATGATTTGCGGTTGCTCGGGCAAACCAATCATCTGAGCATTGCTCTTGCCAGGAGCCACCATTGGATAGCAGTTTTCGTCTTTTTTGACCCATGCATCCACTAAAACAGGACCGTCATGAGCTAGCATTTCGGCAACGACATCTTGGAGTTCGGAGCGATCGCGAATCAGCATCCCCTTAATGCCAAACGCGCCCGCAAGCGTGACAAAATTGGGCATTCCGATCTGCATGTTGGATGACGAGTAGCGCTCACCGAAAAAGGTTTGCTGCCATTGACGTACCATGCCTTGCCAGCCGTTATTGATGATCACGGTCTTGACATTGATACCGTACTGGGCAAGCGTGCCTAGCTCTTGCAAATTCATCTGAAAGCTAGCATCCCCGCTGATACAAATCACCTGCTCATCCGGCAATGCCACCTTGACGCCCATGGCAGCAGGCATCCCATAACCCATCGTTCCAAGCCCTGCACTTGAAATCCATCGACGGGGCCCGTTCTTCAAAAACTGTGCTGCCCACATCTGATGCTGTCCAACATCGGTTGTGTAATACGCATCAGGAGCTTGGCGGCCTAATTCAGAGATGACCTCTTGAGGCGCTAGAGATTCTGGATAGGACGGGACAACCAGAGGGTAGTCATGTCGCCATCGGTTAATGCGATCAAGCCATGCCGCTGTGCGATTGTGCTCAGGAGAAATGCCGCCTTCCTCATCGCGCCGCAGTAAGTCACTCAATACTTTGCGGACATCGCCAACAATGGGCACCTCTGGAGCACGATTTTTACCCACTTCCGCCGGGTCAATGTCGATATGAATAACTTTGGCGCGTGAGGCGAACTCATCGAGCTTACCTGTTACTCGGTCATCAAATCGCGCGCCTACCGCAATCAACAAATCACATTCGCTCACGGCAAAGTTGGCATAGGCAGTTCCATGCATTCCTAACATGCCAACGGAGAGGGGATGCTTTTCGTCAAAGGCTCCTTTCCCCATCAGCGTTGTCGTGACCGGGATATTGAAACGCTCTGCCAACATCTTGATCTCGAGATGGGCTCCGGCTGTAATTGCACCACCACCGACATACAGCAAGGGGTTTTCAGCATCTCGGATCAGTTTGAGTGCTTGAACAAGCTGGCGTGGATTGCCCTTAATCGTAGGACGATACCCCGGCAGCTTAACGACTCCTGGCTCTACCGGCACGTAATCAAATTCCTCTAAACCAACGTCTTTAGGAACATCGATTAAGACTGGACCGGGGCGACCCGATTGAGCAATATAAAACGCCTCAGCAACAATTCTCGCCATGCTGGCCGGATCTCGGACAACATACGAGTGCTTCACAATCGGTAGCGTGATCCCAAAAATATCTGTTTCTTGAAAGGCGTCACTGCCAATTGCAGAACGAGCCACTTGCCCTGTCACAACGACGAGGGGAATTGAATCCATTTGGGCAGTTGCGATGCCCGTGACCAGGTTAGTCGCTCCTGGCCCCGATGTTCCAAAACACACGCCAACCTTACCGGTAGCTCGCGCATACCCGTCTGCCGCGTGTGAGGCTCCCTGTTCGTGACGAACCAAGATGTGCTGCAAGTCGCCCGCTGCTTCTGCCCGATAGAGTTCGTCGTAAATGGGTAGAATGGCGCCTCCAGGATAGCCAAAGATATGGGTCACGCCATGTCGTTTCAGGCTATCAATCAGAGCATACGAACCTGTTGCCCGAACCGGAGATACGACTTGGGGAGATGATGCTAGAGGCGCATGCCCTGATGCCAGAGCAACGCCAGACGAGTTGGAAGTTTGGGGATTGAGAGAAAAAGCTTCGCGCATGGTGTCTCAGATGAGAACGGGTCTGTATCTAATGATGCAATCAGCAATTAATATTACAGTCTAGTGTCCATGCTATCTCCTGTCGAGAGGTAATTTATAGGTCTAAGCCTAGATACTGAACTTTTCTTAATGGGCAGAAACGACTAATGCGACTGTCTTTCAAGTTCAGATCATTTTAGGACTATCGTGTTGTCAGTATTTGATGACCTAATTTGATGATCTTTTGATGATCTAATGAGACGTTCCACGCTAGCGGAGTCACATCCAGGGTGTCTCTAAGAACAGATTATTTCTCGGAGGAGTTGTTCTTTTCAGCCTTATCTGAAGGTTGGTCATTGGCACAATTCGCACGGGCATAAGAATACGATGAATGCTAGGAGTGTCGCTCAATTAGGGTGGTAATGAAGTTGGCAGCCGTCGTAAAGGTCTGGGCTGAATGGGGCAGAACATGTGAGGTCAGTGGGCAAGATCCAATCAGTGAATGCAGAGGGTTATTGGATGGATGGGGTGGTTGAATCCACCATCCTAGAGCAGATTGGGGCGATCGCCATAGGTCTAGATGCGACACGGCTGGATCGGCATAGAAACTATCGCTGCCGCTTCCGAGGCACGCCGAGCTCCAATGGGTTGTGTAATCGTGGCTGATGCGATAAATCGGAAAATTTCCCCAGAGAGGCACACCCCAGCCATCCATTGCAAGGAGTGCTTCAACGCCACCTCCATAGCGCTGCCATGCCAGCGCTGCACCGATTGCAGCCACTGATCCAGCGCTGAAACTGATGAATGTCAGTGACGGATAGCGGAGATACGGACGGTTAGCGGGGTCGCTCAGAGAAACGGCTGGAGATGAATTCGTGCGATCGCGCAACCACTTAAATAGATGAAAGGGCGAATATGCGGGATAGCGATCGACTGGAAATATCCAATAGTGTCCTAGCGTGTCGCTCAAGTCTTCGATGAAGCCTTGAGTAAGGCTGGTTTCATGGATTCCGGGGCATAGAACGATCGTCATATTGAGTAATGCGTTTCACTAAGGCTACTGGATGGGACCTCGGATGGTTTGCAAAATCGGGATGCGCTTGCCCCACTGCTCAAACACCCTTTACAAGCGATTTAGGATCGCTGCAGTCATTAATTATGTCATTAGATAGATGTAATCTCTTGTCTTATTCCAATTGGAAGAAATTTTTAGGATAGAAAACAAATCAATCTCTAAGACGGTGATTTTGAGACGTTTATAAAAACTAATTTATCTAATAGTCAATACTCATATTCCTGCACAATATAATTTGCATTTTGGGGTGGCCGTCCCCAAGCTAGACTAACCCGTCAATATTTAGATACAGCCTGTTCCCGTGCTGATTTTCACTCAAGCAACGATCTACGCACAAGCCTAAAACGCTTATCTGACAAGATTCATAGCCAATTTGACTAAATGTAAAGTTATGAAAATAAAGCGTAAACTTTTGATTAGTTCTCTTACTATTCATCTTGAGGGCGCGCGATAATAACCCTAGATAAAGCCTCTTTAAATTTTCAGAAAAGCCTCCCAAAAGCTTCCCCAAAAATGCCAAACGTGAAAGAAATCCGACAATAGTTTCCTCTTCTTTTTGAAAGGAAATATCAAGGAAGTTTATCTCAAACTCAAGAGAGCATCGCTTATGCCAAGGCTGCTAAGGGCTTGCTTAATTCTGTTGTTTAGAGGCTTGGGGTCATGGATAGGTGCTCGCATGGCGATGAAGTTTGGCAGCAGAAAATTTTTGAAATAGGGTTGGGTGGATTGTAATGTCAAAAACAATTATTAACTTGTCACTACCGCTGGTCGTTCAGGAAACTGAGAGTATTTTGGAAACATATCCTCATCATCCATATCAGCAAGCATTTTCAATTCCAGATTTGCGGCAACGTCTCATTTGCTACGTCTTGAGCCGAATGCCAGGGATGTATACGGTCGTTGACGACACGGACCAAAAATCAGTGGATGCAACGTCGATGTGTTCGTCATTAGGGGGGCAAAAGCTAAAGCTTGAATCATTAATTCGCCAAGGCATTCAATCGATCTTAGATGACGATTCTGAGTGGGTTGATCATCACATTCCTGCCCAAGAAGACCCCGCGTTAGCGCCGTCCCATTGGTTCGGGTAACAATTGGCGGGTATTGCGATTAAATAGTTCGGTTCTAAGGGTATTCGGAAACCGTGGCAGCCAGTTATCTTCTTTATGGAGGTAAAGATGTGATCCATCAAAAACCTCTCAGCCTATTGAAGAACTCGAGCCTGTTACGGGGTGGATATCGGTGTATAAGCAGTACCTACCAACCCTCAGTGAAATTATTGCTCTCGGTGAGCCTGTTCAGCAATGCAGTCAACCTGCTGATCGAGGAGAGCGGGAGTGGTATGGGGCGATCGCTGCCTTAAATCGTTTTTTGCAGCAGTCCATTGAATCGGATCTGAAGACCATTCCGAATGGCGCAACATTGCCGACTGAAGGGGTGGTCTTATCAGGTCCTCTGCCCGTGCTGATCTATCCTGACGTGGTGACGCGGTTTTCTACCTGGACACTTACTGTAGGAGATTTTCCATCCAATGCGTGGTCACCGTTGCAGCTTTCGCCTGCACCGGATGCAACTGTCACCTCATCCGCCTCATCTACCCTACCCCTACTGCCCCAAGATCCTCTGGCTCAAGAGCAGTTTTGTCTGGTGTTGACCCCCGAATTTAGTTTGGTGATGACGCTTCAAGATACCGTCAATCACTTTCCTACGTTTCAGTTCTCGTTTACTCCAGATACTGTGTGGCAAGCATGGCGATCGCTGCGGTCACGCTTGCAAATGACAGCTCCCCACGTTGTTGGGCAACTCACACAGCTCGTCAAACAATTCGCTCCGGTTGTTCCAAACTACCGAACCGTGGCAGACTTTACGCGGCTCATGCTAGCTCATTTGCCTGAACCCACTGAATGGAAGACAGACGCAACAGTTCGTCATGCCGATCGATGGAGTTTAATGAATCGCCCCAATGTCAGGCAGACTTCATTAAAAAATCGAAACCGTGGTGAACGCTTCAAGTTAGAATCACTGCCTTGGCGCTATGATAGCCATCACAAGCCGCCTAAATCGGCACAATCGGGCGAATCGGGCGAGCGGTCTGCAGCAGCCGATACGTCATTAGAAGAATTTGCCAAAGCTCGCTCTAATTCTGATGCTGAGTTGCTTCAAGCGATCGCCCACGAAGTCCGTACGCCGTTAACCACAATTCGCACCTTGACCCGACTGTTGCTGAGGCGCAAAGATCTAAAACCCGAAGCCGTGCGGCGACTCGAAATGATTGATCGAGAATGCACCAAGCAAATTGACCGTTTCACGCTAATCTTTCGTGCTGTTGAGCTAGAGACAAAATCGACTCAACAACTCAGCCCTCTCGCCAAAATCTCTTTGGCTCAAGTGTTTCAGCAGAATATTCCGCGGTGGCAGCAACAGGCTGAACAGCACAATTTGACCCTCGATGTTGTGTTGCCCCAAACCTTGCCGATGGTCATGAGTGATCCCATTATTTTGGATCAGGTCTTAACGGGGCTGATTGATCGAATTACCAGCACCCTTCCCTCCGGAAGCCAGATCCAGGTTCACGTGGTGCCTGCCGGAAATCAGCTCAAGCTGCAATTTTACTCACGACTGAAAACCACTCACTCTGATACAGCAGTAACGCAGGTTGCCAATGCCTCCCATACAGACGGATCGCAATCAGTCTTTCCGTCTACGCTCAAGTCGGTAGGTCACCTGTTGATGTTTCAACCCGAAACAGGCAACCTGAGCCTCAATTTGGCAGTCACGAAAAATTTATTTCATGCCCTTGGTGGAAAACTGACAATTCGACAGCATCCTCAACAGGGTGAAGTCCTGACGATTTTCTTGCCTCTCGAAAATTCGGGAATCATTGCTTAGTCTCTAAATATTGTTTAGTTTTCCTTATTGTAAAGAGGCAGCATCACATTAAAGGCAGACCCTTCACCCTGACGACTATTCACCGAAATCGAGCCACCACACCGCAGAAGCAACTGCTGGACGATGGCAAGACCTAATCCTGCGCCGCTAGAGTCGTCTTTACTATGACGCACTCGATAAAAGCGATTGAAGATTTTAGGAATATCCGAAGTGGCAATACCGATGCCAGTATCTCGGAATTCAATTTGTATATAATCGCCCTGTTGTCGTGCTCGAACCCACACTTTTCCGCCTCTAGGCGTAAATTTAATGGCATTGTGGAGCAGGTTAATCACAACTTGCCGGAGCCAGTTGCTAAGACACGAGACAGTAGGTAAGTCTGGCGGAATCGTGTATGCCAGCGCGATGCCTTTCTCTTGGGCCAGCGGTTGATAGGTGCTAACGACTGCGGGTACGACATCAACGAGACGTAAGGGTTTGATGGGAACGGAGTCATCTACATCTTCGAGTTGAGTCAGGTCAAGAACGCTTGTGATTAGAGAACTTTGGCGATCGCACTCTTGGCTCAGCAAATCCATATAGCGCTGGCGCTGCGTTGTTTTGAGATGGGGTGAGTTTAGCAAGGTCAATGCCGTCTTCATGTTGGCAAGCGGGGTTCGCAACTCTTGCCCGACATTCTTTAAAAACTCATTCTTAAGGCGAAGCTGATTCAGGAGTTCTTCGTTCTCAAGCTGCAATGCAGATGCCTGTTCAGCCTGCTTCCGGGATGCGACACTGCTGCACCACGTTTGCTCTTGCCGCTGAATTTGATGGCTTAAGATGTGACTAATCAGGATCGGGTCAGCGGCGTTTGATACATGCTGAATCACGTCATTCCAATTTGCCAACAAGGGTTCTACATCTGAATACGACTCTGAGGGTGGTTGTCCAGACTGTCCAACGGCGATCGCCCGATTGATGCCCTCTAAGACGCTACAAATGAGCTTCGCATCAAACGAGCACACTCCTAATAACGGATGTCTGCGCTCTAAATCGTCGGCTGCTCTAGATATGGATGACTCGAATGAAGACTCATCACCGCTATTGACATTGCGAACCGAGCGGGGACGATGCGCCAAAATGAGCACAGAAAACTGCGGAGCCATCACAAGAACGAAATATTCGCGACGCAATCGACTATCGGCAGCCAGGGGGATTTGAGTAATCGGACACGACACAGGTAATGCTGTAAGGTCAGGGGCAATCCCCAATAGCCCGTCATTAATTGAGTCGGATTCGATACGAGGAGATTCTGCTGGGCCGGTGTCTCGCCGATTTTTTAAGATGTAGACGGGCGCTGTAGATTGGCTTGCTTCGAGATGACGCCGGATTTCTGATTGCCAAACATCTCCTCGTGGCAGTTTGAGCCATAAATCCGCCGAGATATTTTGTTCGAGAAGCATATCTAGCAAAAGCTCAACCATCGACTTAAAGACGGTCGGGCTGATTTTGAGGAGGCTAGGCGGATTGTCACAACCGAGCGCTAGCTCATAGAGTGAGATATCAGGGGGAGATGAGTTCATAGCTCGTCAGGCTCAAGCATCGGGTGGATTAGAAAAAGCGGATAGGCACTATAGACACAGAACTAGCTCGGCGCGATCGCTGTTTCCCGAATCTAGCTAGAACTGAAAAGATTTTCCAGGTCTGTGCAGGTTTCTTCAAGGTTGTGACGCCATCGACACTCGCTGAGCAATTGCGTCTCTCGCATGGTCACGATCGTCGAAATGGACTTTCTCTGTGCCTAAAATTTGATAGTCTTCGTGACCTTTACCCGCAATCAGCACCCCATCTCCAGGATTGGCATTCAAAATCGCCTGACGAATTGCTTGAGCGCGATCGCCCATGACCAATACGTCAACCGAATCGGGGATACCGTCTAAAATGTCGTTCAAGATTCGCTCTGGGTCTTCGGTGCGGGGGTTGTCAGAGGTGACGATTGCCCAATCTGCCAGTCGAGCAGCGATCGCCCCCATCTGAGGACGTTTCGTGCGATCGCGATCGCCCCCGCAGCCAAACACACAAATCATTCGTCCCGAAATAAATGGTCGCGCTGCATTCAGCAAATTCTCTAGGCTGTCGGGCGTATGGGCATAGTCGACAATGACGCTGATGTCTTGGTCGGCGCTAATCTGAACTCGCTCCATGCGTCCGGGCACACCTGTGAACTGGGGGAGAGCCTGGGCGATCGCCTCTAGGTCAAGTCCGAGATGCAGAGCAGCCCCAACTGCTGCCAGCAAATTCGCTAGATTAAACTGCCCGACGAGCGGCGATTGAACAGCAATATCCCCGCTAGGCGTGTGCAATATGCCCTGCACCCCGTTGGACTGATACTCTAAATCGCTTGTCCACAGCTTAGCTGACGAATCGTGCGTGCTATAGGACCAGACCCTTTCTGCCGGAAGCTGTTGAATCAGGCGTCTGCCGAACGGATCATCTTGATTAATAATGGCGCGCCCTTTTAGATAGTCGGGGCTAAACAGTAATGCCTTTGCCGCAAAATAGTCATCTAAATCTTTGTGAAAATCAAGATGATCTTGCGTCAGATTGGTAAACACGCCGACCTCAAACGTGCAGCCTAAGACCCGCCCTTGTGCGAGCGCATGAGAACTAACCTCCATCACGCCAAACCGACAGCCCGCCTGCACGGCATTTGCCAACTGCTCCTGCAATTCAATGGCGAAGGGCGTGGTGTGAACTGCCGTATGCTGATACCCCGCCCAACGAGCATAGAGGGTGCCAAATAGAGCCGTGGGTTGCTGCGTTTGGAGGAGCAAAAATTCGATCAGATGCGTCGTCGTTGTTTTGCCGTTAGTTCCGGTGACGCCTACCAACTGAAGGCTCTGCGCTGGATAGCCGTAAAATACCGTAGCCGCTTGAGCGCAGGCTGTCGGTATGTCGGGAATCTGGATAATACAGGGCAAATTTTGATCGGTAGATGGTGGATGCGTTTGAGCTGCTGACGGAGAAATCAGAGCAGCAATAGCTCCAGAGGCGATCGCGCTGGCCCAAAACTCACCCCCATCGACCCGCGTTCCTGGCATGCCGATAAACACATCTCCCGGTTGACAGGCATGAGAATTAGTTGACAATCCCTTCACGTCTGCATCCAGCGCTGGGTGATCAGGAATTTGAATGGTTAACTGCTGAATAATCGGTAGCGCATTCAATAACTCACGTAGTTTCATATCCCCCACTCCTCCCAGGTGCTGCCATCATTCTGCACGATTCTCCGAATTTTGAACCAGATATTTCTGCAACATCTGCTCCAATTGACGCACAGACGCACGAGGAGACGGACGAGGAATGGGGGTGAGAGACTGAGACGACGGTTTGGAACTGTCTCGATTTTCAACTGCTACGGTCTGATTTTCACGAGCCAAAACTAGCACAGGCACGTCATATTCATAAGCCTGAAACCAGTCGTCACGGGTGGTGATATCGCAAATTTCGAGGTCAAAGTCGAGGGTTGTGATTTGTTCAAGTTTTTCTTGCAATCCTTCGCACAAATGACAGCCAGGTTTGCTGTAGAGAATTAATCGCATATTTTATAGATCGTATATCGATGACTATCAGGATATCTAAGAATCAACAAAAAAGTTCTTTGGAAGAGGCAATACGTTTATCAGCATCCGCTGTTTACTGCTATCCGCTGTTTACTGTCTGAGAAAGGATAATCCATCCCAAGTTGACACATCGTGGCTGGGATGATGCAGTAAAAGATAGGCGTGATAGTCGTCAAACGATGGGGAATAACGCACATGTTAGGCTCGACTCAAGCACTCTTAGAGACCGCTCAACACGTTGAATACGCCGTTGGCGCGTTCAACGTCTATAACCTTGAAGGCGTTAAAGCAGTCATCAATGCTGCTGAAACTGCAAACAGCCCAGTGATGTTGCAAATTCATCCGAGTGCGCTTAAATACGGCAAATCTCCCCTCGTTGCGCTTTGTTTAGAAGCTGCTAATGCGTCAACCATTCCCGTTTCAGTGCATCTCGATCACAGTACGTCAGCCGACGATATCCAGAATGCTCTCCATGCAGGTGTTCGATCCATCATGGTCGATGGCTCGTCCTATCCCTATGACGAAAATCTCACATTCACCCGAGACATGACCCAACTAGCTCACGCCTATGGTGCAGCAGTCGAAGCAGAGATTGGCAGAATCAGCGGAACAGAGGATGGACTCACCATCACCGAAAAAGAAGCCAAAATGACGGACCCGGAACAAGCCGTTGAGTTTGTAAATGCAACCCATGTTGACTCACTAGCTGTCACGATTGGCAATGTTCATGGCAAGTATTTACAACCTCCCCGGCTAGATTTTGAGCGGCTTGAACGCATTCAACAATCAGTGTCCGTTCCGCTGGTTTTACATGGTGCATCGGGGTTGCCTGAATCAATGATTCAGCGGTCAATCCAGCTAGGAGTTTGCAAGTTCAACGTGAATACTGAAGTCCGTCAAGCCTATATGCAAGCCCTCCAATCAGAAATTGGCACGCTTGATGGAACAGATTTGTTGGATATCGCAGAACGAACAATCTCGGCAATGCAAGATGTAGTTGCCGCAAAATTGCGCCTGTTTGGCTCTGTTCAAAAGGCTCAGTTGCATCAAACTCCCCATCCTCATTCTTGAGACGTGAGTGCAGGAATGGGAAGTCTCCCAATCTTGCATATAGCGTGAAACCTGATTGTTCAAAGTGGCGATCGTGAGTCAGGACATCGCGAATATTTCGCTTTTACTCTGCTCGTTCGTCTCCAGCTTTAGCAGTTCTCTTCAAGATGCAAGCAGTGCAGTGATTGTCTCATCAGACATGAAATGTCGAAAGTCGAGAACTTCAACTAAAACGAGTTTGCCGTTTTCAGAATAATGCAAGATGACTTGTCCTTCATCTTCAGCATAGGCGATCGCATTAACAAGTTGAGGAGTGCAAAAGCGCTTTATTGTCTAATTTTCAACCATGCAAACACTTCTCAGCAGTAAGCTCTAGATATATTCCATCTAATATCTGAAGCAGGCGATCGCCCTGCAAAAGTGCATCGCAATTCGGGCAATGCAGTGTAATCGTCACTATGGCGATCGATTTCAGTTAAGAATCGCTTTTGCAAGAGAGAATGTCGTGTTTTGGGCATTGGCTTTTGCATGGCAACCCCATCTACAAATTCCCAGGCTGGAGAGTCCTCAATGTAGGGCAAGATGAGGAATTCGTCGAAGCTCACAATCTGGGTTGCAGAGGCAGTCATAGCATGGATTAGACCAGAGATGATTGGTTTCAGTATAGGCGATCGGGGCGATCGCCATTGAATAATCCAGCGGGAGAAGATCCCCGACTTCTGAATCAAGTCCAACACCTTGGCGGTTAATAAAAGTTGAGCAAAAGTTGAGCGCAATCAAAACCGGGTTGATGGATATGTCATAGCAATGTGCAATTGAGGATACAGCTTAAAAACATTCTCATTAGGAGATATCAGCAGCGCCCTGTCGAGTTGCGATTTGATGTGATATATTTGTTAAGCACAACGGGGCGTAGCGCAGCTTGGTAGCGCACTACTTTGGGGTAGTAGCTTTAGTGTTTTCCGCTTTGCGGAAAAATGCCGCTTCTAGAGAGAGTTACCACCCTTGATACCCGCAAAATACCCAAAAGCTCTTTTTGATCCTTCGCATCATCAGGATTTTAAGGCATTAGGATTGTAAGGCATTGTTTGAGTCAGTAGGGAATTGTAAAGGTTTGTAAACTTACGATAGAGTTCCCTTTGGAAAGTAGGGTTTGTCGAGGGATTGTAAAATTCGTTGCAGACGAGTCGAGGTGTGAGGGCACTTGGGGGGCGCCCGGATGCTAAGGGTAAATCCACATCTAGCGTCTCGAAGGGACTTTAGGGCACTTTTAGCCCTACATATAGCGTTTAGGAGTCTTGGGGCGCGATTGACACCTAATCAATATTATGAATTATTAAGCTTCGTGAGAGAATAACACAAATTAGAAGTTTTGTGTTAAGGATTGCTGGGGTACTTGGGCGCGATTGACACCTAATCAATTAATTCGATTTTTCTACGAAAAAAGAAATCCCTAATAAGTGTTTTTGAGCCAAAACGCTATATATGGGGGGTGTAGTCGAAAATACCTTACACCACATCTAGCGTTTGGGGGCATTTCTAACGATTCAAAGCGTTGTGAAGGCGATCGCGCATGTTCTGAGGGAGCCTTTCGAGATACTTGGCTCTCTGGGCATCGTTAAGCGTCTTCACTTTCTTTAGGAGCTGAGAGAATGTTACTTGCTATTTAGGGGCCGCAGGAGCAGCTTTGGACGCTTTTGTGGGTGTTGGCGCGTCTTCAGTCGCCTTGGGCGTTTCAGGGTCGCTAGCGGGTTGCTGGGGCGCCTGGGAGGATCTAACAATTTTCTTAGAGCCTTGGGTCGCCTCAGAGGAGTCTTGAGCTGCTTCGCGCGCTTCTAAGAAGAGCGGTAGCCATTGTTGAATTAAAATCTCGGTTTTGGGGTCGAGATTGAGTGAATTTAATTTTGGTAACCCCCTACTTATATATATATATAAGTCACGGGTTACCATTTTTGAAATCTTCTTCCAAACAGACCATCTGAGGAAATCAACCTAACTCTTGATAGCCTTGCAGAATCTTCTCTTGAATAGCGAGAGGCAGGCTGTTTTGAATGTCTAAGTGGTAATCTGCAAGTTTGAGCGCCGCCTCTGAGGGAGAGAGCTTCTTAAGAGTTGCGATCGCTTCTTCAACCGGAGAAAGTCTCTCAGGGCGCTCAGGGGGCGTTGGAGCATCTTCAGGGACTTCCTGGCGCGCCGGAGCGGTCGCCTTGGGCGCTTGGGGGTCGCTAGCGGTCTGCTGGGCCGTAAAGGTGCCTTGTGCTTTGTTAGCTGCCTCTAAGAAGAGTGGTAGCCATTGCCTGACTAATTCTTCTGTTTTTTGGTCGTTATGAGAGAGGGTGACCCCCCTACTTATATATATATTAAAGTCAGGGGGACACCCTCCTGAAAACTCCTTCCACAATGTCCAACCGCCAATCTTGTTCATACTCTTAATCACATTTCGCTTACTAACCCCTAAGACCTCTGCGGCCCCCTCCTGTTTCCAATCACTCTTAAAAGCCGCCTCAAAGATCCTACGAATATTCTCTACTTGAGAATTATCGTTCTCATTTCCTCCGCCGTAAAAGGCCGCATTAAGCTTCTCTGTGGTAAATGGCAATTCGTAGTTCGTGATAAAAACATGAATGATATCCTCATCGAGCCTCTGAACTGCGCGCGTGCGTCCATCAGCCTGAATGTATTCCGCATCGATAAGATACTGCTGCCACTGACTCTTTTCGATCTCACCATTAGGATCTAGAGTTTCCCTTTGGGCCTCGATCGCTCCTAGATGAGGAATAGGAGTGCCGATGTAAAACATCAACTTATGCTTCTTAAACTGATTGGTTCCTCTGGTTGCTGAAAACCATCCATAAGTTGCCCCTTTTTTGAAATGGTCTATGACTGCTATTTCGTCATCCTTTATTTCTGGGTATTGCTTGCGGATGTTAGCGATCGTTGTGTCAATTCGCTTTTGTGAATCGTCAGTACGATAGTTTCCGATTCCAAAATTCTCTACTTGATAGCGCTTGAGCTTGGGCGTTTTAGGCTTTGGCACTTCACAGGTAATAATGGCTTCCTCCTTGATCTCTAGCCGCTTTGCTAGATCCTCTAGGGCGATCGTAGCGTCAAGGTAGATGTTTAACCGAGCAGCTTTTGCCAACCGCTTACTGCGCTCTGCTCGGAACGTGAGAACCAGATCGCCCTTTCTGTTTGTGTAGAAGCTCCCAATTGTCTGCTCGGCACAGATCTTCAGCCACGTCCCTATCCATTGCAGTGAGCTTTTTTGAATGGCTTCGGTAATGTTTTCACTTGTTTGGTTTTGTTTGAGCCTCAAAGACTTCACCTCTAGCTCACACAGTTTTTCAGCCAAGGCATAAAAACTAGCGTGACCGCTCTCGCTCAAACGATCCCACTGCTTTCGCATGATATTAAGCTCTGTTCGGATCTCATCAATCCTAGGAGCATACATGTCTGCGCCTAGGTTGGGCTGTAAAGCCTCTTCAATCTCTTCGATGTGCTCAGGGGGTAACAGAGGAAGATCGTCCCCCAGGCGCTTTTTAAGCTCATCACAGGAGAAACCATAAACGTTATCGGGGTTTCCTTCTTTCATCGCTCCCCTCAGAGCAACTAAAGCAGGCTCAAGTTCCTTTGAAAGATTAGGCTTTACCCGTTGGAGGTCGAGCATTTGCCTATCAAAATCAGCTTGATTCACCTCAACGGCCCCATCAGCGGTGAAGAGTTGTGCGGCTTCATCCCAGACGACGATCGTGCGATCATAACTACGCATCCCTTTATCTTCGCCGTCTACCTTCTCGTAAGGCTCAGGGGCCGATGTAGGGTGTCCACGTAGCTTCATAGCGTTTTGCATCGCTAACTTGTGCTCAGCTTTGTAGCCCCACCCCGCAGTTGTACCGTGCTCTTTGGCTTCTTGGTATTTTTCAATATCTCCGCAAATTACGTTAAACGGGCAAGCTCCGCAGATTGGGTTATCTTTCCCTCTTGAGACAGCTCTGATGTTTTTTGATTGTACTTGGGTAAAAAGTTCGGCCCAATGGCAGTTCCCCTCGGTCATTTCGAGTTTTTCACGATTTTCGGCTTCCTTGGGATGCACCAAGTAAGGCTGGCCTGTTTCGGTGATGCGATCGCGATCAACCTTGTATCCGTTATTGCGAGCCGGGAAATCATAGAAATTTTCTTCGATCACTTGGTTCGTTGGATTTCGGTGATCTGCCGCCCAATACCAAGTGTTCAGAGGCTCGATCTCTTTTTCCTTATTAATAAAACTCTCTGCCGCATCCGCTAAGCGAGCGATCGCATTTGACTTACCACAGCCAGCGTAGGAGGTGTTCAACACATGCTTCCACCCCTTGCGCTCTGCTTCGAGATAAAAAGCAACTTGCTGATCACGATCGATTTGATAGGTTATCGGGGCATCCGAGCTATCAAGACGATGAGGGAGTTGACCGGGCACATAGCTTACTATTTGTCGTTCCTTGGCAAACCCCTTGACCCGATCGATTTTTCTACCACTAGGAATTTCTAGCTCTTTTTGATTAAAAATCTGGTTGGCTTCGTCAACTTCGGCTTGCTGCTCGGCTGTCAGGGTTTCCTTGCGCTGCCAAAGGTGCTTAGCGATGAACTTTCGTTCTTTCCAAGCCGCCCCCTCAAACTGCTCTAATCCTGTTTTTGAGAAGGCGTGGATATAGCCGTTCGGATGCACGAGCACACCGTTTGAGGAGTGGCTTGCTCTTTTCTCCTCTGGTAATCCTGGATTTTGAATTCGTACAGCATCTACACTAGAGTCAAACCAGCCACCGATGTGCTTGGCGATTAAGAATAGAGGATGTGCTTGGCCCTTGTGAGCTTCCTGAACGGCATCAAAAACCCTCTTGCTCTTAGATTCCCCATAGTTCTTTGCTTGTCGCTTAGAGCGTGTTTTGGCTTCAGGAGCGTCGGGCAGACGCTTTAGATTTTCTTCGGTGATTTTGACATCTTCTTTTAGATGTGTGATTTTGACTGGAAACGATTCAAGCTTGCCGTTACGAAACCACCAGTGATTAAACCCCGGCGCTCGCATGACTCGGCTTTCATCTTTGATCGAACCATCACTGCCTGCTACTTTGATAGCGCTGTTTATGTATGTTACCCAAGCATCGCCAGATAGCTTGTGGTTATTTTCTAAAACCCAATAGACGTGAGGCCCTTGGCGACTCTGAAGGCTAAGTGATGGTTCTTGGCCTAATGTCTTGGATAATTTTTCGATTTTCTCATTACTTTGGGCTACCTCTTCTTCAGTCTTGTTATCACGCTCGATAAAGATTGAGGTCAGTGTTGTAATGTCAATTTTTTTACTTCCACCTTTATTGGGATGAAAGTAAATTCCATTAAAGGAGAGAAGATTTTGGCGCTTTAACCACTCCCAAGTTGAGAGAGCGCTCTTTTTATATTCTCCGCTCTCCTTAGTCTCTAGGCGATCCCCTCTAAACCGAAAAAGCTTAGCGTACCCTACCCATTTCTTGCTCTCCCTGTCTTGGTAGCAGCAGTTCTTTTGGTTTTGTCTGACGATTGCGATCGCAGATCTATCCCCTTCATTTGCCGCATCAACGACATCTTTCGCTGGGAGAACGCGCCCATAGACTATCTCGCCTTCCTCGTATCCGAGAATCTTGAGCGCCGCTAGAAATTGATCAGGATCAAAAAACTGATCTGCTAATCTTGCTTCTTTTACTGTGCTATACTGAATGTAATTCATTGCTTACGTTCCTGCGTATCTTTGATGTGAATACAAATTTCTATTTCTTCGCCCCTTTGGTTGCCGCCGATGGGGCTAATTTTTTTGCTACTTGCGGCTTGCATCTTCAATCCTAAAGGCTGTATGCGTACGAGAGCCGCTTTTGGGAATCTGATCACGCCATGTAGTCTTCAAGGTACTTCTCCACTGAAAGGCGAACTAAAGCACTCAGGGTCACCCCGCACGCATCCGCAAACGCTTTAAGTTCATCTTTTTTCTCTGGATCTACCCAGAATGAGATTATTTTCTGATTTTCCTTTTGATTGACACTCATTCAATTCACCTCTACGCTACTTTTTATTAGTAGATACGTCTTATAATCCGCACTACGCTTACATTATAGCGCGAGAGATACTAAGTTTTCTGTTGAAACGAAACGAATTTACCTGATCTTAAAGATTGAAAGATCAGGTCTGTTTTTTGTTAGTAGATAGTATTTTTGCGCTACTATGTAGATAGTAGAAACCGGAGAAACTTATGATTCCACACAAATATGCCCATCTAACGCCAGGTACTATTGGATGCTTAAAAGAGACTGCCAAGCAATTTAGAATTCATCCTGATTCACTCGATCATGTTGATGGCGAGTGGGAGATCTCTGAGTTTGATCGCGGAATGCTTTTGGTTGCCCCTAAAGGCACTCAGCTACCTGAATCTGAAATTCATTTATGTGAATTCGAGCCGTTGCAATAATTGAAAATTGATCACATTCGTGTAAGGAGAAAATAATGAATCCAAAGCTAAATCAAGACAAAAAATATCTTGAAAGCATCTTTACCCTTGACGCTGCCCAAGGCCCGAACTGCCCAATACCTGCTAATTCTTTTATCAGGCAAAGAAAAGCAATTTACAATCAGGAGATTTATGAGATTGCCTCACATTATGCAGATCCCTATTTGGTGAGTGGGGTTGTAGGCGATGTGTGTGCTGATCTTCTGTTCATCCGTGCCTCGATCTATGATCCCTTCTACGCGGAATGGTTCGAGACTAATGGAAGTACTTTCGGTACTTATTCCGTGCCTGAACTCCTTTGCAATATTGTGGAATTTTATTCTAATCCAAAATCCCCTTATCTACGCCTTACTGAGGAGCTTCTTACCCACGGCTATAGCACTGCTTGGTGTGGCCGAGAAATATTTGCTAATGGCGCACCTAAGATCGCCACTTACCCCTAAACTCTCAAACAACCCCCTAGGAACCCCCAAACTCCTAGGGGTTTTTTTTTAATCCTCAAGCATCTCTTCAAATTGACACTTAATCAATATAAACTTACATATTTGTACGCATACAATGGACATTTTTATTAGCAAGAAATATGTGGTATTTTGCAAATTGAAGAGTATTTTAAGCCCTTATGCCTCGAATTAAATCAAACAAACCTAAAATCACAAAAGACACTCGATTGCTCTCAATCCCTCAAGCTGCGAAATCATTGCCTTACGGCTACGGTAAGACTTCAATCAAGAATAGAATTTCTAGTGGTGAATGGAAACTTGGATACCAATATATAGATGTTTCCACTGAAGACTCAAGCAAGCCCTGCTATTTGATTAATGTCGATCATGTAATTGAATCGTTAAATTATCTATGAAATATAAAAATCTCTATGCCCTAGCAAATCGCTGCAATCTCTTACTTGCCCAAGAATCTTCAGAATTCCATAGGAGAAAAGGGGATTATTTCATTTTGCGCGATCGCTCTTATAATTTTTTATGCTCTGGGGGAGCGCTTCTGCTGCCCATGCTGCGGCGAGCCTCTAGAAGATTGCTCTTTTATAAATGCTGAATTGAGATCAGATTCCTATTTCTGTTAGATAATATCTAATCCCTCCTAATATAAAAGTAGAAGCCCAAGGAACGGGGAATTCCAAAGGCTTCTCGCAAATACCAAGTACAGAGGAAAATGAAAAATACAACTGTTACCATCTTAGATCAACTTCTCGATCAATACCAGCGAGGAATGTTTGGCCCGTACATTTCCTTCATGGATGTAATCTATCCTGAGCACTTCGATGCCCATCAATGGTACGCAGAATCTCAAATCGATTCACAGCCTGAAATATATGAGCATTTTCTTGTGAAGCTCCTGCGCACCCCTTGGGCTATTGAGGATATGCTGATGAAGTCATTTTTAGAAATGCCTCAAAAGCTCCTTTGGTCGCTTGAAATTAATCAAGGCGAGTTTCGCTTTAAGCGCTTTCCTAAGTCAATCATCTTTCGCAATGATGCTCGCCAGCGCCCGATGGATCTTGTAATTGTGCCAATGATTGGCGATCGCTTTGTTTGCCCTGTCTTGCACTTGAGATTCAAAAAATCTTTTTTGAATGATTTGGCATCCTTTCATATGTGGAAAGTTCGCAAGCAGCTCGAATCTGCTTATGCAGTCCCTGATGCATCTAAGATGTCTGAGATTGAGAAACTGTTCTACAAATTCTTTCCTTCAGGCAAATACGAGCCAGTGTTTGATGAGCCTGAGCAATCTCAAAATGACGAAGCTTGCAGAAAGCTCTTCTTCAAATTCTTCGGACGATAAAACAATCTAACGTTCTCTTTTTGCCCCCTGGCCTCCCAGGGGCTTTATTTTGCCAAAATTCCTGCACTTTGCACCAATGCACCTGGCTCAAAGCCGCATTCCTTCGTCAAGATTGTGCGTCTGGGCACCAAGCCATCTGCGGTAGGTGCGAAGTCAGCTTAGGGCATTAGGCGGCCCTCAAGCGACTTAGAGCGTCCTTTTGGCACCCCAAGGCCCGATCTATAAGCCAAAACCCCAAAAATAATGAACCAGGAACCAGGAACCGACTGAAACCCTTGGTATGATTGGGTTCTTGAAATTTGGTTCTACCGTTAGTTCTCGAACTTTTGCCCCCAGAACCACAAAATCCGGCACTAAACACCGGATTTTGAGGACTATTTTGGGGGTTTTGGGAACCGAGAACCTGGTTCTAGGAACCGAAATACTGAAATCAAATACCTGATCGTAACATAATACCTCTTTTCGATGCTACTATATAAATGTGGCGGGTACAAGTGACCCAAAAAGACCACATTTGACCGTAGAAAAATCAAAGGAGGAAAAATAATGACTAAGACGGGGACAAAACGGGTACAAGTGACCCCAAAAGGACAGACAGCATTGCCTGTAGGGACTGATATTGGAGCTGGTTCATCGAAGATGGTGGTGAATGGTACTGAAATCCGATGCCCTTCCTACATTCTTTACTTGCCGAACGACCCTTACGAAGCGGAGGAAGTTGAAACAGGCGGTTTTGTAGAATATTTGGATGGCGATCGCGCTGACCTCAAAGGAAAGCGTTGGTTCGGTGGATCGAGTGCGAAACTCTACGATCCTCATGGCACTGTAAGGATTCTGGATGAAGCCAAAGGCAAGATCACATATGGGTTGCAAGCAACCTTGACTTGCTTGGCTACGCAGCCGCATCAAGATGAATGGTATGTCGGAATTGTTGCGTCAATCCAAGATACTCAACTGTATGCAAAGGAGCTTAAGAATGCTCTGCAAGGTCATCACACAGTCAAATTCAATTTGAATTCAAAGCCTTCTGTAGTGCATGTAGAGGTACTTGCCATCGCCAATGAAGGTCAAGGTGCGATTATTCACTCAGGCTCTAAGCCGAATGAAACGACTGTACTGTTTGATTTCGGATCTCGTAATTTGACAGTTTCTTACTTTGGCTCAAAAGGTAAGCTCATCAATCGAGTGCTTACACAATTAGGGGTATCCGAGTTAGTTCACGCGATCGCTAACGATCCAGAAGTACGCAAGATGCTTGATACGCAAGTAGACGAAGATATCATTCGTGAAGGAATTGAGAATGGCTCTCTACAATACGGAAAGCGTGGCGGAAGCTTTAATGATGCTTACTATCGGCATTTGGAGCAATGGGCTTCTAAAGCGATTGGTACAGCCGTAAAGCTTGCTGGCGATCGCATGAAGACCGCAGATAATCTGTTAGCGACTGGCGGCGGCACACAGTTGGTGGGTTTCGATAAGTTTCTAGTCAACCGCTCGATTCGACCTCTCCAAAATGGCGCTTTGGCTAACGCAAAGGGTCTACAATCTCTTGCAGAAACTATCGTAAATCGGAGGGCCGCGTAATGACTCAGAAACGATATCGGGCAAGCATCAGCCCCGACAATGCTCAATACTTGCTCGATGTCGTTGGTGAAATTTTGGGTTCGGATGATCTGTCAAAACTAACAAATTTTGTGATTGACATTGCAAGGGCTACCAAAAGTATCGAAAATTTACCTCAAGGTAACAACCCCCAACCCCCTGTACAGCAACAAGAAGCTGATCAAACCAACGATATCGAGGATGATTTCTCAGGCGCATTGGATTCCTTAACAACGTTTGACGATGACGACGAGTGATCAGATAAATAAAGGCCAAAAAGTCCACATTCGGCCCTGATCCTTGTTACTATATAAGTGTGGGTCAAAACGGGACAAACTGACCCTAAGAACCTTGAAAATCAAATAGGCTCTCCGCACGAAACTACCTTAGATGGTACGAAGTTACGACCTATCTTTGAAGAGCAAAGTCTGAGAGCCGAAAAGTCTAAAAAATTTTTTGACAGTGCAAAAAATTACAAATGATTTGCCATTTTAACTATAGTGTCAAATCGATTAACTGTCAAACACCTGGAGGAAATTTTGATAAAACTGCCAATCATCAAGCAAATCAGAGCATTAAAGCGTGATCTAGAGGATCTTCGGTCAAGCTGGAGAATCTTGGGAGATTACGCAGACAGCAAGAAAACTAATGAAACGAAGGAGGAAACTGCATGAATGTATTAGCTCGAATTGGAATTGGCCTTGTTTCGGGCCTTGCGACTATGGGAGTCATTCTAGGCACGTTGGAGGAGCAAGTATCTGAGCGGCGAATGCTTTTTATTGGCGCGATCGTAGGCACGGCTTCTGCAACAGTGCCTGCATTAATCGAAGTGGCTCTAGAACAAAAAAAGCCCCAAAGCCCTATCAAAGCTTTAGAGCGCCAACTAAATCGCAAAGACCTAACGCCCATTGAGGCTCTTAAACTCGCTGAGCAATTGGCGACATTGAGAGCGCTACCACAAACGGAGGAGGAATCAAAGAATGTCTGAGAAAAATGGAAAAGTATTTGAGCTTGATGAAGAAGGGCAACTTTTTGAAGAAACCGAAGACCCCCCTAAGCAACAAAGACAGCCAAGACAACCCATAAATGCTAAACGCATTCTTTTCATTCTAGGGGCCGCAGGGCTTCTGGGAGCTGGCTTTATGTTTCTTCAGGCGCGTCCTAGCGAGCAAGCAACCAGCTTAGAGGACGTAGGATCGCAATCGGCTGAAGAGGTTGTTGAAGAGCCTGAAAGTAACTTTCAAGAATCTGAAAGCACGGAAGAATTTGTAAGCGCCTTGGCTCAAGCCGAAAGCACTTACTTGGCTAGTTCGATTGAAGAGTCCGCAAACCTCATTGAGCAAATGCAAGCAGCTAGAGCGGCCTATCTCATCCGAGCGGCTTCTGAGAGAGCGCATGAGCGAGGTGGGACTGTTTACGCGCATTTGCTGTCTTTAGCGGACGAGCAACGGTTCCAACTTGAGGAACAACTACTTCAAAAAGCGGAATACCTAGGCACTGCCGAGGATATGGAAATCATGCGCGATCGCGTGATGGACATTAATGCTGTGATGATGGCGATCGATTGGTATAAAGCTGGCGATGAGAATGCAACTCGCTTACATACTATTTCACCTGCTCAACTCGCTTTAGAGCTGAGAGAGTTCCAATCAGCGGCCAACACTAATTATCAAGCATCACCAGAGATGCGCTTGCAAATGCAAATGATTCAAGAATCCCAAGGAGGTGATCAGTAAGATGAAGCGCCAATTTGAGCGCAGGCATTTAGGAGTAGTCTTGGCAACGTTGCTGACCGCAGCAGGGTGCACAGCGCTTACAAATGCTGCCAACACTGAAGAATATATTAAAGGCTTCGTGCCTTATCAAAACGCGCAGTCTAGCGGCTATCACGTTTTCAAAGCAGAAAAACGTGCCGAAACCTTCTTATGGAATGTAGGAGTGTTTGGCGGATCGTTACTTGGCTTAGGGGCGTTAATGACCGTCCCGATCAATGATGACGATGAGCCTCTTTTCGACCCTAGGGATTTGAGAGCAGACTTGCCTGACACAGCTATTCTTTTGGCGGAGGCGGTAAACCGTGCGTTCGCAGGGAGTTTAGGGGATGCATCGAATGTTCTATTTTCCCAAAGTAAAAAAGCGGGCCGTAAATTGTACACCGCAATTCCTGAGAATCCCGTAAAAAATTGGCTTGATACTTCAATCAATGACCAAAGCTGGTTCAAGGCTTTCCTTAAAGCCCCGCACAACTGGGTTACAGGCAAAACCGGCGCGGGCAAGACATATCTCACACTCGCCCTACTATCCGATTGGCTTGAGAGCAATCCTAGAGGGTGTGTTACGATTTGCGATCTCGCCTATGGCGGCCCAAATGAAGCTGGTGTTCTAAATGATTGGCTAGGCATTAAGGCAACTAATGTAAAGTCAAGCATCGAGGATGTCGAAGCGGCTGTAGAGGCTGAATGGAAAGAGTGCCAGCGGCGCAAAGAGCACTGTGAAACCCTTGCCAGACAGGGTAAGAAGGTGATCGATATTAAATTCTCGAAACGCCTAATTATTATCGACGAATGGGATACCACAGTTGCCGAAGCGGGTGGAAAGAATAGCGAGTTGCTTAAGAATGTCAAGTCATTGCTCAAATTCTCTCGGAAGTATGGCTTCAAAGTAATTCTTGTGGGTCAAACGATCGCCACAGGAGATACTGACATCTCTGAGGCAGTTAGGAATCAACTTGCAATCTTAATCGCGGGACGCAACGCGACCAAGACTGATGAAGTAGCAAAGCTAAAAGCTGAAAATACTTCTGCTTTGATTTCAAGCGCTAAGAAGTTGCAACAAGCAGATAAGCGCCCTGCAATTGTTCAGCTTGAGAAGGAAGATCCGAAAACTGTGGTTGTGCCTGACTTGAGCTATGTCAATGAGATTGAGTTAATCGATCAAAATAGCAACGAGCTTGATCAGTGGTGGCAAGAAGTTTGCACGCCTGAAAAGCGCAAGCAAGCCTTTGAACTTGCTGAACGGTATGTTTCAGGCGAGATCAAATCCCCGCTCAAATCAAAAATCCTTCCATTATTCGGCTTATCTAAGCCAGATGGGAGTGATCCCAAGTACATCAAGTACATTCGGCCTCTGTGGGAAGAGGCACAAGAAAAAGCAAAACAACAACTTAAGGAGGAATCCAAAAAATGAAACTCATTATCAGTCTAACAGGGCTTATTGTGGCCCCTTTTCTAATCCTAGGAGCACTTAGCGTTTTATTTGGGGCTGAACGCCCTCAAGAGCTTGAGGCGCGGGATGCCCACAACATTGGGCAATTTTTCACTTTCGCTGCTCTCGATGTGGGCAGTGATGTAATCGAGGTACTTCCGTATTTCGGAGATGATGAAGAGTCTGAAGGTGAGCCTGTGCAAATTCAGATCCCAAGTCAAAACCAATACGAAGTAGCGCCCGATGCGCCTGAGCAAAATCCTACGTTGCCTACGAGCTTCCAAGAAAGGCAAGAAATCCCAATCATGCGATCGGGCCAAGGGGTATCTCAAAATCAAATCACCCCTCAGACATGCCCAGATAGCTATAAGGCCGATTTGAATTGTGACGGAGTGATCACCTTTGAAGAATTGGAGGAAATGCAGTAATGGATGCAATCCGAGATATCTTGGCAATCTTAGGAATCGTTGCCTGCTTTCAGTGGATGGGCTTTGATTGGGTAGATCTGCTGAAAGATTCGGGGATTCAGGAGTACTTGAATGAACAGCAGCAAGTTGAATCCGAGCCTGAAATGGGAACACCAGGTTTCCACAACTGGTTCGGTGGCTCTGGCGACAAACCTGAAACCGAAAATCAAAACAGTACTTCAAATCCCGTCGATCCCTGTGGCGATTCAGCAATCATTCAAGCCTCCGAGAGATTAGGCAATCCTTTGGATTGTGGGGAGGAGGTTATTTGATGTCAAAAATGAAGGATCAACTGAGTCAGCGAGAGATCGCTAAAGTCAGGAAGGTTCTCACAGACTATGAGGAAGGGCACCTAAACGAGGGTGTCCTTTTTTCGTCTTTGCAGAATTACACAAACTTTCAAACCAAACGGGCTACTAGATCGCTCGAAACGATTGGGATTCATTGGTGTGTGCTATTTTGCATAGGGTGCTTTATCAGCTTTTTCATGGCCTATGGCAGCTACAAGGAAAGCAAAGTAGCCAGTGGAGTCGAGGAGCAAAGTTTTCAACCAACTGCTCAGACAGTCAGCGCAGACCTCAAGCCGCTAGACATTGCCACAGATTTTTTGATAGATGATAGCCCCCCAGGATCATGGGATTTCACTTTAATTGATCCCAGTAGCGATTCAACTAAAGTAGATATTCCAAGTCCATGTGACGGCATCATCGATGATGTCTGGTTCCAAGGACACAACGGAGGCTTAGAGTCAGGATCGGGCGCTGGACAGATCGTTGAAGTCAATTGCGGCGATTTTACATACTTGTTCGGACATTTGGATTCCACTCATGTCAAAGCAGGGCAACAAGTTGCCCTCGGAGAATCCATCGGAATTCAAGGCAGCACAGGGCGTTCAAGTGGCGATCACGTGCACTTGCAGCTTCATGATCCCGAATCGGGCGATCGCATTACCGATCGAACTATAACAGGCCAAAAAGTAGACAAATATTTTGCATTAGCGAAAGGAGGATAGGTGAATAAAATTAAACGATGGGCTAAACCCATTCTGCGAGTAGATTTGTTTTACAGCGCTCTTTTAGGGAGCGCTCTTTTATTGGGAATGAGTGCTGCGGATAGAATGTGGAACAGCGAGTTGGGCTTCAGACTCTTTGATGCCTGGAATGGCTTGATGGACGCCCCAGAGGCAGCTAGAGAGCATGGCGGAATCCTTCCTTATGTGCCCATGTCATCATGCTCTTTGGAACCAGGCTCGTATGGGCAAACAACTGAAGGATCTACATTTACGATGGATGCTTCGCAAGTTGTGATCGCCAATGAGGTGCTTGTGGGCCTTGCAGTTGAGCAAGCTTCCTATGAGGAAGCCAAAGCAACTATCATGGCTGTGCTACAAGAGAGCACTATGGGCAACCCTAACCAAGCCGAATCAGACAGAGATTCCCAAGGAATCTTACAGCAACGAGAATCCCAAGACTGGCAAGGGGACTTGTCTGACCCAAAAGTTCAAGTTACGAATTTTCTAAATGGATCTGGAACTAATCACGGTTATAGGGAAGCTTTGGGATCTAACTTGGGTGATCGCATTCAAGATACCCAAGCAAGTGCTTATCCCGATGAATATGATAAATGGGAGCCAGTCGCGGAGAAAATTCTAAGTTATTGCCAACCCTCAGAGCAACCACCAACAATCTTGGCGAGTCACACATCCTCTTACTATCAAGAAATCTCTAGCGGCTCAGAGTTCGGTGGAGGATCTGAGCAGCGCTGGTGGTTCGAGCCGATGCGTATCGAAATTCATGGCGAGCCAAACACCCAAGACTTGCAGGAGCTTGATCGAGTAGTTGAGGAGTTGCGATCGCTCACAGGGCACGACATCGCATTTGTGAAGTCTGACGGCAATGTTGAGTTTCATTTCGCGCCTGAAAGTGATTTTCAATCCATCGAGCCAAATTACATCCCTGTGAATATGGGCTTTGCTTGGGTCGGCTACAGTGGCTCTAGCGAGATTAATCAAGCTCGGATTCTCATTAGCACCGAAGGCATCAGGCAGGCCGAGCGCAATCATTTGATTCGAGAGGAGCTTACACAGTCAATGGGCCTGATGCAAGATAGCGATCGCCATCAAGATTCTATTTTCTTTCAAGGATGGACTGAGACAACCGAATATTCAGAGCTTGATAAACAGCTTATAAGGATGCATTACTCTCAGCAGCAAGCATAAAGATTCCCCTCGAATCCTAGAGATCGAGGGGGTCTTTTTATTTCCCTGCACGCTAGTACAAATTTATTACGCTACATATAGCCTTAAAAGTGCCCTTAAGAGACTTCGAGACGCTAGATGTGGAATTGCTCTCTTAAGGCCGCCTTCCAGTCCGTTTGGATGTTTAGGATTTCTTCTAAGCGCAACAAAGTTTCGAGAGGCAACGCTTTCGTTTCTTCGTTTTCTATTTTGTACCAGTTAGCTGCTGTCATATCTGCTTCGTTCGCTAGAGAGCTTACAGACTTCCTGGCGCTAATGCGGGCTTCTTTTATCAAATCACCAAGCCCTTCAAACTCAAGCGATATTAAAACTTTCATTAAGTACCTCCTCATTGCTTTGTTACTTAGTTTAATTATAAACTTTCAATTGACAGTTGACAATTCTCAATTGAGAGTTTAGTATAAAAACATAGAAGAGAGGGCAACGGGATTGCGGCCCAAAGCCCTCAAAACGTACCAAGTACCAAGGACATGCTATCATGACCATCACTAACGAACAAATCTGCTACATCGTTATCAAGCCTAAAAAGAATAAGCGGAAAGGTAAGTTAGAGATTGTTTTCAGCCCCGATTGGGACAAGCCAATCCGCCCCCAGATTAATGAATTCATGCGCCTAGAGTGCCCTAAGCGCCCTCAATACGAGCTAGTTGACTGGTGGACTGCACCGTTATCTGAGGCCCATTGCTTCTCTAGAAAAGCCAAGGCACAAAAGGAAACTTTGACTTTGCTGCCTGATCGCCGGAATGAGAACTATGTGATGTATTTTTTTCAGCATCAAGGACATCAATTTCAAGGTAAAGCTTTCAAAGGGCCTCGATTAGAGAAGAAAATCCAAGAGCATCGCATGGAAGTCTTTCGGCATAAGCATTCTAAGCTAGAGCGCTTCAAGCAATAATCCCCCAAGCAACAAAGCAACAAAAAATCCCCCTCGAAACCGTTAGGAATCGAGGGGGTTCTGTTATCGATTACGATCGCTTAGATCTTCCACGCGATCTAATGTTCGCTGCGATTTTGATTCGATTTTATTTAGTTTTTCTACTAGTTCTGAATGCTCTCGACGCCGATCCGACGTATGCTCTTTGAATTCATCGAGAGCCATGCCGAGCTTGTCGCTCAAATCTCTGATCGAGCGTTGTCCAAGTCGCCAGTCATCCACAACAGATTTCAGATTGAAGTATTTTGCGGCGATCATAATGATGATAAGCCAGAATCCGATCGCGCCTTGGTCAACGATAAAATCGAATACGCGCGTTTCGAGACTTGGATCACGCTGAGGGGGGACTTCAATAACTGTAGTTGTTTCTTTTTCGTGCTCTATTTTTAATCACCCCCTAATTCAAAAGCTGATGGGTCAAAGCCATTGGCTTCTAGGGCACTTGCAACGAAATCCAACTCATCATTAGAGAAATCTGAGATTCCTGCCTGCGCTTGCATTGCCGCTCGCAAGGAATTGAATCCATAGATGAGATCACGAAGCACATGGGTAGACGCTAAGGTAATCAAGATAAGCGTTCCGCTTGCTTGTGCTCGTGTGGAATTGCCCATGGCCTGAAATACCCTGCTCCATGCTGCTGATCCTCGGAGGCTTGATTCCAAGCCACTCCAATTTAGATCGGGCGATGACTCTGGCTTTGAAGCTTCTGGCAATGTTTGACGATACTGCCGAATCTTTCCGATGTAAGATTCTAATTGACTAGTTGGGATATCTTCAGCAAGCGATTGATTGCCTTCGGCATCGATCACATAATGGCGATTGCCATCAAAATAACGAACCCGAACATCCGAGGGTAAGGTGTAGTCGGGTTCTAAGTTTTTGAATTTTGACTCATGCAAGCGTAGCGATCGCTTTCCATCGTGCAGAAGCACATAGTTATTCGTATGTTGAAATTTCATGTTTAGGTTTTTATAACGTAATTGCAGACTGTGTAAGGTTGCATGTTGTTGTGAGATGCGTTCCCACCATTCGCAGAAACAGTGATTCCGCTAAAAGCCCCGTTCACAGCCAAATTCGACTTAGCCGCATTTACACTCACGTTGGCATACGCATTCTGAATCTTAATGCCCGTTTGGCGCTTATCCATGCGTAGCAATCGTCCAGTACCCTGAATACTTGCCTCAGCCCCAGCGCCGTCAACAGCGTCGGGATTATTTGCAGCTCGTCTCATTATTTCCGCTTCATGGCGATGCCCAGGATCATTGATGTTGTGATCGTGAGGAGTTTGCGTAATGGTATGAAGGTGCCCTGGGTCAAAAAGACTATGAGTATGCCCAGCATCGCTTACGCCATGCCCATGCTGCGGCATTTCCGCTACAGTCAGCTTGTGAGCTTCCTCGCCTCCAGACTGCCCTAGTTGGCGATCAGTCAATCCAGCGCCTTGCCCAACCCCGACAGGCACTCTTCCTCTAAGATCAGGCACATTAAAGCTATTGCCAGAGCCGCCATAGGTATAGCCAATTGCAGCAAAAAGTGCAGGATATAGAGTAGTGCTGTAGCTCGCTCCATCACACAAAAGCCATCCAGATTCAAGAGAGGTTCTGAAGGTCTGTTTGAAGTCACCAGGCTTAAACGGGCTAACTTGTTCTGGTAAACGAATTGGGCGAATTTCCTCTACTGTCTGATATCTTAAATCTTTAAGCTGAGTAATTTCACCTGAAGCAGTTGTGAAGTTCGCTAGGGGCTGACATTCATCAGGCAATTCAGACCCGCTCGAAACTGTTTGATCGCTCTTGATAAACACATATCCGCTAGAGTCGTCTGGCAATACTAAAGATCCTGAATTAATCGTAACGATTGACCCATCAGCAATGCGAAGCTTGCATCCTGAGTAATTCAAAGTGAGTCCTGAAGCGACCGACAATTTCATGCGATCGCGCCAATTGTAGAAGTGTGCTTTGATTTGATCAGGATCATCAGAGAGCCAATCGTTTACAACTTTCGGCCCATGCCCAGGGATATTTTGGCCGTCTAGGGATGGTCGGATCGAAGAATTTGCAAGACTCTCATCCCACAAATCACCATTCTGCAATGTAGGGATAGCCATAAAAATTTCCTATAGATTAACTACTTAAATAGCGATATTGAGCGTGCATACTGAGATTGAGGTTTCCGGGCGAGCCTACTTTTGCCCAACTCATCCCAAAAAACTCAGTATCCGCAAAGGCATGTTGGGTTCCAGGTGTTGCGAAATCACTACCGCTTAGATGAGTTTTGCGATCACTCAAGTTATTGGTCAAAGAAGAATTTCCAAAATCCTTATAGCCCGCATCGATTTCCCAATGATTTGAAGCATCGTTTGGATTCGCAACACTCCATCTAATCTGCACTCGCTCAAGAATGAAATCTGCGTAAGTGCCCAAAGGATTCACGGGAATATAGAGACTCCCATCAGCCGATTGATCATTCACAGAGCCAGAGGAAACGAGTAGCTGACTTTGCCACTTATCAATCGTGTCGTCATACGTCCAAATAGTTCCATCGCCGCTATTAAGCCAAATTTCATTGGCTACTTGATGCGTAGGCTCTGTATCAGTTCGATAGATACGAAAAGCATCCAGCACTAATGGAGTTAGCGTTTCATTTTCGAGAATTTCCTTACTAATCCTTAGCGCCCCTGTGCTCAAAGTATCAGTAGTGATTCCGCTAGGGGCCAACTGAGCGAATTCGTAAGTACCCCCTGACGTGTCAGGCACTTCGGCATGAAAGGAGATACTTGGATTGTCAAGAAACCCCCCAGCGCCGTCGGATTTATAGAATTCAAAGAGATATGTGATGCCTTGATTTTCGGTAGGTTCTAGATCGACTGAGATTGACCCTGCCGTGACTGTAATTATCTGAGTATCTTCAGGGATGAAGTAGGTGTCAGGATCGGTGTTATCGATTGAAAAAGGCGCATCTAATGTGATCCGAAGCTCCCCATCGGGATTAGAGCCCGCAACAGACTCGATTGTGCCTTGGATAGTTGTTTTAGCCATAAAAAGTTAAACCTTAATGATAAAATTCAGTGCCATAAAAGGCTGCAAGCGGCTTACAGGATCGCCATTGCCCTCTGAAGTAAGCGCATGGCTATGAGTGCTCCCACTGCCGCCTTGCATAAAGCCTGTTGTGAAGGTGTGGGCATGATTTCCGGTCGGCTCCCCAAATACCGAAGATCCCAAAGGTCGAGCAGCTTCGAAAGATCCCCCTCCAACACGATTATTCGCTACACCCATTAAGTGGGAGTGATTTCCTGTGGTGGATGTAGTGCCAGAGTGGTAGTGATCAGTATTTGCCAGTTGCGTGACGCTGCCGTGATCATGCGAAGGCATCTGCCCATTTGATAAAGGACTTTCATCGGCCCCTCCGGTACTTGCGATCGCGCGATCGGTTCCGCTAGCTACAGAAATGCCTGCGCCCAAAACTACTCTCCCTCGGAGATCTGGAAGAGAGAAGGTATTTCCAGTGCCATCGCCATTGCCAAAGGTTGTGCCAATGACCGCAAATAGCCCAGCATAAGTTGTACGGTCTAATGTCTGCCCTTGACAGAATAGCCAACCTCCGGGAGCATTAGCAGTCGGCCAAAGCATTATGCACCCTTTCGGCACTGCCACATTAATAGATGCTTGCACAGCCGAAGGGGTTTGAGTTAACGCTTGCAGCTCAGTGATATCGTTGTTGACACCGCTTTTAGCAGCTTCTAGATTTGATCTTGCCCCAGAAGCAGTAGTCGATCCAGTGCCGCCTTCGCTGACTGGTTTAGTTGCCGAAACTAGCGCATCTGTTTCAGACTTCAGATAAACGATAGGGACAGAATCAGTCGAGTTGGTACGGACTGTTCCAAATTCACTCGAAGTCGCTGGGTTTAGCCCTAAAGACCCAAGTTCAGTTTGAACGAACTCGGTAGTTGCGATTTTAGTAGAGTTGTCGTTTTCTAGAGGCGTTGGGGCAGTTGGAGCACCTGTGAGCGCAGCATCGTTTAGAATGTCATTCCTCAAGACGCCTAAAGAGAGCTTCTTAGTCTCGTTCGAGATATCTAACGGAATATAGCCAGTAAAAGGTGTCGGAGATGCTTCAGGCAACCCTCCGATCTCAATTAATTGAAAATCTGTCATGTTATTCTAGGGTTTCAAATACTTCGTCGTTGTTTGTTGCGATCGCCTTATCCTCATCGGTTCCAATAAGCCCGATGATTCTGAATCTCTCATCGTCAAAAAGAATGTTCGACTTGCACCAAGCAGGGCCATAGAGGCGATCGATTTTCTGAGCAAGCCTATGTTTGTCTGTGTTTCGGTAGGATTCAGGAAGGATGATTACGTATTCCCAAGGATTAATGCCTAGAGGATCACCTACCTGATCTGTGCCGATAATAAAGTCCCCAGCGACTTGCACAAAATTTTGGATTCCAAGGGCTGTGAGAACGAACGAGAGCACTGCTTTCGAGCCCTTATTAACCCAGATAAAGGTATACGCATTGCGTAACAAGGTTACCTTGCTCTGAATCGGCCATGATCGATCCCAATATCCTCCTGTGAAGCCACATAAGGGAGCTAGGAAATCCAGCCAGTCTTCAGGGGTACTGTCTGCGATCGCCAAATAATCAGGGATTTCATCGATTTGACCTTTAGTTGCAATCAGCAACTCATCCCAAAAATCTGACAGCCATTTAGCTATTTCATTTTCTTTGTAGGCATCAGGCAATCTTTCATAGATTGGTTGCCCTGAAGCCCATGCTTCATAAATACTCATGTCTATACTTGAGGATCAAAATTCTCAGATTCGCCTTCACCTCTGCCAATCTCAAAAACATTGCCGTCACTAGCAACTAACTGCATCGAAAGGCTATATGCGTTAGGCAGAGTGTATTTATTCGGCATTGGAATATTTTGGAGTTGATCATTTAGCTTCAATTGCTCAATGTACTCAAGCCCCCCAGCAAACCGTAATTCATGCTCAACTTCTCTAATAAGCACTGAATCGCCTGGATTGAATTGAGAGGGACTAAAATAATCTTCAAAAGCCTTCCATAAGCCATCAGCGATTTCAGTTGGGCTTGATTCATCTTGCAGTCTGGCAATAAGATGGCCTTTAATATTGATCAACTCCATCGGACTGATGTGAAGCCTTGTGCCTAATTGTTTCCTAGGACTCATTTCGGCTTCTACTTTCGCCAACTGCCCTAAATTAGCTGGAGTCCCGTCAGGCGCGAGACAAAAGACATGAACCGCACCGGGTTCCAACGAACTCTTATCGAGAGATAGTAGCCCAATCGCTTTTGCACGACTGCCAAGCCCCAACACGCCTTCAGCAACTTCTTCGAAGTCTGATTCGCTCACGAGCGATCGCACTCTTAGAGCCGCTGTAGCGCGTTGAATATACGAGGCTTCTGATTCTTCATCAGCGCCGCCTTTAGCCGCTTCAGGATTGATTACAGAATCGAGAAAGTTTAGAGGCTGTGTGAACGTATCGATAATTCCTGCTGGAAGATTGTAGGAAGATCCAATCGAATCTGCTGCCGCATTGGCGCTTCCTGTGGTATCACCAGCAGTTATGATTAATTGCTCGTCAGTGAAAAATGAGTAAGTTTTCCCTTGGAAGCTCCCAGTCACTTCAAACCCCGCAGGAATTTCATATGGCCCAGGACGAGCGCTTGTAAGCGTGAAAGTAACTTTCACTGTCGCCTTACTGCCAAGCTTCCGTTCAACATCTGTCAGCTCAAGGAATTTTAGCGCAAATGCTAAGGGTAACTTATTCGCCTGATAGAGCAATTCAGCCCCAGCGAAAGCCTGAGTTCGGATAAAGACATCAAGTGGGCTATGATTGCTGAAATCATTCAGTTTTCCTTGCGATCGCTGGAATGTCCTGCGTTTCGCTTGGGTTGTTAGCTCGCGCTCATTTCGCTTATCGATTTTTGGAGGATTAAGAGTCATTTGAAATTGAAATTACAATAGGTGTTTGCTCTAAGTCGCTAACTGTGTAGCGAACCTCAAGCTCGGTTTCGCCTGCATCATTAACACTGCCAAGCACGTTGAAAGTTGCTTGGGGGATATTAGTTTTAAGATCTTGTTCCAAATCAGCCGCAATGACCTGAATGGATTGAATTGATTCAAAGGCATAATCGGGAGTCCCATAACCAGGCAAGCCCAATCGCTCCAAAGGTTCCGTTTGGAGCCAACTAAGAATATGTGATTGAATCAATCTTTCATCTTCGTATAATGCTAAATTTCCCTCTTCATCTAATTGAAGAGGGTAAGCTAGCCCTGTAAGTACAGCCATAAATCCTTCCTATATAAGCATTTGGGAGGCTTGCTACCAGCCTCTAGTAATGAGTGCGTCACCGGAGGTGTCAACGGCTCCGATCGTAGCTACGCTCTTGCCTTCAATCGTTGCATCTGAGGCATTTGTGATGCTAAAAGTATTGCCACTCGCATCAATCTCGATCGCTCCAGAAGGCTGAATGGTGATCTTTGTGCTTGAGGCATTCTCGATACTATAAGTGCCATCATCAGACCCATGCACCTTGATGCCTGCTTCGTTTTTGAGGGTGAATTTGCCTGCTACAAAGATGTTGCGATCGCCAGGAATCTCTTCATAGTGATCGTTAATTGCATCGCCCTTGTCTAATGGAGGATTTGTATTGTTTACAAGCGGCAAGTAGAAGCCATCACTAGGATCGCCATCTGCGAAAAAAACATAGACAGTGCTACCGACCGGAGGTAACGGCTCGTCTTTGAATGGGCTTGAAGCAAGTCTGCGGAACCAATAGCTCGATAAGCTCGGTACAGCCGGATCGGATACCTTAATGCGTCTCTGACTCTTAGGATCGTTGTTATTTGTGACAACTGCTTTAATCGGATAAGATTGCCTGCCAATCGAGTCTAAAGCTTGCCTATTGGCAACTTCAGAGGTCGCTAGGATTTCGAATAACTTATTCATACGCTGATATATTTAAGAGGATTATCGGGGCTTCCGCCAAACCGAATCTCAAAGTGTAAATGAGGCCCGGTAGAGTCGCCTGTATTTCCGAGCAAGCCAATCTCTTCGCCTTGTTTTATAGATTGCCCATTGCTAACATGCACAGCCGAGAGGTGTGCATAGCGCGTAGACGAACCATCGGGATGCGATAAGAAAATGCGATTTCCGTATCTGCCTCCACAAGAACTTTGACCAACTTGACAAGAACTTACGGTGTCCGTCACTGTACCGTCTTTTGAGGCATACACAGGAATTCCCGTGGGCGCCCCAAGGTCGATACCGTTGTGATTAGGTCTTGATGCCGTGCGATAGCCGCTTGTGAGAACTCCTGATCCATTAAGCGGGTGTAAGAATCCTTCTTTGCCGGGTATAGAGGCACCTTGAGCTACCGGAGTCGCTTGAGGGTATTTATTTTTCAGAGGAGTGTAGCAAGTTCCAGTTGTTAGAAACTTGCCGTTACGATATGCGTGAGAAATTGATTCAATCACCCAAACGCGATCAAGAAACTCAGAAATTCCCAGAGTAGAGAAGATGCTATCGGGATTCAATATGAGAGCTTCAGGAGACGTAGGGAGAGAAAAATTAGCAATAATTCCTTTGATTCTTAGCTCATTCTCTCTGCGAATGCGATCGCTATCGTCTGAATTGCCATCTGTAACAGGCTTCAGCTTTTTGATATGACTTCCAGTAGTAAATTGGGTAGCACCTTCGCCAGCTCCTAACAAGCTCTCAGAGCGATTTTGCTCAATTGCGCCCGTCTCACTATCCAAAACAAACTTTGCCTCGCCTGTGGAGTTGCTATCACCCCCTGCGCTCGCCCTAGCGCCCCCAGAAGAGCCTGATTGTGCTTGATGTCTGACTGAGAACTCCACTCCCATGTTGGAACCGTATTCCAACACAAAGCCTGAACTGTCGGCTTGACGGGGCTTGAGGATAAGCTTTCTTCCTCTGGTATGCACTCGATACCCAATTCTTCTAGCTTCAATCAGAAGCGCTTCGTAATCAGATTGGCCTCGTTGAGGAAAGTATTCATAATGAGGCCCATCGCCTTCCATGTCGAGAGTTAAGCCATGAGCATCACAGATTTTTTGAGCAATCTGTCTTAACGAAAGGTTTGTGTAGGCAGTATTTTTAATCCTCTGAGCAAGTACCCAATTGACTGAAGCCCCTTTGAATAGCAGGCGATCCGGGGAGAACATATCAAAATCTAAGCCGACATGAAGAAACGAATGAATTGAGATCGTTTCACCTGCAAATCCTAATTCAATCGTAATTTGCTGACCTACTTCACTTACAGCCGGTTTTGGTGCTCGCTCTTTGGCAGGCTTCTCAGCTTTTTGAAGAGCCTCCAAAGCAGTTCGAGACGTTTGAGAAACATTTGAGGGGATAACAAGCGGGTCAAGTCCGTCATTTTCTTCAATCCATGTAAAGTACTTGTTTGCAAATTTTCTACCGGGATCGTAAATCTCAATCTCGCAGCTTGAGGCTTCTTCTCCTTCAGCAAGAGTTACTGTAATTGATTTAAGATGCCCATCGCCCAACACAAACGTATCGGAACCAATTGTGGCGATCGCATACGGGTCTACCAGTCGCCTCGAAGGAGCTGGATTGATTTGTAAGGTATTGGAAGCCATTTAGAGAATCCAGGAAATCTGCTTAAATTCGGAAGCTTTGTTAAGAACAGGGGTGAGATTGAGATCGTCTGACAAGTCTTCAGCAGCTTGATTCACTCGCCTCTGCAACTCATCTTTGTTAGGGATGTCGAGCAATGTTCCGATCTGAAGAGGCTCGAAAATATCAATCTCATTGATATCAGCTAATTCTCTCCAATTTTGCCCATCCCCTAAGTGCCTGAAGGCGAGCGATTCAAGAGTATCACCAGCAGTAATCTCGATGCGTTTTTTTAACTTACTAGGCTGTAATGTCATCTAAACTCCCCTGAAAATCAAATCCATCGTAAATGCCGATGCTACCTAAACTTGAGCCATCAGTATCAAGCAGGCCAATTTGCCCATCTTGAGCCACATTGATTGAATATCTCTGCGTTCGTAAGCCCTCTCTAATTGATCCTGAAAGCCTCCGAAAGTTACTTTCAAGAAAATCAGAAGCCAATACGCTAGCTTCTTCTAATTCACGATCGGTTAGAGCTACATCATTTAGTGTGCTCTCGTTTGGTTGCGCTGTTTTTGAGCCATCTGGGGGAATTTCTTCAAGAGTCAGACTGACCCTCGCTTCAGCAGGTTCGCCTGAGAGAATCAGAGTTACTTCCCAGTTGAGAGAGGTGAGCACAGCAGGGCCGAATCGCTCAGACCCCCACAAAAAGTAAACTACCGGAGGCGAGTAAAGCCCTTGAGAGGGATTAGCAATCAGTAAAGATTGCAAGCCATCAATAAGCGGCCTAAGACTCCGTTGTGCACTATGAGACTCCATAAGAAGATTGGGCAAAGATAGAGTTCTGCCTGACGTATGGCTGTATTGTTTTGCCTGCACACTCCTGAGAGCAGTTGGATTCTCTATGTAATTTGCGCTTCGAGAATAATTTTGAGTTTCTGGATTGTAGAGAAACGGATATTGATTGCCTTGCTCATCGATCAAGTACGCAGCGATCGCACTCGATTTCTGGGCTTGAGGTAGAGAGCTTAAAAATTGTGAGTTCATAGGCTATTACGGGAAGCCCCAAGGAAAGGAGGAAAACCTTGGGGCAAACTTTGCAATTAGGTGTACGCAGGGGTCAATCGATTTTGCTGAAAGGCGATCAAGCGATTTTCGATTTCTCTGATCACATCGTCTGCGATATCGACAGCGTTCGATCCATTAGAAACCACAGAGATATTACCAATGCTGATTCCGCTTGAGTTTGAGCCTAATCGAATAGCGTCAGACACAGCCGCTTGTTGTGACCTGTTTAGAATGGCTTCTGTAGAATTAGCTACAACTATGCCGGCATTCGGAACAGCTTGCTTTTCTCGCATAGCCGCGCCAATCAGATTTCCTAAGAAGCCATTAGCGCGATTAGGCAATTGTCGATTAACGTTCGATCGATCGGGAATGCCAGATACATCTTCATCCGTTTGGCGGATTCGATTAGTTACGGCATTTTGGTTATTGAAAGTGAATATGCTCGATAGCGATCGCACGGCTTCTGTTAGCTTCTGCCATAGCCAACTCAAAGAATCACCCAGCGCCCCAACAAAACCATTGATGATTTCAAGCGGCTGTTGCCTCCACTCATCCCAATTGATTTGGTCAAACAGAGTGCTTAAGCCTCCTAGGAAACCTCCTACAAGTCTTGCAGCACCTTCGATCACTAATCGAGAAATTTCACCAGCACCAACGATAACTTGAGTCCAATCCACAGAGCTAATCCAATTTGCGATTCCAGAAAGAATGTCTGCAATCCCAGCTCCAATAGAGCCTCCAAGGTTTTCTATGTCGCTCAAAGAAATTCCTTTGATGAAATCGAATAACTCAGCGGCTAGGGCAGATGTGAGATTTCCAATCGTCTCTGTGACTTGACCATAATCAAAATTCTGAATGAAATCTGATCCTTCTTGAAGCCCGGTATTAAAAGCATCACTTAAGAAATCGCCTGCATCCTTGAGTAAACTAGCGAAGTCTAACGCGCCTAAACGATCCCAAATCGAATTAAGGAAATCTGAAGCTCTTTCGCCTAACTGTGATGGCTGTAGGTCAAAGTCAGGGATTAGCAATTGCATCAAGCGATCGCCAAGTTTCCCTAAAGCCTCTTGAGGATCAATAAAATCAACTCGTCGATTAAAGAGCCTGAAAGCGCCTGTGACCCTTGTAAGCCAGTTATTAAAGCCTTCAATGCCGTTTCGGACAAATACGAGAGGGTCACCCCCCTGGATACCTAATTCATTGAGGGTTTTGCCTAGAACAGTGAACAGACCCTCATCTCCGATAAGGATCTTGAGAGTATCATTAATAGACCCCAAGACATTCTGATTACCTTCTTCGGGAGATAAATCTCTCAATAAGCCGAATAGACCTGATTGCGGGTCAAACAGACTTGATCGAAACCCCTCTACCAAACCGCTTATGCTTTGGCTTGAAGCTTCGATAACCTCATCAGGAACTTCCAAAGCACGTCTAAGGATTTCAGCTCGCTGTCTAGAGCTGACAGCATCTAGGTCTCGTCCTAGTTTCTCAGCCTCTCTTTCAATCGCATTTAAGACTGCTGGGTTAGCCTCAAAGAATTTGAGTTTTTGTAGCTCTGCAAACGATCTACCTTGAAGGAATTTATTGATACCGAGAGCTGCCAGACCTGAATCAATGTCATTAGCTGCTGCTCGGAAGCCTGCAAGCTCCGTGATCCTTTTCAGGTTTTCTTCAAAGCCCGAACGATCTAGCTTACCGCTAGCGTCAATAAAAGCATTGGCAAGGTCGTCCGAAATAGTCCGGCCCAGCTCGACGTATTGAGCTGTTTGACCTGGCAAATCTGCGGCTACAAGTGCCATTTTCTCTGTAAACGAATCGATGAATCCGATGGACTCCTCATAGGAGATGCCCATGATGTTCATCAAATCGCCAGCCGTGGCAATATTAGATTCTTGTATTTTTGCAGCATCCGTAAATGCCCTACCAGCTCTACCCGCTAATCCGATCGCGCCTTCGATAGCTGCCATCAATGCATTGGCTTTTAGGATCGATCCAGTGATTGTGCCGCCCAGACGATCGAAGACTGAGCTAGCCCTGTCACGAGCATCGACTACAATTTGTACTCTGTTACGTGCCATTGATTTCTACTTGATCGAATTCGGTATCTAAAAGGTCTTTAGGTGCGCCAGATTGCGTTTTAGAGCGATCGCTATGGAATTCACCACAGACTTGCAGATGCATTAGGGTTTCTGAGATTGGCAGGTCTTCAAGCAACTTGAAGTAGCCTGGTGTCAAATAACCTTCATTGGCGGCTATACAGTCTCTCATAAGTCCTTTGCATGTGAAGGATAAACCCTGACAACTAGCTAGGATCATCGGATTGCCCATCGGATTGCTTGGGCATTCTTGAAAAGAAATCCTCAAGTGAATTCCGAAAAAAGCCGATGGCTGCTGCCACCCTCTCTATGTCATCAAAGTTGTCCAACATATCCAAAAATTGATTGAAAGTTACTTTCATATCAACCAGACACAATTGAGCTAACTTCATTACCACAAAGGAATTTGAGCGATATTCCTCGTCCGCATTCTGAAGCCAGGATTCAAGCAATAGAAATTGCTTAGGCTTAGGCTCGCTCAAAGTGAGTTGATGCCCGGTAGTGAGAGAAAATGTTGCCGTATTTGCATCTTCGTCAAACTCGATTTCCATTTGGTTCGAGTCTTCTACCTTGGATTTAGGCTTAGGCTCAAAACCTTGGGAATCCTTTACTTGCACTCGATTTCGTTTAGCCATTAAAAATTCTCCTTTTTTCTAAAACTTCTTAGTTGTATGCGGATTGATCAACTGAGAAGGAAATCTCTAAAGTTGCGGTATTCGAGCCATCAGACGTATCCACGCTTCCAGGGATTCGATAGCTCGCAATTTTGCATTTGCTCATTTTGATTGCTTTGCGACCGCGAAACTCTAAGGTGCGTCCACGCTTGACAGCCCTTGCGGTGCAATCGAATTCTGTACCATCTTCGTGATCCAAGATCCATTGGATGACAGGATCATCCTTTTCAGGATCATGGACTTTGCTGATAGTCACGTCTGAATACTCCGATCGCCCGGTTGCAGCCGTTCTGTTGTGTGCCGTCTGACCGTCAGAGAACTTGGGACGATTGATCGTTTTCTCAAGGCCGCTGAAAGTGCTCCAATATGTGTCACCTAAACCTTCAATCGTAATCAGCCAATCGGCATTCGACACTGGATTAATATTTGCCAGCTTCATATAAATTCCTCAAATAAAAAGTAAACAAATTAGGCACCCCCTAAGAGGTGCCTAATAACTAAGGATCTAAACAGCCCCTCGATTTGCAGCGGCTTCTACTTGCCCGATGGGAACTCGAACTGATGCAATCAGAAGCTTCTCAATACCAGGAGCCGTTGCTGCGTAAACTTCCAATAGGAAATTTCCGGCTTCCATGTTGTCATCCGAATTATTGGTGAAATTGCAGATAACTTGGAATGCTTCATCTTCTGTTTGCCCGAAGAATGCGCCATCAGCCCACATACGACGGCAGATTGAAGCGGCTGTTTCCTCAATTCGGTGCAGAAGAATGCCTTTACCATCTACGGAGCTGAAGGGAAACTGATCAAACCCTTCTCGCAGTGCTCCATTCAAGACATTCATGATTACGCGAGTATGCAGGAAGCGGTAGTTGGGGTCATCAGCACGAGTACGCATACCCCAAATGACTACGCCTTTATTTCGCAGATTGCGAATGAGATTGATGCCTAGAGGGTTAAGCGTAGATTGTTGCTGATTGTTAAAGCGCTTGACAACATCTTTGACACCCTTCAAGCGATGCCGAGTGCCTCCAATCGGCTCTGGATATCCTAGGGTGCCATATTTCAGACCAGCGACAGCAGCAACCGCAGCACTCGGCGGAACTTTTGAATCACTAAGGTTCAACAAGTAAGGCGCATAGTATCCTAAGTGGCCTAACGAAGTTGTGTACTGCTGACCGTCACTTTGGATCTCGGAAACCGTATCATCGTCTTCGCCGCAGTCGATCAGCGCAGCAAAATCAAAGGCGGCTGCAATTTGCTCTAAGGCATTGCCTACAGCTAAGCGATCGCTCGCATCTGTAAGCCGTTGAAACGCTTCAGGGGCAATGATAAACCCTTGCTCCCAGCCCTCGTCAACATCAAAGGTATTCTGAATAGCGTAAGAATAATCTTCTGCCACAGGGTTTGTCGGGGTGTTGTCAGATGCTGTTAAATCACCTGCGCTAACTGAAACTGTCAGAGAAGCGTCAGGATCGTCAGACCGGATTCTAAGCTCATCAGAGTTAGAGCTAGATACAGCCGTAACACTATCAGCCACAATAGAAGCATTGATTTCAGTGATCAGACCGCTCGCAACATCGTCAACTGTGTCGGCAACATCTTTCGTGTAGGTTACTTGGGTGCCATTAATATCAACGGTATAATCACTAGCTGTGGTCGCGTCAACGACAACTAGATACTCAGGCGCGATCGGGGTGCGAATGAAATATAAAATGCCTTCACGATGATTATCGAAATAAAGCTTGACTGAATCTTCGCTAGGGGATGCCCCAAATACGTTAGTAAAGTCAGTGGAATTGGTAACTTGGGTCGAATCTAAGGTATTACCTTGCTCGGCTGAACCGAACATATACGTAGTTGAATGGCTAGGGATCTCAACAACTCTGTAGCCGTCAGTACGCTCTACTACTTTTGTGCCTGGATAAAGGAAATTAGAAAATGCTGCTGTAATATCAGCCATAAAAATTATTCTCCGGTAATTATAAATTCTCGATCTTTGCTATAAGTGCTCTCATCATCAGGATCGAAGCCAATCTCACCTCGATTGGTAATGATTGTGAGGGAATTGAAGGTGAAGGGATCGATGCTCTCAGTTGGTTGCAGGCCGCTAAGGTCAGCAAAATCCGCGTTGAATCTGACGCGAAACTTGGGCTGAATTAATAGAATCCAATCGCCATTAGATTCGTTCGGTTTGTAGCAAATAATGTCGTCTTGCTCAGGGATCGTTAGCTCTTGAATGGCTTCTGAGATATCCCCATAGCAGCTAGCGGCTTTTAGAAGAATGTTGTTGAGCAAATCATGTGCGAGATTCCTCGGTACTTGATGATAGTCAAGCTGTCCCGTAAAGCGATATTGCAGCTTAAAAGGAAATTCAGCTTCGCACTCATACCAAGCTGCTCCCCTGCGCTCATAAGCTACTTCCTCAGCCGATAGAGCGATCGCAGTGTTGGAGGGATATTGAGTTCCATCAACGACTGTCGCATAATCTTCCGGCGCGTTTAGCGTCCATTGGTCGATACGAATTTCATTAGACAGCCAATTTTTGAGGGCATTTTGCATAGCCCCTAAGGATTCTTGTTGTGCCATAGAAAATTATTGCTCTGGGAAGGGTCTAAAAAGCATTCGCCAATCGAGAGTGTATTTATCGATTAGCTGTAGATACTTGCATTTGATAGAGCCATCTACAAGGTAGTAGGATGCATTGTCAAGCAATTGCGATCGCGTGTAAGTCCTAGGAATCCTAGAAACCATCAAATCCGTTTGCTCAATCAAGATGTTGGATTGACCTTGCCCACCGATCGGAAGCCCAACGAGTTTTGAGGGTGCTGAAACAATGTAAGGGTTAGGCTCGATCTCTAAGTCGCTCTCTATCGGAATTAACGCGCCATCGGGCAAGTAAGCTTTGTGGATGGTCAGCGAGCGATATTGAGGAACCCCAAGATCGATAGGAATTTGTTGCAGTTCAGCTTTTAAGGCTGTCAAGTCACTAATTAAGCTCATTTCTCACTTTCTCTCCTGCAATTTGTACAAATTCCCTGCCAATCGCATCAGAGCTTCGAGCGACCATAGCGACTGCCTTCATGTGCCTGGTGCCTTCTTCGAGATATCGGACATAGGCGACATCGTTAAAGATTATGCCCTTGCCTTCATCAATCTCCCAGCCTGCTCTGGCCTTGCCAGTATCCTCAGGGGTGCGATCACGAATAATGCCCTTCGCGAAATCCAAAGTTTCTTCGGCTGCGGGATCGATGACCTTACGCTTGATGGGATCTCTAGAAAATATTGGGCCTGTTTTGAGAACTCTGGTGGGCATAAAGTTAAGATTTAACGAAGAGAGTTGGCAAAGCTTGACAAGCGAGTTATCTTATGGGTAACAATCCACATCTCCTCACAAAGAAAAAAAGGGGGCATTGCTCATGGTTTTGCTTGAATTTTTAGCTGCAAAGTACCTGCTTCTTGCCTCCGCTAATCTGGCTATTGGACTAATCTCAACAGCTATCAATGGAGTCTTGGATACACTGAAAGCTCCATTCAATTTCAAGGCTAGTGCAGAATATCCGGCTAAGCCTGCGGGATGTGCCATAGTCCCCTCAGACTCAGAGTTCGCCAAGATTGTTAAGTTTGTTTGGGAGAATGAAGTAAAACCAGCCCGAATAGGTTCAAAAGAATTTTCACCTCGTAGATATTTGGCTCGGTTAGTGTTTGTTTTGGCGTACGGTTTCTGCTTCAACGAAGCCATTGTATTTGCTGGAAAAGCACTGGACATCATTGGCTCGCTCGCATATGGCGAAGATTTGGTGATTCCCTTACCTCAGTTCAATCTTGATCCTGTTGTAATTGATGAGCCTATTGTGGTGTCTCCTAAGTTTATTTATCTCAGAGAAAAAAGAGAGCCGATCCCTGAAGCGAACTTTAAGTCACTCAACCAATCGCAAGTGAAAAAAGCAATAGGAATAGTCAACCGAAAAGAGCACGGTGAAGCGATTACGCCAACACTAACACCGCTCCGCCTACCCTTCGGGGTTGTTAGAGATCTTAAGGCGGGTCGGGGAGTCCACACCTCTAAAGCTCAATCTCTTGGGCTTACTCCAAAAATAAGCTCTATACCTAGGCATCACCACAGTTCGCCTTCTGATTTTGTATCATCAGAGCAAGAGTATCAAGAACAAAGCACGCTAAAACGACAAAAATCAGCACAACAGACTCGGCCTATGCCTGCTTACTGATAATGAAGGATTGAGCGAGACATTGAGTATTTGTTGCGGGCGATCGAAACATTAAGGATCGAAGCAATCTCATGGAGCAAATTAGAGCCATCAGACTTCAAATTCATCACATGCTGCCCATAGCTCAGTTCCAGTCCTTCGACCTTGCGGGCCATTGATTTACCTCTAGCAGATTTAAGTGCCGCATCGATCTCGTTAAGCTCTGTGAGAATTTCCTCAATTCGATCGATGTACTCTTGCGGGTAGATGCCATCGAATTGTGGAAGCACTTGGCCGAATCTTTGAGGAGGATGGCCCAATCGAATCCTCAAAGTCATGCGCTGATTTTCAGTAAATTGGGCCATCTTGAATTACCCCTCGAAGTGCTTAACTACCATGAGTTTGATAGCGATCGTGTCGTTTGCTGCGTCAATGTCAGCAGAATCGTAAACATCGATTACAGCACCCGCAGGAACTCGCAGACCCTTAAGCAGATCAGGAGATCCGCCGATCGTGTAGTTGCGTACTGCATCATTAGAATCTTCAGGGACATTACTAGCTGCTGCTGTTTCGGAGAAGCTGTTTGAATCTGCATCTGACACACGAAGTACGAAAGTACGATTCCCTACGGTGCTAGAGGTCGATACGGTTGCGATCGCGCCTAGGATTTCCCAAGATTCGCCCGAAGGAACTGTGACTTGATTAGCTGTCCCAGAATCGCCATCGATGAAAGCTGATTGCTTAGATACATCGGCAACAGGGTTTACATAATACCCGTTGCGAACAATTGGATTAGTCATAAATTTCTCCAAAATGATTAAAAATTCAAGCCCCCTTAGAAGTGTTAGGGGGCCAGTTCGGCAGTCGTACGACTACCCCTATGTTCGGCAGTCGTACGACTACCCCTATACGGTGATGCCGCTCATTACGCCCATTGACGCACGCTCTTTGAGAGCAAGCTGATACATGCCAAAAACAGCAAACTGCCGTCGCTGAGGATTAGCACTAGGAAGCTCTTTCATGTACATGCGAATTCCATCGGTCGCTTGAGGCTCACTCATGCCACTTTCATTTACCTGATCGAAGTTATGCAATTCGAGATCAGACTCATCGATAAACAGCATCACGCCATCAGCTAAATTAGGATCTTCCACGATTGGGCGGCCTTCAAAGCGAGCGCCATTGTATCCAAGATCAGCAGTAGATAGGTAGCTCCCTTCGAGACTGGTGGAGGCATCGAAGACCTCCAAATATTTTCCTACGGTTGAAGGAGAGGCCACAACAACGCTATAGCGAGAAGGAACTCCAGAGGTCGAGCCATTGCGATAGTCAGCACTGAAGTCACGTAGCTTCTTCTTAGTCAAAGATCCAGTGCTGTTGTAGACCAGCGTAGTCCATTTAGGATCTGTAGCAGGATCTAAGCCTGCGTAAGCATCCGTTGAGAGATTGCTAGTAACATTTTGGTAAAGCTGACTCATACCGATAATGCCACCATCAGCAGCGATACCAGAGCCAGAGAAAATATTAGAGCCTAAAGCAGACAAGATTTCTCGTTGTGCGCTTTGAGAAGCTAGCATTAGCTTGTTTTGAAGCGCTCCAACACCTCTAGCGCGTGCTTCGGTGTAAGCGGTTTCAAGAATGCTAAAGCTCGAACGGAGGCGAAATTCACCAATATCAAGTTTTGCCAACTTGATAGCGTCAGAATCGTAACTGGAAACATCGGTCGTAACGGCTTCACCAACCGAATTCGCCCCGCCCACATTTACGTTCCACTTAATTTGGCTTTGGGGGGTCATCATTCGCTGAATACGCCCTAAGAAAGGCACATTCAACTTTTCAAGTGTTTCTAACCGGGGGCTAATATCAAGATTTAGTACCCCAGTATTATAAGTAGGCATAAGAGTTTACTCCTAAAAAATTAAAGTTCGTACGAAATAGTGTTGTTTTGAGGACTATCTGGACTCCCTAAGAAATCTTGAGCTTCTTGAGATCCTGATCCATTAGTGGATGAAGCTGGGATAAAATATTGGTAATTGCTCAACCGAGTAGCCAATCGGACTGCTGTGAGGTAAGGGCACGAGAAATGGCATCAAAGGCAGACATGCCCTGACGCTGTGCAGTATTGATGAGCGATCGCACCTGAGCAAACAGTTCT
>JBNPEB010000033.1:0-17492 GCA_051117335.1 Elainellaceae cyanobacterium
GCCAGATGAGCAATCAGTTACCCTGCTTGAGCACTTCAGAGAGCTTGAAGATCCACGAGTTGAGTATTTAGTAGAGCATCGTCTGCTCGATATTATTGGCCTCACCATTTGTGCGGTCATCTGTGGGGCCGATACGTGGGTGGACATCGAAGTGTATGGAAAGGCCAAAGAGGAGTGGCTCACAAGTTTTCTGCTCTTCCCCAATGGCATTCCGTCTCACGATACGATTGCCCGATTGTTTGCAGCCTTGAATCCAGACATGTTGCAGAGTTGCTTTCTCAATTGGGTGCGCTCGGTAGCGCAATTGAGTGCTGGAGAAATTGTCGCGATTGACGGTAAGACCCTCCGCCATTCCTACGATAGCGGCGGTGACAAAGGGGCCATTCCTATGGTCAGTGCTTGGGCGAGTCAGAATCGATTGGTCTTAGGCCAGGTGAAAGTCGATGAGAAGTCGAACGAAATCACGGCGATTCCTGAATTACTCAAGGTCTTAGCGCTGCACGGATGTATTGTCACTATCGATGCAATGGGGACTCAAACAGCCATTGCTCAGCAAATCATTGACCAGGGTGGAGACTATGTTTTGAGTCTCAAAGGCAATCAGGGCAACATTCATGAGGATGTGGCACAACTCTTCGAGTGGACTCGCAAAATCGACTTCAAGGATGTCCCCCATGAGTTTTACCAAACCATTGATGGCGGTCACGGTCGGATTGAAATCCGTCGGCACTGGTTGCTTGAGGAGGTGGCCTCCCTGATTGATGCTGAGCGATGGCCGGGACTACAGCGAGTGGGATTAGTAGAATCCGAACGACGATTAAACGGTCAGCCGCCTACTATTGAACAACGCTATTATTTGCTGAGTCTCGAGGGTGGGGTAGACCGCTTTGCCCATGCGGTTCGGAGTCACTGGGGCATCGAAAACCAAGTTCATTGGGGACTCGATGTGGCCTTCAACGAAGATGCCTCACGTATTCGTAAAGACCATGCTCCTGAGAACCTAGCCCTGATTAGGCATATTGCTCTGAACCTCTTGAGGCAGGACACCTCCACTAAAGCTGGAACCAAGGCCAAACGCCTCAAAGCCGGATGGGATAATGGTTATCTCTTAGGGATTTTGGGACCTTGAGTATGCGTTTGCCCTACGTCACAGCCCTGAGCAAAAGAAAATGCTATACAAGAGTGGCAAAGCCTACAGCGCTTGAGGCTGCGTTCAACAGAAAAGGGTGTGCTTGTATACACAAAATTAACAGACATTATTCCTGCTCATGTCTCATCCCTCTATTTTCTGGATACTGCATTACGCCGATCGAGTAGACGCCAGTGATTTATGGTGGGCGCTGAGAGACATTGGGGAACTGGGCGACCCAGCTATTGTGCCTCAGCTAAAGCCACTGATACACGAAAATGGTCCTACAGGAAAAGGGCATCGACTTATCGGATTAGATGCTGCCGTTGCTTTGGATGGCGCTGCAGCGCGGGATATTATTTTACCGATGCTGCGCGTTGGCCGCACTGAGGAAGAGGGATTTTACCTCGCTGAAGAATTAGCGAATACTATCGGAAAATTGGCCACTCAGGGAGTTGATTGCACGGTGGCGGTTGAGCCACTTTTGCTTTTTCTTGCGGATGACAACAGGGTTGAAAATCTTCGCAGTGCAGCAAGAAGAGCATTGATAAAAATTGGTGCTCCCGCTGTGCCATTTTTAATCGAACTGCTCAATCCCCAAGAGGATTACGAGCTACAGAGTCGAGTTGTAGAGATACTGGGTGAGATTGGCGATCGCCGCGCTGAGGCTGCGATTGAGGCTTCTTTAGCATGGCTAGCCCCCCGCTATCAAATCACCGTCCTGCAAAATCTCGCTCGTGTCGGGGGCGCTAAAACTGAAAAATTGTTGCTCAGTTACTTGCAGTCATCAGATACCGAAAAAAAGAGGGATGCTCTTCGGGGACTAGTGCGACTAAAAGAGCTTCGAGATCCCAGACTTTTTGAATTGTTAAAGCAAGCGTTGCAGGATGAGTCGCTAGGGCTATGGATGCGGGATTCAATTGTCACAATTTTGGGTCAGTTAGGACATCCTGATGGGTATTCATTGATCGCTCCTTTCGCCACCGCCGACTATGAATATTCGCTTCGCCAAGCCGCGTTTGAAGCGTTGGGTCACATCGGAAATCATCAAGCCTTTGACCTGATCAAAGCAGGATTACAGGACCCGAGACGTGATATTGAGCAGACTGCGATCGCGGCCTTGGGGAACCTGGGTGACCCTCGTGGGGCGATCGCGATCGTAGAGAATGTTTTCGAACGTCAGCGCGGGTGTCTGTATGAAGAAGAGAAAGACGCCCTCAAAAAGATTGGATTATCCGCTGTACCTCAACTGCTACAGCAGCTTAAGTCAGCCGACTCACCACTGTTGTCTGTGATGGCGATGGAATGCCTAGGTGAGATAGCGCAAAGCTCAGAAATAGGTTCTGAGATCGGCCGAATCCTGCAACCTGAAATCGATATGTTGCTGGCGCTATTTAAAGACTATGAACTCAAACTCTCTGACTTACATAGAGGAGCAGTGGCGATCGCCACTGCTCTAGTGAGAACAGGCGATGAGCGAGCTATTGATGGGCTGCTCAAGGTTCTATCTAAGGCTCCATTGTCTATCAGCCGCGCTTTGGAACTTCTTGAGGTTAATCAAGCAAATCGAAGAATCATAGAGCCGTTGCTTAAACAATTGAAGTCTTCTCATATTTCTGACTTGTTTATCAGAATATTTGTCAAATTTGATGCGAAAGAGGCCATTCCTACTCTGATTGAGCACTGTGTCCGCCTACGCCTACCTGGGCAATGGAAATGTGGTTATGCAATGGTGCGGGAAGGCGAATGGGAAGAGAGAACCCAAGGGGGAGTGTTGCCAGAGAGAACCGGTTGGCAGGTATCGCCCAATTGCCATCAGGTTCTAGAGGCGTTGACGCAGCTCAGTGATCAAGATGGGCTGTCACTGATATTTGACGTTTGGCAAACGCCTGAGCATCCGAGTCGAGCTGCCGCAGGACGAGTGATGAAATTTTTAGGTCATCTTGCTTATCCAAAATTGTTGGACTATTTGGATCATGATGACGAGGTACTGGCGATTGAGGCCATTCAAGCCCTCGGTCACATGGGCCTACCGCGAGCAGTTCCAGAGTTAATTGGGTGTCTTGATGACGCTAGAACCTCGGTTCGCTTGGCCGCGATCGAGTCCCTGCGGTGGATTGGCGACCCGGCTGCAGCGCCAGCGGTGGAGCAACAATTGTCTGACCCCAATCCAGACGTCCGAGACATGAGTCGTCGCGCACTCCGTCGCTTTTCCATCGATCAGCGGGCTCATTTAGAGCGTGATATGGATTACACGCCTGTTGATTAAGGGATTAGTAGGTTCCATTCTTGATTGGGTGGAACGGATTGTCTGCGAATGCAGCACAGCATACGTTGAACGCTAAGTTGAGGAAATCTTAGCTCCTAAGCGCGCTAATCTCCGAATCCGGCTTCGCTTTAACCAAGGAAATTTATCGGAAATCAATGCAGTTCAATGATCTGAGTTTGTATAGCCCTACGGGCTCAGGTTTGTGTGTAGAACCCGCGCGCCGCGCGGGTTCTACACACGTTCAGCGTCCTAACGTGAGAGTGTACGGCTATAGTTTGTAGATACTGGAGTAGTTACGTCATGTCTCAGAATTTCGATGAATTCCATTCAAGACAAGATGGGGAAGCGAGTGAAGAAACCTTGCTACTATTAGGACAAAGCCAACCTAAAGATAGGCTGTTACTGCTTCTGGCAATTACTATCGCTTTATTTGCCTTGGTATTGGGAATAGGGCAAATCCAGGAAAATCCTGGTTTGGCTTTGTACTGCATTGCTTTAATGGCAAGTCTAGGCTGGCTAGCTTACAGACTTCATCGAGGAATTTTATATGTCAAGAGCGACTGTCTTGCAATTCCCTGTAAACAGTTGCATCGTGGTAACACCTACACCGTGGTCTATATTCTTCAATTGCACGATCAAAACGTTGATCCAAATGAGTTAACAGCAACCGCTACCGTGCAATGCTTACAAAATAGCGTCCATCATTCTCCCAAAACAGTGCGAACAACTCTCTCCCATGGTGCATCTCAGCGTCGTATTGTCAATTTCAGGAAACGCGCTCAGGAAACGCTCTACAAGGAACTGGTACTTGCTCAGACGATGGTCAGGAAGCAGCCAAAGGTCCAGGTGCCGTTCGCCATACAAATTCCTAAATGGCTTCCCTCATCTGGAGGGTTTGGCCAGTATCCTACCCTCCAAGGAAATGTGCAGTGGATTATGGATGTGGAAGTAAAAAAGCAACGTAAGCAGCACCGTACCTCGTTCTTACTCGAAGTTGGTGCACCAAAAGCGGAGTAATATAGCACTCAAAATTTTCATTATGGTAACAATTCGCTTCTCAGGTTCTGGAGGTGGGCGATCGCCTCTTCAATTTGGCTGACTTTATTAACAGAGCGCCTCAGAACTACTTGTACTGAATCCGTGGATCTAGAAGCGCATAGGACACATCGACCAGCAAATTAATCAGCACAAATGTGGTAGCAACGAAGATCACACCCCCCTGCACGACTGGGTAATCTCTCGCCAGAATGCCGTCATAGATCCACTTGCCAATACCAGGCCATGAAAAGATGGTTTCGGTGAGAATTGCCCCGCCCAGCAGGGTGCCAAATTCTAGCCCGACGACCGTAACCACCGGCAGCAGGGCATTTTTGAGCGCGTGTTTAAAGATCACCCAGCGTTCTAATACACCTTTGGCGCGAGCGGTGCGAATGTAGTCTTGCGACAGCACTTCGAGCATGGCGCTGCGCGTGATACGGGCGATAATGGCGAGCGGAATGGTGCTGAGCGTGAGGGCAGGTAAGACGAGATGGGCAAGCACGTCTTGCAGGACGCCAAAGCGACCTTGCAGAATCGCATCTAAGACATAAAATCCGGTGATAGGCTCAAATCTGAATGCAAGATCGGTGCCAATGCGTCCGCTGGGGGGGAGCCACTGCAGGTTTACAGCAAATAGATAAATGAGCAGCAGCCCCAGCCAATAGACAGGCATCGACACGCCCAAGAGCGAACCGCTCATCGTGACGTTATCGATAATGCTGTTTTTGCGAACGGCAGCAATCACCCCGGATGGAATACCCACTATGAGAGCAATCAGCATCGCAGAAACTGATAGCTCAAAGGTGGCAGGCCAGCGAATTTTGATTTCTTCAAAAATTGGGAATCCAGTGAAGATGCTTTCCCCCAAGTCAAGCCGTAGCAAGTCTCCGAGAAACTTGAAGTACTGAATCGGCAAGGGTTCATTGAGTCCGAGTCGTTCTCTCAGGGCTTCGACCTGCTGAGGCGTCGCGCGATCGCCCAAAAGCACCACCGCCGGGTCACCTGGAATCAAATGCAAGAACAAAAATACCAGGAGCGTGATACCCAAAAGAACCGGAATCAAGTTTAGCAATCGCTTAACAATATAACGTCCCATAGTCATTGGTGATGCGATTTAGGTGGGAGGGGGCGCACAGGCGTACGCCCCGAATCTGCCCAACTCTATTCGTTGCCTACTGTTTGTCGATAGCTTCAAATGGCTCTGACCCAAGGGGACTCGGTTCCCAGCCGCTGATTGTGGATCGTCTTGCCAGGAGGGGCTGCGAGTGAACGATGGGAATCCGCAGGGCTTCATCGAAGAGCATTTTATCGACCTGAGCATAAATTTGCTCCCGCTCTGCCGGGTCGCTCACCTCACGCGCTTTGTTCAGCAACGTGAAGACTTCTTCGTCCTTCCAGTCACCCAAATCGGCAGTGGCACCCGGGCCAAAGTGGGCATACAAGAAGTTATCAGGATCGCCGTAGTCACCTGTCCAGCCGAGCATAAAGGACTGGAATCCGGGGGGTTGGTTGCGGTCTTCTAGGTATGCGCCCCAGTCTTTGGTTTGCAGTGACACATTAATGCCGATCGCCCCTAACTCAGCCGCGAATGCTTCGGCAATGGGTTTGGGGTTCGGGAAATAGGGGCGGCTCACGGGCATGTACCACAGTTCCATGTCAAAGCCGTCGGGGTAACCTGCATCGGCTAGAACCTGCTGAGCCGCCTCTGGATCGTAGGTGTAGTCAGAGACATCGCTTGCTTGAAACTCAGCCATTGAAGGCGGCGTAAAGTGACCATCGGTTTGCCCCAGGTCGCCCCAAAACGCCTTGACGATTTCCTCTTTATTGATGGCTTGGGCGATCGCCTGCCGCACTTCCTGGGTTGCCAACGGCTCATAGGTTGGATTGAGCGCCAAATATCCTACATTAAACGATGGACGGAACACCGGTTCAAGATTTTCATCTCCCTCAATCTCGGCAAGCTGATCGGGCGTGAGATCGACGGTGAAATCGAGGGTGCCGGCGCGGAGCTGCGCAAGCCGAGCCGCCGGATCTTCGACAAAGCTGATGACGATCTGGTCTTCAATGGGAAGGTCGGGTTTCCAATAGTTAGGGTTTTTGGTGAGCGTCACTTGCTCGCCCGATCGCCATTCTTCAAAGACATAAGGACCTGTCCCCACCGATCCACCGGAGGGGGTTCCATACTCCGCTCCAGATTCTTGAATCGCGGTCGGGCTGGCGATGCCAAAATAGCCAGACGCCAGTGCTGCCGGAAACGCCGCAAACGGCTGATTGAGTGTAAATTCAACCGTATAGTCATCGACAGCCGTCACGTCTGCCAAGATCGAGGCGTCTGACCCTTTGAATCCGCCAAACAGGTATTCCCAAATTTCAAACAGGTTGCCTGCGTCTCGATAGCCATATTCAAATTCGGGGTCCCACCAGCGATTAATGTTAAACACCACGGCTTCTGCGTTGAAGTCGGTGCCATCGTGGAACGTCACTCCCTCTTGGAGAGTAAATGTCCACATGAGGCCATCGTCCGACGATGCCCATTCGGTGGCGAGGCTAGGCTCTAGCTCCGTCGTACCCGGAGTAAACCCAATCAGGCGATTATAAATTTGCTCCAACACGACGATGGAGTTTCCGTCCGTAATATTGCCGGGGTCTAATCTAACGGGCGGCCCCCCAGACCCATAGACGAGTGCCCCAGTTGATTCGGCAGCTCCATCAGATGGAGACGGACTCTCACTTGTTGTCGTTTCAGGACCACCGCAGTTTGCCAGGGCGATCGCCAAAGCAAATGCCATGAGTCCAGCAATAATCCATCGAAATCGTTGAAAAACTCTCATTTTATACGGCTCCTAATCCCAGAGCATGCATTCACGGTGTCCATCTCGACACTCTATCGGAATGCTTGCTCGGTGAAATGAATTGGTTGATACATAGTAAAGTCTCTCATTAGTGTCTTGCGAGAGCCTAAAGAATGTTTGCAATTTGCGCCGAGTATTTCTTGCAATGATTAGATTTTGCTATTAATCATTGGGCGTTGGTTATACAGCAATCCCAAATGATTTGCGAACATCTTTAGTGCGTTTGCGTCGATTTTCTCATCTCTCCTGTAAACTATCTCTCAATCAATCAATGGTTATTTATCTCAGGAAACCATCCGAAATCGGGGAGCCATAGGGGGGGCATACTGGTATGAAACTATCTATTGTGATTCCGTGTTTCAACGAATTGGGCACGATTGGAAACGTGGTCGAGGCAGTCAAGAATTCTCCAATTCAAAATCAAGAAATTATTGTGGTTGATGACGGGTCAACGGATGGAACTTGTCAACTATTGCAATCAGTGATTGAGCCTCAGGTTGATCGGGTGATTTATCATCCTGAAAATCGTGGGAAAGGGGCGGCGCTGCGATCGGGGTTTGCAGCCGCCACGGGGGATATCGTCATCGTTCAAGATGCTGATTTAGAGTATGACCCCCAAGAATATCTGCTGATGATTGAGCCAATTTTGAGCGATCGCGCCGATGTCGTTTTTGGGTCGCGGTTTTCGAGCGGTCGCCCTCATCGGGTAGTTTACTATTGGCACATGGTGGGCAATCAATTTTTGACTACCCTATCCAACATGCTGACTAATATTAACCTCACCGATATGGAAACCTGTTATAAAGCCTTCCGTCGTGATGTCATTCAGTCGATTCGCATTCAAGAAAATCGGTTTGGGGTTGAGCCAGAAATTACTGCGAAGGTCGCAAAGCTAGATTGTCGAATCTATGAAGTCGGCATCTCCTACTACGGTCGAACCTACAAAGAAGGTAAAAAAATTGGCTGGAAAGATGGCGTCAGAGCCATCATCTGCATCCTCAAATACAATCTGTTGAGTTGATATGAAACAGGTTTCACAGCAGGTCAAACAGATCGTGTCTCGCAGACCTCAGCAATCAATCGGGATAGTTATTTTTATAACGTGCCTGCTGGTTTATCTTGCAAACAATCAGCTCATTTCATCGAATGACAATATTCCAAATTCTCTCTTGGCATTTCAGTGGCTCAAGCATCACAGCCTCAATTTTGATGCCTTTCGAGATAGCTTTTATTTTCGAGGAAATAATTCTCCTTACTTTTTTGTAGAGGCCCCCAACGGGCATTTAACCTCTACCTATCCCATTGGCACGGCGATCGTCACCTTCCCTCTCTACTGCCTGTTCTTTATTTATCTAAAGATAGCGAGTCTTATCAATTCAGGAGTGTCTGGGATTGAGCTTGAAATTAGCTCTCAAGAGTTTGTTCCCTATGCCGAGGCGTGTGAGAAATTCGCCGCGACGATTATTACATCGGTTTCAGTGGTGTTTTTTTATCTGGCAGCTCGGCTGAGGTTTAGTCGGGCGATCGCCCTGCTAGGCACCCTCACCTTTGCCGTAGCAACGCCAACGTGGGCATTAATTTCTCAGGGGCTGCGACAGCATACTGCGTCTAACTTTGTGCTGATGGCGCTGATTCTTTGTCTGCTCAAAGTCAACCGCATTCAAGGCACACCGAAACGACTGCTATTACTCGTTGCGGGTATCTTATGTGGATTGATTATCACCGTTCGGCCTACCAGTCTATTGTTTGCGGTTACCATCTTTCTCTATGGCGTCGTCACCTATCGCAAACAAGCGTTGTATTTGCTGTTAGGAGGGACATTAGCTCTACTCACCGTCGCTTGGAATGTCTACTACTTTGGGTCGTGGTCAATCGTAGGCGGTTATTCTCGCCAATTCGACGTCGGAGCCTCATCCTATGATCTGAGTTCTGGCTATGCCTCAGAAGCATTTGCCGGACTGCTTGTGAGCCCCAGCGAGGGCTATTTGATCTTTGCTCCCGTGGCAATATTTGCAGGGTTGGGGGCATATCAGGTGTTTAAGCAGCGCTCAGACCCAGACGAGCGTCTTATAGGGGCGTTGACTCTGGCATGCCTTATCTTGTTCATTCACTACTGTTTTTATGTTCCGTGGTCGGGAGGCAGCGGGTCCTATGGGCCTCGATTTCTCAGCGATACATTACCCGTTGTCGGGTTGCTCATCTGCTATTTTTTGTCCCACTTCATCGAACGTCGATACTACCAAACTAGTCGATTTTGGACGGGGCTTCTCGTCGTATTTTTAGCCTGCTATGGCGCTGGGTTCTCAATTCAAGCAGTCGGTGCTTTTAGTGACACATCATGGGGTACAGTTCCCCTGCCTCTCAACTACGAGAAAACCCGTGTTTGGAACCTAACCGACAGTCGCATCATTCGCCATGTTCGATCGATTGTCTCAGAGGTGAATCCCCCCATTGGTGACGAAGATGAATATCTCAAAGACTTTCGTGGCACCATTACCACTGTTACGAAGATTGATAAGCAGAGCCGAGACGAACTTCCGCCCGAAACTCCAATTGTCGGAAAAGCGGGAAGTCGAGTCGTATTAATCGCAGACTTAGAGAATATAGGCACAGCACCTTGGTATGGCTATCAATATGCATTGGACAGAGGGGAAGCCCAAGTCCGAGTTGGGTTTGTGAAACCGGATCAGACGTGGACAGAGCTCAAGTCTGACAGTCGACTCTATATTTCGTCTACGGTCCAGCCTGGGGAGCACACCAAGGCGATCGGGCTGGTGCAACTCCCCAATCAACCCGGAAACTATCAGTTAACGTTCAATCTAGTTGCCCATCGGCTGATTCGGTTTCCGGGGGATGCATTCCAGCCCGATTATGGTGTACTGATAGAGGTGAAATAGCGTCATGGGGGTTAGTGAAATAGGTGTGATCTTCATAACATTGAGGTCTAGAGATTAATCCATATGAGTTTAAGACTATATTTGCTACGCCATGGAGAAACCACCTTCAGCCAAACGGGAGGCTACTGCGGAGCGATTGATCCTGAACTAACGCCCGAAGGCATCGAGATGGCTGAAGCCTTTTCAGAAGCATATCGCTCAATTCCGTGGTCTGCCATCTACGTCAGCCCGATGACACGCACCCAAATGACAGCACGACCGCTCTGCGAAGCTATGGGGCTTGAGATGCGGCTTCGAGATGGGCTAAAAGAAATTCAGTATGGCAAATGGGAAGGGCAGACCCCAGACTTTGTCCGAGAAAATTACGAAGAGGATTATATTCACTGGCTAACCGAACCCGCCTGGAACCCGCCTACGGGTGGAGAGACTGCCGTGCAGATCGCAAGTCGAGCGTCTCTGGTGATTTCAGAAATTGAGGATGCCTATCCGTCTGGGCATGTCTTGGTGGTGTCTCACAAGGCGACGATTCGCATTATTTTGTGTAGTTTGTTAGGAATCGATTTAGGACGCTATCGCGATCGCATTGCCGCTTTAGCAGCCTCGGTAAGCATTGTCACGTTTGGCGTGCATGGTCCTCTACTCGAAGTCTTGGGCGATCGCAACTATATGCCTGCTCATCTGCGCGATCGCCCTGGAACTTGATGTCTCCTGAAACATTGGTTGAAACATTCGAAGCGTCAATTACGACTAGCAACTCAGTCCAACCCCTAGTTTTTCTTTGTATTAATCATGATGCTCGATCTGTCTTCGTGCCAAAGTACAGCGGCTAGTAGTTGGGCAACTGCCTCATGGACGGTGTTTGGCTGGCTGACCAATCCGGCATTGATATTGCCGCCCATTGTGCTATTGATGATCGTGCCATTGCTGGTTCGTCCACTCTATCGGCATCGCTGGCTCAGCGGAATCGGCGTGTTCTTTCTTGTGGGATATCTTCTCATCGGATCGCCTATTGGAATCTCACTAGGCAGCCGTATGTTGACGAGTGTTCTTCCGTCAGATTCGGGCGCTACGGCAGATGCGATCGTGGTGCTAGGACGAGGGTCAGAATTGAGATCGGAACGAGTTGATGTAGCGGCGCAACTTTGGCAAGACAAACGAGCGCCCCTAGTATTTGTGAGCGGCTGGGGAGATGCCCAGCCTATGATGCAGCGGCTCCAACGAAAAGGACTTCCTCACGATGCCGTTGATGGAGAGCCATGTTCTCGAACCACCGAGGAAAATGCTCGGTTCTCCGCAGCGCTTCTAGAACCAGATGGTGTTCATCACATCATCTTGGTGACTGACCCCCCTCACATGTTGCGATCGTTGCTGACCTTTCATAGCTACGGGTTTGACGTGATTCCCCATATCAGTCCTTTATCTGACCATCTCAGCCGTCAAAAGCAAGGCTTTCTAGTATTCAGAGAATATATCGGCTTGGCGAGCTACGGCGTTTTAGGGCGATTCGCGCCACGAGATGCTGCTCAAGTCAAAACGGTTGGGGCATGACCAACCGCTTTCGTCTGATGAAGAGGATCACGCAACTATCAGGTAGAAAATTGGCAGGTACGCCAAAAATTTACGCTTCGCGGCTCCGCATAAAGAGCTGACAAAGAATATTCAGAGACTCTAGTGTAACTACGGATACAACCTATAGTCTTGAAACTAGTCTTAAACCGACATGTGAAATCTGTATTCGTAAGCCAACTGACGTCGACCGATCGGGTTTGAATGGTCAGTCTAGCGGTTTGCACTCGTGACTATCTGGACTTGGAGTGTCTAATGTTAAAAATCATGCCAGTGGGGGACTCCATTACGTATGGAGTGGTTGACAGTCGCAACACAACGAGTGGCGGCTATCGGACTGATTTGTGGGATTCGTTGCTTACAGATGGGCAAAGTGTCGATTTTGTTGGATCGCTCGAAACGGGTCCAAGCAGTATTGACGATGATCATGAAGGGCGACGAGGCTGGAGAATTGACGAAATCGCCAGTTCAATCAACGGATGGCTAAGCATTCAACAGCCCGATATCGTACTGCTGATGATCGGCACCAACGATATTCTGCAAGATTATCAACTCAGTACGGCTCCTGCCCGTCTCAGCAGCCTGATTGATCAGATTGTTGCTCAAGTATCGGGCGTGAAGATACTAGTAGCATCGATTCCTCCATCGGGGCGATCGGGCAGTGATTCGCAACAAACAATTGATTTTAATGCTGAAATTCCAGGCATTGTTAACGAGAAGGTTAGTCAAGGCAAATCAGTCCACTTTGTAGACGTTTTTTCTAGCTTGACCGCATCAGATTTAGCAGATGGAGTGCATCCAAAAATATCCGGTTACGCCAAAATTGCGGATGCTTGGCATGATGCGCTTTCCCCGATTTTGGGAGACGGTTCAGGCGGCACGGGTGGTGGAAGTCCACTCCGCATCGAAGCCGAGGATATGGCGCTCAGCGGCTATCGCATCGAGTCGGGCAAGAGTGCCGCATCGGGGAATGAATTGATTACTCTATACAACACAGGCAATTCTCAAGGAACGGCAAGCTCTCAGTTCACAGGGGCAACTGGCACCTATGATGTAATCGTCAGCTACTTCGATGAAAGTGATGGAGAGGCTCAGCTTTCCCTGCAAATCGGCAATGACCAAACGAGTTGGACGCTCAATGAAAGTCTAGGCGATGGCGGAGTCAGCAGTAAGAACCGAGTTGTCAGAAAAGTCCTCAGCGGAGTCGAACTCATTCAAGGGGAAACGATTGATATCGTTGGAACTGCGAATCAGGCCGAATGGGCACGGGTTGATTATGTTGAGTTTGTTCCCCTAAGTAGCGCGTCTCCATCTCCCGCCCCTGCCCCCGCTCCTGCGCCTGCCCCCGCTCCTGCGCCTGCCCCGGCACCTGCACCTGCGCCTGCCCCGGCTCCATCTCCAGCCCCGTCAGGCGATCCGTTCCGCATCGAAGCCGAGGATATGGCGCTCAGCGGCTATCGCATCGAGTCAGGCAAGAGTGCTGCATCAGGCAATGAATTGATTACTCTATACAACACAGGCAATTCTCAAGGAACGGCAAGCTCTCAGTTCACAGGGGCAACCGGCACCTATGATGTAATCGTCAGCTACTTCGATGAAAGTGATGGAGAGGCTCAGCTTTCCCTGCAAATCGGCAATGACCAAACGAGTTGGACGCTCAATGAAAGTCTAGGCGATGGCGGAGTCAGCAGTAAGAACCGAGTTGTCAGAAAAGTCCTCAGCGGAGTCGAACTCATTCAAGGGGAAACGATTGATATCGTTGGAACTGCGAATCAGGCCGAATGGGCACGGGTTGATTATGTTGAGTTTGTTCCCCTAAGTAGCGCGTCTCCATCTCCCGCCCCTGCCCCCGCTCCTGCTCCTGCCCCCGCTCCCGCCCCCGCTCCTGCTCCTGCCCCCGCTCCTGTGCCGACTGCTGGAGAACTGCTTCGCCTCGAAGCTGAACAGATGACACTAACGGGCTACCGAATTGAATCGGGCAAAAATGATGCGTCGAATGATGCGGTCATTAGCTTGTTCCAATCAGGGACTTCTCAAGGGACGGCATCCACACAATTTTCTGGACTCACCGGAACCTATGACGTGGTTGTAGGCTACTTCGATGAAAATGACGGGCTTTCATCGGTGTCTGTTCAAGTTGGGGCAAATCAAACGAGTTGGACCTTTAACCAAAATCTTGGTGATGGTGCAGTGAGCAGCCGCAATCAGGTAAGTCGAACTGTATTTGATAATGTGGCGATCGCCACTGGAGATACCATTACCTTGACGGGCAATGTTAACCAGGCGGAGTTTGCTCGGTTTGATTTCATTGAGTTTATTCCGGCTGACACAACCGTCGTTTAACCCATGAGGTTTGGTAACAATTTTGACTTGACTCCTATCCCCAAATCCGATAGCGTTGGAAGCTATAGCTGTTTGTCTAGCAGCTTGGTTTCCCCAAAAATTTAGTCAGGCGGTACCGAGAGCTGTTGACGCAACTCTCGATACCTGACCCCCACGACAGACAAGCCCTGTCGCGGAGGATGTGCCTATGTTACCTGAGGCCGCCCCGCACTGCATCATGTCTGGGGTGGCTAAATTTTTGGGATTCCTACCCCATTACGTTGGAGGAATCCCTCATGTTAGTACCGTATCTATCCTCGCCTCGCTCTCGCAGTGAGGCGACAGAGCCTCTACTGATCGCATCCCCATTTGATCAACCGAGTCGAGAACCCTTGCGTCATATTCTGCTCGGGTCTCGTGCAGGAGTGCGGCACACGATCAACCGTTTGCATGTGCTCAACTATGTGGAGCAAGGGTTATGGAGTCAGTTAATCACAGTGCCTGAAACCGGCATCGTGATGACGCCAGAGGAGGGTGACGTGATGAGCTACTTGATTCGCTGGCGATCGCGCGAGTCGTAAACCGCGAATCTTTGAAATAGTAGGTGTCCATATCATGTGGGGGCTTTGCATGCAAAGCCTCTACTAATGATGTTGGGGTACTGCTGTGACATGCCTAAAATAGTAGGTTGGGTTAGCGATAGCGTAACCCAACGAAAGGGTTTCTGCTGTTGGGTTTTCTCCTTCGGAGACGCTACGCGAACGTGCCTCAACCCAACCTACTTTAATCCACCAAATTAGCTGTGTCACGCCAGTACGCTGATGCTAGCCTACCTATCGAGGGCGATCGCACCGAGTGATACGCGGATGCACGGCAAAAAATAGCAGCGTTTCGTCGAACAAGACGACGTTTTCAATAAATGCCCCCACGTTTTCTTTGAACAGGACGACGTTTTCAATAAACGCCCCCATGTTTTCTTTGAACGTGACAACATTTTCAATGAACGTCCTCACGTTTTCAATGAACGCCTCAAGAATTGCAACGATCGTTTATCCTCATTGGGAGAGCGCACAGATTTTCGTGTCAGTGCGACCGTCCTCGGTCGCGTGTTCCTTAATTGTCGGGATGTGAGCGAGACGCTCACACTTGAATTGTCGGGATGTGAACGAGACGCTCACACTTGAATTGTCGGAATGTGAGGGAGACGCTCACACTTGCTTAATTACACAAAATCCTGAATACTCCTTCATTGGAAACCAGCGATCGCTCATTAGGAACCTGTGGGATTTTCGATGGAGAGGCGATTAGGCACCGCCTACGCTGTGCGATTAGGCACCGCCAAATTTCAAACCCTGCGGCACGGAGCCTTTGGCAACAACAGGGAAATAATTTGGCTACGGTTGAGAGTCTAAATACTGCCGAAAGTTAGTCCAGGTAGTTTGATTGGGTCGGTCATCGTCGGGGGGTGGTGGAGTTTGATAATGCGCAAACTCTGTGGCAATTTGATCCCTCAAGGGTTGGGGCAACTCTCGCCAGTCATTGAGTCGAGTGCTGACGGCTTGAAATATCATTTCACCAGGACGGCTTCCCATTTCCATATTGCAGAATCTATGGTCAAAGCCCTTACCCACGGTGAATCCTAGCGAAGTGATGCGGATTCTTACAAAACGTATGATAGGGCTGACATCGAATGGATAGATTTATCTAAACAGGTAATTCTGAATAGGCGATCGCCACTAGCAAAGATTGGAGGCGCTAATATCCTCCAATCTTGCCCGACGATTTTCTGATAGAGTGAGTTCTACTCGCCCGGTTCTTCTAGGTTTTCTACCCCACTGACCACCCGTGCCGACTCGATGCGATCGCCCTGCTCAATTTGATTGACAACCTCCATGCCCTGGGTCACATAGCCAAACACCGCATAGCTGCCGTCTAAAAAACTCTGCTCAGCGAGCGTGATATAAAACTGCGACGATGCGGAATCTGGATAGGTTGAGCGAGCCATTGCTACTGCCCCTTGCGTGTGCTTTAGAGCGGGAGGCTCGGAAATGCCAGCTTGCTGAAGAGGTTGTCCATATATAGGCTCATCCGCTCCTTCAGGCTTGATCTCTAGAGGGATATAGCGAGTTTCGCCCGTATTTGGCTCCACAAACCCGCCCGTGCCCAATTGGTCGGGGGGCACATTGGGATCTTTGCTGTTAGGGTCGCCGCCTTGAACAACAAAGGGTTCTGGCTCACGCACGACTCGGTGAAAGGATGAACCGTCATATACACCCCGTTGCACCAGGTCTACAAAATTCCCAGCCGTAACCGGAGCATTATCTCCATCCACTTGAATCAAAATAGGCTCGCCGTCTACGGTCAGCTCAACCACTGCCTCACCTGTAAGACGGGGCAAATTTTCACTCAGAGCATCACTTCCAGGACTCGAAGCAATCGTTGAAGGAGACGAGCAGCCAACCATCCAGAGAGCTACGACCGTCAAAACCGGCATTAGCCAGCGACGCATTCTGTTTTGCATGTTTCAAATACCTGCGTGACCACAGCTATCAATGTTAGCCCAGCGCGACTAGACTTCGCTTAGCAGACTGAGATGGCTCAGATTTACAATCCTTCTAAGGGAATGCCCAGAAAACGCGCCAGCTCAGCGCCCTGATTTTCTAGCTCAGATAGAGGAATGGGCTGACCCACACGCGTTAACGGCAGTTCACCTTTGCCTTTAATCCGTAAATATAGGGCTCTCCGAGGATTCAGACCTTCTTTGATATCCACCCGAATCGCCTGGATATTTTCTAGCGCATGTTCGATCTCGATGCGGCGATTTTTACCGGGAAATCCCCAGCGGAAAATGCGAACCATCCCCGTCTCTTTATTAAATTCGTTGTATCCTGCGCCAACATTCCAAAAAATGACGAGCCAAAGATAGGTCGCTAGCCCTAGCCCAATAATTCCGTAAAACCCCATGGCAATCCCTTGGGGAATAAAAATGAGTTCGGTGGGGTTAGCGACAGGGAGTAGATTGACCTTGAAATAGCTTGAAAGCCCTGCCAGTAAAAAACCTGCACCGCCGAATAGGGAGACAGTCGCCCACCAGTAGTTACTGAATCGACGAGATCCGAGAATCTCTCGGCGAAGTACATTGCTATTATCTTGGTTTTTGTTATCTGCGGGCGCAATTGATGCAGCCATAAGCGTTATTGATTGTTTCCTTAGAGAATGAACAGTGCAGCTCTCACATTAATTGCTCGTTGTCACTATTATCTGATGTTGGGCTTTAATTGAACAGGACTTATACTCAGATCTTGCAGTATCTCAAGGTAAGACTGTAGTTCCCAACTTGGCTGCCTGACACATTTTATTTTGTGGTCAGAGTTTTCGATAACGTAGGTTGCGGTTGAGCTTGCGAAACCCAACATAGT
>JBNPEB010000018.1:0-17388 GCA_051117335.1 Elainellaceae cyanobacterium
ACTTTTTTGCCAAGCTCAAGCAGTATCGGGCAATTGCTACTCGCTATGATAAGACCGAGTGCAACTTCCTCAGTGCCATCTACCTTGCTGCTTCAGTCATCTGGCTTAACTGATGACACGCCCTAGTATCGATATGCTCTCTCATAGTCGCCTATGGCGTAGCAGATGATTTTTAGGCTGCGGCAGATCCGCGACTCTAGCTCAGAGTCTTGAATGGTTTGAGCAATGTGTAAGCGCTGTTCATGAAAGTCTAGAGCCTTACAGTGGTCGCCAGATGCATCATAAAGAATGCCTAAGTTTTCGAGGGATTGCTCTTCATGACGAAGATCGTGCAATTCTCGGGCGATCGCCAATCGCTGATGCTGATATTGAATCGCACAGTCTGACTTGCCCATCATGGCGCAAATGCTGCCTAGGTTTTTGAGAAGCTGCATTTCGGTGCGGCGATCGGGAATGCATCGAACACTACTCAACAAGTCTTCATAGCATTCAATCGTCTTGTCATAATCGCCGAGCACATGATAAGCGTTGCCGAGGTTTCTCAACACCTGACTCTCTAAATGCTGATCACGAATTTCTCTGGCAATAGCGAGGCTGTCTTTGTAATAGTCGATCGCCCTATAGCAGTTGCCCATTGCCTTATAAACCATTCCTAGATTACTCAAGGCGGAAAGTTCACCCCGGCGATTCTGAATATCTCGCGCAACGTCTAAGCTCTTTTGGGTATATTCGATTCCACGAGCATAGTCTTCAAAATGTCGATATGCATTTCCTAAATTGGCAAGTGCTTGGTGCTCAGTGAAGCGATCAAGAGTCTGACGGGCGATCGCCAAACCCTGATAAGAATAGGTCACAGCGCGATTGTAATCACCCAAGGCGTAATAGACCAACCCCAATCCGCTTAGTGTTTTTCCTTCTCTCTGTAAATCTTGCGTGTCTCGAAAAATAGGCAGCGCCTGTTTAAACGCATAAAGTGCGCCACCAAACTCCCGAATTTGATAGAATTCGATGCCTTTTTCTAAGAGTTGACCTGCCTCAATTTTAGGAGCGTCATTATAGTAAGACAGAGTATCGTCGCTGAGGCATCCTCTTTCTTGAGGGGGGACGAATGTTCCACCAATGTCGTCAAATGATTTGTCCATAATTAGGTTGCCTTCGGGTTATCCCTAGCAAAGAAATGATGTCTGCGTGAACGTTTACACCCTCTACGTGTCAGCATTGAATGGAAATTTTAATAGTTGTTTCTAGACGAATAGAAACACAATGATGTCGCGCTCCACACAATCTCTTGATGATCAACAAGACATCTTAAAGTTAGTCGAATATTCAATTAGAAAACACAGTAAATGTTCCAGATCAAAATATCGAAACGATTAAATTTAAAGACTAATCTCAGTGTTTTCCACAAAATAAATTTCTATAATCAACAAATTTCCCCCCTATTTGACTACCGCCATCCGAAGCTAGTGCTGGGGGTAGTGCTAGTCTGAAAGAGCAATTCATTTTGACTTCGACGCGCCCGTGAGTTCTCCCTTTTCTTCCGAACGATTACTGTTTACCCCTGCTGTGGCTCATCACGAGGCTGTACCTCTCATATTTGCCTTTCCAAATGAATACAGCGTTGGGATCACGAGTTTGGGCTACCAAATTGTCTGGGCAACGTTAGCATCTCGTTCGGATCTGAGTGTCAGTCGCCTATTTACTGATGCCCGTGAGTCGCTTTCGGCGCAAACCGAGTTGCTAGGGTTTTCGGTGTCGTGGGAGCTAGATTACGTCAATATTCTGAGCATGTTGGAATCCCTCGACATTCCTGTTCAGGCATCAGAGCGATCGCCCAAACATCCGCTCGTATTTGGCGGAGGTCCCGTTTTGACCGCTAATCCAGAACCGTTTGCTGATTTTTTTGATGTCATTCTCGTGGGTGACGGCGAAAATTTATTAGATGAGTTTATCGATGCGTATCAACGCGTCCGTCATGAGCACCGGCATATTCAGCTTCGGCATTTAGCAACGGTTCCAGGCGTTTATGTCCCCAGCCTTTACGGCATCACGTATGCAAGTCCGGAGGGGCTAATCGAGTCAATCCAACCGCTAGAAGCAGGAGTCCCACCACAGGTGGTCAAGCAAACCTATCGCGGGAATGTTTTATCTGCTTCGACCGTAGTCACTGAGCGTGCTGCATGGGAAAACATCTACATGGTTGAGGTTGTGCGAAGTTGCCCGGAGATGTGTCGTTTTTGTTTGGCGAGCTATCTCACTTTGCCGTTTCGGACTGCCAGTATTGGAGAATCATTAATTCCAGCAATCGAACGAGGGTTATCAGTTACGAAGCGAATTGGTTTGTTAGGCGCATCGGTAACCCAACATCCCGAATTTGAAGCACTGTTAGACTATCTCAATCAACCTGAGTTTGATGATGTGCGCTTAAGCATTGCCTCAGTGCGGACGAATACAGTCACGCCCAAACTCGCTGAAATATTGGTTAAGCATGATACCCGCTCTATCACGATCGCTGTAGAGAGTGGTTCCGATCGCCTGCGTCAAATTATCAACAAGAAGCTCAGCAATGACGAAATCATTCAGGCCGCTATCCACGCAAAAGCAGGCGGACTTAAAGGAATGAAACTCTATGGGATGGTCGGCATCCCAGGAGAAGAACCCGAAGATCTTGACCAAACCATCGAGATGATGCATTCTCTCAAACAGGCTGCGCCTGGGTTACGGCTCACGCTGGGATGCAGCACGTTTGTTCCTAAATCTCATACGCCGTTTCAGTGGTTGGGAGTAAACCGGAAAGCAGATAAGCGACTCAAGCAATTACAAAAGCAGTTGCGATCGCACGGTATTGATTTTCGTCCTGAAAGCTATAATTGGTCAGTGATTCAGGCGCTGATTTCGAGGGGCGATCGCCGCTTGTCTCGTGTATTAGAGCTGGCGCGCCATTTCGGAGACTCAGTGGGTAGCTATCGTCGCGCATTCAAACAACTGCGCGGACAGTTGCCTGATATGGAGTATTATGTTCACGATCATTGGTCATCTGATACCATTTTGCCGTGGAGCCATATCCAAGGCCCACTGCCGCAATCAACCCTACTGAAACATCTCCAAGATGCAACGTCACGGGCCGATTCTGGATTTTTCCCGATTCAAGATGGGTATCCTCACTCTCCTCGATCTGGTCATTTAACGGCCCCGATAGCATGAATCAATCGTGAATCGGGCGGTTTCTCTATGAATACTGATTTAGAACGCATCGAATCGTTGAAAGCAGGAATCATCGGCAGCGGCGCGGCTGGCGCAACGTTTGCTATCACGACATTGGTTCATCAGCTATTATCTTTTCAAGCTGAATCTCTGCCGACGGTTCTGATTGCGAGTTTCATTCATTTCCAAACCGCTATTAGTGGGGCGATCGCGCTCGTATCAGGATTCTTATTTGGCGTCACTTACCGCTATATTGTCCGAGCGGATCAAAACTCTCATCTCAAATCTGGAGCTGTTCTCGCGTTTGGGCTGGTTCGAGGATTCGCCGCGATCGAGAATTTAATTGTAAGGCAAGGTGAATGGGGTTGGCTTGCCGTGAGAGTGACTGAAAGTATTTTGCTATTTGCGATCGCTCAGATGGCACTCGACTGGGCAATACGCCAAACCTGGATAAGGCCATTTCAGGAATCGAGATGAAATACCTCGAATGTTCTTTCACCTCTTACCATTTGGCGATCAACCGCTGACAAAATTTTGTTACGTGTCCGCTCAGACTGAAGACATTGACAAGCTAATTCTGCCACATCTGCCCGATGGATCGTGCCTGCAACCGCTGGATTTTCCGTTAGTACTCCATTGCCAGTTGCCGGTTCAGACTTTAAGCCTCCCGGACGAATAATGGTATAAGCCAACCCACTATTGATTAGATGCTGTTCTGCTTTTTCCTTTTCTGCTAATACAGAACCTAGTGTTTCTAATGCCTGAGGTGGCAACGCCTTAGCACTCATACCACTACCAATCGATGATACTAAGATGAATGCTCTAGCGCCTGATTCCACAGCAGCATCAATCAGGTTTTTATTTCCAAGATAATCGGCTCGTTGCCCATCTTTAGGCAATCCTCCAATCGTGCTAATGACCGTGTCAATAGAAGATCCGCACATCGCCCGATGAACTGCGTCAATATCTAGTGCATCACCCATCGCAACGGTGATTCCCATTGCTTCAAGCTCAGGCTTGGCCGATTCAGATCGTAGCAGTGCTTTAACTCGAAATGATCGTTGCACAAGACGCACAGCAACTTCTCGTCCAACTCCGCGGCTAGCACCGCCCAAAAAAATGTAGGAATCAGAAGACATATGAATTAGAAAATGACCAATCGTTGGAACATGACATATTTTCGGCGCGTCTCTTGCGATAGAGGCACTATGTCTCAATCTGAGGGGTTGGGGGGGCTAACCCCTCAGATATCAACAGTCTGGAGACATACTATTTCGGAACTTGTACGAATCGAGCTGCTTACCTGTTATTGAGCTGATGAGCGATTCGTAACCCGACTCGCTTCTTGAAGAGGCTTCCACCCCTTTTCCTGATATCCAAAATTAAATAGCTCTGGGTGAAGAATCTCTGCGAAAATTTCTAGCGAATCGATTAACCGAGGCCCCGGGCGGTTGAAGTACTGATTGCCATCTGCAATATACGCCCGTTCAGTTTGCGCTGCTTTTAGAGCAGACCACTCTGGGCGGTGGATCAGTGGTTGAACTTCTTCACGGGTTTTATTTAGGTCATAGCCGCAGGGCAAAAATATGATGACATCCGGATTCGCAGCACATAAGCTATCCCAATCAATCCAGGCAGATTGCTGACCGATTTCGCCAAAGAGCGATCGCCCCCCTGCCAATTTAACGAGCTCTGGTATCCAATTTCCAGCAGCCATTAATGGATCAGTCCATTCGATACAGGCAATCGTAGGACGATCAGCCTCATTGATGGATTGCGTCTTTTGAGCACACGTATCCACCCGGAGCTTCAGTTCAATTCCTAAATCCTCACCATCAACGCCGAGAACCTCAGCAACTCGATAAATATCAGACAGCATATCCGATAAGACTTTAGGCTCTAGAGAGATGATTTGAGGATGAGTGTCAGTCAATTGAGCAACGGCATCTTCTACATCACTGAGACTGACTGCACACACCTCACATTGAGCTTGGGTAATGATGTGAGTGGGTTGCAGATCTTTCAAAACATCTGTTTTGATGGAATAAATGCTGAGAGCAGACTCAAGTAGATCAGTGACACGGGTATGAATCTCAGGACTAGATCCGTCTGTGTCAAACCTAGGTCGGGTGCATATGGGGCGATCGCGGATATTAGGAGGGTAGTCACATTCGTGTGATCGACCCACTAACTGGTCTGACAACCCTAACGCAGCTACGATTTCAGTCGCACTAGGAATCAGCGAAACAATTCGGAGGTGTTCGGGCAACATAGGAGAGTCCCTCATCTCACTCACTATTTATTGTGACTGAGTTTCGTCTAATGTGAACCGAGAGTCCTGCGATCGCAATTTTTAGCAGTCGTGAAAAATTCATTACGACGATTCAATATCCAGGGATTTACCTATGACAATTCTGTGCACCATCGGTGCACAATAGGATTGAAAGGTGTAGAGGGCTACAAAATTCTGTTAAGCTTAACCCCTACACCTTGATGTAAATATTCATTAGCTTATCTACCGAGTTGAGTTAACACCCCTTCATTCTCTATTTTTATGGACATAGCAGGTAGTGGATGGCAACATCTATTCGTTGAAACCAATCGGATTCGTCTTCATTGCGTCACTCAAGGAGAAGGAGAACTTGTCATTCTTCTTCACGGATTTCCTGAGTTTTGGTACTCTTGGCGATATCAAATTCCTGCTTTGGCGCGGCACTTTCGAGTTGTTGTCCCTGACTTGCGGGGGTATAACGACTCTGACAAGCCCAGCCATGGCTATGACTTAGATACTCTCAGCGCTGATATCTACGGCTTAATCGAAAATTTAGGCTATCTACGAGCCCATATCGTCGGACATGATTGGGGAGGAACCATTGCCTGGAATCTCGCCCATCGGTTTCCTCAATGTCTCGATCGGCTAGCTGTTCTCAATGCTCCCCATCCTCAACGCTTTATGCATGAGCTCATTGGCAACCTCGACCAGCTTCGTCGAAGTTGGCATGTCCTCGCATTTCAAATCCCTGATTTGCCTGAGCGACTGATTCGCTTAAATCTCAAAAGCTTTGTGGAGAATATGCTGCAAGAGCAAGCCATTCGCAAAGGGGCATTTACCAAAAACGATACAGAGATTTATCAAGCTGCATTAGAAAAGCCGGGAGCGCTCTCTGCTGCGCTTGGATACTATCGCCAGATGCTCTCTCCACAGAGTTGGTTGAAAAACTGGGGGCGATCGCCCGAACCCATCACGGTGCCCACGCTCGTTTTGTGGGGTGAAGATGATTCAATGCTGACTCAGCAACTTACTAATGGGCTTGAAAAATTTGTAAAAGCGCCGTTCTGCCTCAAGTTTATTCCCCAGTGTGGGCATTGGATTCAGCAAGAAGTTCCGTTGACTGTTAACCGAGAATTGCTCAACTTTTTGAGATAGTGCCTCAGATCTCTACATGCAGGGCTTACGCACAATCAACGATAGCGCTTATAGAACTATGGGGCTTGGCACGGCTGAGCCCCATAGTTATGGAATCTATTCGTAAAGCCTGATTCGTCGAATCTGGTGAATTTAATGAGTTCTATCTAGTTGCCGCTTCATTTTCCCGTATTTGTGCGGTTATCAGAATTCGGCTCTCGAATTTATGCTGAACAGGAAGACAACGATATTCAATTTTATTAATACCGATCGATGTTCCGAATTCAACGTTTTGCATTTTAAGGTTCTACATCGTGCTCTCGATGATTTATAGCGTTGGCTAGCTTAGGACATGAGTCTTAAACCAGAAGACCAAGCTAGGGAAGCTATCTGGTACGCAACTACCCAAAGAACTTTGGCGGTTGCTATAGCAGGAAAGATGCCAAGTTTTTCTACCATGAACCTTACCCGTATCTTGATCGTTTTAGATCGAGCATCCCGTTGATTCTGACATAAACAGAGTACATGGTTGAAAGTATGGACTTATGCTTGACGCAAACGCATTGATTGCTCATTCATCAGATTTTCTCAACGCTTCTAAGGGTGACACTGAGCTAAAGCAGAAATTAGGACTCTATCAGCTCTTTCTGAAGCTGTATGACCATAACCGAAGCCTTTTAGATGAAATTCTCAATTTAGAAAATTCGAGTGGTCGAGCCTCAGTTGGAGTGAATCGTTCGTTTATGCAGGGTTTGGTATTCAGTCATGACGTTTATCTGATCACCAATCTTCTGGGTGGCAAGACTCAATCCCTGTTTCAGCCTGACCGAATTTGGACGATAGGGCGCGATCCAATGCAGGTTGTTATGCCAATTGGTGATAGCCGGCTTTCTCGCTGCCATGCTGTCATTCGATATGCCGATGATCAAAATTTTTATTTAACAGATTTAGGCAGCAGTAATGGCACATTTGTCAACGGTGAGCAAATCGGCCAATGTTTTCGGCTTAGAGATGGCGATCGCATCCGATTAGGAACATTAACCTTTAATTTCTATGTTTGCCGCGAGGCTAAATCACTGAACGCTATTTCGTCCGACATGCTGCATCGGTTAACAGAAGCGGGCTCATTGCCTGCAACTAAACCTCGGATGCCGATATCTCCGCCGCAGAACCAGGCGATCGCATCTGAATCTAAGGAAAACCAGCCTAGTCGGTTGTCGCCCGACGAAACGCTCCAATTTATGCGACCTGCGAAATTTTGACCCTAGATGGGAGCATCTGCGTGTGTTTACCGAAGACTGCTGGTTAGAAAACTTCTGATATCGGGAACTAAGCTGCAACACACCGTACCGACACCTGCTAGAATATCGAGGTTGTACAGTCTGGAATTGGATTTGAGTCAATCGATAGACCTACCGAAGGTAGATGAATTTCTCCAGGAGTTAGCGACGATTCAGCAGACTGGCTCAAAGCGAATTGCACTGCTAGGGTCGCGTCATATTCCTATCACGCATCAAAATCTGATCGAGTTACTTAGCTTTGCACTCGTGCAGGCCGGCAACACCTTGTTGACATCGGGGGCGACAGGGACTAATTCTGCCGCGATTCGAGGCGCGATGCGTGCCGATCCTAATCTAGTTACGGTCATTCTTCCTCAGAGTTTAAGACGCCAACCCCGTGAATCTCGCAAGCAGTTAGAGAATGTGATTCACTTGGTTGAGAATCCCGAGAACGACCATATGGCTCTCTCTGAAGCAAGTGCTTTATGTAACCAAGAGATTGTTTCACGATGCCAGCAACTCATTTGTTTCGCATTTCACGATAGCCATACTCTTCTCACGACGTGCCAAGACGCTGAAGATCAGCGCAAGATTGTCACGCTGTTTTACCTTGATTAGGTTTAGACTAAAAGTCCTGACATTCTGAAGAGGTCACTGTGGCTTTTCCGCCAGATTTTTTGCAAGATATCTCCGCTTCTGCAACGCTGCTTTATTCCATCATTGCAGCATCTGTGTTGATTTATGTTCCGTTTGGTGTTGTGGGGTATGGGCGGATGCAAGCCGGATATGACACACATTCCCCTCGGGCAATGTTTGACAAGTTACCTGCGTATGCTCAGCGAGCGACGTGGGCGCACCAAAATGCCTTTGAGTCATTTGCGATTTACGCTGCCGCGGCCTTGATGGCATACGTAACAGGTGTAGAAAGTATATGGGCGTTAGCAGCTGCGATCGCCTATGTTGTTGCTCGTTCGCTATATCCCCTATTTTATATCTTAGATATTCCTCTCTTGCGATCGCTGATGTTTGGGGTGGGGTCGCTCAGCATCGGAACGCTATTCGTCCTAAGTTTGCTACAGCTCGGCATTTGAGAGATCACGTTTCGAGTGAGTCCATTCGCCATTAGAATCAATCTGGCTTTGGCGATCGCCGATTTAGATTTGGCATTGGTAGGATGACAAAAGAATATCCACCATCCTTCGAGTTAGACCCTATCCGAAAACCCCGTCCGGGGTTTTGGATTCCAAAAACTTTAGCGATTTTTCGGATAGGCACTTAGAGTGTAACTATTGAGACTGATTCGGATTGTCTATGGCTTCTACATATTCATTTGATATCGTGAGCGACTTTGATCGGCAAGAGCTCGTCAACGCAATCGATCAAACAGTGCGCGAAATCAAAAGTCGCTACGACCTTAAAAACACAAATACGACCCTAGAGTTGGGTGACGATTCTATTGTCGTTAATACAGACAGCGAATTTACGCTACAGGCGGTGCATACCGTCTTGCAGACGAAAGCCGCAAAACGCAATCTCTCTCTCAAAATTTTTGACTATGGAAAGGTTGAATCTGCGAGCGGCAATCGAGTGCGTCAAGAGATCAAGCTTCAACAAGGCATCAGCCAGGATATTAGCAAGCAAATCTCTAAGCTTATTCGTAATGAATTGAAGAAAGTACAAGCTTCGATTCAAGGCGATGCAGTGCGGGTATCAAGCAAATCAAAAGACGATTTGCAGGATGCAATGCAGCTTATCAAACAAGAGGATTTTCCGGTTGCGCTGCAGTTTACGAACTACCGCTAAATCGATTTAGCGGCCATCTAGGCAATTTCTCAGACTAAATGATTTGTTTGCGGAGTGCCAGCAATGCACTGCCATATGCTGCTTCTCGATGAATGGGCTGGGCTAATTCAACGCCTAGCTGACGGGCTCGTATACTTGTCCAGGTTGGATTTTGAGCCCCTCCTCCGGCCGTGTAAACTCGCGATAGGGGGGGTGCCCCCAGTTCTTGTAATCGCCTATAGCCCAGTGCTTCAATTCGAGCGATTCCTTCTAGAAGACCGTGAAGAAAATCAACCGGCTGTTCGGGGCGAGGTTCTAGTCGAGGAGCAAATTGGGGATCGCTGATGGGAAAGCGTTCTCCAGGTTCGGTTAGCGGATAGTAATCGAGTGGACTTTCACGATTGGGATCAATGCGTTCACTCAAGGACTGTAATTCTTGGCTCTCAAAGAATTGACTCAGCACTGCTCCACCCGTATTAGATGCGCCTCCAACGAGCCATAAATCGCCGAGACGGTGACTGTAAATGCCATAGTGGGCATCATCGACTCGATTGGTGCTCAGAAGTTTCAGCACAAGCGTTGAGCCAAGCGATGTCACAGCTTCACCGGGGACATGAGCCCCACTCGCCAAAAACGCTGCAATACTGTCTGTAGTGCCTGCACACACTTGGCAGTCTGCTGAGATTTGCAATTGACGGGCAGTGTCCTGCTGAAGCTCGCCAATCGGAGTTCCTGGGGCCATTACCTGAGGAAGCTGAAATTCGTCAGGCACTTTTTGCATCCAGTCGGGGTAGCAAAGATTGCCGACATCATAACCAAGTTTGAGGCTATTGTGATAGTCGCTGATGCCGAGTTTTCCGTGTAGCAAAAACGCAAGCCAGTCAGCCTGATGAAGGAAGTACAAAATATTGGACGTGGACTGAGACGATCTGCGATCGCGCTCGACAATCGCCCGTTGACACGTCCACCAGAGATATTTGGCAAGACTCGATGTCGCGCTCATCACGGGATGCTGGGGCGGAGCGATCGCCCCTAAGATGCCCAAGACTGATTTTCCTCGGTCATCGTTATAGAGAATGGGGTCTGTAATAGGACTGCCATTTTCATCGCACAACAGCACCGTAGACGAAGTGCCATTAATGGCGATCGCCCCTAATTCGTTCCGAATCTGAGCAGGGAGTTGGTTGAGTAAATGCAGCAGAGCATGTCGCCACTGGTCGGTCAGCCGATTTCCCGATACCGAATCTGACGAAAAGCCGACGCGCACCTCAGCATGAATATCTTGATCGGCTGTAATGGCGATCGCCCGTGCGCCAGACGTGCCAAAATCGATGCCAAGATAAAACGTCATAATCAAACCGTCAAAAAACGGGCATTTATGAACTAGCTTGACTCAACTCGCTGGAGTGGAGTCAGTTTGGGATCAACAATCTTCTGACCCAATCCGGGGAACTTAACCGCTAAGCAAATCTTGTTACCTGCCCCAAAAATATGAGTGATTTGCCCTGGCCCGAATGCTTTGTGGATGACGCGATCGCCCACCGTCCAATCATCCGCGTGGGTGCCCGGTCGATTAGCAGAGTGTTGTTTAATCTCTCGAATCGGGGTGGTCATGCGGCGCGGAATTGCAGTTGCAACGTTGCTCAACAGCAACTCGGCAGGCAATTCACCCAGAAATAGAGACGGGCTTGCAGGTTCCCGCGATCCGTAGAGACGACGTTCACGGGCATAGGTGAGATAGAGACGTTCCTTAGCGCGAGTGATGCCCACATAGCAAAGCCGACGTTCTTCCTCCAGTGATGCCGGATCATCGAGCGATCGATAGTTGGGAAATAGACCCTGCTCCATGCCCACCAAAAAGACAATCGGAAACTCTAGCCCTTTCGATGAGTGCAGAGTCATCAACGAAATTTTATTTTGCCCTTCTTCGTGATTATCCAAATCAGAGGCAAGCGACGCATTCGCTAAAAACATGTACAGGGTTGCATCTTCGTTGTCTTCCTCAAATTGTCGAACCGCATTGTAAAGCTCTTGAACGTTCCCTAATCGTTCATTCGCCTCTTCGGTTCCTTGGGCTCTTAAATCTGCCACATATTGAGAATCATCTAGGATTCCTTGCACAATCTGAGAGGCAGGCATCTCGTCCGCTTTTTCTTGCCATGAGCGGATCATCTGTGCAAACCCAATCACCGACTTTGACGATCGCCCTGCAAGCGTGGTGGCAGACGTTTCATCACTCAAGATTTCCCAGAGAGACATATTTAGCTCTTGGGCTGCTTTTTCGAGCCGATCGAGGGTGGTTTTGCCAATGCCGCGACGGGGGGTATTGATGACGCGCTTCAGACTTACTGTGTCATCCGGATTGGCAATGACGCGCAAGTATGCCAGCACATCTTTAATTTCTTTTCGATCGTAGAACCGTAGTCCCCCGACGATGTTGTAGGGCACCTGATGACGGGCTAAGATTTCCTCAAACGTTCGAGACTGGGCATTCGTTCGGTACAGGATCGCAAAATCGCCCCACGTCAGTTCAGGGTTGTTGCGCATCAGAGAGCGCATTTGCTCAAATACGTATCGCGCTTCTGCCCCTTCATCATCCGCCCGATAGCAATAGACTGATTCTCCGGTTCCGCGCGTGGGTTTGAGAATTTTATCGATGCGCTCTGTGTTGTTTTCGATGAGCTGATTGGCAATTTGCAGAATGTTTTCGGTCGAACGGTAATTTTCTTCGAGTTTGACCATGGTGCGCGTGTCACCATCCGTTAGGCGATCGCCAAAATCGCCTTGAAAGTCCATCAGGATGGTGAAGTCAGCGGCTCGAAAGGAATAAATTGACTGGTCTGCATCTCCGACGACAAAGATCGACCGATAGCCCCACTCATCAAACTGGTTAGAATCCTTGCCATTAGTGACTAACAGCCGAATGAAATTATATTGGGTGCGGTTGGTATCTTGATATTCATCAACTAAAATGTGGCGAAATCGCTGATGCCAGTAAGCCAGCACCTGCTCGTTTTGCTGGAAAAGCTGCACCGGAATCAAAATCAAATCGTCAAAATCTAAGGCATTGTTAGCAGCGAGGGCCTTTTCATAGGCCCGATAAACGTCTGCAATCACCCGTCCTCTATAGTTGGGCTGATCTTGCTCAAAGTCTGCTGGAGTTTGCCCTTGATTTTTGGCATTGCTGATGGCATAGCGAACCGAGCGGGGCTCAAATCGCTTGTCATCTAGGTTCATTTGGTTGACGACGATATCTTTGACAAGGCTCTGAGCATCCGACTCGTCGAAGATAGAAAAATTCCGAGTCCATCGATACCCGCTAGCGCTTTCGTATTTCTCGATGTCAAAGCGCAAGATCCGCGAACACAGCGCGTGGAAGGTGCCAATCCACAGGTCTTTTGTTAGTGATTTGTAGATGTGCGATCGCAGCTTGGTCTGCTCATAGTCCGTCAGAGCCTCTAGCGGTTTTCCATATTTTGCCTGAGCGTCTTGGTCTGCAAATAACTTTTCGATGCGCTCCTTCATTTCTCTGGCAGCCTTGTTGGTGAAGGTGACTGCCAAAATGTTCTCAGGGGCAACGCGATGGGTTAACACCAGATTGGCAATCCGATAGGTGAGGGCACGAGTTTTTCCTGAACCTGCGCCTGCGACGACTAAAAGCGGACCGCAGAAATGCTCGACCGCACGACGTTGGGATGGATTGAGGTGACGCAGAAAATCGACGGTAACAGACATGAATGATTTAGCGACGAGCAATGTTGGGGTAAGAAATTGGCGTCAAAAACACCAGTCTCCAATTAGCCTATCGCATCTTACGGTGTTGAATTGTAAATACCTTTCATCAGGGGCGATCGCCCCCTCCATATATACACATCATCACCTTCATCGGACAAGCCCAGCTCGCAACGCCCGAACGGCAGCCTGAGTGCGATCGTCTGCACACAACTTATTCAAAATGCTGCGAACGTGGGTCTTGACAGTGCCGACTGTCACATATAGCTTCTTCGCAATTTCTGCATTGCTGTGCCCAGCCACAATCAGTTCTAAAACCTCAAGCTCCTTCTCGGTGAGTGAGCAGTTTGCAATAATTCGCTCATACTCTGGATCAACCGCCCCAATCATCGTCGTCTCACCATACTTACGGTGGCGATCGCCGGATTTAGCATCCTGATTTTGCCTTAAGACAATTCGAGCAACCGATGGATCAATCCAATTATCGCCCTGGTTCGTCACCTGAATCGCTTCAACCAATCGGTCAATTCCCGCGTCTTTGATGCTATAAGAATCAGCACCTGCCGCAAACGCCGCCAACACATCTTCCTCATTGTCATGCATAGTTAGCATCATTACTTTTGTGTGTAATGAACCAGACGTTGCCTGAAATTCTTTAAATCGTCTTGTCAACTCAATCCCGTCCATTTCTGGTAAACCAATGTCTACCAAAGCAACGTCGGGCAAAGCAGTTCTGAGGGCCTTCAATCCATCTCTGCCATTCGTCGCTTCAGCCACGATTTGAATGTTCCCATGTTTAGGAAGGGCGGCTTGTAGTCCGATTCGCGTCAAATCATGGTCTTCAATAAGAGCAACGCGAATTTTATTCATATATCACGCTCTAAATCTCTTTAAAATAGTTACTTGCTATCATCGGAAATATAGAGAGGTATACGCATCTATCCTCAGAAGTAAATAAAAGCTTAAAAATCTATGATAAAAGGGTTAAAACCAAAATCAAAAGGACGCGATGCCCTCGACGTTTAGACGCATTAATACGTTATATTTCAGTTCCGTAATTTATCGTTTCTACTAAACATTTCTTCAAGTATTTTTTATACTTTCTAGTAATAGTTTTTGGGAACTGCTCTAGAGATCTAGGCTACAGACTGCTTTAATGGCTGATTGACTGACAAAACTCTGAACGCTGGCGGTTGAGGCCGCGCCTACACTTACAAAGTCGGCGATTTTAACCGCCATACACTAAAGATTTGTCAGTCAATCATGCCATGCCCTCACCCAGAAAATCTCACGTTAGTAAATTTCCATTCCTTAGTAAATTTCACCTTCTTGGTGAGTGATGATGGTGCAATTAGATGTTGGACGACCAATGCAGGTTAGTACGTAGCCTTCATCGATTTGATCATCATCTAGAAATTGCTGCTCCGATTGGTCAATTGATCCGTCAACCAATTTTCCGGCGCAGGTTGAGCATGCTCCTGCACGACATGAGTAGGGCAGATCCATACCATACTCTTCTTCTGCGATATCGAGGATATATTCTTCTTCAGGAACCTCAATCGTCTTGTTTAACCCTTCAGCTTCGTTCTTTAAAGTAACCTGATAGGTTGCCATAACTTACCTCCTGATTGACTGTTCTAGCCCACTAAGGACTTAAAGACTTAGTTTTGAATTTCAATCTTCTGAGCTATGAACCTCTGAGCTATGAAATTCAATTGCTGTTTGTCTAGATGTTGTTTTCAACCCTATAGGGTTTGGGAACGAAACATCGTCCACCTTGAGAAACAGGATGAAGAAAAAGCATTAAGTCTTTTGATAGAACTGACTCAACGATTAGCGCAACATACTCAATTTTTGTGTGTGGCGATTGTAGACGCATACGTTTAGGATCGCTTGCATTCAGAGTTTTGTCAGTCAACTCGGTGAGACTGTCAGGTCGAGGCTAACGCATTACCATAAGGATAAAGTCGAGCTTAGTCCAGCTTGGATTTACTTGCCTTTGGAAGATAACGCTTTTGAGCGCGCGCAAGCCAACTTGGACATGGCTATTGAGCAGAAGCCAACCTGTTTTTAGAATCTTCGAGTGCCCGTTGTGCCACCAGAAGGATGCTCAATCTGCTCAGATTGAATTGACGCAGACCAAGCTTTTGCACATATCAGCATGACCCAGTTTTTTCCGTTGAACCATATCCAAGGACTATGGTCTGATCTACCAAACTACCGCCGCCGGACGATGATCATGACGATTCCGGTGATTTGCCTGACGTTTGGTTTGGGGGCGTGGGTGGTGGCACGACAGCAAGCAATTGAGATTCATAAAAACATCAGCCACTCGAAGTCTGTCATTACAGAGATGGATCGCTTACTGATTGATTTTTTGAGCGCTCAAACTGCGATTCGAGGATATTATGCAACTCAGCAACCTGAGTTTTTGACGGCCTACCGACAGGCGATCGCCAATTTCCCAAGTTCGCTTGATCAGCTTGATCAGCGTCTCGAAAACGATCCAGAACAGCACACTCAACTGGCTCGATTGGAGAGCTTAGTCCAACGGGCGATCGCCACCTCAGCCGAAGATTTAGACCGCCTCAATGGGGCGGCGCAAAATCAAGCATCCGAGCAACGCGCCTCCCTTCGACAACCGGCTCTTGATCTGGCACTCAGCCAAAATACCGAATTGATGAAGCAAATTCGTGGCACGCTTGAGCAATTAGACGCCGAAGAACAGCGAGCGTTGGCTCAAGAAGAGCAAGACTTGCAGCGAGTACGGCGCGGTACCACCCTCGTCATAGGAATCGCGATTGGTTTAGGTTTGGTCGGTTCGTTAGCTGCCATCTATCTGCTGGAGCGGATTGAGCGAGAATTGCAGGCTGGAGAACTTCAATTGCGAGAAAGCCAGAACCACATGCAAGCCATCGTCGATAATGTGGTAGATGGCATCTTAATTCTCGATCATCGTGGACGCATTGAAACGTTTAATCCAGGTGCTGTCAAAATGTTTGGGTATCAGCCCGATGAGGTGATCGGTCGACCTCTCCGCTTTTTACTCGAAGAACCTCTTGTTAACGACAAGGGACACGGAAAGACAGTCCATCTGGCAGATAATAATCAGGTTCTTCTCGACCACCCCCATCGCACTAAGGGCAAACGCAAAGTGGGTGCATCCTTCCCAGTCGAAGTCACCGTTACAGACATGCAGCTTGATGGTCGGCTGATTGCCATTCTTAGAGATGTCACCGAGCGACAACGATCTGAAACCGCACTTCAAGCTCGGGCCAATGAGCTGGTGCGGCTGACGGCAACATTGGCCAAGACGAACGAAATGCTGGCGAATCGCAATCGAGAACTCGATCAGTTTGCTTATGTTGCGTCTCATGACCTCAAAGCCCCCCTGAGAGCGATCGCCAACCTATCAGAGTGGATCGAAGAAGATTTGAACGGGCACCTCCCGAATGAAGTCCATCGTCATATGGACTTATTGAGAAATCGAGTTCATCGAATGCAGGCACTCATCAACGGCTTGCTTGACTATGCGAGAGTCGGACGATCAACCGCGCCGATCGAAGAGGTTGATACCGAAGCCCTCGTACGAGACGTCATCGATATTCTCGATCCTCCTGCTGACTTTGGGATCAAAATTGCATCCGAAATGCCAACATTTTCGGCACGTCCGGTCTTATTAAAACAAGTCTTTGCCAACTTAATTGGTAATGCCATCAAACACCACGATCGCCCCGATGGTCGAGTCGAAATTGCTGCAAACGATAAGGGGCAATGGTATGAATTTAGCGTTGCAGATGATGGCCCCGGTATTCCCCACGAGCAGCATGAGAAAGTATTTACAATTTTTCAAGTGCTTAGGGACTTGCGGGAAAATAGCCTCCCAGTCATTTAGAGTATGGGAAAGGAGGGGATCTACCTGCTCCTACCCTAAATATCTAGAGCTGAAATCGTGAGGATCATGCTAAGCGAGCCTGTCACAAT
>JBNPEB010000009.1:0-281228 GCA_051117335.1 Elainellaceae cyanobacterium
GCTATCAACGCGGGGTTCAAGGATTTCTCGATTGGGTGTGCTATCTCTATGTGCTCGGGCTATCGATTCGAGACCTTCAGGTGCTTTTATATTGGCAGTTAGGACACGTGTTGTCGTGCAATGCCATTAATCAAGTGAGGCTGGAAGAGGCTCAGCAGCGCTGCCACAGCTTTATCGAGACATGGGGTGAGCTCGAACCGGACGCCATTCATGCCTTTCAATGGGGGCTAGAGCGAACCTTTAGCTCTTATCAACTTGAGGCGTCGTGGCATCGGTTTATCCGTACGACCAATGCACTCGAACGATTGTTTCGAGAATTTCGCACAAAAGCCGACGAGATTGGAGCCTTCCCTAATGAACAGAGTTGTCTCACCTTATTTTCTCTGGTGATTCAACTTGACCATGCCAAACACAACCGAAAATCTGACAACTATTCATCGTGGGTTCACAAAAAAGCAGCTCCCTGAGAGCTGCTATATCGATGACAGGAATAGTATGTGCTTCCCCATTCATTCCTCATCTGCTTTTAGCGTTTCATTTAATCATCTAATCCATCATCCATCTGGGGACAGATAGAGAAATACCCTCTTAGAGGCTTTTAAGGAAATCGCTTGCAGTAATTCTTTAGGGCTATATAGCCCAGCCGATTGGCATGTCAGGTTACGCTAGGGCGTTTCCTACCAATCTTTTTACCTGAATTTTCTTTCAGCTTAGATTCATTAGATGAATGGAGTAGCCTGCGACGCTGAAAAGCATGAAGTTGCTTAGAGCCTTAAACCATGAGAACTGGCCAAATCAATCCAAGAGTTGTGATTGTCGGCGCTGGCTTCGGCGGAATGCAAGCGGCTCAATCCCTCGCGGGCAGCGGCGCTGATGTATTGTTGATCGATCGTAACAACTACAACACCTTTGTACCGCTGCTCTACCAAGTGGCAGCAGCCCAGATTGAACCTGAGAAAATTGCCTATCCGGTGCGGACGATTCTGCGTCGGGCAGCCAATATTCGATTTTTGCAGGCTGATGTGAAGCGAGTTGATTTTACTCATCGCATCGTTGAAACCGATAATGCCGTGATTGCCTACGACTATCTGGTGCTGGCAACTGGTAGTCAAACCCAGTTTCTCGGCGTCCCTGGAGCTGCCGAACATGCCTTTTCGCTCAGGACTTTAGAGCAAGCAGTGGCTCTGCGCAACCACATTTTTCGCTGCTTTGAGCAAGCTGCACAAAACCCTGATCCAGTAGGGCGTCAACGGCTGCTGACGTTTGTCATCGTTGGGGGTGGTCCTACTGGCGTAGAGATGGCTGGGACGTTGGTTGAGCTGAAGCGAGCCCTCAGGCGAGACTACCCAGGGCTCGACCTTCGAGAAATGCAGATTGTCGTGGTGCAGTCGGGCGATCGCCTCCTAGCCAACTTGCCCGATCGCCTGGGGCACTACACGGCTCGTAGACTGCGCCAGATGGGAGTGAAGGTCCACTTTCATACTAGGGTCAGCCGCGTCACCGCAGAAACCATTGAATTACAAACAGGCTCAGTCTTGCCAGCAGGCACAATCGTTTGGGCAGCAGGACTAGAAGCGGCTCCCCCTGAGACTGCTGTCGTAAGGCAAGCAGCACATAAGCAAAAGCTGAAGGTGCGGCAAACACTACAGCTGATTGACGATGCCCACGTCTACGCGATTGGGGATGTAGCTTATGCGGAACAAAATGGTAAACCGCTCGCTGGCGTTGCTCCCGAAGCTCTGCAGCAGGGTGTTGCCGTGGCCCGCAACCTGCACCGACAAATTCGAGGGCGATCGCCAAAGCCGTTTCGCTACTTCAATAAAGGCCGGTTAGCGATTATTGGTGGCTACTCCGGCGTCGGTAAGATTGGTCCCTGGCTGCTCACGGGCTTCTTGCCGTGGCTGCTGTGGCTGAGCGTGCACCTGGTGTATTTACCGGGGTTTCGCAATCGCTTGCTAGTGCTGCTGAGTTGGCTGCATGTCTATGGACTGGGCGATCGCCCAGTCCGGCTCATCCTATCTGATGCCTCCTCGATCCCTCAAGCCAAACGCCCGCAGTCCAACGCAGCCATTCTCTTAACTTAACCAAGACTACAGGAACCCGTTAATGGCCTCCCGTCGCCAACGTTAATTATCCAGCTATCCAGCAATACAGCCTTCTGCTATCTGTAATCCCAATCGGAGAAGACGCCCATGAATGCTCAAAAATACGTTCCATTAGTTGCTAGAATCTTCCTAGCTGTGATCTTTATTCAGACCGGTATCGACAAAGTTGCTGACTTTGCGGGGACTCAACAGCAGATTGCCAGCGTGGGAATTCCGCTGGCTGTTTTGGTGACCGTGTTTACGATTTTGTTTGAGATTGCTGGTGGAATATCTCTCGTTCTAGGATACAAAGCCCGTATCGGCGCGGCGTTGCTGCTACTGTTTCTCATGCCAGCCACGCTGGTGTTTCACAATCCGATAGTCGATCCGACTGAGACCATTCAGTTCATGAAAAACTTAGCCATTATGGGCGGACTGCTGATGGTTGTCGCCTATGGGTCTGGCCCTATCAGCCTGGATCGCCGGGCAGCCTTAGATGGCGGCGCTCAGTATTCTAAGGAGTAGGCAAGATGAAACGGGTATCTGAGCGGTTCATGCATTTTCGAAATATTCGAGCTCGCCTCTTGATCTGGTACTTTTTACTGGCGGTTTGTACGACTGGGGCTGCGGTTTGGGTGACACGCCAAATTTACTGTAACCGCATCAGAGAGCAGGCAGAGGCTTCCTTAATCGAAGAAGCTGAGCGATTCCAGCGCTTGGTGGAGCAAGCCAGCCCTGGCCCATCGACAGACGGCGGAGCCAATAAATTTGAAGTCGCCAAACTTTTTGATCAAGTTTTAGCCAACTATATTCCCGCTGAAAACGAGTTTGTTGTTACGTTCATTGATGGTCAGCTTTACAGGGCTAGCCAGCCTTTTTCCGACTTACTACAGCGTCATCCTAACCTGATTAGCCAGTGGTCTACCCTAGAAGCATCACAGCATCATCACCTGAACAGCGTTGACGATCGGCTTTTTTACCTCGCAGAACCTCTGGTGACAGACAACGGGGCTCAGGGTGTTTTTGTGGTCGTGCATGATTCGACGGTCGCCTACCAGTCAGGGACTGAAGCAATTCGTTTGGTGCTTAAGGTGTCCGTGGGCGTACTCGGGGTATTCTTCATCATTGCCTGGATTACCGCAGGGCGGATTTTGGCCCCGCTCCGTTTGATGAATCAAACGGCGCGCAAGATTACCGAGTCTGACATGACCCAGCGGATTCCGATTCAGGGCTCCGATGAAATCACCGAGGTAGCAGCCACACTCAATGGCATGCTAGATCGCCTGCAGTTAGCCTTCGACAGCCAGCAGGAGTTCCTTAAAGACGTCAGCCATGAGCTCAGAACACCTATTACGGTGATTCAGGGGCAGCTGGATCTGCTGCCCTACCGTCCCGAAAAGCAGTCTGAAACCATTGCCTTGATCACCAATGAGCTTCAGCAGATGAATCGGCTGGTGAATGATTTGCTGCTGCTGACCAAAGCCGAACGCCCCGATTTTTTGATGCTTAAGACTGAAGATCTCGACTGGCTGACGGAGGAACTTTACTTTAAGGCGCGATCGCTCACGCCCGAACGCAACTGGCGGCTAGAGGCTAAGGGGCTCTACCCAGCAACGATGGATCGACAGCGATTTTCTCAGGCGGTGATGAACCTTGTGCAGAATGCGGTTCGACACACCCAGTCGGGTGACACGATTGCCCTAGGCTCTGTGGTGACCGATCGGGATCTACGATTTTGGGTGCGCGACACAGGTGAGGGCATTGCTCGGGCAGATCAAGACCAGATTTTCGAGCGCTTTACTCGAGCAACTAACAACAATCGCCAGTTTGAAGGGGCTGGGCTGGGGCTTTCCATCGTCAGTGCCATTGTTCAAGCCCATAATGGTCGGGTGGAGCTTTCCAGCGAGTTGGGGAAAGGCTCTATCTTCACCCTGATTATTCCCCTGGAATCATCGCTAGCCGCGTTCAAGACAGACCCGCATGAATCGTATTCTGATTGCAGAAGACAACCCTCACATCGTTGACTTTCTTAGTGCTGGGCTCAGGGCCCATGGATTCACTACCCTGGTAGCTGAGGATGGCCGTCAGGCTGCACAACTAGCCCGCAGCGACGACTTTGACCTCATGATTTTAGATCTGGGGTTGCCTGCTAAGGACGGCTTAGCAGTACTCAGAGAACTTCGCGGCCAAGGCGATCCGCTACCCGTAATCGTGCTGACGGCGCGGAACGGCATCGATGATACGGTCGCGGCCTTAGAGGGAGGCGCTAATGACTACGTAACAAAGCCGTTTCGCTTCGAAGAACTGTTAGCTCGCATCAAAGTGCAGTTGCGCGATCGCCACACCAATCAACCGCTGCAAACGGAGACGCGGCTGAGGGTTGGTAATTTGTCCCTCGATCTAATTACGCGGCAGGCCTGGGTGGGCGATCGCATCGTTGAGCTATCGGCTCGTGAGTTTGTGCTAGCGGAGGTGCTGCTCAGGCATCCTATGCAGGTGATGAGCAAAGAGCAGCTGCTGAATCGAGTCTGGGGCTACGATTATGACCCCGGATCTAACATTATCGAAGTCTACATCCGGCATCTTCGGCGCAAATTCGGCAGCGACTACATCGAAACGGTTCGAGGTATGGGCTATCGGCTGCGAAGCGGTCAGGGTAGCCGATAAGGGAAGGCACGCCATCACTCCTCTCTCAATGCCGATGGTGGTAGAGCAATTGCACAACCTACCCCAGTAGAGTTATAGCTCTACTGGCTATATATCATGTAACCGCCGATGGGCGATCGCCAGACTATTTGCCTCTCCCACATTGCCTGGAAACAACACGACTGGCAAATTTGGGAATTGGGGATGCTGGTCGGGAGTACATACGATAGACACACCAGGCAAAATTTGACCGAGAAGGCGTGCAAATGTGAGATTTAAGCCTTTGCTCAACACATCATTTGATGTAATTCCTCCCTTGCTGATCAGGAAGCCAATACTATCCGGCAACCCACGTACAATATCCATCAGCAGGTCTGACACAGCCGCTCCAAATTCTAAGCGAGTCTGCGCGTCAGGAAATGTCAGCTCTTCTCGGCTAGTAAAAATGACCGGAGTTTTGTTTTGCGAAAATGCCTCGTGAACTTTTTCAAGCGTATGAGTCAGCAGACTGGCACGCTGTTCTGCTGACTCATCCAGCAGATGGACCACATCGACTTCAATGCCAACTACGTCTGCTTCAAGGAGTAACTGCTCAAGTTGCTGCGTCGTCTTCTGAACATGTGAGCCAACTAGCACGACGCCAGCATTTCCATCCCGCGTATATTGATCCATGTGCTCGGCATCAACCGGCTGGGGAGGCAAATCTGCCAGAGCCGTCAACAAGCTTGCTGCGCTGCGAAACAAAAACTTTTTGCCTTGAGAGGCGGCTTCGAGCACGTCTGCAGCAAATCGATTGAGGTCACTCTGCGTCTCAGCATCAACAGCAACGCACTGATTGCCATGAAGATTGAGCAAGCGCTCCAGCGTACCCGTTCGAACGTCGTCTAAGACAAATCGCTCAACTGATTCAGCCGCAATCTTGCCCTGCGTTTTTTCAGCCACGTAATCGGGCAAATAGCTATGGCTATAGCCAAACACCGAGTCGTTAGCAAACTCGGTGTTATGGACGGGCACCTCGGCTCCATCTACTCGCAAATAATGGGTGCTGTCGCGCGTAATGCGTCCCCCTTCAAAAAATGCGGGGGTTAAAAAATGAGCGTCGAAGGGGCCTAACTCGTCGGCGATCGCATCGGTTTCGATCGGATAATGCCCCCGCAGGGTTGAGTCAGAACGACTCACCACCAAAAAATCATGTACGTCTTCAAGGGCGATCGCCTGCCTTAAATTCCGACAGACCTCGCGAGTCACCGCGTCCGCTTCTGATGGAGTCAGTGCTCGCGTATTCGTCAAAATAAACACAATCGGAGATGGGTCTGCCAATCCCATGCGGAGCGTGTCAATATCCCAACGGGTCAACAATAGGCAGCTATGGACGGTTTGAGATCCGGTCGGGTCGTCATCTAAGACGATGATTTTGGGTGTTTGAGAACTCGTAACCATGATGTTGAAGGCGATCGTTCACAGCAATGACAGCTTCAGCCATTGCTATGAACTTACCACGTCCGCCGATCACCACCAGAGCCCTCACGCACTTTAGTTTGCAATTAGTTTGCAGACTCTAGTTTGCAGATTCATCAGAAGAGTCCGATGTCCCTACTAGCGCGGGCAAGGCTTTCTCAAGCGTCATCCGCTGTTGGGCATTGCGGAGGAAATAGCCATGCATCATTGCCGATGCCAAGAGTTGCGCTAAGCTTTCTCGACTGGTTGTAATCGCAACGTCAAAGTTTTGTCCAGGCAATGCTCCCAGTGAGCCGATGATGTTGCGTTCCATCAGGTGAGCAACTTCAGGCTCAGGGCGAGACAGTTGCGCGATCGCCTCTGGGCTGAGTGAGCGAATGTAGCGTTCAAGCGACTTGTCCTGGTTATTGCCATCGAAGAGGTTTGCCATCTGATTCGACAAATTGTTCATGTGAATACCTTTCAATCTGTATGATTGACAGTCGTCTATACGTTTAGTCTAAGTGAGCAATCGCCCGACAGCATTGAGTACAACCGAACCGCTGGAATGGGGTTCTCCGAATCACTGCATTCAAAATATAAGCCCTGGCATGTCTGCCAGGGCATGATTAACATAGAGTTTCAAATAGAAGGTGAGTTTCTGTATATTTTGCGATGTCTGCTGACAGAATAGCTCAAGGTTGATGAGTATCCTATGAACAGACAATAAATTTAGGAGCAAGTCTCTAAATTTAGGAGCAAGTCTCTTGGCTTAATGGTGCGATCGCCCGCCTGACAAGACTTTGGTCATCTAAATTAGGCATAAATAGGCAAAAAATAAATAACCCCAACATTGCTGCCGGGGAAATTTCATATAGAGTTTCAAATAGAAGATGAGTTTCCGTATATTCCGCATTACCGCCGGGAGAATACTAATTCACAATCAGTTAATATCGCGTAAATCAGAGATAAAGCTTGAATCAAGCTTCTACAGAGAGACGCTTTTCCAGTCTCTGCGGTAAAATGCAGACCAAACCATGTGAGGAGTTGACTATGAACAAAGGCGAACTGGTTGATACGATTGCTGAGAAAGCAGGAGTCACCAAAAAGCAGGCAGATGAAATTTTGTCCGCCACACTTGACAGCATTGTGGATGCAGTCAGCAGTGGAGATAAAGTGACACTGGTTGGATTTGGAACCTTCGAGCCCCGAGATCGTAAAGAGCGGGAAGGCCGGAACCCTAAGACGGGCGAAGCGCTGAAAATTCCTGCAACGACTATTCCAGCGTTTAGTGCAGGCAAAGTCTTTAAAGATAAAGTCGCACCCAGCTAACCGCAAGCTCTCAGTTTTGAGGCATCCATAACAAAATTCTTGTTGATTCCAGAATATCCCCCTCAACTCATGAGGGGGTTTTTAGCGACTCAATATCTCATTGCCCTACCAAACTCTCCATTCATCCCAGTCCTCGTTGAAAATTGACGTATTGGGAAATTTGGTGGGGTTGCCTTGCTGTTCGAGGCGATCGCGCAGTGTTTGTAAAAGCGGTTCTGGCTGAGGCAAGTCATCCACAAGCTCAAAGGGAAAAATGTTCTCAGACAACGCCAGATCAGCCGTCGTTCCAGCCGCAGCACCTACCGACCACTCAAAGGAATGAACGCGGTAGGCAGCCGCAGCGATGTGGCTAGCGGCGATGCTTTTTCCGGCAATGAGTAAGTTGTCGATCTGCTGAGGAATCATCGCCCGCAGCGGGATTTGCGCGGGATATGCCTGTCCATGTCCTTGGCGGGTTCCCGGACGCTCAATGTTGCCCGGACGTTCGGGAGGCGAAAACGCCATACATGGATGAAAATCAATCGCATATTGGGCGATGCCGACTGAATCTGGATAAATGGTCGATCGGCTGCGACGAGCCACCTGCTCAGGAGCCATTTCAGTTTCCAGAACAGAGATGGCCTCAAGCCCTGCCAGCGCAGCCCAGAGACGACGATACACTTGTGGAGAAAGGGCGGTTTGATAATACTCGTCACGAAAATCTGCTCCTGAGATATCAATCTCGCTCACCGAAAACCCTTGTGAATACGCATAGGAGGGACGACCTATAATTCGACGAGCCTCGCGAATATAAGGATACTTCGATAACCCATGCATCGTCCCCATCGGAGAATCTAGCCCAGTTAGAAGCTGATGATTGAGGTGAGTTTCTTTGGCGCGATCGCCCGAATCGGTGGTTTCGGCAGTCAGCCAGTAGTAAAACCCCAGGGCCTGTTCTTCACCGCCGCGGAGGGTTTCGGTTCGTAGCCCCCCCATCCAACCATTGGGAGCAAGCTGACCTCGTTCCTCAAGTTGTTCGTGGGTAAAGATGAGATTGTCTTCTGATGTGCCAGGACGGTAATCATTCCCCCACACCCAGTTTTGCATCGATATATCGCCCGGTTGAGGCACCGCAACGCCAAATCGGCTTAAGGTGGGACGCTCCTCATCGTCGGGCGCCCAGATACGCCGATAGGTAAACACCTCGTCAAAATTGAAGCGTCCCGGTTCTGGATCGTAGGTGTAGTATGGCTTGTATTGCGAATAGAAGGGGGGTTCTTCCTGCGGTTGCGGGATCTCGGTTTGCTCCATTGCAAAGGTATACGTAAACCCCTGAGTGCAGTATGGATCGCCCGTTTCACTAGCCGATGAGGGATTGCGATAGGAGCGAGGGTCGATACCTAAGCGATACGGAACATCAGCAAGAGCAACAATTTCGCCCGTTTCAGTTGCTTCAACGACATACCAGGGCGTGACGGGTTCATCGACCTCGTCGTCTGGTGCATCGTCTGCATCGTCTTGAGGCGGCACGAATTGAATAATGGTTTTCGTAAACCGATCGGAGTCGTCGTAGCGATAGGCATCTTCGATGACCTGTGACAGCGGCTCCGCGTTGAGGGATGAAGTATCAGCAGCAGGATTGCGCTGAATGGCGATCGCCCCGTCGATCAGGCGACCGTCATCACTAATATCGAGACTCTTAATCACCGTTGCCGGAAACCACTTTAGCGTGCCATCTCCCTCATCAGCGGCATCATCGAGTATATCTTCTAAAATGGCGTGGGCATCCTTGGGCAAAAAACAGGATGCGCTCACCCAACAGTCTCCTGGATTAAGTTCTCCATATCGGTCAGCGATTTCGCTCCGGAGCTCATTGTAGCCGTGGGGATAGAACAGGAGCGATCGCTGCATCCGGGCTTCATCCAGGGCAGACGTCCCTTGGGATGAAATCTGTCCTCCGATCCAGTCAGTGATTTCGGTGAGGCAAACGGTTCGCCCCGCTTTGAGAGACTCATAAGCAGTTGCAGTTCCTGACAGTCCCCCGCCAACAATCAGAATTTCGCACTCTACCGTTTCGTCGGCTAGGATCGACGCACCCTCTGCCGAATCTGGAACCTCCTGAGCCCGAAGGGATGGCGTAAAACTTAGCCCCCATGATGTCAGCAACAGGCTTGTAGAGAAAGCGACATACGCTTTGGAAAAATGCTTTAGCATAAATGGCGGTTTGATGTGTCGTGATTGACTAGAGAAATAAGAGAGATAAGCACGCTGAATGCCAGCTTAAACGAAAACTCCTGGCATTGGGTGCAGATCACCCTCCAATCGGCTGAGAGCCTATCCGAAACCTCGCTGAGTTTGTTTGGGGGCTCAAAAGAAACTGACGGAGAGCAGACAGCCCTCAGCACACAGTCTACCCTCAGCACACAGTCTACATGGGTAGACCGCTAATAAACCGCATATTTTACCTGCCCGTGAAGTTGACAACGTGCAGGCCAATTTCACCACTCTCACCAAAATCGGCATTAACCTCGGGATCAATCGCAGCGTGGGACAATAATGCCCCCGTCCAAACGGCCCGATTCAAACAGGCGTTAACAAGACTTGCTCCAGTCAGATTTGCCCCTCTAAAATCAGCATCCGTTAAGTCTGCACCAGACAAATCGGCATAGCGCAAATCGGCATTGGTCAGGCAAGCGCCTTCTAGACATGCTCCACGAAGCGACGCTAATCTCAAATTGGCCTCAGATAGCATCGTCCTGCTCAAGTTGGATGCATCCAAATTTGCTCGAATCAAAAAAGCTCGCATCAAATCGGCGTTCGCTAAGCTAGTGTGTGCAAAATTGGTGCGCCACAGTCGAGCCTTACTCAAGCGACACTGATCGAAATTAGAGTCACGAAGGTCCGAAAAGCTAAGATTCGCCTTCGACAAATTGGATTGGTAAAATACGGACCGAATGAGGTTAGTCTCTTTAAGGCTGACACCTTCTAGCTCCGAATGGCTAAAATCTCGACAGCCTGACGCATACAAACCTAACAGAGTGCTGCTATCCATTCTCTTTTCCAACCTGAGTGTGCGGCATTTCTGGCGCTCTGTGTGCAATAGGGTGAAAACGATTAGAAAAAGTCCTTGAGAATTGAAGATTGGGAGGAAAGGACTAATAGATACAAACCGCCAGTTCAAATCTGATCTGCAAGGAAAGTTGAACCGCATTCTCTTCGTAACACTATGTAAAGTTATATAACATTTCGTTACATTTCGACAAGTGGGTTTGCGTGCCCTCATAGCAAGTGACGAGTGCGTTAGGGCAACTCATACCAATTCTCGATTTTAGATTTGCGATTTTGGATTGACGGCCACCAGCCTTGCAAGGGTTCTAGCCTGTTCATTGGTAGCCTTACTTCGAAGAATTGGTATAACGCCAGCAGAAAGACTCACGGTGTGGCCACTCATCGGTATTCCCAACGCGAGTCAACAATGGCTTCGCGGCTATCGGTGTGTTGCTGAACCGCTGGCTTCGAGCACATCCGCCGCTATATCAGCGGTTTACTGCTGAGCCCAAAAACCTCCACAGGGGAATTTACGCCCCGTGGGTATGATCTGAAGGGAACACGGTGAGTCGTCGAGCGCTGCATGCAGCGGTGTTCGAAGCGGGGTGGCAAGCAGAGATGCTCACTAAAGACGAATATTCTTGACAGAATCGGCATGAAATCGTTGAGTTTTGATCATAACCACATACACTGGGTAGTTGACTAAACTGATTTGAGATAACGCGTTACCCCCTATGGCAGCACTGAACCCAGACCAACGTAACTATCTCTACATTCTGGATGCAGTGCGAGTAGGCATCCACAAGCCTATTCTGGCAGCGCTGTATGCGGTTCACAATAGCCCTCGCTTATTTGATGGAGAGACTGGCCTCGGAATTGCTCCCATCAATCGGGTCCCGCCTGATCGGGTCAATACCTTTGCAGAGCAGGTGCAATATGCCGCAAATACAATCCGCAGCATTACCGAGCGCCTGATTGCCCAGGGTTGGAAAGGCAATGACTTATGGGATGGCAATCAAGGTCGATATAGCGATCGCTTCATTCAGGCGATCGCAGACGGATATTCCCCTCCAGCCGACGATGCATCGTCAGCACTCTTAGAGTCATGTGATTCAGAAGAATTGCTCCGGGCATACCTCGATGACATCGAAATCGATTATGAAGGAACACAACTCCCGCAAAATCTTGCCTATCTAGATCGCGCCTTGTTAGAACTTGTTGACCGCATTCCTCGCTATTACCAGGGGGTTGTCCATCAGCGAGATGCTCTGCTCGAAGCGCTACGCATTTGGCGCAAACTCGACACCCAAGAGCAAGCCATCAGTGCCCTATTTGGACGCCCCAGCGGTTTTTCAAGTAGCTCTGTCGACGAAGTCCAAATTGACCGAGAATTAGTTAAATTTGTTCAAAATATTTCACCGTACTACAGCGGCTATCCTCACCAGCGAGAAGCGTTGCTGAGACTCGTTCAGCTTTGGCGTCAGCTTGATTCTCGCGAAGATGCAATTCGTTCCTTGCAGGAAAGTGCATCCGCCGAGATCAATCTGAACGTCGTTGATCCGGCCTTAATTGCGTTTGTGCAGCGCGTGCCCCAGTTCTACGACGGCAAGGGGAGCCAGCGAAATGCCCTCACTGAAGCCTTTCGTCTCTGGCGTCAGCTCGATTCTCGGCGCACCGCTCTGATCGAGCTGGGTGTTAATCCCGATATTCTATCCAGCAAACAGCTTGCTCCAGAGACTGCTCAAGATGTGGCTCGTCAGCTCGATCGAGAACTGATTGCATTTACCCGTCGCATTCCTGGAGCCTATCAGGAAACAAATGGACAGAGAGAAGCACTCATTCGTTTGGTTCAGCTTTGGCGAAGTCTTGGCGTTCGTGAAAAGGCAATTCAGGCATTGCTAGAAGACGTCAAGCGAATCAACCAAGCCCGTCGGGGATCGCCCAATGAGCCGCCAGCTCCTGAACCTGCTCCTCAACCGCCTCGTCCTGACCGCTGGACTCCGAACAATATTCAGCTGCACGCGTCGATTATTCCAAATAGCAATTTTACGTGGGCAGAAGCCACGCGGGGAGGGCAACGGATGCCGCCCAATCAGACGACCGTGGATGCCATCGTTAGAATTGCTCAATTGGCCCAGCAAGCACGCGATCGCATTGGTCGCCCCTTCCGGGTCACGAGCTGGTATCGACCGCCCGATGTCAATCGACGAGTGGGGGGAGCATCCGAGAGCAGGCATGTCGTTGGTGATGCAATCGATTATTATGTGGATGGACTAACAGGGGATCAGATCTACCGCGCCTTAGATCCATGGTGGGCTGGAGGTCTAGGTCGATATACAGGAAGCCGAAGCAACCTAAGCCACATTGATGCTCGCGGCTATCGAGCTCGATGGCGACATTAATTTTATTAGTGATAAATTTTCCTGAATCAGGGTGTCTGGTCTTGTATAAACCCGTACATGGTTTATCACGTGATGGACTTCTGCCGATTGGGGGAACTCTCTCTATATAGGGATTCCTAACTGCTAGGCATCATTACTGGTTTGTATTCAGCGAAACTCACTATGTCAGCTTATATTCTCCTCGTTGAACCCAAATTGGCGCAAACGCCGCCGCCTCCTCCGGCGAAGTTCCGTGCCGATCAAATGTGGATGATTTCGTCAGGGGTTCTTTTTATTTTGTTGATTGCGTCGATTGCTTATACCAACGTCACAGTTAATAAAATCCAGAAGGAAAAGCGATTCGAAGAATTTAAGAATCGTGAACTCCACAAAAAGCTGAAACTTTCGTTGCAAACGATCAGCAAAATGGAGAGAAATCCAGATTTAATTTACTCCAGAGAATTTAATCTCGACTATCTCAGAATGCGAATGGAGGAAAAGAAATTCCATTTTGCAATCGTCAATCAAATCAAAATTAAGGTTAAAGAAAAAATTTCGGTCGCATTGCGCCCCTCACAGGCTAATCAGGGCTTAGTAGGAATTGCCAGCACGGGGAGGCAGGTCGATGAAATCTTTGATGTCGAGTACAACCTGAGCGACATTATTGATGGAAAGCGAGGTGTTTTATTCCGAATTCAAATTCGGCTGACCAAAATCCCGACACAACCGACCTCTGTGACGATTAGCCAAATCATCGACTGTCTTGAAACCTACATGAGCAACAAAGCCGATCATGATACGTGGCAACCTACAATTCAAGGTCGTATCGCGTCGGTACATTGGGATCAGAAGGCAAAACCGACACCTTTGCTAGTGCTAGAACAGTCCAATGACGGGGTTAATGTAACCTTCCGAACGACTCGAATGGTGAGAAGTTAAGTTTGGGCGCGCTACAAATTTGCACTACAGAATCTATACTATAGCCTTACGCTCTCACGTTAGGACGCTGAACGTGTGTAGACCCCGCGCGGCGCGCGGGGTCTACACACGAACCTAAGCCCGTAGGGCTATATAAATCTTTAGTGAATTTACACCTATTGTGATTGCGATCGCCTAGTACATTAAGTCAAGCTCAAGCGATACACTCTCTAATTCAACCATGCCAAGCGATCGCGCCCAAGAAACTCTTAGACGGGCTCGCAAACTTCGACTCAGCCCAACTCCTCAAAACTTCAGAGATTTCATCGGCCAAGAAGACTCTACAGATCTCTATCGCTTTAAGTCACGGGCAAATAGCCAGGTTGACCTGACGCTGTCCAAGCTTAAGGCTAATGCGAATGTCGAAATTTATCAGGTCAAAGGCAAGCTGCGGAACGTCCTCCGAAAAATCGGGCGCATTGACTTTGATGATCTCAGACGTCGAGATATTCGGCGCAATCTCAGACGGATAGGCCGCTCGACGCGAAAGGGCAAACGTAACGAAAAGCTCAGCTTAGACGTGGGGCCGGGTACATTTTTTGTGCGGGTCTACCCCAATAGAAATAAAGATAGCACCCGATATCGGCTGCGGATCTCCGCCACGCCAGAAGCAGTCCCAATCTTGGATGGAGTTGGCAATACTCTCGCTGATGCGACCCAAATTCCATCGGAGTCAACGGTGAATATCTTCGCAGATCAGATCGGAGCCTCTGATCCGAGTGATGTGTATCGCTTTGATTTGGGCGATCGCAAGAAGGTATTCCTCTCCTTAACCAATTTGCAAGCCAACGCCGATCTGAATCTTCTAGATAGCACCGGAGCTCTAATCAAAAATTCTGCAAAGATTGGGATTGAATCAGAAGCAATTGTTCGCAATCTGAAGGCAGGAACCTACTATATTCAGGTGCTTCCTCAAGGAGCAAGCAACACCACCTATACGCTGACCTCATCGATAGCAGATTTAACGACAACGACCCTATACAATGGCGTCAATCTGCCTGCTGACACGGTTCCCCAGTCGCTCGCGTTGGGGCAGTTTCCCATCCCTGAAACGCTCTCTCCGATTCCGATCAATCTACTGCCTCCAAACGTCAGAGATTTCTTTGGCGATCAGATACCCGAAACCTCCGTGCCGGGAATTGGCGTAAACATCAACTCTCAATTCTCAACGACCAACCCAAATCAAGGCTATGTTGGCTATTCCAACTATCAGCCTGACCTCAGCTCCATCAACGCAGTCGAACTGTTGGGCGCAAGCAGTCTCGATGAAGTAGACGTTGATTTCAATTTGGTCAATCCCCTCTTTCCGGTGCCCGACGCATCGGTTGGCTACACCCTCGAATTTACCCTGACGCTCAACTCCGAGGCGAGCGGGGCCAATCGAGCAGGCTTTAGCCTAATCATGATGAATAATACAACCCAGGGCGTTGAGCTAGGCTTTAAGGGCGATCGCATCTTTGCCCAATCTGCTAACTTCACAGAAGTTGCTACCGAGAGCGCACCACTCAATTCCATCGGTAGAGCCATCAACTACGCGCTAGATGTCAGCGATACCCGTTATGAGCTATTTGCAGACGGAACATCGCTTCTCTCTGGATCGCTGCGTGACTTTAATTTTGATCCGGCTCTCAGCGACCCACCCTTGCCGTTTAGCCCGTATGATCTTCCCAATCTTCTATTCTTCGGTGATAACACCGATCAAGGGCGCGCTGATTTCACACTAGGACCCATTTCCTTGTTTACGTAAAGTGTGCGTAGGACACCTCGAATGACTGAAACACGCAATAGCAGGTATAACCTTCTGCCTTTCGCCTTCTGCCTTCTGCGTTCCGTCTTTTACCGTCCGCCTTCTGCCATAACAGACCTATTGTGACAAGCGTGCAGAGGGCATGATCAACATGGCATCTCCAAAGGAGTAGAAGCGGTAGTTTTGGGCGATCGCCTCTTGATAGAGAGTCAGCAGCCGGGTGCGCCCAATTAGTGCGCTGACCAGCATGAGCAAGCTTGACTTGGGTAGATGAAAGTTTGTAATTAATCCTTCAACGACTTGCCACGTATAACCTGGATAGATAAATAAATCGGTCTTACCACAAAATGGGTGGATCTCCCCATTCTGGGCAGCCGCTTCCAGCGACCGAACAGCCGTTGTGCCGACTGCGATAATGCGGCCTCCGTTTGCCTTTGTACGTTGAATAGCGGCGACGGTGTCTTCGGGGACATCTACCCACTCTCCATGCATGGCGTGCGCGGTGATGTCTTCAGAGTCGACGGGGCGAAATGTTCCGACTCCAACGTGCAGAGTCACAAAGGTATGTTGGATATTTGATTGTCGGAGTTGCTCTAGAAGCTCTGGAGTGAAATGAAGCCCAGCCGTAGGAGCTGCAACAGCACCGAGGCGATCGCCATAGACCGTTTGATAGTGCTCTGAGTTTACTTGAGTGTTAGTAATGTAAGGCGGTAGCGGCACTTGCCCCATGTGAGGTAAAACCTGCTGAAGCAATGTGCCGTCTGGCAAGTGAAACTGAATGATACGCCCTTTTGTCGCCGGATCAGTTGCAACAACGGTTGCGTCTAAAATCCATGCTCCTGAGGTAGCGTCTAGAGCCGCTTCTCCAGTATTTGAGGGCGTAGCAGCGACAAGAGGAGGCACCTCGAATTGAATATGTGCTCCTGGCTTGAGTCGACGACCTGGCTTAACGAGCGCTAGCCATTGATTAGGTTGATGTTCTTCCAATAACAAAAGTTCGACAGCTGTACCACCTGGCTTGCGTCCATAGAGTCGTGCCGGCAGTACGCGAGTGTTGTTGAGAACCAGTAAGTCTCCTGGTTGTAGAAGGGTCGGAAGCTCCCGAAAAATATGATGGGCGTGATTAGTCAGGTCTTGCACAACCAGCAATCGAGAGCTATCGCGCGGCACAACGGGCTGTTGGGCAATGCGATAGCTCGGAAGGGCATAATCATAAGAGCTCAGACGCCAATCGGTATGCCCTTGGTCAACCGGGTTGGTGATGTCTTGATGATCATCAGACGAGTGAAACGCTGGATCTGGGACTAGGTTTTGAGCAGAGTTCATCGCAGTCACCGAAAAATCGCTAGAGATGGGGGAATGGGGGATCTTCCCTATCTCAATCCAAGCAAGGTCGGGGGGTCTTCCCCTGTTGCTTTATCAAATTTCTCGCAAAGATAGAAGTGTAGCATTTGCTCGAACCTCCAAACATGGAATATATCTATTACCTCGCGAATGCCAGCCTTACACTCAGAGTCGTGGAATTCCTCCATTCAACTCTATGGCTTCCTGTTCGCTTCATGACCGTGATTCACCAGATTGATGGATGGGTAATCAAAATTAAGCTCGATCAACAGCTTGGCATTCAGGAGGATGGGGACTTTCGGGCTTTCCTGAATGAGCTGGGGATTCCATATGAGCCTGAAATTCGAGTTCGCATGGCTTTCTGGGGCTTAGAAACCGGGCAGTCTCCGGTGGATGTAATGCGGCGTTATCAAGTGGCCGTTGTCTCGCATGGCGCTCCAGATAGTGCAGAAATTGAGGCATTTCGTAAGCAGTTTGTTCAAGGGCTGGGCTACTGTCCGGAGACTCTAGCCTAAACATCCCTGCTGATGGGTGGTCTAATTTCAATATCCATTCAGAGTCGATGGGGGCGTGCCATGGGGGCGTCCCCTTTTGAATGTTTCTCATTGACGCTATTCGAGATTGCAGTCAAATGCTCCTGAAATATAGCGTTGAAGGCTAAATTGGTAGCATTCTTTTGGGCTCACTCGCTCATGCTGAATTGGTCGTTTCAGGGACGATACGGATGGAAGGGGAAATCCAGTTGATTCTGAAGGGTTGGCTTGAGCTGATTGAACTGAACAGGGTTTGCATGAAACTAAAACAACATCAAATCGGCAAGGGTTTTGTTCAAGCTCAGGATGCGCCACTAGAAACAGTTGGGCAGCCCGCCAGAGCTTTGCTTGTTTTTGGGTCGTGATTGAAAATAACCCGTTAGCATCCCAGTTGCCGCGACTCCGGACTTTGACTTCGACGAAGACAGTTAGGGGAGATTCCTTCTCAGAGGATTGGGCAATCAGATCAAGTTCGCCCCATCGACATCGCCAGCGTCGCTGCAAAATTGCCCAGCCACGGCACATTAGCCACTGAGCCACCCAATCTTCTCCCAGGCGACCGAGATCGGGTTTAGGGCGCTTCGACGAAGGCATCTGTGTCTGGGCATCAGAGGTCATACATTCTCCTGATATGAGGGGCTGCTATGAAGAGGCGTGTCAAATTCATACTCTGAAACGCAACTTGGCATAGGGGACAACTTCTTTGAGAAAAGGCGAGCAACACATTCCGGTACTATCAGAATAGTGATAGTTCCTTTATTGTTTCAGTTGATTATTATTTCAGTTGATAACGTCTTAGCATGATGTCTCGATTCTGTTTTGATTGTCTGAAACGGCTACGCCTACGATATGGGGGTTTGAGCGTTAGACTATATCGCTTATTGATGCTCTGGATTATTCTTGTGGGGGCGATCGCTACCAGTTTGGGATACGCTCCGGTTGCTTATGCAGAAAACTATGACAAACAAAGTTTGATTGATGTCGATTTCTCAGGCAAGGATCTGACTGATTCTAGCTTCACCAAAGCAAACCTCCGCAACAGTGATCTTAGCGAAACTAATCTAAGCGGCGTGAGTTTCTTTGGTGCCAATCTCGAAGGTGCCAATCTAAATGGGTCTGATCTTAGCTATGCAACCCTCGATACGGCACGGTTTGTTAACGCAAATCTGACGAATGCCATTCTTGAAGGAGCGTTTGCGTTTAATACCAAGTTTGATGGCGCCACGATTGTGGGGGCAGACTTTAAAGATGTGTTGCTGCGCCGAGATATGCAAGAAAAATTGTGCAAGGTTGCCCAAGGAACCAATCCCATCACGGAGCGAAGCACCCGAGACACGCTGGAATGTTAATCATTCTAAGCATTGCTTCGGAGCTAAACCGATCATGAAGACTTGGTTTCAACAGGGTTCATCCACTGATCTGGATCTGCGACTCGAAATAAATCTTCAAAGCTAATTGAGCGATGCTGATCGAGTTCGGCAATGCGATGTTTTTCAGCATAAATTTGTTGTTGGTAGTATCGGCACAGATTGGGATCATCTGAAATTTTGGTCTGAGTCCACAAGTCGCGGAAGTGACGGTATCGTTTCTCACACATGACTCGTTCTAGACAGTCCGTTGCAGCTTGAATGACTAGAGGAGCTCGCAAAATGTCGCGCTGCGTTTTTTCATCGAGCTGAAAAAGATGGGATACAGGGTCGAGCAGTGCTGAATCTTCGGCACAGCGATCGCGCAGTTGAGCGATCAAATCTTTTCGGGGAATTCCGGAGGTGTCAGGCGGCAAATTCGGGTTAGCGTCGAGTTCTTCGGCTGCCGTAAGGTCTAAGATTTGCCGCCAGATCGCCCGATGATGAGACAAGCTAAACTGCAAATCGCGCTCGTCTATGGCTTTGACAACCTCGTCCCGATAGTTTGGAGCATGCAAATAGATGCGCAGCAGCGTTGCTTCTGCCTGGTCTAAAAAATCAGTTGCTACCAGAAGCGATCGCGGTATTTCAGAGCCATCGGGCGATCGCCGTCGCTTACGACGCACCTGCGCGAGTAAATTATCAGCCAGGAGCGGCACTAGTCGCGCATCCCCTCGGCTCAGCAGTTCTGCACATCGACGAATGTAGTGCGTCCGTGTGTTGGCATTAGCGATATCACCCAGAAGACGCACCAGCTCTTGGGTGACGGTATGAAACTGCTCAGCTTGATCAAGATCGTGGTGCTCAAAGGCATTGTCAATTTGCCAATCAATCCAGAGAGGAGCCTGATCGAGTAGATCCTGATAGTCAGCAGCCGTATGGCTTTGGAGATAATCGTCCGGGTCTTTGCCATCGGGAATATTGAGGACTCGGAGCTGAATTTCACCTCGATACGCTAAGCTTGCGGCTTCCCCGATGGCTCGCTCTGCTGCCTTGGAGCCAGCTGCATCTGCATCAAAATTAAGAATGATTTGCTTAGATTCGGTGTAGCGAAGCAGTTGCTTGATTTGAGCCAGACTCAGAGCCGTGCCTAGCGATGCAACCACAGGCTCGATACCAGAGGCATGGAGAGCGATCGCATCAAAATATCCCTCGACAATCACGGCACGATCATGCTTAGCGATCGCGGTCTTGGCTTTGTTGAGCGCAAACAGCGTTTTGCCTTTGTCAAATAGCTCTGTCTCAGGCGAATTGAGATATTTGGGTTGAGCATCCCCCAACGCTCTGCCGCCAAACCCGATGACGCGTCCTTGCACATCTTGAATTGGAATCATGAGGCGATCGCGAAATCGGTCATAATAGCCGCGATCGCCCGATCGCGGCACAATCAATCCCGCTTTTTCAACGAGTTCGACTGGGTATCGCTTTTGCTCGACAAGATAGCCATAGAGCGTTTGCCACCCTGCTGGAGCGTAGCCGAGCTGGAACTGCTGAATCGTCATCTGGCTGAGACGTCGAGAGGATAAATAGTCAAACGCAGCCTCTCCTTGTGGCTGATAAAGCGCATGTTCATAAAACCGAGCCGCTAGTGCGACAATCTCATAGAGCTGTTCTCGCAGGGAAAGCTGTCGCTGAAGTTCCTGTCGTTGAGAAGGCTCAAACGTTTGCACAGGCACGTGATATCGATTTGCCAAGTCGAGTACAACATCTGCAAACGGGCGTTTCCCCAGCTCCATGAGAAACTTAATCGCATTCCCTCCTGCGCCGCAGCTAAAGCAGTAATAAAATTGCTTACTTGGGCTCACGCTAAAACTCGGTGACTTGTCGTCATGAAACGGACAGAGCCCAACCAAGTCCTTTCCCTGCTTGCGCAGCACCACATGCTCAGAGACTACATCCACAATGTCAGCCTTTTCTTTGACCTGCTCAATAGTGTCGGGATGCAAACGGGGAATATCCATAGTTACTTTGTATTACACAATCGTTAGAGTCATAGGAGAAATCTTTGGTAAAGTATACGCTTTATGTAGGAAGAGAACAGAAGATTACGAATAAAGATATGAGGCAATAAGCTTGAACTTTGACCCTCGATGACTTTATAACGGATTCTGATGCGAGGAAAATAGGCGAGTAGACCAGGATTCTGGTACTAGAGGATTAAAGGATTAAACGTACAAAATGGGAAGAATCTTCATCTCGGCAGGGCATGGTGGACAAGAGAACGGAGTGCTTGATCCGGGCTCGGTATCGGGCGGAATGACCGAAGCAGCGGAAATGATTGCACTCCGCGATTTGATTGTTCCAGAGTTGCGATCGCGCGGGTTTGAGACGCTCTCAGTTCCAGATGGGTTAAGTCTGGTTCAATCAATCGACTGGATTAATGCTCGCAGCCGACGCGGCGATGTCGCCCTTGAGCTACATGCTGATTCATTCACTAATTCCGAGGTGCGGGGCGCGACCGTCTATTACATCACTCACAATGACGAACGCAAAAGCCATGCAGAACTAATGCTGCTCGCGCTGTTACGCCGGGTGCCCGAACTGCCCAGTCGAGGCGCTCAACCTGACACGACAACCAGTACCGGACGCCTTGTGTTCTGTCGATGGATTGTGATTCCGTCGTTACTCATGCAAGTTGGGTTTCTCACGAATCCTCAAGACCGAGACCTGCTAAAAAACCGTCGTAGAGATTTTGCAGTCGGTATCGCAGATGGCCTCGCTGCTTGGAGTCGAGCAGTTTCTGGCAGTTCTCCATCCCCCTCTCCAAGCCCAGTGCCTGCGCCTGTGCCTGTGCCTTCGAGCCCGACATACCCTCCGATCAACATCAATATCAACGGCGGCTTTTATGGGGAGCAAGGCATTATCGTGAGCGGCAATGCCTACATTCCGATCGATTTGGTGGATCAACTAGGGATTGATCTCTCCCAAACTCCGACTGTTAATCGCATTCGCTATCAGAATGTAGTGTATGTCAAAGCAATCGAGCTTCGAGATTTTAATATTTCTGTGGCATGGGATAACGCCAATCGAACCATTATTCTACGATCGGTCTTGACAATTTGTCCCGGGGAGCTTGACCGTATCAGTGGACGGGGCAAAACATCAGAAATGCAGCTGATCATGTTTCTCAAAACCAACAATGAGGCAGGGCTCAATAAATTTTCTGACTTGCCCAAGCTGTATCGAGAAGAATCCACAATTGAGAGTATCAATTATGATATTGCATTTTGTCAGATGTGCGTTGAGACAGGATTTCTTCAATTTAAGGGAGATGTTAAGCCTGAACAGAACAATTTTGCAGGATTAGGCGCTGTTGGTGGAGGAGCTGCCGGAGCAGCGTTTCCAAGTGCTCGCGTAGGGGTTAGAGCCCAAATTCAACACCTTAAAGCCTACGCCAGCACTGAACCGCTTGTACAAGAACTCGTCGATCCTCGATTTCGATTTGTAACGCGTGGGGTCGCCCCTCTCGTTGATCAACTGTCGGGGCGTTGGGCTGCTGACTTAAATTACGGCGCTAAAATTCTCGCGATGTTAAAGCGTTTATATGAATCTGCTGGCTTGATGTGATAGAGATGACCGCTATCGTTCACTGCGGTAGTTCTTTAAATACGAGACTCCCCGGACTCTAGCAAATCGGCAAGGGTTGCGCTGTGCAAGATTACACTGCCTTTAGCATCTCTATAATTACCAAAACGACTAGCCTGCTGTGAGTCGATCTCAGCGCGCTAGTCGCCTGTTCAGTATTAAGAGGCTCTCGAAGAGGCTTGAGATGGGCCGTATAAGAAATGGAAAGAGATTAGGATGCCTGAGCATCTCAGTTGCAGCGTTGCCCATGATGGGCGATCGCCTACATCGTGTTGCATGCTAGGCAAGTTACATGCTAAGCAAGTTACATACCTGGCAAGTTAAGCCCCCCTGTCAATTCCTCCATCCGCTCCCGCATTGTCTGGGTAGACTTATTGTAGGCATCTTTCATTGCTGCAGTGACTAGATCAGAGACAACATCAGCACCTTCGCCTAACACATCTGGAGAAATCTCAACGCTGCGAGGTTCTTGATTGCCACTGAGAACAACCTTGACCGCTCCGCCTCCGGCTTGCCCCTCAATGTTCATTTGCTCAAGTTCTTCCTGGAGCCTCTTAGCACCCTCTTGAACTTGCTGAGCTTTCTTAAACGCTTCGGTGAGCTCTTTCATCTTGTTTAAGCCGAAGCCGAATCCTTGTCCTTTTGACATAATCGTTTAATGCAGCTGAATAAAGTATGAACTTAACACATTCAAGTTAGCACTGTTGGTGATTGTCTGTCTCACCTAAAAGACAGTTATTCGCAACTTACACTGATAGGCTGCGGAAATGCAATGCCTCTTAGAAATATAGCCTTACGTTCTCGCGTTAGGACGCTAAACGTGTGTAGAATCCCCGCGGCGCAGGGGTTCTACACACAAACCTGAGCCCATAGGACTATAGAACAAGAAATAGAGTCCTAGAGAGCGGTTAGGTTTTCGTGTAAGTGCGACCGTCCTTCGGTCGCGTGTTCCTTAACTGTAGGGTCGCGAGCGAGACGTTATGCTCCGCATTGCTAGAGCAAACGCACTTAATTACACAAAATCCTGGATGCTCCCAGCCCTAAGAAGGCGGTATAAGCCGAATATAGCAATCCTAGATGGGTTATGAGAGTGAGGCGGGCTGAGCCTGTCCTACTACTCAAACACCATTCACAAGCGATTTAGGATCGATATAGGATTGGCCGTTCTCGCTAAAACTCCCCTAGCAGTTTTACTTCAGGGTACAGCCAAAGCGACCATTGGCGCTCGACTTGATGCTGAACGTACTGAATCAGATAAAAAATGTCGCTCGCTGTTGCGTTGCCAATATTCAAAATAAAATTGGCATGACGTTGGGCAACTTGAGCGCCTCCAATCTGATGCCCCTTCAACCCTGCCTGTTCGATGAGCCACCCAGCGGCGCGAGGACTCGGATTCCGAAATACGCTACCACAACTTGGAAGGTGATACGGTTGCGTTGTGCGGCGATGTTCTAAATGCGCTGACGTCTGAGCAAGCACCCGTTTTGGATCACAGTCTGCGGTGAGCTGAAAGGTCGCTTGCGTAACGAACAACTTTGCGCCTTGCAGATTCGAGGTGCGATAGGTATAGCCCAATTGCTTAGGTGAAAGAGTATCGAGCGCGCCACTCGATGACAACACGCAGGTATCAACTAAAATATCTGCAACACTAGCAGTATGGGCACCTGCATTCATGACGACTGCGCCGCCAACGGTGCCGGGAATGCCAACTGCCCATTCCAACCCACTCCATCCTCGTTCTGCAACTTGCCAAGCAAGACGGGCAATGGGTTCTCCTGCAGCGGCTGTGATTTGGCCGAGGTCTTCATTAAAGGTGGAGTTCCTTAGATATCGAGTGCAAATGACCAGCCCAGGAATGCCGCGATCGCTCACGAGCAGATTCGTCCCGGCACCTAATAAGGTTGTGTTGACGCCCTGATGATTTGCCCATGCCAAACTTGCCTGTAAGTCGTTTAAGTTTCGAGGTGCGACATACAGTTCTGCTGGTCCACCAACACGAAACGATGTAAACTTTGCGAGCGGAACCTGGGGCTGAATTAAACATTGGCTGTCTGGAAGACGAATGGGAGTTACTTCGCTCCCTAAGGGTTTATACAAACTGTGGGTCTTATTGAGCTTGGAAGGATGAGAGTTCACAATCACGGTATGAGAATCGGGCCCATCGCCATGTATATTTAAGGATTCTTTCGAAAGCGCCATAGTCATAACATACGGGAACACTGCTAGGGTTTGAATGAAGCATCTCAACCACACGAGATTGAGCGCAAATGATGGGAAATATTACTAATGGATTGTGACGTTGGAATTGCTCTGTGAATGGCAGATGGAAACCATCAACCGATATTAGGCAATAAATTCAATACAAAGATGTTCAGGTATGCCTAACTATCATGCGCTTAATTATCGTATGACTTAATCATTTCTGGGTGCTTCAGCAATTAGACAACGGCCTGAATTTCACTTTCTTCTATCTTCTGATAGAAACTCATCAAGTCAGGAATAACCTGATTTAGATTCCCTGCGCCCAAAAACAGAACAATATCCCCCGACATCAACGTGTCTTTCAAAAATGAAGAGACAGATGTCAATGTTGAGCGATAAAACACGTTGGCATGATGGACGGCGATCGCCTCGGCCACCTGTTGCCCCCTGACTCCACCTATTGATGACTCACCCGCACTGTAAATGTCAGTCGTCACTACCAGATTGGCATTGCCAAACGATTGCCCAAACTCTTCAAGAAAGACGTGAGTTCGACTGTAGCGATGTGGCTGAAACACTGCAACCACTCGTTTCGGTTTTGTGTCGTCTCCATCCGCTTGAAGACGCGCTGCTGAAAGGGTTGCACGGATTTCGCTCGGATGATGAGCATAATCATCGACAAAGACGATATTGGAGTATTCACCCCGACGCTCAAATCGGCGACGAGCCCCCTCAAACAACACAAGCGCTGCTGCAATTTGATCGAATTGCAATCCAACTAAACGGCCCACAGCGACAGCCGCCAGTGCATTGCTGAGATTGTGCGTTCCTAAGACCCTAAGCGTTAAGTCTCCTAAGTATTTGCCTCGTTCCCAAATCTCTGCGGTTGTGCCGTTGGCACTATAGCTAACTTGATTGGCAATGTAGTCAGCGTGAGAATTTGGATTGAGGCTATAGCTAATCTCAGGATGTAGATCTCTCTGCACAGTCTCACAGTCAATGCATCCGATTAGGGTTTGACACCGCTGAGCAAAGGTTTTGAAGGTCTCAATTACGTCGTCTAGGGTTGCATAATGATCGGGGTGATCAAGCTCAATATTGGTAATCACTCCAATCTGAGCCTCGAATTTAACGAGCGATCCGTCCGATTCATCGGCTTCTGCAACAAGATTCGGGCCATGACCTAATCGTGCATTGCCCTCCCAGGCGTTAACCTCGCCTCCAACAATAATAGTGGGATCAAGCCCTGCTTCAAATAGCAGGTAGCCAACCATGCTGCTGGTGGTGGTTTTCCCATGGGTTCCTGCGATCGCAATGCTTTCATAATCAAGCATCAGAGCTGCTAACAAGTCTGAGCGATGAAGAATTGGACATCCCAAGTCTAAGGCAGCCCGATATTCGGAGTTTGCAGGATTAATCGCCGTTGAACAGACGACCTGAGGCAATTCTTCTTTTCGCAGAGTGGTTGATCCCTTGACAGCCGATTGAGAATCACAATCGGCTGTTGATACAGCATGACCGTGATTAGAATTTACCGGCAGCGTCTCAGTCAAATGAGTCTGAGCCTGTGCTTGAAAGAACTCTAAATTTGAAGCATCTTGGCTCAAAAAGATGTGAGCCCCTTCGTCTTGCAGTCGCTGCGTAATATGACTTAAGCAAATATCTGAGCCAGAAACTGGCAGATTACGCTTTGCTAAGATGTAGGCGAGAGCAGACATTCCAATTCCACCGATCCCGATGAAGTGGAATGGTCTCCCGCTGAAATCCACGGAATTCAGCATTCTAGCTCCTTACACACCACACCACACCCGTAACACGCGATATCATAGCAAGAATTCTCTTTCGGTGATACTTGAAAGTAGACGAATTCGCTGAACTATTACCATTTCCGCTTAACCTTAGTTGAGTTAGATCCGTTTCAACGATGGGCGCTCAACAGGGTTGGCTGGGCAACATCGAAGAAAAAAACAACATGGAGAGACACTCAGGGGCTCTGACGACTTAGAGGCGCCCCTCTGTGATGGTTTTACAGGTTAGCACTCTCAGCATTCCGGAATAAATTAATGAATTGATATTAATACCGCGAATCGACTGAGACAATTGCCGTAATTAAGCCGTGACTAGATTAGGTATTTTCGGGGGCACCTTTAACCCAGTGCATTGGGGGCATCTGTTAATCGCAGAAACTGCCCGAGATCAGTGCATGTTAGATCGGGTGATTTGGGTGCCTACCCACTATCCGCCGTATAAGTCGGCCGACCGTCAGGTGGCGTTTGCTCATCGACTGGAAATGGTTAACCGAGCGATCGCCTCCAATCCAAAATTTTGTTTATCTGCGGCTGAGCAGGATCATACCCATGCATCGTTTGCTGCTGAAACGTGGGCTCAATTAAACTCACTCTATCCAAACAGTCACTGGCACTGGATCGTCGGATTCGATGCATTTCTATCGCTGCCTCGATGGCATCGGGTTAACGAGTTTGCATCGCAGTGTCATTGGCTGGTCGCGCCCCGATTTCTCTCCGATTCGCTTCCATCTAGTTTCCAATTGTCGAAGGAGGACAGAGTGCATCATTTTTTGTCGAACAATCGTACAGAGCATCCCCATTTCGATTCATCTATTCGTGACATTTGTCAACAGATTGTTCAGGCGCTCAGTCGACAGTCGGTTGAAATTCAATGGCAACTCTTGCAAGCGCCACAGGTTGAAATTTCATCGACTCTAGTTCGTCAATATTGGGGCGATCGCCGTTCTATCCGCTATCTCGTGCCAGAATCAGTTCGCCTCTACATCGAAGACCATCAGCTTTATCAGAACTTCTCAGAAGCTCGTTCGGATGATCCCCAATGACCCTCAATTTTTCTAAGTTGCCAGCAGAATTGAGAAAAATCCACAGACGAACGAGATCAGCAACTTGAGAGGCAGGTGACTTAAGGTGATATGATCTGAACCATTACTGGAGGCTTTACGTAGAAAATAGAGGGCAAGACGCAGTGATTAGAGTAGCTATTAACGGTTTTGGTCGCATCGGTCGCAACTTTATGCGCTGCTGGCTCACTCGTGAAAACAGCCAGCTAGAGGTCATCGCTATCAATGACACCTCCGATCCGAAGACAAACGCTCATCTATTAAAATATGATTCTATGTTGGGCAAGTTAGACGCAGACATTGGTGCTGACGATAACTCCCTGATTGTGAATGGAAAAACTATTAAGTGTACATCGGATCGTAACCCTGCCAACTTGCCCTGGGGAACCTGGGATATTGATTTGATCATCGAATCGACTGGGGTCTTTAGGACAAAGGAGGGCGCATCTAAGCACCTTGACGCAGGTGCAAAAAAGGTGCTAATTACAGCTCCTGGCAAAGGGGAAGACGGCACCTTTGTCGTGGGTGTTAACCACGATTCTTACGATCATGATCGGCACGTAGTCATCAGCAATGCGAGTTGTACTACTAACTGTCTCGCACCCATTGCGAAGGTCATCAACGACAACTTTGGCATCATCAAAGGAACGATGACCACAACCCACAGCTACACTGGCGACCAACGTTTATTAGATGCAAGCCATCGAGATTTGCGTCGAGCTCGTGCCGCTGCACTCAACATTGTTCCTACATCAACAGGAGCTGCTAAAGCCGTTGCTCTCGTTCTTCCAGAATTGCAGGGCAAATTAAATGGAATTGCGCTCCGGGTGCCAACCCCCAACGTATCGATTGTTGATTTGGTAGCTCAAGTTGAAAAAAACACGATCGCCGAACAGGTTAATGAGGTATTGAAATCTGCGGCTGAAGGCCCGATGAAGGGAATCTTGGCCTACAGCGATCTAGAGCTTGTATCAAGTGACTACCGAGGACATGACGCATCATCAATCATCGATTCTAGTTTGACTCTAGTAATGGGGGGTGACATGGTCAAGGTTATCGGTTGGTATGACAACGAATGGGGATATAGCCAGCGAGTCGTTGATCTTGCTGAAGTTGTTGCTCAACGATGGCGGCGCTAGCGCTTCAATGCCTCGCCTTGCTCAGATGTCAGCAGGAGGGGTGATTCACTAGTTATAAGGAGCAGAGGTTGTCTTTGCTCCTTTTTTGGGTCCTTCGTAGGCACTTCTTGCCTTTTGTGGGCACTTCTTGTTGCCTTAGCTGTTAAGCCTACACAAGTAGAAACAATGCATTTGGAGGGAGTGTTGGTGTGCTGAAGTCGCGATTTTCTCACAGATGCCCCTGAATTCCTGATCGCATTTGCATGCAAATTGCGCCTCTGCATTGCTCTGCCGTTGATTAACATAATCAGAACGGCTACCACCTGCCCTGAATCGAGTCTACAAGGGGGAGATGTATACCCAAGCACCTACGCGTAACATCCTGATTACCCTCCATTGAGCGGAATGGGGCAAATCGGGAGCAGCGCGCTTCAAGCTACTCTGCCATCTCTTCCTGCATTTCGTTAGGGGCCTCAAACTTATACCCTACACCCCGAACTGTTTGAATCAGAGCGGGCTGAGAGGTGTCTGTTTCAATCTTTTTGCGAATCTGCCCAATGTGGACATCGACGACCCGCTGGTCTCCAACGTATTCGTAATCCCAAACTTTTTGAATCAATTCTGCTCGACGCCAGACTCGTCCAGGATGGCTTGCCAAGAAATGGAGCAGGTCAAATTCGAGCGCCGTTAGTGGGACAATAGCTTCGTTGAGCGTCACCTCGCGCCGAACGGGGTCAATCACAAGCCGATTAAATGTTAAGCATTGTTGTTCGGCGGTTGTGACTGGCCGCTGACGCTTTAGAATTGCGCCAACTCGCACTTCTAACTCTCCCAAACTAAAGGGTTTGGTTAAATAATCGTCTGCGCCTTGAGAAAAGCCCTTAATTTTATCAGCTTCATCGGTGCGACTTGTTAACATCAAGACAAAGACCCCAGTTCGTCGTTGCATCTCTTCACAGAGAGCGTAGCCTGTCGCATCGGGTAAATTGACATCTAAGATGACTAAATCAGGGTTGAACTGCTCAAAGATAGCCAATGCAGTTTTTCCGTCTTCGGCAGACTCCATCTGGTAATCATGCTTAGATAAGAACCGATGAATCAGCGTTCGAATGGAAGGGTCGTCGTCAACTACAAGAATCTTGGCTGAGGCCATGACCGTTACCTTACATTTGGGGAGTGAGTGGACATCAAAGTGAGTGGACATTAATTAGGAGTTAAGACAACTCGGATAAAGATTCAATGTGGAATGTTTAACTTTGTTCCGATTCGCTTCAGAATGGATGTGAGTTTCTGCAACCCTACTCGGATATTGAACCCATTATGATCCATTAATCGGTAATGAAAATAAAACTCATGCAGTTTAACCTGCTTTTCCTTTATACGGTAAACGCACCGTTAATGACCAACCTTACAGTCAGGTTAAAGATAAATGGCTATCCCCTAGAAATGCCAACTGTGTTAAGACGTTCAAAAAAACTAAAATGTTCTCAAGTAGCCTATTTTCTAAATTAGTAATCATAATTGAGTAAGTTGGGGGTTTTTCGGAGATTGCAGATGGGTGAGCCGAATTACTACGAAAAACTGGGACTGGACGAGAATTCTTCATTTGAAGAAATTCAGGATGCTCGCAATCGTCTACTGGAGGAGCACAGTGGCGATCGCAAGCAGCAGGAGACGATTGAGGCTGCGTACGACGCGATCTTGATGGATCGCTTACGCCTCCGTCAAGAAGGCAAAATCAAAGTACCCGATCGGATTCGTTTTCCAGAACGTTTAGCCGAGCCTCCTCCTGACATTAATACAGCCCCAAGTCAGCAGGCTCCGGAATGGCTGCAACGCTTTATTGATACTCCGAGTCGCGAAGAAATTTTATGGCCTGCCGTGTCATTCGTTGCGATTGGGTTGTTTAGCTTGGTGGATGCGACCTATGCAGCGCTTGCACTGGCGATCGCTACTGGGTTTAGCCTATATTTCCTAAATCGCAAGGAGCATAAATTCGGGCGAGCATTTTTGCTGACTCTGATTGGCTTGGTTGGAGGAGTCTTCATCGGGCTGCAACTTGGCAATCTGATGCAAAGTCAGCTTGAAGCGGTCAGTCTAGCACCTGAGTCGTTTGCAGTATTGGTAACCACGTTTTTGCTTTGGCTGATTAGCAGCTTTTTGCGATGATGATTGTCAAAAACCTATCGGATTAGGTCGGATTAGGCACGTTCGGATGATCGAAGCCACGATTTTGTGGTGATGATGTCAAGGGCTTCGGTCAAATCATCTGCAATCCAGTCTGGCTCATAGTTTGCCAACTGGTTGCGATCGCGAATTCCACATGAGACGCCAATAACAGGGATGCCATGCGATTTTGCAGATAGAATGTCGGCTTCCGTATCTCCAATCATCCAGGTTTCCGCTGCAGGAGGCATTTCCAATAACGCTTGTTGCATGAGCAGCGTTTTTTCTTCGATGTCTGTTGTCTTAAACGCTCGATTACGTCGACAGTAGCGGTGGTCTTCTGGAAACATATCCGTCAAATTGAATTGTTTGAGGGCATGCTCTAGCTCATGCAGTCGCCGCATGGTCATCAGCGTTAAATCGATATTCATTTGCTGAATTTGGTGCAGTGCCTGATTGGCGTTGGGCATCAGCTGATCAAAGCACAGATACGGAAGTGTGTGTACCGTTTTTCGTCGAAGTTGGGCAAACGCTCTACCTTGGATTTCGTCTAGGCCTGAGATTTGGCCGATTTGCCGCTCAGGGACGCGCGATCGCTTCAGCGCCCAGAACTCGGTTTTAGATAGCCAACGCACCGATTGCTCTGGACGGCGAACTTGATCTAAGCAAAAGTGATACACGCGATAATACCGTTCTGACACATCTACGATTGGACCATCAAAATCGGTAATAAGCCTCAGCATAAAGAAATGCCTTCTAAAAACTATTAATTTTTATTGCACGCCCATTACAGGTTATCATTCCCCGTGCTGAAACAGACTTTCTCAGGATATATAGCAATCCTAGGTTATGAGCAGTGGGGCGGGTTGCGATCGCCCCACTGCTCATACACAATTCACGAGCGATTTAGAATCACTACATAGTTAGACAGATAGCGTGGGGCATGGTTTCTAACCGGAAACCAACCTTGGAGGATCTGGCGTGAACTACTAAAAGAACTGAGGTAAAAGAACTGGGGCGGTTGCGATGAGCTGGAACCGTAGTTCTGTGAGTTCTACAGCTCTACGGGGTCAGAGGTGTGTGTAGACTCCTGGTTGATTGAAATCTTTCCCCCTTAATCCCCCAACCCCCTGCTCTCGAACGTCTATATGACAGTAGGGGCAGTTGATGAACCGCCCCTCACCTATTATTCACACGGATCTAAATACACCGATTGGGTGCGATCGCACTTCATCATCAATGTGTTTAGCGATAGCGTCTTCGCTTAGCACTGGTTTTACGAGATGTTGTTGCATAGCGGCGTACCGACGATCGACGGCGACGAGACGCTGTTGCTCCTATGCCCATCACGCCGAGCAGAGCGGGCAATTGAAAATTGTTAGAGCGATGTTGCCGAGCCTGATAATCGACATTTTGCGTTACTCGATTTGCCTGACGATGGTCATTACGCTGCAGGTAGTTAGAGTAGACCGCATCAGCAGCAGACGCAACACTGGTTGCAATTAACAACCCTAAAATGACCGGATTCTTTGCATCGGAATGCCCCTTCTTGATGGTGTAGGTCGCATAGATGAAATAAAGGAATATGAGAGCGCTGACCACACAGAGAATGCCCATAATTGCTGGGCGATCGGCAAACGTATAGATTGGACCAGTAGCCTCATAAAATTCATCGTATGTTGAAAATGGGCTAGAGCCACGCATAGTTCTCTCTCCTTACGGGTAATACCTGAAGCGATCGCACTATTACGAATCGCACCATTACAGATTGCACTATTACGAATCGCACTATTACTTGATCGATGTCATCGGAACTTCCTCTCCAGGAACAATTGAATATTCTGGATAGCCTTGAGTCCCAAAATCTCCCATATCCAGACCCTCGATTTCTTCCTCACGAGGAACTCTCAGCAAGTTCATCTGCTTCAGCACCCAACTCACGCCATATCCAGGGATAAACCCTAACAGAATGGTGCAAACTAGGGTTGGGATCAATTGACCAATGAACCCCGTTGGAGGATAGCCATCTCCTTGGATATATCCGGTCGCCATTACTCCGACCGCCATCGCTCCAAAAACCCCACAGTAGCCGTGAACCGCAAACGCACCTACGGCGTCATCGATGCCAATCTTCTCAATCCACATCCCCACCCAAGGCATGGTCAGCGCGCCAATGAATGCAATTGGGATAACCAACAGTGGCGCATAGAGGTCAAGTCCTGCGCCAACAGAGATAATGCCAGCTAGCCCCCCCGAAATGGTAAAGAAGGGGTCGCCCTTTGAGCCGATGTATGCACCCACAATGCCGATGCAGAGCGCCAGGGTTGTATTGACTGCGATCGAAGCCAACGTCATGGGGGTGTCATAAATGGTAGTTTCTCTGGCGAAGCCAGGACTGTAAATGACACATGCCGCTAAAAAGGCATAAAACCCAACAAAGATAAGCATGAGCCCAACCATTGTTAATGGAAGATTGTGGGGCAAAATTGCTCTTGGCTTACCATCTGCGTCATATTTACCAATGCGGGGCCCTAGATTAATCAGTACCCCAAGGGCAAAGAAGCCAGATACTCCATGAACGACAGCAGAACATCCAAAATCGTGATAGCCCAAATTGGTTGTAAACCATCCCCAATAGTTCCATCCCCAAGCTGCTGCGACGACCCACGTGAATCCACCCAAGATCGTGGCAAGAATCACATAAGCACCCAAACGAATTCGCTCAATCACAGCACCTGACATGATGGATGCCGTCGTCATCGCAAATAGAGAAAATGCAAACCAGAACACCCCAGTGAGGTTATCCGAGATATTAGGCCCCATCGCCTCAGACCAAGGGTAAGATGCCTGAACTAACGGCAAAATGTCGGCTGCTGCGCCCTCGACCTCACCTGTCCACGGCCCTAAAATGCCTCCATTAAATGGGAAAAGGGGAAATGCCCAATAGACCCACCAGCCAAAGAAGAAAAATGCTAAACCAACGGTAGATAGGGTCAGCAGGTTTTTGACCATTGTTGCTAGGACATTCTTGGCACGAGACGCACCGCCCTCGTAGGCTAAGAAGCCGACGTGAATGACTAGCATGAAAACAGACGCCCAGTAATAATAGGACTCCGTCACAAACGTTTCTAGAAACTGAGTCGATGCTGGCAAGTCCTCAAAGGCAACTTGCGACAACAACACTACGTCAAGGATCATTAGTCTCTTGCTCCTCAGGTAAATACAAGTAGTTCTGATGTGTCAAACCAACAAATCGATCGACCCAACCGATCGATAAACTACGTTGCGCAAACTTGAGGAACAGTCTGCCGTGATTGTTATAACAAGTTTGTAGCCACAAATACGGAATCAGGCTACAAACGCGAATTGTAGAGCCTCGTTGCCGCAGGCTCTCGCTCGCTGTTTTTAGTCACCCTATCGGAACGTCACGTCAACTGAAAATTTGTAATTTTTACGATAAATCGGTGAATTGTTTTTCCACCGAGCGCTCTGATGAAATAACTAATATAGGAGTGAGCATCTGCTGGTGCCGCGGCAAGATTTCCTTGCCAGTGAATATAGTTGATCCGGCAAAAAGGGCCAGACATCACTTCATAGCAAAATTCCCAACCCGGCGCATATGTGACATCACCAGGCTGGAGAAATGGGCGTTTGGTAGGAGGAAGTGCGTTTGCCATCACGGTGAGGAGACTACTATGAGGGATAGCTTAAAATCAAAGCTGTTTTGTATTTTTAAATACAGAATCTGGTTTATATTTATGCGTCTTATCTTTATGGTATCGCAAGGTTTTAGGAATCTCTGGAAATGATTAAGGAATTTAAATAGTCTTGAAGAGGGTTCCGAAGAGTGTGTTTGGGTGAAAGCTCATAGATACATACCGTTAGCAAGTTGTTATAGTAAGCAACTCGATGCAATCTTTTAGAGAGAAACTCTGTCAGCATCGTGATATTGATGTTGTGCTGCTGTCTGGGAGCCAAGCGATCCAGTCTGAGCATCATCGAGCCGGACAGCAACCGGATAATTTATGTGGTCCGTATTGGGCTGCCGTGTTGCTGAGGGCGATCGCCCACGTCAACACCACCCCGTCGGAAATTGGCAAATGGGCAGGCTCGATCTTGCTCTCAGGAGATGCCCAGCAGTGGCTACCTCTCGGAGCAGAGTCTCGGCACGATTACACAACACCTTTACCTACCACTACCAATCTGGATCAATCTGGCACATCTGCCGGAGGGTTAGCAGAAGCCATCGAGCAATGCTCTGCCAATCGGTATAGATGTATCCCCATTCAATGTCAGTGGTCTGCTAATACAATCTGCCGATTATTTCGTCTGTGCCACCAGCATCCCGAATGGAATATTGTTCCGGTTTGCAATCTCAATACGGGATATCTGTGGGGAGCCAATCTGCCTATTTCAGATGCGATCGCCTATTTGAATGGCATGCCCATCACGCCTCCGCCTCCCGACTGGGCAGTTGGGCATTTTGTGGTCTTAGCAGGGGTTCTTCACGGCAGCCACCGTTCTCTTGCGCTCATGCAAGATACTTACCCCACCTTGGGTTGGCAGGGCTATCACCTGCAACCGTGGGAGGCGATCGCCGCAGGGCTTGCCCGCGACAGGAAATCTCAAGGTGGCATTTTGCTATTTGCTGCAACTCGCTATCAGAGTGAGATTGAAGCTCAACTGCAGGATGCAGGCTTTGAGATCAGGCTGTGGGATAACGGAACTCCCCCATGAACTCCAAATTTTTCCAAATTTTTCTAGATATTTCTAACTATCTGGGCATTTTGGCGCCAGTGACCCACGATTTTTTAGATGATGAAATGAGGAGATCAAACCAGTTGGCAAACCGAATCAGCGTGTGCGCGGTTTGATTCAGCCGTAACTCAAAAAAGCACACATCAGTTAACACAATCAGCTAGCACAATCAGTTCAACACCAAAAAGGTAATGCTCTCGGGGGAACACCTGGTATGTTAGCCCCTGCATATAGCCATACTAAGGAAACTCTACAACGCGTTATCCATTCAATACACTTAAGCGGGTTCGTACCAGAAATACGTCTTGTGAGAAACAGAATTTTCAGTATCCCACTGGGTTGAACGTCGGGAACCATCCAATAGGTTTTGAATGATTTGTATTGAACTATTTGGGAGAACTCTGCAATGAGTATCGCCACAATTAATCCTACAACAGGGGAAACGATTAAAACCTTTGAACCGCTGACCCGCGACCAAATCGATCAGGCGATCGCCCACGCGGATCAGGCGTTTCAAGACTATCGCCACACCTCTCTGGCTCAGCGTGCAGGCTGGCTCACCCAGGCTGCTGAGATCTTGGAGAACGACAAAGAGGCGTGGGGCACAATCATGACCCTAGAAATGGGAAAACCTCTCAAAGCCGCGATCGCCGAAGTTGAGAAAAGTGCCTGGGTCTGCCGATATTACGCGGATCACGCAGCTGAGTTTTTATCAGACGTTCCCATTGCCACCGATGCGAGCCAAAGCTTTGTGCGCTATCAGCCCCTAGGTCCGGTATTAGCAGTGATGCCCTGGAATTTTCCCTTCTGGCAGGTCTTTCGATTTGCAGCTCCCGCGCTCATGGCGGGTAACGTGGGGTTGCTCAAACACGCATCTAACGTTCCTCAGTGTGCGCTTGCTATTGAAGATATTATTCGCAAAGCGGGGTTTCCAGACGGGGTGTTCCAAACCTTGCTAATCGGAGCAAATGCTGTCGAACAGGTGATTACAGACGATCGAGTCAAAGCCGCTACGCTAACTGGGAGTGAACCTGCCGGAGCAAGTCTCGCGGCAGCGGCAGGCACGCAGATCAAGAAAACGGTGCTAGAACTCGGCGGCAGCGATCCATTCATTGTTATGGAAAGCGCCGATCTAGATGCAGCCGTCTCAACTGCGGTGACGGCGCGCATGATCAACAATGGGCAATCCTGCATCGCAGCGAAGCGCTTTATCGTACATGAGGCGATCGCCGATCAGTTTACCGAGCGCCTCATCGAAAAATTTGCTGCGCTTAAGATTGGCGACCCCATGCAGCCTGATACCGACATCGGGCCATTGGCAACCGCAAGCATTTTGCAAGACATCAAACACCAAGTGGAAGCGAGCATACGTCAGGGTGCCAAGCTTTTGTTTGGAGGCGATCTAAATACCATGCAAACTAGTGAGGTGCTCCAATCAGGACATTTCTACCCGCCCACAATTTTGACCCACATTCAACCTGGAACGTCGGCAGATCAAGAGGAATTTTTTGGTCCAGTGGCCTTGCTATTTCGGGTGCCTAACTTGGATGCTGCGATTGAGCTGGCAAACCGAACTCCGTTTGGCTTGGGAGCAAGCGCCTGGACTCAGGATACGGCTGAACGCGATCGCCTCATCGCTGAAATCGACGCAGGCTGTGTGTTTATCAACGGCATGGTGAAGTCTGATCCCCGGCTGCCCTTCGGCGGCATCAAGCGATCGGGCTATGGTCGAGAACTGGGTATCCAAGGCATCCATGAATTTGTCAACATCAAAACCATTTGGGTGAAGTAGCGATCCTGCGCTGAGAGTTTACATACAACAAATCCTGACAAAGGCTGGGCGATCGCTATAGAAGGTTGGTCATAATGGGCAAGGGACGGAGTCTGCCAATCAAACACACTGGCTCGTTGCTGATAGCAAAAACTAGAAGGTATTGACGACATGGGCGAGATGAACACAGCCGAGTTACTCGTACGCTGTTTGGAAAATGAGGGAGTCGAATACGTGTTTGGGCTTCCGGGTGAAGAAAATCTACAAATCTTAGAAGCCTTAAAAGAGTCTTCCATTCGATTTATCACGACTCGCCATGAACAAGGGGCCGCGTTCATGGCAGATGTCTATGGTCGCCTCACTGGAAAAGCAGGAGTTTGCCTGTCAACCCTTGGTCCAGGTGCGACCAACCTGATGACCGGCGTTGCCGATGCAAATCTAGATCGAGCTCCTCTCGTTGCTATCACTGGGCAGGTTGGCACCGACCAGATGCACATTGAGTCTCATCAATATTTAGACTTGGTGGCCATGTTTTCGCCCGTGACCAAATGGAATACGCAAATCGTCCGCCCCAGCAACACGCCAGAAATTGTTCGAAAAGCATTTAAGCTTGCCCAGACCGAGAAACCCGGTGCCGTTCACATCGATCTGCCTGAGAACATCGCTGCAATGCCGGCCATCGGTGTCCCCCTTAGAACCGATCGCCAAGAGAAAACGTTTGCATCGTTTCAAGGGTTAGAAGCAGCCGCATCGGCGATCTCAAAAGCCAAGAATCCGATGATTTTGGTAGGCAATGGCGTGCTGCGATCGCACGCGAGCGAATCACTGACCGAATTTGCGACTCAGCTAAACATTCCCGTGGCGAATACCTTTATGGGCAAGGGCGCTATCCCCTATACCCATCGCCTTGCCCTATGGACGGTCGGGCTTCAGCAGCGAGATTTTATTAGCTGCGCCTTTGACAGCACCGATTTGGTAATCGCAATAGGCTATGACCTCATTGAATATTCTCCTAAGAAATGGAATCCTGATGGGCATATTCCCATCATCCATATCAACCAAACCCCCGCCGAAATCGACAGTAGCTATATTCCGCTAGCAGAGGTCGTCGGAGATATTTCTGACTCCCTTTGGGAGATTCTTAAGCGAGCCAGTCGTCAAGATAAAACTGACCCTCAGTCACTCGATCTCTGGAAAGACATTCGCGCTGACTACGATCAGTACGCCAGCGATAGCGAATTTCCGATCAAGCCTCAAAAGCTCATCTATGATTTACGCCAGGTCATGGGCCCTGAAGACATTGTCATATCTGATGTGGGAGCCCATAAGATGTGGATTGCCCGCCATTATCATTGCGATCGCCCCAATACCTGCCTCATTTCTAACGGGTTTGCCGCCATGGGGATTGCGATTCCAGGGGCGATCGCCGCAAAACTGGTTGCTCCCGATCGCAAAGTGGTTGCAGCCACAGGCGATGGCGGTTTTATGATGAACTGTCAAGAACTAGAAACCGCGTTACGGGTTGGCACTCCCTTCGTCACCATCATCTTTAATGACGGCGGATATGGGCTAATCGAATGGAAGCAAATTAGCCACTATGGGGAATCGTCGTTTGTTCACTTTGGTAATCCCGACTTTGTCAAACTGGCAGAAAGTATGGGGCTCAAAGGATACCGGGTTGAATCGACCACAGATTTTGTGCCCATTCTAAAAGAGGCGCTCAATCAAGACGTGCCTGCCGTGATCGATTGCCCAGTCGATTACCGTGAAAATCTGCGCTTTAGCCAAAAAGCGGGCGATTTGAATTGCGCGATTTAGAATTGCGCGATTTAATCGTGTTCTGGGTGAAGCGGGAATATGACCTTAAACGTTGACCCTACACCGAGCTGAGATTCCAATTCAATCTCTCCCTGCAATGCTTTCACTAGTTGAGTCACAATTGCTAGCCCCAAGCCTGTGCTTCCGTCACGTTCATCCGTTGAGTTTGAACGGGCACGCTCGAAGGGCTGAAACGCTCGATCATAATCCTCTGGCGCAATACCAATGCCAGTATCGCTGACGGCGATCGCCCAACGACTGTCAGGCAACAATTCACACATGACTGTGACAGAGCCTTCGTCTGTATAGCGAATCGCATTGCTCAACAGATTGGTCAAAACCTGGCGTAGACATGTTTGAGATGTCGTTACCTGCTCAGGAATGGAGTCATAGTCTACCGTGAGCTGCAAATCTTTGGCTTGGGCTAATGGTTCAACCATTTCGATGACGCTGTCAATAATCGGACGCACCTGCATCCAATCCAATTCCAGATCATCGCGCCCTGAGTGAGAACGTGCAACCTGTAAAGCGCCATTGACGAGTTCTAACAATTGCCGACTGGCTCGAAGCACCCGTTCGATATGACTAATATGAGAAGTTTGAGTGTCACCCTTGGCTCGTTGCTCTCGCAGCAATAGCTGAGAATATCCCATGATCGAATTCAGCGGCGTTTTTAGCTCATGGGCAAGTTTAGAAAGATTCTCTTGGTTGAGGCTCAATAATCGTTCAAGTTCTTGATTGGTAACGACGAGCTGTTGCAGAAGCCGCTCCATCGTATGTTTCTGTTCTTCGGCAAATTGATTAAAGCACTGCGCGCTGGCTTCATCGATAATGGCATCAATCAAGCGAAACGCTCGATGATAGTCTAACGGAGGCAGGGTTAATAAGTCAGCCTCTAGAGTCGACATGATCGTCTGCCGCAGCAGCCGATACTCGCGGGTGATTTCTTTCGCATCAAAGCCAGCCCGAAATCGCTGACTTCCGTGCTCTAAGCTAGCATCCACAATTTTCTCAAAATCGTCTTCTTCAGTCATCGACAGGGCTATAGTCATAGCCTCAAGTACTTTAGGGACAGAGTTGCCCAATGCGGTTTCTGACAAATCCTTTGAGCTTTCGATTTTGCGATCGTGGCGAACTTTCTCTTTCCACTGCTCAAAGATTTGGTCAATATGGCTAGCAAATGTTTGACTAAGGTTTGTCATGGCAGGGAACTTTTATAGTGAGATGACTAACATCTGTTCCGTGTCATCTCGCAATGCTGTCTTGCACCTTAATGTATCAGACCTGCATCAAATTCTTGGAATGATTTTGCTCCCCAAATCACAAGAGACAGCCCGAAGGGCTGCCTTACACTGGGTTAACTAAAACCCTGTATTTTAAGTTTAGTTTAGATGCACATCTAACTAGGCTAACGTGGGTTGTGGCAGTTTCTCTAACATCAGTTTCGAGCGTTGCATCATCTCTGGAACTGGAACTGGGTACTTGCCTGTAAAGCAAGCCGAACAAAAACTGTCGGGATCTTGCCCAGTACTTCGTAGCATTCCTTCCCAGCTTAGATACGCTAGCGAATCCACTTCAATGTGAGATGCGATTTCATCCACTGATTTCGTCGCCCCAATCAGCTGATCTTGGTTGTCTGTGTCAATGCCATAGAAACACGGATGCGTCACAGGAGGCGATGAAATACGCATGTGAACTTCTATGGCTCCTGCATCTCGAAGTGCTTTCACGAGCTTGTGGCTCGTTGTACCTCGGACAATTGAATCGTCGACAATCAGAATTCGCTTGCCGTTGAGAACGTCTTTCAGAGGGTTCAATTTCATACGAATGCCAGCTTCGCGCATGGTTTGCGTCGGCTGAATAAACGTGCGCCCCACATAGCGATTTTTGATTAGACCTTCAGCATACTGAATCCCAGATTCTTGAGAAAATCCGATTGCAGCCGGAATGCCCGAATCGGGAACGCCCACAACCAAATCAACATCGGCAGGAGCTTCAACTGCAAGTTGTCGACCAATCCGCATCCGATAGCTATAAAGACTTTCCTCATTCACGACGCTATCGGGGCGAGAAAAATAAATCATCTCGAATACGCACAGTTTACGCTTGGCTTGCGGAGCCCAATGAAACGAAGCAATGCCCTGCTCGGTAATCCAAACGATTTCACCCGGTTCGACATCTCTTAAATACTCGGCACCAATAATGTCTAAGCCACAGGTCTCGGATGCCAAAACATAGCGATTGGGGGCTTGGGAAGAATTTCCGTTTAGGACACCGATGACGAGAGGACGAATGCCATTGATGTCTCGGGTGCCGAGCAAGCCATCAGGAGTGGCGATCGCCAGACTAAATGCTCCCTGGCATCGATGAAATGCGCTGATAGAAGCTTCTAACCAATCTTTTCCTGCATTGACTTCTTCTGCGATCGCCAGCGCAATCATCTCTGAGTCTGTCGTACTCACGGGCGTCAAGTTTGACTTCAATAAATCTCGGCGAAGCTCAGACGCATTGACCAAATTACCATTATGCGCTAGCGCCAAAGCACCCAAGCGAGTATCCACAACCACAGGTTGAGCATTGCAGAGCCGGCTAGCGCCCGTTGTTGAGTAACGCGTGTGCCCAACGGCAATATCCCCAATCAGATCGCTTAAAATGTGTTCATTAAACACTTGAGACACGAGCCCAGAATCTTTATGGAGGTGCAACTGCCGATCTTGAAAGGTCGCGATGCCGGCCGCCTCTTGCCCCCGATGCTGAAGAGCATATAGCCCAAAATACGTGAGCTTGGCAACTTCTTCGCCAGGGGCGTAGATTCCAAATACCCCACAGGCTTCCTCGGGCTTATCAGGCCGATCATGGACTGGAGCAACATCCGTTGACCCGGGGGTTGATCGTTGAACAGGAAACACGTGTTCAGCAGGATCAGGCATCATGCGAAGCTTCGCTCCTAATTAGATTGATTGGTCAAAATCGGGGATGCGGTTAAGTCGAGATTATCAACCAAACGAATCAGGTTAATCATTCGTTAATAACCCCACCCCATCACAGTAGCGTAATAATGATTAACATTGCCAGGGAATTGTTCAATTATCTGGCGTGTAGAGAATTGAGCACAATTGACGTAATCTGAGGCGATCGCTTATCGAACGCACCAGCTTATTTAATTCAGCCGTTAGAGTCCGACAACGCGACGGGCAATTGCATTCAGCCAGCGATCGCTGATGTCTTCAATCCTAACGTCGATGAGAATCTGTGTGGTTTCACTCATCATTCTCATCGGATCGGATGAATCCGTTACATATCCCAGTCGCTGATAAGGACATCTGCTTTGTCTATTCAAATAGGATTCCCAAGCATCCGCATCGGATGGGGATACAGAGACTAAGATTCGTGAACCACCCTCACCGAATAGACGCGTATCGAGCCGGAGTGCAGCAGGCGAGGTCGTAGACTCAGAATTAGGTGAAGTTCCTATCGGATCTCGCAAGTGGATTATGGCTCCTTGTTGTCCACTGATGCAGCATTCTGCCAGTGCAACGGCTAATCCTCCTTCTGAACAGTCATGGGCGGACTTGATCCAACCCCGCCGAATCCCACTCCGGCAAGCGTTTTGTATGCTGCGCTCCAAATCAAAGTTGACGACGGGGGGGTGCCCCGCTACTGTGTCATGAATCACTGCCAAATACTCTGATCCGCCGAGCGTAATGGAACATTCGGAGGATGACGAGGATGATTTACCAGAAGAGGCCGAAACCTCCATCGCTCCAAGCAAGTAGATAATATCTCCGGCTGTTTGCCACGCTTGACCACAGGTTTTCGTGATATCAGGAACGAGCCCTACCATCCCCACAACTGGCGTTGGATAAATCGGTTGTGGGGTCCCTTGAGAATCGAGCGTCTCATTGTACAGCGAAACATTGCCGCCCGTTACTGGAGTTGCGAATTCTTGGCACGCTTCTGAGAGTCCTCGACACGCTTCTGCGAGTTGCCAGTATCCGACTGGCTTCTCTGGGCTGCCAAAATTCAAATTATCTGTAATCGCGATGGGCTCTGCTCCAACGCAGCTTAGATTCCGTGCGGCTTCTGCAACCGCCATCTTTGCACCTTCATAAGGATTGAGATAGACGTAGCGGGCGTTACAGTCTACGGTGGCGGCGATTCCCTTGAGGTATGACTTAGGCGACTTGGGCATCGAGGATTGAGAGCCAGAATTTGAAGAAACTGTGGTGGGTTCTTCCTGGCTGCCAACGGTGTCTTGAGGACGAATCCGAATGACGGCAGCGTCTGCACCCCCCGGCAACAGCACCGTATTGTTTTGCACTTGATGGTCGTATTGATGGTAGACCCAGCGTTTAGAGGCGATCGCCGGACTGTCCAGCAGAGTATTCAGTACGTCATTCCAAGACAGCTGCTTTCCTCGAACCTCAATCCCTTCGCTGGTGCAGAGGGGCAGCAGACCGCCGTGCCATTCCCATGCCTGACGAGCATAGGCGGGTGGTTCAGTGAGGGCATCACGATCATAAATGGGAGTATCGTCTGCCAGCGCATTTGCAGGAATCTCGGCTGCAGTCTGCCCTTGGAACAGAATTCGCACGATGGGATCTGCGATCACCGTTCCCGCAACAACAGCATGAAGCCCCCAACGCTCAAAAATATCAATCAGGTCTTGTTCTCGGCCTTGATGAGCCACAAAAAGCATCCGCTCTTGCGATTCTGATAGAAGAAACTCATAGGGAATCATCCCCGTTTCCCTGACCGGAATTTTGTCTAAATCCAGCTCAATGCCGACTCCTCCTTTGGCAGCCATTTCAGCCGTTGAGCAGGTGATCCCTGCGGCACCCATATCTTGAGCCGCAACGACGGCTCCCGTTTTGAAGGCTTCTAGGCACGCTTCGATGAGAGATTTTTCTAGAAACGGATCGCCAACTTGAACGGCGGGGCGATCGTCGGCAGATTCATCGCTAAGCTCAGCGCTAGCGAAACTTGCGCCCCCCATGCCGTCTCGCCCGGTGGTTGATCCGACATATAGAACTGGATTGCCAATTCCAGATGCGCCTGATTTGACGATTTCAGGAGTTTCCATGAGTCCGATCGCCATGGCATTAACCAGTGGATTCCCCGAATAGGCCGCGTCAAAATAGACGTCTCCGCCAACCGTGGGCACCCCCACGCAATTTCCGTAGTGGGCAATGCCAGAAACAACCCCCTTAAAGAGTCGACGGGTTCGAGAATTTTCTAAATTGCCGAATCGGAGTGAATTGAGGATGGCGATCGGACGCGCGCCCATCGTAAAAATATCTCGTAGGATTCCGCCAACTCCTGTTGCCGCTCCTTGAAATGGCTCAATTGCAGACGGATGATTGTGGGATTCAATCTTGAACGCAATGCGTAACCCGTCATCAACGTCTATGACTCCCGCATTTTCTCCGGGGCCAACTAAAATTCGCTTCCCTTGGGTGGGAAACTGTTTGAGCAGGGGGCGAGAATTTTTATAGCAACAATGCTCTGACCACATCACCCCAAACATCCCCAACTCTGCTTGGTTGGGATGCCGACCTAACCGCCGGACAATCTCTTCATATTCATCAGGTTTCAGCCCTTCAGCGGCAATTTCTTCGGGCGAGAATGGAGCAGAGGTAATGGCAGACATATTGAGGATTTACGTGCGAGAACCATGCTCAATTCTACCGATTTATGGGATTAACCGATTGATTTAGCAAAGACACACCCGATTGGGGGCTAGCCACTTAGCAACGCCTCCACAAATTCATAGCTTGAAAACGGGCGCAAATCTTCGAGGCCTTCTCCTGCTCCAATAAAGCGAATTGGCAGTCCCATTTGTTGGACGACGGCTAAGGCAACACCTCCTTTTGCCGTACCATCGAGTTTCGTTAGCACCACACCGCTCAGTTTGGCGACGTCTGCAAACACCTGCGCCTGACGCAGCCCGTTCTGACCCAGAGTGGCATCCAGCACCAGCAGAGATTCGATATGGGCATCCGGGGCCTTTTTGTCAATGATGCGGCGGATTTTGCCCAGTTCTTCCATCAGATTTTTCTTATTTTGAAGTCGCCCTGCGGTATCGATCAGCAATAATTCGGTCTTGCGAGACTGCGCTGCCGTAATTGCATCAAACACGACCGCAGCCGGATCGGTATTTTTTCCTGGATTTGCAATCACGTCGACGTTGCTGCGCTGTCCCCAAATTTTGACCTGCTCGACTGCGGCTGCTCGAAAGGTATCAGCGGCTGCGATCAGACAGCGGTAATCTGATTTGCGGGCTAGATGAGCAATTTTTCCGATAGTGGTGGTCTTGCCTGCCCCGTTGACTCCGGTGATCAGCCAAATGTTGAGGGTGTCTTTATCCGGCGCGAACGTAGGGCTATAAGACTCGTCATAGGGGCTATCAAGCATATCTCGCAAAATTGCTTTGAGATAGGCGATCGCCTCCTCGGGTGGCAGCGCTTCCTGCCGTAATCGATTTTGTAACGAACCAATGATGTAATCAGTTGCTTCGATGCCGACATCTGCCTGAAGCAGCAGCGATTCAATTTCCACAACCGCATCTTGATTGAGCGGTCCTTGCCCGACAATCGATCGCAACTGATTAATCAGACTCCGACGAGTTTTTCCTAATCCTTGCCGAAGACGCTTGAGCCACGTAATCTCTTCGACCGAAATTTCGTCGGGACGACGCCCTTGAGCCGCTAAAACCCCCGCCGACCAAAGAAAGTTTTCGTCAAATTCTACATCGGGTGCAGCCGCTGGTGGGTCGGCGGGTGGCTGAACGGGTTCGGGTTCTTCAATCGCAGTGGCTTTGAGCCGTTCGAGTCGCTCCTGCCGTTCTGACTCTGCCTGCATCCAGAGGGGACGTGCTGCTTCCTCGGGCTGAGATGGTTCGGCAGCAGTTGGAAACGACTCACCCTTCGAAATTTCGGTTGTGCCTGCTTCGGTTGTATCTACTTCTCCACTTTCCGACGATGTGGGTGCAGTCTGTGCCTTACGGATTGGAGAATCAGTTGGTTCTGCGTCTGGATTCGCCGATTCGACCCTCTCATCCGCTGCCGTTTCACTCTCCGCCGTCGTCAGAGACTCGTCAATATCTGCTTCGACCGCAGCACCAGATTCTCCAGGCGACGCTGAGACCTCGGCGGAGCGGTCTAACTCAGTATCAACGGGGTCAGATGGAGTGGATTGATCATCTGCATCCACCTCCGATGGAATAGAAGGAGGTGTCGGTGATTGCCGCTTCTGAATAGTTTGATATGCCGATTTCGCCCAATCTAAATAGTCTTGGGCGATCGCAGGTTCCCCTGACTCTTGAGCTGGCTCACTGGATGGAGTCGCCTCGTCTTGAGCCGAGTCGTCGGGCTTACTATCAGACTCTTTGGGGCGATCGCTATACTGGCGATTGAACCAATCGAAGGGAGGCATACCTCAAACCCTCACTGAACCAACTTTCTGACGATACTGGACGATAGACATCTATAACAAAATGTGTGTGGATTTCTCACACGGATTTTCCACGTAGTGCCGTTAAACAGGATGCTGACTCACGCCGGACTGCTTCTAGATTGGATATTTGCGCGATCGCTAATTCGACGCAACACACCATTAATAAACCGATGCCCCTCGTCACCGCCATAGCGCTTTGCCAATTCTACTGCTTCATTAATTGCAACTCGATCAGGAACCTCTAAATAAATCATCTCAGCGACAGCAATTCGCAGGATGTCTCGATCAATTCGCGCCAAGCGGCTAAGATTCCAGTCTACTAGCGCATCTTCAATGGCACGATCAATTTCAGAGCGACAGGTTTGGACAGCAACCAGCAATTGCAGCGCATACTCTCGAACCTCATGCTGATTGGCGAGCTGAATAAATTCGGGCAAATCTAGAGCATGTCCAAGACGGTTGATGGCTGACTGCGTTAACTCAACGGCTTCCCCTACCATCACTCTAGAGCTTTTCAAATCAATCGCGCGAGTTTCGCTATTTAAGAGGCGATCGCTGCCTCGCTCTAATTCTGAAGCTGCTAACTCCAGGGTTTCACGAATTTCAGCCGTTAGCGTTCTCACGGCAGCGAGAACAAGCTGCTGCAATTGCTGAGCTTCGAGCTTTTCAGGATTAGTCGGAAGCTGGCTCACACTCAAGAGCGCTAGCTCGCGGGCAGTTCGACGGGGTTGCATAGGAGTAATACTTCGGCGCACTAATGCTCGGCATCGAGCTAAAACAGACTCAGTACCTACTCATCCTCAGCTTGAATGATCGGATACGGTTGACGCTTTAGCTCTGTCAACGGCTTATTATCTGGGGATGACGTTTCTAACTTTAGCTCATTCAGCGATCGAGGTGGGACAGACGCTAACACGCTAGGGCCAACAATCCCTCCTGAGATTAAAACCTTAAACGCATCTTCAATTGAAATAGAGAGATTAATGACGTCCTTCTCTGGAACAATGGCATACCACCCACTCGTCGGGTTAGGGGTGGTCGGTATCACTACGCTTAACATTGGACCAGGTAAATTAGGTTGAAAATCAGGGCTAATCGTTCCCGTGACAAACGCAAGCGCCCAGATGCCACGCCGGGGATATTCAACCAAAATAACTCGTCGGAACTTACTATTCGAATCTTTGAGAAGAGTTTCGAGGAGCTGTTTCAGCGTTTTATAAACAGAACCAGCCAGCGGAATAGCTTGAAGCAGACGCTCTCCTATATCCAGTAGCCACTGCCCAGCAATGTTGCGGGCCATTAAGCCAATCAACAAGATGATCAGGAGAGGCACCGCAAACCCGACTGCGATGTTGATGAGATTAACTAATATTGGATGAAGATCGTGAAACGGATTGAGCTGCTTAGGAATCCGCGTCAAAAAATTAATCACCCAACTGGCGATCGTAAGTGTCAGCCAGATGGTAGTGGCTAGGGGAATAATAACCAAAAGACCCGCAATTAGGTCATTTTTGAAATCCTGTTTAAGCTTCTGGAGCACAGAACACCTACTCTCCTTGGAACTGGCTGAGCGAACTAAACATCTGCTACCTCGACCTCGATACTGTCTTGATTATTGAGGCAATGGCTTGACATGCATGCATACCAGGCTCTCAACCCATTATGATGTTGATCCTATAGAAGCCCTATAGAAGCTAATAGGTCGGTTAAGATCAGCACTTCAGGATATACCTACTTCTATTTGTACAGCATCTGCAATCTATGTAAAGAATTGTTTAGATATATATGTCTCATTATAACGCCCAACCAAATTAGGTGAATACAACGCTACGTCGAGACATTTTTATCTCTACAGCGATCCTAAATCGCTTACAACCCATCTGGGATTGCTATACATTGGTCTCTACATTAGAAAAGCAACCTATCTAACAGGTGTCTCAATCATACATAATTAGTATCGCATTTAACATTTAGATGGCTTTGAATGCAAGGCGCGGCTACCCTGCGGAACGCTTCGTGAACAGCCGCCAGCGTTCAGGGTTTTGTCAGTTCCCCAAGCCATGCCCTTACCCAAAAGATTTCGCGTTTATAAATTTCCATTCTTTCCGATATATAGCGATCCTAAATCGCTTTTGAATTGTGTGTGAGCGGAGGGGCGGGCGGCCCCGCCCCTCCGCTCACAACCTATCTGGGATTGCTATACATAAGGAAGCGTTTAAGAAAGGGTGGGATCAGTGGAGGACTCGCTAACTACTGGAGGGACGGATGAGGGATGAGATTGGGTTGCCTCTGGCATGTCCTGTAGTTCTTGCACCTTCAGCAGGATGAGATATTCATAAAATGCCTGTAATGTGCACCACGCAAACCCTGCCTGACCGTCCAAAAACCCTCTCAATCCGATATACATATAGATAAATCGAATCAGGGGTCGAAACGGCAAGCGCAATGATAAATCTTTGAGGGCTCTCCGGCGCTTTAATTCTGACTTTCCTAATATTAAATCGCGCCAGTTCACCGAACCATGCTGAAGCTGCTTGAGGGTTTCAACGGCTTCATCGGTGGAGTATCGATTGTGTTTCTCAATCCAACGGCTTAGCCCTTTGCTACACGTGTAATGGGGATACGTTGATTTCAGAAATCCCGCTGACCCGTCACAGACCTCGCGTTCTGTATGCCCATAGTCGGTAAACCATACCTTACCGCGCCGAAGCAACCGTAACTGATAGCGAGGATATTGGGTGCTATGGCGAATCCAGTTATCTAGAAAAATGACGCGTTCAGCGACATAATAGCCAACGTGCTGATCGGTTTGCATCGCCGTTAGACATTCCTGAAATAGATCAGGTGTCATTCGCTCGTCAGCTTCGAGAATATACGCCCACTCATGTTTGGCGATCACGGATTCAAGCATCCAGGTTCGCTGTCGACCGTGACTTTCAAATGCGTGTTGCACAATGCGGACGGGATATTGGCTGGCAATGTCGAGGGTGCGATCGCTGCTAAATGAGTCTACAACAATCACATCATCTGAGAGACACGCAGACTCAATACACGCTGCAATATCGACCTCTTCATTGTGAGTCAGAATATAGATCGAAAACATGCTAATCGTTAGCGAGGAAGTTGACCCGCAGAAGCCTGTCCGAGAAGCTTTAAGCCTGACCATCCGATCACAATGTACCCGATCGCCAGTAGCAAGCTGCTTAGTCCGATGCGGATTGCAGACTTAAGCGTATTGGTCTTGACTTCCGTTATAGCCTCTTCACGGCGCATTCCCAACTCGGTCTGTCGTTCGTTGAGCGCTGTCTCAGCCTGCTGTTGAAGCCCTTGTAAATAAACGTCAAACGAATCGGGATTATTTCTAAACTGCTGAAGCAATTGGGCTTCTTGTTCGGAAACTGCACCCTGTTCAATCACTTGGTCTAGTAGAGCCTCATTGTCGAGTAGCTCACCGATTCGTTGTCGTTGCTGTCCAACTTGCGTCTCGATCTGGGTCTCTAACTGAGTTTCAGCCTGACTCGCCTGCTGCTGAATTTCCTCTAGGCGCTGAGTGCGAAGAGCAAATTCGTTATTGACGTGCAAGACAAGCACCATGAGATAGAAGAGTGCGAACAAGCAAGAGAGCAAGAGAGCCCAAAGTTTGAGGCTTTTCCAAGAGAGTCTGCTATCAGACGATGCCCCCGTAGAAATGCCTTCGACCCAATATCCGGCAAACAGGAGCGCTAGACCCACCATCGGAACGATGCCCCGTTCGACCACTTGAGTTGCGAAGAGTTCTAACCATTCTCGATTTTGAAACTGGAATGGAATCGGAAGGATGATGATATCAAGCAGAGATGCCAGAATCATAATAATTCCGACGGCCTTAAAGGCACGGGAAACCAGGGGAGAAAGTTGACGGCTAGTAGGCGCTTTCATAAATGTTTTTTATTGCAATGCTAGCTACGTTTGGGGTTAAACACATATTCGACGAGCGGGCATGTGTCTCGAAGTAATGACCCCAACGCCATTAAACATCATGCTAGACATAATGCCCAAAGACCATAGATTTCCTGTCATTCGACGGCAATCTCGATGAGAAGGGGGTGAACACCATATTTAGATTGGATTTACAAGCGATCGCCCGTTGATAGCCGATTTTTCTCCGGATTGCGGGTTAGTCATCTTGAAGGATCTAATTCTAAAAGAATCGTTGCCCTGACTCATATAACAGCTATTCAAGGTTAGTCTGCATGGGTAAGGTGATGGATGACTGCTTGCTTTACAACATCGCTTTACGACATTTGATACGACATTTAATCGGTTGGTAAGGGGGGTATTAATGAAAAAGGTAGAAATATTACCGGACAAGAGTGCCTTGGTTCAGCGATCGCTCGAACTGGTGCTCGAACATATCCAGACAGCGATCGCCAAGCGGGGGCGATGCACCATTGCTTTGGCGGGTGGCAGTACGCCTAAGCCCTTATACGAATCGTTGGCAACCCAGTCATTGCCGTGGGATGCACTGCACATTTTTTGGGGAGATGAGCGGTATGTGCCGTCTGATCATCCCGATAGCAATGAAAGAATGGCTCGCATGGCGTGGCTCGATCGGGTGCCTATCCCGCCTGAGAATATTCATCCGGTGCCGACCGATGCCCCAGAACCGTCCCAAGCGGCTGACCAGTATGAGGCAGAGATTCAAGACGTCTTTAAGACTCAGCCGGGAGACTATCCGGCTTTAGATATTGTGCTGCTTGGCATGGGCGATGATGGACATACTGCGTCCCTGTTTCCTCACACGGCGGCGTTAGACGTGAGCGATCGCCTGATCACGGTTGGCAATAAAGACGGTCAACCTCGGATCACAGCCACCACTTCGTTGATCAACCATGCCCGTTGCGTCATGTTTTTAGTTGCGGGTGCTAGTAAGCGTCCGGCGTTAGCTCAGGTTTTTGCTCCAGAGGGCGATGCGACGGCATACCCATCACGGTTGATTCGGCCTCAAGGCCAACTGTGGTGGTTGCTGGATGCAGAGGCTGGTCAAGATGTGCAGGGTTTATAACAGGTCTTGGGTGGGTTGCTGTATGAAAAACTGAGATATCTTCAATTTTGAAACTCAATGTCTCGTGAATGAGTTGATGTTGAATATCTTGAGATTCACTATTTTGAAATTAAGATGTTCTGAAATCACTCAATAGTCTAGGTGCATCAGTCTATGCTCGTGGTGATTTGAGTCGAATAGTCATCTATTTTAGATTCGACGTCCTATCGGAATATTGAATTCATCAATCAGATTCATAAAAGGACATTAAAATTCAGTCACTCCAAGCACCCAGTTTTTATGATGGAGGCAACCAAAGGAAGCCAGCATGATTGTTTGTCCGAACTGTAATCACCAGAATCCCGATGCAGCGGTTCAATGTGAAGCCTGCTACACGCCCCTTCCTGCCATGATGAGTTGTCCAAATTGCGGCTCAGGCGTGCAGTCAGATGCCAGTTTTTGTGGGCAGTGCGGATTTAATCTAAAGACATCGGCAGGAGCAGGATCACCTGCCGAATCGTCGTCGCCGGGGCAACTAGATTCCCCAGACTGGGAGGTGCCCGATCTGATTTCGCCAGATCCGCTGGAAGTGCCTGAGTCTCTGCTCAGTAATGTGCCATCCCAGCCTCCTTCACCGCCCGCACCCGTTGAACAAACGGCTCCTACGGTTGCGCCTCCGGCTGCCTCTAACCTCTCAGGATCGGGCAATGTGACGCATACTAAGCTTCAGACCCATGCAGCCCAGCTTATCCATATTCGAACGGATACGCCCATTGAAATTCCACCGCATTTGTCCGTTGCCCATGTGGGTAAACCGAACGATCGTGTTCCTCCCGATATCGATGTTTCAGGATTTCCCGACTCTGAAGTGGTGTCGCGTGTTCATGCCGATATTCGAATAGAGGCCGGTATTTACTATATCGAAGATGTGGGTAGCTCAAATGGTACGTATATCAACAATACCCCGTTGCCGATCGGCAACCGACATCGCTTGCGCCCGGGCGATCGCATTGCGCTAGGGAAGGGAGACAAGGTATCGTTCTTGTTTCAGCTGTCGTGAGTGAATCATCTACATGAGACTCGCAGAGATTAATATCGATAATTTCTCATCACATGCTCTGCAAATAACAGAAAATTGCAGATTGGTTGCCCGGTGGCGCACCTTAGCGATTAAGATATAGAGCAGTTTTACGCTGTAGCTTTCCTAGCAAGCTTTCCCTCGCTGAACGCCGTAATCGTCAAATTCTCAATTATCGGTGTGATTACCTTATTACTCTTACATCCCCTCAAACGAACCCCAGTTCAGGTCTGGCCTTTTGAGAATGAGTCAGTGATTCGCATTGGCCGCTCAACTGACAATCAGGTCATTCTCTACAGCGCTGTGGTGTCGCGCCATCACGTCGAGTTGCGTCAGGTGGGAAGTGGTTGGGAAGTCGAAAATCTAGGCACGAATGGAACCTACCTGGATGGAAAGCGCATTACAAAAGTTCCGGTTGCGGATGGAGCCATTATTCGCCTGGCACGGTCTGGGCCTAACATTCAAATTCGGATTGGGTCAGAAGCTTTGCAGGGCCTTCCCGAGAATCTTCAGGGCGATCGCGTCATGAGTCAGCGCTTTGACGCATCACCTACAGAAACCGAAATCAACAATCTACCCAATGCAAAGCAGACCAAGCCATCGGAGCCAAGCGAGTCTGCATCAGACAACCTGAATCGGTCTTTTGGGTCAATGGGGACGATCCCGGTTCCGTCTCATCTTCGTCTGTCAGCAGATACCCTGACTGGCGTTGCATCAGGAGCGGGGGACTCTTCAACCAGAATGGTTTCCCATTTAGGGTCTTCAGCCGATGCGACGTCGTCACGGTCACGGTCGTCCCGACCGACTCGGCACAGGATTAACCCTCAGCGCGATCGCCCGCTGCAAACGCTGCAAACCATTGGTAATTATCAGATTTTACAGGTCTTGGGACAGGGCGATATCGGCGTAACGTATCTAGCTTGGTACGAGGGCAAACAGCTGGTTTTGAAGACGCTCAGTTCGGAGTGGCTCCGGCATCCGAGAGCCCAGGCCGCACTGGAATATGAAGCAGAACTGCTGCGACAGCTTTATCATCCCCAGATTCCGCAATTTTTTGATTTTTTCTCGATGGCGGGGCGACCCTATCTCGCCATGGAGATGATACCAGGTGAAAATCTGGCGCGACGGATTGCGACCACTGGGCCTGTATCGCCTGCCTGCGCGATCGATTGGATGCTTGAAATCTGCAATATTCTAGAGTATTTACATTGTTTCAACCCGCCCATTCTGCACCGAAATATTGAGCCTGCCAACCTGATCGACCGAAGCAAGACGCTGTCTCAAGACACTTCGTCCCACGACTCCACGTGGGTAGAAGACTTAAACAATCTAGCGCTCGTCGGATTTGGCACCGTAAAGGCAGTCATTTTAGGGCAGCAAACGCCTGTAGGCTCAACCGGGTATAGCGCGCCCGATCAGCTAGAAATTAATGCCTCTTCCGCCGTTGACCTCTATTCGCTAGGGCCGACGTTTGCATATCTGTTAACGGGGCAAAGTCCAGTTTCGTTTTGCCACGATGGCATTCAGGGGCATCAGTTTTGTGCAGAATCTATTCCCACTGGGTCATCTGGCATTACCAACCTTATTCGTAAGCTGACTCATTCATCGGTAGACCATCGTTATCCTTCGATTTCAGCCGTTGTAGATGATCTGCGCGGGGTCGCTGCCCAGTTAGAGTCTGTTCAGACATGACATTGTGGGACGTAGCAGGGTGAAGGGCGAGACATGACTAATCAAGCGCAGTTGATTCCAATTAGTATTTCAGTTTTAACGGTGTCTGATACGCGTACGGATGACACCGATACGTCGGGCCGATTTTTGTGCGATCGCCTTCTGGAAGCGGGTCATGATCTTGCTGAGAAGGCCATCGTACCTGACAACCTCTATAAAATTCGGGAAATTATCTCCCGATGGATTGCGGACGAGCAAGTCCAGGCAATTATTACAACAGGTGGAACGGGGCTCACGGGGCGAGACGGAACTCCCGAAGCGATCTATCCTCTGCTTGATAAAGAAATTAAAGGGTTTGGAGAAATCTTTCGAATGATTTCTTACCAGGAAATTAAAACCTCAACCATCCAATCGCGAGCGCTAGCAGGAGTTGCAAATGGTACGTATATCTTTTGCTTGCCTGGTTCGTCAGGAGCCTGTCGCACTGGATGGGATTATCTCATCAAAGATCAGCTAGATAGTCGCAATTCACCCTGCAATTTGGCAGAATTAATGCCCCGTTTACGAGAGATCTAGGGGTATAAGACATCTCTACGGTAGATACAACATGATAGATACGACTATGCTTGGGCTATTTCTCACGGCGGCAATTGTCTTAGCAGTTACCCCAGGGCCAGGAATTTTTTATGTGTTGACGCGTAGTCTCAAGGGAGGACGGGCAGATGGATTTGCGTCATCTATCGGAACGGCTATAGGCGGATATGCTCACGTCGTCGCAGCGGCATTGGGGGTGTCCGCGATTCTTGCTACCTCATCAATTGCGTTTGCGATTGTCAAGTATGCAGGCGCGTCTTATCTGATTTATTTGGGTGTTCGCACGTTGATGAGTGGCGATCGCCCCCTAGTCGATGTCGAATCATCAACGAGTACAGCACTCGATGCATTTCGACATGGGATTGTCACTGAGCTATTGAATCCCAAAACGGCACTATTTTTTCTGGCATTTATTCCTCAGTTCATTGACCCCAACGAGAATGTTGTGCTTCAGTTTATGCTGCTCGGTAGCATTTCGGTGTTCTTAAATACGAGCGCCGATATTGGGGTGGCTCTATTAGCAGGCCCCATTGGTGAATGGATGCAGCATAATGCTCGTTTTCAACGGCGACAACGGCTATTTACTGGGTGGTCACTGATTGGGCTAGGTGCTTATGTTGCGGTTGCTGATAACCAACGCTAGGAATTTTTATTGTCAGGTACTGACCATGCGGCTTGAAAGAAATCAAGCTCACACTGCATCGCGTAGCGATAGACCGATCGCACGGTTTGAGTGTCGGTCGCATACCGTTGAGCAAGCTCAGCCAATTGACTGACAAGCGGCTGGAAATCGGGGCTGCTATACGTGCGAATCCAGTCTGAATAGCGATGATTGGGAATGTGAGGATAAGCGAGTTTTTCTCCTAGAAAGGCATAGAGCCGCATACACGGCAGCATTGCACAGGCAGTGATGCCAATATTTTGACTCCAGGCAGTTGCCAGCAAAAAGTCGGTGTAGTGTCGAGTTGCGGTGCCCGGCTTGATGGTTTGAATCTCAACTCCCCAATCTGAAGCATAGCCTTGGTGGAGCTTGAGCTCTTCTAGCACCCCAGCTGCAAGCTCATGGAAAACGCTAAATCCTTGCCAATCGGGTGCTTTTGCAGCAGCAATGCTGTAAGCTCGAGCAAATGCTTCTAAAAAGAAGGCATCTTGTCCGACATAGTAAGTAAACCTTTGATGAGGCAGCGTACCATCTCGAATTCCCTGAACAAACGGGTGGTTGAGACAGGCGATCGCCAAATCTTGATTATCATTCCATAACGTTGCGGCTAGCGTTGTTGAAATCATGACTCCAATTCAATGATTTAGGCTAGTGTTTATCGCAATTTGCAATTGCGTTGAGAGTATCCAGGATTTTGTGTAATTACGTGCGTTTGCCCTGGCAATGCGGAGCATAACGTCTCGCTCAAGCCCTACAAAGACACGCGACCGAGGACGGTCGCACTTACACGGAAAACCTAAACGCTCTTCCGCACCTCCCACCACCCCACTTCATTCAGGCGCATACTGCTATAAATTCCAGACTAAACCCCTCAAAAAAAGGGGGCAATGCCCCCTCTGTAAAACCTCAAGCAGAACCAGAACCTTAAACCGATCAAATTCGTCGATTAGACTTTAGCAGCCACTCTTGCGTCTTTATTCATAATCCGCTCATAGGTTGCCCGCATTTTCAAACCAACTAAAACCTGGAATAGCCCCGTTCCGTTGTTTGATCCCGGATATTCCTTATGCTGGAGCAATAGCTCTGTCATCTCGCCATAAAACTTAGTGGACGTGTTGCTGAGGTGATTTTCGATGTAAATCATTTCCTCAAGGCGATCAAACTGCCCATCGACCTCTAATACTGAGACGTTATTTCCATAGTAGGTGTCTGGTCCGTAAAACATCCGAATCCCTGGATATGAGCAGGTTAGTTTCCGTCCACACGGAATCCAATCAATCGTCGATCCCTCATCAAACAGGTAGACAGGCTCAAATCCTTCGATGTCTTCCTTCTGCATCAAGCGTACTCGGAGAACCTTGCGCTCTTTATCATCTGGAATCAGCTTAGTCGGCAACACTTGAATGACGACATCTGCGTATTGCTTTTGAACGTCGATGTAAGCATCAAAATCAGGGCGGCGAGCATTGATAGATGCAAGAACATCCTCGTAACGATGTCCCCTTTCTGCCATATCGCGCTGTATTTTCCAAGCAATCTTGACTTCATCGCTGATATCGAGATAAACGCTGAAGTCAATCAGCGATCGCACCCGCTCATCATACATCGGGTGAAGCCCCTCAATCACCACAATGCGGTTAGGATTAACCCGCTCAGGCGGATCAATCATGCCCGTCTCATGATTGTAAATTGGCTTCATAATCGACTCGCCGCTCTTTAAGGCTTTGATCTGCTCATACATCAGATCAAAATTATTTGCCTTTGGGTTCAGCGCTGTCACTCCCACCTCTTTCCGCTGCTTCCGGTCCAGACTGTGGTAATCGTCCAGGCAGATGACAGTCATAAGTTCTTCGCCGAAAAGATCTGCCAGTCGGCGCAAGAAGGTCGATTTGCCGCACCCGGAATCCCCGGCGACGCCAATTAAAACCACCCGGTCTGGCTTGCTGGTCATTAGGCTCCCTCGTCAGTACAATAAAACGCTTCTATAAAACACACTGCTCGATCCACATCGAGTCAAAAATCAAGCTTCAACCTAGAGACACTCTATCGCCACCCCCCAAAATGCCCAAGAGAGCAAACATTTCTCGTTAGAACTGCTGCTACAACCTTGAGGTCAAACTAGGGTAGCCCCAATAATCATGAAGATCTTGCCCAATCATGCAAAATCATGTCAGATCTGTTCACTAGGTATTTAATACTACTCAGTTAAGCAGATCCTACCAGAACCCGATCCCCGCCACAAGACATGTGGTGAATTCAACCCGTTCTTATAAATATGCTAAAGGTAATGGTGACTTAAAAAAAGATGAAAGTGATTCAATGCTGACATTCTGGAAAGCGATCGCCCTTTAAGTTAAAACAAGAACAGACAAACGATCCGCTTAATAGCCATTCGCTATCTGTCTGCAACTGCATGGGGTATATCTGTCCGACTGTGCGATGTTAGTCTAGTACAGACTGACCTTGCACTTGAAACCGAAAGTTGGAGCATAGTAGTCTAGCTTCTATGCAGATTGTCTCGGTGGGGCGAGTCGGTTTTGCATTCATCAGGTTAAGTTCAAACGATTATTGATAGCAATGTACAATCCAAGTGCAGCGGGTGGAACATCTCAAGCAAGTTACGATAACCGCCTCTTTGTTTATGAGGTAGAAGGTCTTCGCCAAAACCAAGAAACCGATCAGCTAGACTACCCGATTCGGCGGAGCGGTACGGTATCAATCATGGTGCCCTACAGTCGTATGAATCAGGAAATGCAGCGAATTACGCGCATGGGCGGAAAAATTGTCAGCATCCGTCCTGTCAATGAAGATAGTGCAGCGAATGGCAAGGTTTCATCTACTAAGGGATCAGCCAATTCAGCACAAGAGAGCAAATCAATGACTCAAGCACAAGAAAAGAAGAAAAAGACTGATATTCCGGTCAATATCTATCGTCCCAAGGAGCCATTCATCGGGACGTGTATTTCTAACGAAGAACTCGTCCGTGAAGGCGGCATTGGAACGGTTAAACACATTACCTTTGACATCTCCGAAGGAGATCTCTGGTATTTAGAAGGCCAAAGCATCGGTATTATTCCCGAAGGAACAGATGAAAAAGGCAAGCCTCATAAGCTACGTCTGTACTCGATCGGTTCAACTCGGCATGGCGACCATTTAGATGATAAGACGGTGTCTTTATGCGTTCGTCAATTGGAGTACAAGCACCCAGAGACGGGTGAAACGGTTTATGGGGTTTGCTCATCCTATCTGTGCAATTTGCCCGTTGGTTCAGATGTCAAAATCACCGGCCCCGTCGGCAAAGAGATGTTGTTGCCTGATGACGAAGAGGCCAACATCATCATGATGGCTACCGGAACTGGAATTGCCCCGTTCAGAGCCTATCTCTGGCGCATGTTCAAAGACGAAGAGAAAAAACTCAACCCCGATTACAACAACTTTAGAGGGTTTGCGTGGCTAATCTTTGGCATCCCAGTAACACCCAATATTCTTTACAAAGAGGAATTAGAAGGTATTCAGGAGCAGCATCCAGACAACTTCCGGCTTACCTATGCCATCAGCCGTGAGCAAAAGAACCAGGATGGCGGCAAGATGTATATTCAACATCGGGTTGCTGAGCATGCTGAAGAACTCTGGAAGATGATTCAGGACGAAAAAACCCATACCTACATTTGTGGTTTGAAAGGCATGGAAGATGGAATTGATGAAGCCCTTGCTGCTCAAGCCGCTAAAGATGGGGTCGATTGGTCTGAATATCAGCGTGCGATGAAAAAAGCGGGTCGCTGGCACGTTGAGACATACTAGTTCCACATTGAATCTTAATTGGAGCAGGCAGAATTGCCCCGTCTAAATTTGAATTCAGATTTAGTAGAGTTAGGACGTTCTTTTTGCCTGCTCTTTTGTATATAGCAATGTGCGCGTCAAGTACAGAAACAGCGGTGTGGGGTGCGGCGCGCCCCACACCACCGTACTTGAGCGCATACTGTGAACTTGATTCACTGACTGATTTTTACCTAGACAACCCTTTATTTCACTCTTCTGAGAGACGTTAGCAGCCTTGGAGATTTATAAGGTTAAGGAGACGTTGACCAAAATACTGAGGCGCTCAGATCATGACAGATACCAGTGTCAAGAAAGTAAGCTCAGCATACTCTCCGATGGGTGAAATGGGTCAAAAGTATCTTGCGGCAGGAACCAACCTGTCAATGCGGATGTGGGAAAATGAACAACCTGCCGAGCCTAAGCCCGCCACCCGACGGGACTATGAAACGGTTGGGTACGTGATTCAGGGGCGTGCTGAACTTCATCTTGAAGGTCAAACTGTTCTTCTAGAACCTGGGGACTCTTGGGTGGTGCCGCAAGGGGCATCCCACACGTATAAAATTTTGGAACCGTTGACAGCCGTTGAAGCCACCAGCCCACCCGCAATGGCGCATGGCCGCGATCAGGTGTGATGTTCTTGCGCTCAGGTGCGCTACTGCGGATGTTTTGGCAACGCCTGACGTGCTTGCTTTACCATGTCAATCAGCGTATGGTGCGCATCTTCTGAATCTTGCAGTTCATGGTCAAATTCAATCCGCATGGGGATTGTGTGCTCTTGAGTCTGAACAAGTAAATTCATTCCCTGGGCATCAACCTTCAGGAGTTGGGCTGCGATCGCATCCTCAGCGCTACCAAATGCTTTTGCATAGAGAATCACCGCATCAGAGTGGTCATCATTCATGTGAGCACAAATGCGATCGCTCACGTCCGGTGTTAATGGATCAGCCATATATCTTTTTGTTAGCTCTCTCTACTGGTTTATAACACTTGCTCGCATTGACACACCCTAAACTGATGCGATCGCCACAGGTGCAAGGGTCTAGTCTTGCACGAAGAAAATTAAAGAATCTGGTTGGAATGGAGCAGAAACAGCCCAATCCGAACTAGGTTTGTGACAATAAACGCGATCAACACAATGCTGATAACCACATTAAGCGCATTCCGTAGCGATTTCATAGGAGTTGTTTTTGCAATTGACAAATCCGATACCATTGCTACTTTAGCAGCAATGCAATAAACAGGATTGATGCAACCAGGATTGATCAAACTCGTACGGCTCGCTCTTCAGTTCGGATATCGCTGTCGGGACGCTATACATAGCATCCCGACCGGAACAAACCTTAGACAATCCGGTGCGTTTAGCGATCGACTGATCCCATAATGATGTCAATGCTCCCTAAAATCGCCATGATATCAGCGACTTTCACACCACGCAAAATGTGGGGCAGAATCTGAAGGTTATTAAAGTCGGCAGCGCGAATTTTGAATCGCCACGGAAAGACATTGCCATCTCCGATGATATAAACACCCAGCTCACCTTTTCCGCTCTCTAAGCGGACATAGTGTTCGCCTTCAGGAATCTTAAATGTCGGAGGAATCTTTTTCCCAATGAACTGATAGTCAAAGTCGTTCCAATCTGACTTTGGACCACTTGCCATCCGCTTAGCTTCGAGATTCTCGAAGGGGCCGCCCGGAATTCCTTTTAGAGCCTGGCGCAAAATCTTGACCGATTCTCGCATTTCCCGAATGCGGACGAGATAGCGAGCGAAACAATCACCTGCCGTTTCCCAGTGAACGTCCCAATCAAAGTCATCGTAGCATTCATAATGGTCTACTTTTCTCAGGTCCCATTTGACGCCCGAACCGCGCAACATCGGCCCCGATAATCCCCAATTGATTGCCTGGTCGCGGGTGATAGTGCCGATCCCCTCCACGCGACGCCGAAAAATCGGATTATTGGTGATCAGTTTTTCGTACTCGTCAACCTTGGGCATGAAGTAGTCACAGAAATCTTCGCACTTATCAATCCATCCGTAGGGCAGGTCAACCGCAACGCCGCCAATGCGAAAATAGTTATTATTGACCATGCGAGAACCGGATGCGGCCTCCCATAAGTCATAAATCAACTCCCGCTCTCTGAAGATATAGAAGAAGGGAGTCTGGGCGCCTACGTCGGCTAAAAACGGGCCGAGCCACAGCAAATGATTCGCGATCCGATTGAGCTCCAGCATGATCACGCGAATGTAGCTAGCGCGCTTGGGCACTTCAATGTCAGCAAGTCTTTCGGGAGCATTGACCGTGATGGCTTCATTAAACATCCCTGCCGCATAGTCCCAACGGCTGACATAGGGGACAAACATAATGTTGGTGCGGTTTTCCGCAATCTTCTCCATGCCTCGATGGAGATAGCCAATCACAGGTTCACAGTCCACCACATCCTCACCATCAAGGGTAACAATCAGCCTCAGTACCCCATGCATGGACGGGTGGTGAGGTCCCATGTTAATTACCATGGGTTCTGTTTTTGTCTGGATTGTGGTCATGGATGAATCGTCTCCCGATTGCAATAGTTCTCTGGCTGATGGTGACAGCCCTTAGCCAGGGTTGTAATGAATTGTTACTGCTCTCTTAAATTATAAGGAGGAATTGATGAGTGCAAGCTGGAATCAGCAACATATCGATTAGATTTTGCGCTGTGTATTTGGGGCAACCCATGAGGATTCATTTTGCGCGATCGCCCTGCACTAATCTGATTGCATTCTCTCAAACCTTGGCGCAATTCTAACGAAACTAAGGATTAGAAGTTCTGTAGTAAATCATAAGCTACCCTGAAAGTCGGTAAGGAACAAAATCACTATGATTGCAGGCGACAAGGCAAGCCAATTTTTTCACGTCCCGGTCATGGGTCGAGAGGTTGTAGAGGGGCTAGCGATCCAATCGGGAGGGGGTTATCTAGATGCCACGGTTGGTGGGGGAGGACACAGCCGACTCATGCTCAATGCGGCTCCAGACGTGCGTATAACGGCGATCGATCAAGATGAGGAGGCGATCGCCGCTGCCCAAGCCAACCTAAATGATTACAGCGACCAGATCCAATTTTGGCGAGGCAACTTTGCCGACTATGACCCAGATGAGGTGAGATTTGATGGCATCGTTGCCGATTTAGGCGTCAGCTCTGCTCAATTTGACATACCCAATCGCGGTTTTAGCTTCCGACATGATGCCCCCCTCGACATGCGGATGGATCACCGTCAATCTCTAACAGCGGCAGATATCGTCAATAGTTGGGATGAGGAAGACCTTGCCAACATTCTATATACCTATGGTGAAGAGAGACTATCTCGACGCATTGCACGGCGAATTGTTGAACGCCGACCCTTACAGAGTACGACTGACCTTGCAGAAACAATTTTTTACAGCGTTCCTCGGCAATATCGATATGGCAGAATTCATCCAGCCACGCGGACGTTTCAAGCCCTTAGAATTGCAGTGAACCACGAATTAGAAGTGCTGGAGTTATTTTTATCGAAGGCTCCATCGTGGCTGAAGCCAGAGGGAAGACTGTGTATCATCAGTTTCCACAGTCTAGAAGATCGGATCGTTAAGCACACGCTACGCTCCAATCAAACCCTTCAGGTACTCACCAAAAAGCCGATTTTGCCCCAGGCCGATGAAATCGCTCACAATCATCGTTCTCGATCTGCGAAGTTACGTATTGCAGCCCGAGTCGAATGAATCCTGCTATTTCTCAAAAAATCAGGACTACGGAAGATCCGCAGCCCTGCACGCTTACTCCATAGCTCTAAGGACTTGGATTTGTCTGGAGAAATCCGCGGCGCGGGTTTTCCATACAGGTTCGATGTTTTAAGGCGAGAGCCGTAAAGCTATAGACGTTGATTGACCGGCGTAACGACAAAAATTGGAGAGCATTGATGACGTCACTATTACCCTATTGACTATGTTCCGCTGACTGTTGCAGGCACGGATGGAATATAGCCCATGTTTTGAAGAACACTGAGTACTTTATCGACGCTCTCGTCTAGAGATTCTTGATCGGTTCTGCACTCAATTTCTGCATTCAATGGAGCTTCGTAGGGGTCGTCGATGCCGGTAAATCCCTTGATTTCGCCTGCTCGCGCCTTCTTATAAAGCCCTTTAACGTCTCTCTCCTCGCAGACTGATAAAGGAGCGTTTGCAAAGACCTCTACAAAATCCCCGATTCGATTTCGAACTTCTTCTCGAATAGCTCGATACGGAGAAATGGCAGATACTAAAACAATTACTCCGTTGCGAGTCAATAGATGGGCTACAAAACCAATCCGACGAATATTTTCGTCTCGGTCTTCTTTGCTAAAGCCTAATCCCTTAGTTAAGTTTTGACGGACAATATCGCCGTCAAGCACTTCAACTTTCAAGCTCTGCTCACGGAGTTTCTGCTCTAGAGCCATCCGAATGGTGGTTTTTCCAGATCCGCTTAAGCCAGTGAACCAAACTGTTACACCGCGTTGGTCTGTAGCCATTATTTAATTCCTCTCATCTAGCATCTGACATTACAAACAATAGGCTAAATGCGCAATCACACTCCAAAAGCATGATTTTACCAGTCGTCGCACCCATAATTCTTTCGCACTGTAAAGCAACTCAACGGAAAACTTAAGACTCGGCCTGTGAGACTTCACTGAATCTTTGAACGAGCAAATTAATTTGTGAATCTCTAGTGAGTTAGTTATCCTGACTGCTACGTAAATATACCCCAATCACCTGATTGAAGAAGGTTAGTGATGCTAAATTCTGATTGGGGAGCTTATTCGGGCACGATTTCTGTAACAACCCGACCACCACTAACGACGATAGTCTGGTCTTCAAGTTTCCCGACTGCTCGGCCTCCCCTCAGGTTTAAGACCGGATCAACTTGCTGATAAGTTACATTGCCTTCAGCCTCTAGGTTTTGGGTTGCTACGTTCCAAGTTAATCGATCCGAGGTAAGTTGAGATTGGTTGCGCTGAGCGATTGCGCGTACGTTGCCGATAAAGTTGAAGACTTCCGTTGCTAGGTTGCCGCGACCCCGATTCGCGGTGATGGTGGTTTGTTGCGCTCGGTGGACAATTGTAACGGGCTGATTTGCAACAACCGTTTGGTCATCCATGTCCCATACCAGAGAGTCTCCGGTGACTCGAAGCGGTGGCTCTTGCGATATAATCAATCCGTTTTGCTGAAGGGTTGCCGTTTTTGTCGCCAGATTAAATTCAGCTTGGTCTGCGCTAGCTTGGTCTGTTGGTCGCCGATTTTGGAGACGTTGAACCTGAAACGGGCGATCGCTGATGACTTTTTCTTGGTCGATCCGCCAAATCAAATGCTGTCCTTCTAAACGAGTATCCTGATTTCCTGTGGTTGCAACAATGTTGCCCGTGAGCTCGATTCGTTGTTCATCAATAAATGCTTTTGCCTCATCTGCTGAAAGGTTGAATTCGGGGTGTGTGCCCGTTACATTGTTGCGAACGACAACAACGTTTTCTGCGGGCAACCATTCCACCTCATCGCCCTTTAGAACGGCCCCACTATCTAAATCGGTTGCAACAACCGATCCCCGCAGAAATAGCTGCTCTCCACCCTCTCGAACTTCTCCTCTCTCCGCTTCGAAACTAATCGCAGGTTCACCATCGCGAAAGAAATCTCCTTTCGGACGTTCAAGCTCTGCAAATTGCCGATTCTGACTATAGGTTGCTTGCTTAGAATCTATTTTCCAGAGCGTTTGGCCCTCTTCGTCCGATTGCTCTAGTGTGATGTTGTTGAACGTCAGGTCAGACGTCGGCTCATCTTCAGACGCATCAGGCGTCGAAGAATTATCTGCCGCGCGATCGCCCGATCCCCGGCACGTAGCCGAACCCAACGAAATCAACATCAGCAAGAACGGCACAGCCAGTATTTTAATCCAGCGAATTCTGCTCATGCACGATTAGCCTTAACGAGCATTCCCATTTCTAGGATAGACGGTTATTTGCCTGAGTTGGGTTTCTTGATTGTTCGGTGTTGACTTAAGAGTCAGCCTGCTCGTCTACGATGCTGATCCCCGATAGAGGACGATAGGTATAGCTTTGCCGAGGCGTCTTCTGAATATCTTCTTTGATGCCATCGAGGTCGATATAGCGATCGGCGACGTTAATCAAGCTATCACTGGTCATCGAACGCAAACTTACAACTTCAACGCGAACGCCTCTATAGCTGACTGCATCAACGGCATAGGCTAAATCGCCATCGCCACTGACTAACACGGCTGTGTCATAAGACCCAACAAGTGCCATCATATCAACTGCGATTTCGACATCCAGATTCGCTTTTTTAGACCCATCGGGAAGTTGAACCAGGTCTTTTGAAATTACTCGATAGCCGTTGCGCCGCATCCACAACAAAAAGCCCTGCTGTTTTTCATTCGTGCGATCAACCCCTGTGTAGAAAAAGGAGCGAAGCAGCCGAGAACCCGCCGTTAGACGGCAGAGGAGCTTGGTGTAATCAATTTCAATTCCTAGCTGAAGAGCCGCATAGAATAAATTAGAACCATCGATGAAGATGGCAACTCGACCACGATTTTCCAGCACCTGTTCAGGAGTAAATACGGAATCATTTTCTAGGTTGTTACTAAACATTTTTATGTATGCCTCTTTTTTTAATAAAACTTGTGAATCGTCGCCTTCGAATGTATTTGAAAACTTGCACGTTTGCTGAAAAATTTGCTGCTATCAATGGGGAATACTAGACTTTTAAAGGAGAGTTAGGGATCGTTAAAAGATTGAAGTACAGGTGGCAATATGACTCTTGAATACGATCAAGAGAATACAAAATTAAACCCGTCGCACTGGCCCGAACCGTTATCAAAGGCAGATTGTTGACGGCTTATTTCGCTGGCATTAGAAATGACCGACAAAAGGCGAGCAGCGAATAATCTGCCCGACCCTGAAATGACATACAGGTAGCGTAGCACCTCTGACTTGAATACTAATCCTCTGAACTTAAAATTATTGTCTGAAATATCGCCTTCGAGTAACTTAAGCACAATGCGATCGCCATATTTTTGAACCAATTTTGGGCTGTAATTAGATAAATTTCTTAGATTGCAGACTGAATCGGCGCCTAGAATACTGACGCAGCGATCGCCTTTAACGTTGTCATGATCATCAATTCTTATTTTCTTCAGACGAAGAAATCGAGATGCGGTTGCCCCAATTTTTTGACTATGCCCAGAGTGACCAAGCCTTAGAAAATCAATTCTAGGAGCCTGCTGTAAAGAATGAGGGTGAGCAAGCAAATCGGTCGCAATAGATGCATCAGTGCTGCTCACATGCCATTCAGTTGCAGAATCCCAAATTGCTGTGACCGCGCATTTCAATTGACCGTTGGCTTTGAAACTCATGAAAGAAATACAACAATATCCTTACGCAGATGCTCTATGCAGATGCTCTTAGTCATATCGATCAGGTCGAAGCCAGACCTAACCTAAACCAACCCAATGCCTCATAATGCAGCCCATAGGGCAGCCCACCGGAAACCGTCGTCGAAAGTTTTAATCAAACACAACAAAAGCAATAATAATTACTATCTTAATCGTTGAGTTTATTAAAAATTATTCAAATACTCTTAAAATTTGAGGCCAACTGACAAGACCTAATAAGGCCATTCTGTCAAAACTAATGCTTAGGCTATTTGCATAGCAGGTCTGGATGTTGTATCGATAGACACACATCGATTGACAGACAAAATTTTGTGTTGGCAGTTATTTGCAATTACCAAAAGCAATCAGCTCATATTTTTTGTAAAATATTGTAAAGATTCTAATGTAGCCCGCATCTCTCTAGCTTCAGACCACAGCATATTTTTTCCCTGATTCTACATGCCATCCAACAGTCCGCTTTTTCTCTCTCAGCACCTTCTATCTGCGTTGGGAACCCAAACGTTCACGTATTACGAAGATCGCATTCCAGACGATGGAGCAGTTTTGGTCGTTAGCAATCATCGCAGTTTTATGGACGTTCCTGCACTAATAGCAACGTTGAATCGGCCTGTTCGGTTTGCGTGTCATCATTACATGGGACAGGTGCCGGTGCTGAGTGATGTCGTCACCCGGCTCGGATGTTTTCCTTTAGCCGAACCGAACCAGCGGCAACGCAGTTTCTTCCATCAGGCTGTTCAGTTATTAAGAACTCGGCAGACGGTTGGCATTTTTCCAGAAGGGGCGCAGCCTATGGTGAACCATACTCAACCCCATGAAATGCGATCATTTCAAAGAGGGTTTGCTCATCTAGCGTTGCGCGCCCCTATCGAAAGCTTGGCTGTCCTACCTGTGGCGATCGCCTCCACCAGTGAAACTGTGAATTCTGTGTTTCCACTTCGACTTCTGCGCTTGTTTGACCCATCGGAACCTCTCTTTGATCAGCCAGGATGGCATCCCATGGTGATCTATAACCGAGTCAATATTTTGGTGGGTCAACCTATTTGGATTACAGATGCTCAACGAGGTGACTATGCCGGAAAACAAGCCAAGTCTATGGTGGCTGAGTTAACTGATCAGTGCTCTCAGCAAATTAAATCGCTATTAGAAACGGGGAGGTAGCCTACTGATTTACGTGTGATTTGGGGTTTGAGGCTGATTCAACCTAGATTGCCCCATCCAAAATGCGAGATCGCGCTGATTGCCGTTGATCCACCGAATGATGTCGATATCTCCGAAAGTGTTATGCCAGTTGCCCAACATCAACTCCAATTTTTGCCATTGCGCAAGTCATATCCTGATGCACCGCTATTCATATTTTTGCCGGGGATGGACGGTACAGGGCAGTTGCTGCAATCGCAAATTGGGCGACTAGAAGATCGCTTCGAAGTCCGCTGTTTGATGATCCCCGCTGATGACTTAACGGATTGGAATGGGCTTACTCACCAAGTCATTGAGCTAATTCGAGTGGAGGTAGGCAAAAATCCTCAACGATCGGTATATCTCTGTGGCGAGTCCTTTGGCGGGTGTCTGGCGCTCAAAGTTGTGCTGCGATCGCCCCGGCTCATCCATCGACTGATTTTGGTGAATCCTGCGTCGTCATTTAACCATCGGCCCTGGATGTCGTGGGGATCGCACCTTGTTCGCTTGCTCCCAGAATCGCTATATCCGCTGTCGTGCAGTGGGTTGTTACCTTTCCTGGCAAATCTTGAGCGTATAGATGCGAGCAATCAACATGCGCTTCTTGATGCGATGAAGTCGGTGAGCCACGAAAGCTCGATTTGGCGTTTATCGCTTCTCCGGGATTTTTATATTGCAGACGTTGATCTTGCCAGTATTCTCCAACCTGTGTTGCTGGTCGTCGGTCAAGCGGATCGCCTCCTTCCATCGATGGCTGAAGTTGAACGCCTCGAAACGCTAATGCCCGATGCCCGAAAATATGTGCTACCAGGGAGCGGTCATGCTTGCCTGCTCGAAACAGGCGTTAACCTCTACAAAATCTTGCAAGATGCTGATTTCTTGAGCGATCGCGTGATGTCGGCATCCCCATCAGCCCCTACTCAGTCTTAATAACTCAGTCTTAATAGCTTAGCTGTGGCCGCTGTGGCCGCTAAACCTAATTTGTGACTCGATCAAGGGGCTCTCGACTTTCTAAATCATTAATAATAAAACGTCCATCCATCTCGTCATGAGTCATTGACGATTGAATCGGAATGTCGCCCCCATTAATGACAGCACCCAAAAACTGAATGTCTTCTGACTCTAGGAATTGTTCAACCGCCTCAGCCAATAGTCCTTCCTCTGTAAATCCAGGGCGAGTCACAAGCACCATGCCATCTGTTTGAGGTTCTAGTAGAAGGGCATCGTTGTACCGACTCAAAGACGGCGTATCAAGGATAACCATGTCAAATCGTCCTCGAACATCTTCGAGCATCCGTCTCATTTCGCTGGATTCGAGGATCGCTGCGGCCTGCTGTTGAGGACCGGGACTGGGAAGAATGTAGAAATTTTCAACATCGGGAACCAGGCGAATGCAGTCATTGATATTCCCATAGTATCGTAGGGGCTCGACCTGGCTATCTGGGTCAGGAGTTACATTGAGAACGCTAGCGTGGGAGGGCGATCGCAAATCTGCCTCAATTAGCAACGTCCGTTTGCCTGCCCGTGCAGAGGCGATCGCCAGATTATAAGCCGCAACGGTTTTACCTTCACCAGTCACCGTACTCGTCAGTAAGACCATTTTAGGCGGAGTACTGCCTGCTGCTCGTCGCAAATTGCTTCTAAATCGCTCAAATGGCTCAATGTAGGGTGAATCAACAGCGACAACGACCGGAATAGCATCTCGATTCGAATCAACTGGCATAAGTGGCAAAAGACCCAATGTGGGAACTTCTTGCTGGCGCAGCGCAGATTGCAAATCAGGCAGGGTATGGAACGTTGCATCCAACGTATCAAGGAGAATAATGAGTCCACCCCCAACGAGTAGCCCAACAAATCCACCGACGACCAAAATGATGAATGGATTACGCCCAATCTCATCCGCGGCAGAGGCTTGAGGAGGCTGAGCAATAACTAGGTTTCCAGGTGTTTCCTTCTCTGCCAGCGTGACATCTTCTAGCCGAGCTTGAATTTGGTCATAAAATGCTTTCTTCAGGGTCACTTCTTGGGTAAGTCGAGCCTCTTCTAGCTGTTTATTAGGAAGCTGTCGATATTCTTCACGAAGCTGCTGTTCTGATTGATTCAGGGCCTCCAGCAACTGCTGCTGGGTTTCCCGCTCTGTTTGCAATGTCACCAATTGATTGGCAAGCTCTTGACGGGCTGGATCTAAGCTACTGTCTTGACGAATACTCGCTGTCCCGCTCAAAGGTGCAGCTAGATCATTACCACCAATCACTTCTCTAACTCGCTGGCGAAGCAAATCTTCAAATGCTCGCTGCTGTTCTCGAAGAGCTAGCATATCGGGATGCTCAGGGCGCAATCGCTGCCCTAGCACTGCTAACTGGCTTTCATTTTGATAAATATTGGCCCGGAGATCTGCAATGATCGGGTCGGCACTCAATGCGGACGAGGCATAAGCCTGATCAACGTTTAACCCTAAGCGCTGTTCTAAACTGCGAATCTGAGCATCCAAACCCGCTAGCGTTAACCGAATTTGTCGCTGCTGATCTTGGCTCCCCGTGATTGCGCTAACCAAACTTCCATCTCTAGCGGACTGTAGCGCAGGCCCCTCTTCACGAATATACCTTTCTAGGTTTTGCTCAGCCCGCCGCAAATCTTGCTCAACTTGGGGCAAAAGCTCATTTAAATTCTCCGTGATTCGGTTGAGCTGCAGCGTATTGAACGACCGGCTCTGTTCAGCCATTGCTTCCATGAGTAGTTCGGCCACCTGATTCGCTCGCTGCCGATCTGTATCTTCATACGTCACCGTCACTTGCAAGACAGGTTCGGTTTCAACCTCAACGCTTGTATTTCGGCGAACAGTGCTAGGGTCGATATTCGTTTGATCTTGATCAAGCTGTTGTGAAACGAACTCAACGACCTCATCTGACAATAATCGGGCTTCTGTAAGCGCTTGTCCTTGCTGTCGAAGAGTTGCGACGGTTGCAGAAAACGTTAATGGTGGTTCAACGTAAGCTAGGATACCTTCTGACACATAGCTCACAGGGGGTTCCGGTTGAAGAGCGGCAACACCTGACAGGCCCATGACCACTGCAAAGCCTGCGAGCCCAGCCCATTTATGGCGATCGAAAGCTACGAGATATCGCTTGACAAGGGGTGGAGTCATGGCAATAAAGGGAAGTCCTCAGAAACTATTCTCTAAACTCAATTCACAGTGACGAAGCTGACTGAAAATCATGACAACTGCTAACGTTAGCACCCATTTTTTTGATTCGATCCCGTTTCGATTCTTCGATTTAGATAGTAATGAGAGAATCCTATAGTAGTAATGATTCAAGCACTCTCCATGAATGACCTCAATCATAGATTTAAATCTGCGAATTTAAGCAGACCTTGTTACGCTAAGTTACGCTAATTATCCTCTCCTCCAACAAAGTCGACGATTGTATCAAACAAAAATAGAAATTGTAGAGGATCGCGAATCGGCTGAGCGATTCGGGTAAAGAAGAATGAAATCCGAGCGATTAGGTTTCGACCAATAATAACAATATCCTCATCTTCGAGGGTAGGATTCTGGGATAAATCTCCCCGAAGCGCATCTTTTGCATTGATTTCTTGTGCTAGATAAGCCCCATATTGGGGATCGAAGCGAATCAATGCAATATCTGATAAATCAGCGTTTGTCAGGTCTGTTCCAGTACTAGTTAGTGCATCTAGGAAATCACTGCCGTTCGGAATCGTTACGTTTCTTAATCCACGCGTATAGTCCAACAGGCGTATGTTGATCTCTGGCTGAGCAAGCGTTGAACGCGCAATGAGCGTGCGGTCATACTGCTCAATCTCTTGAGCGGTTAACGTTGGTATAACAATGACATCGCCATCCGCAAGCTGAATATCTGGCAGATCGGTGGCTTCGCTTAGTGGGGTAAATAAGTCAATATTTTGCTCAATTGTATTCACGACCGTACCAGTTTGGTCGCGAATGGGACGGCGAATCTGAATGGTTCTAAGGTTGGCGAGACGAGTCGTCCCGCCTGCTGAGAATAAGGCTGTTGAGAGTTGAGGATTAGGAAGGGGATAGAGACCGGGTCGTGCAACTTCTCCCACGATGGTGACAGCCACTGGACGCTGAGCCACTACCGTCAGCCCAACATCGGGCCTAATAAAGAAGCGTTCGAGCTCGGACTGAATTCGAGCTTCGGCTTGTTGGAGCGTCAAGCCCTGTAAATTAATGACGCCCGCTAACGGAACGACTACATTACCCTGTAAGTCAAGAGTTGCTTGGAAGCTTGCCTCAGGAAACCGTCGCACATTTGCAAAGAATGAATCGCCAGGACCAAGGCGATACTGGTCAAAGGCGGGATTGATCTGTGTCGATGGAGTTGGGGCTGATTCAGGAGGTACCTCTGGAACTGTCTGAGTCTCTTGCAATCGTCGGTTAACCTCTTCTAACTGTTCTTGGGTGGAAGAGGGTTGCGCTTCAAATTCAAAGGTTTGAGCGTGTTGGTTTTTGGGCATCAAAGATGGCTCAGCCGCAGAGGCTACTCCTCCTTGATTAAATAGAACCAGCATCGTGGTTGAGAGTATGGATGCTGATGAACCCAGTCGCATGAGTGAATGCATATATTGAACGTGTTTATAAGGGGGCTTCAGCCATGATGGGGCTGAAATCAGATGATAGGAGCTACATAATCTAATCTGTTTTAATCGAATATTGGCATCAATGAGAAGGGTTTCGGGCAATTAAATGGAAAATTGGGCCAGATAGGCTTAATGAACGCCAAAAATTTGTTGCTCTAGATTTGATTGAATCACTATCCCGATACGCTCAGCTATTAATCTAGCTTCGTCAATATCCCCTAATGGTTTGATCGGGATCAAAATGCTGACCGCGACCCAGGGCATTCGTTGACGATCGCGCCATTGCGCCCATTGATCAGCCCAAAACCAGCGGCTGCTATCCGGATGACCTCCGTCTGACCATGCATACCACTGAAGGACGGCATAGGTGCCATCTAAGTTCCATCCTCGAAAATAGCGTGTCTCGATGGTCGCCTGTTTTTTAGACGGGTCGGAGTCAGACTTAGTGTAGGGCGCTGAAATCCGAAGATGATCATGGGAATCGGTTTTCCACTGCTGAACGCCGTTGATATCCATCCATTCGACTTGAGGCTGATCTTGATGTCGAGTTTGGGGACGAAGAAATACATACACCGGCGATCGCACTCGATCATGATCAAACATTGCCCGCAGATCTGGAGCCTCTGGCTCAATTACTTGGATAGACCATTTACGCCCTCCAATGTCTCCGACGTATTGATCAAGAGTGCGCCAATCTGAAAGACTGAGGCCCTCTTTTTGTAAATTTTTGAGCGTGTCTAACATGACAACTTGAGGTGGATTGGCCCACGACCAATTGCCAGTGATGTAATTCGGTAAGACGGTAAATAGGGCGATCGCCAAAACTAGGAATGCAATAAACATTCTGATCGTCTGTTTTCGAGTCAATGCATAATATGACGATTCCATCGTGCGACCCCCTCGGTATTCTGCCACCAAATAGTGTTAACAAAAGCGTTGCGGTTGATTCAGGTATCCAAATCATCAGCAAAGATCGGAAACCAGCGATCAATTGCATGGAGAATCACGACTAACAATCCCAACATGCCCGCCGAGTAGAGGTCGCCTCCCCATCCCTCATGTAGCCATGCAAACCCGCGCTCATACCCATTGCCGTGGAAATAGGTCAGCAGTGTATTGCGAAAAATATTAGCCGTGGTGCTAATCACAAAGATACTTAACACAAAGCAAACGGTCTTCGAACGAGATGTCCATGTGCCTGTCCAATACAAAAGCATCAAACCGACATATAGGCTAGTGAATAGCATTTTGAGTCCTGCACAGTGGGGGGCAACTTCTACGACCCGATCGTTGACTAGCAAATAAATTTGATTAACCTGAATATCCATGCCAAATTGCAACAAAATAAAGCCGGCTGTGCCTGCGATAAATCGCTGGAGCGGCAGCGTGTACGGTGCAATGAGATAGGGCAGCTCCGTTGGGGTCGTCAAAAAGACTAGCAGGAGAGGAAATGCCTGCAATCGCAAGCCAGATGCTCCTTTAAGCCACAAACATAAGCCTGTCAGAGTCAGCGGCAATGAAACATTGATCAGATCTGACAATCCGCTCAAGTAGGCGACCATCCCTAGCACTAACAGGGCCAAGCCGCCGATGTGGCTAGTATTGGGCAAGGCTCGCCAGCGATCGCGGTGGCACCAGACCAGGTAAGCCGCAAACGGTAAGCCGATTAATCCATGGCTAAAATATTCGTGCTCAAGGCTAATCGACTTGTTGAGCCAGCCGTCATACCAATGAATGATCAACGGCAGGTAGAGAAGTCCAATTAGGGCGATCGCCACGAGTTCAGACAACTCAAATCCAAGCAGTTGCGGTAATTTGGCGATCACTCGATCTTGCATTCGCATGGCGTTTTTAAATGTTGGACGATCGTATTCTCAGCACTCAGTTTCTCAGCACTCAGTTGGCACAACTAAACCGGCACAACCACCCCAACCATCGCTTCAATAGCCTCTACAACCTGATGAATTTGATTTAGAGTGAGTCCAGGATACAGGGGTAGAGAAAGGATTTGACGACTTAATGTTTCAGCATGGGGGAAGTCACCAGGCTGATATCCTAAATCTTGAAATGCAGGCTGCAGATGACACGGTAACGGATAATGAATCCCCGTCTGAATCCCTCTTGCTGTTAACTCAGCTTGAAGAATACACCGGTCAACCGGACATTCTGGCGTTACCCGAATGACATAGAGATGATAGACATGTCCATCATCGCTGACATTTTTTATAGGAACAATGCCTTTGGCGTACAACGATTCTAGAAGACGGTCATAGTGTTGAGCAAGCTCATATCTTTCTTGGTTCCAGCCTGATAAATAAGGCAATTTCGCTTTAAGAATTGCCGCTTGAAGCGTGTCTAGCCGACTGTTGGTGCCGTAATCGGTATGGTAATACTTTCGAGGTGCGCCATAGTTTCGAAGCGATCGCACAGTCTGGGCCGCAATTTCTTCTCGCGTCACGATTATTCCTCCATCCCCAAAGGCTCCCAAATTTTTACTGGGGTAAAAGCTAAAGGCAGCAGCAATGCCGACGGAGCCTGCTCGATACCCATTGCGCTCAGCTAAATGCGCTTGGGCGGCGTCCTCAAATATCATCAAGTCATAGGTGCTAGCCAAATCTAAAAGCTGCTGCGGGCAAACCATCTGCCCATACAGGTGGACGGGAATAATTGCTCGCGTACGGGAGGTAATGATCTTTTCGGCAGCAACTAGGTCGATCAGAGCAGTATGGGGATCGCAATCTACAAATACGGGATTTGCCCCAGCTCGCAATACGCCAATCAAGGTCGCGACAAAGGTGTTCGCAGGAAGAATCACCTCATCACCGGCCCCAATACCACATGCGCTTAACCCCAAAGTGATTGCATCAGTGCCCGAGGCAACCCCTACTCCATAATCGACCCCACAGGCATTGGCGAACATCGTTTCAAATTCTATGAGGGCGTGCCCTAAAACAAAATCGCCGCGCTCAATGACCTCATGAATGGCCTCATCTAGCTTGAACTGAATAGGCTGATGCTGATGTCGAAAATCGACGAAGGGAATTGTGACCTTGGTGCTGCTCATAAGTTGCATGATCTAAGTCTCAGGAATCAGGAACGGAATTGATTGACATCCATAATGCGTATTGCCCCCCACTACTAACCTAAACAGTTACTCTCTTATTCAAGTAGAGCAGACGCTTAGAAAGCATAAAGAGTCTGTGAAACATAGGCAGGGATGACTTGAGCACTTGATTGACTGACCAATCGTTGATGCCAGTAGTCATAAACGCACCGCGGCTTTTCGCGCTCGTTCTGTGTAGGGTTCCCGAAATAGACCCTGAATTGCGGATTCGCTAGAAATTAGATCAAACTTAAAGACAAAAAATCAAACGAATAATAATTCGTCCGATCGCAGCATATTTATGAAACAGGATGATGACGCTAAGGCTGAGTCACAGACGATGATTCTGCGCTATCTTCTGCCGATTCGGGTATGCTCGGCAATTCTAAACAGTAGCCTGCACCGTAGACCGTCTTGATATAACGAGGATGACGCGGATCGGGCTCTAGCTTGGTTCTCAAATGTCTTACATGCACCCGAATCGTCTCAATATCATCATCAGGGTCATATCCCCAAACTTCTTTCAAAATTTCGCTCGGAGACACCGTTTGCCCATGACGCTGGAGGAGACAATGAATTAACTCGAATTCCAAGTGCGTCAGCTTAACCGTTTTGTCAAACCAAATGGCTTCTAGGCGTTCCGGAACCAGCGTGAGCGGCCCATAATTCAATATTTCGGTATGCTTAGCCGCTTGAGGAATGCGATCGGTTCGCCTCAGTAGAGCTCGCACACGGGCTAGCATCTCTTCTACTTCAAACGGTTTTGTTAAATAATCATCAGCGCCCGCATTAAATCCTTCGACCTTATCTTGAGTTTGTCCGAGGGCCGTTAACATCAAAATGGGAATGTCAGCCGTACGACTGTCTCGACGCAGGCGCTGGCATACTGTGAACCCATCAACTCTGGGCAACATAAGGTCGAGCATCACGAGATCCGGGATCAGCTGGAGGGCTAATGCCTGACCTTTGATGCCATCTGTCGCCTGGCTCACATCATAGCCAGCCATTTCCAGGTTTATGGCAACCAACTCTGAAATTGAGGGATCATCATCGATAACAAGTATCCGAGGCATCATCAAATGGGTTTAACGACAAAAACCTTAAAAAATTTAAAAATTCTACTTCAATTTAGAAGAATTACTGTACAGATTATAAGCATGAACGAGCGAGAGAAAAGACTTAGCCTTTCTGGATGAGAATATTCGGCGGATTCCGATAGCAGGAAGACACGATTGGCATTGCATAATTGGCATGACATGCGGTGCATTATGGAATATCACGGATTATTTAGAAATATTACGCTATTTACGTCTAAAATTCACGGGTGATGAGCCCCTATTAGTCGACCTGCAAAGATATCGGCCCAGACTTAGATATAGCGGGATGCGCTTGAGTTAAGTCCGGTGGTGTCACACCACCGTTTCTGTACTTGACGCGCACATTGCTATATGCATTGATTTAAGCCTATTGTAAACATAACGTACTCGAAATCAGGCTATGTCAACTAAGCTGCCGTGAGGTTACTCAAATTCGATTGGAGACAGTTGGCAGGTTAGATGAGCGTTTGTACGGTGCGATCGCACCAGTCTAGAATGCGATTCCATGCCCACCACGGATCGGGATCGGTTGCCTGAGCTTGTCCATATTGGCTACTGTAGTAGCCGACGTGCCCGCCGTACCGAGTCAGGACTAGATCAATGGCCGGATTGGGTCGGCAGGCTGCTTCTAGATCCGTGATGACTGCTGGATCGAACATCGGATCGTCAGCGGCATAGATGATCAATGTCGGTTTTTTGAGATGAGGAAGTAGAGGGAGGGGGCTGGATGCGTCATAATATTCACTCACCGAGGAAAAGCCTAGGCGCTGGATGACGAGTTCTCGATCAAATCCTCGAATGCTGGTTGTGCGCGCGATCGCCTCCGCGTCAAACACGTTTGGATGATAGTCAGAAAGACGCTGCGCTAATTGTTTCAGCTCTTTGGCGATCGCCTTTTCTAAATAGCGCCCCAGAGGAGCATTCATCAAATAGGTCAGGGATCGATTGGAATCTAGATTAGGACAGATCACGGCTCCACCGCCAATATCGGCCTCAGAGATATCTAACTCTAACGAGGGAGCGATCGCCTGAGATGCTTTGACGCCCCACAGAGCAAGTTGTCCCCCCAGAGAGAACCCTATAAACCAAAAAGGAGGAGGACAGCCCGCTGCTTTGGCCTGAGCGGCCATGTGGACAAAATCTTCCCCTTCATACAGCCCATCCGATGTCAGAGTGGGCGACAGTTCTGCCGTTTTGCCGTGGGCTCGCCAGTCAAACAGTAAGACCCCATAGCCCCTCGCAAATGCTTTGCGACCTAGCAGCCTCAGAAACCATTGATTATCGAGAGTGCCCGTAATCCCATAGGTGCCGATGATGGTTCCACGAGGTGTAGCAGATGAACGAGGGGGGGCTAGCCATCCAAAGATGGGGACGTGGTTTGCCCCTCTAAGGATCATCGGTTGATACAACGGTTCGGGTGGCAAATTTTCGTGTTGCCCTAGACGCTGCCCAAGGAGCGCAATAAACAGCGTCATCATCAGCCCATTTCGCAAATACCAAGGTGGATTAAACGATGGATATTGCATGATCGTTAAGGAGGGGGCTGCTGATCTGATTTGTCATCGCTAAACAATCTGGGACAACGAGAGTAAACCTAGTCTTGGCTGGCTTTTTGTAGATCGGCGTGTGCATTGAGAGCATAGGTTCGAAATCGCTTGAGGTCAGCCTTAATGGTTGATTCTACGACTCGACCCAAAAATAAATTATCCATCAGCCTACCTAAAAGCCCGGGAATCGCATAGGACACGGTCAGCTTAACGATGCTGCTTTCACCCCGATCATAAAAGCGAATCGCCCCTTGATTGGGCAAACCGCTCACCGATTCCCACTGAATAATCTGACGGGGAACCACCCGCAAGATTCTCGACTGCCACGTAAATTCAAACCCTCCAGATGCCAGTTTCCACTGAGAAAGGTCAGGATTGTCTTCTAATACCTGGACTGAATCGATCCATTTCATCCATCTCGGCATCTGTTCTAGATCTGACCAAAGACTCCAGACGAAATCGACTGGAGTTTCGACTTCAATTTGGACGCTATGCTCTAGCCAATCAGACATGAGGATTGAAGATATAGTTTAAGAACTTAGGGGATACAGGGAGAATAGCAAGAAAACGAGGGGTTAAGCAGAATAGGATTAAATCCAGTTCGCTAAAGCATCTCTGTAATCTGTTGCAGATGTCAACCCCTTTCAAGAGCGGATTAAGAATCAGTGCTTGACCGTGAACTCCTCCAGAATCGCGTTTGCAGCATGTCGCCCGGAGAGTGTCGCGCCTTCCATGCTGTCGATATAGTCTTGTTGAGTATAGCTACCAGCCAGGAAAAAATTTGAAATCGGCGTTTTTTGGTTGGGCCGGTATGGGTCCATGCCGGGGGCTTCTCGGTAAAGTGACTGCGCGAGTTTGACGACACTGTACCAAGTCATGGTGAGGTCACGAGAGGAGGGGAATAGATCATGAACTTGTTTAAGGACGTGTTGGGCGATCGCCTCGTTATTTTGCTTGATAAAGGGATCACCCGGAGTCAACACAGCTTGCAATAGCGATCCGTGCCCGTCTCGGTAATAGTCTCCGGGGCTTGTTAGTGCCAGATCCGCAAAGCATGAAAAGTCCGCATCTGGGGTGTAGAGCAAATTATCGAGCCCTGTGGCATGGTTGAGTTGCCGTCGCTCTGAATCATTGTGCAATTCAGTGACCCAACCATCAAACCGGAGTTGAACCGTCGCCACGGGCACAGTATCTAGCTTATAGATATTGTCAAACTCACTCCACTTTCGCCATTCTTGCGGAAGTAATCGTTGGACCCCTGGCACATCGCAGGCGCAGACATAGGCATCTGCCTCAATTGTTTCGCTTTGGTCGCCGTTCGCCACGACTAGGCCGGTGATGCGAGGCTGATCGTCTTGCTCTTCAAACAAAATTTGTCGAACCTGGCGACGAGTATAGACCTGGGCTCCCTTAGTGTTGAGATAATCTAAGATGGGTTGATGCAGATAGGTATGGGGCGAACCCTCTAGCATTCGCAAAATCGAGGCTTCGGTTTTTGCAGCAAAAAATTGAAAAATGGTGAGCATGCACCGAGCCGAAATATTTTCAGTGTCGATGAAGCCTAATGCATAGGCAATTGGATTCCACATGCGCTTGAGACTGCCTTCTGAGCCTCCCTGCTTGCGAAACCAATCGGCGAAGCTGATGCAATCTAAACTTCGGATGGTTTTCATCGCGCCCTCAAAATCGACGAGCCCTCGAACGAGGGGACTTGTCCCCAGTGCGATCGCATTCTGTGCTTTATCTTGAAGCGATAGCTGCGACGTTGTAAAAAATGCCTTCAATCCATTAAACGGAGCCCCCGTTAAAAACCGAAAGTCTAGTTCTCCAGTACGCCCGCCCCGATTGACGAAGGTATGGACATGATCTTTGAGGCGTAGATTATCGATCGCCCCGACTTTTTGCATCAAATCGAACAGGTTGTAGTAGCACCCAAAGAAAACGTGCAGCCCCATTTCAATATGGTTGCCGTCTGCATCGACCCAGCTCCCGACTTTTCCACCGACAAACGGACGAGATTCAAAGATTTCGATTGTATGCCCCGCGTCGGCTAGCTCTACAGCAGTGGATAAACCTGCTAATCCTGCTCCAACGATTGCAACCCGCATTCTGGATTTATACCTCTAAGTTTCTTCACATATTGTAATAGCAAGCGGGCTTGCTCATCCGAGTACGCGAGTTTACAGACTATCAGGGTATCAGGGGGGCTTTTCTGCTCACGTGTTCACTTGACAGTGGCTCGACGACCCGATAGCTTGCGCCGAGTTTTGCCAGATGTTTGAGCGGTTGAGTGAGAACCATTTTCGGCTCCATTATTGACAACAGGAACAGTGAAGTGAAACTGGCTGCCATGCTCGCGCCCTTCTGATTCTGCCCAGATTTGCCCGCCTAGCCCATGAATCACTTGACGACAGATGGCGAGTCCGAGCCCTGTTCCGCCTGTCGTACGCCGGAGGGCTCCTTCTTCTTGATAAAAGCGGTCGAAGACCGTTTCGAGACGATTGGGCTCAATACCGCGTCCGGTGTCTTTGATCGTGACTTCTAACATATTTCCGTCAGTATGACGAGCTTCGACGGCGACTCGCCCCTCTGAGTCTGTAAATTTGCAGGCATTATCAAGCAATTTGGAGAGGACTTCGACCAGCCATTCCCCATCGGCTCTGACGAGGGGCAATTCGTCAGGGATATCAGTCGTAATGTCAGGCAACTGGCTATCTCGGTGATGAGCGCGAATGCTGCTTAAGGTCAAATCAATACATTCATGGAGAGACAACGATTCTAGATGCCACTCGACTCGACCACTTTCAAGCTGAGACAGAGTCAGGAAGTCTTGGACCAGCTTACGCAGGCGCTCTGCATCACTGAGAGCGGTCGTGAGCATGACCTGCTGCAATTCGAGAGGCATGTCTGGTTCGCTAGCGAGGCTCTCTAAACACACTTGAATGGTGGATAAGGGAGTTCTCAGCTCGTGTCCGGTGATGGCGATCAAATTGCTACGCGTGAGTTCTAGGGCTTCAAGCTGTTGATTGAGATCTTCTAAGTTTGCGTAAGATTCGGCTTGAATGAGGGCGATCGCCAATTGAGCCGTGATGGCCTCTACCATCGATAGATCATCTTGCGTCCAATGCTTTGGGCTCTCTTGACAGCCATGCAGTTCGACAATGCCCATCAGGCGACCTTGATAAATAATTGGCGCAATCAACCACGAGCGGATCTGCCAGCGCTTAACTCGAGATTGAATGGGAGCAAGATCTAAAGGGTCGGGAGTTTGAGTGTCTTCAATGGCGATCGCTTCCTGCTGCTGAACCACCGCTTGAAAGAGCGGGTTGTCTTGAAGCGGCCAATCTTGCCCTTTCAACGATTGCAGGGCAGGACTAGAGAGAAACTCAAAATGAATCTGAGCCGACTCATCCGTCGATTTGCAGCGATAGATAAAACATCGGCAAACCTGCATCGCCTCTCCTAGTTCTCGCACCGCGACCGTGAAGATTTCCTCTGGATCGAGCGATCGCCGGATTGCTGACGTAATCAGGTTAACAAGCCGTTCTCGTCGCTCTTGAGCCGCCATTGAGCGATATGCTTTGAGTAACTTATATTGCCCCGCTTGTAAATACGTGACCAACCGTTGCGCAAACGGGTCCGGATCAACATCCCGCAACCCAGACGGCCTATCCTGCAAAAATGACACCTTCGCCTCTTCAATTTTAGATGCCAATTCGGGGCGATAGACAAGAATACGATCGAGAAGGATACGAGCCGCTTGACGACTGACGTGCCGATCAAACGTCCAGATTCCTTCAAACCGTCGAGTCTGATCCATTGCGGAAACGTCATTTGGGGCATTAGAGGGTAGATTTTCAGGTCGTTCTCGACACACCAAACATGTTGAGTATTGAGCCCCAATCACAACTAAATGCCATTCTTGGCTCAACTGATCGTCCGGGTTGAATGCAACCGTTTCGTAGTGATCTGAGCGATTAGTAAAGCTTGTTTCAGGTGCAGCAAGTACATATACCTGAGGAGTCAATTCTGAAATACGCAGATATCGATGAGCTTCTTGACGATAGAATCGCTCCCGCTGGAAATTGGCAATTACCAATGGTGAATCAGCGACTGCCAAAACCTGATCTTCCATCGCATGGGAGAGTGCAGTCAGCGACGACTTGAAATAAATCTGAGAGCGTAAGCGGGGCAACGTTCGCAGTAGCTCTTCCAGCACGGAAGTGGAGATGCTCATCGATTATCTCTATCAATGCAGTCTGGGCAAAATCCCTACCATAGGACTGGATAAGCACCCATCATCTAGCCAAATTCTTCGCAGCGAAGTTTGGGCATTGAGACGGAGCAATATTAGAAGACTAGATTAGGAGCGCGTGGTCCCAGGCAAATGACTCCCTTAAACCACTATATACGCTCTGGCATCTAGACAATCAAAAGTTCAAGAGCTTACGGTGTTGAACGCTATCTTTGGCAGGGTCTATTAGATCAGAGAAGCACATTGCATCTCTCCAATGATCTAGTGTTACAAAACTGAAATCCGCATGGGGTTAAGTAATATTCGGTTTTTGGTGCTTCTATCTCTTCGACCCAATTTCCCCCTAATCTTTGCTGTAAAGTGACAGTATGTATGACGATGACGACTTAACCGTATTAGACGATGAGAGCGAGCTAGAGAGCCCGCTCGATCGGCTTGGATCTGTTGACGATGAGGCTGAAGCAGTCAAGCCTGATCCCAACGAAATGCTCGTATTGCTGAGTTCTCCTGAAAACCAGCAGCGAATGTTGGCAGCTCGTGCCTTCTGCGAGATTGAGGATGCACGAGCAATTCCGAAGCTGATTGGGCTGCTCACCGATGCATGTCCTCTGATTCGAGTCAGTGTTGCGTACGGGTTGGGGCGTAATCCTAGTTCTGAAGCGGTTGAGCCTCTCATCGCACAGCTCGACGCCGATTGGAATGGATATGTTCGCAAGGGAATTGTGTGGGCACTGGGAAACTGTCGCGATCGCCGCTCGTTAGAACCGCTGACCGATGCTCTAAGAACAGATATCCCGGCTGTGCGGTTATGGGCTGCTAGTTCCCTTGCTCAGATGGCGAGCGTTGACTACGCAGCGATTGTGGCAGCCATGCCATCACTCATCGAAGCCTTACGCCGAGATCCAGTTGCAGCTGTGCGCAGCAATTGCGCTTGGACAGTGGGGCAACTTTGCCAAGATTTGCCGTCAAATGTAATCTATGCCACGGCAATTGATGCTCTCATTGAGGCGTTTGCGGAAGATGAAGAAATGGGAGTCCGCGATGATGCGAAAGCCGCCGTCCTCAAATTAGGTGACCCGCGTGGTCTACAAGTAATCGAGGAACTAGAGCAAGACGGCCTCAATCTAATCTAAGAGTAAGAGCGGTGCAAAAAAAAGAGCGTTGCACAGGTTCAAAGAGCAGGCTTTCACAATCTTGAGTTAACAACTAACCGATTGCTTCAGGATGGGAATTAAGGTGCTTCCTGAGTAAGCCAACTATTCGCCGTACAACGCTTGAACTGGAAGGGAACTTTATAGAGTTGCCATAGGACTGATCATACTCTCATTATTCATAGATAAAAATCACTAATTTGAATCTTTTTTATAGATCTTTTTCTATGAGACCATTCCTTACACGTTCAATCCCCTTTCCTTGGAACTCCCGATGCATCGGCCTTTTAGGCCTGCATCAACCTACATCGATGTGCTCATCTGATCCCCCCGTCTTGTGCTAACTCGCCTGGAGGCGATGGGGAATTTATAGATTTAAAGCATTAATAACCTCGTTTAGGATAGAATCGAGTCTATAGATGTGATCCAAGCTAGTATTTTGTAGGAGAGTTGCAGTTGATTCACGCTACCCTACATCAATTCAAAGTATTTGAAGCAACGGCTCGTCATGGTAGTTTTACCAGAGCGGCAGAAGAGCTGTTCTTAACGCAGCCGACCGTATCCATGCAAGTCAAGCAATTGACGAAAGCACTCGGGTTACCGCTGTTTGAGCAGGTTGGAAAACGTTTGTATCTGACGGATGCGGGTCGAGAGTTGTATTCAACGTGTCAGGAAATTTTCGAGCAGCTAGACCAGCTAGAAATGAAGGTTGCTGACCTTAAGGGAATGAAGCAGGGTCGTCTTCGGTTGGCGGTAATCACCACAGCGAAGTATTTTATTCCGCGCTTGCTGGGGCCATTTTGTCAGCGCTACCCCGGAATTGATGTCTCGCTCATCGTCACCAATCACGAGCATGCGATCGATCGCCTCATCAACAATCAGGATGACATCTATGTCATGAGTCAGCTCCCGGAGCATGTTGATGTCAAGGCTCATCCATTTTTGGATAATCCGCTCGTCGTGCTAGCGCCCAAAGATCACCCCCTTGCCCACGAAAAGAATATCTCCCTCGATCGACTTGCGAAAGAGCCCTTTATTATGCGCGAATCGGGCTCAGGAACCCGTCGAGCTGTGCAAAAATTGTTTGATGCAAATGATATTGAAGTCAGAGTTCGCTTAGAACTTGGCAGCAATGAGGCCATTAAGCAAGCGATCGCCGGAGGGTTAGGATTGTCAATCTTGTCATGCCACACGCTCACCCCAGATGGGCACGGTGGGGAACTGACCATCTTAGATGTCCAAGGGTTTCCAATTCAGCGGCAGTGGTATGTGGTTCATTTAGGTGGAAAGCAGCTTTCAGTCGTCGGCAGCACATTCCTCGACTATCTCAAGTCAGAGGCAAGCCAGCTCGCCCACGGTATTATGTCTCTGCAAAAGCAGTTGCTTGCCAAAGTGTAGAGAATCGTTAACACCGCATCTCAGACGCTATTGACCAATAAGCGTTTACCGGCTGTCGAAACTTCTACTTTGCGGAATTAATATTAGTACTTGAAAGCGATCGCCATTTGTGCCAGTTGGACAGAGCCAGTTGGACAGGGGGCGATCGCCATTCGGTTGCTGCATCCCTTGATATCTCGACCCTGAACCCGGCGGAGTCAAGCAATATTCACTCCATCCGTTAATCCGCAGAACAGGGCCAGACAAACGACTAAACGTCGTAGACTCGGCATTCAGATGCATCTGGATTATCATCACAATACTGTTCAAAGTTGCTCTTTGGACTCTTCTGACGGCGGTGAGAAATTTCTGCTTGCATCTCTTCCACCGTATCCCAAGCAGTCGCACATTCTGGCGACTGATCGCCTTGGCTGCTGCATACACTACGCGCTTGCTCAACAGCTTCTTGGAGCTGTTGCTCCATCTGTTCGATGCTCATCGGCTTCGATGTGTTAGATGTGAATGTAGACATATAGTCGTTATCTCCATTACTTCCGTGATTGACAATAGCTAATAGAAATTCAGCCTTTAGATAGACCTATTACCCTTTAGCTTAAGAACACTGGGGATTTGACTCTACCTTAGATCGCTTTAGCAGGTAATTGTAGTGCGGAAAACCCACAGAAGCACGACATAATACAAGTGGCGCGGTTGGAAGATTCTAGCCGCCCGTGATCCCGGCTTCATTTAAGAAAATATGAAATATCCACAGCGAATTCTTGGCTTCATTATTCTCATCGCTGTCATCGTGCTGGTGTTTTCCCAAGGACTTGTGCATCTTCTAACCGAATCATGGTGGTTTGATGCAGTTGGGTTTGCCGATGTATTTTGGACGCGTATCAATTGGAAGGTGACCATGTGGATAGTCACCTTTGCCCTATATGCTGCTTTCCTTGGAGGAAACTACTGGCTAGCGATGCACTTCACTCGAAATCGCGTATTTCGGGCGCTTTTGGAGAGCGATCGCCTCGGTTCGTCTGTTGAAGATGTTCCTAATTATGTTGCAGCAGGTCTAACAGTTGCTATCTCGCTGCTGGCAGCCGGGTCTGGCGCAGCAGAATGGGAGACAATTCTTAAATTCTTTAATCCGACCGAATTCGGGATAACCGATCCGATTTACCAGCGCGATGTCGGTTTTTATGTCTTTCAACTGCCATTTTATGAGATTCTTCAAGGGCGATTATTAGCGTTATGCATCTGGGGAATCGTGTTGGCGGCGACGGTCTACGCCCTTAAGGGAGAAATTACCCTGGGTCGAGGCTGGCGCAATATTGTGGTTGGAACTCCCAAAATCCATCTAAGCCTGATCCTAGCGGCGATCGCCGTTTTGGTTGCTGTCGGGTTTTGGCTAGAACGATATGACCTGCTATATTCCTCAAGCGGCGTTGTGTATGGGGCAGGCTTTACCGACGTACATGCCCGACTTCAGTCGTACTGGTTTATGGGGTTTGCAACGCTGGCATTGATGCTCGTGTTCCTAATTTCTCTATGGCGTAGTGGCTTTGCGTTGCCGACGTTTGGGATCGGCATCTATGCCATCGTATTGATTCTCGTGAGCGGAATCTATCCGTGGTTTCAGCAACAGTTCATCGTGGCACCCAATGAACTAGAAAAAGAAAAACCCTATATCGCAAACAATATTGAATTTACTCGCGCCGCGTATCGACTCGACACAGTGAGTATGAAAGACTACGCGGTGCAAAACCAGCTCGACTCAACCACCCTAGACAATAACCAGCTGACGCTCAGCAATATTCGCCTGTGGGATTACCGCCCTCTACTGAGCACCTATCGACAGCTCCAAGAGATTCGCCTGTATTATCGCTTCTTAGATGTGGATGTCGATCGCTACACCATCGATGGCAATTATCAGCAGGTGATGCTGTCTCCGCGAGAATTAGACTATGCTCAATTACCGTCAGAGGCGCAACGCTGGGTCAATCAGCGACTGCAATATACCCACGGGTATGGCATTGTCATGAGCCCCGTCAATGAGGTGACTCCAGACGGGCTGCCCGATTTTTATATCCAAGATATTCCCCCCGTATCGACCGTCGATCTAGAGGTGACCCAGCCTGGCATTTATTACGGTGAAAAAACCGATAACTACGTCTTTACCAATACGACGATTCCAGAATTTGATTATCCTCGCAGCGGCGAAAACGCCCAGACTCGCTATGAGGGTGAAGGAGGCGTTCCCGTTGGCTCGTTTCTCAAGCAAATCGCCTATGCCTATGACTTGGGCAGCTTGAAACTGCTGATTTCTGATTACCTCACTCGCGACTCGCAGATTCTCTATCATCGGCTTATTCGAGAAAGGGTGCAGCAGGTTGCCCCCTTTCTCAAATATGACAATGATCCCTACATCACCACCATCGATGGGCGTCTGAACTGGATCATTGACGCCTATACCGTGAGCGATCGCTACCCCTATTCGGCTCCTGTTAATCAAAGTGACGGAGTTGGAGATCTCTTACAAGGGCGCAGCGTCTCACAGATTTTGCGAGGTGGAGACAACTACATCCGCAACTCGGTCAAGGTCGTGATTGATGCGTATGACGGCACCATGCAGTTCTTCGTCGTAGATGAAACCGACCCCGTTCTCAGGACTTATCAGAAAATCTTCCCCGATTTATTTGCTGCAAACGACACCATCCCGTCTGAAATTAAAGCTCATTTCCGGTATCCGGTTGATTTATTCAAGATTCAGGCACAGGTTTATCTTTCATATCACATGCAAGAGCCTGAAGAGTTTTATAACCGGGAAGACCTATGGCGATTCCCCACAGAACTCTACGAAGATCAGCAGATTTTAATGCAGCCGTATTACATCATCATGCGCCTGCCTGACGAAACCCAGGAAGAGTTTATGTTGATTTTGCCATTCACCCCTGTTAATAAAGACAACATGATTGCTTGGATGGCTGCGCGATCGGATGGAGACGATTACGGAAAGCTTCTGCTATATGAGTTTCCTAAGCAAGAACTCATTTACGGCCCTAGCCAGATTGAAGCAAGAATCAATCAAAATCCTGAAATTTCCCAACAACTTACGCTCTGGAGTCAAGAAGGGTCACGGGTGATTCGAGGGGACTTGCTCGTTATCCCAGTCGAGCAGTCATTGCTGTATGTAGAACCGATCTATCTGCGAGCTGAACAAGGAGAACTCCCCGAACTGCGTCGTGTGATTGTTTCCTATGCAGATCAAGTTGTCATGGAACAATCCCTCGAAGATGCTCTTGCGGTGATCTTTGGAGAATCTAGCTCACAGCAAGACGAGCAGGTTCGACCCTTGGGCACAGCGACGGTTGCGCCATCGGTAGTGCAGTCTGCATTAGAGGCGTATCAAAATGCTCAAGAGGCGCTGCGCGAGGGGGATTGGTCAGGTTACGGTCAATATCAGTCTGAACTTGGACGGTTGCTTGATCAGCTAAATCAGGGGAGTGGCGATTTAACGCCCGATGAGCCCGCCAGTCCTGAATAGAAAAGCGTCAGCGTCCTAACGCGAGGGCATAATGACTTGCAACATCCTCCAACGAGTTTCTGAAATGGTTGGGGATGTTGGGAAAGTCTTTGAACTTTGTTAGAAAATCTTTGAGATTGTCAGACGCGTCTTGAAATCTCGTTAGGGAGGTTCTGAAGCTCTTTAGAGACTCTCTGAGAGTGTCTAGAGAGTTTTTGAATCTCATTAAAGAGCCTCTAAATCTCATTAAAGACTCTCTGAGAGTGTCTAGAGAGTCTTTGAATCTCATTAAAGACTCTCTGAGAGTGTCGGGAGAGCCTCTAAATCTCGTTAAAGAATTTCTGAGAGTGTCTAGAGAGTCTTCGAAGGTCTTTAAAGAGTGTCTGAGAGTGTCTAGAAAGCCTTCGAACCTCGTTATAGCTTTACGCTCTCGCGTTAGAACGCTGAACGTATGTAGAACCCGCGCGGCGAGAGGGTTCTACATACAAACCTAAGCCCGTAGAGCTATAAAGAATTTCTGAAATTGTCTAGAGAGTCTTTGAACCCTGATTGACGGACAAATCTTTAGTGTCTGGCGGTTATAGAGGTATGCGCTATCGTCATCGGCATTCAGCATGTTGCTTTTAAGCTTTATTCAGCATCTTATCAGGCTTTTCCCAGACAATAGTCACAGCTAGCTCAGGCTGATGATTCATTCTATTTATATAGAAATTTGATATCACAGGTTCTCTGAATAGGTATTTGAATCGAGAGAACTGAGTCAGGGAAACTCTTTGGGTAATTATTGAACAGATATTCCAAAAAGCCAAATTTCTAGGCACTATTTGCTGATGGGGCACTATTCCCATCCTGCAGATTCGCAATTTTGTCGGAGGATATATGAATCAACTGTCGATTCAGCCTAGTGAAATTCTTGCGAACTCGAGATTACCGATCTATTTGAAAGAGGCGATCGCCACCGTGAATCTTGCTCCAGGACAAGCGCTATATCATCAAGGTGACCCGGTTTCAGCAATCTATCGCGTTGAATCGGGTCGTATTCGTCTCATTCGCCATACGGTTGAAGGGCGAGTGGTTACCTTTCGAGTGATTCGGGCGGGCGAAATCTTCGCAGAAACCGATTTATACAGCGATATTTATCAGTGTGACGCTATTAGTGATGTTGCTTCGCAGATCAGCGTGTATCCTAAGAATTTGATATTTCGAGCGATGCAAGATGATGGGATGCTCGCTCAAGATTTGATTCGGCAACTCAATCAAATTATTCGGTCATTAAAATTCAGGCTTGAGCTTCTGGCAATTCGTTCGGCGAGCGATCGCATTCTGGAATATTTTCGGTTTTCAACATCACCAAGTGAACCCATGATTCGGTTCGATCGCCCGCTTAAAGATATTGCAAGCGATTTGGGGCTTAGTCCTGAGGTGTTTTATCGAACCCTAGCTCGCTTAGAAAAAGACGGCATCATTGCCCGAAACAAGCGGCAAATCACCTTGCTCAAGTGACGATGCGTGAGTGACGCATTGCTCGTTTATCCAGATTCTCGTAAAACATACCCAACGCACCGAACAGTATGAATCAGGCGACTGCTGCTATACGCCTCTAATTTGAGTCGCAGATAGCGGATATACACCTCAATAACGTTGGAGTCGCCCATAAAGTCATAGCCCCATACTTTCTCCAAAATTTGCTCACGGCTGACTACGTGGCGACGATTGATCAGCAAATATTCCAACAAATCAAATTCTTTGGCTGTTAGATCAATCTGCTGACCGTTGCGTAAGACCTCGCGTGTTTTGCGATTGAGCATCAGGTCTTCAAAGCATAAGATGTCTGCGTTGTCAGTATAACTTCGGCGTAGCCGTGCTCGAACGCGCGCAAGCAGTTCTTCTAGCGAAAATGGTCTTGAGATACAGTCGTCAGCGCCTGCATCGAGCCCGGCGATGCGATCGCTTACTCGATCGTCGGGCGTCAGCAAAATGAGTGGAATTGCACGTCCTGCAGCACGTAGGCGTTGGCAAAAATCGAGACTAGAAAAGCCATGACGAAACCAGTCTAAAATAATGAGGCTCGGATGGACTCGATGAAATTTGACCAAGCCATCAATATCCCCATAGGCAACCGCAACTGGATATCCTTCGCATCCTAGTTCTTGCACAAGAGTTTTAGAAAAATTATCCTCATTGCCAATTAGCAAAATGAGATCTGCTTGGGCGTTAGACGGAGTTTTAACGAGTGATTGCAGAGTCAGTGGTGTTTTCATACAAGATCTTCGTTAGGTGCACTATCGAGTCATCCTAGAAATTGCCAAAGGAGTTTTGCAGAAAATCTAGTCATCCAGGAGAAATGAATTGATACTGCATCCTCTCAAATTGATTTGTTTCACTATCAACTTTGATCTCTCTAACCCCTCCTTAGCAGTGAATTTCGGTAATCAAGTGCTAGCTTTGATGTCGCAAAACATCTATCACCCATGAACGCTATGGCAGGTTTGCGCCTAGTTTTTATCATGGCTATGTTTGCTTAAACTTATTAATGATTTACACGGATCGCCTCAGAAATTACATGACTAGAATCATGTTTGAGAACATCTTTTGTTTAGGAAGAGTTTTTTGCTCAGGACAGAGCGACAAGCCATTGTTTGGCTTGTCGCTTCACAAAACTTAAAAATTAACTATAATTTCCAATACGGCGATCCCAAATCGCTTGTGAGTTGTGTGTGAGTGGTGGGGCGGGCGCCGCCCGCCCCACCACTCACAACCCATCTGGGACTGCTACAAAGTAGCTATTTAGGAAAAATGTATGGCAACGATGGACGACCGTAAAAAGCGAATCATGGAGCATCTCGCTCGGAGCACAGGGGATTTCATCAAGCGATCGCCCCAACCCAATGATCAGAGAAAGCAGCAAATCCTCGATCATGTGCGCCGTACAAAAGGCTAGACAATAAACCCAAAAACACCGCGCACTTATGCCAGTCATGAGGCTAATTGGATTGTCATACTGAGAGGGTATGCTCTGCTTTTATGACTCAACTGGATACTGGGATACTCCCCAATTAAGCATTCGATTATCTCGCTAAATTGGTTTGATATGTGATGCTGGCATCCTCGATCAAACGGCATCTTTAGTTAAGCATCGGCCTGCTTGATCAGAGCGCTCAGTCCCTATAATTGCTGGATAGTAAGCACTCAGGCAAGGTAAACTTTGTTGTCAAAGCCTTGATCCCCACAGGCAATTGCCTCATATTAGTAATTGAAGCGAAGCGCTTCACCTGGCAGATTAAACAGCCAAGTTCAAACGACTAGTTCCTATAACCTAGCAAAAGAGGTAAAAGAGCTGTTTTATTCCAATCTGTCTCGCTCAAAAACCAACAGCACCTACGCAGAAAGTTGATATTTTCCTATCTGTTTATTGGGGAGCAATGTAGTCAGAGGATGGCAATTGACCGCCACTCACTCATCTCCAAATAGTATGAGATTAAAGAAGGAAAATCGCTCAGCGAGTACGGTTTTGGTGCTGTTGACGTTTTAAACTCAACACATCCCAATTACATGAGAGTTAATGTAGAGACTCGCTAGGGTATTTTTCCTATCAATATGTTGAATGGATTGGGTTGAACCCAATCCATTCAGTTTTCATACAGAAATCCTAAATCATTCATGAAATGGGAGTGCGGGCATCTTGCTCGCGTTGGCAAGGCCTCCCCATCAGGAGACACAAGACGATCGCACTGGAAATTTTTATAACCTATCTGGGATTGCTGTAGCGATCCTAAATCGCTTGTGAATTGTGTGTGAGCAGTAGGACGGGCACTTTTCCCACCTCATTGCCCAACTACAAGCAACTATAAGAAAGATTTTACGCATTGAGTCGTCGGCTGGTCTTAAATTATGAGAGATACAAGCAACTAGACTGGCAAGCAACAGATCATGGCGATTATTGCACTAAAGGCGTGGTATCTCCACGAGTATGAGCCGATTCAAGAGCTTGAGAAACGGCCTCATGATCTCCGGCTGAGCAAAAATAGTCTCCTGAAATCTGCGCTACGGGCAGATTTCTTGGACGACAGCGACGAGGTCAAACAATCTGCGTGGTTTCAACGCTACCTAGAAGGGGAAACCATCGAGTTTTATATCGAAGGAAGTGGAGGATATTCCATTTCCAATATTGATTTAATCAGCCATGAAATTTACTTTACAAAACAGGAAGTCATGGCGCACCTCGACCCGATCATTTTCTTCTGCTACCAGACCGAATATCCAGAATCTGGGGATTTGCTGCGGAACGAGCTTCAGGTCTTTATCGAAAAATTTAACCGGCGATCGCGTCTGCCATTGACCCTAGAAGAATCTCATCGACTCAGCGATGGCCCAGTCCGCCTTGGCAGCACTTTGATGCGCAAGATCCGTAAGAGTCTGCTCTTCATCGCAGATACGACACCCATTCTTTATATCAACGATTCGCCGCTTCAGCTGATTCCTAGTCCTAGCGTTTGTGTTGAGGTCGGATATGCTTTACAGTGCAAGCGATCCGAACAACTGCTTCTTACTCATATGGAGCGGCCAGACATCGGAGGCCAGTTTCCGTTTGACCTGCCCAGCCAAAGTCGTCTTCAGTTTCGCAATAAGACAGAACTCCATAAACTCTTGCCCCAAACTCTAGAAACGCAGCTTAAGCGATTCAATTTGATCCAGTAAATGCTTTGATAGGAATATGTCGACGATTATCATTTTTGAGGTATCAGGGGTATTGATTTCCTATGCCAAGAAGTCCTAGTGAATACGCAGTTCATCTCTTTATGGAAGGTGGACATCGAGAAGAAGTCCGTTTTCCAAGCATCCAAGATTTCCAGAAGTGGTATAGCGGCGAGTTGGTGCCCAAATCCAGCTCCAGCGAATTTATCAGTGTCCCGATTAAGAATATTCAGGGTGAATATATGGTGGTTCGTCCGTCTAGTGTGATTGCGATTCGGGTCGAGCCAATCTTTAGCTCTAGCGTTGAACGATTTTGACGCCGATTGCCTAATCGCAGTCAAAGATTTTAATGGGTCAGCATTCATGCAACCTGTGAGCGCATCTAAACGCACGAATTAGTACGCACGGATTAGCTATGTGGACGAAGCTTGTATTCATAGCAATTGGGCTTGCTTTTTTCCCTGGAAATTTTTCTGGAAATAAAGTTGCGATCGCCCAAGTAAACGGAGATAATTCTGCCCTTATTCGTCAACTGCCTGAAGCAGCAGCTTGGGACAATGAGCTCCTGGGTTGGGATGAGCAAATTTGGGGAAATGCGTCACAAACGGGCGATCGCCATCGACTCCTTCAAGCCATCGATCATTCTCTGCGCTATCTGCAACGTCCGGCAGCAGCCCAGGTATATGCTCAATATGCCATTCCGGGGTTCACGCTAGACCGAGTGCAGCGCAGTTTAGAAAGATTTCGACAGCTTGTCGTGATGTCTCCGTCTCCAGAGGCTCTGCAAGCAGCGGTCTTGAGAGAATTCGATTTGTATCAATCAATTGGGACTGACGGCTTAGGAACCGTCGAGTTTACAGGCTATTTTGAACCCACCTATCAAGCCAGCCAAATCCCCACGGCAGACTATCAATATCCGCTGTATCGCCCTCCAGCAGATTTAGACACCTGGCCTCATCCCCACCCCACTCGGAGCCAGCTCGAAGGCGATGACGGGTTGCAGAGTGACCGACGTCTTAGAGGGTTGGAGCTAGTCTGGTTGCGCGATCGCTTTGAAGCCTTTTTAGTCCAGGTACAGGGATCAGCTCGGCTCCAGCTCACAGACGGGACGACGATGAGCGTAGGCTACGCTGGGCACACCCATTATCCATATACCAGCATCGGGCGAGAGCTAATCAACGATGGCAAAATTTCTGAGGCAGAGTTGAGTCTGCCTGCCGTTATGGATTATTTTCGTCTCCATCCTGCGGATCTCAACTCGTATCTTTCGCGCAATAATCGGTTTGTGTTCTTTCGAGAAACCTTCGGCGCTCCGCCTACCGGGAGTTTAGGTGTCCCTGTGACATCCGAACGCTCGATCGCAACCGATAAATCAATCATGCCGCCGGGAGCACTCGCTCTGATTCAAACAGATCTCCCCTCATCCACCAATTCGAGAGATTCAGAGCTAGAGCCTCAGTGGGTTAGCCGATATGTCCTCGATCAAGATACAGGCGGAGCCATTCGTGGAGCGGGGCGGGTCGATATTTTTATGGGGACGGGGCAGTCTGCGGGCGATCGCGCGGGTTTAGTCAATTCACGCGGGCATCTTTACTATCTTCTGGTTAAAGATTCTGTCTAGTCGATCCCCAAATTCTTGCAACTCTCATAAGGATGATGAATATAAGACTGTAGCCTGGTAAACCTTGAGATAGACTAATTTTTAAGTTTGAGAAAGCTTAGAATCGTTTCGCTGGATGATATGCTTGTTAAATTGTGTCCCTAGCAACATTTCACTATCGTTAAAAGAAGAACCTGGACGTTAGCACCCCCAACATCATGATTTTTTTGTCAGTCTGCCAAGTGATTCTCTGGAGACAAATTGGAAGAGTGCTAGGTTGGCTACTCCCTCAAAATCATGAAGCGCAACCCAGATAGTGCAGCGTTGAACTGAAAGACTTCCTAGTAAGACCTATGGATGCACCCTTTGAGATCACGCTGCAAATTGTTATTACGATTATTGCAGGCATTACGGCTCAAGTATTGGGCGACTATTTGAAAGTCCCCAGTATTGTGTTTCTGCTGTTCTTTGGCATTTTACTGGGGTCTGACGGCATCGGCTTGCTGCATCCCAACATGCTCGGAGTCGGCCTAGAAGTGATTGTGGCGCTCTCCGTTGCTTTGATTTTATTTGAGGGAGGGCTCAACCTCCAGCTCAGAGATTTAGGGCGAGTGTCAGGCAGTCTTCAGAACCTAGTGACCTTCGGGACACTGATCACTCTAATCGGAGGCGGCATGGCTGCCCACTGGTTCAGTGAGTTTCCGTGGTCGCTTGCGTTTTTATATGCCTCGTTGGTGGTCGTGACAGGTCCAACGGTGATCAGTCCTCTGCTCAAGCAGGTAAAAGTTGACCGTCAAGTTTCAGCATTATTAGAGGGCGAGGGCGTTTTAGTTGACCCGGTGGGTGCCATTCTGGCCGTGGTTGTCCTCGATGTTATTCTCAATGGCGATGCCGATCCGCTATCGGTGGTGAGTGGCTTGCTCCTGCGTCTCAGTATTGGAGGGGCCATCGGCGCAATTGGGGGTTGGTTATTAGGGCTCTTTTTGAAGCGCGCCGAGTTTCTGTCAGAAGAGCTGAAAAATCTCGTTGTATTAGCAGGTTTATGGGGGCTATTTGGCTTAGCTCAGGTTATTCGCAGTGAGTCGGGTTTGATGACGACGGTCGTCGCAGGCATCATATTGCGAGCATCGTCTATTCCAGAAGAGAGATTATTGAGGCGATTTAAGGGGCAGCTAACGATTTTAGCCGTCTCGGTGCTGTTTATACTCCTGTCAGCTGATTTGTCGATCGCCAGTATTTTTGCGTTGGGGCGAGGGGCGATCGCCACGGTAGCGGTTTTAATGTTTGTGGTGCGCCCTGTGAATGTGGCTCTCTGCACCTGGAACAGCGGCATGAATTTGAGGCAAAAGTTTTTCCTTGCATGGGTTGCCCCTAAAGGTATTGTCTCCGCATCCGTTGCCTCACTGTTTGCAATTTTGCTCACCGACCGAGGGATCAGCGGGGGTGATGCCATTAAGGCGCTAGTCTTTCTGACTATCATTTCTACGGTGTCACTCCAGGGGCTCACGGCTGGATGGGTTGCTCGGTGGTTAGGGATTACATCTACCCAAGCGACAGGGGCTGTGATTGTAGGCTGTAATCCCATGAGTCGTCTGATTGCTCGTTTCTTCCAAGAGAGAAACGAGTCTGTTGTCTTAATCGACACCGACCAAGATGCCTGTCGTGCTGCCGAGCAAGATGGTATCAAGGTGTTTGAAAGCAGTGCTCTCGATATGGATGTGCTAGAAGAAGCGGGATTAGCGAGCGCAGGCACATTTCTAGCTATTACCAAGAATGGAGAAGTCAATCGCGTCTTAGCGCAGCGTGCCGCAGAAGAATTTCAACCTCCTCGTGTCTTGGCGGTCTCGACGGGGGAACTGAAAACCACTGAGGAAACGACCAAGAGTACTAACAACCCGTCTGCAAAGCCGAAAGCGCCAGCGTCCAATAAAGTCCAAGCAGCATTTACGGTTCAGCTTCCTCTAAAGACGTGGAACGGGTATTTACAGGATGGCGCAGTCAAGCTTGGTGAAACTCGGCTCCGAGAATCCGGGTTGCTCTTTCAGCAGGCGCATCTGCGCGCACTTACTCGCTCTGGAGAACTGGTTCCGATTTTGGTCGAGCGAGACAATCGTCTGTATGTCGTTCAGTCATCAGAAGAATGGCAACCGGGCGATCGCATCATCTATCTACTCCATGATCCACGGCCCAAACTTCTAAAACGCCTGTCAGGAGGTGCGAGTCCGTCTCGACTTGCTCTAGAAAAACTGCCCGCCGTTGAAGAAATCCCAATAACTGCTAGCGGCGGTAAGCCATCTCAAGATAGTCTTTCCCCGCCTGTCGAGCAGCCGACTCCTCAAGCGCCAGACCCCTCTCAACCGTCAGCTCCATCCTTAGATTCAGATGAATCTGGGAATCAAGCTCCTCCTACTCAGGGCGAACAAAACTCGTCTGAGTCGGAATCCGTGAGGCCGTATTCGCAAGATCTGCCCACTTCTTAAATGCAACTTCCTTTAAATGGATGCTGCGATCTCTTGAGAACGAGCATCTGAGACTTGAATAGACGTTCCTTGGACAATTAAAACGGCGCAGTGAGCATGGTGGAGAACATAATTGCTAACACTGCCTAGTAATGCCTCAGCGAACCCTTTACGTCCTCTGCGTCCTAAAACAATCAGATCGGCGTTCCAGGTTTGAGCCGCTCGACAAATTCCGGTGCCCGCTTCGGTAATTAGGTAGTCTAACTGAGTTTTGATGCCTGACTGTACCGCAATTTCGTAATATTTTTGGAGAAATTCTTGGGCTCGATGAGTTTGCTGTTCAAGCTGAATGCACTCGGATTGATAGGCTTGCCTAACCAAATGAGGAGATAAGCCAATATCACCTGTAAGGAGTGGTGGTCCGATGACTACATCCGCTGTAAGGCAATGAAACAGTAGCATTTCAGCTTGATTCTGCTGTGCAACCTCAAGCGCAGTTTCAAAAACCGATTGGCTCAATTCAGAACCGTCTAAACCGGCCAGAATTCTACAAAAACTCATGATGCCCTCCTCGCTTGGCTTTAGATTTAAGCGAGATTAATTATCAAGGTGCGCTACGCATTCCCCCCTGCTTGTAAATCAGGAGTGCGGAGGCACAGTCCCTACTTAGGAATTCCATCCCCATACCCCAATTAAATCGTGAAAAAGTCGCTACACGTAATTCTGCAGATTGATTGGCGGGAAGCCGTTTGGGGGAATACAAAGCATTCTCACGGGAATGACCGTAAATTTGCCGAAATACTCGTACCAAACACGATGTCTATCTTTAAGCTATATCAAGTTGCAGCCCGTGCCGCTTTTTTGCAATATCTTGTTGCAACGCTAGTTTAGCTGCTATTCAGGGGTGCACTAGCAGGGATATACAAGCAGTAAATAGCAGCAGCTCACACTAAAGTTCTCTCCATTGCATCTACATCAGTAATGCAAATTATGTCGCGATCGCGCGCAATTAGCTCCTTCTTCTCTAACTTGCTTAAGACTCGCGTTACGGTTTCTCGTGCCAATCCGCTAAGGCTGCTTAACTCTCGATGAGGAAGATTAGGAATTTCGATTCCCTTATCTCCCTGTTTGCCCTGCCCATCTGCTAAGAAGAGGAGAATATCGATGACCCGTGACATGCTGTCAGACTCGCGTAATCGTAGTCGGCGATTGACCTGACGCAATCGTCGAGCCATTAACTGTGCTAAGCGGATTCCTGCCAGCGGTTCGGAATGGATCAGCTCGACAAAATCTTGTGATGGAAGATTGCCAATCACCGTTGGAACTAGCGTAATCACGTCAGTTGAGCGTGGAACTTCATCGAGGGGGGCCATCTCGCCAAAAAGTTCGCCCTTTCCTAAGATATTGAGCGTTACTTCCTTACCGTCTAAATTATACGTGCGAATTTTAACCCACCCTTCCAGAATGAAATAGACAGAACTCCCCCAGTCATTTTCAAGAAGAATGACCTGATTAGCGGGATGGCGACGGGTAACGACATGGGCTGTCGCCTTATCGACAACCGCCTCCGGCAAACCGGCAAAGAAAGGGGCGGAGCGAATCAGAGAGTTATCACGGGGTTCGCGGAAGCTATGGCGATCTTCCATTGAGTCGTAGCATATCCGTTGATTTTGGTTCAAAATTAGAGCTGCCCCTATTGCTGAAAGTACATGGAGGCAACTCAATAGCTCCTAGAAAGAGGAGCATTAGCTTTAAGCCCTTAGCGCTGAGCGATGATAAACACTAAGACGTTTCGCAACATTAAGTTGCAAAACATTAATCAGTGTACTGAGACTTTGCAAGTCTGCCCATATTGCCAACTTTTATGACCTAGTACCTCAAGGAGTGGGAACAGTCTGAAGGCAAATATAGCAGAAGTTGGCCACGCTTAACGAATGCTCAGCTTGCATACTCCTCATAAGAAACATCGGCGCATTCAGCATAGAGCAATGACAGTGGAACAAACGCTCGTTATTTTCGCAAAAAATTGCAAACAAAAAGCAACATCGCCCCACAAAGGCGGTGCTAGATACTGGGCTGATTAGCCACAGATTCTTCGTATCCAACTGGGGGCAATTGGAATGATCAGGGAGTCAAATGGAAGCGAGGGCTCCAAGTCATCGCGTCATAGCCTTTGACTATCAATGCTTTAGGCACTCAGAATTATTTAGGTTTCAAGCATTCAAAGCTTACTAAGACATCTGATCGAGCGAGCCATCAACTTACCCTTTAGTCTCACTTTAGCTCATCCGCTCTAAATGAAGATCTGAAATAAAGAGGCTAAGAGAACACACACCTTTTGATTGATACCTACTTTAGGTACGGATGCATTATATCCTAACCCCCAGCGATCGCGGCTCCTCTTTGCAAGAAGACGCTGAGACAGCTAGTCACCCCTGATTGACTGCCAACCAGGTATCGTGTGAGCGCCTTGTTGGCAACATCCCACTTATACCAATTCTCGATTTTGGATTTGCGATTTTGGATTGACGGCCAGCAGCCTTGCAAGGGTTCTGGCCTATTCATTTGTAGCCTTACTTTGAAGAATTGGTATTATGCCAAGCATCTTGCTTAGACTAAGGGTTCCTAACCTCTCGGTATTCGTCGCTAAAATGTCTAATCACCAAGATTTTATGACATCGATATTTATGGAAATAGCGGGTCCGGATCAAACTGGCTTTCAGGAGACAGAGTTTCTGGACTAGAAATTGCTCCCGACGGATTGAAATCGAACTGTGGCGAATAATCGTCAATTTGAGGAGACGACTGTGCAGACGGATTTTCAAACAAATCAGGCAATTCGTCGATGCCGCCATTAAACATCGGCTGTTGAGTCATCCAGACTAAACCGCCTGTGGCACCTGCCATCAGTGCTGCATATCCCACATACAGGTGGACAGGTCTAAGCTGATTCGACGGTTTGGCAGACACGCGCTGCCACGACGGGGCAATAATTTTTGCCGGTTCGAGTGACGGCAATGACGACATTAAGGCATATCCGTCTAAGCCGACTGCATCTCCGATACGTCGAATAAATCCACGCACATAGATATCTTCTGGTAATTGGTCGGTTTGCCCTGCTTCCAGCGCTTTAATCTGATGAATTGGAATATGTGTTTGATAATGAACCTTTTCGAGAGACATTGCCCGTTTGAGACGAGCCTGTCTAAGTTCTTGCCCAATGCGGTGCAAAGATGTTTCCCGTTGTTCTGTAATAGAAGGAGCTGCGGGTGGGTTGGCTTTTTGGAACTGAGTCAATCGCCGAGCGTATTTCAAGACAGACTGTGATTCGGGACGATGATGGGTATCCCCTTGTGCTTCCGCCCCCCCCGTTTTGACTGGAACCGTTTCACAAACTGCGGAATTAGTATTGACTGAATAGCTGGGAGCAACAGCACTGGTACCCTGGCGAGAAGACGAATGGTGTGTCTCGATAGCAGGCGGTAAAGCGCTGACGTGCCCCCGTTGGTGAGAATAGGTCTGAGACGCAGTATCTTGAGCCAGATGAGGAGTCTCTGATGCCTCAGGGCTCAATTTTGACTCTATAGTAAGAGTTTGACGGGTAGAAGAATGATTGGAATATTGTTTGATTAATCGTCGAAGTACGAGTCGAATGGCTTCACGGCCTAGCGCTTTGACCAGGGATTGAGAACCATCCGTCACTTCTCCGATGCTCTGCTGGAGACCGTCTAAAACTTTTTGATAAATCTCGCTATGATGAAGTTCTGCTTCAACACGAGCCAGTAGAGCACGCAGTTCTTCCTTAGAAATTGCAAGCTTTGTGCCCCCAGAACCTTCCAGGCAGTACGTAGATGATGTCGCCACGATGTCTATTGTCTCCGTGCACGCGATAAATACAGCCGAACCTGCCAAGCCATAAAACGTAGGCACCTCAGAATTGGATGACCCTCAAAATTAGATGAATAGTTTATGGCAATGGTGAAAGTCAATTGATGTTGAATCCAACATCCAAGCAGTTCGGATCTCTAAGTAAGACTTTCTAGATCTCTGCGGCAATTCCGGAATAGAAATCGAAAACTCATTAATTCTGATCTGTTTATGAGCCCGCACGTAACTTGACGCGCACATTGCGATATAGCCCCACGGGCGCAGATTTGTGTGGTGAGCCCCCGCATTGCGCTGGTTCTACACACGTTCGGCGTCCTAATGCAAAAAGCGCTAAGGCTATAGCAGTGGGTATTTGAGCTCAGTGTTAGAGTGTCGTGTATGCTGCGGGCCACACAACCATATTTATACTTGACGTAATTGAACATTGCCATTTGTTCTGATTGATTTGAATGAAAACCAATTCAGAACAAATGGTTCGAGACGTTATCGGTTCATTAGCTGCGGGATCCTTTTTCGGGTTGATAGTATTTTGCAAAGCATTTTTCCAGATGATGGATGCGATAGCTTTTGCAAAAGCGTCGAGGATTTAGGATAAGGGGAGATTGAGAATCGAACAAAGGCTGGTTGAGGTATTGCCAAGTGAGGAAGAGGAATTTGTTGGGTTGGGAATTCATGATACTTCGGTATTTTGAGAACGCAAACCAGGGTAAGACGTGAGGGCTTGATTCCGCCTTTGAAGGTGGCAATTCATCTGGCCTCAATTTAATCGTGCCCAAATTAACGCGGTAACTTTAAACGAACTGTATAAAGTTCTGAATCAGCACTTGAAGTTAAGACTGAGAAATTAGATTAGAGTTCCAAAGACTAACCTTTATAAGGTTTTGGGACGGATCGCCTGATATACGGATAGCAAAGACTTGCCGTGTGAATTTAAGTAAATACACGGCAAAGCATTACTGGAAGAACGTAGTCAATAAGTCAACTAGTTGACTACGTATAAACACTTAACTGGCGATCGCCCTAGATCAGCACTCCAGCATGACTCTTGGATAAGAACCAGTAGCACCCTCTATGGGTCAATGCTTGAGTATGTTGAAGCATTTGATTCTTCGGGGCACCGTGACTCATATCCGGTTAGTTAAACTTGAGTCCACCGATTTGTCTTGTAGGGTTGCACTGTTGCTGCTATTCTGCTGCGGCTATTCAATCGCTCTAGTGTCGAGTCTTTCTTAAAATTTGCTGATAAAGCGGTCAAAAGTCTGGTCTAATTGTGTCGAACTGTGTACAAACTTAAATGGATCATGACTCGTGGAGCGATTTCGTGACCATTTGTACTTCATTCCTACTCATGTAAGGCTTATCCAGAATGACTTTCAGTGGATTACTGGCTCAAGGTTTGATTCAGGGCGCATTAGGGTTTGGTTCTATCGTGTTAGCAGAATTTGTTCGAGATTGCTATCACATTGCCGGGCATTATTGGCGTCCTCTCCAAAAGCTGCATCTTTGGCACCACAAAGCCTATCGACAAGATTTTACCGTTGCCAATCAGCAGGCCTATAGTCAGGCTCAGCTTTATAACGACTTACCTGAATCGCTTGTGATGATTGCGTTTACTGGTGTTGTAATGGGGCTGAGCCAGTCAGATGCCATGGGATTAGGAGTTTTATATTCGCTGGGCTTTTTGGGCGGAGCGCTGATCCGATCTCAAGGGTGGTGGCTGCAAACGGATCTCACCCATTTGCCGGGTGCGCTGACTCAGATCCCTGGCAATATGAGAGTTAACCGTACCTATCATTGGCGACATCATTTTGACGAAACCAATGCCTACTTTGCCGGACATTTTACAATCATAGACAAAGTGTTGGGAACAAGTCTTTCTCTCAAGGGAAAAATCATTGCCGTTACCGGGGCCTCTGGCTCGATGGGGCGATCGCTGATCTCAGAACTAGCACGACAGGGTGCAAAGCCGATTGCGCTGACCACCTCTCCTACATTTAAATGTGATGATGCCGCAGAAGTCGTGCAGTGGTGCGTCGGCCACGAACACGATTTGGGCGATCGCCTCAAGTCGGTGGATATTTTAGTGCTAAATCATGGGCTCAATGTTTATGGCGATCGCACGGCTGAGGCAATTCAGACCTCATTAGAGGTTAATTCGCTATCCACATGGAGACTAGCGGAAGTATTCATGGCAACAGTGACAGGTTCAACGGATCGAGCCACTAAAGAAATTTGGATTAATACGTCTGAAGCAGAAGTTAGCCCTGCCCTGAGCCCCTTATATGAAATCTCAAAGCGACTCATCGGCGATTTGATTACCTTACGGCGAATCGATGCTCCCTGCGTGATTCGCAAAATCATTCTAGGGCCGTTTAAGAGCAAGTTGAATCCCTATGGAGTCATGTCGCCCCAGTGGGTTGCCAAGGCCGTGATCGCTCTTGCCAAGCGGGATGTGCGTAATATCATCGTGACGATTAACCCAATCACATATGTTGCATTTCCAGTCAAAGAATTAGCGAAAACCCTTTATTTTCGAATTTTTTCGAGATGCAATTCTAGCCGTTAAACGGGGTGAGCTGCATAGCATTAGCACCGTGCTCGCGATTGGATTCATCCTCCAGAGATTAGCAACGCCCAGATTTTAGTCGGTCGGCGTTGGTGCAAGTGATGGGTCTTGAGAAATCATTTGAAACAAAGACTGACGCTTCAGCGGATCGGTTTGACGATTCGTGGGAACTTCGAGCACGCGAACCCGTTGATTAGACGGAGAAGTCAGCGCGTCGATTAAGTTGCTCCAAGTATGAATCTGAATATATTCAACCTTATACGTTTGGCACACGTGATGAAAGTTGATCGATTGAGGCGTGGCGAAATAGTCTTCAAACGGTGGATCAAATTGAGAAATCGGTAATAACTCGAAGATTCCTCCGCCATTATTGTTGACTAGCACGATGGTGAGTTGTCCAACAAACTGCTGTTTTAGCAAAAACCCGTTGGTGTCATGAAGAAGAGCCAAGTCCCCCGTGAGCAAAACAGTGGGGCGGTGTCGATAACTAATTCCGAGCGCACTAGAGAGCGTACCATCGATGCCGTTAGCGCCTCGATTAAAAAAAGGTTGAATCCCTAAATCATTGGGCTTCCAAAACCACTCAACATCTCGAACGGGTGTGCTATTGGAAATAAACAACGGGGTATTTTTAGGTAGAATTTGTGACAACATCCAAGCGACTTTGCCTTCAAACAAATCATCAATGTCTGCAAACGCTTGGTCCAATAATTGACGAATGATTGCTTCTGTTTTGCACCAATTTTTGAGATAGATAGACGGCGACATCGCTGGGGATATCTCTAGCTGAGGTGCAAGCGACTCAACCGAGATTCGCAGATGATGAGTCAAACCATGGAGCGGATCGAGATTGCGATCGCTCTCATCGACAATCCACTGCTGGGGTTGAGTTGCGGTTAGCCAGTCGCGCAGAATCTTACTAGTTGGCATTTCGCCAATTCGAATGACGATCTCAGGCGTTAGCTCATCGGCCAACCGCGGATTTCGCAACATTAGATCATAGGTCGAAATCAAGTAGGGATTGAGGCTGGCGTAGTTTCGTAGAGGAGACAGCCCTTCAGCCAAAACCGGAAACCCTAGCATTTTTGACAACCGGGCGATCGCCTCACAATAAGGTTTTGGGAATTGGGGTTGGGCGGGTCCAGCGATAATCAGCCCATTCGAGTGCTGTTGCCAGATTTGAAACAACATCGAGGGAATCAGAGCACTCGAATACGGGATCGAATCAGACGCAACGCTGAGATGAGAGAAAAAACTCTGACTATTTAATCGAGATTCTAGAGCCTGAGCATCTAATTGGGAAATCGGCGCCAGCGGATCGCGGAACGGGATATTGAGATGGACTGGCCCCGGAACCGGAGCGCGCGATCGCTCCCATGCATAAACCATCATTTGCCTAAGATAGTCCAACATATTTACATCGAGGGAGGGTGTCGCCAGTTCTGTATACCAGTTTGGGAAACTGCCGTAGAGCTTTTGCTGATCGATGGCTTGTCCTGCATTGCAGCCTCGCAGCTCAGGCGGGCGATCGGCGGTGAGAATGATCAGAGGCACTCGGCTTTCGTGAGCCTCAATCACCGCCGGATACATATTGGCTCCAGCCGTGCCAGACGTACAGACAAGTGCAACGGGTCGATGGCTCCGCCGCGCCAGACCCAGAGCAAAAAACGAGGCCGATCGTTCATCTAAAACAGGAATAGACTCGACAACCTCCGACCGGGCAAATGCAACAGCCATGGGTGCAGATCGAGATCCTGGACAAATTACCGCGGTGGTGAGCCCTAGGCGACCAAGGGTTTCAACCAAAATCGATGCCCAAACCGTATTAATAGTTCTAAAATCGAGCGACATGACCTCGTAGTTCTCTCTTCTCTCCGCACTCTAAACCAGAGCTTGCAAGAGCGCTCGGAGTTTAAGTCGAATTTCTGCTAATTCTCGTTTGGGGTCTGATCCGATCACGATCCCCGCCCCCGCATAAAGACGTGCATACTGCCCTTTTAGAAGAGCTGAGCGAATGCCAACGATGAATTCACTGTTGCCCTGCGTGTCAACCCACCCCAATGCCCCCGCATAGAGCGATCGCTCGAAGGGTTCGTATTGAGCAATATGTTGGCAAGCAACGTCGCGAGGTAAGCCCGCGATCGCCGGAGTCGGGTGAATTGTGGCTAACAGCTCTAGGGCAGATGCCTGTCCAGACAATACTGCCTGAATGGGCGTATGAAGATGCTGAATATTTGCCAGCTGGAGCAAACTGGGTTCAGGATTATAGCGAGGCTTCAACCCAAAGCGAGTGATGCTCTGGACGATAAAATCAACCACCAGCTGATGCTCATGGCGTTCCTTAGGGCTGCTGAGTAACCGATTTGCGAGCTCTGCATCGTCTGTAAGAGTTTGCCCTCGTGGGGCTGAGCCTGCAAGCGCATCGATCACCAAATGATTATGGCGAATACTGATTAATCGTTCGGGACTTGCTCCAACAAATTGAGTGTTTGGCTGTTGCCCGATTGAAAACACACAGCAATCTGAGTGAAGTTGGCGTAGGTTATTTAAGCAATGAATCCATTGAAAGGGTAAATACGAAATAACATCCACTGCATGAGCAAGTACAAGCTTATTTAACTGATGATTTTGAATGCATTTAAGAACAGAAGAAACGGTCGTTTCAAAGTCATGAATGTCTGAAATTTGCCACGCATCGAGCGAATTTTCGAAGCTGTTTGACAGGTCAGAGATACTGTAGCGAATGGTTTGAATGAATTGAAATTCAGATATAATCGCCTGCGTCATCTGAGATAAATCAGAATCAGCATCTATCAAAAGATTGACTGTCAGCCAATGAGAGCGCCCTTGCTGAGTGACCTGCCAGCGAGGCAGAAAAACCGTCGCAGCTGGAAATGGAGACGTCAGATGCGTATTGTCTTCAAAGGTGAATGCACAGAAGAAACGAGGTAAAACAGAACAATCCGACAGTAAAGACGGTTGAATAACGTGATTAGAAATCGATTGAACAAAGTCTTGAGCTGCTAAAAAGCGGTTAGCTCCGTGGGTTTGAAATAGCACCGTATTGGCGATCGCCACCACAGAATCTTGCTCTAGACGTTTCTCAAAATAAAAGTGGTTTTGATAATGCTTACACAGTTCATAGAGAACAGATAAGGCATCAGCAAATTCAGTTTCTACGGTAATGCTTGCGATCTTAAAATGATGGTCTTTAACGGCACTTTGTTGGCATGTTAAGAGAAATTGATAAAGATTTTTAGGATGTTGAAGCAGATTAGTACAATGAGGTTTGATGAGCATAGAAATGGGGATAGGACAGTTTTTGGGGTCAAGATTAAACTCTCAATTGAGTGACCTTCTATCAATAGAGGTAGCACACTTCATTCACCTCAATCATCCTAAATCCGTTCGTGAATGAAACGGTCACAGCCCTCATTTGAAGCAACAATCACCCGTATTTTGTCCTACTCTCGCCTCGCTCACTGTCGTATGGACGATTACATTAAATTATGAGACTCGATTCTCAGCAATGCTGCATTTTCGCATACTTTCAAATATCAGCGTCTCCAACGTCAGAACCTCTAATCAGAACTTCTAAGAGGATTTTGTAAAAGGGGCTGGCGGTTATAGACGCTTGCGGCTTCTCGCAGAATCAGCCGCGACTACACAACCAAAGGGGTTGAAACCTGATGGTTGTTAAATGACTAGGGATACTAAACGAATTTTGAACGAATTTTGATAGTTGTCGACTTGAGTCTTAAAAGTTACATATCTTAAGGTTGTGTCTAGGGTGTTTTAGGTACCATGCGGATCTATGGATTGAGTTGAAATTTGGAGTTAAAGCAACTGCTGGTTTTAAGTCAGCGAAAACGGGTAAACCCCCTATAGATAAGGTTTTCGCGCCACCAATTTTTTTCAGTTCGTGCAAGCGGAGGGTGTGGATTTCTCCCCCAAGTTCATGTATCGGACGTTTTATCTCTCAGTTCGTCGATAAACACCTAAAGAAATGTGATTCAGATCACATGATGTACGTACTTAAATCACATTTAAAAGTGGAATCTTTCAACATTCTATAAAGGAGCGACTTGAGTTCACTAGGCTCTGCATCGTCGTTGATTTTCATCGAAAAATGTAAGTATTGCCCTCTACAGATTTTGCTTGAAATGATGTCCACAGATCTTTCCTTACTTCCGAGTGCGATCGCTGACATCACGGCTTATGCAGCCGAATCCGGCGTGATTACCGTTGCCGATCGGTACGGGTTACTGGCGGCTGTTCTCAATCCGTCGTCTTTACGACCCGACGAAAAAGATGCGGTGGATCGACTCCTTCGAGCGGTTTGCCGGGGTCGCATCGTGTTAGTCGATGAGCTGTCTGCGATTCTCTAGACCGACATCTCGCTCAGTTGCTACCAGATATAGCCTTACGCTCTCACGTTAGGACGCTGAACGTGTGTAGACCCAGCGTGCCGCGCGGGGTCTACACACAAACCTAAGCCCGTAGGACTATAAAACCTTGGCTAGTATTTAATACTCCGTTTTGTCTGCTTTAGCAGTCCAGGCTCTAAAGACTGCCCGAGCTTCATCTGGAAGCAGTTGAGTCATTGGAAATTTGCGCTGATCAATTGGCAAATTGAGTTCGCTATAAATGAACTGGTCATCAAATCCAATGTGCGCGGCATCGGCATGGGTGTTGGCATAGTAAACTCGATCAGGTCTGGCCCAGTAGATCGCTCCCATACACATAGGGCATGGTTCACAACTGGTATAAATGTCGCAGCCTTTTAGCTGAAAGGTGCCTAATGCTTGGCATGCCTGGCGAATGGCAACGACCTCTGCATGGGCAGTCGGATCATTCGTCGACGTAACAAGATTACGTCCTCTCGCAACAATGTCATCTTTCTTAACGATTACGGCTCCAAACGGCCCGCCATCGCCAGACATCACATTTTGACTAGAGAGGGCGATCGCCTCGCGCATAAATTCGTGACGTGCATCGGTCATAACTCTGCCTCACTATCAATTTAGTTGCCTATAAACGGGGTTTTCCAAAATGTCCAATTTTCTTTGTTGAACGGAGATTTCCAGCGGGCAATTAAGCCAGATTCAAGGAGTTGGCGCGGTTTTGTTTGAGCTGGCGTATCCCACCAAAACGCAGTGTTAATGGTTGTGGGCATACGGTGCTGAAAATGCACGCTTTGATAATTCAGCACATAATGCTTACAGTCATGAACTCCTTTCCATCGCTGGTTTGCCTGACAGGTTTCTCCCACGTACAACAAAATTGGAACACCAGTATCGACCACAAAGTAAATGCAGGGATCTTCGGGGTGGTGGCGGGCAGGCAAATTGAAAAAGAAGAAGTTGTGATAGTCAAGAGCAAATGGATCGATAGTCGCAGGATCAATAACCGCACTCTCAATTGGAAACAGTGCAGGTTGCTGAGGAGATTGGCTGTCTCTAACTCGACACTGATATCGATGCAGATCTGCTTTCCACGTTTGAAGTGCCTCTGAATCAATGTCTAAGTGGGGCTTGGTTCGCAAATTGTAACGGCTCAAGGCTCTCTGTTCTGAAACATTGAACAGAGACTGCTGCTCACCATAGATCGACACCGTGGCTCTCCTCAAATTTGACTTCCCAACCATACCGCCCATTTCTAGACATGTCTAGACAATTCGGGAGATTTTTTAGCTCTCCACGCTAGATATGGAATTCTCAGGAGGTTGACCGGCGCGATCGCCGTTTAGGGTTCACAGCCCTCTGGGTTAGCGCCTGCAGGATAGAATCCATCGTAATCTGAGACGCTTGGTCAGCTGCCGCCACTAATGCCGCTTCACGGGCGATCGCACGAATCTGTCCTCCGGTCAGGCTGTAGTCTTGAGCCAGAGCTTTCCAGTCGATGTCGTGACTCATGGGCGCTTCGGGCGGAAATGCGTGTTTCCAGAGTATCAGGCGGGCAGACCCATCGGGCTGTGGAAATTGAAGCACCCATCGGGCTTGCCGTCGCCAGCTCAGACTGACTGATTCAATCATGCGGACGCTGAATAGGGTTAATTTCCCCAAACGATGGCGTTGAGTGAGACATTGATTTAGCGAAGCAGTGGGGAGAGCAGCGGAACGCTTTAACCACATTTCAGCAGACTTGATCAAGAGCACGTCAGGCTGCTGCTCTGCCAGCTCTTGCAAAGCAGAGGAGGGATTGGTGGCGTTGGTGAGCGCTAAGTCAAGCCAGTATAGGGGATGCTGTAATGTATGGGCGATCGCCCGTGCCGCTGTGGTTTTTCCGGTGCCTGATGCTCCTGCCAAGATCGTAAATGCGCCAATCTGAGGAGCGTTAGCCCTATCGCTGGCAAACTTCCAGTCCTGATCGACAATCGGTTGAGCTTGCAGGCGCTGGCAGATTGCACGCAGAGTTGTTTTTAAGTCGGCAGGTACGATCACATCTGACCACTCGACCGGGGGAGCGTCATCGACTGACAGCCACCGTGATGCACCCCCTGTCTGAATCGAATGATTCGCGACGGGAGGATGAACAATGGGCGGTACATCGAGCAGTCGAGGATTGAGGTGATCCCCGCGGACATGCCCGCCATGCCCACCAACCCGATTTTGAGGAGCAATCCATTGAGATGGCGTTGACGGTTGATGCAGAAGCGCCTCTAGGTCGGCTGGAGACGGTTTGTCTGCTAGCAAATAATTAACGAGACCTGTAGATGATTTAATATCAGCATTCAGCATCGTGTCAGTCGATGAGGGCAGCAGCGTCAGAAGATTTCGCTGCACCAACACCGAATCTGCGATTAAATATTGTCGAGCTTTACGCCATTCGCTGTCATTGCGACACAAGAGTCGCAGCACAAGATCAACCGTTGGCAAGTCAGTTTGAGGGGTGTCTTCCCCTTGAAGATATCGATAAATGCGGGCATAGCGGCGATTAACCTCTGGCGCAAGGCTCATCAAGATAATGTTTTTTTCAACGATGGATAGCTTGAGGCGATCGCGCAGAGCCGGTAACGCCAAAACGACGCCATTTGTTTGGCTAATTTGAATCCGAGCATCGAGCTGCTGCTGATAATTTCCTTTGGTTCCGGTCGATCCGGATGACTTGCGGTGTTCATCGTAGGATGCCGTTCCGTCGAGTGATACGACTCCTTTCCACCAGTGGCTAGAGATGCGATCGGCACGAGACTGAATCAGGCGATCAAGCTGTTTGGTATCTTGGCGTTGTCGTGCGACTGCCACCATCAGAATCCGATCTAACCAGTTGAGCTCTGTCTTTAAATAAGACCAGTTATCGGCAAATCCGGTGGGCTGATGGGTGGGCATAGCGGAGTCGATGTGGATAAGCAACGGTGGATAGACAACCTAAGATTGTTCGCCTACTCTCCCGATCATGCGAATAAATTCAAGGGGTAAACCGTCGGCATCCGCGAGGAACGCAACTTCGTAGACGCGATCGCCGATGATTTGCTGAGTAGGCGGTAACAGGATAGTCAATGGCGTAATATCATCGGAAGCTTGTGCCGCATCATAAAACCGCTGTTTTAGGCGATCAAGCCATTGGGGCAGAGCATCAATCTGATCGCTCAGATCAAAAGACAGGTGATAATACCCAGTGTAATGCTCGTCGCTGAAAGCATCTGCCGCCGGACGAGGTTGAGGAACTTGAAGCAGCTCGATGCGCCCTCCCAATCCCTCCATCCAGCAAGCAAGAGTAATCCCCGCGGTAAAGCGTTCACACACCGTAAACCCTAGCTGCTCATAGAAGGCGATCGCCCGATAGATATCAGCAGTGCGAATAGAAGCATGATGCATAATGCAGGCTCATCAAGGCACAATAGCGCCCTACTCCATCAACCTAATCATTCGAACAAGCGAAAGTATGGATATCGAACGGGCGCACCAGGCTCTTTTTCTAAATCAAAATTAATCACATTCCAGCAGGGTTCAGTGTCCGGATCGGGACTAAACTCGACCGGTAACCCATAGAGCCGAGGACGATGAGCATCAGACTGCCCGCGCCACGGAGCGCTCCGCTCCAAATAGGTGCTGATCAGGTCTTTATAGCGACGTGCAATAATCACGCGAGTCGCCCGATACCCTTGCGTATAGAGGCGATCGAGAGCCTCGTGGATTTCAAACCGAATGCCATCTGGATGGGTGTGCTGACGGTACCAGTTATCGTCCCACTGACGCCAGTGCCGCCCGGACTGAAGATGAACTAACTCCCCAGTCTCTGGATCTGCTTCAAATGCGCCATGTCGAGGACATAGATAGGTGTCCGTCAAAGTTAATGCCGGAATTGTCTGGCGACAGTGGGGACACTGAATCTCCGGCCCGAATATTGGATATTGCAGAGCTGCGTTAATCATGAAATCTTATGCCAGCATGTTCGCCATGGTACCCGCGCCAGTGGCTTTATTATAACCGTCACGGTGCGGGAAACGGATTTCCGTCCTAGATCTAACGGGAATCCTAAAGAGATGATAGACATATTAGGTGGAAGTGCATTACTGCTTTCATGGCAATTTTACGAGCCTATCGCCGATCACTCAGGGATAATCGTGACGAATCTTCAGCAATTTCATCCATCATTGATTCCAAATCCATCCTTTTGGCCGCCTCCCGATTTATCCAAGGCTGCCTTTGTCGCTGCCAATGCGGCTGTCATGGGTCAAGTAGAGGTGAATCATGGCGCTAGCATTTGGTATGGAGCCGTGGTTCGCGGAGACGTAGAACGAATTGCCCTAGGCACATGTACCAATATTCAAGATGGTGCGATTCTTCACGGAGATCCGGGCAAGCCGACCGTGTTAGAAGATTACGTGACGGTCGGGCATCGGGCTGTGATTCACAGCGCCCATATCGAGCAGGGAAGCCTAATTGGGATTGGGGCCATCGTGCTAGACGGGGTGCGGGTCGGTGCAGGAAGCATCATCGGAGCAGGCGCAGTGGTGACTAAAGATGTGCCTGAGCGATCGCTCGTAGTCGGGGTGCCTGGAAAGGTATTGCGCCAGATCTCTAATGACGAAGCGGCTGATCTGATCGAACATGCTCAGAAATATGAGAAGCTGGCGCGAGTCCATGCGGGAAGCGGAACCGACTTAGGATTTGAGGCAGGCAGTTGACGCCCCATGGGCCTTAATCCGTCAATCCTCGCAATTCCAAATCGGGCACGTCCACCCATTGACCCGACTGGCTTGATTCATGAGTCAAATCCATTAACAGTTGCGAATAGACGCCTTCTTGCAGAGACGGTGCCGATTCTTTGCCCTGATCGATGCATCGAATCCAATGGTCAACCACTTGCACAAAGGGTGCAAGTCGCCCATCTTCATAGACTTGCGGAAATCGAAGATGCTCAGGAATGGCGATTTCTGTCAGGGGATTCCCCTCACGGCTCGTCCAGAGGCGAAAGCCGTGAATATAATCTTTAGGATTATCATTGCCCAGCACGAGGGTGCCGCGATCGCCATAGACTTCGATCCAATGCCCCCGTCCTTGATAGGTCACGGCGCTGAGTGTTACTTGGCATGGAGTCCCGTCTTCGAGATCGAGCATAATCCGGCAGGTATCGTCTGCATCGACGGGCTTTTGCTCCCCTGTTGCCGGATCGGGTCGCGTGGGAATGGTCGTACTCAGTGACCCACATAACCGGCGCACCGGGCCAAACAACCACGGAACGTAGTCAAAGAGATGAGAGCCAATCGAACCGAGCGCGCCGCCGCCCTTTTCCTGCTGGGAATACCAGTCCCATGGACGTTCAGGATTGGCACGGCTGGCCCCCATCCAGTCAATTTTAATCAGCCGCTTTTTGCCGACAAATTCGTCAGCCAACAGTCTGGCAAAGTGCTGCCACGCTGGAACATAGCGAAATTCAAAATCAACGACGCCGACCACGCCTTGTTTGGCAGCGAGCGTATACAGTTCTTGCGCTTCCGTTACGGACAAGGTGGTTGGCTTTTCTATCAGCACATGCTTTCCTGCATTGATCGCGGTTTTTGCCATCGAGTAATGCAGAAATGGAGGTGTCGAAATACTGACCGCTTTGACCTCAGGTAGCGCCACAATTTGCTCGACGGTTTCACAGGCATAGGGAATCTTGTTGGCTTCAGCGATCGCCCGTGCCTTATCTAAATTTCGATGATACACGGCTAACACTTGAGTTCTTGGATGAATTTGGAACCCAGGAATATGAATTTTTTGACCAAATCCAGTGCCAATAATTGCAACACCTAGAGGAGTTTGAGCCATAGTCAGAATTAAAGGAACGTGTGACACCAGCAAAAAATGCTGCTTATTTGATAGCCTACAGGGCGATCGCATCTTTATGCATCTAGAGATAGGCAGAAAGAACCATGACCTTTGTCTCGTATCAACGCTTGCGAGGTTGATGCATTGATATAGCCGTACACTCTCGCGTTAGGACGTTGAACGTGTGGTGAGCCCCCGCGGCGCGGCTCACCACACAAACCTAAGCCCGTAGGGCTATAAAACTATGACATTACGGCAATTGCAGGGAATTTGTAGGAGATTTCAGAGTCTATGCAAGACCGATGACTTGGATATGGCATCAATTGGCATCAAATATCTTCACCCGATTGGATGAGTCAGTAGAACGTGGCGCCTTGGATTGGCACAGATTTACAGTTGAGGCGATCGGTTGAGGCGATCGGTAACGGATGCAATCTGCAACGAACGCGAGGTGTGATTTTATTGTCCCGGCATCTAATTTTTGTCATTCTACCTGTTCAGAAATTACTGAACATTCAAAAAATATTGTGTTAGCTTAGATGGAGGCAGTTATGTAACAAATTATTGAGATCCATTGAATACTCCCCCACTCAAGGAAAACAAAACTTTCGAGCCAACCTTCTTTGTCGAAGAAGTTGGGTTGATGTTCGAACGGGTGGGCATGCCGCGCATGGCGGGGCGCATCTTGGGGTGGCTGCTCATTTCTGATCCGCCCCAGCAGTCGAGTGGTGATCTAGCCAACGTTCTTCAAGCCAGCAAAGGCTCAATCAGCAGCATGACCCGTCTTCTCATCCAGATTGGATTAATTGAGCGCATCAGCTTACCGGGGCGACGGCGAGATTATTTTCAAATCAAGCCCAATGCCTGGTCGCAGATGACCAAGCAGCGAGTCGAACAAATTGCGGCATTTCGTCAATTGGCAGAAAAAGGGCTCGATCTAATCCATGATGCTCCTTCTCCCCTTAAGCAGCGGCTTCGAGAAATGCGCGATATTCATGCATTTTGGGAGCAGGAATTGCCGGTGCTCCATGCCCGATGGGAGCAAACACAACAGCAGTAAAAAACTCTGCATTCGATTCATTCGATTCCGCCCGTTTGATCCGCAACTGCATTATCAATCCCGGTTCAACCCATTCCAGAGCTTTTTCTCAGGATGAGTGAAGAGCTTTGTCAACACGATTTAGTTACTGCTTAGCACTTAGATTCAGACCACCATGCAATTCCCTCTAATTGGCAAAATCAAGCGTCCGCTTCCGTGGGTCATCGCGCTAGTGGCTGTTGGCGTTGTGGGAGCTGGAGCCGCGTCGTTGATGATCATTCGCGCACAGAGAAATGACATCGATATCGCAGAGCTAACCGTTCCTGTTGAGTCGCAACCCCTTGGAGTTCGGATTACGGCAAGCGGGACAGTACAACCCATTGATACGGTTAATCTGAGTCCGAGAACGTCTGATTTAGTCGCCGAACTCTACGTCGAACAGGGCGATCGCGTCTCGCAGGGGCAGGTGATTGCTCGCATGAAGAGCAACAGCGTCGAGGCAGAACTCACGCAAGCTAGAGCACGAGTGGCTCAGTGGCAAGCCGAGGTCGCAGAGCTGCGGAACGGTAACCGCCCCGAAGATATTGCTCAGGGTCGTGCCCAGGTCGAGCGAGCAGACGCGCTGGTTGCAGAAGCGGAGGCTCGTCTCGAACTCGCAACCGATCGCCTGCGCCGCAATCAGACTCTCCAAGACGAAGGCGCAATTTCTAGAGACGATCTGGATGCTGCTGCTGAAGAAGCGGAACGAGCGCGAGCCAGTCTTGAACAAAATCGCGCGAGTTTGCGCGAGGCGCAGGAAAATTTGCGGCTCTTGCAACGGGGTAATCGCGCAGAAGACATTGCCCAGGCAGAAGCACAACTGGCCCAGGCCCAAGGCAATTTGCAAGCCGTCGAAGTGCAATACGACGACACATTTATCCGGGCTCCGTTCGATGGCATCATTACTCAGAAATATGCGACCGAAGGCGCGTTTGTGACCCCGACCACCTCAGCCTCAGAGGCCTCATCTGCAACATCGTCAGCGATTGTGGCGATCGCCAGCGGCTTAGAAGTATTAACGGAAGTGCCTGAAGTCGATATCAGTCGCATCCGCCAAGGTCAACCCGTTGAAATCGTGGCCGATGCCTATCCTGACCAGGTATTTGAGGGGCGCGTGAAGCGGATTGCCCCGCAAGCAATCGAAGACCCGAGTCGAGGCGATTTTGTTTACTTTGAAGTAACGGTCGAATTACTCACAGGGAACGATCAGCTCATGTCGGGCATCCAAACGGATGTCACCTTTATTGGAGACGAGGTCAGTGGCGCGATGGTGGTTCCCGCCGTTGCCGTTGTCCGAGTAGACGGTCAGCAAGGGGTGCTTCTCCCCGACGAAAACGACCGCCCGCGATTTCAACCCGTTACCCTCGGTCCTCAAGTTGGCAACGAGATTCAAATCTTAGAAGGCGTTGATCCGGGCGATCGCATCTTTGTCGAACTGCCTGAGGGAACTACCCTAGAAAATTTGAACTTTGGACGACGCGATCAGGAGGGTGAGGAATAAGAATGGATTTGACTGAAAGTCTCAAAATGGCGGTTAAAACCCTCACCGCGAATAAGCTACGCAGCAGCTTGACGATGTTGGGGATCATCATTGGCAATGCCTCAGTGATTGCAATGGTGGGGGTGGGTCAGGGGGCTCAAAAATATGTCACTGACCAGATCGAAGGACTCGGTCCCAACGTGCTGTTTATCGTGCCGGGAAATCAGGAAACCCAGCGAGCCACGTTTAATGTGCCCAAAACTCTGGTTTTATCGGATGCAGAGGCGATCGCTGAGCAGGTTCCCTCCGTGCAAGAAGTTGCCCCCGAATTCAACGATCGAGGATTGGTGACTCGCGGCAGCCGCAATACCAACTCGACCATCATCGGTACGACCCCGGGGTTTCCAGTTGTTCGCAATTTCGAGCTGCGGGATGGTCGCTTTTTTAGCGAATTAGACATGCGGCGCAGCAATCCAGTGGCGGTTTTGGGACCTGAACTTGCCGATCGCCTCATGGATAACCGCGACCCCATTGGCCAGCAAATTCGCATCAAAAACATCAGCTTCCAGGTGATCGGCGTTTTGGACGAAAAAGGGTCAAACCTGGGTGTCAACTATGACAACGCCGTGATTGTGCCGTTGATGACGATGGCAAATCGGTTGGTGGGTCGCACCTCGCCCTACGGCATTGAACTCACCTATATCAGCGTGTCTGTCGATCAGCAAATCAACATGGATGCTGCAAGGTTTCAAATCGCAAATCTGCTGCGGTTGCGCCACAAAATCGTCGGGGAAGATGATTTTACGATTAACAGTCAGCAAGATTTGCTAGAAGTCACCGGCACGATTACCGGCGCACTCACGATTATGCTGGCAGCGATCGCCGGAATTTCTCTCTTCGTTGGCGGCATCGGCATCATGAATATCATGCTGGTTTCCGTCAAAGAACGTACTCAGGAAATCGGGCTGAGAAAAGCGATTGGCGCATCTCAGCAAGACATTTTGGTGCAATTCATGATCGAGGCAATCATTCTCGCCGCAACGGGAGGAATGGTCGGCACGGGCCTAGGGATTACCGGCACCCTCCTCATCGGAATAGCAACACCATTTCAACCTGGGATCTCTGTTGCTGCCGCCGGTGTCGCAGTTGTCGTATCGGGAGGGATTGGGCTCTTCTTTGGTGTTGTGCCTGCTCGCCAAGCCGCCAAGCTCGACCCAATCGTAGCGCTCAGAAGCGCTTAGGGACTCGCTTGTAAATCAGCAATGACTCTGTACGGGCAAACGGCTGTATGCCGCTCCCCTTATCCCATCTACCCCCTCTCCCATCCACTCCCTCTCTCCTCCACCTTCCATGTCTCAAACCATCATTCGTCTTGAAACCATTTTCAAAATTTATGGATCTGGCAATACCGAGGTTCGAGCGTTGTCAGATGTCAATCTGACCGTCGAAGCGGGTGAATATTGCGCCATCATGGGGCCGTCAGGGTCTGGTAAATCGACCGTCATGAATATCATCGGTTGCCTCGATCGCCCAACACAAGGTAGATACTATCTGGATGGCGTTGATGTTGCCCATCTCGACGACACAGAACTCGCTCATATCCGAAATCGCAAAATTGGATTTGTGTTTCAACAGTTTCATTTGCTGCCGCAGCTAACAGCAATCGAGAATGTCATGCTGCCCATGGTATACGGCGGGGTGTCGGCTGATGAACGGCACGATCGCGCGACTGAAGCACTCACCCGTGTTGGATTGGGAAACCGCATCAACAACCGACCTACTCAACTATCAGGGGGGCAACAACAGCGAGTGGCGATCGCCCGCGCTATCGTCAATCGTCCGGTATTGCTGCTGGCAGACGAACCCACCGGAGCACTCGATACCCACACGACCCAAGAAGTGATGGATATTTTTGCGGAGCTAAACGCAAGCGGCATCACGGTCGTGATGGTCACGCATGAAGCAGAAGTAGCTCGACTGACGCAGCGAATCGTTTGGTTTCGTGATGGTGAAGTGATCCACAATCACCTCGCGCCGACCGAAATCGCTCAGGTCGCATTGGCACCATAACAAGATCTCTATAGCGATCCTAAATCGCTTGTGAATGGTGTATGAGAGTGGGGCGGGCGGCGATCGCCCCACTGCTCACAACCTATCTGGAATTGCTATATGCTCTCCAAAAAATGCTGGATACACAAATGCAAATGCAGTCGAACTTGGAACCGTCGTACCATCCAGGTCTTCAACAATCACCGTTTCTAGATCCTCATCCCAGCGTGCTTGAACCTGACGACCATTGAGCTCAACCACTCGCGTTCCCTCGCTTTGAATCTGCTCATGAGCAAATCGGTGACTATCTCCAGAAAACTGATTGTAAGGCGTTTGGCTATCGGCTTCCCAAATGTAGCTGACAATTGCCTTTGGATGGAGCGATCGCGCCTCTTGATTACGCACTGGGAATATAATTTGCTCGTTGGTGTAATAGGTGCCGTACGGATAGGTTTGATAGTCACGAGCATAGCCTGTTTCTGTAGACAAAATCTGACTGTCCGGATGTTTGACTAGCCAGTTGCCTAGTGTTGTCTTGACTGCTGGCACCCGTTCCAACACGCGATTTACGTTTGAGCCAACCACACCCATGCTCCACGGCTGAGAGTAGAGCGTATCATCCGAGCGATCATACATTACTAGACAGCTTTGATAGAGCTTACCTGATACCCCAAACGTGGTTTCTCCCCGCTCGAAGGCAACAATCGTGTCGCAGAGTGGGCAATATGTCACCGCTAAATTGACACCTCCCACGGTATCATTGACGATTTCGTGCCAGTTCATGATGCCAAAAGGATATGCCTTCGCTTCACCATTTATCTCAACACCAATGACGATGTCCTCATCGCTAAATGGCGTCGTTTCAGATGTGTCAAATTGAGGAGTATCGATGCTAGGAATGCCGTCCTTAGGGGGACCACCATTCAATAATTGGTCAAGGTCAATCCGGGTCTGTTCTTCAGGATTTAGATTTTGTTTGCGGATATCATTCAGCTCTTGATCTTGATCGTGGAAATATTTTGTGAGCGAATAGTAGCGGAGTTTAAAGTTTTCCCACCCTCCTGCTTGAACAACTAAGGCACTGAACAGCAATCCAAATATTGAAATAGTACCAAGAGCGACACCGACTATTTTTTTCTTCATAGAAATGCTCTTGAATTCAACCTGGAATAGCTCCTAATTACGGTTTAACGAATAAGACCGAAGTAAAGCTGAGAAGGAGCTAAGAATTTGTTAATAGATTCCTTAGATTGCTCAGAAGTTATACTCTAAAACAAGCAGAAGAAAACCCTTGATTTCCTTTTTCTCTTAGATGTGAGGACACGAGAAAACTCAGGAAATCAAGGGAAGGCCTACAATACGGGCGATCGCACCCTGTTCAGGATTGCCGCATCAGACTACTAGAAGGTAAACGTGGTGCGAAGCGTACCGATAAATGCACTTTCGTTATCGTCACTCTGGTTAGGGTTTGCAAGCCAGATGACTCCAGGCGTGATGGAGATATTGTCGTTGATTAGGTACTTGTAGAAGGCTTCTAAATGGATGGGGTTTTCATTGTCCACGCTAATATCAATGCCTTCTAAACCACCCAGATAAGGCTGCACACCCGCAACGATTCCACCTAGATTGCCTTCTCCGAGCAAATCAGGAAAGGCGAGCGTAAGCGCATAGTTCCAGATTTCTCCATCGCCTTCACCGATGATAATCACATCGGTAAAGCCACCCCAAGCACTAACCGTTAGCCAATCAGCGACGTCGTAGGTGAGTTCGACTCCATAGGAATTCGCAATGATGGGGTTATCGTCATCTAAGCCCGCAATGCTGTTAGCCACGCCAGTTCCAGTAAACCCGCTCCCGTCGCCTGCATTGTCAAACCCAAAGTCACCGCCTGAGCCAAAGTAGGAGTTGAGATAGGTAACAGCGATCGCCCCTCGTTCGATGGGTTGCCAGGTAATCTGTCCTAGAGCTGAGTAGTTGCCGTTAAACAACCCTGCACCTGGAGTTGGGTCAGAGCCTTCTCCTGCGAGATATCCGGCGGTGAGCGTGAGCGTGTCATCAAACAGGCCATAGTTTAGCCCGATGCCTTGTCCCCCACCCAGGCGATAGAGCGGATTTCGTTGGCCGAAGGCTGAAATTGAACCGCTACCTCCATCAAAGTCTTCTAAGAAAGGGTTGAGCGTGGGTGTGAAGTCGTCAAAAATCCCGGCATTTGCGGCGATCGCCACATCAAGCGGCCCAACGGAGAAGAAGTACTCTAACGTATCTAGCACAAACGAGCTTTCGGTATCTGCAAATACCTGTGCTGCTTGGACTCCTTCAGCCGTATCTCCCGGCAACGAAAAGCCTTCCGCATTGCCGACTTGGAGACGCGTGATCAGCAAGTCATCGCCTGTAAAACTGGTATTGAAGTTCAGACGAACTCGCTGTTGAAATACCGTTTGGTTGTCATCGACGACATCATCATCACCAAACGCATCGGTCACATTAAAAATGGCTTCCCCTGTCAGCTTGGTAGTCGTCGAAAACTGGTTGGCTTCCAGCTCTGCGGTGCGGGCTTCTAGAGCATCGACTCGCCCTCGCAGCGTTGCCAATTCAGCCGCAAACTCTTCTTGAAGCCGCTGGAGGGTTGCTAAATCATCTCGGGTTACGACATCAGAAAGCCCCGCAGCAATTAGCTCATTAATGCGATCTAGACACGCATTTAACCCAGCCGCAAATTCATAGCGGGTCATCGCTCGATTGCCCCGATAGGTGCCATCCGGATATCCCGCAATACAGCCATACCGTTCGACTAACGACTGGAGGGCTTGAAATGCCCAGTCGGTTGGCTGTACGTCAGAGAGCTGAGAAATGGACGTCACTTGGGACATTGACGGGTCAGTCTGAGCATACTGATTGATTTGCCCCAGCAAGTCGGCAGATGCTGCATCGGTGGATGCTGGAGTCAACCTTGACGTATCGGCTATCTCAGATTGCTCAGTTATTGAAGAGGCGGAACGTTCGGATTCATAACCGCTTGGCGCTAGTTGAGCGATTTCAGTTGGGGCAGTCTCTCCAATCGGGAGTGAAATCTCTGAGTCTGTGTACAAATTGGGGCGATCGCCCAGAATAGATGCTTGATTGACAGACGATATATTCTCTAATTGGGTATTCTCTAATTGATCTGATTCTGCGCCAATGGCTGTTGTTGCATCAACAAGAGTTACCCACGTCATCCCTAATAAGACTGGCGTAATCTGCAAAGATTTCCATAAAAATCGAGACAACATGATCTGCTCACTCCTCACAAGTACGGCATAGAGTACTCTCGACGTGAACCATTTGCTTAACCGATACAACCTACTTAGGGCTGCACAGGCTCACATCTGAGCTTCAAACGAGTTGAGATAGATTATGTTGTCTTAACCTGAAGATTACCTGATTAAATACTTAGAAATTTCTCAGAAAATCCGGAGAGAGTAGCGTTTGAACAGACCGATTTGGAACTGCTAAAGAAGGATAGGGGGCATAAAATTGGGTCGAGCAAATAGTAGGTGCATGTCATCTTTCCACAGTGAATTACCATAGTGAATTAAGAGGATACTTTAAACGTCCTATTTTTTGTTGCTTTAGCGACTAAAGTTCTTTTGTGAGAGAGATGCTGCGCGTTATATGTCGCTTGCGAAACCCAGGTTATCGGGACGCTTCGTGAATAGCTGCCAGCGCTTAGAGGTTTGTCAGTCAACCAGACGTTAGACAATCTCGATGCGCCGATATCGAGATTGGACTCCCATGTATACTCCATATGCAATTAGGCCAATAGCAACCAGTGCTAATAACCAAGGGCCATAGGGCGATCGCTCTATAGATTCTAGTGCCCCTTTCGAGGATTGCACCTTGCTCGGATCAGACTGAAGCGCAGCTTGAATCAGTAAACCACCGATAATTACAAACACAACACCGCGTGCCGCAATCCCAAACCGGCTGATTCGGACGGCCCATTTCTCTTCTGTGATCCCCATTTCTCTCAATTTGAGCCTTTTACGAAACTTGGCTGTAAATGAGCGATAGAAATAGAAGAAAGCTAGGCCGATCAGAAAAGCGCCGACTGCTCCAATTAACCATTGCCCAAAGGCGTGTGTCAGTAGCCTAGCTGCTATGCTTTGCTTAGAAGGTCCGCTGCTACTGCTACTAGTGCCTGAAGCGATGCGCGCTGCCGTGAATGCTAAACTAGCGTAAATTAATCCGCTAATTCCATAGCCGATCCGGCGAGCAATGCCCTTAGCATCTGTCCCCTTATGTTCAGGGTCATTGAAGGCTTGCACAAATCGCCATAGCACATATCCAATGAGGCCAATTGAAACAAGAGTCAGCATAAATCGCCCAAATGGCTGCCTTGCAATTGTGTATAACGCTCCCTCTGAACCCGTTGTCCTGCCTCCAACATTAAATGCAGCTTGAACTGCTAAAATGCCAATCAACGCATAAACAATACCTTTTGTTAAGTAACCGAATCGAGCCAATCGCTCAACCCACGATGAATTTTGTGATAAATGGTAGCGTGCCATTAGACAAGATACTTTAAAGAACCTTCTTTAGCTTTTACAGCTATTAATTAAAAGCACACATCCACCTCTAGAAATAGCTATTAAAAGGCGACCAATGTTTTAAGTTTTAAGATAAATCCTTCCCAAGATAGATTCTATTGGGCTGCTTGTTAGCCGATTATTTAAACATTAATAAGAATTATAATTCTAGGTTTAGGATCAATCACTAATAAACACTCATATAGCGATCCTAAATTGCTTGTGAGTTGTTTGTGAGCGGTGGGGTGGGCGGCGCCCGCCCCACCGCTCACGACCCATCTGGGATTGCTATATATAGCGATTCTCAATCGCTTGTAAATTATGTTTGAGCAGTCCTAAATGATTCGTAGAAAGAGTGAATGTAACAGGAGTGGATAGGGCGTTGCCCTCTGCTTAATGACTTCGTCCCCCAGAAAACCCCGCGAAAACCCCCAAAAAACCCCCAAAAAACCATTGATACATTAGTCAAGCAGTTATGGTGACTTCCCGTGCCGTAGGTCGGATGGAGTAAAGGAACAAGAGCATGACGCAACAGCAAGCTATCGAGCAGCTTTTTGCAGGTGATAGTGCGATGGCAGTGCTGATGCGATCGCTCGATTGGGCGCAAACGCCTTTGGGTGATGTTGAAACGTGGTGTCCTAGCCTGAAAACCGCAATTGGCATCTTGCTCAATGCGGATAGCCCGATGTTCCTTGTTTGGGAGAGCGATCGCATCCTGTTTTACAACGATGCCTGCGCCTCTGTGTTTAACCAAACCAATCATCTCGCTGCGGTTGGCAGTTCTGTAAATGAGAACTGGAGTGACGATTGGAGCAGCGTTTGGTCAAATGTCGAGCAGGTTTTCAACACGGGACAACCCTTGCAGCACCAGCATCAGCCGGTTGCAGCACATCAGAATGCCATTAACACGTCTATCTATTCTTGGCCTGAACGCACATGGTCTTACAGCGCGATTTGGAATGGGACGGGTCAGATTGGGGGTGTCTTTGCGATTAGTTCGTTGAAGAGCACTGGTTATAAGCAGTCTGAAGAGGTGTCACAGGAACCCAATCGACTTGAGCATGTCAATGCAACTCTACAAAACACGTTAGAAGACCTTCTGGTTACCGAAGAAGAGTTACGCCAACAAAATCAAGAACTGGTAGCTGCTCGTCAGATTGCCGAGATAGAAGGTCAACGGTATCAAAGCCTATTCAACTTTGCACCCCACGGGTATGTAGTAACCGACGCGGATGGAACGATTCAAGAGGCAAATCGGGCGATCGCCGCATTAGTCGCTTCTAGTCAAAGCTATTTGATCGGTAAACCTCTCACCACTCTAATCTCCGACTCTGACCGTCGAGCCTTTAGGACGTTGTTCACTGCGTTGTTACATCAGCCTCAAACTCAGCAGCTACAAACCGACAAACTGAGCTTAAAACACCCCGATGGGCATTTGATTCCGGTTGCAGTGACGGGAGATAGCATCTGCAACCCTCACGGTCACGTCTCAGGTATTCGTTGGCTGATTCAGGATATTACCAGTCGCAAACAAACAGAACAATCTCTACGCCGAAGCGAAGATCGCCTCTGCATGGCAGTTGAGTCAGCTCATCTCGGTATCTGGGACTGGAATCTCTTGACGAATCAACTGACTTGGGATGCGCGCTGCAAAGCCATGTTTGGGCTGTCTCCCAACGCCAGCGTCACCATCGAGATATTTTTTGCAGGGCTGCACCCTGAGGATCGAAACCGGGTTGAACAGGTGATTCAAGAAATCCTCAATCCCGACAACGAAGGTCATTATGACATTGACTATCGCGTCATTGGCATTGAAGATGGCATCGAACGGTGGCTCTCAGCGAAGGGGCATGTCTACTTTGAGGCAGACGGCACTCCTCGACGCTTCACTGGCATGGTGCAAGATATCACAGATCGCAAACGAGCCGAAGCAATCTTGCGCGATCGCGAACAGCGACTTGACATTGCCACGCAGGCAGCTCAACTAGGAATATTTGAATGGGATATCCAGTCTGACCATGCCGTTTGGGAAAACCAGCGCATGTATGACATCTTCGGTCATACTCTAGAAGACGGAACCCTCAACAACGCTCAGTTTTTAGAACATGCCGTTCACCCAGACGACCGTGAAGCATTTGAGCAACGGTTAACAGAAGGAATCAGGTCGAACAGGCTCCAGCAGGTGGTCTGCCGCATTCGCCGCCGCAATGATGGTCAGTGGCGTTGGATTGAAGTCACCGGGCACGTGTCCTCGACACCTGATGGGCATCCATGTCGTTTAGTCGGGGTCATTAGCGACATCACCGACCGCAAGCGATTTGAGCACGAGCTCATGGAAAGTGAAGCGATCGCCACCATTAAAGCCGGAGAACTGGCTGCTTTGATGGAAGCAACGCCAGCCGCCATCTGGATTGCCCACGACCCTCAGTGTCACCACATGACAGCTAACCGCATGGCATACGAGTTAATGAAACTCGAACCGGGTTCAATCACCACCGCAACGGCCATCGATGGCAGCAATCCGCTTCCGTTTTGGCAACGCAAGAACGGACAGGATATTGCGCCACACGACTTACCCATGCAAAAGGCAATCCGAACGAAGCAAGAAGTAGTCGATGAGATCGAGTTTGCTTTCCCAGATGGCACCGTTCGCTATATCTACGGCAAGGCTGTCCCGCTCTACGATTCAATCGGAACTGTCCGGGGAGCGATCGGAGGGTTTGTTGAGATTACTTCCCTCAAAGAAAGCGAACGAGAGCGGGAGCAGCTCTTAGAGCGGGAACGATTGGCACGAGAAGACGCCGAACGCGCTAATCGCATTAAAGATGAATTTTTGGCAATTCTATCTCACGAGTTGCGATCGCCCTTAAACCCCATCCTCGGCTGGTCAAAGTTATTGCAAACTCGCAAATTTGATGAGACTGTAACAACAAAAGCACTGGCAACCATTGAGCGAAATGCCAGATTGCAAACTCAGTTAATCGACGACTTGCTAGATGTGGGCAAGATCCTGCGCGGCAAGCTCAAACTCCAATCAGTGCCTGTTAATCTCGCTGATGTCATCGAAGCCGCAACCGAAACCGTTAAAGCAGCAGCCGACGCTAAATCGATTGCAATATGCCCCGTTTTACTTGATATCGGGCAAGTCCGTGGCGATAGTACTCGACTCCAGCAAATTATCTGGAACTTGCTATCAAATGCCATCAAATTTACACCCAATGGCGGCCAGGTCATCATTCGGCTGGAGCAGACTAGGAATCAAGCCCAAATTACGGTGACAGATACGGGTAAAGGCATCACCCCAGATTTTCTCCCCCATATTTTTGAATCCTTCCGTCAAGAAGATGCCTCTATCACTCGCCAGTATGGAGGACTCGGATTAGGACTAGCTATCGTTCGATATTTAACTGAAGCCCATGGTGGTACGGTCGCGGCTCATAGCCCTGGCGAAGGGTTAGGAGCGATTTTCACAGTGTGTCTACCACTCATCCAGAGCGAACCTGACATTAACCAGAAACGGGAGTCACTTCAACCCAACTTTGACCTCACCGGGCTTCGCATCCTCACGATTGATGATGATCTCGATACCCGTGAACTATTAAAGATACTGCTGACTCAGTATGGCGCAAACGTTTTAACGGTTGCATCTGCAGTTGAAGTACTAGAAGCGCTGGAAACGTTTCGTCCCCATGTGTTGATCAATGATATTGGGATGCCTGAGGTTGATGGCTATACGTTAATCCAGCTCATTCGTGCATTACCTCCCGAAAAGGGTGGGAAGATTCCGGCGATCGCCCTGACAGCGTATGCTGGAGAGGATGACTATCAGCACGCGATGACCAGTGGTTATCAACAACATGTTGCAAAACCTTTTGATTCAGACCAGTTATTTCAAGCTGTGTTGACTCTTGCAAAAAACTACTCCTAAATTACAGTGTTAGCCAGATAGCTTAGGACATGGCTCCTGCCTGAAACCAAAGCTAGGGAAGCTATCTGGCGTGCAACTGCACAAAAAACAGTGGCAGTTGCCATAGTTTGTGTTTGATAAGGCAAAATGACCTACATCACTCTCTCTCTGAGCTACAGCCGTACGCTCTCGCGTTAGGAAACTGAACGTGTGGTGACCCCGCGCACCGAGCCGGATCACCACACAAACCTGAGCCTGTAGGGCTATAGAAGACGGCATGGAATTTGATTCAAAAGCTGTAATGTCATTGTCGGAGCTACTCTAAACGACGTGCACACGCAAGCGTCGTTGTTGAGCCTTGCATTAACGAAGTGGCACCTGCAAACTAAAGAATCAATCTTCTCGATTTCCTCTCGATTAGCCTCTATAGTGTGTTCCAAGATGTCATGAAACAGGACTAGCCACAGGATGATGGATTCGACTCGCTATGCTGATCGTCCTTTAATCCTCCACATTAGGCTATTTGGAGACTTCTGTCTCAATAACAACACCACATCCACCACGGCACTCAACAGCGGGCGATCGCACGCGTTATTGGTTTACTTACTATTGCATCGTTATGGCCCCCAGTCCCGAAAGCATCTGGCGTTCCAGTTTTGGCCCGACGCAACAGATAGCCAAGCTCGTAATAATTTGCGGACTGCTCTACACCGACTCAAGCAGCATCTCCCTGGCGCAGAGCAATTTATCTATGCAGATGCACAATCGATTGGATGGCGGACTGATGCCCCTTATACGTTAGACGTTGAAGACTTTGAATCAGCAGTTGAACGGGCAAACGCTGCGCAACAGCAGCACGATTTAGACTCATTGCGCAGAGCCTTAGAGCATGCTGCTCAGACCTATAAAGGGGATATCTTGCCCCACTTTGACACCACCTATCATGACGATTGGTTGATGCTTGAGCGAGAGAGATTGCGACAACGCGCTCTCTGGGCATTGGAAACATTAGTTGATGTGTTAGCACAGCAGCATGAAACACAGGGCGCGATCGCCCAAGCACAGACCCTACTGCGGCTCGACCCAATGTATGAGTCAGGATATCAACGGCTCATGGATCTGCACGAACAGACGGGCGATCGCGCGACAGCACTGCGGATTTATCACCAGTGTAGGGAGATCTTGCAAGACGAACTAGGGATCGACCCCAGTCCAGACACCCAGCGGCTCTATCATCGTCTGCTAAACGCTGAACCTGATGCACCCACCCCCCGTTATAACCTGGATGAGGTGCATTCCCAACAGATTCAAGTTCCCATCTCGGCTCCCGTGGCGTGTCCTTCTTCTCTGCCGTTAATTGGACGCGATCGCGAATGGAGTTCGATTCGGCAGTGGCTCAATGAAACAGGGGCTCAATCTCATCGAGTCTTACTTCTGACTGGAGAACCGGGCATTGGTAAAACTCGAATGCTTGAGGAAATTCACTCAACGGCAATGGCAACACGAGGAACGGTGCTGCGGGGACGGGCATTTGAGGCGGAAACCTTACGTCCCTATGGAGTCTGGATCGATGCGTTGCGCGGATATCTAGCGACTTCTGACCAATCTCTAATCATTCCCCCTGAAATCAGCCTGTTGTTACCAGAACTCGCGTCTGAAGCTCACACCACGATGCTGAGCGATCGCAGTCGTCTCCTCGATGCAGTCGTTCAAATTCTTTCCCAATGGTGTGCAGACGGGGCACCTCTGATGATTCTACTCGATGATATTCAGTGGCTCGATGACGCCTCTTCAGCTCTTTTGCACTATGTCAGTCGGCTGATGCGCCATCTGCCTGTCACGATCGTCTGTGCGGCCCGTGCTCAAGAATGGTTAGACAATTCGGCGGTCGCTCAGGTGATCCAAGCGTTGCGGCGAGACCGGAACATCCACACGATTTCACTGGAACCGTTGACCCGCGATCAGACGATGCAACTGCTCCTGCAAGTCAATGCTGATCGGGTGTTAGATGCAACATTAACCAAGCAAATCTTCATCGACAGCGGCGGTAATCCTCTCTATGCTCTAGAAATCGCTCAGGCTCAAAACCTTAACCTATCTGCCTTAGATACTCTAGAAATGCTGATTCATGATCGATTCAATCAGCTAAGTCAGACAGCTCGGGAGATCCTGCCATGGGCGGCTGCCATGGGTCGAGGCTTTCCTCCATCCCTACTGGCACAGATCACGCAACTCTCACCTCTACAGTCGATGACTGTGATGGAAGAATTGGAAACTCGAGGAATTCTGCGTCCCAGCATGACTCAAGAGGGTGAATCCGGATACGACTTTTCCCACGATGTAGTGCGCAAGATTGCCTATCAGCAGATCTCTGCCCCTCGCCAACAGATGATGCACCTGCATATTGCTCAGCGATTGCAAGAACACGCTGACGTGCAGACCTCATGGATCAACGATGTGGCCTTTCATGCGGATAAGGGTGGAGATCATTACCGTGCAGCAACGGCGTCTCTGGCAGCAGCGCAGCGATCGCTGCGATTGTTTGCTTACACAGAAGCCGACCAGCTTGCCCAGCGGGGTATCCGTCATTGTCAGTCATTAGGCGATCGCGATCGCATTCACCTTCACTTAGCCTGCCTAAACGTCATCGCCCTAACAGGGGTATCGAGTGATCGTCTGACCCAGATAGAGCCAGATCTTCATGCTTTGATCCAAGCTGCCCGTCATCACAATCTTGGTGATGACGAATCCCTCGGTCTTGAAATTTTGCTGGTGTTGAACTACAGCTATGAAAATGTCTCAACTGTATATCAGTATGCGCTGACGACTGCTAAAACAGCGAGCATGAATGCTCCTTCTACCACCGCTCGGATGTTAGCCAATGGAGGGTGCTGTCTAGCAGAGATTAAGCGTGACTTAGTCAAAGCTGAAGCATTACTAATCGAAGCTCAAACCCTCGCGGATCGCATGCAACTATCCATTTCTGATATTTCAGGGGGCTTGGGTTGCATTCGTCACTATTGGGGGGAGTGGGACGAATCCTTCTCCTTAATGCACCAAGCTTGGCAGACGGCTCAACTCGATCAGGATCACTGGCGTGAGTGTATCTGGCTGAAGTATTTAATCCAATTTGAGCTAGACGTTGGCAATCTTGAAGCGGCTCTCAGTCACGGTCAAACCATGATCGAAGTCGCGTCAAGCATCGGGGAAGAAGGCAGTGAAGCAGCGTTTGCGATCGCCCTCCAGGCACTCACACGCTATCATCTCCAACCTCAAACCAATGAATCATCGCTGGATTCCGCGATCGTCAAGCTGCATGAATTAGATACTAAACGAATGCTAGCGTATATTCAGAATTCAGCCGCTGAGGTTGACCTCAAGCATGATCAACTAGAACGGGCGATCGCTAGAGCTGGCGAAGCATACTCCGCTGCACAGGCGATCGATGATAGATGTGAGTACGTGCTATCGCTATCTGTTTTGGCGCGCGGGGCGATCGCCCAAGGCTCCCATCAGCGAGCTGCCGCGTTCATCAAAGAACTGCAATCTCTTGATATTAATACTCTCAGTGTGCGTGCTCAGACCGCGATTGAAAGAGTTCAAACGAGTGCAGGATATCCATCAATCATGTGAACAACCATCATTCAGGAGGACCCCATGGCCCGTATTATTTTGGAGAGAACGTACTCAACTCCCCTTGTTAGTAACGAAGCTTGGTTTGAGTCAGACAGTCAGCTCGGAGTTTGCTTAGAAGAGCGGGGAGTAGAATGGCTCCGCTCAACGATGTCAAGCGACAGACGTCGTACCATTTGTGAATTTCAGGCGGCTGACGCTGAAACAGTGCGCGAGTCGTGCCGTCGGGCTGGAATTCCGTTTGAACGGGTATACGCGGCTGAGGTGATTGAACCCTAGCCACTGCACGCCAATCAAAGAGACCTGAATCGGATTTGAAGCACCCCTTTGTGGGTGTTTTTTCGTGTAAGTTCCTTAATAATCCGAAACTATGTCACTCAAGGAGCCAGAGATCTGCCTCAATCAGATGAGCAGGCTACTGGCTGTAGCTATGCTGGCTGTAAGTGCTTAAACCTAGACATAGACGTATTGTTTTTATCAAACAGTATGTTGACCAAAGGTTCGGCGTCAGCCAAATCAATACTTTCTTGGCTCTACCTTGTGAATGCAACGGTTCTCATTACGCACCAGATCGATGCTGCATATTGGCATGAGTGAGAGCTATTCGGGATGCCAGGAGAAATTCAACTAAACTTGCTTCTTAACATTCCACTGATCATGTTGGTGATTTTCGCTCAGCAATGTCTACTCCAGCGCTACTACGGCAGAATGAGGCTTTCAGAGTTTTTTTCAATCAACCAGGCGCACCACCATGAGGTGATCTCTAAACATGTTCTGAAATCACGGTAAAACGTTTGTGAAACGGTTTTGAATCGCTTGGGTAACGCCCCCTTCGCTAAGGTGATATCAAGCTAAAAAAGCGTCGCCAACGCGGGCAAGATGCCCGCACTACAAACGCACTACAAACGCACTGCAACCATTGATACATTTGCAAATGTGGGATGCTCCCAACAAAGTTATGTTGCTCAACGTGCGATCGCACGGTTTATATGAACAAAAATATCTCTGTAAGATCAGAATTTTCTCAACACTTTCCGTGCTTATCTTATGTACTTTTCTTTAGGATATTAGGCGATTTATTTGATAAAAAATCTCGATTTTAAACACCAAAAAGACGTTTTAGAAATGAAAAATTATTGTAGAATTAGATGCATATTAAGCGAATTGTTAATAGAAAAATTGGAGTATACAAACTGTCAAAAAATCTAAACTGCCATTTCTTAAAAGGAGCTTAATTATGTGATAACGCTACTTAAATTAAGATTTAAGTTTTTACATAAACAGGCGGACAAAATCAAATTCAGGATGGATTGATCATGATGCAAGCCGTGCAAATATTAGTTTTTATGTCTCAGCTCAACCTACACAGGTCTTGTATTGGGTAGGCTCTGCCTACTTATAAAGCTTATTAATAGAGCAATATGTTGTAACCGCTCGCCAATCATGGCGAGATTTTTGAGTATGAATAAATACCAAAATAAAATTTTTTATAGTAAAAAAATCAAATATTTAATATTAGATTAATTCCAAAATAAGCTGAAATATTCTCGATTTCTTCTCGATTTAAATCTAATCTAATAATCAAGAATCAAATGAGTTCAAATGAGTCTCAAATGATTTTTCCTCTAGTGATTAAATGATAAAGTTTTGGAAGTAGAAAAATCAATATCTAGAATATAGCTGCTTCCAAAACTTTTTTCTCTACTACGTCACGAAACGACTCGTTGATGATCCATCAAAGAATGCCGGATATCGCTGAGTGCAATGCAGCTCAGCCCAACACAACTAAACCAAACAAAGAATTGGAGGACACGCTCATGATGACAACCGACAAACGGATTCTCCCGGTGGGATTCAGCATCGGATTGCTAGCGCTTATTACAGCGTATGCATCCTTAATGAACCCAGATCAAACGAACCGAGTACCATCAAGGCTTCAGCTTAATGGACTTCAATTGAATGGATTTACACTCAATGGACTTCAATTGAATGGAAAGACTGTGAATCACTCTGCTGAGTATCACCCCGACTGGATTGACCCTGCCGAAACCCAAGTCACTCTCAATCATCAATCTGCTGAGATCGCTGGGCTAAACGGTGGACACCTGATCCTTCGGCTTGATAAATAGAGCCGCATTCATTCAAGCAAAAGCGATATGTAACGCGCAGCATCTCTGTCAAGAGAACTTTAGTCGCTAAGGCAACAAAGAACAGGACTGTCTGGGTTATCACGTCCAAATTCATCTCAGTTTTTATCAAGACTCACATGCCTGGTGCTACGTTGGGACAGGTGAAGCGGCTGATGAATGATTCTTTTTACAGCACGTTGAGCGAGCAGTTGGCTGCCGAGCGACAGGCGATCGCCATTACTGCCAATTCATCTGAAGGGCGAGAAGGGGTTGCTGCCTTTCTGCAAAAGCGTCAACCCAACTATGTAGCTAAGGTATAACCTCAATTCTCGTCATCGCGGCTTTTCCAGCTTAGTTGCTATTTCAGAAGTATTCAGGGTGCATTGCATCCACAGACCGTGCTGTTTGGTTTTGATGCAGTCACCCGATTGCATCGTCAGATTTTACTTCAAATTTTACTTCAGCCCAGTCTAGGAGGTGATGCCTTGTAACCGAAATCGCTTAAAGATTCTTACCCAATCCAAAATCATTTGACTGAGCCTTCGACGAGATCCAAGATCCAAAATTCTATCATTCATGAAAGGAGAATAAACCCATGGCACTTTCTGATTTGAAAGCAATTGACTTCAACTCCCTTCAGAACTTTGAGGAAACCGAAAACAACAACTCTTTCTTCACGGGGCGTCAAAATAACAGCATCGGCGACATTACAAATTTGAGCGTGGGGTTATCCGGAACCTTCGATCGAGATCCAGTATTTGGGGATATCAAAGATACTGACTTTTATCACTTTACTGTCACCAAACCGACCCAATTTAACGCGATCGTTGAAACCGTAGATCCGGCGTTTCAAGATATCGTCAGGTTCAACTTGTTTACCGATTTTAATGACGATGGCACGAATAACGACGGTGTACCAGGTGACGGATTCCCCGATCTGCTGATTGGAAACCGTATACCGGAACAAGGCAACCTTGACTTCGACCGATTGAGTCCTGTAAACCAAGCTGACCCCAAGAATCAGCTTGTGCCGGGGGAGTATTACTTGTCGGTATCAAACATCAGGATTCAGGGGCAGCCTATTGACTACGAGGTCAAGCTAGAGGCACCCGAGCTAGAAACCGCCCAGCTCAACCTCACCATCGGCGAGATTGCTCCTGAGCGCGATCGCGGGGGAGAAACGCCAGTCCGTTTTGAGGCCGAGGTTGCGGGACAAGTCTTCGAGCGCCGCTTTGACACTGACTTTGAGCGAACAGTGCTCCCCGTGCAGCTCGACCCTGATATCCAGAAGGCTGATATCAAAATTCGAGCCTTTCGGCTGAATGACGACGGCAGCGAAACCCGAATTGACCTCAATGGGCGGATTGGGGAGCAGGAGCTTGAGCTCACCTATGACACGCTCTCAGGCAAGCTATTCAAGCGAGGCACGGGAATCGAAGTCAACGAAGGTCAGGGCGTTAACGTGATTGCTCGTAATGAAACTCGTGACGCTGAGGGGGCGATTCTACCTGGTTTTATTGGTCTGAATGTTACCTATGACACCACGGCTGAACTTGGCGACCCTGTTGCTCCTCCAGCTCCTGGCAATCCAGACATTGATGCCAGAATTGTCGGGACGGCAGATGACGATGTGCTGGACGGCAACGACGCCAACAACCAGATTTTGGGTCTAGAAGAAGACGATATCATCGATGGCAAAGGCGGCGATGACATCATTCAGGGGGCTGGCAACCCTAGTAACCCTAACTCTGTGGGCAAGGGAGAAACCGATCGCCTCACGGGTGGAGCAGGAAAAGACACCTTTGTGCTGCACACCAACAACGGCTTGACACGGCTCTACGACGACGGCAGAGATGGACGAAACGGTCGCACTGACGCGGCTATCATCGAAGACTTCAACCGCAGCCAGGACACGATTGAGGTGGCGGGCTCCCGCGATGAGTACTTTGTGAGTCGGTTCACCCGGCAAGGTATTGCCGAGGGACGGGCGATCTTTCATGATACCGATGGAGATGGCCGCCTCCGCCGAAACCGTGATGAGCTGATTGCCATTACTAACGGCCTTGACAATCTTGTCCTGGACGATCTGGAGTTTATAGATACCCCTGTCACCATTGGCAGCAACCAGGCTGAGCGCCTCCAGGGAACGGGTCAGGATGGCATCCTCAACGGTCGAGGTAAGCGAGACATCATCAATGCCAAAGGGGGAGACGATATCGTCCTCGGCGGTAATGGTAATGATGTGCTCAACGGCGGTAGTGGTGACGACATTCTTGATGGCGGTCGAGGTCGTGACAAGTATCGCGGCAAAGGCGGCAGCGATGTCTTTGTGATTCGTGAGGGTCAAGGACCTGACCAAATCCTCGACTTCAAAGATGGGGTGGATATGATTGGTCTGGCGAAAGGGCTAGCCTTTGAAGACCTGAGCATCCAGCAAGGAAGTAATAGATCTATTATCCGCGTGGATGATGAGAAGCTGGCCGTCGTTAAAGGAGTGCAAGCCACTCAGCTTGGAGTCGAAGATTTTGTATCGATCGACTACACCCGCTTTGAAGGCATGAAGGTGCCCGTTGCACTAGAGGTTGTGCCGACAGTCGTGTAACAGCAGCTTATTGGAGATCTCCCTCTTATAAAGATTTAGGGGGGATCTCCAACTCACGGGCATCGCCCCTTCAGACCCCTCGTATTCCATTCCCCATTCTTTCAAGAAACTAGACCAAGGAGTTAGCAGACTATGACTATCACCCTAAACCATCATCCGGTCACAAGCGATCGCACTCCAGACAAACCCTATGCCGCGATCGCCACCCAGGTAGCCCAACACCTAAACCAAACCGTGCAAGAACGAGATACGATTGCCGGAGTGCCAAACCAAGAAATTCAGCATTTCAAATCTGCTGGACTACTGCCGCTAGTCGTCCCAAACATCTATGGTGGCATTGGAGCCAGTTGGACAGAGGCAATGGATATCGTCAAAATCCTCGCTAAAACCGATAGCTCTGCTGCTCAGCTTTACGGCTATCACCTGCTGCTGTCTGTGGTGCCCCATCTAATCGGCACTCGTGAACAAGCCGCTTACTACTACCGCGAGACAGCGCAGCACAACGCCTTTTGGGCAAATGCTATCAATACCCGCGATATGCGCCTCACTTTAGACGCAGACAGTAATGGATTTCAGGCAAATGGCGTGAAAACCTTTTGCACGGGAGCCGTGGTGGGCGATCGCCTGATTTGTGCTGCCACCCAATCGGGTAATTCGCTACCCGTCATGTTTGTGATTCCTACTGACAGACCGGGTCTTACTTACAATCACGACTGGGATGTTCTGGGGCAGCGTCGCACTGCTAGCGGCAGCTTTACCTTTGAGCATGTACAGGTTAATCCCGAAGAAATCTTGGGGCCGCCGCCAAAGTTAGAAAGTGCCTTTCCAACTGTACTGGGGGTGGGCGGCATGTTGGTGCAGTCTGCGATTTTTCTAGGGATTGCCGAAGGAGCACTGGAGACTGCTCAGGCTTATACTCAAACCCAAACTCGTCCTTGGGAGACTGCAATCGTAGAAAAGGCCACAGACGATCCGTACCTGCTACATCGCTATGGAGAATTATGGGCACAGTTGCAGGGGGCGATCGCCCTCACCCAGCACGCCACTACCCAGTTCCAGCAATCATGGGACAAAGGGGAAGCCCTCACCCATGAGGAACGAGGCGCAGTTGCGATTTCTGCCGCTGCCGCTAAAACCCTCTCGATTCAGACAGGGCTTGCCGTCACTAATCAAATGTTTGACCTGATGGGAGCCCGATCGGTCTCCAAGACGTACGGATTTGACCTCTACTGGCGTAATTTGCGGACGCTGACATTGCATGACCCAATAGACTATAAACTCTTTGATATCGGCAATTGGGTTGTGAATGGTACGTCTCCTGTCCCCAGTTCCTACGCGTGACGAGCCGCAGAACAACCTATTAGAGAAGCATATGCGAGAACTCACCTATTACGTCGCCTGTAGCCTGGATGGGTTCATTGCCCATCCTGATGGCTCACATGATGGGTTTTCCCAGGATGGTGAATACCTGTCTGATTTATTTGCTGATTTTCCTGAGACACTCCCGTCTCATCTTCGCAATGTTATGGGTGTCCAGGCAGAGAATCGATGGTTTGACACCGTACTTATGGGACGCAAAACTTATGAAGTCGGTCTTAAGGAAGGGGTGACAAATCCCTACGCCCACTTGAGACAGTATCTTTTTTCCCGCAGCTTGTCAGCGAGCCCAGATGAGGCTGTCATCCTGGTATCAGATAATACGATCGCTCAGGTCAGAAGCCTGAAGGCGGAGAACGGCAAAGGTATTTGGCTTTGCGGGGGTGCCAATTTAGCGGCAACGCTGTTTGCTGCGGGCTTGATTGACGGGCTCATTCTCAAAGTCAATCCGTTCTTGATGGGGGCAGGGATTCCTCTATTTGCTCAGACAATTCAACAGACGGCACTGGAACTAACCGACAGCAAAACTTACTCTGGAGGAGTCGTTCGGCTGCATTATCAGGTGAGTAATCCGTGAGATTTTAAGCCATGCAAAACCTTACATGGAGGCCACTATGAGTGATTTTTACGATCGCCTTGCTCCTTTTTATCCACTGGATTTATGGCGATTGGGAAGTCGCGATCGCCCAGCAATCTTCCCAACTCTCTGATCTGATGCGCTAAAACTGGGGAGCCGACGTGAATGGGATTTTGATGGAGCGCACAAGGATTGGACCGCCGCGCGACAGCTTTGGAAAGAGCGATCGCCTATGGGGCGAGGAGCACAGCCCACAGAGACTGCTCAGGTCGCTTCTATGGTCATTGCCAGCCACTATGTTACAGGCGAAATTTTGATCGTAGACGGAGGGCTAAACCTTACTTAATCGATAATAGTTTGCGTTATGTGGGACGGGCTAAGCATGCCTACGCAACGCACTTTTTTCTCGAATCCATTGCGATCGCCAGATTCTCATGAGATTTTAACTCTAACCTCAAATCTATAGCGACCCTAAATCGCTTGTGAATTGTGTGTGAGCGGTGGGGCGGGCGTCGCCCGTCCCACCGCTCACAACCCATTTGGGATTGCTATATTCTGCTGGAGATTTATCAAAAATGGTAACGTAAAGTCAACGCCTTCACTATGCCCGATAACTTCTGCGATAGTGAGGGGGTGTGGGTTTTATATTTAATTGTGACTATGGAAGAGCAATGTCGTTGGTTCTGCGGATTCAGGTATTGGGCGAGCTCTTTATCACCTATGGCGATCGCCCATTAGCAGGCATCACAACAGCGCGATCGCAAGCCTTGCTAGCGTATCTACTTTTACACCGCCATACTCCCCAACCGCGCCAGCGAATTGCCTTTGATTTATGGAGAGATTCGGTAGATGCCCAAGCTCGCTCAAACCTCCGCAAAGAGTTAAGCTATCTACGCCGTGATTTGCCAGACGCCAACTCGTTTCTATTGGCCGAGACAAAGACGCTGCAATGGTCACCAACAGCTCCATTCATGCTTGATGTGCTTGACTTTGAGAACGCGGTCAACGCAGCAGAGCAAACAACTGATCTCAACCAGGCGCGATCGCTCCTTGAACGGGCAGTGCAGCTCTATCAGGGGGATCTATTGCCAAGCTGTGAAGACGAGTGGATTGTCCCTGAACGAGAACGGCTGCGGCAGATGAGAGGCCGAACAGTCGAGCAATTGATTGACGTGCTGAAAACCCAGCAAGACTATCGGACGGCGATCGGCTATGCCCAGCAACTATTGCGAATCGACTCTCTTAATGAATCAACCTACGCATCACTGATGCAGCTACATAGCCTGAGTGGCGATCGCGCGAGTGCGCTTCAGGTTTACTACCAGTGTATGGCCACACTCCGCGACGAGTTAGGCATTGATCCCAGTTCGACAACCCGTGATCTTTACCAACGCATCTTAAGTGAAGATGAGCCGTCGGAAGAGTCTTCTATCATCTCGGTCTCCCCTAGATCTACTTCCTCTGCTCCCTATCATGATTGGGGAGACGCAATCGATGTTTCTGTCTTCTACGGGTGTGACACTGAGCGATCGATATTACACCAGTGGATTGTCCATAATGGCTGTCGGCTTGTTTTACTGTTGGGCATCGGTGGAATCGGTAAGACGGCCTTGGCAGTTAAACTGGCGCAAGACGTGCAGGCAGAATTTGAGTGTGTGATTTGGCGATCGCTACGAAACGCGCCTCCCCTCGAAACGCTGCTGGCAGACCTCGTGCTCTTCCTCTCAAATCAGCAAGACACAACCGCAGATGTCGAGCGGTTCATCCATTGGCTGCGGATGCGGCGCTGTTTAGTGGTTTTAGATAACCTTGAAACCATCTTCCAAGCGGGCGATCGCGCCGGACAGTATCGCCCAAATTACGAAGCCTATGGTGAATTATTCAGAGCACTGGGCGAGTTACAGCACCAGAGCTGCGTGATCCTCACCAGCCGCGAAAAACCCGCTGAAATTGCAACCTTGGAAGGCGCAGCAGCCGTTCGTACGCTTCAGTTGAGCGGTTCATTAGACACGGCCATGGCATTGATTGAGTCAAGGAATTTATTTGGTTCTGAAGCAGATAAACAACTACTCGCAAGGCAGTATGGCTGCAACCCTCTAGCCCTCAAGATTGTAGCGAGCTCGATTCAAGATTTGTTTGATGGCGATATTGATCAGTTTTTGCAGCAAAACGCCATCTTCTTTAGCGGCACTCGGCAGTTGCTAGAGGAGCAGTTTGAGCGACTCTCAGCCTTAGAGCAAACCATCATGATTTGGTTGGCGATTAATCGAGAATGGACAGCGATCGCCGAGCTAGCAGACGACATCCTCTCCCCCGTTTCACGCGCCAGTTTATTGGAAGCACTGCAATCTTTAAGTTGGCGAAGTCTGATTGAGAAGCGATCGGGCTACTATACTCAACAGCCTGTGGTGATGGAATATGTGACCCATTGCCTGGTAGAGCAGATTACAGATGAACTGCTCACCAAACAATTAAATCGCTTCAACCAATATGCCTTGATTAAAACAACGGCCAACGACTACGTACGCGAGAGCCAAACTCGATTAATTCTGGCAGAAGTCGCTGGCAAGCTTCGTCATGCAATCGGTGATTCCGTTCGACTGGAACAGCAGCTTTGGGCAATTCTGGCGGTGCTTCATGCGGAAGCGTCTGCACGCTCCGATTATGCCGTCGGTAATCTGCTCAACCTTTGCTGCTATTTGGAGATGAATTTAACAGGGTATGATTTTTCCAACTTAAAGATTCGCCATGCCTATCTCCGGAAAGCAAACTTGCATCATGTCAACTTGCAGAATTCAGATCTAACTCACTCCACGTTTTCTCAGATGCTTGGAGGGGTTTTGGCTGTCGCATTCAGTCCAAGTGGTCAGCTCTTAGCGACTGGAGATAATCGAGGTCAAGTGCAGGTGTGGCGAGTAGCAGACGGACAGCTTCTGTTAACCCTCGCCGATATTCCAACCAACATCTATTCTGTGGTTTGGAGTCCTGATGGGGAAATCCTTGCGAGTGGAAGCGGCGATCATACGATTAAACTTTGGCCTGTTTCAACAGGCCAATGTCTCAAAACCCTACAGGGACATACCAACTGGATTTTGTCGTTAGCGTGGAGTCCTGATGGAAAGATCTTGGCGAGTGGTAGTCAGGATTCAACCGTAAGATACTGGGATACGTCTACGGGACAGTGCCTGAAACGCTTAAATCATGCAGGTGCAGCTTGGTGTGTTGCCTGGAGTCCAGATAGCCAAATCCTCGCCAGCGGAGGAACTGGAGGGACGATCAATCTTTGGGATACATCGGGTAGACCCTATTTAGAGAGTTTCTCAGGTCATCGTGATGTCGTTTGGGCGCTTGATTGGCATCCAGAGGGTCAAATTCTTGCGAGTAGTAGCTCCGATCAAAGCATCAAACTTTGGGATATTTCGCGTCTGAGCACACCGCGCAACTCTACGAAAGAGCGCTTGAGCAAAGAGTGCTTAAGAACCCTGAATGGTCATAGTAACTGGGTCTTGTCTGTTGCCTGGACACCCGATGGGCAATTCCTCGTGAGTGGTAGTGCCGATCACACCATCAGACTGTGGGATAAGCAGGATGGTCACTGTTTGAAAACCCTGCAAGGGCATAGTAATTGGGTGTGGTCGGTTGCATGCAGCCGTTTATCAAAGAAAGCCGCTTCAAATGACACAGCATCTCAAAAGTCACTTGGATTGATCCTTGCCAGTGGGGCTGATGATGAAGCGGTAAAATTTTGGGATCTGCAAACAGGTCAATGCTTAAAAACATTGCAGGGATATCGAGATTATGCCTGGTCTATCTCATGGCATCCAAAGGGGCAAATGCTTGCGAGTGGTGGAGCCAGCCAGGTTGTGCGGATTTGGGATACCCACACGGGGCAGTGCATTCGAACGCTAGAGGGGCATGATGACTGGGTCTATGCTGTTGCCTACAGTCCAACCTATGAGGAATTCTCAGACGAATTTGATTCCTTACTTGCTAGTGGTTCCCGCAACTATACGGCGATAGTATGGACGGTGCCAATCTCGGAAACAGGCCAAGAGCACGGGACAGAACCGCCCAAAAGCGAGTGTTGGAAAACGATTAAAGGATATCAAAATGTGATCTGGTGTGTGGCTTGGAATCCCAATCGACCTCTGCTTGCCGTTGGTAGCATGGACGGTGCGATCCGGTTTTGGGCAACCGACACTGGACAGTGTATTCAGACACTGGACGAGCATCGGGGTTGGGTCATGGATATAGACTGGAGCACAGATGGACACATCCTTGCAAGTAGCAGTCAAGATAAAACCGTCAAACTCTGGAACAGTCAGACAGGACAATGTCTCAACACCTTAGAGGGGCACGAGCTGGATATCTGGGCTGTTGCTTGGAATCCACACCAGGCATTAGTTGCAAGTGGTTCATTTGATAAAACGGTGAAACTCTGGAACCCTGATAGCGGTGACTGCCTGCAAACTTTATGCGGACATGCTTCTGGAGTTCTCTCGATCGCCTGGAGTCCAGACGGCAACACTCTGGCCAGTGGTAGTTCTGACAATACGATTCGACTTTGGAGTGTGGAAACAGGAAGATGTCTCAGAACCCTTGAGGGGCACCATAATTGGGTGATGTCTGTGTCTTTCGCTTCAACGGGTGATGTTTTGGCAAGCAGCAGTCAGGATGAAACGATTCGACTCTGGGACTGGAAGACAGGTCAGTGTTTGAAGGTGCTGAGAGCCACTCGCCCGTATGAAGGCATGAACATTACCGGCGTCACGGGGTTAACTGAGGCTCAAAAATCGACGCTCAGGGCATTAGGGGCGATCGAAGTCAGTTAGCTTGATGGTATTTCTTAATAAATCCTGCTATTCAAGTAATCTAGCTTTTTCGCCTTTTCCTAACCTTAGTCAATCAAGAGTTGACGCCTTGGGAGCGCTTTGGGAGCGCTTTGGGATCACGTGGCTAGTTAGGCTAATACAAATTCTAGAAAGTTAGCTGTAGGGCAAAGCGTCTCCTGCCAATCAAATTGAGTTGGCTAATTATAGCTTCAGTCTCCTTATTCGTTAATCTAATATGACCCTACGGCTCAGGTTTGTGAGGTGAAGCTCAAATTAAATCTAACCGAGGATTTTATGGACTTTTATTTGATTGATAAATGACTCATTTTAAGCTGTCAAAATTGATCTAAAATCCCAAATAAAAAGGCTTATTAATTAATTTATAACAGCAAAACTGCCCGCCAAATTAAGGTTTGACGGGGAATTTGGCATGTGAATATTCGAGGAAAACTTGGCTTTTTTCAAATAGATAAATCATAGGTTTTCATGTCAGAGAGTTCTCAAAAAAATTTCGAATCTTCTCGATTTCTTCTCGATCTATTTCTAATCTGATAATCAAGAATCAATCAAATACAAATTGATGTCTATTCTTGGGATAAATCAGATGAAAGATTTCTGAAAGATAATCCAGACTCAATTTAGAGAATGGATAGTTTCAAATCTTTTAGCTCCCAATATTAGGTATCAGTTCATCATCACTGGAGGAAAATCATGATTACGAAATTCTCGAACAACTCTGCGACAGGTGATTTAGGCTCCATGCCGAATCGTAACTTAATGGAGAAATTCTCTCAAGATTGTACAGCCCGTCCAAAATTAGTTGCGCAGTGGGAACGCTTTGATAACCGATTGGTGTGTCGCTGGACCTTACCGAACTAACAGCAAATCGTTAAAGATCAGCAGGCTAATATCAAAATCCCGGAAAATAGTGCACTTTGAATTGCACTTGCATACGCGCTAATTTGGAGAATTGTACGATGACCACACAATATAAACGATTTCTTTCATTGGGGATTGGCTTTGGAGTGCTAGCATTCGCCTCTCAAACTCAAATACCCACGATGATGGCGGATAACTCGGCTCAGCTCGTTTTGAATGGGTTGACGATGAATGGACTGTCAATGAATGGACTGTCAATGAATGGACAGGACGTTAATCGGTCTACCAGCCTTCGTCCTGATTGGATTAACCCTGCCACAACTGAAGCAAGGCTAAACCATCAAATGGTTGAGTCTGTCAGTTTGAATGGTGGGCAGCTCACCTTTCAGTTATCCGACTAGTACGGTGAGGTGTGGGTGATGAACCGCTGTTGTTGGAACCTTATCTTTGCATTCGCTGGCGGAACAGCGCTTGGCTTGACTGCTCTGCTCGCAGGCTGGTTCAAAGGAACGGAAGTCACCAGCGACCTAACCAGGGGCGATCGCCCTAGTTCACAATCCCTCAAATCATCATCTGTTTTGCAAGGAGAGGCACTCATCGGAGCAACACTCACTAGCTTTGATGATCAGGGGCGATCGCTCACTCTCAAAATCGACGAGGTACACCCTGACCCCGAAGACATCGACCGGGAGATCTATCTTTACACCGTTCTCTATCGGGGTAACGATAAGCAGTGGTACAACCTGTGTCAGCCTGATCGAGACGGTGTTGCACAAGCCATTCCCCTAACTGGACGGTGGGATGAGACAGGCGCGCACATCGATGATGGTAGCATTACGTTTGCCTGTACGAACGGTGCCCTCGCCAAGTGCGTGCGGTGGGGCTACAAGCCCTGGGAAACGGTCAATGGCGAGTCACTTCGCACCTATCACCAGGCATGTACTCGCATGGTGCGAGCTGACTATTGCGGTAACGGCATTGGGCATACCCAGGATGGGACGTCGATTGATGTGTATGACCGACTCGGCATTCAGCTCCCTGTTGATGATGACGGCATGACCTTTGAAGCAGCATGGGATGCGGATGGTGCAGTATTTCTAAATCGCACGCGCTTTCCGGCGATCGCCCAACTCCGCGAGGAATGTCCTGAAAAATTAGCACAGATGCTTTACTTGCAGGAATCAGACTCTCTAGACCCAGACTCTCTAGACATAGACTTTCTATCATCTATTCCCGACGCACTGCTATTCAACGACTCCTTCGTTCAAACAGGCACATTCTAAGTTTTAGATCTCTGCATCCTCCTCAAACATGAGCAACGAATTCGCCTGTTGCTGCCTGGTCTTTCATATCCAAATTTATTTTGGCTGATGCGGCGCTCCTTCGTTAGCACGCGCGGCCAGCAGTTAGCAGTATTAAAAATTGGAGGTTATCTTATGGCTCGTCAACGATGGGCATCACGGCAAATCTTTGTGTTGGCTGCAATCGGTTCAGCGGTCGGCTTGGGGAACGTGTGGCGATTTCCCTACTTAGCTGGCAAATATGGCGGAGGCGCTTTTCTAGTTCCCTATCTATTGGCATTCATTCTACTGGGCGTGCCGCTGTTGATTCTGGAAATCGCGATTGGTCAAAAAATGCAGCAGGGAGCCATTCACTCATTTCGCAAGCTGCATCCTGCCTTTGGCGGCATTGGATTAATGGCGATCGCCTCTTGCCTCTTCGTGGGATCTTACTATGCCGTTGTCATCGCCTGGTGTTTGATTTACCTGGTCAAGTCCTTTAGCATTCCTTGGGCAGGAGGAGCAGAAGTATACTTCTTTCAAGATATCTTGCAGATTAACGAACATGTACAGCTTTTCGATCGCGTGAATCCTCCTATCCTTTTGGCTCTTGCCGCCGTCTGGATTGCGATTTACTTCTGCATCTGGAAAGGAACCCAAAGTGTTAGCAAAGTTGTTTTCTATAGTGTCCCGATTCCGGTCGTCATTCTTGGCATTTTGCTAGTTCGAGCTGTTACATTGCCCGGTTTCTGGCAAGGGTGGCAGCTTTATTTGACACCGATCTGGAGTGTATTGGTAGCTCCTGATGTCTGGACTGCCGCCTGCACTCAGATTTTCTTCACTCTGTCGGTCGGCTTTGGCGCCATGCTCACCTACGGCAGCTACAAAGACGAACAGGAAGATATCGTCAAAGATGCTTGGATAGCGGCTCTCATTAACAGTGGCACTAGTTTGTTTGCAGGCTTCGTAGTGTTTGCTGTGTTGGGACATATGGCTTGGATCGCCGACACGCCTGTGTCAGACCTGGCTGCATCGGGTCCCGGATTGGCGTTTGTGGTCTTTCCCGAAGCGCTTAGCCTCATGCCTCTATCAGGACTGTTTAGCGCTCTGTTTTTCTTGATGCTGGTATCTCTGGGGATTGATAGCGCTTTTTCGATTGTGGAGCCAATCATCGCAGTTGTGCGCGATCGCCATCCCCAACTCTCAATCTCCCATGTAGCAGCCTGGATTTGTCTACTACTGTTTGGCATCGGAGTCCTGTTTACAACCCGGTCTGGTCTTTACTTCCTCGACATTGTGGATCACTTTGTTACCCATTACGATATAGCGCTTGTGGGTATTGGGCAGGCTCTCCTAGCAGGCTGGGTGGTTGGAGCTGAATCGTTGCGCCGCTATATCAATCAAATCAGCGATTGGACGGTTGGACGTTGGTGGAACATCTCAGTTCGCTGGATTGTGCCAGGTACTCTGACGATCTTGCTTGCGACTCAGCTTTCGACCGATTTGAAAACACCCTATGAAAACTATCCAGCCTGGGCATTGGCGATCGGGTGGGCAACGGTTGTGATTCCTATCCTGCTGTTTGGCTGGATGCTTGCACGCCGACAGAAGCGCGAGTTGTCTGCGCCCCTCCACGAGGATTAAATATCTCTCTACTTCGGCTCTATTTCGGCTCTATCTCAAAACACGTCAGAGTGCATCGTACCCATAACCATTATTTACCTACATTCACCTAAGGAGAACTCAATCATGGCAACGGTTACTATTCCTAGCGGACAACTTGAAGAGACACCGATCACCCTGGCTGATCCAGGTGACTCCTTGATTGTTGAAGGGCAAGTGATTGCAAATCCGGCAGTCATTGTCCAAGGAGATTTGAATCATATCTTTGTTCAGCAAGGTGGATCACTTGAAAGTGAAAATGCCACCGTTCAGATTGAGGGCACCAATGCCTCGGTCGTCAACAATGGGGTGATTGATGGTGCTGTCATTGATGTTGTGAATGGAGGCCAAGCCTCAGCCGTCATTTTGAATTCGGGCACCATTATTACTCGGCAACGAGCCATCAACATGGGAGGGGCATCAACGGCTGTCGTGAACAACGGCAGGATTGTCCTTCGCGATGATCCCAGTGATGGCACTATCTATTCAGATGCAACAGCCAAGAGCTTTTCCATCGAGAATCAGGCGAGCGGATTGATTGATGTTGGGCAAGGCAACAACGGTGATGCTATTTCTTTAGAACTGGGTGAGATTGTGGACGGTTCGGTCGCCAACCAAGGGGAGATCTATGGGCGGGGAGGAGCCAACTTACCCCATGCGGCTGCGATCCGCCTCTACAAAGGAGCCAATATCGAGGGAACCTCAACGTTCAACGGCAGCATTTCAAACACAGGTCTGTTGTCGGCTGAGACCAATGCGGCTGTTTTGATTGACGAAGGAGTTTTTCTCAGCGGTGCGATAACCAACAATGGAGTGATTGAGGGTGGCGTGTACAAAGCCAATGGAGCCAAGCTTGCCATCGATGGCCGTCAAGCCGAAGACAGCCTGACTGTCGTCAACAATGGCACCATCAATGGCGATGTGCTGTTGACCGGGGGCGATGATGTCTACCGCAGCCGTACCGGAAACATTGATGGCATGGTTGTTGGTGGGGGCGGCGATGACCTGCTCATTGGCTGCACCCGTGGTGAAACTCTCAAGGCCGGTAGCGGCAATGATCGCGTCAAAGCAGGCAGTGGGGATGACGAGATTTTCGGGCAGCGAGGGGATGACGTTATTGATGCCGGTCGTGGAGATGATGTCATCGATGCAGGCAAGGGCAACAATGTGGTCTACGGCCGACAAGGCGCGGATGTGTTCCGCTTGTCAAAAGGCAAGGGAGTCACCGTAATCGAGGACTTCAAGATCAGACAGGGTGACGTGCTTGATGTGAAGCGAGGTGCAATCAACCGCGTTGAGTTTTCTCAGGTCGGGCGAGATACCCTTGTCAGCATTGGTAGGGATGACCTCGCGATTTTGAGTGGAGTGAATGCAAATAGCCTTTCGGATAATGTGCTGGTTTAGCCAGTAGCTGTCAGAGAGTAAGCAACCATCTACTTCTAACCATTTACTTCTAACCATTCATTACCAGGAGAATTCTCATGAAAGTAAACAGACTATGGTCTGGACTGATCGTGCTGACCGTACTCGTGGGCAGTGGCTGCACCCCTGGAGGGTCTGTATCAGTTGCTGGATCTAATCGTTCAGACCAATCCACAGCAAACGAACAGTCAGCTACAACCATTACCAGTTCTGATGGAATTACCCAACTCACTATCCCTGCAGATTGGCACGACACATCAAACTCACTCACGGCTGAAAACTGGACTCTGTATGTGGGGACACGCGACAGTCGCGTTAGCGTCGCCGTTAAAACGATGTCCAAAGCCGAGGCTCCAGAAATTTCTGCGGATCTTCACGCCGGTGCGGCTTTGAATGCAGGTAAGGCTCCGTTTCAAGATGCAGAAGTGATTGAGCAAGACGTGCCTACTACGATCAACGGTTACTCTGCCGTAATGCACCAGGTTCGCGGCACGATGATGGACTATCCCATGGTAGCTGTCACCTATTCCATTGAAACCCCTGAGCACTATCACAGTGCGGCAGTCATGATGTTGGCTAATGAGTTTGAGCGGCGGTGGCCTCAAGTAGAGCAGGTTTTGCAGTCGTTTGACGTGGTGGAATCCACTGAAGCCTCCGCAGAGCTATCTCCGTAGCAGTACCAGACATAACACAGCTAGACACCTAACATCCTGCATCACAAGTAGCGAGCTACTTGTGATCAGAAAAACCAGCTCACCATCATCTGTTCTTCAAGGAGGTGATGCCCTATGTGACTACCATCTGGGGTCTTTCCCCAATCCAAAATCTAAAATCCAAAATCTAAAATCCAGACTCCCATCACCAACCTATATTCACTAAAGGAGAAATCATCATGGCACTCGAAGATCTCAGAGCAATTGACTTTGATGACATTGTTTCCGTTACTGAAGCTGAAAACTTTGCCGAAAACATCACGAATGGTTCATTTCGTACTGCCGAAGACCTAGGCGATATCACCGATTTGACACGAGGGGTTTCTGGCACGATAGAAGCAAGGGCTGCAATCGGAAACGCTAGCGACTTTATTGATACCTACAAGTTCACCGTCGATGAGCCCACCCAATTCAACGCGATTCTAGACACCCTCGATCCTCAGCGTCAGGAACAGGTGGTCCTGCGCCTGTTCAAAGACTTTAATGGGGATGGGGTTTTTAATTTGGACGGCCCCACGAGATTCTCTGATTTGCTACAAGGCACAGCCTTTCGAGGTCCCGAAGATACTATTGCGTTTGATCGGCTCGATCCAGGGGAATATCTTCTACAGGTCTCCAGCCAGGTTGTAAACGATCCGATCGACTATCAAATCAAATTCGAAGCTCCGGAACTGGATACCGCCCAGCTTAACCTTGACCTGAGAAATATCATTGCTGAAGATGATTTGAGCAGTGGACAATCGCCCATTCGATTTGAAGCTGAAATTGCAGGACAGGTGTTTGAGCAACGATTTGAGCAGGATTTTCAAAGGACTATTTTACCTGTTCAAGTTGACCCGAACGAGCGGGCGTTTGATATCAAACTTCGAGCCTTCAGGCTAAATGCCAACGGGACTGAAAGTCGGCTTGATTTGGATAAACGTCGGGGAGACCTGGAGTTTGATGCCACGTTTGATACGTTGGGTGAAAAGTTGTTCAAGATAGGAGCGGGGATTAACGTCAATGAAAATCAGGGATTTGTACAGATTGCCCGTGGTGATGAACGCGGCAATGAAGTAAGAGACGGATTTCTCAGCTTGCGCGTGTCCTATGACACCACTGCCGATCTCGATAATCCAGGGAACGATACTCCTGGCAACGATGATCCAGGTAACGATGCGCCTCAAATCCCGGACCCAGACAGTGTTTTGATTATCGGGACCGATCAGGATGATGTCCTTGATGGGAATGAGCGAGGGAACCGCATGTTTGGCCTCCAGGGTAATGACACTCTAAATGGCAACGGCGGCAACGATATCCTCCAAGGGGCAGGCAATCCTGAAATTGCCACGACTGTTGGTGAAGGAGAAATCGATCGCCTCAATGGTGGTGCAGGGCGAGATACCTTTGTCCTCCACACCAACCGGGGCATGACCGTGCTCTACGACGAGGGCGATCGCCGCAATCCTGGCAAACAAGACTTCGCTATCATCGAAGACTTCAACAAAAATCAGGACACCATCGAGTTGGCAGGCTCCCGCGAGGAGTACTTCATTAGCCGCTCCAACGTACGAAAGATTGCTGATGGTCGCGCCATCTTCCGCGATACCGATAATGATGGTCGCCTCCGAAAAGGGCGTGATGAGCTGATTGCGGTCGTTGAAGGAGTCAACAATCTCTCTCTAAATGACCTAGAGTTTATCGACATTCCGGTCACGATCGGCACCAATCAGGCTGAACGACTTCAGGGCACAGGTCAAGATGGCATTCTCAATGGTCGGGGTAAGCGTGACATTATCAGTGCTAAAGGGGGAAATGATATCGTCCTGGGCGGTAACGGCAATGATGTGTTGAATGGCGGCAGCGGCGATGACATCCTCGATGGTGGCAAGGGTCGTGACCAATATCGCGGACAGGGTGGCAGCGATGTCTTTGTGATTCGAGAAGGTCAGGGGCGCGATCGCATTCTCGACTTCAAAGATGGCGTGGATGTCATCGGTCTTGCCAAAGGGTTGGAGTTTGAAGACCTCAGCTTCAATCAGCAGGGCAACAACACCCTGATTCGCGTCGAAGACGAAAAGCTCGCCATTGTCAAAGGCGTTGCGGTTGATCAACTGAGCGCTGAAGACTTTGTCTCCGTTGACTACACCCGCTTTGAAGGAATGCGAGTGCCCGTCGTGTTGGGTGTTGAACCAACGGTGGTATAGGAACTTGCTTTGAGTTTGTAGTAGCGAGACAAGCCTAAACTGTTGGGCTAAGTAAATCTCATAAAAACTCATTTGAGATGCTTTTGAGCGATCGCCTAACCCAACAAACTGACCTGGATGCGCTAGTAGAAATAAAATACCAGTGTCTTTGTTTGTAGTGTTGACTTTAGTCGGCACGGTTGAAACCGTTACTACAAACCTGTGGTGTCTTATTAACCCGCAAATCCCTTAACGCCTTTAGAAGCGCCTTCGCGTTTCTTGGATCTCCTGGGGCTGTATGCTTCGCTCAACACCAACCTACAGCAGAACATTTGTCAGTCAATCAGGATTAGGCATAATCAATTACTATTTTGAATTAAGTCTGCAGCTCTTTTCCTTAGAAAACCGAAGTCTCGATCTACATCCAAGCTAGACAGTTTTCCACCATAGGATAGGAATTTTAGCGCTCCGCCCACTTTACGAATATTTTCTAGCGCTTTGTCTTCGGTTTCACCTGCTGATATGCAACCTGGTAATTCAGGACACCAGACTGCCCAATCTCCAGTTTCAGGATCAGGCTCAAGTGCAATTCGCCATTTCATACTGCCTTCATCTCCTACGAAAATAACTGGTGTAATAACTCGTCTCTGGTTAGACCAAAATGAGTAGCGATGTCTTGCAAAATCGCATTGAGAGCGATCGCTCTGCAAGATGTAAGCCTAACGGTGCCCATCACCCGCTGAGATAGCCTTCGCATAATGAACAATAACCCTCGACAGTCGGTGTGCATGGGCGTTGTTAGTTTACATCTATTTCCTATGAGTAGCGATTGCTTAGTGCTAGCTAAAAACATTGAATTTTGTGTTTTTTACCTTATCCTAACCTACTAGATTAGCGATCGCCCCGATAAACTTAGACACGCTGTGTCAGTTGCTCCTCCTAACCAATGTGGGCAAACAAGATTCCGCGCTATGGTGCGATTAGCATCAAAACATTTCCTTAGGCGACTTATCACATCCTTTCTCTTCTGATTAATTTTTGATCTTCTTCAAGAAGTTTAAGCTTTTTTTCAAGAGCTTTGAGATCCTGTTTAAGGCTGATGAGCCTATTTTTATCCATGGCATAGCTTAGAGAAAGGACTGATAAATAGCTAAGTAATGAGCCTAAATAGCTGCTAAGTAACGGACCTTGGGACTCTGCATCTTGTGAGACGAAAAAACCGACATAAAGAGACATAAGTATGAGCTGAACAAATGAAATGCATAGCAATACATTCAGAGTTTTCATCTTTTGTCTTCCCACGAATATTAAGGTTGTGTGCTGCCAAAGACCTTGATGCCTTCGTCTTCGTAGTCGTATGCCCAAAAAAGCACACCGTATCGTCGGCATACCGTGCAATTGCAGGCTGTTGCTCTGTCAGGTTGGCTTGTAAACTGCCATCAAACAGAACCGCAACAACAAGAGCCCTGAATCATTTCGATAGCACCTCCTGATGCACCTTCTACCTAGCTAACGGTGAAGTTGTGCGGCGGCAGACAAGCTTGGCTTCTCACCGACAACATCTGTTCCGTCCGCACCAACGCAGTGTTAGCTGGCTACATCAGATGTAAAGAATCTGGTTTTCCATTTCATTTGCTGTAGTGCTGTCCAAAATTGTAAGCAATCTCCGTACAATTTCTGTGTAGGGCTTTCTGACCGCAACGATGATTCCAGAATGGGATTTACCTGTATTAAAGTACTCCCGCGCAAGATCTTCAAAGTCAGTACGATTGTGCGTTAGGATAGCAGCACCTTGACCGGTTGCGTACTTTAGTTGCTCAGCATCTGTCTTGCCAAGTTGTCGAGCTTGTTGTGCTGTTGTGGCATTAAAACCACGAGATTGCAAAAGACTTGCAACAAGAACATCAACATCTTCATCTAGATAAACATGAATGAAAATATCATTCATAAATTTCGTACTCGTGGGTCAATTAGCTCATCAGGAATGCGATTGCGCTCAATGTATTCGTTGATTTCTGCTTGATGGTCTAGATAATAGCTGAGTGCATCAAAGACTTGGGATAAACCGAGGTGTGGTAATCGCTGAGGAATTTCCTCAGGTGAAACTCCAATACGCCACATCTCCACAATTGCTCTAACAGGTGTACGAGTACCTTTGATAATCGGTTCACTACTCAATATTTCGTCATTTTTGACAATGTGGCAATGCTCTGTTGCTTGTACCATACTGATTTCTCCAAAGGAATAAATATCAATAAACTCGATTCCATTTTAGCTTGATAGGAAATTCCTGAGCCTGCTCAATCGGTTAGTGCAAATTGGTCAGAAACCCACCAAAACCAAGGGTTAAACTAATATTCTCAGCGTTGAATACGCCTACGGACGGGAAGACATGCATCTAAATCAACTTCGTATGCAATGCACAATTCGCGAATATTTTTACGAAGACCAACAGCCCAATTGACCCGCTCTCCGATTGAAAGTGGTTCAATGTATCGCATCCTATCCGGCTATCACAGGCTCAAATGAAATCGGATGAAATCGTACTTTCGGTCAGGACTGGCAGCGGATCGCACTAAAGGATGATGCGAGTTATCTCTCTAATCTAAGGTCTAGCGATAGATTTCAGTTCTCTTATAAGCATGTCTGTGACATGCAAGATCACAGATATTAAGAGTCCGGTGCATAAATATAGAGCACCAACAATTGTATCCTCTGGCAGGATAACAACCATTCCAGCAACTATAAGTACTAGTGAAATAAACCAGAAAAAAAGAGTAGACATTGTGCAAAGCTCAACGAAGAAAATGGAAAAACCGCATTTGAGAGTAGCTTGATAGCAACACGATCTGCATATGGTGATTGCCGGCTAACTATTATTAGGCTGAAATTTTCCGCATAAGATCCTACAGCGGGTGGATAGGCAGAGTGATTCAGCATAACACCCCAAATTTTATGCTTATGCAGATGATTTCTGCATAATATGCCGCTCAAGCAGATATAGCCAGAATCTTTCCGCATATTTTCAGATTCGTTACGGAGGTGAGCGAGTAGACTGTTAGTGCGATCGCCAAAGACCGGTCCTAGAGGACTAGAGGACCATCGCTCCCACAATTCCATTAAATCTTTCTAATGAGCCAAAGTACGGTTGTATTTCTTTCACGAATACACTATTCTTTGCCATTAAGCGCTCAAACAGCGCAGCGCTCCCTAGAAGTGCCGCAAACACAACTAGGAAGCTAACCCCTGACCCTGTCTCAGGCAGAATCAGTGGCTTTAGGCATTTTAGCTCCTATCGCCATCCTCCTTTGCCATGTCAAGTATCAGGGTGGCGTGTTTGTTTGAGCGCTCCTTATCAAAGCAAAAAGGAGCGTACTTCATGGTTTATCCACCCAACCCGCCCGGTGGGGCGGACAGTTCGTCCCGCCCGGATGACGATCGCCATACCCTACGCATTATTGCAGTGGGGTCACTCACCGTTGTCAACCACTATGTGATGCAGATGTTTCAGCTTGACTATGCCGAACCCGGTGACTGGTCAAAGCCGTTGCCCACGGTGAATCCGAATGAAGTGATGCGGATTCTCACCAAACGCATTCGGGGGTTGAATACGTAAAGCCCAAAAACGCTAGGGTGCGTTGCTGTCAAGTGATGCTGTTGGCGAAACATTGCTTCATACGCTGAAAGTCTTGATACTACGCTGTCAGTCGTAAAAGCAACTTGTAGTTTTGTAACATAAACAACCGTGGAATCAGCATTTGAGGTGTGAACAAATATTTCGCCAACAGCGTCCCTGCGTCAACCCAATCTACGGCGGAGTGTGCGATCGCACTCGACCAGGAGTTGGAACGCCGGGGCCACCGTTTTTCCCGCTATGTGGATGATGTGGTCATTTTGGTCAAATCAGCCCAAGCAGGTAGGCGAGTGTTCGCGTCAGCGTTGCGAAGCAATAGGCGAGTGTGACTCGCTATCTGACCCAGGTGTTACGACTAAAAGTGAACCCGAAGAAAAGCCAGGTTCGTCGGATTGAGCGATTGGAGTACTTGGGATTTACGTTCCAGGGAATCCGCATTATTTGGTCTGAGCGAGCCTTCCAGGACTTCAAGCACCGCTTGCGGGAGTTAACGTCGCGGCGATGGCGAGTGTCAATGGACTATCGGCTGAAGCGGATAAGCCTCTATTTGCGGGGTTGGATGGGCTACTTTGGGATCTCCCAACGGTATGGGCCAATTCCCGAACTAGATGGGTGGCTGAGGCGTCGGATAATGCTTCGCAACGCTGACGCGAACGGATGTGCTATTGGAAACAGTTGCGTAGACCAAGGACGCGCATTGGCAACCTGCTCAAGTTGGGAACACCGAGGCAACATGCCTTCTCGACGGGCTTGAGCCGGAAGGGCTATTGGCGGTTGTCGCGGACGTTGGCGACGCAGACGGGAATGACCGATGAGTGGTTAGAACAAGAGGGATTGCTCTCGATTCGCGACCTCTGGATGAAAGCCCAGAGTTACGATGAGTAGTCCACTAATTTGTCTAGCAGTTAGGTTGAGAACCGCCCATTGCGGAGCCGCACGATGGGTGGTGTGGGAGGGGGGATTCGTGAGGATTCTCCCTATCCCGATTATGTGCGTGATCGCTTGCTTCAAGGAATTCATGAGCATGGTGCGTTCCCAAAAATCTATCGGTGGGGTAGTAGGCGTTGCAGTGGGGAACGCACCCTACAAGATCGGCGATCGCACTATTGGAAAGGGATGCTCTTCAGCAATCATCCTAGCGAATGCATCACCTACTTGCAGCCTACCTCCCTGAAACACCTATTGAGCCTCAATGTTTTACTTCTGCTGCTGAAGCACACGCTTGACATTCCCCAGGCAGCAAGTTCCTTGAGGATTATTCACTTCGCAACCGCAACGCTTTGCGTGGACATGAGCTGTGATGCTTTCAATGGCCGTGCTTTGCCCAGAAAAGGCCAATTCGTTCTGCAAACGCTGTCGAGTCCATCCGAAACAATAACAAACAGGAACATCATCTCCCTCATCTTTCTGGAAGACAGGCACCTTCACATCTTCAGTCGTAAACATCTCTTCTGGACTTGAAAAGTAGACTACTGAACACTCTGGGGCATCGCAAAAGCGGTAATTGCTGTTTGGGTTTAATCGCTCTAGGGCAGAGGGTTTGAGCAAACTTTTTAAGGTCATCAACTGGATAGGCTTGCCGCGAGTATGACTTTCTGGACAAGCACACAAATGCTCGTCAGAAGACGATGGTGTGAAACAACCTTGACTCATGGCAATACCCTCGAAGATTATCGGTGCCGCTGACATTGCCGACGATATCGCATGTAAGACCACAGACTAAGCCCTATCAGCGCCCCTAATGCAGGTAATAAAACATAATCGAGATAGCCTATCCAGGCACTTAACCCTATGGTAGTCAAGATCACCACTAACACGGGTGTGAAGCAGCATAGAGCCACGATGGTCGTGCCTGTGATGCTAGTCCATAGTGCGGCTTTAGGCCCCATCGGAAATCTCCTTTACCACAACACATTCATTATTAGGAGCGGCTTGGCTAAGGTTACTTTGGCATTGATCAATCAAGGGTAAAAGCTCATCCCGTAAGACTTGTAACTTTTGGATTTGGTCTTCTAGCTGTCGCACCTTGGCTGTTAAACGGCAATGCATCGCTTCACAGGTCAAGGTTTGCCCATCCTGAAGAACCAGAATTTCCTTGATTCCATCCAGACTCAAGCCCAAGGCTTTGACGCGAGTGATAAACCGCAACCGAGCGATATCCTGCTCGCTAAATAGTCGGTAACCTGCTGTCGTTCGCCGAAGCGGCGGTATCAGGCCAATGCGCTCATAGAAGTAAAGCGTTTGAGGATTGACGCCCAGTGTTTGAGAGGCTTCACCAATTTTTAGCAGCTTACTCAAGCGATGATGTGCTCCAACAGCTTAATCCTAATCCTTATACTCAAGTATAAGGTCAAGTCTATTTCTGGCAACCTTGTCTACGCTCATATCAGGCAAGCATTTGAGCGTATTGGATGAAGCGCAAATGGCAGCGTCAGGAACTGGTTGAACGTTATATTCTCACCCCAGATGAAAACCAGTTTGTTCTGAGGAACAAGGGAACTAACCGATGCCAAAATTCTCCAGAGGCTGGGGTTTCGACCAGCCATGGAAGCCGATAGCGAGGCGGTACATCAATAGCTGATTGAAACAGTACTTGCCCATCAATCCCCACCTCCAATCCCCACATCTGGGGACAACGACTCCCCACATCCTTTTGTATTTTTTGATCAGACATCCCAAAAGGAGACTGATCATGAATTTTCAGAAGCAAATGCTGACACTGGAAACGAAAGCTAAGCTATCCACCCTGTGGATATTTTTTCTGCTCAACATAATATTTCGGGATCTGCATGAACTGGCTAAACCAGAATATCTGGAAGAGTTAATGAACGGGCAAGTATCAGAGCAAATGTTGCTGTTGGCTGGCTTCATGGTCGAGGTGCCGATCGCCATGGTGCTCTTTTCTCGACTCTTGCCCTATGGTGCCAATCGCTGGACTAATATCGTTGCCGCTGCGATCGTCCTCGCCCTTGCCATCTTCTATGGTACAACCGATCTAGATGATGCCTTTTTCCTGATTGTTGAGGTCGCCGCGCTGTCATTCGTGATTTGGTCGGCCTGGCGGTGGCGAAACCCGGTTCTTAAGCAGCCGGCGATCGCTCGGGAGGTGTCGTCATGAAAACAATTGTACTTAGTGCATAACAGGAGTAATTACAGTGATTAAAGGAAGCTGTTGCTGCGGGACCGTGCAATTTGAGTTAACTGAAGTGCCCAGTATGATGGGCACGTGCCACTGCAGCCGATGCCGCAAAGTTGGCGCCAGCACCCTCGTATTCGTTAAATCCGAAACGTTTCAGATCACTCAAGGGCGCGATCAAATCGCCACCTACCCGGCAGAACATCCCTATAAGTACGATCGCTGTTTTTGCTCGGTCTGCGGCTCTGCCCTAGGAGAAGTGCTATCCAAAAGCGATTCATTTCCCTTAGCGGCCAACTGCATAGACGGGGATATTGGACTTGAAAATAGTTTTCATGAATTTGTTTCAGAAAAACCGAACTGGCTCAAAATTGGCGACACGGCACAGCAATTTGATCAGCATCCGTTCAAGTCTTAAGTTCCAGCAGATTCCTGTAGGCTTGCTTGAGCAAAGTGAAACCCGACAGCAACGAGGGTTTGGGTAGGTTACGCTGGCGCTCCAACCCAGTCTACGAGAGCTATCGTAAGTTTTTATAGTGGTGAGGCGATTCAAAATGCAGCAATACTTAGAGCCCACGCAAGAGTCTGGTCAAGCCTTCGTCATGAGGGACATCGTTGGCAACGTGGTGATGCTGAATCTTCTGCGCTTTCGAACAGAAGCAGACTACTCCTCTGCACCAGAGCTTGCTCCGCAAAAGCCCATTTCAGGCGAGGCTGCATACAAGCTTTACATGGCGCACACCATGCCTTACCTGGAAAAGTCGGGTGGCCGATTACTCTTCTATGGTCGAGGCGGGCGGTTCCTCGTCGGCCCAGACAGCGAACGTTGGGATGCCGTTATGCTCGTCGAGCAGTCCAGTTCGGCTGCGTTTATGGCATTCGCCTCAAATCCCGAATATCTAGTAGGCATGGGACATCGCACGGCTGCTTTATCAGACTCTCGCCTCTTACCACTTGAGGAGATTAATTGGAGAGTACGGATCTAATCAGGCACGACATCGGAGCAGCGAGCGAACCGCTCTTTGCCTTTCGTAAGTCATTCGTTATTGCCTGGTGAACTGAGTCGCTATGTCATTTATGTCGAGGAAATGGCTCATGAAAGTCGTTCTAATCTGTGGATCGACAGGAGTAGGGAAGACCACATATTCTATTTTATTGGCTAAAGAGCTTGGGGCAGTCAGATTCTCAATTGATCCATGGATGCAGACATTGTTTGCAAAAGATATGAAGTCTCTAGATTACGCCTGGATGATTGAAAGAGTCGAGCGCTGTTACCAACAAATATGGGAAGTCAGTGAACAGATACTGTCTTTAGAAGGCGTGGTAGTACTAGACCTGGGATTTACGACAAAAGCACAAAGGTCAATGTTTTTTGATCTAGCCAATGCGATTGGTGCAAGTTCTGAACTTCACTACTTGAGTGCGCCTGTGAAGATTCGAAAGGCACGAGTCAAGCAACGCAACATTGATAAAGATCCGGATTTGTACTCATTTGAAGTAACTGACTTCATGTTCGATTTCATGGAGCCAAAGTTTGAAATTCCAGATGAATCTGAGCTTCAAAATGGTCGGCACATCATCGATGGTTAGTTACATAATATTGAGGAACAACCCATGAAAAAAGTTGCTGTATTTGGTAATACAGGCGCAGGAAAGTCCACCCTCAGCCAACGATTGGCAGACATAACAGGACTCCCCTGGATACCGCTTGATTCAATGCAATATAAGCCTGGTGGCGGCGAAGTTCCCCACGCCGAGTTTAAAGCAGCCCATGATGCGCTGTTGGAGCAAGACCAGTGGATTGTCGATGGCTTTGGTTCCCCAGACACCCTATGGGTGCGACTGGATACTGCCGATACCCTGGTGTACCTGGATATGCCTGTATGGCGGCACTACTGGTGGGTGACGAAGCGTTTTCTGCAAGGGGCTTGGGTGCCACCCGCTGGTTGGCCAGAGGGCAGTCCGCTATTGAAAGGGACGCTGAATTCCTACCGCACGGTTCGGCTGTGCCATACCAAACTGACGCCCAGGTATCGAGACTATGTGGAGCAAGCTAGGGCCACAAAGCAGGTTTACCATCTGCGATCGCGCCGAGACATCGCCCAGTTCTACCAGACCATCGCCGCACAACTGACGTTACATAGGAGCTGAACCATGGCTCAAGCCAACCAATTTTGGGACAAAGTCGCCGAGAAATACGCCAAGCAGCCCATCGCCGATGAAGCCGCTTACCAGAAAAAACTGGAAGTCACCCGCGACTACTTTCGCCCCGACATGGACGTGCTAGAAATTGGCTGCGGTACGGGGTCAACGGCGATCCTCCACGCGCCCTACGTGAAGCACATCCGCGCCATCGATTTCTCCGCCAGTATGATTGCGATCGCCCAGGGCAAGGCCGAGCACATCGATAACGTGACCTTTGAGCAAGCCACCATTGAAGATCTCGACATTCCCGATCAGAGCCTGGATGCGGTGTTGGGACTCAGCATTTTGCATTTGTTGAGAGATCGGGAAGCGGCGATCGCTCGGGTTTACCAAATGCTCAAACCAGGCGGCGTCTTCGTGACCAGCACCCCCTGTATAGGAGACACTAAAAGCTGGTTTAAGCTGATCGCGCCCGTTGGCCGATTCCTCGGGGTTTTCCCCTTCGTCGCCGTCTTCACCACCGAAGCGCTAGAGAATAGCCTGACCAACGCCGGGTTTGAACTGGACTATCAGTGGCAACCCAGCCAAGACAAAGCCGTATTCATCGTGGCTAAAAAGCCTGCATAAACGACCATGAATCTAGAATTGGATCACGTCTTTATACTGGTTGAATCGGAAGCCAAGGTGGCTGATCGGCTGCTTGACCACGGCTTTCGAGAAGGGCCGAGAAACACTCATCCCGGTCAGGGGACAGCCAACCGTCGCTTTTACTTTGCCAATGGCATGCTGGAGTTTATCTGGGTGCAGGATGCCGATGAAGCGAGAACTGGGCCGGGTCGAAGCCTGCACTTTGCTGAGCGCGCTGAGGATCCTACTGCATCGCCGTTTGGCGTCATCTTTGTGCCCCGCCAAGACAATGCCAGTCCCAACATGCCCTTCCCTGGCTGGCATTACCAACCGGCTTACTTTCCACCACCTAAGGGGTTCCATGTGGGCGCAAATTCTCACAATATTGCTGAACCGCTCTGTTTCTACTTCCCGTTCCACGATCCGGGAGTGTCCCGACCACAGCCCACACGAAATTCTCAGACGATTAGTGAAATCGTGATTTCGACACCATCGACAGATACCGAAGGTGTGTTAAAGCTGGTTTCTCAAGCGGATCGCCTCTCTATGCGATCAGGCCAGGAACACCTTATGAAAATCACGCTGGATCATCACAACTCGGGGCGTACGGAAGATTATCGCCCTACAATGCCGCTAATCCTGCGTTGGTAAACAAGGATACGATTGGCCTGTGACGCCCCCTATTCACTGGGTTCGAGCTAGACTACCGATGGCAACCTGGCAAAGACAAGGCCGTATTCATTGTGGCAAAAAGACCTGGATAAATACGAAAAGCCAACTTAAGGTTTCGATATGGACTACACAATTTCAACCGATAAAGCCAAGCTCGATATCCCTCTCATTCACGACTTTCTCTCGAACCACTCCTACTGGGCCAAGGGACGCAGTTTGGCAGCGGTCAAAACGTCCATCGAAAATACCCACTGCTTTGGCCTGTACGATCGCGACGATCGCATGATTGGCTTTACTCGTGTCCTGACGGATGGTGTCGCCTTTGCCTACTTGATGGATGTTTTTATTCTGGAACCCTATCGCAGTCAGGGTTTAGGTCAACATCTGCTAGACCACGTCCTGCACTGCTCGGGCATTCAGGTCAAGGTGTGGATGTTGGGCACTGCCGATGCCCAGGGCCTATATGAAAAATTTGGTTTCCAGTCCTTAGAAACAGGGACGCGATACATGATCCGCAAAGAAGCAAGGCTTCCATCAAACATTCAAATATCGTAAGAAAAAATGACTTTGCACACCACTATAGATAGGTGCTTTAGCGGGAGAACTTCAATGATTACTGGAGAGTGTTTTTGTGGCGCGATTCGCTATCAGATAAATGGCAGCCTTCGAGAGGCTCGATCTTGTCATTGCTCCAGGTGTCGTAAAGCATTTAGTGGCCAGGCATCTGCATATGCGCGGGTTGAGCCTGACGAGTTTGAATGGATATCGGGTCAAGACAAGCTGAGCAGCTATGTTGGAGCGCATGGATTTGGCATGTCATTTTGCAGTGTTTGCGGCTCGACACTGTGTGGCAACCATCAAGGCAAAATTCATGGTGTCACGCTCGGCTGCGTGAATGGTGACCCCGAGGTTGAGATTGAAATGCACATTTTTGTCGGCTCCAAAGCCGCATGGGAAGTGCTGCCAGATGGAATCACAACATTCAAAGAGGGGCCACCTGCCTAAAGGAAAGCGGCATGGTTGTTTTAGGTGCATTATTCGGTGTATTTATTGTGGCTTGGAGACTGCTGGCGATCGCCCAACGCCCCCACCAAATTCGTACCGCTGGCTGTATTGCTTTTGCCGCCTTGTTTATCTTCACCGGAATCAGTCATCTTGCTTTAGCCGAAAGCATGGTGCAGATGCTGCCGAAATGGGTACCGGGGCGCTATCTGATCACTTACATTACTGGGATCATGGAAGGTGTGTCGTTCTTGACCAGTCAACCAGCTCAGGAACATTGGGGTTAGCTCCGGTTCGACCCCATCGCCTCGCCTAACGTGATAATTCCACTCCTGGCTCCTGGTGAGCCATAGCTTTCCAACAACCAAATCTACAAACCGTATAGCCCTCTGTATCCAGGGGGTCAATTTGACCATGCCATTAAACACCACACCCCCTACATTAGACCACTGGAGAACCGCTCCCAGTATCGACACCCTGCGATCGCTCTACGATGCATCAGCCCATCACTGGCACGATAATTTGGCCCGTCTAGGTCAGCTTCACAATTATAAGCTGCTGTTCGAGAGTCAGGTGGTGGGCGATCGCCTGAGTCATCTTGACCAGACCTCTCAAATTCTCGACTGTGGGGTGGGAACCGGAGCCTTCAGTCTGGCGCTTTTAGACAGTGTCGATCAGCCTGCTCATGTTTCCGGCGTCGATATTTCCTACCCCATGTTGACCCACGCTCAACAGATTCTGAACCATCGCTGCGCGACGCTCGATTTGAGATGGGGGGATATCAGGTGCTTGCCCTTTGCCGATGCAGCCTTCGACGCGGTCATCTTTGCCCATGTTTTGGAGCACCTAGCCGACCCCGTAGAAACGCTGCGTGAGATGGTTCGAGTCCTGAAACCAGGTGCTCCGCTGATTGGCTCAGTGACTCGCAAAGGACTGGGTCAAGTTCTCATGTCCCTGCGCTGGCAAAATCGCGGATATACCTCCCACCATCTGGACTTGTTTCTAAGAGCGGCAGGACTTGAGGTCGTGAGGTCGTTTGACTATGGTACTGGCTGGTCGAAATGGATGTGCGTCGCCGCGATCGGGGTTAAACCAAGGAAAGAGATCCAAGCATTATGAAATCCCTTGTATTAACCCGATACGGATCTGCCGATAATCTTGAACTGAAGGACGTGGCAAAACCAATCCCAGGAGAGCCTATTGAGGTGAAAAATGCGTAAATCGATACTGCATGGTTTATGACAGCACAGGTGGTTGAAGTCGGCTTGGGTTAGAGGGAAGCGGAAACACTCGAATCGCGTCGTCTGAAATTGATACTTGAACCCGTGACCCTACGGGTAATGCTTCATCAGACGAACTGCGAGCAACCAGAGTACATCCAGTTGGGGTTTTGAGACGGTAACGATGTTCTCGTCCAAGAAACTGGCGATCGTAGATAACAATGTCACTGGTTTCGTCGAGAATTAGCTGTATGTCTTCTTGGCGAATCATCAGTTCGGTAGCATCGCTTTCAGGAGCATGATTGATATCAAAGGGGCCTAATTCGGTGTTCCATCTGTTGTCCTGTCGAGATGCCTCGATAAAATTGGCTTGTGTCACAAACTCTGCGACAAAGCGCGATGTCGGATTACGATAAATCTCTTCAGGAGAACCCACTTGTTCTAAACAGCCGTAACACATCACGGCTACGCGATCGCACATGGATAGCGCTTCTTCTTGATCGTGGGTGACAAAGATTGCGGATGTGCCTGCTGCTTTCAAAATATCGCGAAGCTCTTGACGAAGTTGCAGCCTCACTTTGGCATCCAGGTTGCTGAGAGGCTCATCCAGCAGCACTAAGGCCGGATAGGGGGCGAGTGCGCGGGCCAGTGCAACTCGCTGCTGCTGTCCTCCCGAAAGCTGATGAGGATAGCGGTTTTCAAGACCATCTAAGCCAACTAGGGCGATCGCCCGTTGGAGGCGATCGCGCATTTTCACCTTCGTCTGTCGACGCAGATTTTTTAGACCAAAGGCGACGTTTTGGGCAACTGTTAAATGTGGAAAGAGAGCATAGTCTTGAAACACCATGCCGATACCCCGTTTTTCGGGAGGCAGCCAAACGCTTGAATCAGATACGACATGATGGTCTAGCTCAATCATTCCAGTTTGGGGGCGCTCAAACCCCGCAATCAATCTAAGAAGAGTCGTTTTACCGCATCCAGACGGCCCTAGTAACCCTAGCAGCTCTCCTTGATAAAGTGTGAGATCAACAGAACAGACGGCAGGTATATCAACATGAGAAAACTGCCGGGTCAAGTTAATCAAGCGCAAAATTGCAGGTGGGTGCATGCAGATTCAACCAATGTGCAGCAAAATACCGAGCAATAGACTCCAGGATGTTTGCTAGATGCTCAATTCTTCAGTTTAAGGCGTTTCTGCAATTAATTCTCAAGAGTGCAGAATTGCATCTAGTAGCGGGTCGGCTCCAAATCGAATTGCATCCGTGCATGGCAGGCTGGTTTCACGGCGGACTTCATCGATGGCTTTTTGAGCATCGGATTTGCCGAGATGATGGGTGTTGAGGGCGATCGCCACGACCTTAGCAGATGCAAATGCACCACCCGCTGACGCAACAGCTTCATATAGCTGCACCATTTCGGCTAAGGGTGGAAGTTTAACGTGGGAAAAGTGCTGGATATGGGTTTGCCCAGCTCGATGCACCAGAATTAAATGGGTCGGTTGCGTCCCGCGAATCAGGGGTAAGGTCGCTGTCGAGGCGGGATTCATGAGTGATCCCTGCCCTTCGACATACACAAGGTCATACTCATGTCCGTAACGCATCACGATTTGCTCAACGGCACCCGCCGCAAAGTCAATTCGCACCGCATCTAGAGGCACTCCATCGTGACCGAGCATGAGCCCTGTTTGCCCGGTTGCTAAAAATTTAGATGAAATGCCCCGCTGCAATGAGGCCCTATAGAGTTCTAGACTTGTCGACATTTTGCCAACGCTCATATCCGATCCGACCGTCAACACTCGTCGGCAGGGTAGGAGTCGTGCCTGACCGCTACCAACAGTCAACCCCGCTGGCTCGCGGCGCACATCCCAAATCCACTGCTGGTCATGCAGTAGGGAGTTTAAATCTGGGTCAGCCGCCATCGCCGTGTGCAAGCCATTGACGACCGACAGCCCTGCCTCGACCGCTCGTTTAACTTCTTGATGCCACGGTTCAGGTAATGCTCCTCCCGAAGGAGCGATGCCGATCGCCAATACGTCGGGGTCAAATTGCAAGGCTTCTTTAACCGATGCCACGATGGGCACCGGACGAGGAATTCCAGTCAAATCTTGAACCGAATCTCCTGCACATTCTTCATCAATCACAGCAACAATGGGTAACTCGCTGTAGCGAAGCAGTGAAATTCCGGTCTTACCCTTTGCACTTTTTAAGCCCTGGTGGAGCAAAATAGCCACACGATGGTTAGCCTTCAGCACGTTGAACTCCCAATCCTGGTAAATCGTTTGGTTGCAGTCGCCCGCCTTGAAGAGTTGCCCCGATAAACGGGTCATCTGCCAAGTTGAGATGGCTATCTAAGTCAAGGTGGGTGGCAAATGAAGCGAGTTGAGCGGCTGCCGTGTTGGCTAAACCACTATCTGAATAGCAGCCAAACATGAGTTGCAAATCGTGAGCTTGAGCCGTGTGAATCATCCGCCTCGCTTCTGACAGCCCCCCCGACTTCATCAACTTAATATTGATGCCGTGTACTCGACCTGCCAGCCTGGGAATGTCTCGGCTGGTGAAACAGCTCTCGTCTACAAAGATTGGCAGCGGAGATTCGCGATAGAGCTGGGGCAAATCGTCGTCCTGACCTGGGGGTAGAGGCTGTTCGATATAGGTGATTCCTTGATCGGCTAACCAAAAGCTCATGGTCAGCGCGTCACCCAAACTCCATCCCCCATTTGCGTCAATGCTAAATTTTGCGTGGGTCGGCGCGATCGCCTGTACAGCTTTCAACATAGACTGGTCGGCTTCAATGCCCGCTGGATTACCCAACTTTACCTTAACGGCTTGCACCTCTGTAGATTGTAGCCAGTGACGCATTCGCACTTGAGCGGCGTCGGGTGAGCTAATGCCAACGGTGACGGAGGTGGGTCCGATGCGATCGCGATCGCATCCCCAGAGTTTCCAGAGTGGTACATTCAACCGTTTACCAATCCAATCGTGAATGGCTACATCTAGAGCTGCTCGTGCAGCAGACGGAATTGACCGATGGTTTAGCAAATCGTTAAGCGGCTGCTGATCATAGGGGGTGAGAGATTTTAACGGCGGCGCAAGCTGCATGAGACTCGTGGCGATCGCCTCAGTGGTTTGGGGTGGGCTTCCGACCGAAAATGGAGAGGCTTCTCCCCATCCTTCAATGCCATCGTGTTCGAGTCGCAGCCAAACGTTGGTGCTCTTACTGCTTGTGCCACGACTGATGGTGAGGGCAAACCGTTTATGAACGGTAAAGGTCTGCACCTGAATTTGCATAAGTTAGTACTACTGGCTAGGGTTGTAATTGGATATCTCTAGCAAGTTACCATCTGGATCTCGAATGTAGAAGGCTATTGGGAACTCAGCGCTGCGCTAGAGGTCAGTCCTGACGGATTACTTTTCTGTCGTTCTCGAATTTCTAGATACACAAGCAGAGCGTTCACATCGGCAGGATTGACCCCCCCAATTCGGGAAGCTTGCCCGATTGTGAGCGGACGAATGCTGGTCAGCTTTTCGCGCGACTCTTTGGACAGCGTATCGATAGCGGCATAGTCCAAATCGGCTGAGAGAGGGCGATTTGCTTGACGAGCAATTTGATCAATTTGGTTTTGTTGCCGCTGAATATATCCAGAATATTTGATGTCAATTTCTGCCCCGTCTCGTTCATCCCGACTGAGATTAGGATGACTCAACGCATAGCGATCGAGGTCGGCATAGTGAAATCCTGGACGACGCAGCAGGTCGGCCAACGTGATTGAACCTTTAATTTTCTGCCCGGTATCTGCCGTGATTTTTTGTCCGATTTCGTCATGTTCTTTGACGCGGCTTTCGTATAGCCTTTCTTTCTCAGCCGCGATATTGGCTTGCTTCTGCTGGAAAATCCCCCAACGGCGATCGCCAATTAAACCAATCTCACGACCGAGGGGGGTGAGTCGCTGGTCGGCATTATCAGAACGCAACAACAGCCGATATTCTGACCGGGAGGTGAGCATGCGATAGGGCTCTCGCAAATCTTTGGTACACAGGTCGTCAATCAAGGTGCCAATATAGCTTTGCTCGCGCGGGAAGACCAGCATTGGCTGTCCCCGGACGAAACGAACGGCGTTAATACCCGCAACGATGCCTTGTGCAGCGGCTTCTTCATACCCTGTGGTGCCGTTAATTTGCCCTGCACTAAACAGCCCTTCTATGTTTTTAGTCATCAATGTGGGATAACACTGTGTCGCAGGCAAGTAGTCATATTCAACCGCGTAGGCTGGACGCATCATGCGGCAGTTTTCTAAGCCAGGGAGCGATCGCAACATTTGAAGCTGCAACGATTCAGGAAGCCCCGTCGAAAACCCTTGAATGTAAAGTTCTGGAATGTCTCGACCTTCTGGCTCAATAAAGATTTGATGCGATTCTTTATCGGCAAATCGCACAATCTTGTCTTCGATGCTGGGGCAATAGCGCGGACCTTTCGCATCCACCCATCCCCCATATACAGGAGATAGATGCAGATTATCTCGAATCAATCGATGCGTTTCTGCGGTTGTGCGCGTCAGGTAGCAGTTCATTTGCTCGCGTTCAACCCATACGTCTGGATCGAAGCTAAACCAGCGCACGTCATCATCAGGCGGTTGCGGCTCTAGCTTGCTGTAGTCAACGGTGCGTTTATCAACTCGTGCTGGCGTTCCGGTTTTCAGTCGTCCGGTTTCAAACCCCATGCGATTCAGCGTTTCTGTGAGCCCAACCGCGGCAAATTCTCCGGCTCGTCCGGCGGGCATTGACTTGTTGCCTACCCAAATAATGCCGCCGAGAAATGTCCCGGTCGTCAGAATCACAGCTTTGCACTCAAACGCCACGCCAAAATAAGTTTGAACGCCGATGATCTCATCGTTTTTGCCGAGAACTAAATCTGTCGCCATTGCCTCTCGAATCACGAGATTTTCCTGGTTCTCGACGATGCCGCGCATAACTCGCGAATATTCTCGTTTGTCTGTCTGTGCGCGTAGCGCCCACACTGCCGGGCCTCGCGACAGATTCAGCACTCGCTTTTGGAGGTAAGTGCGATCAGCCATTTTGCCGATTTCACCCCCCAACGCGTCGACTTCATGGGTCAGTTGTGATTTGGCAGGAGCCCCAACTGCTGGGTTGCAGGGTTGCCACGCAATTTTGTCGAGGTTGAGAGTCAGCATCAAGGTGCGGCAGCCAAGACGAGCGGATGCAAGTGCTGCCTCGCAGCCAGAATGTCCGGCACCGACCACAACGACATCAAAATAGTCTTGAAATTCGGCAGGCATTTGCACAGTCATAGTGATTGGGACGCTTGGAGAACCGTATCTTAAATTTTAACGGGTCGTTGACCTGCACAACTTTTAGTGTGTTTGTCGGCTCGTTGCCTATAGGATTATCCTTTAGATCTTGTAGTGGTACGACACAGCTAAAATGGTGCATTAGGTAGGGTGCCGTTAGCGCAGCGCAACGCACCGGTTTCAAGAGTTTCAGCCCTTTAAGAATTTGCACTATTTTAGGCATGTCACAACACTACCAACGATACGCCGTGAACGTCCTTCAAACTCCAATTCGTTTGTTTTTAGAACCATTGCTTTGTTTTGAGGGGGCGATCGCATTCAATAATGGGTTAATCGAATCGAGTAACGGATTGATTTGGCTACACCAGATCTTGAATGGCATTGAGCAGCCGTTTCACCTGTTTATCCCATGTCCAATCTTGCATAAACTGAGCGGCTGCAATCCCCCGTTGACGGGCTTGCTCTCGATTGTGGTAGATGGCAAGGTTTGCGTAAGTCGCATACGTGTAATGACACGAGAGGATATTCCCGACGGGGTGCGTTACGCTGGCGCTAACGGCACTACGTGAACTGATGTGTCATTACATGTAGGATTTAGGAGCAAATCTCCGTTTGACGTTGGGCGAGCCGTCCGCCCGGGTGAATTATGGTGCTTGTGATCGCAGGAGAACGCAGTGGCGTGGGTAAGACCACCGTAACCCTTGCACTTCTTGCCTATTTACGGTTTTCTTCTACCGTTTCAAAGTCTGCCAAAATTCAATCTTTTAAAGTGGGACCTGATTACATTGATCCCATGTTTCATCGGCATGTGACTGGGCAGCCCTGTCGAAATCTTGACCCTGTGCTGACATCTGAAGACTATATTCGGCAATGCTTTGAAACCCATCGGCACACTGCCGACTTCGCGCTGATCGAAGGAGTGATGGGGTTATTTGACGGCGCTAGCGGTGAACATGACTGGGCAAGCACGGCTCATATAGCTCGACTGCTCGACGTGCCGATTGTATTGGTGCTCGACTGTAGCCGACTATCTCGTTCGATTACAGCCTTGGTGCATGGCTATACCACCTTCGATACGCGGCTCAAATTTGCTGGCATTATTCTCAATCGAGTCGGGAGCGATCGCCACCTTGACCTGCTCAAATCTTCTCTGGCATCTCAAAGCCTCCCGATTTTAGGAATTCTCAGACGACGCGACGATATTGCCCTTCCGAGTCGTCATTTGGGACTGATCCCCACTGACGAACTTCCCGAACTAGATGCCCGCATTCACCGACTCGCCACGCTCGCTGAAACCTGGTTCGACTGGTCTTCACTGCTGCCTCAACTTAGCACCCAAACTCCTCCCTACTCCTCCTTATCCCCTCATCCCCTCATCCACCCTCTCCCTCATCCACCCTCCCCCCCCTCTACTCCCACACTCCCGCACTCCCCCAAACTTGCCGTCGCCTACGACCCAGCATTCAACTTCTACTACGCCGACAATTTTGATTTGCTGATCCAACGTGGAGCCGAGCTAGTCTTCTGGAGTCCGCTTTGCGATCAGGAATTACCAGACGGCATCAGCGGGCTTTATTTGGGTGGGGGGTTTCCTGAGATGTTTGCTGTACAGCTCGCCAATAATCAGGCGGCTAAAGAAGCGGTGAAGCTAGCGGTGAACAGCGGCATGCCTACCTATGCGGAATGTGGCGGATTGATGTATCTGTGCGATCGCCTCATCGACTTTTCCGAGCAATCATGGTCAATGGTAGGCATCATTTCTCTCTGTGTCCGCATGGGGAAACGATTGACCTTGGGCTATCGGCAGGCTGTGGCATATCACGATACCCCGTTGATGACTCGTGGGGATGTCGTCTGGGGACACGAGTTTCATCGGTCTGTCTTGGAGGTGGCGTCTCCCCATCCGGTCTATGAGATTCGAGGATATGACGCTCAGATGCCTGCTCGGTTAGACGGATGGCGATCGCACCAGCTCCATGCATCTTATGTTCATCTTCACTGGGGCAGCCGTCCAGATATTCCAACTCGGTTTGTGCAAGCATGTCGAGAGTTTGCCAAACAGCACGATATCTCATCCTAAGCAGCGTGCTTCGCTATCCTCGATGAGCACATTGCCCAGAAACTCGGCGTTCTCGACTTGGCACCACACCGTTACACAAACTGCAACTCCAAATCTATGACGCGCTTACGCGGCCATAATCGGGCTAGCTTGCCCAATGAGAGGAGGAACTATTGCCATGTCGGGTTTTGCTCGTATCCAACTCCAGTCTATTCTGATGGCTAGTGTGCTTGGGAGCATGCTGGTGGGTTGTTCTGCATCGATGCGCCAGCTCCAATCATCGGTTGACCAAGCTGATATATCAGCCACCGAAGAAGCGGCGATCGCACCCGAGGTCAATCAAAATCAGGCACCGGGCGCATCCAATCAAGTTGAGTCAACAGCCGACGTGCCGCGATCGCGCCCTCAATTAATCAAGCAGGCTGAATTAGCGCTACGGGTAGAGTCAGTTGAGCAGAGTATCGAGCAAGCAACGGCGATCGCCCAGCAACAGCAAGGAGAGGTTGTGCAATTGCGGAATCAGCGTCCGTCCCGTGCGTCAGATCCTCAGACCGCATCACTTACTCTCCGCGTTCCTCAAGCCAACCTTGATGCTGCCCTGACAGCGCTCTCTGATTTAGGTCAGGTTCAGCAGCAAACAATTACAACTGAAGATGTGTCTAATCAACTCGTGGATTATCAGGCTCGCTTACGCAACCTACGCAAGCAAGAAGAATTGCTTCTTGACATTATGGAGCGCTCAGGTAGCGTTGGTGATGTGCTACAGGTCGCCCGAGAACTGAGCAGCGTGCGCTCAACCATTGAACAGATCGATGCTCAGCTGAGCGATTTGCAAAGCCGTGTCGCGTATTCGACCATCAACCTCAGCCTAGAGGGGGCGATCGCCCGCCATGATTCTGAGCTGAAATTAACCCAACAGCTTCAAAACACCTGGATACACTCAACCCGCTCGGTTGGTGACTTCACCGTTGACTTGATGCAACTTGGCATTTGGCTGATGGTCTATAGTCCCTACTGGCTTCTGCTGGGTGGATGTGGCATATTCGCTCATTTAGGACTCAAACGCCTCAACAACGCCAGTCACATTGATGCCGGTCACATTCGTCATGAAGAATAAATCAATATCAATCCCTAAAATTCTTCATCATCGCTGTAGCCAGACATCGAAGCTTCGTTATCACGCTTAGACCCCAATAAATCCAAGCGTTCAACCCGGATGACGGGTTTAGATCGCTGGGCACCAGTCGTTCGGTCTTGCCAATGGTCGAGCTTCAAAGAGCCACTAATGCCAATCAGACTGCCCTTTCGAACATAATTTGCCGCAATCTCAGCCGTTTTTCCCCAAATTTCTAAATTAAACCAGTCAGGCTCATCTGTATTCCGCCGCCGCCGATCGACTGCAAGCGTAAGATTACAGACCACACTGCCCGATTCAAAATACTTTACATCAGGATCTCGGCCCGCACGACCCACCAAGTTAACAACATTTAATCCCATAATTTCTGAATAAGATGCCTCAGTTTCTTCCCATCAATTTATTCTAAAGGTGGCATTTGACAAACGACATTTGTAAACCTGTTGCATGTAACAAAATATCTCGAATACATGGCAGGCTAATGATTTGAGATGGAACAGATTCTTCTAGCAATTCGTCCTGATGGGCATTGATTTGTCCGGAATGACAGCTAATAGCGCATGATTTCTAAATTCGACTTGGTAGTGCCATCCTGACTAGACTCAGGAAAAAAAACATAATAGAATCCTCATCGACTCCGTTTTAGTCATTTTTTTCGTTACGACCGAATTTAGAGTCATACAACCATTCCAGCCGTTGGGGGAATAAAGCTCGTGGGCTTCATGAATCGCTTCTCGTTTTCTCGTGATATGGGTATCGATTTAGGTACCGCAAATACATTGGTGTATGTCTCTGGCAAGGGCATTGTTCTGCAAGAACCCTCTGTTGTGGCAATGGATGAAGGAGAAAAAGTGCCGCTAGCAGTCGGTGAAGATGCCAAGAAGATGCTCGGACGCACACCCGGAAATGTAGTGGCGCTTCGCCCTCTGCGAGATGGTGTCATTGCTGATTTTGATACGGCAGAGATCATGCTGAAGCATTTTATCCGCCGAGTGCATGAAGGACGAACGCTTGTCTCTCCGCGGATTGTCATTGGCATCCCGAGTGGGGTGACAGGCGTCGAGCGCCGAGCGGTTGAAGATGCTGCCAGAGAAGCAGGTGCTCGCGAGGTTCACCTCATCGATGAGCCTGTGGCAGCTGCGATTGGGGCTGGGCTCCCCGTTGCAGAACCAACCGGCAATATGATTATCGATATCGGCGGGGGCACCACTGAAGTCGCAGTTCTTAGTCTTCAGGGAACCGTACTCAGTGAATCGGTTCGGGTCGCGGGTGATGAACTCAATGAAGCGCTCACTCAATACATGAAGAAGGTGCATAATCTCGTCATTGGTGAGAGGACGGCTGAAGAAATCAAAATCACGATCGGATCTGCCTACCCTCTCGATAGCGATGATGAGATCATCATGGATGTGCGCGGATTGCATCTATTATCGGGTCTACCCAGAACGGTGACTGTTAAGTCTCCAGAAATGCGAGAAGCGATGTCAGAACCTCTCTCTGTAATCATCGAAGCGGTCAAACGAACGCTCGAGCGCACTCCTCCTGAATTGGCTGCCGATATTATCGATCGGGGCATTATGCTGGCAGGCGGGGGAGCCCTTCTCAAGGGCCTAGATACTCTAATCAGTCATGAAACGGGGATTGTCGTTCACGTTGCGGCTGATCCCCTAAGCTGCGTTGTGTTAGGAACGGGACGCGTTCTGGAGAACTTTAAGCAGCTTGATCGCGTCTTTAACACAGGGCGGACACGTAACTACTAATTGTGTTGAGTTCGTGAGGACGGGCGATCGCCGTACATCGTCAAGTGTTGAAATTAGCACTAGAAACGTTCGTTTCTTCAACTCGCTTGGGCGAGAGACACTGTGCTCAAATGTACTGTTGACATGATCAATGCGTTGAGTCAGTCTTTGTAGACGATCATTTGCATGGTAGGCTGATTTTAAGGATTCCATGGCTTGAATGTACACATTACGTCGTTGGTGGGATCGGTACGGAATACGAATTGGGCTAATTTGCCTCGCCATTGGCGCAGCGTGGGCGTTGCGTCAGACGCGAGCATCTTTAGTTTTAGAGATTTATCGAGGGGTGTCTTATCCCTTTCAGTCAGGTCCAAGTCAGGAAGACGTATTAGACACCGCCCAAGTTCTTGAACTTCAGCAAAGACTTGTTGAATTAGAGAGCCAGAATCAAGAACTTCGTGAATTGTTGGGGTACATTGCTGAGCGTCCCGGTGACGGCATTGTTGCATCTATTATTGGGCGTAGTGCCGACCATTGGTGGCAACAAGTCACGTTAGGCCGTGGTAGTCGGGATGGAATCAAGGTTGGTTCTGTCGTTTCGGGAACGGGAGGTTTGGTTGGGAGAGTGATTCAGGTGACTCCAAATACGAGTCGCGTGTTGCTAATTAGTGATCCAACGAGTCAAGTTGGAGTGGCAATTAGCCGTTCTCGATCCATGGGATACATGCGCGGACAGTCAGCCAATCGCGCTGTCATGGAGTTTTTTGATAAAGTTCCCGACGTTCGACCCGGAGACGCTGTTTCAACGTCGTCATTTAGTCAACTTTTTCCTGCTGGTTTACCGGTTGGCACGGTAGAGTCAATTAACCTTAATAAGAGCCCTGCACCTGAAGCCATCATTGAGTTGTCTGCACCTATCAGCTTTTTAGAATGGGTCATCGTGTATCCGGGGCGGTCGGCACCTCTGTCTGGAGAACCGTTGCAAAGTCCTCAACCTTGATGTCTGATCTCAAATACCCAAATACGTTCGACAGAGATAGATTAATCCTGATTCGTCATGGAGAAGATTGACGAATGATAAGTATACTCAATCTCAATCCCGGCATCCGGCAAATTCTAAATTGGATAGTGACGATCGCCTCGCTGTTAGTATGTCTTCTAGTTTTACCGGCCCGCTTGCCGGGAATGCAATTACTAGGTGTAGGCCCCAACTGGTTACTAATCTGGGTAGTCGCTTGGAGTGTCAAACGGACTGCATTTCAAGGGGCGATCGCTGGATTGTGTCTTGGCTTTATCCAAGATGGGATGACCTATCCCTATCCCACCCATGCCATCAGTCTTGCTATTGCAGGTTTTCTGACTGCCCGCATCCAAAAACAAAAATATATTCAAGAAGATTTTATTTCAGTTGCCCTGATCGTATTTGGTATGGCAGTGTTGGTCGAGACGGTCACTGCCATCCAATTTAGTGTGCAGATTTTCTTCGGAAACGTGCAGAATTTATACTTGGTCTTAACTGAAACTTGGCTCCATCATCAACAGATTGCCCTAAGTTCGGCAATTTTGAGTAGCCTCTGGGCACCCGTTGTTTACTATCCACTCAACCGCTGGTGGGAACAGTTTAATGCGACCGAGCCTCAATCTTGACGCTCATCTAAGACAGAAAACCAAAGGACAGAAAACCAAAGGCACGCAAAGTGTCTCACATCTTATGTCTTTAGGATCCTGCGTTATCTTACCGGGTGATCAGTCCCAAAGCCGCCGTCGTTTAGATCCGTTGAGGCGCTGATGGGCATCGTTTAATAGCGATGGGATATCGAGATTTTCGGGGCAGCGCGGCAGGCAATCACCACATTCTGTACAGCGATCGCCCTTGTTTCCTGGAAACCAATGTCCCGCATTTTCAAACATGCCATATCGGTATTGACCAAACGCGGTCATGTCATATGCGATCGCCAGGTTTCGAAGTCTCAGTACTTCGGGTATATGAATCGATTCAGGGCATGGCAGACATTCGTAGCATTGGCTGCACCGTTCAGTCCCTAAGGCATTGACGGGGTGCTGCTGCAGACGTTTTAGCACCGTGTCTTCGTCCGGAGTGAGCAGGTCGACAGAATTTGCAACATTGAGAGGGCAATCTAGTTCATCAGGATGAGCGGCTCCGATGCTAAGCGTAGTAATGCGCGGATCGCTGAGAAGAAACCGATAATTTAGCTCTAACGGAGAAAAAGGAGCGCAGAGCTGCGTGAGTAACTTCGGGGGGGCGTATAGCATTCCTCCTTTGTCAGCAGGAGAAATAATAAAAATTCCCATATCGTTTTGGGAGGCACGCTCGATAGCTTCGGCATTGCGCTGAAAAAAGTATGTGTAATGAAGATTAATAAACTCAAATCGATCGGTGGCGATCGCCCGTAAGATAATCTCTAGAGGAGCATGGGTCGAAAACCCCACATGACGAATTCGACCATCCTCAAGAGCCGCATCGACCGCGTTCATGCAGCCATTTGGATCTTCGATCAGAGCCAGGTGTTCCCAAGTATTGACGCCATGCAGCGCGAGACAGTCTAGGTAATCGATTCCCAATGCAGCCAGAGACTGATCGAGGCTACGAGCCATAGAGTCTGCATCGGGTGTAGGTTGAATCTTAGAAGTGATAAAAAGTCGAGAACGAGGCGCTCCTACCCCAGATCGGAGAGCTGCGCCCAAGTAATCCTCGCTCTTCCCATATCCTCTAGCAGTTTCGAGGTGATTGATTCCGAAGGTTAAGGCACGCTCTATGGTGAGTCGGGCATTTTCTTCAGACTCTAGATAGCGCATAGTTCCTAAAGAAAAGACCGACATGTTGATGTCGGTTTTGCCAAAGCGACGATATCGCATAAATCAAATGCTATGCTTCACCACTGCTCAGGCGCCCCCGTTGAGCAAAATCTTCGGGGCTAAGATTTGATAAAAAGTCTCGAAAGGCTTTTCGCTCAGCCTCGTCAGCATCACGGTCAACTGGAATCGAAGCATCGGCAATGACCTCTTCCATCACCCAAATTGGGCTGTCGGTGCGAAGGGCGATGGCGATCGCATCACTAGGGCGGGCATCAATTTCTTTTTTGACATCGCCTTGACGCACCGTCAAGATTGCGTAAAACGTGTTGTCTTGAAGGGAGTGAATAACCACTCGCTCCAGGGTCATATCCCATTCTTCAAGCAAGTTAACAATCAAATCGTGGGTTAATGGACGAGGCGGTGCTTGGTTTTCAAGTGCATTAATAATCGCCCGTGCTTGATCCTGGCCGATATAAATGGGTAATTGCCGCCGATCAGCAGTATCTCTCAGCAAGACGATGGGGCTGCGAGTTGCTGCATCTAGGGCAATTCCGGCGAGTTTCATTTCAAGCATTGACTTAGCCTCCAGAATCCGTTGAGCAAGGAAAATCAAACCGGGAAAAGAGAGATCACGACTGAATCAGCATAGATTAAGGATAAACCCATCTTTGGGCGTTGAAACTAGATAGATGTACTCAGATTCGCCTCGTTAGGAGAGCAAACGTCACCGCTAGTAATCTCAAGCCCCTGTCTCATTTCAGGGGAAAGTGTGTCAAGATCTAAATCAGCCCCTCGCCGATTGATAAGTTTCACTGAACTCCAGTATGCCCTGATTTTGCTCCGAGTCCATAGACCTAATTTTGAAAGTTTAACCAAACGATAAGTCTAGCCAGCACTCAGTCAAGTAATGGCAAATCAGGTACGATCACTTTCTATGCTTAGCATCTATTTTTAACGCCGTGTTTACCGGAATCATTCAATCTTTAGGAAATATTCAGCGCATTGGCACCGACAAAGTCCGAATTGTGTGGGGAGGGGCTACACCACCCGGCGTTACGGCGGATCTTGCCTTAGGCGATAGCGTTGCTGTCGATGGGATTTGTCTCACCGTTAGCCAAATCCTTACGAATGGGTTTGTTGCCGATGCCTCTCCCGAGACTCTCAATCGGACCACGCTTGGGCAACTTGAGAGTGGAAACGCCGTCAATATAGAAACTTCACTCCGCGTCGGTAGCAAATTGGGTGGACATTTTGTGACGGGGCATATTGACGGAGTGGGCTATCTCCAGTCGACCGTGCAAACTGCTAATGCTTGGGAAATGAGGATTTGCGTGGCCGATTCGCGTGTGTCATGTTACATCGTGTCGAAAGGGAGTATCGCGGTAAACGGAGTCAGTCTAACGGTGGCGGACTGTGATTCGGCAGGAAGCTGGTTTAAGGCGGCGGTGATTCCAGTCACCTATGCCGAAACAAATCTTCAATATCTAAAGGCGGGCGATCGCATCAATCTAGAGGGAGACTTGCTGGGCAAGTATGTTCAGAAGTTCCTCAATCTGTCACCTAGCTCTGATGGTGTGCGGATTGACCAACCTGATGAGTCTTTGGCTCGATTAGATCATGATTTCATCACCCCGTCATTTTTGAGCGAGCACGGATATCTCTAACACCGGGCGATAGGATGAGCTTGAATATATAGCAACTGCTACAGTGCTTTGTGCGGTTGCACGCCAGATAGCTTACCCAGCTTTGGTTTCAGACAGGAGTCATGTCCTAAAGCTATCTGGCTGACGCTACATAAGCAGCCTGAGTTAACTCGGTTTTGCAACGAAGTAGTAGCCTTCGTGTATGATCTCGAAGCCAGCTTTCGTGAAAATTTGACGATTGCTGTGCCGATTTTCTAGAGATGCTGGCGGGAGTGGCGCACTGGTATATAAGAGCCCACCGGGTTCAAGCCGCTGCCTTAGCGTTTGGAAGAGCGCTGTAATCCGATCGGTTGACCAGTAGTGATATAGAAACCCAGGGCGGCTAAATAGGTTAAACCCAGAGATGACATCAAATGTCTGAGGAGAGTCATTTAGCCAGTTTTCGATCGCATTGAAATTTACATTTTGATGCTTGTAAGACACCCGGTAGTCATAAGTTTGAGGACAATGTCGTCGGGGGTCAATTCCAACCGTTTGTGCACCCAGGAGTTGAAGCATTTCGGCTGCCATGGGAGGGCGATCGCCATAAAACTGATTGAGCAAATCATCGTCGTCATCGACAGCCCCGTATTCCGACAAGGCCCCGCAACCGATGTCTAATACTCTTAATCCATATAGAGGACTGGTATTCATGTAATCAAACCCGTCGCATAGGGTGCCAATCAGAAATAGGATGTGGGGTTTAACGATACGGTTATTCACATCAACTTTGTAGCCCCAAAAGCGCCGATTGCTTCTCAGCATTCGGATGACAATTTGCTTGGCAAAACTGTTGAGGTGTTTCAGTTTAGAGTATTCATCGAAAAGAAGATCAAGGTCGCTTGCAGTGATGGACTCCGAACAAAAAGATTTCTTTAGCAAATCTTCAATTTTCTCTGCTTCCCATTCAATTCGCTCAACGTTAAGGAGTCCGTGAGCTTCAAACCCCTGAGAACTAATATGACCCTTGTCCTCACAAGGTTTGATGACCATGGCGATCGCCCCCCAGCCAGAAAAAATCAAGAAATTTGGTAGCGAATGAACCCTATCGCGTCACAAATGAATCTCATTCTATTGCTATAGACTTCATGAAAACTTTAAGGTTCCCACAATAATTATGCCGTGTAAATGTGAGGATAATTCGATCTGCGTGCGGCATTTAGATAGAATGTCATGTCAGGCTACAACTGTTTAAATAACGATGAGCTAACGATTTGCATGAGTCAGGTTAACGGTGCGCTGACCCTATTTTTTAGCTTGCTAGTAGAGGCAATGCCCTTTTTGCTGATCGGGGTACTGTTTTCTAGTTTGATTCTGCTGTTTGTAGATGAGCGTAAGCTTGTGTCAGCCTTGCCTCGAAATCCATTGTTAGGCGCTTTAGCAGGAAGCTTGGTGGGCTTTTTGTTTCCGGTTTGCGAATGCGGGAATGTTCCGGTTGCCCGTCGTCTTTTAGTTCAAGGGGCACCGGCATCGGTAGCAATTGGATTTATGCTAGCGGCCCCTACAATCAATCCCATCGTATTTTGGGCGACGTGGACTGCATTCCGAGGTCAGCCTGAGATTGTGTTTCTACGCATTATTTTGTCGCTATTCATTGCAACCACAATCGGCTGGGTTTTTAGCACACAGGCAGACTTGCGTCCGCTATTGCAGCCGTCGGTTGCTCGGATGATGTCGCCACCGGAGCCGTCTCCGCGTTTAGGCCAACAGCAGGCAGGGGAGTCTCGTTCGTTGTTGCTTCAATCTGGAACATTTCTGTTAGGGCGGGAGGGCCAACCCCAGCGGTTAGACGGCAATGGAGCCGCGATCGCCGCAATCGCTGCCCCGCTGCCATCGAGGTCATTTCCCGAACGCCTTCAGCTGATGATCGATAATGCCATTCAAGAATTGCGAGAGCTGGGGGGAATGCTCGTCATCGGCAGTGCGATCGCCGCTGTTGTTCAGGTTGCCATTCCTCGCGAGGTGGTGCTAAGCCTTGGCCAAGGACCGACCACGTCAATTTTGGCGATGATGGTGCTGGCGTGCGTCGTATCTATTTGTTCGACCGTTGATTCATTTTTTGCGCTGTCGTTCGCATCTACGTTTACGACGGGCGCTCTTTTGGCATTCCTGGTTTTTGGTCCCATGATTGACCTAAAGAATATCGGTCTGCTATTCTCTGTGTTTCGAGGACGAGCCATTCTTTATTTGTTTGCGATCGCGGGTCAAATGACCTTTCTTTTGGCGTTATTGGTCAACCTTTACCTGAGCTAGCCATTGAGAACGAGAAGACATAATGAGTGCTATTGACTTAGCCATTCAACGAAGTTCTAAGTTTTAACGAGGTTGCATGACCGTTCGATCGAGGTCTACAAGAACGCGGTTTACGCCTCCCCCGCCTCCGCCATCGGGTCGATCAGTATGGCTTTTTTGGATAGATACGTTAGCCCTCTTAAGCTGGGGAGGATTACTCCTCAAATACTGGTTTACTGGGCAAATCAATTTGCTTCTCCACCCTGACTACATGTGGTTGGCAAATTTGGCGGGCTTATTTTTGTTGGGGGTCGGTGGGTTTAGAGTGGCGCAGTTTGTTCAGTGGAGGCAGCGGCGATCCATTCGAGCTCGCTCGTTCCAGACCGCATCAACGCAGCACTTTGCATTGCTGCCACCCGGTTGGGGAAGCGTGCTGCTGATTGGTGTCGCCCTGATGGGATTTGTGATTGTTCCGCGTCCGTTTGACAGCCAGATTGCGCTCGAACGAGGAGTCACGGATACGCTTGCAGCGACTCGATCGCAGCCCCAATCCTTTCGAGCATCGACCCGACCTGACGAGAAAAGCCTGATTGAATGGATTCGCACCCTAAATGTATATCCTGAACCCGATGCATATACGGGGCAGACGGTTAATGTTCAAGGATTTGTAATCCATCCTCCTGATTTGCCTGATAACTACTTAATGATTTCTCGGTTTATCTTGACTTGCTGTGCAGCCGATGCATATCCGGTTGGGTTGCCTGTCAAACTAGCCGAACGACGTTCGGCTTATCCGCCCGATACCTGGCTTGATATTCAGGGGAAGATGATCACTGAAACGCTGAATGGCACTCGTCATCTCACCATTCAGCCAGATTCGATGACGGAAATCCCGGAACCCAAAAATCCCTACGAATACTAATCGCTTTTTGCCCATGTTTCAACCGTCAATGAAATCGTCTAGGCAGTTTCCTCAGGCGCTCGACCGCACCGCGTTAATCGTGATTTCTGTGTTGAGCGTGATAATAGCGGGGTTGCTGCTGTTAGGCGATCGCACGGCAGCACACGTGCGGAGTTTTAGTTGGGATGATAAACGGGTTGGCGCAGAGGATACCGCGTTTATCTTAGATTTCAGTCGCCCGATGGATCGAGAGAGCGTCGAGAACAACTTGCACCTCAAAGCGATTGTGCCAAATGAAGAACCTCAGCCCATTCCAGGCAAATTTAGCTGGGCAGGCCGTCGGATGGCGTATACCCTTGATGCTCCTGCACCGTATGGCTATGAATTTGAGCTGACTCTAGAAGGAGCATCCGATCGCTTTGGCGTTCTCGGTGACGACAGCAGCACGATTCGACCCTTCAAAGCCCGATTCCATACCCGCGATCGCGCTTTTTTGTATCTCGGTACTGACGATGACGAAACAGGACGACTGATTCTCTACAACATTACTCAGCAAGAAAAACGGCTTTTAACCCCAGAAACGCTCGTCGTGATGGACTATGAGGCATATCCAGAGGGCGATCGCGTTTTATTTTCGGCCACGAATCGTGAATCGTACGAACAGGGGCTGCTCAATCAGCAGCTCTATACGGTTTCGACAGGCATCCGCGCAGAATCGTCGGCAGACGCGCCTGGCAACCACTCCAACACATTGGTACCATCTCAACTCCCTGAGTCCATTCCAGTGGATGGCGAAATCAAGCTCGTCTTAGATGATGATGACTATCAAAATCTAAAATTTGACCTGTCTCCTGATGGTCAAACGATTGTTGTCTATCGAGTCAACCGGAGTAATCCAGCAGAATTTGGCTTATGGGTTATCAACTCCGATGGAGAGCCAAAACCGTTGGAATCAGAACCGGGTGGAGATTTCCTGATTACGCCTGATAGTCAGGCATTAGCATATCTGCAAGGGGAAGGATTGGCGATTTTGCCGCTTAATGCAGAGGACGATGAAACGAATGAACCGCTCGAATTCTTGCCAACCTACGGCATGGTGTTGAGTTTCGCATCCGATGGATCAGCCGCAGCACTAGTCAAGTTTAATGCTGATCCCTACAATCCGACGCGATCGCTCTACCTAGTAACAAATCAGGGCACTGAGCAAGAATTGCTCAAGACGACCGGGTCGATTTTGAATGCTACCTTTGACCCTACTCAAACCATGCTCTACTGTCTACTCACAGAACTTTTACCGGGTGATATATATGTCGAGCAACCCTATTTAACAGCGATTGACCTAGAAACGGGCGATCGCATCGATTTGCTTCAGCTTCCAATCCAGCAAGATATCCAAATGAGCCTTGCCCCAGATGGGTTGGGTATTTTATTTGATCAAGTTGTTTCGTCATCAGAGCCAACTCCTGATAGTGAAGCGATTCGGGGAATTGACGGTAAACCGATTGACACGAGTCGGCTTTGGTTTCTACCTGTGCTTACCGACGAGGATGGAAACGTGGTGCAAACCGAACCCGAAGTTTTGCCCTTCTTGGGACTACGGCCTCGTTGGCTACCCTAAATGGCCCCGACCTCATGAACCGAGCGAGTCAACTATCTGCGTTAAGGATTCAGATCTCTGTTGGCATGATGATTGGACTCTTTATCGATTTCTAGGGCGCGCTCATAGCTAGCGTATGCCTTTTTGTGCTGCCCCAAATAGCGCAATGCAGCCCCTCGGAAAATCCAGGCTTCTACCTCATCGGGATTGATTTCTAATGCCCGCTCGCAACTTGCCAATGCGGCTTGATATCGACCGAGATATATGAGCATTACGCCTCGAAAGACAAGAACCTCAGCGCTATTAGGATCAATTGCTAACGCTTGGTCAAAACTATCAAGAGCCTCTTGATAGCGGTTCTGATTCGCTAACTCGTCACCTCGCCTATACCAAGCGGCGAATGAATTTAAGTCTGCCGGGTGGGCATCAACGTCCATCAGCATCGTTTGCTTCACGTCAAAACGAGAATGGATTCTGGATCCTAAGCATCGAGTATCTTGGTACACACCAGCCTAGCTCACAATCTTGCCGCATTACCTGATCGACGAATCATTGGATGGACTCTGCTATCTCGTATCCTAATTTCAGATGTAGACGGGATATCAACCGATAAATTGCTCAATTTGGGTCAATCTTATGCGATATTCAGCATCTATCCGAAGATAGAACTCCTAGTCTTAAGAATTCGTAGGATAGCGTCGCACCACAGATTAACATCAGCGTTGAGTCGTGCTCACAATTCCTGACCACTGAATTTTTTTGAGGCGATCGCGCCGATAGGAAAAGAAATGCTCTGCATCTTGATAGGTGCAGTGGGGGGCAGTAGCAACATGGTCTGCACAAATTCCCAACGATTCGAGCTGAAGCTGGTTCACCAGTCGAATATCAATTCGTGCTCGATTAGGCATGGGGTCGTCTAGAAGGGGAGACGTTGGAAGCTGCTCTAGCTGCTCTAACACCGTAGTGGGGTCGTCATCTATTGTGGGGCAAGCCGAATTGCCGATGGGTGCAGTGATTGGCACAACCGTTTTACCCACCTCGGCAGCAACCGTGGTTGAGACTTGATACACAGTTCCAGCGATCGCTGGTCCTAATGCAATGCGAAGATTTTGGAGATGGCTCCCCTGAGATTGAAAGCGGGCGATCGCCTGGGGCAAGATTTGGGCGGCTGTACCCCGCCATCCCGCATGAACAGCAGCAACCTGCCCCGTAGCAACATCTGCAACCAATGCCGGCACACAATCTGCTGTCGCCACCCAGACCGCCTGATCGATCCGGTCAGTTAAAATTCCATCGGCTTCCGGCAATGGGCTAGAGTCAACTGAGTCAGCATCGGGAGGAGACGATTGCTGGATGACAATTTCAGTGGGTGTTAAAACCGTACCGCCATGAACTTGCCTGACCCGATAGATGTCAGCGGTGGGAGACAAAACATGTCCAATCTCTGCCAGAGACATTGACCCAAATGATTGGGTAAAAAAGCCATGGGGAAACGGGGCTAAGAGGCTGCAGGTGAGATACGGTAAATCTTGCCAGGTATGCCAATGCCAGGTGTGCATAGAATTCAACAGATACGTCAAGATACGTGAATCAATGGACAGGCTAATTGTCAGAACCGCACAAAAACATCCTACAGGGGCTCAGCGTTTTCCAATGAGCTAACGCCGAATTAACGTCATGAAGACTTGATAGATTAGCCGCACAGCTTATACTAAACAACACCTTGCTCGACCTCTGAAAATTTCTCTTAGCTAGAACGTGAGGGTTTGGATGCGGGCAAAGATTGTTTGACAGGCGCCCATTATCGTGTTGTCAGTTATCTATCATCTATGCATCAGCCATCTGATCCCCTCAACGGGATTCATATCAGTCGATTAAATGCTGCCCTTGAGCAGTATTCGGTTCACCTGAATGGCACTGTTTCTCCGCGTCCCCACCTTACAATTCACGGGTTTGAAACCGTATTATCTACCAATTCAGTCGTATGGAACCTAATTGACGAAGGGGCATGCTCAAACACAGTGGTGATTGCGTCTCAGCAGAAGACTGGAAAAGGACAGTGGGGTCGTCGATGGCAGTCCTCTACAGGTGGCTTGTACCTGTCTGTTGCGATCGCCCTAGATTGTCCTGTCGATCGGGGCAAACAACTTTCCCTCGTGAGTGCTTGGGGAATTGCCTCAGCCCTGCGCCAGCATAATATTGCCGTTGGTATAAAATGGCCGAACGACCTCATTCTACAAGGGCGTAAACTCGGCGGCATTCTAATTGAAACTCGAATGCATCAAGAGCGCATAACCTGGGCTGTCATTGGAGTGGGTATTAACTGGGAAAATCCTGTCCCTGATATGGGCATTACGCTGACATCGTGTTTAGACCAGCCTGCCAATTCGTCGATTTCCTCCATTGAAGATCTGGCTGCTGTGGTGCTTCATGGAATAATGGCAAGCTATCATTGCTGGCATGGTCAGGGCATTTCAGATATAGTGTCGTCCTATCAGTCACTATTGACCCATCTGGGGCAGTCTATTCACATTCAGGGGCAGCAAGGACACATTGTCGGTGTCTCACCTCAAGGCGATTTACGCATTTCTGTTACGAATTCTGCGACAGAAATCAGCGTTGAACCCGGCACTATCAGCCTCGGATATTCGTCGCTCTCAAATCATGGCTAACTGATGTGCATTCGCTGTATCGTAGTGGTTGGGGATTTGCCTCGATTCTAAGTTTAAGGTGTAGTTAATTTTGTTATTCGAGGAACTGATTGGTTAGAATAGCAGACTAGACATCTGGCTAAAAGCCAACTCGGTGAATCCATCTCATTGATTTGAGGAGTGAAAGTTTGGCGATGATTCAACGGCATAACATTGAAGCCAACGTCTGGCGGACGAGTCAACGTCGATGGCTGGTTGGGAGTTTAAGTTGGCTGACCGGAATGGGACTGTTAGGCAACCCTATCGTTCTCGCTCAAACATCGCCGTCCTCTTCGACGTCTGTCCCGAGTGCCCAAGATTTATTAACCTCTGACGAGTTAGAGGCAGCTTCATCAACCTCTTCCTCCTCCAAGCAGAACGACGCTCAACCTAATGCGAGTTCCAATAATTCTGTGACCTTGCCTGAGCAGATTCCTAGTGAGCGATCGCCTTCAAATTCTCCAGATGATCCAGCAAGCGCCGTGCCGCCACTAGATCCGGCTGATTTGAACGCCGATAGACCAACGCCAACGCGCGTCGGAACGACCGATTACAGCACTGTCTACATTGACACGACTGACTACAGTCTAGGGGCAACCAATCAGAATCAAGATATTCCGTCTATTGTGTTGTCTGAGCGCTCAACTGGCTGTCAGGCGGTTGTCGAGCAAGGGCAGACTGTACCTGCCAACATTTGTGGCTCGGCGGAGAGCGTAGCGAGTGCACTGGGATATGCCGCCGGGAACCGCCGAGGAACCGTCAGTTCAGTCAATGTGGGGCCGCTCAGTATTGGCCCCAACGGGGTTAGTCTAAACCGTTCTCAGTCTGTCTGGGACTACTACAATCAAACATCCCGCCCAGCCGCGATGTCTGGAAATGGTAATTCGAGATTGCTGTTTCCGCTATCGATTCCGGCAATGATTTCGTCACCGTTTGGCTGGCGGGTTCACCCTATTTTTGGTTCAGAACGGTTTCACACGGGCACGGATTTAGCAGCTCCTATGGGAACGCCCGTCGTTGCGGCCTATGCGGGGCAAGTGGCGATCGCCGACCTCATGCGGGGCTACGGGCTAACGGTGGTTTTACGGCACAACGATGCAACTCAAGAAACCCTGTATGGCCACCTATCTGAGCTATTTGTGAAGCCGGGTGAGTGGGTTGATCAAGGCGAAGTCATTGGGCGAGTCGGTAGCACGGGTAATTCAACGGGGCCTCACCTCCATTTTGAGCTTCGAGAAGCGACATCAGACGGTTGGCTCGCTCTAAATGCTGGAGAAATTCTTCAGGTCGCATTAGCTCACTTTGGAAGCTCTTTCCAGCTCGTCTCCGCTGATACGACACCACTCGAAAAGGATATTAATCTACTAGAGGTTCCTGAAACCCTACAGTCAGGCAAGAATGCCATTAAGACAACATCAACGGACTTCCAAGCCTTGGTGAAAGAAGAAAAGACGTCACTGAACCAAAACTAGCGCCTGTTTGACAGAAGGCGAGTAGGCGTGTACGTAAGCGTGCTAAACCTCATGGTGCAGCACGCTTGCTATGTTATAGTTCGCTCTATATCTTTTACCCTCTTCTCTACAGAAAATAAGTGATGATCATGCCGTTGGAAGCGAGACAGGCTCTAGAACCGGCAAGAGTTTGACGCCAAACTCTGATTCAAAACACTCTTTTTTGTAGTCGAGGCTCCAGAGCTCTAAGCTACAGTCATCATTGGGCTTGATGCCATGCAAATAGAGATAGAGTTCGCGATCGCTCTCACGATAATCACATCGTATACTTTGGATTGCGCCAATTTGCCTGCGATCAAGCGCAACGGCTAACCGCAAAAGTGCGCTCAGTTGATCAACGATATGACGATGACTTTTGCTGCCTAAGTTGCGGTAGTTCTCATGCTTTTTCTTGGGAGCGCTCTTGCGATGGTATCGAGCTAAATTCGCAATGGTTTCAATTTCCACCTCGGTGTAGCCCAATAATTCTCCGTTGCGGATGAGGTAGTAAGAATGCTTGTGATGAGAGGCGTGGCTGACGAAGTGTCCACAGTTGTGGAGAATGGCAGCAGCCCATAATAACCCACGTTCCTCAGTGCCCCAGTCATGCAGGTTGCCCTGAGTCTGGTCGAATAGGCTGAGGGCAAAGTCAGCTACTCGTTCACCGTGAGCAAGATTAATGTGATATTTGTGGGCGAGTTTCAAGACACTCCGCTGGCGAATCGAGCTCTGGTAACGCAAGCGGTCTTCAATTAACCCGTGGGTCAGCATCCAGTCAACAACAACCCCTTCTCGGAGCGATCGCTCACAGATCGTGATAGAGTCCAGGTTCAACAGCGTCATCGCCTCCTGAAGAATTACGGCGCCGGCTAAAATAATTTCCGCCCGCCGTGATGACATACCCGGAACGTTGAGCCGTTCTTCAAAATCAAGCTTGCGCAACCGATTAACAATTTCTTGCAAGTCTTGGAGACTAAATTCGTAACCATTCAGCGTGCTCGGAGTTTCTCCGTACTTGTCACACGCATGAATGGCGGCTAATGCCTCAATCGTGCCGGATGTACCGACGAGTCGAGGTGTTTCTTGGGGGGATAATTGAGACTGTAATTCTTCAATGGGGCGTTCTAGCGTGCCCCGCACAAATGCCTGTAAATATTGAAACTCGATATTGCTAATTGGGTCAGTGGTTACAAATTCGGATGTCAGCCGCACGGCGCCAACTTTAGTACTGCTGAGCGAACGGGGATCATCGCCGTCTCCAAGAATTAGCTCCGTTGAACCGCCCCCAATATCGATAATGGCATGGGGTTGATGATGAAATTCCATCCCCGACAGCACGCCTAAATAGATGCGTCGAGCCTCTTCCTCCCCAGAAATTAGATCGATCGAAAGCCCTAGCTTAACCTCAACCTCGTGGAGAAAATCTCGCCCGTTGGGGGCTTCTCGGACGGCGCTAGTTGCCACAGCGACAATGTCTTCGGCATTCATACCCCTAGCCATTTCGCGGCACCGCTTGAGGGCACCCATCGCTCGTTCCATGGCATTGGCAGTGAGCCGACCTGTTTGTTTATCGCGATCGCCCAACCGAACCGTATTTTTTTCACGGGCAATGATGGTGAACGACGGCAGATCGGGCTGAATCTTGACAACCACTAGATGAATTGAATTCGTACCGACATCGATAGCGGCTAGGATGCGATCTTGATTGAGAGGCGATAAAGGAATATGGAGCAAATCGTCTTTGCTCTGAGGCATTGAATAAACCATCTGACCGAGTCCAAAGGCACAAAAAAAGGGAACTGACGTTCGAATACTACGGGGGATAGTAGAACTTATCGGGATAAATTTATCCGGATTAAACCGAGTGAATTAAATCAATAGTGAATTAAATCGATGTTGATGAATTCAACTCAATTTATTAGGATTGCCCTGATTTTATCGTGACCCGTTACAAATTCTGATGGATTCCATATGAAAATTGCATAGTAGGGATGAATGCTTTATTCCATATTCATAAAGCACTATTCACAAACCCGCAATCTAGCAATGGGGGTATTTGCTGATTAAACTCAATCAGTGCCGACTTCCTAATATAGCCTTACGCTCTCGCGTTCGGACGCTGAACGTGTGGTGAGTCCCGCGCCGCGAGGGCTCACCACACAAACCTAGACCCATGGGGCTATAAAGACGATACTCTTAAAGTTGAGCTCATCCGGTCATTTACCAGCAATCCGACTATTTAGACCATGCTGACGCATTCTCAATCTGAATCAACGCGGCGTGCCATTGTAAAGCTTTTGCGCTGGCATAAGCCAGCTGGACGACTCATTTTGATGGTGCCCGCCCTCTGGGCGTTATTTCTTGGTGCGCACAGTGTCAACCCGGGTGAGTTGCCCCCCTTGCCACTCGTGTTGGTCATTATTTTAGGCAGTTTAGCCACAAGCGCAGCAGGGTGTGTGATCAACGATCTCTGGGATCGAGATATCGATCCAAATGTAGAACGAACGCGCGATCGCCCCCTTGCCTCTCGCCGTCTGACAGTCAGAACGGGAATTGCCGTTTTAATGGTTGCCTCTGCCTGCGCGGCGGGGTTGGCGTTTTATCTGCTATCGACTTCAAATGCGCTGACGTTTTGGCTATGCGTTGCAGCAGTGCCAATCATCGTGCTATATCCGCTTGCAAAACGAGTCTTTCCGATACCGCAGCTCGTATTATCGATTGCCTGGGGGTTTACCGTACTCATTAGCTGGACAGCCGTTACGCAGAGCCTCAACTTCCCAGTTTGGTTGCTCTGGGGAGCGACCGTCTCGTGGACACTCGGATTTGACACGGTATATGCCATGTCCGATCGAGAGGACGATCGGAAGCTCGGCGTAAATTCCAGCGCCCTCTTTTTTGGAGACAATGCCTCCGAAGCTGTTGGAGCCTTTTTTGCTGGGACAGCATTTTTGCTAGCCAGCATCGGGGTTGCCCTCAGCCTCAACGCTTGGTTTTGGGTGTCATGGCTGGTGGCGATCGCCGGTTGGGTATGGCATTATGCTGAGCTGCGCCCGCGTCATCCTCATTCATCAGTCTATGGACGAGTATTTAGGCAGAACGTGTGGATCGGGTTCATTCTCCTACTCGGAATGATGTTAGGGGTTGTGATGTGAATGGCACGCACCATTTTTATGCGCCGACGGAGGCACGTCGAGAGCAGGATTTTGGTTAAAGAAACCGACGGGTTTGAGCACAAAGCCCGCATACGAAACAGGCATGACGGGCCAGTCCTCAGGACGCGGAATATGATGCTGCCCAAAGGTATACCACAGTACAACATCCGTGTTTTCAATGGAGCGGTTGGCTTGGGTCCATTTGGGTAGCCCGTCTCCCCCCGGGTGCTGATTGGGATAGTCACCGGCCGGATATTTTTCATCCGAGCTGTATGGAGTTGCCCAAACGTTTTTGGTGATGAAGGTTGCTCGCTTCGTAACGCTGGCTTCGGGATGGGCAAACGAGAGGACGGTATCTCCGGGAATGAGCTTATACCCCACCGGATTTCCGACGCTGTTAAGTTTTGACGGGTTCATGACCTTCCAATAGCGTCCCTTAAATGGGTCAATGGTGCGTTGAGCCTCTTGCTCAGTCGCTAGCAGCGTTGATTTAGCGACACACGCATTGCCGTGAGGATTTTCAGGCCCTAGAGGCAGCGGTTCAGTATTGACTTCATAAACAGAGTTGGTTTGCCCGTCAACGGCCATATCCATCCGCACGTTAAAGAAGTGTTGATGGATATGCCCCACTAATTGAGGCGCTAATAATTCGCCATGCTGAGGCGTTTCACCCGGGGCGATCGCCGATGTGTTGACAATTCCCGTGAGTTTAACTTCAAACTGAATCGTACCGTCTTGATAGAAATACCAGTAAAACCCGTATTCATAATTGCCTACGGTAGCGATAAACGAGACCACCAGTCGCCGCGATCGCCTGACCTCTGTATGCTCAGTCCGCCAATCCATATGCTTCCAAAGAATGCCAAAGTCTTCTTCATGCATACAAATAGCGTTTTCAATGGTGGCAACCTCTCCCTGGCTGTTGGACAAGAAGGCGTCAAAATACCGAATCTCACCCAAACAATCACAGCCCAGTTTTAACGAATTTGCCAACATGCCGATGCCATACTCACCGACATCGAAGGCATTTTTTCGGTAGTGATTTGAGTCGGGCACCCCCGGATCGTTGTATGGCACGACCATTTCTGCCAGCGACGCCCGATAGATAATAGAGCGAATGCGCCCTTGGTCTTCATAGCCGATGTCATAGAGCACCAGCCCCTCACGAGGCGTGAATCCAATGCGGAAATGCCATTTTTGCCAATAGACCTTGTAGCCGTCAACTTGAAAACTCGGACCCTCTGGCTGAATGATATCTAGGGGCTTTAAATCAGTGCGAAATTGCGGAATGTAGTCGCTGGCATAGTTTCCTGGCTCAGGGGGTAACGGGACAATGCCATAGTCTTCAACCTTAATAACGGTCATAGTATTGAGGTCAACCACAGGCACGACGCCTTCGATGGGTCGGGCGTAGCCGTTATCATTGGGTTCTGACCGAATCCAGCAAAATGCCCGTGAGAGCCTTAGTCCCTTTTCGCTGTCGATACCAAAGTTACCGGCTGACCACGGGTCAACCATAACCAAATCAACGTCGGTAATGCCGCGCTTTTTTAAAGCCTGTTGAAAGTCAGGATTCGCTTTAACGGCTGCTTCGCATTCTAAAAATTCATCGAGCATGATTGACGGCTGCACGTCTGGAATATGAGTCCAAGACACGATGCGCTGTTCGGTGATAGAGGCGATCGCCTCGTATGTGTTTCCTGTAGCGTTATCGAGCAAGATAACAAACGCTTCTCGATTAATGGAATCACCTGGCTTAAACGAGCGAATCACCGATTTAGGAGGTTCATTTAGAACCACAGTGGCAAACCGAACGCGATCGCCAAACTGGGGATGAGTTGTCACGATTGCAACAGTTGCCGCAATTTCCTCGGGTGAAAGTGGATCAAGCGGATGCTGCCCTGTGATCGTTTGACTCAAATGGTTGGGTAGCGGCGTGGTCGTCATGGTTGTTCTCTCAATCAATAACGAAGGCTATCAACAAACCGCAGCGCGCGATGGCATGACTGCATGACTCTGACTACGCTAATGTGCTTATTGCCCATTGTTTGTGTGACACGCTACCAACCCCCCCTCCAAACACAAAGAAACCCGATGTGGCTAAACATCGGGTAAGCTGCTCTATTCGTCTTTGCTCACTAGTGTTCCCTTAGCCTGAGTTTAAATTTATAGCGTTAGCCAGATTGCTTAGGATATGACTCCTGATTCAGATCCAACGCTGGAGAAGCTATCTGGCATGCAACCGCACAAAGAACAGTGGCGATTGCCATAACATGCGGGCTGAGGTTGCCTGATGCGATAGGCTGCGATAGGCACAGGATTAACTTCCAAGCCCGACTTCGGTTTTGCTCAAATCAGGACGAAGCTCTTTAGCTTGCCGCAGATAGGAGTGATGAACCGATGCTAACGGTTCAGGCACATTAACATGAATCAACACGCGGATGCAGCGCTCCAGACTGCCTTCTACATGCATCTGTTGGACATCGAGCAGAGGCACATGTTGCCAGTGGGGACGTTCGCGGGCGATCGCCGCTGGAAATACCGCATCTAGATCTCGCGTCACAGAGAAAGTGGCGCTAATTACGTGGTCTGGATTGAGATGGTTCAGATGTTCGAGCGCATCAAGCAACTCTGATACAGCGTCTCGGATTGCTTCGATCGAATTTTCTGAGGCAGTTGTTGCACCCCGAATTGCCCGAACTCTCCACTCCACGCCAAATTCCTCCAATAAAAGCAACGAGCTGTTCGCCGTTGATGACAGCCAAATCGCCCTCCACTCATTCCTTCACTCATTATGGATTCGCAGCAGGGTCGACGACCGATTAACAACAAGCGCCTGTGTCTATTAAACCCTACTTAGAAATTGTTACCAGAGGGTCAACAGCGCGTCTTCATAGACATATCCATTGGGAGTATCCCGAATGGGGCATTTACAGGACTTACGCAAATTCCCATTCTTGAACCTAGATTTAGCTTAGGGTGGGCACTGCCAGCCTACTGATACTTCACTGCGTTCACAATTGCTAGAAATGCGTTCACATTTATTCGAAATGCGTTCGCAATGGCTAGAAATGCGTTCACAATTGCGAGAGCGTTTAGGTTTTCGTGTAATACCAATTCTTCGAAGTAAGGCTACAAATGAACAGGCTAGAACCCTTGCAAGGCTGGTGGCCGTCAATCCAAAATCGCAAATCTAAAATCGAGAATTGGTATAAGTGCGACCGAGGACGGTCGCGTATTCCTTAACGGTAGGGTCGCCGAGACGTTATGCTCCGCATTGCCAGGGCAAACGCACTTGATTAAACAAAATTCGAAACACTCTCCAATGAAGGTTATTTTTTAACAACCCCTTAGTGGCAATCAGGCGATTCAAATAATGTCAGAGCACGCACGCATCAGGATACGAGACATTAGGGACGATAGAGCCAAAGCGGCAACCCACTTGTCAAAAGCTCGAATTCGAGCCAATCTGCGCCCGTTGACAGGCTGGATGACACCCGATTACCCGGCAAAAGCCGACTCAAAAATCGCTTAGGCTCCTCGATAGTAAAGCATTCAGCTTTTTCTGGATCAAGCCCTGCTAATTCTGCTGCCCAGCGACGAGCATCTTCTTCGGTGCCGAGGCGATCGACCACTCCATGCTCCAAGGCTTGCTGTCCAGTAAAAATTCGCCCATCCGCAAAACTCTTAACCGTATCAACAGCTAGATTCCTAGCGTCAGCCACTGTTTGCACGAATTGGTCATAACTCGTGTCAATCAGTTCTTGAAGAATGCTTTGCTCAGGCTCGGTTAGCTCTCGATCAAATGCCAGAATATCTTTATAAGGTCCTGACTTGACCACTTTGAATGAAATGCCAATTTTATCGAGCAGTCGTTCAAGATTATTGCCGCGCAAGATGACACCGATACTGCCGGTGATAGTTCCAGGATTCGCCACAATGTGCTGGGCTCCCATGCCAATGTAAACGCCTCCTGAGGCAGAAATATTGCCGAAGCTGGCAACAATCTTGACTTTTTCTCGAAGACGCTTTAAGGCGCTATATATCTCTTGGGAATCGCCCACCGTTCCACCAGGGCTATCAATCCGCAGCAAAAGAGCCGGAAATTTTCGGTCTTCGACTGTATTTAATGCGTCTAACACTCGCCGACGAGTCGATCCGGTGATCGCTCCGCTAATCTCAATTCGTGCAATTTGTTTCCGAAAGGGTGGCTTAAAGGGCCAAATCATAAGTAGCTAACAACGTGAATAATTCTAAGTTTGCGATTCTAAGTTTGCGATCGCCACTGCTAATCCAGTGTGTCTCATTTATAGCGTTCATAGAGATTCATCCCGGAAGGCTAGACTGTGGTGATATCCGAACGAACAGTTTATGCCGAAATCTATACCAACTTGAATAAAAACCCTCAAAGGAGTGATCGATCGCACAGATAACGCTTGTAAAGAGCGACACACTAGAACTTAAAATCTTAACATAATGAAATATAGGGCCATAATTAAATAGCAGGTTTAAAGAATTTCATTCTGAATATTCATATTCATGCAGTTTAAGCTTACTAATTCCAAAATCCCGTTTGCCTCTCTGCTGCTCATTGCGCCTTTTTTCTTGTGGGGAACCGCAATGGTAGCAATGAAAGGCACTATCTCTCATACGACTCCACTCTTTATGGCAGGAGTACGCACGCTGCCAGCCGGAGTCTTGGTGATAGGAGGCGCAGCTTGGCTGGGGCGATCGCAGCCGAGAGGCTGGGCAGCTTGGCTCTGGATCGGGGGATTTGCCCTGATTGATGCGGTGATGTTTCAGGGATTTTTGGCAGAAGGGTTGGTAAAAACAGGTGCAGGGCTAGGGTCAGTGATGATTGACTCTCAGCCAATCGCGGTCGCTCTGATGGCTCGTTTTTTGTTTGCTGAATGGGTTGGTTTGTGGGGCTGGCTCGGCTTGACGCTGGGTATTGCCGGAATTAGTTTGTTAGGATTGCCTGACGACTGGATTGTTAGCCTAATCCGGGGTGATATTAGCTTCTTGACGTGGCAGTTTGGCAGTGATGTGGTCGAGGCTCTATTCCAGAATGGCGAGTGGCTGATGCTGCTAGCCGCCCTATCGATGGCTGCTGGAACCGTCATGATTCGGTATGTGATTCGCTTTGCTGATCCGATCATGGCAACTGGCTGGCATATGCTTATTGGAGGTGCCGTGCTGTTTGCGCTCTCAGCACAGTGGGAATCTCATCAATGGACATATTTAACCGTGTCAGACGGATTGGCACTGAGCTATGCAACGATTTTTGGAAGCGCGATCGCCTACGGATTGTTTTTCTACTTCGCATCGACCGGAAGCTTAACGAGCATCAGTTCATTAACATTTCTCACTCCCGTGTTTGCACTGCTTTTCGGCAATCTGTTTTTGGGTGAAACCTTGAGCTTCATCCAATGGATCGGGGTTTTGTTGACTTTAATTAGTATTTATTTAATTAATCAGCGAGATGCGTTATCGGCAAGGATTGGAGGGCGTCAGACAGAATGGATAGAACCTGATGATTCTCCTGCGTCTGTCGACGACGAAGCAGGCGTTTCGCTATAGTTCAGGTTCTCGCGCGATCGCTTAGGCGCAGAGCGTTGCGTCGTAGAGGCTGAATCGCGATTATTCTAGATCGTCCCGCTCTCAAACAGGGTGTAAGTAATGCGTTGCGCTATTGACAAACTCGCAAGGTTTGCACACGGTCTTGTAGAGTGTAGATGAGAAACCTTGACTCGCATCTCAATAGCGATCTAAATCGGAAATGATCTAGGTCGTTTCCGATCAAATCAATCTAAAACAGGTTAAAAAAGAGCCAACAGGTTGTGTTTATCGTAAAACCGAATTTCAGCCAGCGATATAGTCAAGAGTCATAGTTAGGAACTTTACGAGCAACGTTGGCGGCTCGTGCATAAATCAGGATGCATCTCAACTCAAAGTTCACGATGTTGACGCTTGGTCGTCGTCTTCAATGTCCAATTGCTCATCTTTGCTGCTATTTGCTTGTCTGAGCTATTTTGGTGTTTCCCCGGGTTTAGCCATCGGCGTTTCTGATAGCAGGGGCGTCGAATGGAAACAGCGTCAGTTTACTGTGGCTACGGTCAGTCTGACACCAGAATCTGATTCGCTTGCGACGGAAGGTTTAAGTCTGAGTACTCAGCCATATCGACTCGCTCAAGCCTCCCCCTCCTCTGCTAATTCTCCAGATCCAGTATTGAGATTGGGCGTTTATGGCAGAGACGTTGCTGAAGCTCAGACTCTTCTCACCGAATTAGGATACTATAGCGAAAATATAGACGGAATCTACGGCGAACAAACCAAGATTGCTGTGTCTGAGTTTCAAAGCGATGCTGGCTTGCCGTCAGATGGTCAAGTTGACCAGCAAACTTGGCAACAGTTGCTAATGGCTCGCAATCAGGCGCAGCCTGCTTCATCGGGGGGGACAGAGTCTGTATCGGTACCAGAGTCATCAGCCTCAACTAGGGTTGAGGACGGGCAAAACTCCGAAGAGAATAATGCCAACGGAACGGAGATTGCTTCTGAAGAAATTTCTGAAGACATCGAAGCTAACGCATCCGCTAATCCCGAAGAAGAAAATACAGTCGACGTTAATCCCAATACGGATACTAATCCAGCAAATGCCTCCCAGCGTTCTGGAGAAACTTCTTCAACAGGAGAGGGATCAGCAACTCCGTCTTCAAATTCATCATCTCAACTCTCCTGGCTACAGTGGCCGTTGCTGCTGATTGTCATCGGTATTGCAAGTGTTGGGCTTTATCAGGCAGGGCGTTGGCGCGGAAAGCGAGAAAAGCGGCAAGGGGGGCTGTTTGGCGGGCGATCGCCCGTACGGCACTCGTTGGCTCACACAGCGTCTGCAAAATCTGAAGCAGAATCTACGAACTTGCAGTCAGAAACCACACCTCACGAATCATCAAAAGAATTATTAAATGGCGTCACCGCTTCATCACCTCATCAATCTGAGAATAGAGAATCTGGGAATAGAGAAGATGATTATCCGTCAGATCCAGTTCCGTCTAGCGATACATCCATCGTTGAGAGTCACAATGGTGTGGGTGAGGTTGCGAAATCACCCCCTGCGATGGATGACATTCCGATAGAAGCAACAACGCGGCTAGCCAAAGTCAATATCGTCCAAGAATTAGTCAACGACTTGCACACTCCCGATCCAAGCAAACGGCGCAAAGCAATTTGGGAACTAGGGCAACGAGGTTCGTCAGAAGCCATCCAGCCGTTATCTGACTTACTCATTGATTCTGACTCTAGCCAGCGTAGTTTGATCTTGGCTGCTATGTCAGAAATTGGGATGCGATCGCTCAAACCATTGAACCGAGCACTCATTATCTCAATGCAAGACGAAAATCCTGACGTTCGTAAGAACGCTATTCGGGATATCACTCGCGTCTGTGATTTGGTTGCTCAAATCAGCCAGGTTTTACACCACGCTGCGTATGACGAGGATCAAGAAGTCCAAGAGACAGCTCAATGGGCGCTGAAGCAAGTTGACCGCATTCGAGGAAGCTCTGATTTAGATCACCTTCCCCCATCTGATGTAGCTCAATCGGCCTCTGAACGCCTACCGAGTGCATCATCAGATCCTCCTGAAACACAATAGGTTCACTATGCTTAAGCGTCCGAGATTGGGGCTAATCATATCCAAAGTCCATCATGATCTCAATCTTGGTCTTTAAAAAATCTGAAGCGAATCTTGAGATCTCTGGCGACTTAGGATCGCTATATAGCAATGTGCGCGTCAAGTACAGAAACGGTGGTGTGGGGCGTGCCGCGCCACACACACCACCGTACTTAACGCAAGCGCATACCGCTATATAGCGAATTCAAATCATCGGGTGCCTGGAATAGTACGTTCGCTGAGTTTCTATAGTTCACCTAAAGTTAGCCCCTGTTTTGAATATGTCTCCCTAAGATAGAAAGAGTTAGCAAGTTTACGATGTGTTGCTACAAAGCACCCAAAAGCTTTGCAGCAGCTACAGGAGTATATCCTCAGCAGGAGGGAAGGGACATATGGCTGATGTTGAACAGCTAGGTTTAAGTCACGAGTATTTATTAGATCGTGATTGCACCACACTATCCCGCCACGTGCTTCAACAGCTTCAGAGTTTTTCTCCAGAAGCTCAAGATTTGAGCGCCCTAATGAATCGAATTGCATTGGCAGCCAAGCTAATTGCTCGTCGTCTAAGTAGAGCAGGGCTTGTCGAAAATGCGCTTGGATTTACAGGCAACACTAATGTACAAGGCGAATCCGTCAAAAAGATGGATGTGTATGCCAATCAAGTCTTTATCTCGGTATTTGAGCAGAGCGGATTAGTTTGCCGCCTCGCTTCGGAGGAGATGGAGAAGCCATATTACATTCCAGAAAATTGTCCGGTCGGGCGATATACTCTGCTTTATGATCCGATTGATGGGTCGTCTAATGTTGACATTAATCTGAACGTCGGCTCAATTTTTGCAATCCGCAGACAAGAAGGAGACGACGTGGACGGGGATGCAAAGGACCTTCTTCAAAGCGGCCAGACACAAATTGCAGCAGGATACGTTCTCTATGGTCCGAGCACAATGCTCGTGTATTCCATTGGAAAAGGCGTTCACGCATTTAACTTAGACCCCAGTTTAGGCGAATTCATTCTCTCTCATGAAAATATTCAAATTCCAGAGCATGGCCCCATCTACAGCGTCAATGAGGGAAATTTCTGGCAGTGGGATGAGTCCATTCGCGACTATACTCGCTACGTTCATCGGCATGAAGGATATTCTGCTCGCTACAGTGGCGCATTAGTGGGTGATTTCCACCGCACGCTGTTTCAAGGCGGCGTCTTTATCTATCCCGGTACGGTTAAGAAACCAGAAGGAAAACTGCGATTGCTCTATGAATCTGCTCCCTTAGCCTATCTTGTCGAACAGGCAGGGGGGCGAGCGAGCACAGGCACGCAAGATATTATGGAGGTGATCCCGGATCAGCTCCACCATCGCACGCCCCTGGTTATTGGTAGTAGAGAGGACGTTGCCCTAGTTGAATCGTTTGTTCAAGAGCGTGCTCGTCAGAATCAAGAAAAATCTGGACTTCCTCTCTCATCCAGTTAAGCCAGACAATTAAGCCAGAAAACATGTGTCAGATTGATTTAGATCTGATGATGCGGTTCTTAATCCGCTGAACCTTTGTTCTTTTAACTTTATTTTCAGCGCCCATGGTGACTCTTCTTGAAAACCCTCTTCGAGTTGGACTCCAACAAGATCGCATTCCGGAGCCCCAAATTCTAGTAATCTTCGGGGCATCTGGTGATCTGACTCAACGAAAACTAGTCCCGGCCTTATATCAAATGCGCCGTGAGCGTCGTCTTCCTCCAGAATTGACAATCGTTGGCGTGTCTCGCCGAGATTGGAGCCATGACTATTTTCGTGAACATATGCGAGAAGGCGTCGAAGAGTTTGGGGGTGGGCTCGGGTCTGAGGAGCTCTGGAAAGATTTTGCTAAGGGCTTATTTTACTGTTCTGGGGATATTGATAAGTCCGAAAGCTATCAGAAGCTCAAGTCATTTTTAAGCGAGTTAGACGATCAGCGAGGAACTCGCGGCAATCGCGTTTTTTATCTGTCAGTTGCGCCTCGGTTTTTTGCAGAAGCATCTCAGCAACTCGGTGATGCAGGGATGCTGACCGACTCTAGTAAGCAGCGGCTTGTCATCGAAAAGCCGTTTGGGCGTGATCTAAGCTCTGCTCAGATTCTCAATCAAGTGGTTCAGCGCGTCTGCCCAGAAGAGCAGGTTTATCGTATCGACCACTATTTGGGCAAGGAGACCGTTCAAAATCTTCTGGTCTTTCGCTTTGCAAACGCAATTTTTGAACCACTCTGGAATCGACAATTTGTCGATCATGTCCAGATCACCGTTGCCGAGACAGTCGGACTAGAAGGAAGAGCCGGGTATTATGAAACGGCTGGTGCACTGCGGGATATGGTGCAAAATCATTTAATGCAGCTATTTTGCTTGGTTGCGATGGAGCCCCCCAACTCGTTGGGGGCAGACAGTATCCGCAATGAGAAGGTCAAAGTTCTTCAGGCAACTCACCTGGCTGATTTGGAAGACCTCCGCTTATCCGCAGTTCGAGGTCAATATACCCAAGGCTGGATGCGAGGAAAATCAGTTCCAGCCTATCGAGAGGAAAAAGGCGCTGAGGATGGATCGACAACTCCAACCTATGCAGCATTGAAACTGTTTATCGATAATTGGCGATGGAAAGGTGTTCCTTTTTATCTCAGAACGGGTAAGCGGATGCCCAAGAAAGTCACAGAAATTTCAATTCACTTCCACGAAGTGCCTTATATTATGTTCCAATCTGCCGCAAAGCAGGTTAACCAAAATGTGCTTGCAATGCGGATTCAGCCAGATGAAGGTATTTCCTTGCGCTTTGAAGTCAAGACACCTGGCAATTCGCTGCGAACCCGTTCAGTTGACATGGATTTTCGATACGATACAGCCTTTGGTCAAGCGAATACCGATGCATACAGTCGATTACTCGTAGATTGTATGCTAGGCGATCAAACTCTCTTTACTCGCGGAGATGAGGTTGAAGAGTCATGGCGGCTTCTGACGCCTATCCTGCAAGTGTGGGATGCTCCAGCACCTCCAGAGTCTATTCCGCTTTATGAGGCGGGAACGTGGGGACCTGTTGAGTCCGAACTGTTATTGAACCGTGACGATCGCCGCTGGCGTAGATTGTAAGAACTTGGGAGTAGAGTTAGGGTGTAGAGGTATCCAACTCTTTCATATTCCAACTCTGTTCTATTGAGTCCCGCGATCGATTTGCTTGAGTCTCTGTTAACGATGATTGACGATCGACTAACCTATGACCACTCCACTTGTTACCCTCCAAAAACCCAAAGACATCTCACTCGATGAGATTGAAGCCGAACTGAGTAATATCTGGCATACCCAGAATGGCGGCAAGGCTGCACCAGCTGCAACCCGCGCGGCAACATTTAGCATGGTTGTCTATGAGCCCGAGGAATTTCAACAGCTTTTGGCAACTCTCGGATTTTATGACGGACCGATTGACGGAGTGCATGGCCCTAAAACAAAGGCAGCAGTACGAGAAGCGCAGACTGCTTATGGGCTGCGGGTAACAGGCCGAGTTGACTCACAGACCCTGGCGATGTTGCGAGAAGAGGTCAGTAAGCAACCGATCGATCGGATTGAGGTTTCGAATGCGGATGGGCGCGGATTTAGCATCAGTGATGCGATCGCCGCTCAAAACCCTTGCCGAATTATTACACTCTGTCCGGTTCTCGGAGAGGATACGGGTGTAACGGCTCAAGTGTCGGCATATTGCCCTATCCAAACTACTAGCGGCAGTAATCTCATCTGCTGCGAATACATTACGTTGCGGGGAACCAAAGAGGCATTAGAGCGGGTGAGCGACCTCGTTGAGTCGCTGATGATCCCGGATCTGCCTAGATTTGTGTGGTGGAAAGCGACTCCTAATCCTGAGCAAGAGTTGTTTAAGCGGCTCTCCAAGTCGTGTAATTGCATCATTGTTGACTCTAGCTTTTTTAGCGATGCAGAGTCTGAACTAGTGAAAATTCAAAATTTGCTCGATTCGGGAACGTTTGTAGCTGACTTAAACTGGCATCGCCTCTCATCGTGGCAAGAGTTAACCGCTGCAGCATTTGATCCACCAGAACGACGAGCTGCGTTGGTTGAAGTTGACCAGATCTCGATCGACTATGAGAAAGGCAATTCTGCGCAGGCATTGCTGTTCCTCGGCTGGATTGCGAGTCGCTTAGGGTGGAAGCCCATTGGCTACAGAATGACAGGCGGTGACTATGATCTGAAGTACGTAACGTTTGAAGGGCCAGGTCAGCATAAAGTTGAAGCTGAGCTGGCAGCGATTCCGACTGCCGATTGGGGAGAAATCTTGGGCGATCTGGTTGGCTTACGGCTCTCGTCTACCAATCTCGACGCAAATTGCTGCACCATTTTATGTTCTGAAACAACGGGCTGTATGCGCATGGAAGCCGGTGGAACTGCCCAAGCCTGTAGAACGGAGCAGGTTACAGCTCTCTCTGACCAGCGAGCCGAAGCATTAATGAGTCAACAGCTTCAACGTTGGGGGCGGGAAACGCTATACGAGGAAAGTCTCGCCGTTACAGCGCAGATTCTTGAACTTCGCTAATTCAAGCTCTGCTAATACCCAATGCTGATATGACAGTGAATCGTGGGGAGAATCACCTTTGAAATTTGACTCTCTTCACGATTTTTTGCTCAGAAATCACGCTTTCTGCCGATCTGAAAGAAAAAACACTCTTAATGATTGAGCGATTCGGGGCGATCGCCCTGATAATCAGAATGTCATGCAATCTAAATACGTATTAAATAAATAGGAGTCTTTGATTATTATGGGACTTTTTGACCAAGTTGTAGGAGCGCTCAGTAATCCTAATCAACAAGCTAGTACTCAACAGCTTAGCGGCATCTTGGGAACTGTTCAACAACTTGCCCGCAGTCAAGGGGTAGATCCCTCAACAACTCAAACCGTCGTCTCCGTCGTCGGTCGATATGTCCGCTCTGCGTTGCAGCAACAACAAGCTACAGAAGGTCGAGAAAAAGCTCAAGCAGTGGTAGATCAGTTTGGTGGTACGAGCCCAAACGCAGCTGCTCTTCAAGCGCTATTTACTCCTCAGCAACAGCAGCAACTCGCAGAAGACGCGTCCCAAAAAACCGGACTAAACACCGGAACAATTCAATCAATGCTACCGATTCTTGTTCCCCTTGCACTCAATTTGCTCAAAACTGGCGCGAGTAATCAGGGAGTTCAGGCTCAAGTCGGGCAATCCAACTCTGTCTTAAACGCGTTCTTAGATTCAGATGGCGATGGCGACGTGGATCTAGGCGATACTATTTCCATGGCAAGTCGGTTTTTAAACCAGCCTTAATGAAGCCATATTTTTGTCTAGTGCGTCCTAGTGGCTTACAAAACGTTATAAGATACACAATCTAAGATGCCTGCACTTGTTATAACGAGTTGAGACGTTCCACGTTTCTAGAGCATGTTGGTTGGGGGAGTAGGTGGCGTCTGAGACGTTAGATACTCATGACGCTCGATGAGCGGTCTGCCTATTCCCCTCTATCTTTCTAGAATTGCATCGTGTTTAGTCTGTGTTGATTCATTGTTTAACTAATCCATTGGGAGTCTAGCTTTGTGCGGCATTGCAGGAGTCATTTACCGTAACCCGACCGATTATCAGCATCTCGGCTCAGATTTATTCTCGCTAATTCATCCCCTAGAAAGTCGAGGCCCTGACTCAAGCGGCATTGCTCTCTATGGGCGAGATGTTAACCCTGCTCAACTTAAGATGCTGCTTCAAGGAAATGGGCAGTGGTCCAACTTAACGCAGTGGTTGAGCCAATATGCTCAATCCTGCATTTCTGAGCCGTTAGCTGAGGGGCAACGCATCGTTCTTGATTTGGCAGACGGAGTGGTCTTCGATCTCAGGGCATTCAAACGCCAGCTCCGTCAGCATTTTCCTGATATTCACTTCATGAGCATTGGCCAGAAGCTAGAAATTTATAAGGGCATCAACGGTGTCGAAGCATTGATGTTTCAAGATGGCCTTAGCTCATTTGCTGGCAGCCATGGAATTGCTCATACCCGTATGGCAACGGAATCTGTTGTTGATTTAGACCACTGCCATCCGTTTACAGCAAGTTATGACCTTTCTGTAGTTCATAATGGTCAAATCTCAAATTACCATCGACTTCGATTTCAGCTAGAGCGATCTGGGATCGTATTTGAAACTGACAATGACTCAGAAGCGATCGCCCATTACATTCACTATCAGCTTCTGCAGAGCAAATCGCTAGAAGACGCCCTAGAGAAGTTTCTAGATGACGTGGATGGCACCTATACCTTCTTGGCGGCAACCCCCGATAAGGTAGGGCTAGTCCGTGATAAATTTGCCGCAAAACCTGCGGTGATTTACGAAACCGACCATATGGTGGCGATCGCCTCTGAATACCGGGCGTTAATGGCACTGGATCGATTTGATAGGGATGCTAGTATTCGCGAACCCGATGCTGGCGAGATCAATGTTTGGTCAGTGTCAGCGAATCAGCGAGAACTCCAACTTTCAACCAGCAGGGGTTAGTCTATGGCAGACGTGATGCTTTCAAAAGCAGTCGTCGACTGTTCTGAGTTGACAACTCGTCAAATCAATCAGCAGTTGAAGGCATTGGCTGCTGAAGGGATTCATACCATCGAGCTGATTAATCCTGCTGGGCAACATAACCTAGCAGTCGGCCTTGAGTATCCTGTTCATCTCACGTTTCATGGTCCTGTTGGATATTATTGCGGTGGCTTAAGCGATGGCCCCATTATCCATATTGATGGCCTGTGTGGATGGTCATTAGGGGAAAACCTAATGTCGGGGCAAATTATCGTTCACGGCAACGCATCGGCTAATGCAGCTGCATCCGCACATGGGGGCAAAATCTGTATCTTAGGGAATGCAGGGCCACGCACCGCGATTTCTCTCAAAGGAGCAACCGTTGTCGTCAAAGGCAACGTCGGTCACAGCAGCGCATTTATGATGCAGCAGGGTCGGTTGATCATCTGCGGTGACAGTGGTTCAAATCTGGGCGATTCTATCTACGATGGTGAAATTTTTGTTGGGGGAAAAGTCAGTTCTTTGGGAGCTGATGCCCGGTATGAGCCAATGAGTGATGCCGATTGGCAAATGCTTCAGCAAGAACTGACTCCCTTTGGAATGAGCGTGAATGACTATGCTTTTAAGAAAATCGTCTGCGCTCAAGAGCTTTATCACTTCAAAGCAAAGAACTTTAGCAAATGGAAAGACGCTTACTAATGGCATGTCTGAACCATTTTATCGGGCTATTGATGGACAGCTAAGAGCCCTAAACAGCATGAGTTACGCTGCACTAAGCCATCCTACAACTGAATGCTGAATGCTGAATGCTGAATAGCAAGCATTGCGATCGCCACCCTTAACCAAACTCCAATCCTAAACCGTCAACGTCACCCCCTCTCCCCATGGACAATCGCATACTCAACACCAGCAATACCTTTACTCCTGATGTCATTCACGCGATTCAGGAGCGGGCTAACCTCGGGCGCTACATGATTCGCGGATTTGGCGCTTTTCGCAATGTCCCGCGGTTTGATGATCTAGTATTTTTAACTGCATCCCTAACTCGCTTTCCCCTCGAAGGATACCGGGAGAAATGCAGCACCAAGACATATTTAGGGACTCGGTATGCAAAACGCCCGATGGAATTAGACATTCCCATCACGATCGCCGGGATGAGCTTTGGGGCGCTTTCCCGCAATGCGAAAATTGCTCTGGGTCGTGCTGCTACATGGTTAGGCACATCGACAACGACGGGTGACGGTGGCATGCTCGATGATGAACGAGTCGCCTCTCAGAAGCTGGTTTATCAGTGTCTGCCGTCTCGCTACGGCTTTAACCCTAAGGATGTGAAGCGGGCTGATGCGATTGAGATTGTTGTTGGGCAAGGTGCAAAACCCGGTGGGGGCGGTCTATTGCTCGGCCAAAAAGTCAACAACGTTGTTGCTGGAATGCGGACACTCCCTGAGGGGGTCGACCAGCGATCGCCCTCTCGTCATCCCGACTGGATTGGTCCTGACGATCTTCGCATCAAAATTGAAGAACTGCGAGAAGCGACCAACTGGGAGATTCCCATTTACATCAAAATGGGAGCCACACGGGTTAAAGACGATGTAAAACTAGCCGTTAAAGCAGGCGCGGACGTGATTGTCCTAGACGGCATGGAAGGGGGCACCGCGGCAACCCAAAGCATTTTTCAAGAACATTCTGGCATTCCGACCCTTCCTGCTGTCGTACAAGCCGTTGATGCGCTCAAAGAAATTGGCGTATATGGCGAGGTTCAACTTGTGATTTCGGGCGGAATTCGCTCTGGCCCCGACGTCGCCAAAGCTATCGCGCTAGGCGCCGATGCAGTTAGTATTGGCACTGCCAGTCTAATTGCAATGGGCTGCAACAAGCCGATTTATGTTGAAGACTATCACACGCTTGGAACTGAGCCGTATCATTGCCATCACTGTCATACCGGTCGCTGTCCGGTGGGCATCGCAACTCAAGATGATGAGTTAATGGAGCGACTGCCCGTTGAAGAAGCCGCCACGCAAGTCGCCAATTATATTCAGGCCATGGTGATGGAGGCACAAAGCCTAGCCCGAGCCTGCGGGAATTCTGACGTACATAATCTCGAAAAGGAAGATTTGGTAGCGCTCACTCTCGAAGCATCCGCCATGGCACGAGTGCCTCTCGCCGGAACTGATTTTATTATGGGGCAATCGTGAAGAGGGCATTCATACAGCCTCGCTAACACGTTCACCGCATTATCACCATATTAGTAGCAATATCGACCATTCTGAGGTCTTGTTTGTTCGTGGGCTTTCCGCATTCCACCTAATAATGTGGAAACAACCACACACCGCTTTGATGCGCGATGCACATTAGTGGTAAGCGTCAGGCGACCGAGCTGCCCATTAACATGCCCTTTGTGGCTAAATTGGATGCGGTAGACGCTACCAGAACGCGCAAGCGTCGTTTCACCCAAGTCGATTCGCACTCCGGGGGGTAATGTGTTCCAGTGAATTTGAGTGGGTAGTATATCGGCCTGATGAGTCGACCACTGAACATTTCCGGCAATATCCTGAACGCTGACTTGCCAATCGGTACCGTGCTGTTTTGCCTCGCTCTGAGCATCCCTCATCGCAAAATAGATGCTGTCTTGAGCGGCATTGAGATTGCGAACATTCCAAAACGTTAACCAACTGGGAACGGCGATCGCCGCAAGAATCCCCATGACAACCGTAACAAGCATCATTTCAAGAAGGGTGAATCCTGCATTAGATCGGCTTGCAGACTGAAAGCGATGATGATGCTCATTTGTTTTAGACAAATCGGAAGTTTGCATACCTATAACCCTGAAAATTCTAACCCTGAAAATTCCTGCTTTGACAACAATCCATGTCAAAATAAATACCAATACGCACCAGCAAACATGGAACGCACGCATGATCATCCCATCGTGGAGCTATTGAAATCAGTGGTCGAAATCGTCACCTTCGGGCAATTGCTTGCCAGATATAGCGGTATGCGCTTGAGGTAAGTACGGCGGTGTGAGGCGCGCCGAGTCCCACACCACCGTTTCTGTCCTTGACGCGCACATTGCTATAGTCTCCTTAGATTCGGGGGCAGTTAGGAGTAATGAATAACCGATTAAGTCGGCTATTCGTAGAATTCCCAAAGCTTGCATAGGAGTAACAAAGTATCCCTTTTCCTTTAAGACGATACGCAGGTTTCAGCTAGATGCCAACTTAGAGTTTGCTAACTCAGAGTTCACTAACCACATTATGGAATTGGAACCGTACGTAATAAACGCTCGATAATCGGTCTAGAGCGCTGTCCTCCAGCAGGAATGATGCGGTGGGCTAACACATAGGGCGCTAAAAATTTAATATCATCGGGAATGGCAAAGTCTCGCCCCTCCAGAAACGCAAATGTTTGAGCGCTACGATATAGCGCTACCGTGCCACGGGGACTGGCTCCCAACATGATTTCGTCGTCTTGACGAGTTGCGCGCACCAAATCGATGATGTAGCGCTGGAGATGATTTTCGACCTTAACGTGTCTGCAACAGGATCGAAGCTCTTTCATGTCCTCTATAGAAATACAGGGTTGGAGGTCGCCCAGCGTTGTTCCATCATGAAGACGCTGAAGCATCTGCAATTCCTCTGTTTCAGTTGGATATCCCAGGCTAAACGATATCGCAAATCGATCCATTTGGGCTTCGGGCAGCGTAAACGTTCCTTGATACTCAATCGGATTCTGTGTCGCAATCACGAAGAACGGGGTAGGAACTGGATGAGACAGTCGATCAATGGTGACCTGGTGTTCTTCCATGACTTCCAGCAACGCCGATTGAGTCCGAGGAGTTGCCCGATTAATTTCATCTGCTAAAAGCACATGGGCAAAAACGGGACCGGGAAGAAACTCAAATTCGCCGCTTTGTGGGTTCCAAATATTAGTTCCTGTAATGTCGGTTGGCATCAGATCAGGCGTACATTGAATTCGTTGAAACTGCCCGTCTATTGAGCGAGCTAACGACTTAGCCAACAGCGTCTTTCCGACCCCAGGCACGTCTTCTAACAAGGCGTGTCCCCCTGAAAATAGAGCCACCAACACAAGTCGAATGGCATCTGCTTTGCCAACGACTGTATAGCCTAAATTTTCTATTAGCCGCTCGACACGCTCTCTCATAATGAATGGTTGGGAGGTCTATTTGCTTTATGATGGCAGCGATAGGGTGGATTAGAGTGAGTAATTTCACTGAAACAGAAGAAATGTGTGCTACACATCAAATCGCTGCGCCGTCTGAGATTGTTCTTCATTGCATACAACGAGCGAGCGAGCCACATCACAATCAGCTTGAATCTGTTGCTTGAGATCAGTTAAAGATGCAAACTTCTGCTCAGGACGTAAGAATTTGTGTAAATCAATTGATAAAACTGTGCCGTATAAGTCTCCTAACCAGTCTAATAAATGAACTTCAACCGTTTGTTGAATACCATTCACGGTTGGGCGCAAGCCAATATTCATGACTCCTGATTGCAGATACTCAGTATTTCTGTGGGGCGAGACGGCGACTCGAACGTAATAAACCCCATGACAGGGCAAAAGCTTATCAGACGGTAATTCTAGATTTGCGGTTGGAAAGCCTAAGGTTCTACCGAGATGTTGACCGTGAACGACGCGTCCAATCAATCGATAGGGTCTGCCCAAGAGCTGATTAGCTTGAGTGAGATTCCCGTCTGCAAGAGCTTGACGAATCGCGGAACTGCTGACTCTGGCGCCCTGACAGGTTCGTAGAGGAGCCGTGTAGATATGAATGCCAAAGGGGCTAGCGATCGCCTTCAAATCATCTGTCGTCCCAGAACGATGGCATCCAAATCGAAAATTTTGCCCCACGCTCACATAACCTGCTTGAAGATGTCGAACTAGGATTGATTCTACAAACTCCTCAGGCGTTAAACTTGCGAGTTCTGCGGTGAAGGGAAGAAGAACAAGCTGTTGAACTCCAATCGAGCTGAGATATTCGATCTTTTCATTAAGAGGCGTCAGCAATGCCCGCTTTCGGCCCGAAAAAAACTCTTGCGGGTGAGGATCAAATGTGACCACGGTAGCGCATGTATCACTGGACTCGCCCAGGGTACGCTCGTTCTTGCCAATAGATAAAACTGGGTCAATGACGTAGCGGTGCCCTTTATGCACACCATCAAAGTTGCCAAGCGCGATCGCCGTCGGCACCCGAACTGATGTTAGCGAAGAAGTAATCCACACGCTTTACATTTTTACATACTTTAGAGCGGATTGAGCCAACTATGCGGGAAGTTGAGCCCTCGGCATTTCCTTAGGGCCAGCAGGTGACATCGCTTTAAGATCGATCTCTAGACCTTCCCACGCCACGATGCTGTTTGGAAATTGCTTGGCGGTATCATCCTTGATTTGGTCCATAAAATCATCGCTATGCAGCGGATCATGATGGAAGATGACTAGCTTTTTGGCATTGGCAGCCTTTGCAACTTTGACAGCTTCTTGCCAAGTGGAATGACCCCAACCTACTTTGCTCGACCTCTCCGAGTTATATTCTTGATCGGTGTAGGTGGCATCATAAATGAACAAATCGGCATCGCGCGCCAGCCAAATCACATTCTCATCTAAGCGATCGGGGAAGTGCTCAGTGTCGGTAACATAAGCTGCTGTCAGCCCATTCCAACTGACACGATAGCCCACCGCCTCGCCAGGATGGTTGAGCAGAGCATTTTCGACGTGGATATCGTCAATATCGACTGATTCACCAACTTCCAAATCATAGAATGATAGATCTGCACCCATAATTTGCAGCGGGACAGGAAAATTAGGATGCAACATTTGATCATTGAGGCGTTGCTCAATCGTCGAACCATTCGGGGCGATCGCCCCATAAATGTCAAACCGATTACCTGGAACAAACGCAGGCACGAAAAAGGGAAATCCTTGGATGTGATCCCAATGAGAATGAGTGAAAAACATGTGGGCACGCAGCGGCATCTCAGGTAATAGGGCTTGACCTAAAACTCTCAACCCAGTACCGCCATCGAAAATTAGCCGATGCCCTCCAATCTGCATTTCCACACACGATGTATTGCCACCGTAGCGAACCGTTTCGCCTCCAGGACATGCAATACTTCCACGAACACCCCAAAACTTAATCTTAAACTGGTTTGTCGTATCAGCCATTAGCATTGTGCCAAATCCACCGACATCTCAATGAAAAATCTCACCGCCGAGATTTTATACTTACAGTCCGAACTAGCGTCAATCTGGTGAACCCTGTTGTAAACGGAAAGCAATTTGCTAACAGTCTACTCGATTCTTTGTATGCACCCAGTTTAGAAATGAGCAGCATTGATGACAATTTTCAGGAATCAATGTTCTCTATTCAAATTTAAACAATTTTGAACAGTTTTGAACACGCATCATCAAACGCTAACCTAGGATACCCGTCTAGAGAGTCTCAGCACCATTTTGAAGACAAAATACAGAATTATTGGATGGGTCAGGTAGAATTCCATGAAGTCTAAGGCTTGTTAAAGAATTCTAGCTTCCAATCCCGTAAACTTGCCAGCCCTGATCCAAAGGTTAAGTCGTACTGAAGAGGCGTGATCGTGATGTAGTTGTGACGAATCGCTTGCACATCAGTTTTCATATCTCGAAACCATTGAGCATCAGCCCCGATTGCTTTGAATCCTGGAATATCGGTGAGTTCTGGCTCGTCAATTTCTTCCAAGACCTCTCCAGCCAACCAATAATACGTTTTTCCTCGGGGATCCGTTCGAGTTTCAAACCAATCGTAATAGCGTCGAACACCTTGCCGCGTGAGGGCAGCTCCTGCAATTTCATCTTGCCTGGCAGCGGGGACATTGACGTTTAAGAGCATAACCTTGGGCAGTGGACACTGGGAAATGTGATTAATCAAGACCTGAGCGAAGTTAGCAGCCGGTTGAAAATCTTGAGGAGTAAAACTGGCTAAGCTAAATGCGATCCCAGGGATGCCCTCTAGGACGCCTTCCATTGCAGCAGACACCGTGCCTGAATAAAGAACATCAGTCCCTAGATTTGACCCATGATTGATGCCTGAAAGAACGATATCAGGAGGACTGCTTAATAATGCTCCTAGTGCGAGCTTGATACAGTCGGACGGAGTGCCCGAACAGGCCCACGCCTGAATAGACGAGTGAAATCCGGCGCTGACTTGGTCTGCACGAATTGGCTTGTGTAATGTTAAGCCATGGCCGGTTGCTGACCGTTCCCGGTCAGGACAAACAACTGTGATGTCGTGTCCTGATTGAGCTAGCGTATTTGCTAATGTGCGAACCCCTAGAGCAGAGATTCCATCATCGTTACTGATCAAAAGCTTCATGGCTCTCAGACGTAAACCGTTTGATTTTTGATTAATGAGTCAGGTACTACACGTGCCATCATTACATGGGTGAAACCCGACACAGTACTTGACTGTAGATCGCAGTAGATGGCACAGGTCGTCTCTCTATTTTGACTGGGATCACGTCGTCTGACAGAGCTTTCCAGAAAGCTATTAAATAAGTCGGAGCAAGAAAATTCCTACCCAATATAAGATTTAGACTGTTAACGATAAACTAATAAGGAAGAAGAGCAGAGAGATGGCTGTTCTCGCTTACATGATATTCCCTATTTTGACTACGATTGCATGGCACCTACAAGCATGACCAACTCGCCAAACGACTTGGAGGCTCAGTTAGACGCCTTACAGAGTAAAGCACATGAGGCGATCGCTTCTGCAACCACTCTAAGCGACCTCGAATCCCTAAGAATTCAGTATCTAGGGAAGAAGGGTCAATTATCTCGAATTTTAGGTGGCATGGGTAAGTTATCACCTGAGGAGCGTCCTAAAATTGGTGCGCTAGCGAACCAGGTGAAAGAGGCTCTACAGAGCAAGTTAGAACAAAAGCTTGATGCCTTAAAATCTGCACAGATTGAGGCACAGCTGGCATCTGAGACATTGGATGTCACGATGCCGGGAGTGTATCGTCCTCAAGGACGGCTGCATCCGTTAACCAAGACCACTGATCGAGTTCTCGATATTTTTGTAGGGCTTGGCTATACCGTTTCTCAGGGGCCTGAAATGGAAACGGATTACTACAACTTTGAGGCTCTGAATACGCCAGAAGATCATCCGGCTCGCGATATGGCAGATACATTTTATCTTCCAGATGGAAACTTGCTGCGGACGCATACCTCGTCGGTACAAATTCGATATATGGAAGAGAATGATCCCCCGATTCGGATTGTAGCTCCGGGGCGCGTATATCGCCGAGACACCGCAGATGCGACTCACTCTGTTGTCTTCCATCAAGTCGAGATTTTAGCTGTTGATGAAGGCCTTACATTTACTGATCTAAAGGGAACCATCAAGGTTTTCCTCCAGACTTTTTTTGGAGAGGAATTAGCCATTCGTTTCCGACCGAGTTTCTTTCCGTTCACTGAACCGTCCGCAGAAGTTGATATTCAGTGGCGAGGGCGCTGGTTGGAAGTCATGGGCTGCGGCATGGTCGATCCTAATGTGTTAAAGGCCGTGGGATATGATCCTGAAGTTTATACTGGCTTTGCAGCTGGCTTTGGGGTTGAGCGGTTTGCCCTTAGGCTCTACCAGATTGACGATATTCGCCGTCTTTACACCAGTGATGTTCGGTTCTTGAGTCAGTTTTAGGAATGCAGCGCAAACATCAATGGCGCTGGAAAGGATACATGGCTAACGCTCAGGTCGTCCCTATCTATTTTTCGTGGTCGAATATTTTTTTAATAACTTTCTGATTCTGATGAGTTATCGACTTACCAGGTCTTGCGATCTGAGTCGCTATTTGCGATAAGTCAGGCAATCGTCAGGCAGTGTCGAAGAGTTATATAGCCCAACGGGCTTAGATTTGTGTGTAACTTTCGCTGAGCTGTGGCTTTACGGATGTTCGAGGTCCTAACGCAAGAGCGTAAGACTATAGCAATTAACTATCGGCACCTAGACGCGTTCGCTTTACGTAGAATGCCTGCTGCATTCCATGAACGTAGGGCATTAAGAGAGACTTATGTTCTGGATTGACACGACTGACAATTTCATCCATCAAAAGCTGGTTCCATTTTGCGGTCAATTCCCATTTCACTCCCACGCGTTCCATGACCATGATGCATAAACCAATTAATTCCTTCTCAACAGGAGCTAGGTCTTCTGCCAGAACACAAAGCCACAGATAGGCTTGAAACATATTTAAGTCACGTAGACATGAATGGGCTATACCTGGATTGTCTAGTCCACCCTGGCGGCTGCGATGATTAGTAAAGATTTCGACTAGTCGATTATAGACGGTTGTAGCAATATCTGATGCTGCAGGTAGCATTTGCTGGACAAGAATGAAAGCAGGAGAATCTAAATCGTGTTTAGCAGCGGCTGCACAAACTCTTTGCCAGGGAAGGGCAACTTGCTCCTCCACAAACTTGAAATAGGGACCAATCAGAACTTGCTCTACCGGATCAAGCTTATCGAGGAGTAGCCGGTTGCTAAATTTTAACTGCGTTGTCAGAAAGCCGAGCGTGCACCAGTCTTTAGCCGTCGCATATCGCTCTTGGAGTTCTAACAATGCGGGTTCTATAGCGATGGAGAGGTCTTCTATATCCGGAATACTCCAAGCTGAAAGAGAACCAGTAGCACCTGACACTGCCCAAAGCTTATCCATGATGGGCGGGGTAATCTGAGACTGCTGTTGGTAAAGTTTCAATAGCTCCCTGTAGATATGAAAGGTAGCTTGAGTTAGACGCTTTGCCTCGCTCAAATCCATAACAGCGGGGATGTATTCATGCAGGTTTCTGGCTTGAATAGCTGCAAATTGGCAATGGGTTTCGACGACCTGCTCATGCAATTTGGCGGCTGTAACGATGCGCCCTTCTTGCGATGCTGCCTGTACTAGCGCACGATACACCAAGGGATCTTGATTCTGCGATAAAAGAGACACATCTGGTGTATAACGCTCTGCCCAGAGCTTCACCAAACTCTTGACCGACGGGATTTCAGCAAGATGGGTGCTGATCAGCATAAGCTGCAATTCCTGTTAGAGTTGATGATACTCCAAGTCTCATAGGACAGAAAAAATTAAATGCTTATCCAGGCTTATCCAGATATGAGACTTTAATTCAAGCAACGATGTATTGCATGCAATACATCGTATTGCACCGAATGTGTATTTGGGATGAGGTTAGCCCAAAAATCTTGAAGAGTCTATGAGGTTGTTTGAAGAGGTTGTTTGAACAGTCGCATTGGTCATTCTGAGAGTAGCGAAGCAGGAATCTCGACTTGATGCGTTCGCATTGGGATGCTTTACTACGCGATCGCGCGTGCATGACATTTGGTAGAGTTCAAAATAGGCTCTTATCCTATATGCGGCAAAAAATGAACAAGGTCGAGCCTAACGACAACCTAACGTTGGATAGATGATACGCCTAAGACGATATGCCTTTCCGAGTTGAGCCTAAATATCTCTCTAGATAGGGCGAAAACACCTCATAAATCAAGGTTAGGGGTTGTCCATGATGCCAAAACAAATAGTGTCGCCCCCAAAACGGCCCCGCTTCGCCAAATGCATCTTCTAATGCATCTGAATGGCCGTAACACAATCCTTGGACATCCCGGTATAGCTCTGTGCGGAGGCGAGCTAAGCTCGCCCAAATGGGGAGAGAACGGTTTTGTAAATACTCATCGACATGGTTCGCTTCCCACCAGGATGTTGCATAGGCAAGCCGCTGACCTGAGGCAGTGCGGAGCCAGACTTGCCGCCTCAAACGAGGGCCTGGTACTCTCTCGATCAGATTGGGCGCACCGTCAAGGCTGTCGCCAACCAATGACATGTCGATCACGTCTACTTCGGTGGGTTCTCGGGTTAAAAGCTGAAGATGTCGGGTCGGAGAGCCATCTCCCAGCAGAAGAATTTGCCAACTCGGAGCAAGTTGTTCGTGAGGTAATCCTTGTTGGACAACGCGCGCGTCGCCATACCAAATCGGATGGAGAGCATGCCATGCTTTGGGTAAGGCAGCTAGGTCGGTGTTTCTAAACGCTGGAGTCAAGGGTATTTACAAAACTTTATCTTCATATTTGCATCATAATACTGATTGCCGACTTAAGGAGATTTTCCTTAAGGGCGCTGAGTCTATCCTAACGCTTGAACCCTATAGGGCTAGTCGTGTTATGCAGCTCGCCATACTTGACATAATTGTCATCCGCCGATGAATCAACTTACAGAATCTGGTATATCCCCTGAATCCGAAAAACTGACTCTCAAGACTAAGCTCGCCTTTGGTGCTGGAGATATGGGGGCTGGCATGACCGCGAATTTAGTTGTGTTTTCGTTTCTCGTCTTTCTGACGAATGTTGCTGGATTGAGCCCCCGACTCGCTGGAACAGTATTGCTGATTGGCAAGATTTGGGACGGGTTTAATGATCCACTTATTGGTTTCTTGAGCGATCGCACTCGTTCTCGGTGGGGGCGTCGCCACTCTTGGATGCTCTATGGCTCTATTCCATTTGGAATTAGTTTTGCCCTAATGTGGGTGGTTCCAGACTTTGGAGGCTCAACGACCGCCAAGTTTTGGTATTACGTCGTAGTCTCCATCATATTTTTTACGACCTATACCTCTGTGAATCTGCCCTATGCAGCGCTGACTGCTGAATTGACTCAAGACTATGATGAGCGGACGAATCTGAGCAGTTTTCGGCTGGCGTTTTCACTGGCAGGTGCAGTGCTGGGCTTAGCCCTAGGCTTTATATTTGCCGCCAATATTCCCAACTTAGAGACTCAGCATTTCTTCCTTGGCGTCACCTGCGCGGTGCTTTCTGTTCTTCCTCTCTACTGGTGTATTTGGGGAACTCGGGGTCGGCTCCAATATAATGCCGAGCGAAAAGCTCAACAATCACTTAATTCGGGCGATCGCCATCAAGACGCTCTCCCCATCCGAACGCAACTCAAAATCGTATTCAGCAATCGCCCCTTCCTGTTTGTAATCGGCATCTATCTATTGTCTTGGCTGGCGCTCCAAATTACGGCTGCTATTATTCCCTACTTTGTAATTAACTGGATGGGCCTAGACTCCTATTTTTCAGTAGCTCTGATTGTTCAAGGGTGTGCGATTCCGATGCTGTTTATCTGTAGCGCAATCAGTCAGAGAGTCGGGAAGCGAGGTATTTATTTTATTGGGATGAGTTTTTGGATTATCGTTCAGGCGGGGTTAGTATTTCTTCAGCCTGACCAAGTTGGGTTGATGTATGTATTGGCATTTGCTGCGAGTTTTGGAGTAGCAACAGCCTATGTTGTCCCGTGGTCGATGCTGCCTGATGTCATCGAGCTAGATGAACTGCACACTGGACAACGTCGCGAAGGAGCGTTTTATTCCTTCATGACACTGCTTCAAAAAATGGGACTTGCCATCGGCATTTTTCTGGTCGGTTATGCGTTAGAGTTTTCGGGCTTTGTGTCTCGAACCCCGGGCCAACCCATTCCCGAGCAACCCGAATCGGCGCTCCTTGCCATTCGCCTTGCCATTGGCCCCCTGCCAACACTGTGCCTGATCCTAGGGCTGGTTCTGGTGTATTTTTATCCGCTGACCCGAGAAATCCACGACGATATTCTCCTAAAGCTTCGGCAGCAACAACAATCGCCTCCCCAAGACGATCTCCCATCAAATTAGCAAAATACATCGGGTGTGATGCCCCATATCAAGATAGGATGATAAGCAAATGTTTGCGATCCCCATTTTTGGCTCTGGTTTAATTACCACTATGCTTCCTTGACTGCTGAGGTTATATGAAACGATTTTTCTCCTACATCTTTGCCTTACTGCTTGTTGTCTCGATTGGTTTAACAGGATGCTCGTCTCCGACATCTTCATCTGGATTAACCGGAAACTACCGACAAGACACATTGACGGTGATTGAAACTCTGAGAACGGCACTTAACGTACCGGATGAATCTCCTGAAAAACCAGAAGCTCAGCAGACAGCACGCCAGAGTATTAATGAATTTGCATCTCGCTATCGCCGCGACTCATCAATAACCCGACTCAGCTCCTTTACAACAATGCGGACAGCGCTGAACTCGTTAGCGGGTCACTACAGTTCGTATCCCAATCGTCCCGTTCCTGACAAGCTCAAAAGTCGGCTTGAGCAAGAGTTTAAGCGAGTCGAAGCTGCCTTGAGGCGAGGTTCGTAGCCAGATTATCAGATCAGGGATTCCGCGTGGGATTTGAAGTTCCTCTCGACAGCGTTATAAACCGGATTGCAGTCTAAATAGGATTGCAATCTTTTGGTGATAAAAAGGGAGGATCGAGATTATCTCGATCCTCCCTTTTTATTGTCTCGATTAGTGGGTCAGTTCTAGAGTTTGAAGACCTGACTGCTCAGACGATGCGTTAGCCCTTTCGCTGTCGAGTTGAGATTGTAAGACTCTGGTGAGAATGGACGTTGGGCGTTGGCGGTGGGGCCACGCAAATGCATGGCGGAATGCTGCATCTTGGCAGACTTGGAGTTCCTCGAAGCCAATCACATCTTGGGTAAGGAGGCTTTCATACTCAAACGGTAATCGAACATTATGAAGCCCCGCATTATCGGTGCAAATGGCGATATCAACTCCGGCATCAAAACATCGCTCAAAGACAACCTTGAGCTCTTGAATACTATCTAGCGTACCGGTTTTGAGATAAGTCGTGGGACATACTTCTAGGCATTGTTGCCGGTCTGCTAATTCCTTGAGGAGATCGGGATGACGTAGTGGGATTTGGATACCATGCCCAACTCGCATCAGGTAGGGCAGCAGTTCTGGATAGCATCCGTCTCGAGTTTCATAAACGTGCCCGGTAGTATTGAGCCCTAGCGATCGCGCATAGCGATAGAGATCGACGAATTCTTCAAGGCGATCGCCATAGTGAGCATCTCCTCCTGCCAAATCAATCCCACATATGTAATGGGGAGTTTTAGCCGCCAACTCCACAATTGCACGATTCACCTCATAGGGTAACCGAGAGTGCATACACAAAATCTGGCTGGTCACGATGGGATATTCACCCCCTTGGCTGGCTTTCCCCACGACATCAACAATATGAGCCATATATTCAATTCGATCAGCTTGGCTCAAATGCTCTGGTGTCCGCAGATACGGAGTATAGCGGAGCTCCAGATAGGCTAGATTCTCGAAAATATAGGCCCCTCGCATCAAGCGATAGATAAAATAGGGCAACGCCTCTGCCGTCTGCACACTCTCAACCAGAGTATGTAACTCTAAATACTCATCTAGGGTATTGCGAGGCTGCGTGTAAAAATGCTCGAATGAAGCATAGGTTGAAAATCGCTGTGCCAAATCAGTATGATTGCGCTGAAAATAGCGCCAAAGAATACGAGGAACAACGGAGCCTCCGAGATGTCGATGTAATTCGGCATATAATGTCACAAGAAAAACCTCTCTACATTGAATAATCAGGACGATAGGATTTCGCTAACGGCGGCCTCGACTTAAATATACGGACTTGAGTCAGTTTGACCTGACTTAATGTCAACATTCCAGTGATTTCGACAAAACTGTTTAGTCGTTTAAAGCACCTAGCTGCGCGTGCTTACATAAAATGATAGATAATCAAACCCAGTTTTTCCTGAAATTTGAGATATTCGCTTCAGATTTCATCCATCTTGGTGATAGGCCATTCAAAATCAAAACCATGTCTTGACATTTAAGCAGTCATATTAAGATAATTGGAGTTTGTGGAAACTTTAGGCGATAAGGAAACCCTTGGCTAACGTTGTTGTAATTGGGGCTCAATGGGGCGATGAGGGGAAGGGGAAGATTACTGACCTTCTCAGTAGATCTGCCGATCTCGTTGTTCGTTACCAAGGTGGAGTAAATGCAGGGCATACGGTTGTTGTTAGAGGGCAAACGTTTAAGCTGCACCTCATTCCGTCGGGCATTCTCTACCCAGATACGCAGTGCATCATTGGTGCTGGAACCGTCATTGATCCTAAAGAGCTGATTGCAGAGCTAGATCGGCTTGAAGCGTTGAATGTCTCTACAGAAAATCTATTCATCTCTGAAACGGCTCATGTCACGATGCCGTATCATCGGTTGATTGATAAGGCAGCCGAAGAACGTCGGGGTAGTTATAAAATTGGGACGACGGGTCGAGGCATTGGCCCCACCTATACGGATAAGTCAGAGCGCACCGGCATTCGTATTATCGACTTGATGGATCGTGACGGGCTGCGGGAACAGCTGTATTGGACGGTCAACTTTAAAAATGTTCTCCTTGAAAAGCTTTATGAACTGCCTCCACTCGATCCAGAGGCTGTGATTGATGAATATATAGGGTATGCTGAGCGGCTTCGTCCTCATATTGTAGACAGCTCCTTACAGATCTATAACGCGGTTAAGCGGCGACGGAATATTTTGTTTGAGGGAGCACAGGGCACGCTCCTCGATCTTGACCACGGGACTTATCCCTATGTCACATCCTCTAATCCAGTTGCAGGTGGTGCGTGCGTCGGTGCAGGAGTAGGGCCGACTATTATTGACCGTGTGATTGGCGTGGCTAAAGCCTATACCACTCGGGTCGGCGAAGGTCCCTTTCCGACCGAGCTGAATGGCTCAGTGGGTGAATTATTGTGCGATCGCGGCGCTGAATTTGGTACCACAACTGGACGCAAGCGTCGCTGCGGATGGTTTGATGCAGTCATCGGTCGTTATGCAGTTCGTATTAATGGATTAGACTGCTTGGCAATTACCAAACTCGATGTTCTCGATGAACTCGACACGATCAAAATTTGTGTCGCCTATGAAATTGACGAGCAACGGTGTGATGATCTGCCTGGCAGTGCGCGTCAATTTGCTCGCTGCCGTCCGATTTATGAGGCACTGCCGGGTTGGAAGCAATCGACAGCTCACTGCCGTACGCTAGAAGATCTGCCCCAGCAAGCGCTAGACTATCTAAAGTTTCTGGCGGAGTTGATGGAGGTTCCGATCGCCATTGTTTCGCTGGGTGCGAGCCGCGATCAAACCATCATTGTGGAAGATCCCATTCACGGCCCCAAGCGAGCACTGCTCTCCAACGATGGAGCCATTCACACCGTTAGAGTCTAGTTTGACAAGGCTCAGCGGATTAGTCGTCATTTATCCCGGCTGGCTACCCTCTGAGCTAGTTTAATAATCGTTTGAATGATTTAGATAGGCAACATCTATGGAACTCACTGTTGAATGTAAGACACGAGATGCAAAAGCAAAGCCAAAATCGCTTCGTCGGCAAGGGTTGATCCCAGCCGTTTTGTATGGGCATAAGGGAGCAGAGTCCGTCTCTTTAACATTAGATGCCAAAGCAGCTGATTTTTTGGTTAGAAATGCATCCATCAATAACACCCTCGTCCGGGTCCAGGTTGCTGATTTATCGTGGAGTGGAAGAGCTCTACTTCGTGATGTCCATGCTCACCCCGCTAAGGGCTATCTCTATCATTTAAGTTTCTTCTCGATTGCGGCTCAAGACACTATCGAAGTAACTGTCCCCATCCACTTTGTTGGCGAAGCCGTTGGTGTAGTAGAGGAACGAGGAGCTCTGGATACAGTCTTGACTGAACTTCAGGTGCAGTGCGATCCTGACCATATTCCAGAAAGTATCGAGGTTGATGTTTCAGCACTCAATATTGGAGATGCTCTACATGTCAGAGAACTCGTGCTTCCTAGCAAGGTGAGTGCGGTGGGTGAACCAGAGCGTGTAGTTGCATCAGTTCTGCCTCCTAGATTGGCTCCAGAGCCTGAAGAGGCTGAACCTGTTAATCCCGCCGTGGCAGAAGCACTGGCAATCATGGATACGGGTGAGGATGCTGAAGAATCATGATTGGCCGGTTTGATGAGTAGTCGACTAAATGGCGATCGCACACTGTACTCTCATCTGCATTTTGATTCCAACTGAATTTTCAAGAGTTGGTTTAGCCATTAGCCAGGGAACATTCCCTGGCTAATATTCTTTGTAAGATTGACACGCGGTTGATGATCTAAAGAACACACTATGACGAATCCTGCCCTCCCTCTGCTAATTCAGCAGATGTTAGATTCTAACTTTTATCCTCATCCTGTTCAGGAGCCGATTCGACTCATTCAAACTCACATCTCCTATGTGCTATTGACTGGAGACTACGCCTACAAAATCAAGAAGCCCCTCAACTTTGGTTTTTTAGACTACTCAACACTGGATAAGCGCCATCATTTTTGTAACGAAGAGCTACGACTCAATCAGCGGGGTGCAGCCGACCTCTATCTCAATGTTGTTGCAATCGTGCAGCAGGGAGAGACGTTTCAGTTTGCCGAGCAAGGAACACCCATCGAATATGCGGTCAAGATGCGGCAGTTTCCTCAAGAGGCGCTACTCAGCCATCAGTTTCGAGAGGGCAAGCTTACGCTGGAGTTGCTTACCTGGCTTGCCGATGTCGTCGCAGACTTTCATAACAAAGCAGAAACGAATGATTACATTCGTTCGTTTGGCGAAATCTCTCAAATTCGGGCTGCCTTTGACGAAAATTATGAGCAGACCCACAAATATATTGGAGGTCCGCAAACTCAAGCTCAGTTTGATGAGACATGGGCATACACCGATCAGTTTTTTTCTAATCAAACCGATGTGTTTGCCAGTCGAATTCAAAATAACTGGATTCGAGAATGTCACGGAGATTTGCACCTGGGCAATATTTGTCTGTGGAATAATACGTTATTTTTATTTGACTGTATCGAATTCAATGAACCATTTCGATTTGTTGATGTAATGTTTGACATCGCTTATATCGTCATGGATTTGGAGGTTGGAAAGCGTCCTGATTTGAGCAACGCATTTCTTAATGCCTATGTCGAGCAAACTGGCGACTGGGAAGGGTTGCGAGTTTTGCCGATTTATATAAATCGACAGACCTATGTGCGAGCCAAAGTCACCTCCTTCATGCTGGATGATGCGTCAGTGTCTGATGAAGACAAGCAGCAAGCATCCCAAACTGCATCCTTGTATTATCAGCTAGCGTGGAAATATAGCCAGCCTCGACAGGGACAACTCATTGTAATGAGCGGTTTGTCAGGCTCAGGCAAAACAACCGTTGCTCGACACCTTGCTCGACAAATTAATGCAGTTCATATTCGCTCGGATGCAGTCCGGAAACATCTTGGCGGAATTCCGCTGCATCAACGAGGGAGCGACGATTTATACACTCCGGAGATGACACAAAAAACGTATAGTCGCTTACTTAGCTTAGGCACGATGCTGGCGAGTCAGGGATATTCCGTGATTTTAGACGCAAAATATGATCGAGCATCCCTTCGAAAACAGGTGATCACTCAAGCGGATATTCATGAGCTACCCCTGGCAATCTTGCACTGCACGGCACCAATGGAGGTGTTAAAAGAGCGTCTTCAGAATCGCTCTGACGATATTGCTGATGCTACAACCTATATCTTAGCTGGGCAGCATTTGGAGCCTTTTCAAGAACCGGAGCACCAGTATGTGAAAACGCTCGATACGACTCAAGATATCTCATCACAGTTAGCAGTATTATTAGAAAATAAGGAATAAATTGGATTCGTGTGCAAGTCTTGTCGTGAACGACTAAATAGCACCACATTAGCGATGGCAGGTCATTGATCTTTTAATTTGTGTCAGCCAATGAAAAACTCTGTCAAAGTCGGATTACAGCTTTGGCTTGTTTTTGTTACTAGTCTATTTTTGCTTGGCTATCCTGCCTTGTTTAGCCTGATTGTTGCTGCGATCGCCGGAGCAGCCGGTAGTTTCATTGCCACCTGGATTAGCAACCAAGGTGATGCTTCGCCTAAGCAAAACAAGGCTTTGACGCAACTTCGTAAGCAGCTGGGGCTAACCGGAGAAGGAAAAGATAATAAAGTTCGACGACGATCGAAACGAACCTATCCCGGTCTGTTTGGGCTAGGTCCTCGGCAAACAAAGCGCTGAGATAAGACCTCTACCTCATATCTTCCGAACGGGAAAAATCACTTCGACGAAGCAGAGGGCGCTTCTGTTGACACATGATCAGACTCAGGGAACGTCAATGGCTGAGTTGCTAAATCGTCTATGTTTGCTGAATTTGCCTCTGAAATTTGATTCGGTATAGGCTCAGGAGTGCCATTTGCCACTGTTGAAGATGTCGCGGATGAAGATGTCGCTGAGCGTTGTTCAACGGCTGAAACATCTTGAACTCGTTGAGTTAGCAATGCTGCGAGCAGCATAAAGCCTCCCCCTACAACAACTGCCGAAAGCCGGTTTTCATGAAGCAAGTTTGCCATTACCCATCCAAAGCCTAGAGATGCCACCACTTCTGGCAAAACGATGAAGAAGTTAAAGATTCCCATATAAATGCCGCTTTTTTTGGGAGGGAGAGATCCAACCAACATCGCATAGGGCATCGACAATAAGCTTGCCCAAGCAATTCCCAATCCGACCATTGCTATCAGCAGCAAATAACGATTGTGGATAAACAGAAGCGATATTAACCCAATCCCACCACACATCAAACAAAGCATATGGGCTGTCTTACGACTTGTAAGCTTTACAAGTTTAGGCAAGATAAACGAGAAGACAACACATATAGCGTTATACATTGCCATGCAAAGCCCTGCCCATTCGATGCCTTCTGCATAGAGCAAAGAGTCTTCTTTAACAGCACCAAAAACATTGTGAGCAACGGCAGGAGGAAAATACAGAAATACGCAGTACATGCCTAACCAGCTAAAGCATTGCACCCAAGCCAATTGCCGCATCGTAGGAGGCATTTCCTTCATTGCCGTAGAAACCTCACGGATTGTGCCGGATAAGCCAAGCCGTTCAGATTGCTGACGTTGGAATGCCTGCATATCTTTGGGAGGATGCTCCTGAGTGGTAATGACGGTCCATAAGACAGTGCTAAAGAAAGCAGCCGCACCAATGTAGAAAGATAATTCGACTGCGAAAGGGATCGCACGTTCATCAGCACTAACGATGCCAAATAGATTCGTTAACGTCCACGGCATTGCAGAGGCCACAACAGCCCCTAAGCCGATAAATAAACTTTGCATCGCAAAGCCTCGAGTGCGCTGATCTTCAGGCAGTAGATCACCGACAAATGCCCGAAATGGCTCCATGCTAATATTTGCAGACGTATCCAGCATCCACAGCAACCCTGCTGCCATCCATAAGCTAGACGAGTTTGGCATCAAAATTAAGGCAACTGAGCTTAGAATTGCGCCAACTAAAAAGTAAGGACGTCTTCGCCCGAGAGGACCCCACGTGTTATCACTCAAATTGCCGATAATAGGCTGCACAAATAACCCGGTGAGGGGTGCAGCAAGCCACAGAATTGGAATTTCGTGAGCATCGGCTCCAAGATATTCAAAAATTGCGCTGGTGTTTGCCATCTGCAGCCCCCAGCCAAACTGAATACCAAAAAATCCGATGCTCATATTCCAGAGCTGCCAAAAGTTTAAGCGGGATTTAGATTTTGTCATCTGCATCCTAAGTTGCCTCTTAAGCTGCCATCAAGTTGAGTCACAGAAGGCTGCCTTAGGAAACCGAATATTCAGCTATGCAGTTCACAATTTTTAAGCCAAATTTTCCGCAGAGCGTTAAGAATACGCCCTGAATAGAACTATCATTCAGTTCTTGAATTCCCAAGGAACACTCCCTAAACGATGAGTCGCTTACATACTCATTATTCACACACTCATTGCTCACAAAGTCATATAAACAGTATGTTTCTACATGTTAGGATAACGAGCCTAGAGCCTATAAATCGTTTGCTCCCAACTTTTTCCATCGAAATCGACTAGTAAAAACCTGCAACTAATCGTGAGCAGAGTTGGACTAGGCCCTTTGCTATCTTAGCGTGCTGACCGGATATGCCTTCTTCTTGAGTATGATTAGTTTCAAATGAATCATCCAAACTTAACGTATAGGAAAATTTAAATTGATCGCTTGTGAATGATGGTTGAGCAGTGAGGCAGGCTAAGCCCGCCTCACTGCTCATAACCCATCTAGGATTGCTATATAGCGGTGTGTGGGGCGCGCCCGCGTCCCACACACCGCTTCTATACTTGACGCAATTGCACATTGCTATAGAAATATTGAAGCCCAAATCGCGGGCTACGCGGTCTGGCTTGCGTAGTCGCCCGTTTACAGCCTACATGGCTTCAGGTTTACATGTAGAACCCCCGGAGAGCGAGAGTTCTACATCGCTCAGCATCTTGGCGCAAAAGAGCGCAAGTCTATAACTGATAGAGTGTCTAGAAGATATCGCAGGCTTCTGGTTTGAGATCTCGTTCCATTAGCGCCTCGACCGCTTGGTGAGGCGTAATCTTGCCATTTAAGAGTCGATATACCTGTCGAGAGACAGGAACGGGAATGCCTTCTCGATTTGCGATGTCGATCAAAACGTTGGTGGTGTTAACTCCTTCAGCTGTGCTCTGAAGTTCATCGAGGATACATTCCAGGGATTTGCCTTCAGCAAGCCCATAGCCAACCCGATAGTTGCGGCTTAGCACACTGCTGCAGGTTGCAAGCAAGTCACCTAGTCCTGATAGACCAAAAAAGGTTTCGGGCTGAGCGCCAAAATGAGTGCCGACTCGAATGACCTCAGTGATTGCGCGCGTAATCAGCGCAGACTTTGCGTTGGTGCCCAACTTTAGACCGTCGCACACGCCAACGGCGATCGCCACGACATTTTTTAGGGTGCCACCTAATTCCGTGCCGACTGGATCAGTGTTGGTGTAAACACGGAATCGCTCAGAGGCAAACACGCTCTGCACCATCTCGGCTGCGGCATAATCGCGACTAGACACAACTGTCGCAGCCGGTAAGCCCTGATCAATTTCTTTCGATAGATTCGGACCAGACAACACAACCACAGCATGATTTGGAAATGTATCTTGCCAGATCTGAGAGGGAGTTCGCGTCGTAGCGGGGTCTAGCCCCTTGGTTGCAGTCACAAGAATGACATGAGCAGGCAATTGGATTTTACGCAGACGCTCAGCCATCTCAGTAACGCCTTTCATCGAGATGGCAGACAAAATAACGTCTGCACCGGCAAGCGTTTCTTCTAGGCTGGTGTCGCTTCGACGCGACCATGTTTTAACGGTATGCCCTGCTTCGGATGCTAGCTTTGCTAGAGCACTGCCCCAGGCGCCTGCGCCTAATACTGCGAGTGTTGCCACTTGACTTTGCTTGAAAGCTTCAATAGTTTGGCTTGCCTCAGTCGTAAGAGATTGAGGTGATACCGTCCAAGCGTTGTTGAGTTCGCGTACCATAATCCCCTTTAGAGTGTACAACAACGGATAGTGAATGCAATTTTGAGAATGCTTATGTGGTTGCGCTGAGATGGGTCGCTTACGCGCCTAATGCACTTCCCTAGATGACATGTCAAGTTAATGTTACACAAACTTTATCTAAATCGACAGGGGAATGATCAAACGGGGCGATCGCAATCTATCCTAAACCCCTTTATTTCAAAGGTCTACAGAAATGTTAACCCAGCGATCGCCTCAGGCATATTTCAGCCTAAATGAGAGGATAAAAGTCAAATAGCTAGATCATTAATTCAATTCCAATCCAGAGATTACGACTCTTATCCTTTCTCAACACCGTACGATTTAGACGAGTGCGGGTTCTTTGCTGCGAACGGTTTCAGACGCTCTAGCCTCGCGGAACAAGTGGTTTGCCCACTGCTGCACATCGTACCGCTTAATCGCCTGATACATCTGGCTCATCCGCTGTTGCTTTTCTTCTGGAGACATCGAGAGTGCTAGATCGATTGATTCGTCCATACGGGTCGACGAATACGGATTGGTCAAGATTGCATCTGGCAGTTCAACCGCAGACCCTGTGAATTCAGAGAGAACCAACATGCCATCGTTGCCTTCATGGGCACAGACATATTCCTTCGCAACCAGATTTAGCCCATCACGCAATGGCGTAATCCAAGCAATATCTGCTGCCTTAAAGAAAGCTATCAGCTCTTCAAAGGGAATAGGCTGCGTAAAGAGAATAATGGGAGTCCAGTTCAGCTTCGCAAAGCGACCATTAATCTTACCCACTAGCTGCTCAATTTGACTTTGAGCTGTTTTATATACACGCATTCCGGATGCAGGTGTGACAGCCGTCGTTAGCATGTTAATTTTGCCGTGCAGGTCTGGGCGGCGCTCCAACAGCCGCTCATAGGCCCAAAGCATTTCCCTTGCACCTTTGACGTAATCCACACGTCCAGCAGACACAATCAAGATATTATTACCTACATCTTCCCGAATCCGAGCGACCCGCTGCTCAGTTTCTGGTTTTTGGATGATCGTACGAATCAATTCTGGATTGGTGCCCACAGGGAATGCGTCGAGATTGACAATTCGCCCCTTATGGGAAATCTGTGTCGTGAGCTCCGGCTCAGCAAGTGCGGTTCCGGTAGGAGTGAAGGCGGGATCAACCGGAACGCGAGTGACAATCTCTACATCCCTATTGCTACGCGCAGCCGCAACGAAGTTTTCGACATAGCGTGGAATATGAAACCCGCAAAGGTCGCAGCACAAAAGACTATCAATGATGTGCTCTCGCCAAGGCAAAATATTGAAAATATCAGACGACGGAAATGGAGTGTGATGGAAGAAGGCAATTTTTACATTGGGCATGCGCTGCCGAATGTAGTAGGGCGTCAACCACAAGTTGTAGTCATGAATCCAGATGAGGGCATCATCTGCGGCATCCTCGCAGGCTGCATCTGCAAAAAGCTTGTTGATATGTTGAAAGTTCTCCCAATCAGAAGAATCGTAGGTAAACTGCCAAGGGAAAGAGTGCAAAATGGGCCAAAAAGCTTCCTTCGACGTAATGTGGTAGAAGTTTTTGACCTGCTCAGCAGATAAAGGAATCCGACGAACGCCGGTGCTCCCCTTAGTTCCTTCCATCGTAACCCGCTCTTCAAAACCGGCCTGCTGCTTTGGGGAAATTTGCTTCCAAGCAACCCACGTCCCATGTTCAGCATTGGTGAAAAAGCTCTTCAGAGTTGGAACAATCCCGTTGGGACTTTTCTTCTCACGGTAATAGATTTTGCCGTTTTCTTTCACCTCATCGTAGGGTTCCCGGTGGTACAAAATAACCAGGGAAGATTTCATTCAGTTGCCTCCTGACGCGTTTCATCATTAAAACCGTTCAGCATGATTAAACATGGCATGAACATGCATCACAATCAAATTATGTACTGTAAAATTGAACCTGCAATGCGAATCTTGTCACTGGAGAATCGATATTTTAGGCTAATGGCTCATTAATTAAATAATCTGCCATCAGCATATCGACTCGTCATATTAAGAGCTGCAAAACCATTACCTAATCGCTAGAAACATAAGCGCTCAGGGATAACGCTACGCGAACGCGTTGCATGTCACTTGCGAAACGAAGGCTATGCGAAAAAATCTGACCCTGCAGGTTCTAAACCCTACAACTTTGCTGAAGTCCGCATCGACATCCACAAACCTTTGCTTGTGTAGCCGCGGCCTACTCTGCAAGAAGTCACAACGCGTTGATAACCGCCAGACCCTTTTCAAATACCCTCTAAAACCTATACATCAAACCCATAAAATCAATCTCTCAAAAACTCGCCAACTCTGCTATTTATTGCAAGCACCTTACAAAATTAAGCGACTTTCAGGACTATTTTCATAGAATAACCTAGCCAATACTAGGAATATCTGCAATAGAATGGCAAGGCTTAAAAGCCCGCTAAGTCAGTACTCCAGATGAATTTGATGATTCAAATTCACTATATCCTTGCATGACTATACCATAATTTAACATTTTCTAAAAGTTAGGTGTTGTAATAGAGATTACCTCAAGAATTTGAGATTTTTCTGCGGACTAAAGCCACCTAGCGAACTACTAATGGACGTTGTATGTTAGCGATTGCCAACAAGTTTTGGCGACATTAATTTGTGCTAATCATCATTTCAAAAGAGCTTGCCGTTGAATTGAATACTATTCATCAGATAAATAATAGTTTGAAAACTTGCGTCAGACCCTGTGGATCTGAGATGGTGCTGCGCTAAATTGGAAAGGCTGTTAAAGCAGGCGGTGTCGTGAATACAGTGGAATCTTTATCTTCGAGTGCATTGGCTGAGAAGGAAACTCAGGCGCTGTTGGAATGGGCAGCGGCGATCACAGATTCGGACGAAACATATTTCTCAAAAGCTCAACAGCTTGCTCGTAAACTAGGAGCCCATTATCGTCCGGATGGCTTGACCGAAATTGGATTTTGGACACCTGAATTGGCAGGTGAAGTGATCCAATCTGAGCGAATGATTTACTTGGAGGTGTTTACTCCATTAGCTCCTATTGACTTTCGCGCCTCGGCGCAAACGGTAAGCTTTCGATGCGATCGCTTATCGTTACCCCAGCAGGGTGAGTATATTTGGGGCGTGATTTCGGGGATGAAAGCGGGTACTCGCGATCAGGCAGGATCATTCTATTGGCTGAAATACCGTGATCTCCAAGGTCATCTGCATACCATTCGAGATGTGGTGCCATACTCGCTTCCGTATGGCGTGTTTGCTCCAGCAGAACTCTATGACATCGATCGGCTACAGCGGGAGCGGGCTGATCTAGACTATTTCCGTCGCACAGGAAATCCGTCTGATTCTGATGACGAAATTCCTAGACGTCCAACCCCAGTCAACTTATTGCAAATCCATATCAGCACAGCCTCAAAACCAGGGACGCTCGAGGGGTTGACCCAGCTTTATCAAGACATTTCTGACAAATTAGCATCTGGGCGATCGCTCACACCTGCTGAAGAAAACTATGTAGGCTATGACGGCATTCAGCTCTTACCGATCGAGCCAACGATTGAGTATCGTCATGAAACCGATAATTCAGAGCATGAATTTTTTGCTATTCATCCGCTCAATCAATCTGATCAAGCATCTGAGGTATCCGAAGCATCTAAGATATCTCACGCATCCGGAGCAGATGGGCCGACAGACCTTGATCCCCACGAAAGCTATGCGGTTGATATTACGCTCCGGAAACCTAATACCCTGAACTGGGGATACGATATTCCCATCTTGGGATCGTCTGCCACTAATCCAGCAATTTTGGGCAGTTTACGCCCCGATGAACTGATCGATTTTGTAGCCGTCCTGCATAATTTTTCGCAAGGCCCGATTCAAGTCATCTACGACCTTGTTTATGGTCATGCAGATAATCAATCTGAACAACTGCTCAGCCGCCAGTTTCTGAAGGGGCCTAACATGTACGGGCAAGATTTGAACCATCAGTTACCGGCAGTGCGTGCCAATTTGCTGGAGATGCAGCGCCGAAAACTCGATACAGGGGCAGATGGAATCAGAGTTGATGGAGGGCAAGATTTTCGATTTTTCAACCCAATTTCTGGGCGAGTAGAGCAAGACGATGCGTATCTGCTCGCGATGAGTGATGTCGTTCAAGAAATTGGTGGCTACCGTCGATTGGTGTTCACCATTTTTGAGGATGGACGGCCATGGCCCCAAGAAGGATGGGAAGAAACCTCTACGTATCGAGACCTAGTTGAGCTGAAACCCGACTCGTTTCAATGGGGACCGCTCATTTTTGCCCATAATACGCCAGCCCTTGAAAAATTCTGGGATCAAAAATGGAGACGGGTCAGTGAAGTGATGATTCAAGGAAGTAATTGGATTACTGGCTGTGCGAACCACGATACAGTGAGGCGAGGCAATCAAATTGATCCGCATGGACCCATCAATTGGAATCTTGGTAAAACTCATCCAGAGGTATTAAATAATGCCTATGATAATCCGGCTGTGAAACTCTGGGTGCATGCGTTTAGCCCCGGATTGCCAATGGATTTTATCAATGCGCTTATGCGTGCCGCTTGGGGGTTCTTTAGAAATACAGATGAGCGATATGGCGTTAAAGTCGCGTCAGAGGAAATTGGCTTCCTCGACTGGCAAGTCGAACCTGAGCTTTATGAGAAGCCGTGGGTATTCAGTCGCCTTAAAGCACTAGGATTCTCAGATTATGATTTTCTTAGGGGATTTGCGGGTGCTCTAAGACTTGCGATGATGCAGACAGACTATGATCTAGAAGCTGTCGCAGTCATTTGTCAGAATTGTTTGGGTGACAATTTGGAATATTGTGAGCTTCCGTCTTTGATGGAATTAAACCATCCTGAAAAGAAGATCCCATTTCTCAATAATCTAGATGTGCCGTCTCTCAAAAAATTTGCGATGGCACTTATGGAAGATATGCATGATTTGAGTAATGTGTCTCATTATGTCGATCAGGTTAATCCTCTGCAGACTCGCTTTAGTCTTGACCTTCGGCAGTTTCGTTTGAGCCATGCGTGGTTGAGAGAGAACCTGACTGGGAGCGATCGCTTTAATCGGGTCAGCACCGATCACCATACGTTGTTTTATGGATTAAGGAGTCAACCTACTCACGAATCATCACAACCAGCAGAACAACTGGCAATGGTGACTCACATGGGAGGCGATCCGGCCAAAGTCACGCTAGCCGACTGGCTCCAGCTTGACGTAGATGAGTGGCAGGTGGCGATCGCCACTCCGGGTTTAAATGTACATGACAGCGCGTTTGATCTGCGTATGTTTGAGCTTGAAGATAGTCAAGGACTACTCCTCATGAAAAAACAGTGAGCGTTGAGAGCCACCGAACCAATGAGTGAACGCCCGCTTATTGGCACCCTGAATTAGCTCGCATTTATGCTCAACAGCTAGATCCTGTAAGAGAACTAACCGGGAGCCTATTGATGCTCCCGGCAATAACGCGATTATTGCTTAATGCAATTCTCGATTATGCTCACGTTCATCGTAGGGATCGCCATCAAACGGCTGCATTCCTGTGTTTGGATAAGCATCATCACTGGGCCTAAAAATGCGTGAAATGCCTTCCCAGAGATATTGCAATGTATCTTGAAAGCGGTTTAGAACAGCCATACCCACTCTCCTAGTAACTGAAAAAACTTTTAAAAAGAGTGACAGAAGTATTGAATTTGAAAGGAAGAAATTCTTCCTGATTTCATTTTAAGCGGGCTCCTACAGTGAGCTGACCCATTAATTACTAATCTTTATAGTGAAAATCGACTCCGTTACTCGCGGCATCGTCTCCCCAGTTTTACCCATTTGGCAGCCGATCCCGTCGATATCGTGTTATCTTATATATGACCTGGACCCATGCAATTACAACGCCCAAATCTTGTCAGGACCGGAAGGTAGCAGCAATACGGGATGCTTGTAATAGGCGTGGACTCCGGGTCTTTTAGTTTCGGGGGGCTTTTTAGTCTTGCGCGATCGCGCTCGGTGACTGGTCAATTCTCATTATTTATCTCTATCCTAGAGAGACGCGGTATTTTCCTAATTTCTAATTGCATAACAGGAGCCAAAATAGCGATGGCAGGTCTTGGAGATCTGGTTCAAAAAGCGTTTTATCTAGGGGTTGGCATAGCGTCCTATGCTGGCGAGAAAGCAGGCCAAACCCTTGTAGAAGTTAGGCAACAAGCTCAAAAAATTGCAGATGAGATGGTTGCTCGTGGTGAATTGACGGCAGATGAAGCTCGACGCATGGTTGATGAGATGGTAGGTCGGGCTCAGCAGACCTACAACTCAGAGGCTAAGCCGTCGTCTGAGTCGTCGCCCCGGGAGCCCCGACGTATTGAGATTTTGTCGGATGATGATGAGGGTTCTGAATCGAAGCCCCCATCAGCAACCAACGATTTACGTCAGCAAGTCTCTGACCTCGAAGAGGAATTGCGCAGACTTAAGAATGAAGGACGAACATAAGGCATGAAGTGAATGGAACGCTGGCCTCAAGATTGGTTTAAGGCATTTGACGAAATTTCGGGAACGATAGAGCAGGCTTTCGTTGACGCAACCGAAGGCATCGTGGAAGTTGCTCAAGCGTTCGCAGACCTGTCGGATATAGTTATCGAGCAAACTCACGAAGCGATCGCCTTTGAGTTAGAGCAATTTGCTGACCAGCTAGACGAATGGATTGATCCGTCTATTTATTTCTTCATCGGGATAGATGGGACAGAGGGCGATTTTGTTGAATTTACAGGCTATCCGGTCGAACCTGGCCCCACTCAAAATCCTGCCTGCATTGGCTGCAAAAACTATCACGGGCACATATACAACGACAATTTACTCGTATGTGCCATGCATCCCTTTGGTTGGGACTCAGAGGACTGCCCCGATTGGGAATCATAGCCGTAGAACTGCTGAGCAATGGTGAAGTTAGGGTGAAGAGCGCCCGAGTGAAAAAAAGTGACCAACCGGGCCTTGCCCATGACCAATTTGAAGTGAGTGCTGCAAAGCGGATGTTACATAATGCTTTGCATGGCGAATAGCAACTGATAATTCATGACCGATTGCTAGATTAGCTGCGATCGCAGCAGATAAGGTACACCCTGTGCCGTGGGTATTGGGAGTATGCACCGTTTCGGTTTGTAGCGTTTCAAAGCGATCGCCATCGAAGAACACATCCACTCCTCGCAGGTTTCCAGACATTCCTCCTCCTTTTACTACAACAGCCGTTGGACCGAGTTCAAAAATCCGCTGGGCGGCGGCTTGCATCTCTCTGAGAGTTGTAATGTCCAATGCGCTCAGTATTTGAGCTTCATAGCGATTAGGCGTTAACACGGTTGCGAGAGGAACTAGGCGCGACTTGAGCGTTGAAATGGCAGCATCGTCGATCAGTTGAGCTCCGGTTCGAGACACCATCACCGGATCAACCACTAGATTGGGGAGGGGATTTTCGTGGAAATAGTGGGCGATCGCATCAATGATGCCTTGGTTTAACAACATGCCTGTTTTAACGGCATGAATCTCGATATCATCGATGACCGTTTGAACTTGAGCAATCACTGCGTCAGGAGGAAGTGCATCAACCCGCGTTACACCCTGTGTATTCTGTGATGTAATACATGTAAGCGCGCTGGTACCATGGACTTGATGAAATGCAAACGTTCGCAAGTCAGCTTGAATGCCTGCCCCACCTCCACTATCAGACCCCGCGATGGTCATTGCGGTTGGTATCACCGGGCGGTTGCTTGGTGTCATATTCACTCCAAAATCCAACGAAAAGCTACATTCACTACGGTAGCCTTTCTGTAGGGCTCATCTTTAGTATAAGAGTGCGCCTTGAGCTGTGCTTCCACGGCTATTCAGACTAGCCCTTAGCTAACGTTCATCAGGTGAATCTACGGCAGCCTCAATCATCCGTTACGCATTTCCCTCTCGTCCAACCGACCCGCAGATTCTCAATGCTGAGTCTGCGGACTAAATTATTGCTCACCTTTAGCCTTGCCTTTAGCCTCGTTTTCGCCGGTGCTTTTTACTGGTTTTACACGTTCACGACTAATCAAGTGATGTTTCGCTTGAGGGACGATATGCGCTCAACGCTACGCGGCGCAGCCACAGGTGTTGACGTGCAAGAACTGATGGCTCTTTATAAGACCGGAAACGCTAATGCAGCAGGGTTCTCGGATGACCCTCGCTATCACAGCCAACTGGAATGGTTTGAAACCGTTCATGACCTTGAACCACGGGCGTGGCTCTATTCATTTACCGTCGGCCAGTCGGAGACGAATCGACGAGCTGGATCAATGGTAGTAGAGCCTGGAGAACCTGAAGTCATCTACTTGGTTGATTTATGGTCACGCTACAACCCTGCAAAGGCTGCCAGATTTCTTCAGTCTGACTATATTAGTCCGGAAGTTCGACGGGTCATTAAGCAAGGCAGATTGATCGAGGAACCCACCATTTACACAGACGACTGGGGCAGCTGGATTTCTGCATTTATGCCTCTCCGCAACGATCAAGGCAAAATTGTCGCGGTCTTAGGCTTAGACATCGAAGCAGACTATGTTCTACAAATTCAGCATGTGATTCGAAGGCGCATCCTCGTGTCGTTTGCCCTGACCTACGCTGGGTTATTGGTTTTGATCGATCTGCTATCTGGGATGCTGACTCGGCGGTTGCACAAATTCACAGAATCTGCAAAACGCATTGCAGATGGAGACTATGACGAAGGACTCGCCCTTCTCGATAGCGGGGCGTTAACCGATGAAATCAGTGTGCTGGCCCATGCCTTTGAGAATATGATTGCAGGCATTCGTGACCGTGAACACCAGATCATTGAAGGAAAGCGCATCGAAGATGAAATGCGTCAAACTCTCCAAGTCGAGAAGGAATTAAATGATCTACAATCCCGCTTTATATCGATGGTGTCTCATGAGTTTCGCACGCCGCTTACCGTCATTCGAACCTCAATCGAGATTTTGGAGCACTACGGACATCGAGCTACACCCGAAAAGCGACGCGAATATTTTCGACGCATTTGTGGGGCGATCGCCAACATGAATCGGCTACTAGAGGATATTTTTGCGATCGAAACGTCTGATTCATCAAGATTAGAGTTCAATCTAGTGCAGATCAATCTAAATCAATTTTGCCGCGACCTCGTCGAGGAGATTCGGCTCGATGAAACCAGCCATCGGCAAACGATTGCGTTTATCAGTAGAGGTGACTGTAGCTGTACCTATGTTGATCCAACATTGCTACGCTCTATCGTGACGAATTTACTATCTAATGCGGTGAAATACTCTCCCGCCAATAGCACGATTGACTTTGAACTATCGTGTGATGGGCACATGGCTGTTTTGATAGTGCGCGATCGCGGCATTGGGATTCCAAAAGACGATCAGCCGCGACTTTTTGAGATATTTCATCGAGCTAAGAACGTTGACGCGATTCGAGGCACGGGGCTTGGACTAGCCATCGTCAAACAGTGCGTCACGCATCATCATGGGCATATTTCATTTTTTAGCCAAGAAGGGATAGGCACAACATTTCAGGTAAGCATTCCAATTTCGCCCAGCGAAGCGGGGAGAATTAGACCCATTGACGGCTAAATCTAGGAGTTAATCAAACGAGAATTAATTCCCTCCGTATATTCACTGGATTTGCTGAATTAATCACCCCGCCAAGCTCATAAGATCAGTAATAATGCTGTGGAAATCATTAATTTCTATGCGTATTACAGGGCCGGTTTATCCTCTTCTACTTCACCCTTCCTTGATAAAAGAGAGCCCATTCTGACCTGACTCAAAATTTTCGTCTCAAATAATTTCAAGACGAAAATAATTTTTCGCACCAAAATTAATATTCAAATTCCCTGACATCGAGGATTTCGCTCTGTAATAAGAAATGTATCGTGCTCCGTTTAATCAGATTGTTTGGATTGCATCTGAGTGAAACTTTATCGCAGCTTAAAATATCACCCAAGCTTCTATAAAGCTAATCACTGAAATCGGCGATGTAATATTTGATTCACTAGACTAAGGATGTATTACGCCTAATGCCCCTAGTAATACGGCCAGTGACGACTGGTTTTCTGATTGGTGTGAAATCGTTCCCTGATTTAGGCCAGTTAAGCCCTACTAAGGCTCAATTTTGAGAACCCTCCTCAATTCGCTAGAGACTAAAACCGAATCATTCGTGCCATGCATTTTAAGTCTTGGGCTGTATTAAACCGAAACGCCAAGACGCTTAGAACATGCAACATCTTATTGCGGTGAAGTAGATAAGGGTTCTAATCCCTATCCGCAATCGAGATTCTGAAAATCAGGTTTGAGTTACGACTTCGTTGTTCCGGTCTGACTGAATGGTTGCATCTACCCTTCAATCGCTGAATGGTTCAGGCGCGGGCAACAAGAACTTAATGAGCTGGGTTAGCCACTTTTAGCCCCGTGTTTTACGGAGCTGAGCCCAGTATGCTGTGAAATTTCATAATTGGTGGGAGTGTTACATGGTTTGCTTTTGCATTCACAATTCAACATGTCTTAAATTGTTTGCGCTGATGAGTTTGAGTTTATCAATTGCTGCAACTGCATCAGGAGCGATCGCCAGCAATAGACCTGATGCTCAATATCAGAAAAATCCTGGGTGCGATGGCACTGTTCATACGAATTGCCCTTAATGTGACCGGATACTAACGCATGACCTCTAGTGAGTCAAACTAGCGATATTCAAAAAATGTTGCCTGTTGTAGCCCCCACAGGCTCCCCACAGGCTTTCAGATAGAACGGCACGTCGTGATTGGTATTTATAGGCGCACTCCTCCAAACACCGCCAGTTCAAAGAATTTGAAGTAGCAATCAACATGCTGAAATCCAATCTCACGCAGCCAGTGACACTGGTCTTCAACGGATGCAAGGATGTTGGCATTTTGATCATCTCGATTCATGAACTGTTCGGCGATTGCTTCGCGAGATTTATCTCCTCCCTGTTTCCGGTGCCACCGATAAAGAGACTCAATCAGCGCGTCGTTGAAAGTCTCCTCAATCCAGGTAGACCGAGACGACACATGCTCGATATTCAGGAAGCATCCACCTAGTTTCAACTGGTGATAAATTTCTCGATAAAGCGATCGCTTGCGAGTGTCGGTAAGATGATGGATGCAGTAGCCTGATATGACTGCATCAAAGTGATTCAGGGTGCTCTGCCAGTTTGAATGTCCTAAATCAGCATGAAGAATGTCAACCCGATCAGCAAACGGAGCAAGACGTTGTTGGGCTTGATGAAGCATGGGTTCTGAAAAGTCAATGGCTACGACCCGACTGTCCGGGTAGTGAGTCAAAATGGCTTCTGAAATCACACCGTCTCCGCATCCCAAATCTGCTATCTGATAAAAAGTGGATGGTGTGTCTCCATCCATTGATTGCAACCCAAAGGTATTAAAGGTGCAATCCATAATACGCAGGGCAATGCCAATCTGTTCGGATGCAAAGGGGATGCCGCCTCGAATGCCAGTCAAAAATTTCTTAACGGTCGTGGAATCTTGCCAAATGCGATCGCGTCTCATATTAGTCTCCTCTAATCCAACCGTGTTGAATGTCGAGTCCTCGCTCATTCATAGATTGTGCAAACAAGGGAGTAGGCAGCACTGCCTCAACGGACCAAACTCCAGGCTTATCAATTTTGCCTGATAGCACCAGATGAGCTAGGCTACCGGTGCCATAGCCTGCGGCAATAGCTGTATTGTCATGCACTACGGTTAAACCATAGTGACGTCGTTGCTTATCTTTATAACCACTAATTCGAGCCTGAATGCCGACCCCAATGCCGCTAAACCGATCAGTAATCGTGGTCATGCGATAACTAACCTGGGATAAAAACTCAATCCCCGCCGGATTTTGAAGCCACGATTTGGGAAACCAATGGGCCGTAATCCAGGTGAGGTGATTATAAAAATCAGGGGCAGACCCAAATTTAGTGATAACGGTATCGACCGGAAACGACTCTGCTAGAGTGACGGTTTCGGGCATCTCATACCAGTAGACTCCAACTTTTCCGTAAGGTTTGGGGAGTCGAATGGTTTCGCGATCGCTGTATGGCTTAATCAAGTGCCACTGTCCATTCAACCAGGCTTGAAACGGACGCACTAATCCTAGAAATGTGGTTCGCATCACCGTCACGCCAGCCCCTCCTGATCCCCCGACTACATAGCCTAAGTAGATGGTTTCAGGCTTGTCAAACTGTTCAATGCCTTGCCGCACAATACTGTTTGAAATGCCTGGAAAAATTCCAGTATTAATTACGGCGGTGATCCCTGACTGCTGGGCAGCATCTTGATAGGTCAGTGCCCGTCGAGTAAATTCGACGCTGTCACTAACATCTAAATAGTTGACTCCCAATTCAATACAAAGTTGTAAGACACGGGCATCTCGACGATGAAATGGACCTGCACAGTGAATCACTAGATCGGCATCTGCGATCGCACGTTTGAGAGCTTCCCAGTCTGCTAGCTCTAAGGGCAGAAATTCTGGAGTTTTTTGCGGATGCTTTAGTCGTTGGGCTGTAGACCTTGGTTGACGACCTGTAATCGTCACATGAGCTTGTGTATAGGTCAGGATATCTAGAGCGACGCTGCTCCCAATCCGTCCTTGCCCACCCAAAATTAATACCCGGTGTGTCATCAGTGATCCCCATGCAATACCACGGTTCTGCGATGATCCCATGATTTCATCGCACACGAAAGGGTAATAAGACAGAAATGAGAAAAATCTGCTCGCAATCTGCTCGCAATATGATGGACATGGAATAACAATTGTCGAATAAATCGAATCATTTGATGGGTTTTCGAGATTGCCAGGGAAAATTAGAGAAAACCGCTGAATATTGGGATGTTGAAGACGGGATGTTGAAGAAAAGTCGTGCGATCGCCCTAATGACACCGATTTTGCTATCTCTGCCCGGGTTTTCTACCGTGACACGGGCGCAGACGCAGAGGAGCGAGATGGAAACGCTTCATCTCAATCTGCAAGTGGCCGTTTGCCAGAACGATTGGAATCGAGCACTCCAATACATCAATCCGATGATTAGTTCACCCCAGTTAACGAGTCGTTCGCGCACCGAACTGATTCAGTTTCGCCAGCAATTGCAAACCTGGCAATCCACTGGAGCAATCATCGCTAATGTGCCTAATTGTGATGAGGCGATCGCCTCGTCAGAGGCATCATCCAACGAAGAGGTTGAGCCAAGCCGCTCAATTGACTGGCAACGCGTCACGCAGCCCTACCAACAAAATGCGCGTTCATCGCCTGCGCAAGCGGCTAGAAGTCCTGCGAATTCAACTGCTCAAGTGAACAACAACCGTCAACAGTGTATTCAATTGGGCAACATCATTGGTTATGCGGATCAACAAGCATCAACGGGTTTTGAGAGAGCAAATTTTTCTGATATCAACTCGTTGCTAACCACGATGTCTCAGCTTGCACTCATCTCAGATCGAGCCGCAGGTGATTTGCGAGGTCTTTCAATTTCAGACAATCAGCTACGAGGGTTTGTGACTAATTTTGTGTCGATGTATTCTGACTTTAGTCGTAGCGCCCGTGAATTTGTCACTGCTGCTAACTCTGGAAACATCTGGACATTGGAAGCATCATTGGCGGAGATGGAAACGATGGCAAACCGAGGGGCTGCCCTCGCGAATCAGGTCAACTCGTATTGTGGTTGGCAAGTCGTCACTACCTATAATCGACAATAGGCAGCCTTTATATCCAACCCTCCAACCTATTAGCTACTTCCTGACATCAGATTAGACAAGCTCAGAAGCGCGCCTGCTGCTTTATGGAATGAGGCTTGCGCCTGCTCAAATAGTTGGGTTGTCCATCGTTGAGACTGCAAAAATACACGGGCACAGTTGCGTCCAGGCATCCCTGAAATTGAGCCGCCTGGATGAGTTCCGGCTCCAGTGAGGTATAGTCCGTGAATGGGGGTTTTGTAGTTTGCAATTTCTGGCAACGGACGCAGGAAAATCATCTGCTCAAGCGTCATGTCGATATGATAGTAGTTGCCCTTGAACGATCCTAGTCGAGCCCCCAATTCCGCAGGGCTTTCAACTCGCCGTGCAATAATTGAGCGCTTAAGATTTGGGGCATAGTCAGCGAGCTTATCGATGACGCGATCGGCAACTTGGTGTTTGAGCTCGGATGTCCAGCCCGTTCCGTTGAGTCCAGTTCCGTCTGCTCCAGCAATTTGGTAGGGGGCAAAAAACTCAATCCACAACGTGTGTTTGCCATCCGGAGCCATCGACGGATCGAGCATCGTGGGTACGACTGCATACATTGAAGGATTGCGATCGGGGATTACTCCAGCGATCGGGAGGGCATGAGCCTCTTCTACATGGCTCACTGAATCTGCGATTAGAACCGACCCGATTAAATAATTATCTTGATGCTGGTAGTGCTCAAACCGGGGTGCTTCCGACAGAGCACAGTCAATTTTGAGAATGGTTTCGTTGTTGTTAATAATGCGGCGATCGAGGCGATCGCGCAAATTTGGATCAGCAGCATCTACATCGCCTGCATCCATGCATTGCAAAAATAACCGCTTGGCATCAATGTTTGAGATGACTCCGCACTTGGCTCGATATTCGCTGCCATCCTCGGTGCGTATCCCAACGGCGCGCCCATCATCGATTAACACCGTCTTGACGGCTTTCCCCGTTAAGACGGTTCCACCTCGGTGTTTAATCAGATTGAGCAATGCCTGAACCAGTGCCCCGGTACCACCTTTCGGTCGAGCCATGCCGGGATGGTGGCGCATTGACATCATCATCCCACCGAGAGCGTTAGTTTTCTGGGATGGAGGAACGCCGATTTCGGCAGCAAGTCGAGCTAGAGGAGCTTTGACCACTTCTGAGTCAAACCATTCATTGAGGCTATCTTCTGCACTCATCATCATGGTGCGGATAAAATCAAGTGCTTGATCGACGCCTCCAACTACTGACAGAGCATCCTTTAAGGAGTGGTAGCCATAGTGGTTGGCAATTTCTAAGACCGACTTAGGAGGCGCATTAAAGATGGGAACTAATGCTCTAGTGCAGGTTTGCCAATACTGGATAAATTCTGCATATTTACGAGAGTCGCGATCGCTATACCGAGCAATTTCAGCACAGGTTTCCTCGACAGAGCGATGCGCTAAAAACGACCTGCCATCCGCCTGGGGGCAAAACACAACCGGATCGCAATACAAGTACTGCAAACCATATCGAGTCAGGTCTAACTCCTGAACAATCGGACCCAAATGGATAAATTCATGATCGATTGCACATAAATTGAAACGAAATCCTGGAGCCTCGTCGGGGAGAGACTCTTCAGTTGTGGCTGCCCCACCCGGAACCGATCGCTTTTCAACTAGCGCCACACTATATCCGGCGTTTGAGAGATAAGCCGCACAAACTAAACCGTTGTGCCCCGCACCAATAATAACGACATCGTACTCTTGCATGCGATTTGAGTTACCAAGATTCAAGTACTAAACTGCTGAGCTTTAATTTGATCAGTTTTTGCTGCCATGATGAAATCATTGCGATGCAACCCTTCGATGGCATGAGTCCACCAGGTGACTGTTACTGTTCCCCATTCTGTCAGCAAGGCAGGATGATGCCCTTCCTTTTCAGCCTCTTCACCGATGGCTTGCGTAAATGCGAGAGCCTGCTTAAAATCTGGAAACTTATAAACCCTTTCTAAGCGCAATGTACCATCGTGATCAACGATTGACCAATCAGGAATTTGCGGCTTGAGAGTTGAAATTTCTCCAGGTGTAACGGGTGGAGAATTGCCTGTACAGGGCGTACATTTTTGCTCAGATATGCTCGTCATGACTCATCTTTATCTATTGTTATTATCCTAATCTCTGTAGCGATCCTAACTCGCTTGTGAATTGTGTATGAGCGGTGGGGTGGGCGCCGCCCATCCCACCGCCCACAAACCATTTGAGATTGCTCTATCAAAATATTTTTAAGATGATTAATCCGTAGGCTATGTGGATACAATTTATCTCGTATCTGAGATCTGAGACCGATTTGTCAGTCAATCGGGCATTATCTTGTCATCGACCCACGCTTTAAACGGCTGATAGTACTTGCGCGCGATCGCCGGTAGGACTGAAAGTCCAATTAACGCCATCAATGCCAAAATAAATGTTTCTATTTCCTCTCCTCGCATTGCCTCACTACCCGTGACTCCAAGCCATGTATACGCGAATGTGCCAGGGATAATACCGATGGCTGTTCCAATGATGTAAGGCTTCATCGTAATTGAGGTCAGCCCCAATAGGAAGTTCACAACATTAAACGGCGAAATGGGGGTAAATCGAATCGCTAAAACGCACGAGATTGCGTTATATGTCACAGCTTGATTGAGCCACTTTAATGCTCGATGTCGTCCGAAGCGCTGCTCGATCCAATCTCGCATTAGATATCGAGCAATCATAAACGCAGCGATCGCTCCTAACGTTGCTCCGATGACCGACCAAACGGTTCCCCAAACCAAGCCAAAAACAGCCCCCCCCACGATTACTAAAACCACGCTCGGAAGCCCAATTGCAGCAGCGATGATATGGGCTAAAACAAAGATTTTAACCGCGCACATCTCTAACTCATCAAACCGTTTGACTAATGCGTCTACATCCAGTAACGTCCGTAGCGGGCTAATGAGGCAGGCCAAAACCACACCCAGGAGAAACAACGTTCCCAGTAGTTTGGTTGAGATTCGCGTTGAGAGCATGTTAAATCACTAAAATGCAATCTGCTGTGTTGCCACAACAGAGTTTCTATAGCCCTGCGGGCTCAGGTTTGTGTGTAGAACCCGCGCGGCGCGCGGGTTCTACACACGTTTGGCGTCCTAACGCGAGAGCGTAAGGCTATATTAATAACTTCTACAGAACATCGCGGTATAAAGACGCGATCGCCTATCGCGATATCAACCCCTAACGAAGCATGAGAGCTTGAATTCTAATCTTTGATTTTCATGGATGAGAATGAAATTTTCCTGAGACTGATGTAGAAGTTTCCTGAGAAAAACCCGTGTTCAGCGATTCAGCACTCCTAAATCATGAAGCAGGTTGCCAGACTTTTATGGTCTTGTCTGAACTGGCGCTGATTAGCATACGCCCATTTGGGCTAAAGGCAACGGATCGAATAGGACGCGTGTGGCTAGACAGCGGCGGGCATAATCGTCTGCGGCGTTGAACGTTCCAGAGTTCTACCACTCGACCACTGGCACTCGCCAAGATTTGTCCGTCAGGGCTAAAACAAATGGCTGTGATAGGACCTGCTTGATGCGAGGTTAGCGGAACCTGCTTGCCGCGCCGCAAATCCCAAAGTTCGATGCTGGTTCCACCGGCGATCGCCAACTGCACCCCGATAGGACTAAACTCAACAGCCGTAATACTTCCAAACTGATAGGTTAGAGATTCTTGCCGCTGGTATTTGATGGGGTTCCATAGCTCAACCGTGCCATCCAAGCTGCCAATTGCCAGAATACGTCCATTGGGGCTAAATGCGAGCGATCGCACGGCTTTTGCAGATCCTGACAACGGACGAAGCAAGGTGCCAGTCCGAGCCGCCCAGAGATTAATTGCGGTGCCGCTAGCGCTCACCAACACTTGGCTATTTGTGCTGAATGCAAGAGCTTGAACCGGTTCAGGCTGCCGAGGCAATGTACGGAGCAATTGACCGCTCGGCATCGCCCACAATTTGATCGTACGGTCAAAACTACCGGTCGCCAGTAATTGACCATCCGGACTAATTGCCACGGCTGTCACTCGATTTGAATGTTCGGTCAGAGTCGATTGCAGAATTCCTCGCGGCATTGACCAGAGCTTAATGGTGCTATCGTAGCTGCCACTGACCAAAATCTGACTATCAGGGGTAAGGGCGATCGCCCTTACTTGATCTTGATGGTCAGAAAGCGTCCTTAGGAGTCGAACATTTTGCCAAGCCTGAATAGGTAGAGGAGGTAGATCTGGTCTTTCTGGGCTGCTCATCAGCGCCGATGACGACCAGATTCGTCCTGGAGTCGAGTTGTCTACATAGATGAGTGATGCCAACCGCTGCAAAATAATTTGTGCCGACTGGGGCCGGTTTCCGGGAAATGGCTCCATTAAATCATCGAGCAGATTCGCCAAAGGAGCCGAGACATGAGGAGCGGCTTCTCGCCAGTTAAGCCTGCCTGTGCGATTATCAATTTGAAAATCGACCGGGTGCTTTGCTGTGAGCAAATGCACCATCGTCCGCCCGAGGGCAAAAAAATCTGACTGCGGAACCGCACGCCCCTCTGCCTGCTCATGGGGTGTATATCCTGCCGCAAAAATACGGGTTCCGGTCACTCCATCGGTTCGCTCATTAAGCAAATAGGTTGCCGTAATTTCTCTAACGGCTCCAAAATCAATGAGCACTAACTGCCCATCAGGTCTGAGAATAATATTGGGTGGTTTGATATCGCGATGGATTAAGTCGCGTTGATGAATCTGATCTAGAATGCGAGCCAATTGAAATAACCATGCAATGCCCTGTTTCTCAGAGATGGGGTGATTTTGCCGACGCTTTAACCAGATTCTCAGCGTTGGACCACTGATTTTCTCCATCACCAAACAATAGAAGGGGTCATCGCTGTCTTCAGGCCATCTAAAATATCCATCTGAACTGACTCTTGGAATACCAGAATGCTGAAGCTGACTCAGCACCCTAGCTTCCCGCCGGAACAAATCAATGGATTTTTGGCGAATCTCAGGATCATAAAAACCCCTAAGATCTAATACTTTCATAACTTTCTGGCATTGGCGATTGTTGTCTGTCGTCGCAGCACAAACTTCATCCAACACCTCGAATGTTTGCCCAAAGCCACCCCGACCGATTGCCCTGATGACTCGATAGCGTTCATAGATAAGCGTACCTAGTTCCAGCATGGCAACGTCGAGATGGATCATGGCATGTCATTCCCCGCTCTAACGCCGTCGAGCAGGCTCTGAAGATTAGCCTCTGCATACCCTACTACTTGAGAGGGTTTGCCGTGTATGAGGGACAGGATGTCTTGTAACTGATCCTCAACACTTCGCTCACGACTGAGAATGTCTTGAATACAATCTCTGATTCGATTTAGAATCAATCGCACTTGAACAGGTTTGAGGTCACCTTGTTCTCCTTGATCTCGAACAAGGGCGTGACTCCTCAGCAGTCCGAGTTTTTGCACGTCTAAGGCTTTAACGACTGCAATTATATCTCGGCACGCCTGATCGATGAGTCGATTTGTCACATGCTTCATCACAACGGGCTGAAGCGTAAAAATAGCCTCGTTACTTTGGGCGCTTTGCTCTTTCTCAATGAGCGATCGCCGTTGAAGTGATTGCAATGCCTGTAACAAGTCAGAAAGAGACACCGACATCCAAAGATCGTGCTTGAGTTCTAGCAGCGATACTGGCTGACAGGCGATCGCCAACCAATACATAATACTCATCTCAAGCGATGACAATCGCCCAAACTGCTCATGCAAAATTTCGGAGACGACATCCCCCACAAACACCGTACTCTGATCTAAGAACTCGGCGATGCTGCTACCGAAAAATTCTTGAATGATTTTGGAAACTACTTTTAAAGCGGACGGATTGCCCCGATATCGTTGAATTAATGCCTCCAATCCGCTCCCAGAACTGGTCAAACCCGTGGCTTCTAAAATTCGCTTGCCATCTTCCCAATTCACCCCCCTGAGCTGTCGTTCCCGCACGGGCTGCATCGGGCCAGCAAGCGCCGCAATCTCAATCGGTTGCTCGCGGCTGATAAGAATCATACAGCTCTGATGGCGTTCTTCTCCCACGCATCGAATTAGCTTTCCATAGCCTTTGTAGCCATCGCGGTAACGTCCTACGAGCTCACCGCCTCGCAAGACCGCTTCCACATCGTCAAGCAGCAATAGACATCGACGCGATCGCAAACAGTCCATCAGGTCTGAGATTCGCCCTTCAAGACTGAGCGATAAATGATGTTCAGATCGCCCAGAGAGAAATTCAACTAGGGATGCCATCATCTCCTCTGCCGGAGGAGCATCTTGGAGCGATCGATAGATCAGAAGGTCAAAATGCGGTTGAATTTGCTCAGCTAGCTTCACCGAGAGGGCTGTTTTGCCGATGCCGCCCATCCCTAGAATCGCTAACAATCGACAACCATCTTTAACAATCCATTGCTCAAGCTGAGAGAGCTCGTTAGTCCGACCCCAAAATCCTGAAATATCTGGCGCTTCACCCCAATCTTGACGACGAACATCAGACGGGCTGCTATCGCGAGCAACGACATCTTCCCAATCGAGCCCCAAAACATGACAATATGCCTTGAATGCAGCCGCCCCGATCGCATGACGACCCGACAAGAATCGTTTCCAGGTTCCACCCGAAATGCCGTTGGCATACGGCCCACCTTCTGACCATTGGCGAGCAGAATCCAACATCTGACTGGCCGCAACTAAGCACGCATCATTGTCATCAGTACTCCATCCCCACCCCCTCTCACTCCTCGCTTGTCTAATTTTTTCTAGCCCTAGCGGAGATGCAATAAGGGTTGGCATGAAAACACCCGACCGATTATCAAGATCAAATATAGATCAGCTTTTGGGAAGTTGCTCCCAATTAACATGATATCCCTTCCCATAAACCCGACCAGATTATAAATCTAGCAGCATTTGATATTGATTCCATATTTCGCACCCCATTTCAATTATGATCTGGCAATTGATCTGGTTATCTAAGTTCCCTCGAAGAACAGTGATTCTGATCCGAAGCTGATCTAGAGAATTCTAGCCAAAACCCCGATGCTATAGGTGTGAAAACAACGTGTCGATTGCTGAAGTAGCAATAGGAATGAGCAGTCATGCTGAACTGGAACAAAATCTTCGGGGCTTCTAACAATCCTTCTAACAATCAAGGTCACACAAACTCACAGGCAGCTCAGCCTGGATTGTTTTCTAGCGCATATTACTTTGGCAAGGAAGCAGTCGTTGACGTTCCTATCCAACCAGACAAAGCTGGGCGCGTAAAGTTCCAGGCATCTTGGTGGCCTGCTCAGTGCGAGCAAGGCATCTCCTTGAAGCCAGGTGACATTGTTCGAGTCGTCGGTATTCGCAATATTACTCTTCTAGTCGAACCGACCCTTTGTGCTGAAGCCTAACACGCACCCGTCGACGAGGTCATAAGCCGTTTGTCAGTCAACAGCAGTTCTTGAATATCGGGTGCGGGTAAGGGATGGCTATAAATGTATCCCTGGATAGCAAGACAACCATTCTTTCGTAGAAAGTCGATTTGCCCATGGTTCTCAACGCCTTCTGCTATGACTTTAAGCTTTAGGCTCTGGGCAACTGCGATAATTGCCTTTGAAATTTCAGCGTATTGAGTATTTTCAGATACCTGTTTGATAAAGGTTCGATCAATTTTGAGACAGTCGATTGGGAATTGATGGAGATAACTGAGAGACGAGTATCCAGTGCCGAAGTCGTCAATCGCAATTTCGATTCCCATCGTCTTAAGTTTGTGAAGAATAGAGATCGTTGCATCGACATCTTTGATGAGGCTAGTTTCGGTGAGCTCCAGCGTCAAGAGCTGTGGGTCAAGCTGAGTTTCCTCAAGGATGTTGGCGACAGTTTGGACAAAGGTTTGGTCTCGGAGCTGGGTGCCAGAGACATTGACGGCGATACGCAGACGGGTTGAGTGAGAGGCATGCCATTCTCGACCTTGAATGCAAGCGTTGCGCAATACCCATTCGCCAATGGGAACGATGAGTTCTGTTTCTTCGGCAATCGGAATAAATATTTCGGGATCAATGGTGCCCCGATTTGGATGTGTCCATCGAAGCAGAGCTTCTACGCCAATCATGCGTCCTGTGATCAAATTAACCTGGGGTTGATAGAACATCCGTAGTTCTGAACGTTCTAGGGCGTGGCTTAAATCAGCCTTGATGACCTGTCGTTCCGAATCAGTCTGACCCATCTCTGGATCATAAAATTGAATCGAACCACTGCCTTGTTTACGACACCAGCGCTGGGCGGTTTCGGCATAGCTGAGCAGTTGATCTGGACTGTTGCCATGCTGAGGGTACAGCGCAGCCCCCAACGTCGCTCGCAGAGAAACGGCTTGATTGTCAAGCGTGTGAGGAGCTGTGACTGCGCTCAGCAATGTTTGAACCCTGTCTGGACTGTCTTCTTCAAGAACCAACCCTGACAAAACGATACCAAACTCATCGTTGCCCAACCGTCCTACCACGTCTCGGGGGGTTGTGCATTCAACGAGGCGCTTCGCCACGGATTGGAGAAGCGCATCCCCCGACGTATAACCGTACGTAGTATTGATGAGCTGAAATGACGTCAAGTTGAGACATATCACAACAACTATTGATCGCTCGTGGCGAGCTTGACTAAGTACCTCTTGAAGACGATGCCGCAGTAAAATCCGGTTGGGTAAATCAGTGAGCGGATCGCTATAGGCGACTTTGCTGAGATTTCCTGCAACCCGCTTCATTTCGTCGCGATATGGCTGGAGAACCATGTCTTGCTTTTGCAGGCGAGCAGAAATCGCATCTAGGAGATCGGTGCTGGTAAATGGTTTGGTGAGATAGTCGTCAGCCCCTAGGTTCATTCCCTGGCGGATATCGGATTTATCGGACTTAGCACTCAAAAAAATAAAGGAGGGTATCCCCGTCTCTGAATCGCTTTGCAAGGCATTGAGGACTCCGTATCCATCGATACCAGGCATCATGATGTCACAGAGAATGAGATCTGGAAGATAGGCTTTGGCAAGTTTAACTCCGTCTTCTCCGTTCTCAGCCCCAATCGTTTGAAACCCCTTGAATTGTAAGATTTTAAGAATATTATTTCGGATCGATGGGTCGTCCTCAATCACTAAGATGGTCTTCACAGAGGGATTCTCCTTGAGAGTGCAAGTACATTCGCAATTGGTATGTAAAGAATGAGTCAAGCTTTGCTTAAGCAGCGTTCGTTTAAGCAGCTAATGTAGCCCAATCATGGTGCTAAACTAATTTCTCAAATCTCTTCTGGTCTTGACGAGTTAAGAGATAGATGGGGTGAGATCAATTGAGGAGGCAGGAGATTAGCAGCTTGAGCATTAGTGCTCAATGCACCTGAAGCTCTGAGTTCAGTATTCTATAAATTAGTCGGTAATGTGACCGTGAAAATACTGCCATGATTGAGCGTGCTGTCTACGGTAATGTGCCCTCTATGTAAATCCACACATTGCTTGACGATGAACAAGCCAAGTCCTGTCCCTGAGATTGTTTCAACATTGCGCCCCCGATGAAACCATTCAAATAGTCGTTTCTGATCTTCGATGGGAATGCCCAATCCTTGATCCTGGACTTGAAAGACGGCTTGGTTTGCTTGGCAATCAATATCTAGGGACACGGGGCTATTGGGAAGAGAATACTTGACGGCATTAGCCAAGAGATTAGTCAGGATCTGCCGCAGCAGCTTTTCGTCTAGTGACACGGGACGGCGATCGCCCTGGTAGTTTAGATGGATCGGACATCGATGATACATTCCGGTTTCGACTTCTGCGACCAGATGTTGGCAAACCTCCGCCAAATCCAGGAATGTTGGTCTAAATTCCAGTTTTCCCGATTCGTTGTGTCCGATAAACAAGACATCTTCGAGAAGCCGAACCATGTGGGTAATGGAGTTCTGAATTTGCTCAAATAGCTCATCTTGCTCCTGCTTGTTGCAGTTAAAGTGTCTTAGCAGGTCGGCGGACGACTGAATAGTCGTTAACGGGGTACGAAATTCGTGGGAAGTTACAGAGATGAACTTGGAACGCAATTCGTTGAGTTCTCGTTCTCGGTTGAGTGTTCGCAAGATTTCAGCTTCGGCACGCTTTCGATCGGTGATATCTCGTTGGATTGCCATCCAGTGAGTGTAATATCCGCTAGCGTCTGCAATGGGCACGATGTTTACATCCACCCAGAACTCTGTGCCGTCCTTGTGATAATTGACTAGTTCCGCTTGTACGGGCTGCCAGCGTTGAAGTGCAGCACTAATTCGATCAAGCTCATGGCGATCGCTCTGCTGTCCTTGCAGAATTCGGGGAGTCTTGCCAATCACCTCCTCGGGTTGATACCCGGTATTGTGGCTAAATGCAGGATTCACATAGACAATCCGAGGGCCGGGCAGGGTAATCGGTTCGGCTTCGGTGATGATAATGGCATCGTTCGCATGAATGATGACAGATTCGAGTAGACGCAGGCGCTCTTCGGCGTGTCGGGCTTCGGTCGTATCGGTGATCACCCCATCCCAAATAATGTCGCCGTTCGGCTGTTTCTGAGGACGGGCAGCAGCACGCATCCACTTGATTGCGCCTGACGAATGAATAAAGCGTCCTTCCCATCGCCACGGTTCTAGGGTTTGGGCAGAGATGTGAGTGGATTGATCGAGACTGGGGCGATCGCCCGAGTGGATGGTATCCATCAGTAATGACGGATTACGCTCGACCTCGATTGGCTCGATGCCATAAATTTCTCGACAACCTGAACTGAGGAACGGAAACTCAACTGATCCATCCGGATGCAACAAAAATTGATAAATCATGCCAGGGACGTTTGCCACAAGGTTTTGGAAGCGAGTTTGGCTTTTGAGGAGAGCCGCTTCTGTGCGTTTTCGTTCGGCGAGTTCTGCCTGCGCTTGTTCATACAGCTCAGACTGCTGCACGGCGATCGCCAGCTTACTGGCGAGCTGCTGGAGCAAATCGACTTCAATGTGTTGCCAACTACGAGGCTCAACGCACTGATGAGCAATCAGCAAGCCCCAAAGAGTATCGCCGCGAACGATGGGCACCACTAAATTGGCTCTGACGCGGAGGTGCTCAAGCTGTTCCAAATAGCATGGTGCTAGGTTAGTAGTATAAACATCTTCAATCATTTGGATGCGCCCAAAGCGATAGGCGTTCGCATACTTGTCGCGGAAGCAGGTGTCTTTAATGGTGATCCCTAGGATTGACAATGCTGAATCAATGACAGACTCAGTAACCATGCTGCCACTTAGATCGGGATTAAAGCGATAGATAACGACCCGATCGGTTTGCAAAAATCGACGGACTTCGTCCACGGTAGTTTGTAGGATGTCGTGGAAATTGAGAGATTGGCTGAGGCGCTGAATGCTATCAACGATGAGTTTTTCGCGTTCGACCTGGATTTGTACTAGTTTTTCTGCATATTTGCGATCGGTAATTTCGGTGCTAGTCCCGATAATGCGATGCACCCTAGCATGGCGATCGTGTAATGGAGTCAGATTAGTTATCCACCAGGTTTCGTGTCCGTTGAAGGGGAGACATTCTTCATAGGTGATGCGGGTTTGTGTCGCCACACACTCGCGATAATGCTGCTCAATCACCGTTGCTGCATCAGTAGGCAAAAGGTCGTGGGGCGTTTTACCCCGAATGTCAGACGATGACAGCCCGGTCAGGCGTTCATACGCCAAATTGAACCCTACATAGCGAAATTCGCCATTTTCAATGGCATCAACTACAAAAATTCCTTCTTGAACGCCATTAAAAATGCTGTAGAAAAATTCCTCATTTTCATACAATTTCAACTCATCGCTAGCGCATTCCATATAGATTAATCCCTGGTTTATGAAGACATAGAGGGGGCAGACCAATTTTGATAGGGCGTATCAAAATCAAGTCAAGGACAATTCATACCAATTCTTCGAAGTAAGGCTACCAATGAACAGGCTAGACCCCTTGCAAGGCGGGCGGCCGTCAATCCAAAATCGCAAATCCAAAATCGAGAATTGGTATCACACGGGACCTGCCAAAGTTCGTATTCAGTATTCCCAGAGACTATCTATAGCGATCCTAAATCGCTTGTAAATAGTGTTTGAGCAGTGGAGTGGGTGCCGCCTGCCCCACTGCTCGTAACCCATGATTGCTATATAGGGGATGCATAATTCATAAAAAAGGGGGCGATCGCCCCCTTTTGATGCAAACCTGATTTCTTCAACGCGACCTGATCACCCCATCAAAATGACATTGTCAATGACATGAATCACGCCATTGTCAGCCTCGATATCTGCTGCAACAACTGTGGCATTCTTGACTTCAAAACCGTCAGCCGCTCTGACAGAGATGTCACATCCTTCGAGTGAGGTCACCGAATCAACCCGTGCCAGATCGGCTTGGGTAAATTTGCCAGCAACGACATGATATTTAAGAATGCGAGCAAGCTGAGGCGGGTTTTGCACCAATGTTTGAATGGTACCAGGAGGTAATTTGGCAAACGCATCATCAGTGGGGGCGAACACGGTAAACGGCCCCGGGCTCTTGAGAGCCTCGACCAAATCCGCTGTTTTTACGGCAACCACCAGCGTTTCAAACGACCCTGCGCTTACTGCGATGTCAACGATGTCAGGCATAGTAGGGATTAGGGAATTAACAGTAGTTAAGTGGTGAATGAACTTAGCGATAGTCTTCGCTTTGGATGGCACTCAGTCTAGCTTCAGGACGCAAGAAGCGATCCATTTGGGCTTCAAAGAATTTGCGGTTTGCCATTAGATGATCTGGATTGGGATCATCTAGGGGATACAGCAATGCAGCTCGGAGCGCCTGAAGAACTGCCGACGTGACATTGTACATCGATCGTTGAAATGTAATTCCTAACTGAATGAGGATGTCGTCTTCACCGCGACAGTGCTTTTTATAGTAGTCCACAAGATAGGGGGGCAAAAAATGCAGCATATCTTGCATGAGCAGAGTCGGAGGAATGCCAGCAGTCCCGACTGGAAAGACATCGGCGTAGAGAATGCCATAGTGAAAATCTGTCTGATCGTCAGGGACTTGCTTTGCTTGAGCGTCGTATGACTTAGTGCCGCGGAAGGGAGTCGTGCGATAAAACACGGCTTCTACATAGGGTAAGGCTGCTTCATAGAGCCAAGTAAAGCCTTTAGATTTCGGAATAATTTCGTAGCATTCTCCATCAATGTAGACATGATGATAGATAGGACGTCCGGCAACGGCAAAAATTCCGTTAATCAAAAAGTTCATGGCATCGGGTACGCTTTTGAAGCCGCCCTCATCGTAAATGTCTGACATCTCGAAAAAGACAGGAGCCATGACTTCCCAGAACAACCCTAGATTGGAGTAGTAAGACAATTCCCGGACTTTCTCGTAAAACATCTCGGGAAACATCTTGTAAAGTGCCAACATCACGGGGTTGTTCTTAAAGTAGGCCCGAATCGCGCGATCGGCATTTTGCTTATATTCGTCGGTGTCTAAATAGGGATCAAACTGATTGGCAGGCACATACATGTTGCGATGCCAGAGCATTACCCGCATACATTCTTCCGCAAACTCCATATTGATGCGGTCGTGCCACCAGTGATGTAGGAGTTTGGGTAGTTTTTTCTTGACTTCTCCTTTCTCCATAAACTCTAGAAGTTCGGGATGCGCGCTCGCCTCTCCGCGCCAAATCCGCAAATCGGCATCATCTCCTGCGTAATGGTTAGGGAGATCAAGATAGTCTTGCGAAATGAAGTATTTGAAGAAGGGGAAGGGGTCTAGGAATACTTGTTCTGCAATGTAAAGCAGATCGCGCCAGTAGAAGTCCATCGGCACGGCGTAGGCTTTGTAGATGCCGATGATTTGCATGAGGTTTTCAGGCGTGTCGGGCAACATGGAGCCGCCTGCCTCTAGCCGATGGATGATATCGGCATACTTATGCCTAGACGGTGGAATTTTACGGGTTTGGGTTTGGGTAGAAAGAGTTGTTGCAGTCATATGCGTAATAGTTTGACAATTTTGCGGGCATTACTGTCTTGTTGATCGGTTTTAGAAGCGGCGATCGCCTCTGCAGGATAGAAACAGCTCCGTATGAGGGTTTGGTTTCTATAATTGCAGATGAGATAGATCTCGCTCAGTCGTCGTTTGCACCACTTGCTGCTGAGTAGGCGAAGACATGGCAGAAATGAGCGCCTGACTGGTTGATTCGCTCAAACGCACGAGCCACATCGGTTGAATGCCGAGTAAGAAAATCACCCATGCCAGCACGAGGGCAGGTGTACGTTCCCACCACTCCACTTTTGGAAAGTAGGCGATCGCATTGTCCAATTTTCCGAAGCACGTGCGATTGAGCAGAATGACAAAGTAGACAGCGGTTAAGCCAGTACCAACGACGCAAAGTAATGTCTGAATGGGAAACACCGCATAGCTGCCTTGGAAAATTAAAAACTCAGCAACAAATCCGACTAGCCCAGGGATTCCAGCGCTTGCCATCCCTCCTAGGATCAGCAGAGCGCTAGTGGTTGGCAACCCGCGCACCGGATTTAATAGCCCGTTGAGCACATCAAGTTCACGAGTCCCAACTTTGCGCTCAACCACGCCCACTAAGTGAAATAAGATGGCGAGAATCACGCCGTGCGCAAACATCTGAGAAATCGCTCCGACCATGCTGAGGGCAGTCATCGACGCTCCGGCAAGCAAAATGTAGCCCATGTGCCCGATGGAGCTATATGCCACCATGCGTTTGATGTCTTTTTGGGCGATCGCGGCCATTGCCCCATATAACACGCTCACGGCTGCCCAAATAGCTAGCCACGGGGCCAGTGCTGACCACGCATCGGGAAACAAGCCCATTCCAAATCGGAAGAGTCCGTAGACTCCAAGTTTTGCTAATATTCCACCCAACAGAATCGCAACCGGTGATGACGCCGCGACATAGGTATCCGGCAACCACGTGTGAAACGGAACCAGTGGAATTTTGATGCCAAATCCGACGAGTAGCGCACCTAGCAGGAGAAACTGCAAGCCGATGGGCAGAGTTTGCCCCATCATCATCTCGTAGGCAAAGCTAGATGTATCCGTCAGCCAGACCAACCCCAAAAAACTAGCTAGAATCAGCGCTCCGGAAACGGCTGTATAAAGTAGAAACTTAACAGCCGCATAGTCTTTTTTCTCACCCCCCCAAATTGAAATCAGCAAATAAAACGGAACTAGTTCTAACTCATAAAACAGGAAGAACAGGAGCATGTTTTGGGCAAGAAATGCTCCAGCAACGCCACCACTGACGAACAGAATGAGGGCATAAAACAGCCGAGGGCGTTCAACGTCATATCGACTGCTAAAGATGGCAATCCAGGTAAGAAAACTGCTAAGCACTAAGAGGACAATTGCGAGTCCATCAACCCCAAGCCGATAGTCTAAGCCTAGAGAGTCTATCCAAGGCAAATACTCCTGCATTTGCATGGCGGGATTACTGAGGTCAAATCGGCTGGTCAGCCAGAGAGCCCAGAGCAGAATGCTGCCGGAAAAAGACAGGGCCGTCAAGCGCACAGTTTTAACGGGAACGGATTGGGGTAATAGGCTGACGACGATCGCCCCAATGATTGGAACCCAAATGAAGACGCTGAGCATAAGAAAACTTCATTTCTGAACGACACAAGAACTGAGAGATTTGGAAGGAAACTATGGGTGAATTATCCCCCCATGAACGGGCTATATCCCAGTGACTAATGAGAGGTTAGACAATAGTGACCACGTCATCAGAATGGCAATAACGGCCAGCCCGACAGCAATCGTGAGCACATAAAATTGCGTTTTTCCGGTGTTGCCGTACTTCAGGGTTTCGCCACCAAAGATAGACGCAATTCCAACAAAATTGACGAGTCCATCTACCAGGTAGCGATCGCCCCAATCAATAATTCGAGAGACGATATCGACACTCCCTACAACGCTAGAGCGATACAGTCTAGGAGTGTAGAAATCGTAGGCAAGCAAGTCTTGAATCGGTTTCCAGGGCAATCGAATCGGCTTGGTCACAGGTCCTAGATAGACGATTCCAGCGATGCTGCCCCCAAAGATGCTCGACCAAATCAGCAGCAGCGCGACATCTTTATTGAGGGTTGCCCAAGACGGTAGGAGAGAAAGACTCTGGAGAATAATCGGCAAATGGATTGTTAGCGAGGCCATGATCACCATGGGAAGCGTGATAGTCCATAGGTTTTCCGGCGATCGCTGCGCCATTTGCTTGGGCGTATTGCCAAATATCAGACAGAAAATACGAATCGCACTAAATGCTGCTAATGAATTGACAATCAGAAGCAGAGCAGCCACTACAGGATGGGTTGACCAGACTCTATCAACGAGCGTCAACATTGACCAGAACCCTCCCAGCGGCGGTAACGCAATCAGCCCGACAACGCCGACTAAATACGAGAGCCCAGAAATTGGACGACGGCTCCATAACCCACCCAGCAGGGTCAAATCTTGAGTGATGCTGTTGAGAATGACCGCCCCACAGCCCATGACCATCGCAGCACTGGCGATCGCATAGGTTAACAACAGAAGCAGCGCCGCCTCAGTCTGGTGCGCACCTACGGCCATAAATACGATACCCATATAGGCTATGGTGAGGTATGACAATGCGCGCTTGGTATCAATTTGGGCGATCGAAATGAGAGTGCCACCGATTGCAGAAATTGCGCCAATGGCGATTGTCACGGCCATGGCAGTAGACGAAAGACTCAAGACAGGTTCCAATTTGATCAATATCCAAGCACCCGTTGCTACCACCACCGAATTCCGTAACACCGTACTCGGAAACGCCCCTTCCATTGCCTCATCGAGCCAAAGATGTAATGGAAACTGAGCACATTTCCCCATCGGACCGGCAATCAGCGCCAAAGCAACTAGAGTCATTAATGTTGGGTCAACCTGAGCCGTTTGTGCCCATTGAGCCATACCTTTAAAGTCCCACGTCCCAGCAAGGGGATAAATGGCCAGCACCCCCATCAACAACAACAAGTCACCGATTCGCTTCGTCAAGAAAGCATCTCTAGCACCTGTGACCACGAGCGACTGGTTAAACCAAAGTCCGACCAGCAAATAGGTGCCCAGAGTCAGGATTTCGAGAATCATGTAGCTGAAGAATAGTGAATCACACAGTGCAAGCCCACACATTCCTGCTTCAAATAGGGCCAGCAGCGCGTAAAACCGCGCCCAACCCCAGTCCATCTCTAGGTAGCCAACGGCATAGAGCTGAGACAGGAAATTGATGACCGTCACCAGAATGACAGCACTCAGCGTCACTGAAGAAATTTCCATCGGAAGGGTCAAATCAAGCCCGGCCACCTGAAGCCAGGGCAGATTGATATAGGTTGCAGATTGTTTCCAGGTCGCTGGAAACGCAATTAGGGCATGAAGGCATGTCATGAAGGTCATGATTAGGTTGACATACCCTGCAGGACGAGGCCCTGTTCGGCGAGTGATGGATGGAAACCACATCACCGATATAATCATGCCGATGAGGGGATAGCAGGGAATAAACCAAGCCGTCTGCGCGAAAAACTGAGCCATTCGTTTAGTCCTAAAGACTTCAGAGTGTTAAGGTTCTTCCAAGAGAGTCAAGCATCATTTGAGCACATAGACTTAACTCTATGGGAAAATAATTAATCATCATTTAATTGCTATGTATAGAATAGAATAACCCAAAATCTTAATAAACATTGAAAAAAATCAATAGGAATTTCTTGCAACCGTCTTAAGGTTTTTCTTATATCGCCTGACGCTCTCTTGGTAGGGCGTTGAACCTGCGGAGAACCCGTGCTTGGGAGTTCTACACACAAATCTAAGCCCGTAGGGTTTTATCGTTCAATCAGATCCCATCCGAAAGCTCTAGCGAGTTTTCGGATGGAGTCTAGAGTGAGTCAAATTGGCTGCTCTGAAAGATACGTGCTGGACTAGGGAGACCTTGACCGCATTGATGTGCCAGGTGTGTTAGCGTGTTTAGCGGTGGTACTGTCAACATTGAGTTAGTTTCTCGTCTTCCGTCCATCGGTGAATTAGGAGGTATCTGTGGTTGTTCCTGAATCGTCTCCGCTACGGTCAGATATGATGTCAGACGCTCATCGTGCTGAGCAGACTCAAACTCGCATTCGTATGCGGATTCCAAAACAACATCAGCAAGAGCCGATTATTTCGAACTTGGTGGCTCAACATGGCTTGACGGTGAATATTTCAGCGGCGCTAATGACTGCAAATCGCCACGAGGATGGGTGGTTTGATCTTGAGTTGCGAGGAACACCGGCCTCAATTGAGCAAGGGATCACCTATTTGAGAGAAATGGGCCTGGAAATCTGGGATGATGCAAGCACAGAGGGCGATCGCTGGTGAACTCTTTCAGTTCAAAGCCCCTTATCCGGATGAGGATGTGAATCGCTCAAGCAGCAACATCGAAAGCTGATTTAAGAAGTATTTTGCAATCACGATTAACAGCCCGATGCTCAGCACCTGTATAGTGCTGAGCTTTTTAGGTTTCAAGTCTTGAGTCTGCATGCTCCCTCCTACTGACGAACGGCTGATAGATCAAGATGGATGTGATCTCTTATACCAGTTCTCGATTCTGGATTCATACCCATCAATGCTGAAAGGATTCCAGACTTTGCATCTGTAGTATTCATTTAGAGAAACATTGCCAGTCATACTCATAACGAGTATGACCTATTTGCATCATATCCATATCGGGTATGACTTACAGTTTGGTGATTTATAGCCATTTGCCATTGTGCTAGGTCCAGACGAAACTCTCTCAAAGACTGACCTAGGAATCTGCGTCCAAATAACGTACCCATCAACCCGGTTTCGACTGCGCTCAACTCTCGGTTCGGGTAGGTTGAGCGCAGTCAAAACTCGATCCACTGGTAGGTTATTTTCAAGCAAGTCCCCTAACAGGCGATCGCTCAATACTCTTGTTACAGTTCTTAATGTGTAGTATCTTCCCTGCTAGGGATTCACCAATGTTCTCTGGACGCCATACGTTGTTAGAGAGTCATGCAATTCGACCTGCGTTAAATTTTTCATTTAACAAAAGCAGCCACTATGTATATTGTGCAAATCGCGTCAGAATGTGCGCCCGTTATCAAAGCAGGAGGGCTTGGCGATGTCATCTATGGACTTAGCCGAGCACTAGAGATCCGAGGACATTGTGTTGAAATCATTCTGCCCATGTATGACTGCATGCGCTATGACCATATCTGGGGGCTCCATGATGCCTACCAAGATCTGTGGGTGCCTTGGTATGGTGCGGCTATTCATTGCTCAGTTTATTGTGGATGGGTTCACGGTCGGCTTTGCTTTTTCATTCAGCCCCATTCTCAAGATAATTTCTTCGATCGCGGCGTTGTGTATGGTCACAATGATGACAATATGCGCTTCGCCTTCTTTAGTAAGGCAGCACTCGAATTTTTGCACCAGAGCAACAAGCGTCCAGACATCATCCACTGCCATGACTGGCAAACTGGGTTAGTACCCGTCATGCTGTTTGAAATCTATAAACACCATGGCATGGCAAATCAGCGGGTTTGCTATACCATTCACAATTTCAAACATCAAGGGCTGGGTGGCAGCGAGATTTTACAAGCTGTTGGGCTGAATCGACCTGACTATTATTTTCAATACGATCGCCTCCGAGATAATTTCAATCCATTCGCGCTGAATTTTATGAAGGGGGGAATTGTCTATTCTAATTACGTGACCACTGTTTCACCCCATCATGCTTGGGAAGCCCACTGCGGCGAATACGGATACGGCCTGGGGCACACCCTGCATTTACATCAAGATAAATTTAAAGGCATTCTCAACGGTATTGATTACAGCGTTTGGAATCCTGAATCAGATGACTACATTCCCCATCCATTTTCGATAGACAATCTCAGCGGCAAGGTGAGAAACAAAAAAACCTTACGCGAACGGCTGATGCTGAGAGATGTGGATAAACCGCTTATTGCATTCATCGGTCGATTGGATCAGCAGAAGGGGGTTCATTTGGTTCATCATGCCATTTACTATGCACTTGAACGGGGCGCTCAGTTTGTGTTGCTTGGTTCTGCAACTGAAGCTGGAATTAATCATCATTTTCGACATGAGAAAGCTCACTTAAATGACAACCCGGACTGTCATCTCGAAGTGGGGTTCAATGAAGAACTCTCCCATCTAATGTATGCTGGGGCAGATCTGATTCTGGCACCGAGCAACTATGAACCGTGTGGGCTCGTGCAAATGATTGGCTTGCGGTATGGCACAGTACCGATTGTGAGAGGCGTGGGAGGACTGGTCAATACCGTATTTGATCGTGACTATGACGAGACAGTGCTGCCTGAAGAGCGAAACGGGTATGTATTCTACCAGTCTGATCATCACGCCTTAGAGTTTGCGATGGATCGAGCCATCGGACTCTGGTATGACTATCCTCAAGAGTTTCAGCAGTTAATGATTCAAGGCATGAAATATGACTACTCGTGGAATCATCCAGGAGCAGAATATGTTGAGGTCTTTGATTTTATTCGGCACAAGTAACGCCACATTGTTACTGCTAGTCACTCAGTACCAGATTATCTCGGTGAATGACCGTTTCTGCGCCATCGTAGCCTAAGATTTGAGAAATTCTCTCAGAGCGGGCCCCCCGAATCTTTTGTAATTCGGTGCTGTTGTAGTTGACGATGCCTCGCGCCACTTCATGACCGGTGCGATCGCACAGTTGCACAGCATCGTTGCGCTGAAACTCTCCTTCAATTTCGGTGATGCCAGCAGCCAATAATGACCTGCCTGCCTGACAAATGGCGGCGACGGCTCCCTGATCTAAATACAGCTTGCCCGCCGGGACTAAGCCGTGAGCAATCCAGCGTTTGCGTGCGTTGGAGGGTTGTGGCTTTGGCTCAAACCAAGTGCCAAGCGGTTCTCCCATGAGAATTTTGGCGATATTTTGGGGCGATCGCCCTTCTGTAATCACCATGCGTACGCCTGCGGTCGTGGCAATGCGAGCTGCTGCAATCTTAGTGATCATGCCGCCCGTACCCCAGTTAGAGCCGCGATCGCCTACGCTAATTTGCAGATCGTGCAGTTCATCCACTTTGTCGACCAAGTGAATGGGCTGTGCATCGGGATGAAGACGCGGGTCAGCAGAATATAGCCGATCGACATCGGTGAGTAGAAATAGCCAATCGGCCTCGACAAGACTAGCCACCAGAGCCGAAAGGGTATCATTATCGCCAAAGGTTAGCTCATCGACGGAAACCGTATCATTCTCATTCACGATGGGAATGACGCCCAAGCGTAGCAGTTGTCGAAAGGTGCGATACGCGTTGACATAGCGACTCCGCTGAACGAGATCGCTTCGAGTCAGCAAGACTTGGGCAATGGGCTGTTGAAGCGAGGTAAATAAATCATCATAGACTCGCATGAGCCGGCCTTGCCCCACAGCCGCAACGGCCTGTTTCATTGACATGGTTTTGGGGCGCTCAGTCAACCCCAGACGCACACACCCAACCCCAACCGCCCCCGATGACACTAAAATCACCTCATGGCCCTGGTGGCGCAGATGGCATAGTGTTTCAACCAGCGACGCGATTGTCGAAAGGGCAAGGTGCCCCGTTTTGGATTGGGTCAGGCTAGAAGTGCCAATCTTGACCACCAATGTTTGGCGCATAAGAGCAGACATTAAACGTGGAGCCGCATACGGAACATCATCATAAAAATAGAAAGCTCAAAGCGCCAGCCCCTATTGATGGATGCTGACGCTCTGAGAAGGTATTCACAGGTATTTATCAATTAGGGTCTATATATTGGCTGACCCCATTTAATCTATACTCAATAGTCTCAGATTTATTCGACTGGCAAATGTTTCATAATGTTTTCTTTATATTTTCGTCGATGAGGTTTTCTTACGAATTGTTACTGTCGGTGATGCTGCGCTGTAGAGGTGCTAAAGACACGCCCAAAAGCTGAGACAACCAGACTTCAAAATTGCGGACTGGGTTTTTCTGCATCACTTCGGCAGGATTGAGGATGGGCTCGACTAGGATTGTAAACATGCCTAGACGGTTTCCGGCTAAAACATCAGTCAAGAGGCGATCGCCCACCATCGCAATCTGCCCCACCGGGCTTTCAATCGCAGTAACTGCTTGCCTTAACTTGCGTCGAGACGGTTTAAGAGCCCCGGCAATATAGGGGACATCGAGAGACTCAGCGATGCGGCTGATTCGCGTTTGGCTGATGTTATTGCTCACCAACCACAAGTCGACGCCGGGTTTGACAGCCAACACCCATTCACGCAGCTCTGCGGATGCTTGAGTCTCCCTAATAGGAACAAGGGTTTCGTCCACATCGAGCACAAGAGCTTCAAGACGATGTTGCTCCAAAATATCAGGGGTCAGGCTCAAGACCGAGCTTCCCAAAATTAAATCAGGCTGTAGCAGCTTACCTAAAGACATAGTTAATCAGGATGCAGGTGTTTCAATAAACTCGGTCACTCTCATACCTTACAGAATCGATCATGGGGTTTCCCTGATTATGAACAAAATGGTCAGACATATCCGCTGGTTAGGCTAATTGGCGGTGCCCGATTGACCTTCGGTTTCTGAGGCAATCTCGTCTCGGATGGCGGCTTGCGCCGCTTCATGCTCTGCAAGCGTCCGACTAAAAATATGAGTGCCGTCATAGCGCGCCACAAAGTAAAGATAGTTGGTTTCATCGGGAACAAGCGACGCCTCCAGGCTCGCAGCCCCAGGGCTCGCAATCGGGCCGGGTGGCAACCCCGGATTTAGGTATGTATTGTAGGGAGATGGCGTATTGACGTCAGTGAGAGTGAGGGGTTGCTCCGGCGTTTGCTGAATTCCTAAGGCATATTCAACAGTTGGATCTGCGCCTAAAGGAATACCGTCTTGTAGGCGGCGGGCAAACACGGCTGCAATTTGGGGACGCTCAGAACTAACGACCGCTTCTTTCTCGACAATGCTTGCCAGGGTAACCCACTCAAGCAGCGTAAACGGAGACTGACTCTGCTGAGTCTCATAAAGGGGCAATGCAACCTGCTCAAAGCGTTGAAGCATCTGATCAACCAGCAAGGACGGCACGATATCTCCCGCAAACTGGTAGGTGTCGGGATATAGAAACCCCTCAAGCTCGGCCCCGTCTTCTTGAAAAATCTCCCTAGGAAGCCAGGGATATTGCTGCGGTGTGACTTGACGAGTGGCGCTCAGGAATTCGTCAGCCGTAAACCATTCTTGGTCTTCAACGTAATCGGCCATTTGCTGGAGTGACCATCCTTCGGGGATGGTGACACTCTGCTCAACCACATCCCCCTGCCAAATCGTGTTGGCGATCGCAGACAATGGCTCGGTTGGCGACAATGCATACGTTCCTGCCAAATAGCCCCCTTGGCGATTGGTTAACGTTTGCCACCGAGTCCATAGGTTCCATGCGGTCGTCGAACGAATCAAGCCTGCGGTTTCCAAATCTCTACCGATTTGCCGAGCCGAGGTTCCCTGGGGGATATGAATTTGAATGACCGGATCGGCAGCCGTATCATCCGCCGTATCATCTGCCGGTTCGTCAGAGAGAACGGGCGCACTGGCCCAACTCCACCAAGCCCAGCCTTGCCAGCCGCAAACAATTAAGGTGAGTGGCAAAATTGCTCCATAGAAGAGCCATTTTGAGAAGCGCATACGTCCCATGGCAGATTGCAATCATTGATGTATGCAAATGAACCTAGACTCTACAATAGCGAACTATCGGCTTAACCCGAACACCATCACACCTCCAAATCTGCTCCGCTGCGATCGCGTCAGCACGATAGGCTAATCATCTACGCCCTCAAATATTTGATCTTCTAACTCAGGTCGAACCGCTTGAAATTCTTCGGGGGAAAGGAGTTCAAGATCGCCCTGGGAGGTTGTACGGGCAAAAAACATCAGCGGAGCAAGCGGTGTGTAAATAGCGTAGGCTTGCTCTTCAAAGTAAAAATTTGCCAGGAGCTGGAACTCTTCAATGTCTTCATCATCATCGATCTCCAGAGTAATGATGTCTTCTTCACTGGCTTCTGGAAGTGGCCCCTTAGCCGTTAGGGTAAACGCCGACCGATGTAAGGTGAGATCGTGTTCAGCTAAAACGGCTCTAGCTGTCGAGAAAATCTCATCAATTTCGTCCTCATCAATATCGACTAGATTCTCTTCCTCGTCATCTTCCTCATCTGCTTCCCAGGCAAAGATTTCGATGGGCGCATCCAACGTTGAGAGCAATAAATACTCGCTGCCATCGATTTCAAACGAGCGCTCAATGGCGCAGGTCAGCGATCGCCCTAGTTCGTCTGTCAGCGACACCGTAATTGGTTCAGAATCTGATGTTTCTCCATAGGTTTCTGAATTTTCTTTGTCCATATTGGGATCAGTCATAGTCGAGGTGAACGATGTAAGACGATGGGGTTAAGCTTGAGAGATTGAGTCGTGTGCATCGAAAATATCGCCTTCGTGGACAGTATTTTTGAGCCGCTTGACCGATAATCCCACGTCATATTACCAGCATACGCGGTCGAGTTACTAATCTAAGAGAGCGATTCTGGCAACTTGGTACGCCGGACATCAAGCCACTGCTGCAAGATGATTGCAGCGGCTTTACGGTCTATTAAGCCTTTATTGCGTGATGGCGATCGCCGCTCAGCATGGAGAAATTGCTCGGCTTGAAACGATGTGAGGCGTTCGTCAACGTATTCTACCGGCAGATCTAATGCTGCACTGAGCCGTCGGGCAAATTTTTGCACCTGTCGAGCTTGAAACCCTAGCGTGCCATCCATCGTGTATGGCAACCCGACCACCAAAACCTGCACGCCTCGTTGTCGGACTAGATCTTGAAGATAATGAACATCCTGCTGAAATGAGCGGCGCTCGATGGTGGTGATCCCTGTGGCAATTAACCCCGTACCATCACATCCAGCGACCCCGATCCGCCTCTTACCCACATCAAGCCCCAATGCTGAAATCATGACAGCCATAATGACATCATTACGTGTCTGAAAACTGCTGGCGATCGCCTTCTGCATCACTCCCGTCCGACTGCTGACCCTCTGAGGATAACGAGTCGGGCTGAGACGATGATGGCTGAGTCGAGGGAGACGCATTGGGCAGCTGTTGCCGATAGGGGGAGGGAGCCGAAAAGGGAGAGGGTAAAGCAAACCGCCCTGGTACAGGCTTCCGACTGGGCTGAAAGCCTTGGAGCACCTCAGAGAGCTGCAACGCCTCTAGCGAGACTGGCTTCGCTTCTCGCAGTTTGTGCCATACTGAACGCGACATCAGCAGAGTGTGCTCAGTCCGGGTGGCACCAATGTGCTCAAAATATTCTTCTCGCTCAGGCTGATAATCAGATGACACCAACTGCAATACTTGACTGGCAAAAGGTTTCATAGAAATCGCCATCTGAGCAAGCAATTCTGGATAAAGCCACGTATAGGCCGGATGAACCGTCAACTGAGCCGAATGGGGTTGAGTCCCATCCGTGCAAAGCTGCAGCCGAAAATAGCCGATAGCGGCTTTACGCTGCGGCTCAAACACATACCGTTCGATCACCTCGGTGCGATTAGTCCAGCGTTTAATGCCTTCAACGGCAATGCCGGGAAGCCCGGTCTTAAAGTCAACCACATGGCGATCGAAGACTTGTCGCACGAGAGGCGGCATGGATGCCGTATCGAGTTGATGGAGCAACGACGCATCAGCATTACTCACGGGACGGAGATTTGGCAGATCAGGCTCTCGTGCCGCCAGCTGCTGAATGGTGTCTGGCGCAATCGTCCAATAGGTATTCTGAGCCAATGGCTGAAACCCATTTTGCCGATAGAGCGCTAGAGCCGCCTTATCATTCACCTCTAGCTCGATCAGCCACGTCCGCGCTTCCCAAATTTTTTCAAAACAATGGCGAAGAAGCTGCGACGCAATCTCTTGGGGAAAAGAACCCTGTCCATTACCCGTTATTCTTTCACCCACCAAAATTCGGTCGGCTCTCCAGGTGCTGCGCGTCCGGTTGAAGGGAGATACCTGAATAATCCCTTGAATCGCATCGCGTTGCTCACCCACATACATGCAGAGTAGATGCTGGAGAGGATTTGGAAAAAAACTTAAGAATTTAAGAGGGCCATACCACCGGCGAATCTGCTGTAGCTGCTCAGATAGATTAGAGTCACAATCGCGGCTTTCTGCCTCGAGCCCTTCTGCGGCGATATGCTCAATTGCTTCCAGGTCTCGATACTGGAATGGACGAATTGTCAGGTTAGCGCGTTGGGAGAAGGCTGAGGTCATGTGTCCTCTGTGGGTAATCAGTCTAAATACTTCGATGGGAAAAGGCCATCCGGTGATGTAATCGTAACCGTTTCACAAAAACGACTATTAACTCTACTACCACTTTAATAGAGCATTCACAAAAGATCTTCCCTGTCGATTGCAAATTCTCAATTCGAGTTTGAGCCCTATCTCTCAAACTTGGCCAGCCCCCTCCAGTCAACCATTGATTCTGTCGGGTCTGTAGGTCAGGATCGTCGTCGAGATCAGGCCGTAATCGCTTTATGTCTCCATTGTACTGGCACTGTAACAATCCGCTGTGCTACAGGCGACGTTAGATAGGGCCAGGATGAATTGCCGTCTCGGTTGGACGAATTAACACAACCGGCGTTTGTTCGTCTGCATTCCCGGCTGGATTTGTGATTAGGGCTTGTTCTAAAAACGATAAAGACAAGTCAGATGTCGCTGCCAAAATCTTTACCGCTTTCAAATCATTGACATCGACAATCGCAGCCGACAAGCCCGTTTCTTGCTGAATCTGATTGACGACTTGGCGAGGATGATCAGGGCCAAGGACGATGAATTGATCATAGGGGGGGAGAGTCCCGGTGACATCATCAATGAGTCGAGCTTGTTCGCCTGCAAGTCGATAAAATACGCCGGGTATTCTCAACATCTTTTTGGCGATCGCCCCAACGATAAATGCTGTCACTACTCTGGGCGCACCCACAATGTCAATTAGGGCTTGCATTCCGCATGCCGTCGCCAGACTAGAGGTGGGCATAAAATAGTAGCAAAGCCGTTTTGCGACCCAACCAGGCTTAATATCGCCTGGATGCCGCCATCGTCCCTGCATGATTGCGACGGGGGTTTCGCCAAGCGTCACGATATCGCCGGGTTGAGCATGGGGAAGGACATACCGCTTGATGACCGCTACCGGATCATCTAGGTGAGTGAGAAGATGAGTTTTGACAGGCAAGATATCTGCGTCGGATGTGGGTCGCCAGCGATGGGAGTCTTCAGCCTGGGGAAATCGAAGCGGTACAACGATATGGCGCATTTTAGGAATACGTCCTTCAGGTCCGTAGGTCAGATAATGCACCCGGATCCAAGCGGCTCGAAGCTCGTCAAGTTTCTTCCCCTGGATATCCAGCGTAATATCAACATGGGTCGTTTTGCCAATTTTGACGATATACCCAAACCAATAGCCATCAGGTCGGGCAGGTGCATCTGGATGGCGAGGCGTAACCCGAAGCTGATGGGTGACATGGTCTAGGCTGCTACCTGAAAGCAGCGTCACCTCGGCATCAACATGGGGAACCATGATTTCTAGACGCTGGGTGCGATTAATCAACTCTAAATCGCCTGTGAGTAGATATCGCTCTGGGCTCCGAATGTCTAGATTCCACTCACCATCGGTGAGTTCAAGGTGGTTGCCAGGTCGACGGCGATATTGCCATTCGACTGCGACTCCTCCCACCCCTATTAGGGCTGCCAATGCGCCTAGCCCAATGCCAAGGCTTGCAATCACCACGTTGCCTCGCTTGTTGATACTACTTGTAGCAAGTCTATAGAAATCGGGGACGCTAAACTACGTCCAACTCCAAACCTGAGCGTTATTTCTTAGAAAGTTTATGAAAGAGGTTAGATCTGAACTATGAGCAGGATTGAGATTCTGCAACTGAGTTGCAAATGCAAATTTACAACCCTTAACGTTTTGCAGTACCATCCTGTCAAGGGATATTTCTTAACATTTGTAAACTGAGTAAGAATAATCACTATAGAAATCGCTAACTGATACGCGTCTGGGGAGTTTGTCAATGATTCGGCTCGTTGTTGCTGAACGTGTTTGCTTAATTGGTCATCTGGTATCGATGGCGTTTGGATTGGCAGGATTATTGCTGGTGATGCCTAATCCGGAGTTTTTGTTTGTGTTGCCTGCCGGACAAACTCTCTTCGAGTGGAGCATGGCAGGCGGTGGAGTCATTTATATTGTGCTGGGGGCTGCAACGGTTGCGATTTATTCCTATCGCATGCTGGGTCTGAGAGCGTTGCTCATGTTTATGATCCCAGCGATCGCCATTTCGCTTGGCAGTGAGCTGATTGGCACGAGTACGGGGTTTCCCTTCGGAGATTATTCCTATCTCAGTGGGTTGGGGTTCAAGATTGCGGGGCGAGTCCCGTTTACAATTCCTCTGTCCTGGTTCTATCTGGGGCTGTCGTCCTACTTGCTGGCGCGATCGGGTCTTATGCAGATGCAGCAGTCCCTGAGCGGGTTTCGTCATCTGGTGGCGATCGCCCTGGGGGCAATGCTATTGACCTCGTGGGATTTTGTCCTTGATCCGGCAATGAGCCAAACGGCTTTACCCTTCTGGTATTGGCACCAACCGGGAGCCTTCTTTGGTATGCCGTATCAAAACTTTGCTGGTTGGATGGCAACGGGAGCGATCTTTATGGGAATCGCGGCTCTCTTGTGGAGACGGAAGACTGTGTTTTTAAATCAGACTCAGTTAAACGTGGCGCTCACGGTATATCTAGGCAATTTTGTTTTTGCGATGGTGATGAGCCTCGCGGCTGGGTTCTGGTTGCCAGTGCTGTTGGGGATTGTTTTGGGAGTGGTGCCTGCGGTCGTGTGCTGGTGGCGATCGCCACTCGTCATTGACATTGATGGGGGCAGCCGCCCGGTGATATCAGCCCATTCAACCGAGAACTTACCCCACCGGGGCTCAACCAGCCCTGTTGGCGTGAGCAGCAAGTGACTGCATGGGGTGTTCGCATTGATGGCGGGACAATGAGTGATCTGACCCTTCTGCTCTCTGGATGCTGCTTGATTTTGCTGAGTCTTCAGCTTCCAGCCGTGGCAATTTGCTTGGCTCGACTTCTAAGGGGGGCGTTTCGGCATCCTCCCGTGGCTCCTCAGCATCCTACTCCTGAGATGCTAGGGACGGTCAGCGTTGTCGTGCCGACCCTCAACGAAGCAACGCGCATCGAACTGTGCTTAGCTGGGTTAAGTCGCCAAAGCTATGAAGTCCGAGAAATTATTGTGGTCGATAGCCATTCAGAGGATGGCACGGTTGATCGGATCAAATCAGCTCAGCTTCACGATCCGCGAATTCGCTTGATATTTGATGAGCCGTTGCCGACTGGCTGGGTGGGGCGTCCGTGGGCGCTGCATACAGGGTTTTTGCATAGCTCTGACCAGAGCGAATGGGTCTTGGGCATCGATGCAGACACGCGCCCTCAACCTAATCTGGTCGCAAGCCTCGTTTTGGCGGCGCAATCGGGAGGCTATGACCTGGTGTCTCTGTCCCCTCGATTTATCCTCAAGACTCCCGGAGAATTTTGGCTGCAACCGGCATTACTGATGACGTTGATTTACAGATTTGGCGCATCTGGAGAATCTCCCGGTGCCTCAGATAGAATCATGGCCAATGGTCAGTGTTTTTTGTGTCGGCGATCGCGCCTGGTTGACCTCGACGGATATACCCATGCCCGGTACTCGTTTTGCGATGACGTGACGCTCGCTCGCTATGCAGCTCGTCAGGGAGCGCGCGTTGGGTTTCTGGATGGCGCTCGCCTGATCAGCGTCAGGATGTACGAAGGAGCCGCCGAAACCTGGCGAGAATGGGGGCGATCGCTTGACTTAAAGGACGCGGGTTCAATCGCTCAAACGTGGGGCGATGTGGGCTTTTTGATCGCAGTGCAGGGAGTGCCGCTGATCGTAGCGCTGGGGTTGGCGATCGCCATTAGTCTGGGCATTAGAACTCCGTTTATGTGGGCAGCCTTGGGTATCAATGGAGGATTGGTTGCCATTCGGTTTGCGCTCTTGGGGGCGATCGCCTCATCCTATGACTGGGCGGCTGGCAAATCTGTTTCGTGGGCTTTTTGGCTGTCTCCCTTGGCCGATCCCCTAGCCGTTTATCGAATTTTTCTATCCGCTCGACAAACGCCAACCCAATGGCGCGGGCGGACGTATCATTCATAATCAACGACAGACAGATTCATGCTTGATCTTCTTCGGGATATTCCAGTTCTCTACCTCGGTTTGATCGGCAGCACCCTCGCTGGAATTGCCACTGGGGTAGGAGCGATCCCCATTTTGTTTATCCGACGAATCACAGCAAATACCCAAGGCATCATGCTTGGATTTGGCGCAGGGGTGATGCTAGCCGCATCCTCATTTTCGTTGATCATTCCGGGCATTGAATCAGCCGTCGAACAAATCAATAGTGACCTCTATGGCGCTTTTAGCGTTGCCATTGGTATTCTTCTCGGAGGCGTATTTCTCTGGTTGAGCAATAAATATTTCCCTCACGAACACTTTTTTAAGGGGCAGGAGGGGGTTAATATTGCCAATCTGCGGCGAATCTGGCTGTTTATCATTGCGATCGCCATTCACAACTTTCCAGAAGGATTAGCCGTTGGCGTCGGCTTTGGAGGCGGTAATATTGCTAGTGGCACCGCACTTGCGATTGGCATCGGGTTACAAAATCTTCCAGAAGGGTTGGTTGTTGCGCTATCGCTGGTTGCAGAGCGCTATACCAAGTGGGATGCCATTTTTATCGGCCTGCTGACGGGCTTAGTTGAGCCAATCGGCGGTTTCATTGGCGCAGCGGCTGTTTCGATCTCACGCCCAGTCTTACCCTACGCAATGGGGTTTGCAGCGGGTGCGATGCTGTTTGTGATCAGCGATGAGATTATTCCCGAATCGAATCGGCTCGGTGCAGATAGTCCTGGCTACGAAAAGGCCGCAACCGCTGGGTTGATGGTTGGGTTTGTGCTGATGATGTTTTTGGATGTGACCTTGGGATAAAAAAAGGGGCGATCGCCACATTATTGAGCTACTCAAGCGGAGCTTGTGAGCCAAGAGCGATCGCCGCCTTTACACGCATTCATTCACCTGTAAATGAACTGTATCAACCCCACATGTCATCGTTATGTTCGAGAGATGAACTTGATGTGACAATCCGGCTTTCCTGGTGCATAGCCGGTAGTCTGATGGAAACAGCAGATGGAACTTCCTAACTCATCCGTGCGTCAATCCAAACCACGAGTATATTCCCGAATGCCTCTGGAGACTGGTAAGAGCCCAATCTAGCTCAACGCTTAGATTTTCCGTCATGCTTGTCTCTAACTAGTTAATGACACGGTTATGACACGCACATCGTTCACCCTTCGGCACCATCAATACGCTAACCTGCCTTACGCAATCATATTGGTGGCTTTGTAATCGCAGAGCCAATGGAATAAGGGGCTGCATTCTACCCATCGAACTGCTGACGTTGCAATCTAAGCCCTTACTCCAAGCCCTATGGAATCTAGAGAATATTCTGAAGACATTGATCTCCAAAAATATTGGCTAGTCCTCAAGCGACGCTGGTTTCCGGCATCATTTGTATTTGGCACCACCGTCGTTCTGGCAGCCTTATTCACAGCATTACAAGAGCCCGTTTACGAAGCCAAAGCCAAACTGCTCATTAAGCCCGACCGCGCGACCTCCCTAACGGGGCTAGAAAGCCAAATTGGGCGAGGTGATGTCGAAGTTTTGTCGGCGAAGAGCGAACCGCTCAGTACGCAGGCTGAGATTATCAAATCGTTGCCCGTAGCTCAAGCGACGGTTGAAGCCTTAGACCTCCGCGCTGCAAACGGCGAATTCATCGATCCGCAAAAAATCGCCAACGGGGTGAGCGTCAAGCCTCTCCCTGGAACGGATGTGCTGCAAATTTCATACCAAGAAAACGACCCCGAGTTGGCAGCAGCCGTTGTCAATCAGGTCATGGCAGAATATCAGCAAAAAAATATTTTCATGAACCGAGCGGAAGCGGCAGCAGCGCTTGAGTTTATCAATGAGCAATTACCCCAAACCGAAACGGCTGTCGTCGAGGCAGAAGAAAAACTGCGACGCTTCAAAGAAGCCAATGGCATCATCATCTTGGAAGAAGAATCGAGCGCAGCTGTGACAACGCTCTCTAATCTGGATCGAGAGATCACCCAAGTGCAGGCTGAGCTATCCGAAGTGAGCGCCCAATCGGCTGAGCTACGCAACCAGGTTGGTATGGGTGCTCAAGAATCAGTGGAAATGAGCTCACTGAGCCAGTCGGTCGGGGTTCAAGAAGCATTGCTCAAGCTGCAAGAAGTGCAAAGCGAATTAGCGGCTGAGCGAGCCCGCTACCAGGATGGGCATCCCACGATTGCGACGTTGCTGCGGGAAGAAGAGAGACTCACGAGTTTACTTCAGCAACGGGTTGGGCAAGTCTTAGGACGCGATCAGTCGGTGGCGGTGGGCAACTTGCAGCTTGGAGACATTGAGCAGGGACTCATCGCCGATTATGTGCAAACCGAGGTTCAACGTCTGGGATTAGTGCGGCGGCTCAATCAGTTGTCGAATTCTCAGGCAACCTTCCAAGCTCGCAAGAGTGCCTTACCCGAGTTAGAGCAAACCCACCGAGAACTCGAACGCCAACTCACCGCGTCTCAAACCACCTATGAAGCTCTGCTAACCCAGCTCCAAGAGGTTGAAGTGTCTCAAAACCAAGTGGTCGGGAATGCTCAGGTGATTTCGGAAGCACTGGTACCAGTCGGGGCGATCGCCCCCAATAAAAAGCTAGGGATTGCCGCAGGTGTAGTGCTTGGTCTCATTTTGGCGATCGCCACGGCCTTTTTGATTGACCTGATCGACAAGTCGGTCAAAACTGTACGCGAGGCAAAAGAGCTGTTTGACTATCCGGTATTGGGAATCATTCCTGCGTTTGGCAACGCCGATTCTAAGCGATCGCATGTAACCCATGACGATTTGACTAATGCTCGCGTGATTGTTAGACATGAGCCCCATTCGCCCGTCGCAGCAGCCTATCAGATGCTGCAAGCGAATTTGAAATTCTTAAAAACCGATGGGCCGTTGCAAACGATTGCAATTACCAGCTCAGTCCCCAAAGAGGGCAAATCGGAAGTAGCGGCTAACCTGGCAGCGGCGATCGCCCAAGTCGGTCGCAAAGTGTTGCTGATCGATGCCGACCTCCGGTTTTCGTCTCAGCACCATCTGTGGAACATCACCAACACAATGGGCTTGAGCAACATCATCGTGGGGCAAGTCGCAGTTGAGGAAGTGATCCAGCGCACAATGCCCAACCTAGACGTGTTAACAGCGGGCGTGATCCCCCCCAATCCGATCGCGCTCCTCGATTCAAAGCGAATGGCCAGTCTGATTCAGCACTTTTCTCAGCGATACGACTTTGTCATCCTTGATACGCCAGCATTAGCAGGTGCGGCAGATGCGCCCACTGTGGGCAAAATGGTCGATGGCACATTGCTCGTGGTGCGTCCCGGCGTAGTCGATGCCACAGGCGCAAAAACGTCCCGTGAATTTTTAACTCGCTCCAACCTGAAAGTGCTAGGGCTTGTCGCCAATGGCGTCATCGTCAAAAACGAACCCGACAGCTACTTCTACTATCAAGGTTCGACGCCAAGCCCGACCGTCGCCCCCTCCGAAGAATCCACGATTGCAGAGCCTCGCACCTGATTCCCTAATAGTCCTGAGCGCCGTACCGTATCCAGGTTGATCATCATGCTAAAGCCGTTGAAATTATCTCTGTATTCGTCACTAGTCGCCGTGCTCGTGCCGCTGGTGTCTACGCCTGCCCTCTCTCAAACCTCATCGGCAGCGGAAGCCTCGATCGAGCTTGAAGCCGTCCAGTCCTTCTATATCTTGGGAACGGGCGACCAGCTTGAAATCACGGTGTTTGGGTACGAAGAATTCACCGGATCAAAGGTGATTTTGCCCGATGGCACGATTACGCTGCCCATCATTGGGGCAATCCGCGCCGCAGGAAAAACGCCCGAAGCGCTCACCCAAGAGCTGACCTCTCGATTAGAGCCCTATCTGGTCGATCCGTTTGTGACGGTGAATCTGACTACCCTCCGCCCGGTGGTGGTGAATGTGGCAGGCGAGGTGCAGCGCCCAGGCCCCGTACAGTTGAGAAGTTTAACGGCAGCAGCCCGTGAAAGTGGAGGCACACCAGAAGCTGCCCTCGAAGCGTCTCCCACGGTGAGTTCGGCACTGATGGAAGCAGGAGGCGTGACGCGCAACGCGAATATCCAAGAAGTCGTGCTGCGGCGATCGCTCCCCAACGGGGAATCAACCACTCTGACGCTCAATTTGTGGGACGCAATTTGGTCGGAAAATCAGCCTGAAGATCTGATTTTGCAGCCCGGCGACTCGATTTTTGTACCTCGGCTTGCGGCAGACTCCACCATCGACCGCCGACTCCTTTCTCGATCAACCCTGGCCCCCGATGTCGTGCGCGTGCGCGTGGTCGGAGAAGTGACCCAGCCCGGAGAAGTGCAAATCCCGCCCGATAGCACGCTTTCAGATGCCGTTGCAACGGCGGGTGGGCCAACGGGGGATGCAAGCCTGCGTCGCGCTGAATTCATTCGTCTTAATGAAGATGGCACGATCGATCGCCAACGAATTGACCTCAGCGATTTAAACGATGACTTCCAGATTCAAGAAGGCGACGTTGTCATCGTGCCTCAACGACGTGCGTTTAGAGCCTTGGATATCGCAGGGCGAGTGTTAAGCCCGTTTGGATCATTGCTCAATATCATCAATCGGTTTTAATCCTCAGTGTTACTGCATGGGTCAGGTATTAGAAGTGCCGTTCAGCGTAAACTCCGATCGCACGTGCCAAGCGTGCCCGTCATGGTTCAACAGTGTGAGGCGATCGCTGACAAATTCAAATTGAATCGGTAAAGATGCTAACTCTGCCCATGCTTGTTTGAAAATAGCTCGATTCATATTTCGAGACGCAACTGTAACGTGGGGCGAGAAGGCGCGGCTTTTTGATTTTGGATCAACAAGACCGAAGCGATGTTCTAAATGCGCTAACAGATGAGCATGAAGGTCTAACAGCTCTGGACTTTTCATCACATTGATATAAATCACGCGCGGACGAAATGCTCCAAACCCTGACAAGGTAACGGGAATGGGCAAGGATTTGGATGCAAACTCTTGAATAACAGAGTCAAGTGCTGCGGCGTTCTCAACCTGCCACTCAAAAGGCGGGAAAAGCGTGATATGCGGCGGTGCTTTGGCTGCTCGCGTGTTGTAGCGATCGCCCAAGTCCTTAGTGATCTGATTGGCATACTCTTGTACCTGAGGCGGGAGCAGGAGCGCCACAAAAAATTTAGAATATCCAGATGCCAAGCGCATCGTACCTCTATTCATCCAAATCTAAGCAAGTATTCATCCAAGCAAGTATTCATCCAAGCGAGTCACCATTCTCTCTCTATATATAGCTGTAGTCAGCTTATTTAGGACATAGACATTTTTGTGGCCGCGCGCCGCGCGGCCACAAAAATGTCCTAAGGCTACTGGCTGTAGCTATAGCCCTACGTTAGATTTGGGTATAGAACCCGCGCGGCGCGGGTTCTATACCCGTTCAGCGTCCTAACGCGAGAGCGTAACGCTATACAATTCAAGGTATCCTTAAAATTCCAATCCCTTTTATTTGATCTGTTCATTAACCTAACAACGCTATCCATGCCGTGGTTCGTCAAAATTGAAACGGGCATTGTCGATAAACCCACCTTCGATCGGTTTGTGCCCGCTCACAAGACCTATGTCCAAGAACTCATTGCCAACGGGCACGACGCCAAAACCGGATACTGGGCAGAGTTTGGGGGAGGCATGCTGTTATTCAAAGCCGCTAATCTAGAGGAAGCACGGGCGATCGTCGCAAACGATCCGCTCATCCAATCGGGATGTGTTGATTATGAACTCCATCAGTGGTGCATCGTTGTGGAATAAGCGCCAGATAAACGCCGGTAACGTCACGATAGATTCGGCATCGATTTATCGATTTAAAGATCTACAATTTTTACGCCCCGCGTAAACCAGGCTAACCTCGCACCGATCCCCCACGACCCTTAACTTTTGGCAGACCACCCTTAGGAGGGAAGCAGCATCGATGAGTGATTCTAGCAAGGGTTACAAAGTCATTAGTGACAATCGCCATGCACGATTTCAGTACGAGATTTTAGACACCTTTGAAGCAGGTATCGAACTTCAGGGCACCGAAGTGAAGTCGATTCGAGAAGGTCGAGTCAATCTCCGAGACGGATATGCGCTTATTCGTGATGATGAAGCGTGGCTACTTAACGTTCATATCTCTCCAAATAAAAATTCAAGTCAGTTTTTTAACCACGACCCTCGCCGGACTCGCAAACTACTGCTCCATCGCCAAGAAATTCGCAAGCTAATCGGTAGCGTCGAGCAAAAAGGGCTCACACTAGTTCCCCTCAAAATGTATCTAAAGCGAGGCTGGATCAAAATTACGCTGGGTCTTGCCCGTGGTAAGAAACTCCACGACAAACGAGAAACCCTGAAGCGTAAACAGCAAGATCGAGAAATCCAACGAGCTCTTAAGAGTTATTAGGAAGGAGTTATTAGGACAAATCTCCTTACCCCATCGCATCTCTTGATGTGCGCTGCTGAAACCTCGCAGGCACCCTACCATGAGAATTGGTGCAGTATGTTGATCGAGGTTTGCTGAAATCTATGGTAGATCAGACCACCCCGCAGAAAGTGACCTGTGCTCATGTCTTCATTTCAGGTCAGGTTCAAGGCGTTGGATATCGGGCATCAACCAGGGACATGGCGAAACGGCTCAATCTAACTGGTTGGGTACGAAACCTCCGCGATGGTCGCGTAGAAGCCCTGTTTGAAGGATCTGCTGGTGCCATTGACGAGATTTTACGCTGGTGCCATGAGGGTCCGCCCTCTGCTGTCGTCAATCATATTGAAGTTCAATACGAAGACCCTAAAGGACTCAAAAGCTTTGAGGTCGTTCGATAAGCACCCTAGTATAGCAATCCTAGTATTTACCCCATGGTGCTCAGTCATAATTGGGCATCCAGCTTGAGAATGCTGGTTCCTTGCTTTTCCCACTCTCTATCGCGTTAGGACGCCGAACGGGTGTAGAATCCCCGTGCCGCGCGCGGGTTCTACATACAAATCTAAGCCCGCAGGGCCATCTAAGCCCGCAGGGCCATATAGACAGAGATCAAATCTTTTCACCCAAGCGACGGACTTGTCTCCTATAGTTGATAGTGAAGCGCACAAAGGATCGGGAGTTCATTATGGCGTTATTTGGTTTAGGGTGGCCTGAAGTTGCTATCATCGGCGGAGTTGCCATTATTATCTTTGGCCCCAAAAAAATCCCCGAACTAGGGGGAGCGTTGGGCAAAACCTTGCGAGGCTTTAAGGAAGAAATGGACACCCCATCTGATGACGTGGAGTTTGATGAAGACGAGCACGATTAGGTCGAGCCTGCTCTAGAACTGGCAGGTCGCAAGAATAGAGCGGGACTCAGAATAGGCTTGAAACAGTACAAAACACCTATCATGAACTCCGTCAATAGTTTGTAGATCGCTTTTAGATCGTTGGTGCAACCTAAGGGGCACTTATCATCTGAATCACTCATCGTCTGGAAACGACGGCTCTTCCTCCAAGGGGACAGCATCCGAATCCGTCCCATCAATTGATTCTGGTTGAGGTTCTTCAGAGACTCCATCGATGACATTTGAAGCATCGTCGGTCGAGTTGCCATTCTCTCGCTCTAACCTATTTTCTGGTCTTGCTTGATTCATCTCAACGGGTTGGCTTGGACTAATTTCCTGAGTGGCAATCAGCACATTCATGACGGCCTTAGCTACGGGAGCGGCAACCGTACTCCCGTATACATCGCCTCCTTTAGGTTCGTCTAGCGCGACAAGCACAGCATATTGAGGATCTTCAGCAGGAAGAATGCTGACAAAGCTGGTGATCACGGCAGCATCATCGTATACCCCCTGTTCACCGACTTTTTGAGCAGTCCCGGTTTTGCCTGCGATTCGATATCCCGAAATCTGCGCAACCTCTCCGGTGCCATCTTCAACAATTTGTTCCATCATGCCCAACACGGTTTGCGCTGTCTGAGCTGAAAAGAGGCGTTTAGGTTGGGGGCGATCAGGCTGCCAATGCAGAGTTCCATCTGGGGTATATAGCCCATCTACAATGTGGGGAATCGGCATCACACCTTTGTTAGCGAGCGTTGCATGAAGTTGAACAAGCTGAATAGGGGTCAACGAAAACCCCTGACCAAATGCGGCTGTTGCTGGCTCAACGGCTGCTCCCGTAAACTGTTCTCGGCTTTTAAACTGGCCCGCCGCCTCAGATGGCAAATCAACGCCTGTCGTTTCGCCTACCCCTAATCGCTTGAGCCAGTCATAATAAATATCTGAATCAAGCTGCTGCATGACGCGAACCATGCCGACATTGCTAGAGTATTTCAAGATGTCGGTCACGGTGATGTTGCCTCGCGCACCCCAGGCTTCGTAGTCTGAGTTCTCGATGGGCCAGCCGCCCACATCAATCCGTCCTCCATCGTAGAACACGTCATTGGGTTGAACGGCTCCCGTTTCAAGGGCGATCGCCACGTTGAGGGGCTTAAACGTAGAACCGGGCTCATAAAGTCCGCTAATGGCCCAATTGCTAAGCTGGTCTAGCTCATAGCGAAAATACTCATTCGGATTGTAGGCAGGTTCTGTAACCATCGACAGAATCGAGCCATCCTGTACATCCATCACGATGACGACGCCCTGTTTTGCACTAAAGTTCTCAATTTGCTGTTTCAGCAGTGTTCGGGTGGCTCGCTGCAACCGACTATCTACCGTTAGTTTTAGCCGCTGATTGTCTTGATGCAATACCCATTCGGGCACATTATCAGGCATCACTGAGCCGTCACCCATTCGCATCAAATCAACCGATTCTGTTGAACGCGCCAGCACGGTGTCTTGGCTATACTCCACCCCGGCTTGTCCATGCCGATCCAGGTTGACATATCCCACAATATGGGCGAACAGATCATCTTGCGGATAAAGGCGTTGCTGCTCTTGAACGAGTTCTAATCCGTCAATTTCCAGGGCGGCTACACGATCTGCCACGTCTTCAGTCAATGCATATTCCAATCGAATGCCGCTATCTTGAGCACGAAACGCGGTTAGCAAATCAGTCGATGTCCGATTGAGAACTGGAGCCAGTCGATCGGCAACTTCGCTAGACGGACTCTTGAAGAGATTGGGATGAGCATACAGGGTATAGACAAGCTGGTCGACTGCTAACACCGTTCCGTTGCTATCTAAAATGGGATAGCGAGGAACAAACGGCGTTACAGATACTACATGCTGGGCAGCCGCCCTTTCTCGAAGCTGCGGTGCATGGATCACTTGCAATATAAACAACCGGATTGCTAGGGCGACGGTGCTCAGTATCAAAACGCCCCACACCAGTACCAGGCGGTTACGCGTTAGATGGAGCTTGACACGTCGACCAGGAACATGGTGGGCACGATGAGGATTGGGTGCAGGCGATCGCCGTCGCGCCTTTCGAGGAACGTTACTCTGGCGAGATGATGATAGGGGCGATCGCCCTCTTCTCGTCCCGGCATGGCGGCGGATTCGATCATCCATAGCGCTAACCTGCCCTTAAACTCGTCAAAAAACTCGTCTAATACTAATATCCAACCGGGCGATCGACTGTGATCGGGGAGAGTGAAGGGTCGGGATCAGCGATAGGATTTTGTGGACGCGTCGGAGCTGGACGCACAAACATATTAGTGTCGGGTCCGGGCAGACGTAATCCTGACTCCGACCCCTCTGCCTGCCGAGCACTCTCGCTCTTGAGCATTTCATTGGCCGTTGTCAAATCGCGCTCATTTCGCTGTAGGGTCTGCAATTTCTGATATTGATGACTCCAAAGCTGCTGAGAGAAAACAGTCCATCCATACACGCCTAATACAGCCGCCACCATGAGAATCATGATCGACATCGAACTTCGCTGAGCAGCGACCAGCAGAGTCAGCCATTGGGGCGCGCGAGAACTGGGCAACGTCTGAATGTTTGAACGCTGCTCACGACGCGGAGATGAGGCTATCGTCGAATGAACCCGACGCGACCCAGACGATCGACGACGCTTGGAAGATGGATGCAGTCTAGATGGCTGAGCCAGGGCAATCTGGTGGGGTTGAGAATATGGAGAAAACTCCCCTCGGATCGGTTGGTGATCAAAGGTTTGAAACTTGAGGGCAGGCGACATTTAATTTACTCCTTCAGCCACAGCGATCGCTCCAGTTTTTCGGTATGCACACTTCACTATACCCGTATCAATTTGCGAATTGCCTCCACCAAACATGAGAGAATTCGCGATTTAGCAGCGTTTCTAACACTGCAACACCACCACTCATTTGAGAATTTTAAACATCTTGCCCACGGTGAGTTAGTCAAGATTAACTAACTCATGCTCATTCGCAAGAAAGTTCACTAAATTCTTCAAATTTTTTATTCACTTAACTCTTAAAGATGCATCTATTTTCACCTGCAAAATTGGATTTTGTCAGGACATATTCGATTAAATTTCAGATCAAATATAGCCGTACGCTCTCGCGTCAGGACGTTGAACATGTGGTGAGCCCCCGCGGCGCGGGGCTCACCGCACAAACCTAAGCCCGTAGGGCTATAAATCTCAACTAAATCTCAGGGTAGTGCCCCAGGGATAATGATGGGTTTGTTAGGGTGGTTATGAAGATACTGTTGGAGACGGATGCCGACCTGTCCTGAATGCCAAGCCACTCATACGGTCAAAAACGGCCATATTCACACGGGA
>JBNPEB010000004.1:0-82546 GCA_051117335.1 Elainellaceae cyanobacterium
CAAAGAAACGAAGTCTCAAGCAGAAGGCAAAGCGAGCTTCGATGAGTCCTGATTACATGCTCTCTGTCCTTGCCGCAGGGCTCGCAACCTAGCACAATTTTTCGATGGTTTTCTTGCGCTTACCCTGTTACTCCTTGGAGCAGCTTGCGGACTATCTGATGAGTGCCGTATTGATTGGGGGGTGAAAATTGCGTAAGGAATTATTTCAGCCTTCAATTGAAGGGGAGGCACGTATTCTACTACTTATCAATGCGTTCACTACAAAGACCAAGTCACTAGAAGGTAGAACTAAACTAGCAAAATTAGATTTTTTCTTACGCTATCCTAACTTCATGCAACGTGCTCTAGCCATTCGTACATCAGAACAAGTTATGGATGTAGCGCCTGAAGAACAGAATAATATTGAGGGACGTATGATTCGTTACCGATATGGCCCTTGGGATCCTTCGTATTACTCCATACTCGGAAAACTTATCGGCAAAGGTTTAGTTGAAGTGGTACCTAATCAGCGAGGTCTCAGCTATCGAACTACTGAGCAGGGTAGCCAAATTGCCCAAGCTCTTGCTAAGGAAGAAAGTTGGTCAGAAACTATTGCAAGAATCAAGCTTCTGAAACAGAATTTTAATCTTTCTGGTAATACTCTCAAGGATTTTGTCTATCAACACTTTCCTGAGGTTTCCAGTGCATCTTGGGGGCAAAAGATATGAGGATTCGCATCAATAAAATTGATTTACTAGGCACTGGCCGTGAGTTTTCATTGTCTCCCGGGTTGAACGTTATTTGTGGCTCTATCACAACCGGCAAAACAACCCTTATCAAATGCTTTCGAGGGTTGTTGGGTGCCACGCTCAAAAACTTTTCAAGGGAAGCACAAAGAAATATCACTAACTTGGCGGGCGAAGTTCTTATCGGTGAAAATATATACGAAATTATTAGACCTTTCGTCACAACAAGTGATGCACTAGTTTCTATTGCTGGTGAGAATGAAGCAAAACGTTTACCTGCGTTGCGCGGCAAAGCTGATGAGGAAACTTATGGAAACTGGTTGCTAGGAAAGCTTGATTTGCCAACCTTGAGAGTCCCGACAGCTCCAACTCAAGATGATAGTGATACATCACCTTTATCTATCAATGATTACATGATGTATTGTCATCTCCGCCAAGATGAGATTGACGGCAATGTTTTTGGGCATACTAATTTTTCAAAAAACAATAAAAGAAAGTATGTATTTGAGGTCATTTATGGCAAATATGATGTCGAAATAGCTCGGCTACAGATGAGGCGACGTGAGACAGTCAGTGAAATTCGACGTTTACAAAATTACACTAAAACAATTGATGAATTCCTTTCTGGAACACCTTTCGAGAACCGAGCAGCTATTGTTAGTAATCTAAATGATGTTAGCAGAGAATTAGAAGCTGCATATCTGGATTCAGAGTATCTAGGACAAGAAATTAGAAGTTATACAAATACGAATGAGCTGAGAAGTAATTTTCTCCAAGTTCAACAGCAGTTAGATGCCCTCCATCAAAAACTTCAGTATGAGCAATACAGTCTTTCTCAGAAACAGAGTCTTATTGCTCAATTACAGACTCAAAGTGCCAGACTAACCAAGTCCATTGTCGCGGGCAACTATTTGCTAGATTTTGACTTCCTCTCTTGCCCGCGATGTGGCTCATCTATTCAACCATCTCGAACTGAACCAGAGAGTTGCTATTTGTGCCTACAACAAACAGAACCTCAAATTACTCAAGATGACTTGGTTAAGGAGCAAGATCGATTAGATCAACAGATTACTGAAACCTTTGAGTTAGTGGATTCACATCGTGTAGCAATTTCAAGCATTGAATGTGAAATTGCTCAATTAGAGACACAGCGCCAAACTCTACAAGATGAAATAAATCATCGAACTCATCGCTATGTTTCTGAGCAAGCTGAGCAAATTGCACAGTTAGAACGTAATCGTACTCATCTACAGGATCAAAAGCAGCGGTTAGAGGAGTATCTAGAACTTTATAATCGACAAGACCAAGCCGTAACCACTATTCGAGAACTGGAATCTGAACTTGAAGATTTAGATGTATCCATTGATCTGGCGAATAGCCGAGTTTCAGAATTTGAAGCTCATATAGGTTTCTTAGATGAAACCTTTCAGGCAATTCTTGGGGAATTTCAAGTGCCTTCTTTTTCAGATCCCGGACCATCAATTATTGATCGACAAACATATTTGCCGCGTTTTGAGGGGAGGCGTTTTGATGAATTGCAGTCTCCGGGGCTTAAAGTGATGGTTAATATTGCTCATGCCCTTGCACACCAGCTAACTTGTATTCATTTCGATTTGAAACTTCCAAATATCTTGATGATTGACGGCTTGTCTGGAAATATTGGTTATGAAGGGCTAGATTTAGAACGTATTGAATCTATTTACGATTATCTCATCCAAATTAGTCAGGAGTACATAGACCGTTTGCAAATTATAGTCTCTGATAATACTGTTCCAGAGATCGCTCGTGAGTATGTATTAGCTGAATTTGATGATGAGAATAAACTGATCCCTCTTTGAACCCCCGTATAACAATTTTGCTGGAGCTGACTAATGAAGATCTGCTCATATAGCATTGATTATTTAGATCTGCTCAGCAGGAACGTTGGGCAGAGTCGCCTAAGTCTTCCAAAGTGGTGGGGGATCGCTCATGCCCCTAAACCGGCAACACCTTGCCGCGCAATCCAGCGGGGGCATCAATGCCATAGCGATTTAACACCGTCGGCACAATATCATACAGCTGCGCGCCTTCAAGCTGCTGGCCGTCTTTAGGATTTTGCGGGTCGTGGAAAATCATCAACCCAAACGGCGCATGGTTCGCATCGTCGGGGCCAGTGTCGTTATTTTGCGTATAAAACGACCCCATCCCCACGGTGCCAATCGATCGCCACGCTAGATCATTAAAGTAAACTAGCAAATCAGGCGCCATGCCGCGCACCCGTTGATAAATCTCTTGCGGCCTAAAGGGTTTGACATTGAGCGGATTGCCACTGGGATCGGGAAGAGATTGAAGCTGTTCTGCCAGGTGCGATCGCACTTTCTCATAGTCTGCGAGGGGAATCGTGCCTTGGGGTTCTCGTCCCTGCACATTTAAGAAAATTCGGGCATAGTAGCCGCCTGCGCCCCAGGCTTGAGTTTGGCTCCAATCTACATTTAGTGGGTCGAGCGATGTGGGCTCACTGGGTGTGTCTTTCAGGGTGAGATAGCCATTGGCAATTAGCCATTCGTTGATGCAGATACCCCCCATCAGCGGACGTGCACCATGGTCAGACACCACTAACACTGCCGTATCGTCGCTACACCGTGACAGCAAGTCGCCAACCCGCTGGTCAACATGGCAGTAGTAATCATGAATGGCATTGGCGTGGGGAGAATCTGGCTCGTATTGGGGATGGCGCGGGTCCATCGGCTTCCAAAAGGAATGATGGATGCGATCGACGCCCATATCGACCAGCATGAGGAAATCGGGATGGTCTTGGTCGATGAGCTTTTCTGCTAAGGTGAAGCGCTGATCGCATAGAGTATAAATGTTTTGCAGAATGCGGTCTTTATCGTCAGAGCGAAAGTGGGGTACGTCGAGCAGAAAATCGGGCATCCACTCATTCAGCTGAGCCGCGAATTTAGGCGGATGGGTGTAAGGGGCGTCGGTATTGGGGGTGAGGAAGCAAGACACCATCAATCCATTCACGTCGTAGGGCGGAGAGGTGCCCGGAACGCTGAGAACGGCGACTGTCCAGCCCTGTTCGCCTAAAATATCCCACAATCTTGGCACTTTCACGGCGCGACCGTCTGCGATCGCCATTGCCCCATAGTCGCGACTCTTGCGGTTGCGAAACCCATAGATGCCCAATTCGCCCGGGTCGCGACCGCTCATCATGCAGCTCCACGCCGGGACAGTGATGGCGGGAATGCTGCTTTCCATGCGCCCATAGCTACCGTTTGCCATGAGCCGAGACAGATGGGGCAGGTCGTTTCGCCACTGCTCAAAGACGAGCGACGGCTCCATGCAGTCTAGCCCAATGATCACGAGGCGAGGCGAGATCGAAGTTTGAGGTGACATAAGGCATAGTGCGCTATGAGAGTACGAGGGTATTCAGGTTCACCCAACCATAGGCGACCTCGCTCAGAGAAGCAGAGCCAATTTGAATCATGCGATCGCCAACGAGCAGCCCGCCCAAAGCTTGATAAAACTGACGTGCAGGACGGTTATCGGCTAAAACCCAAACCAACATGGTTTGAATATCATACGTGAGCAACCGACGGGCGATCGCCCCCACTAATTTTTTGCCGAGTCCGTGATGCTGATAGTGTTCCAAAATATAGATTCCGCCCAGTTCTCCACGGTACACCGGATGACGATCGCGCTCTGAGCCTCCACTGGCAAAGCCTATCACCTGCTCAGTGGGATGCCCAACCACATACACAAAATGACGACTAGGCAAGGGTCGAGGATTGCTTGGGTCAAGAAGCTGACGCCAAAATCTTGCACGACGCTCGTAGGACAGAGTATCTAGAAACTCATCGGACAGGATGCAACGGTATGCCGTTTTCCACGTCTCAACATGAACGCGGGCGATCGCAGGGGCATCAGACGGCTGGGCAGGACGGAGTTCCATCGGCGGTCATATCAGACGTACTGCCTCGCAGGGCGACAAACGATATGTCAAGTTTCGCCTGTGGGTTGAGGAGCACGATGTCGTAAATAAAGTGTAACAGATGCACCTACAACGGCGATCGCGCAGAGAATGTGAACGACATTGAACGGGGTGCCGGGGAAAAACCAGGAATCGGTTCGCAGAAACTCAATCCAGAAGCGCCCAAATGGATACCAAATTAAATACAGCAGAGCAAGATCTCCCCCCTTCAGCCGAGATTCAAAGCGACGCGAAATCCAAAGAATGACAAAAAAGCCAATCAAATTCCACACCGATTCGTAAAGAAATAGAGGATGAAATCGAGTGCTCTCCGGATATTCAGACAAATCGCTATATGGCCCAATGCGGTGGCGGGGGTCAATCTTTAACCCCCACGGGAGAGCCGTCGGAGGGCCATACAATTCTTGATTGATGAAATTGCCCCATCGCCCAATGGACTGCGCCAACGGAAGCGCTAGCCCAATCGCATCCAGATAGACCAGCGTCGGCAGTTTACGAACGCGGGTAAATAGCCACAGTGCGATGCTGCCGAAGATAAACGCACCAAAGATATGAATACCACCACTCCAGACTTGAAAAATGGTGCCTGGATTGGAGAGATAGTAGCCGATGCCCTCATCTCCCCGTGGCGATTGAATAAACACATAATAAAGCCGTGCTCCAATAAACGCCGGGATCAGCACCCAAATGAGCATGTCCCAAAAGTCATCAGGGTTTAATCCGTTGCGGGCAATGTAGCGACTGGCGACGACCGAGCCAACGATGATGGCAGTCACCATCAACAGACCATACCAGCGCAGGGCAAAGGGTCCGATTTCAAAAATGATGGGATCAACAGGGGGATACATGAGAAATGATGGGGTTGGTGATTCGAGTCTAGTCTTCCAAATATCCTAAATCTCTGAGCCGACGCTGCACGTCTGGGTCATCAAAGCCGGGTGCTCTTTCTGCAACCGCTGTGACCACATCCTGAGCAGTAGACTGCCCGACAAAGGTTTGCAGGCATTCTTGCAGCAATTCGACATTCTCCGGCAAGATGCTGCTGAGGTCAAGATTCTCGCGGGGGTCGTTGAAGAAGTCGTAGAGTTCCCACACGTTGCCGCCTGTTTCAATCAGCTTGTGATTACCAATCCAAACGGCGCGACGGGGTTGATCACAGGCGCGATCGCGCACGAGGTCGGGCTGTCGTTTTTGCAGCAGGTTCACGACGTTTTGCGGCGGAATCGCTTCGGCAAACACCTGATTTTGCTCGGGGTCGCCTTCTCGCCCTCGCGCTAGCGAGAGCGATCGCTCCTCCTCGGTGGCAAGCCCTGCAGCAGTCAATACCGTGTGGAACAGACGACGCGTCGAGATTAACTCATTGGCAATTGTCCCACGGGCAAATTCACCACTGGGGTCGCGGATAATCAGCGGCACCTGAATTAGCTCGTTATAGAGAGAGAGCGAGTGCCCAATAAACTGCTTCTCGCCCAAGTGTTCTCCATGATCGGAGCAGACAATCACGAGCGTGTTATCGAGCGCGCCAGTGTCGTCAAGCTGCTTAAAGAATCGCCCAAGCTGTTCATCTTGATACGCAACTTCGGCATCATACATCCCGTCAAGCGTGGCTTTTTGGTGCTCATCTAGCTCCCCCGTCAGCGGTGCGAGCCAGCCATACACGTCGCTATTGAAGGTACGCAAGAAACTTTGAGCTTTCTCATCTCGCAACACGTGGGGCGCAAACCGTTCAACATAAGAACGCGGTGGATGATAGGGCATGTGGGTACCCATCAGGTTTAAGAAGGTAAATACAGGCTGATCGGCATCCACTCCCTGACGATTGATCAAGAGCCGAGCCGCATCATCCAGCGATTTAGCCGTATTCCCCTTAAAGCTCAGGGCGGTTTGCCAAATCGGCACCATCAGCGGCGTAAATGAAAATGCTAACAGCGCATCGGAGCGAGCAAACGAATCTTGGATTTGGTTTAGCCCCTTGGCGAGGAGTCGCTTGAAGAGTTGGCGATAGCGCCCTAGCAAACCGGATGACACGCCTGCTTGGTTGGGGCGCGATGTCAGTAAGCCGCTGTAGTTCAAAAAGCTATAAAATCCTCGACGCAAGCCGTTATTGATAACACCCACGAGCGGATTGTTGCAAAACCCTGCCGTAAAGTACCCTCCAGCGCTCAGCCGCTCAGCCAAGGTGGTGAGGTGATCGGGCAAGACAGAGTAGGACTGAAGAACCTGGTGCGCGGAGGGATAAAGCCCGGTAAACATGGACGCATGAGATGGCACAGTCCACTGGGCAGGGGCAACAGCATTTTTGAAGAGGGTTGCATCCGTCGCTAGCGAATCCAAATGGGGAGACGTTTCAAGTGGATATCCGTAACTAGAAAGGCGATCGGCTCGCTGAGTGTCTAGCACTAGAAAAACAATATCGGGGCGCCTGACTGACATACGCAACCTGTTGAACGACTTTGCACCTATTCTGACGTGATGAGGGCGCTATTCGCTATTTTTATCGAGAGATACGGATAGATCATCTGCCCAAACGGTAATTAATACCTGATTGACTGACAAAACTTACCAGAACCCAGACCATTCAAAGGGGCAGGTCAAAGGGGCAGGTTACCTGCCCCCTACATTGTCCGAAATTCCGTAGGGGCGAGATTTCCTCGCCCAATGCAGAATCCAGAATCGTTTGACAGTCAATCAGAATTAGTACCAATTCTTCAAATTCGGACTGCACATATAATAAAAATTTACATTTGAGAACTCAGGGAAGGGTCGGGCTATCAACATAACGTCCTACTTAATCAAGCGTGAGGCTAATCTGGCGATCGCAGCGGCAGTTCCCAGGCTCCTGATTCAAAATCTTTTCTTAACAGAATATTATCGATTCCATAAATCTCAGCGGGTAGATTGATAAATTCGGTGCATTCTGTGTCCTAAAATAACCAGAAACTTGTACATTTCTTGACAGGAACCAGAATGAATTCTATGGAGAATCCGAGCCATATTTATCCAACACGCTCATTCATCAAATTTGCGGCTCGCAGTCAATTGATTGCCAATTTAACCGGGCAGGTGTTTACGACGTTTGTCCAACGTCACGGGCACGAAACGTCAAAGGATTTGATTAGCCCTGAAGCCCCTCTAGCTGATGCAGAGTTGGCCGATGCAGAGCTTTTATCTGATGAGTCTCGTGAATCGACTCATGCGATGGAGCAAGCACTTGATAATGAGCTGTTTCGGGACATCACTAACTCGGCATTTCATCCTGAGCAACATCCTGAGCTATATGAGCCCTGTGCTTCTGTAGAGATGGCTGCTGACATTGAAAATCAGATTGCGGCTGAGATTGTTGAAACCTATCAGACGATTAAATGTAATCAGAAACGTCCAATGGTTCAGAGCCTGAATGCGCTGCTGTAGCGAGTGTGGTAGCCAAGACGTGTAGTCAGCCTTAGTTCCTATCCGAAAACTCGCTAGAGTTTTTGGAATCCAAACCCCCTGATGGGGTTTTCGGATAGGTTCTTAGAGGATGTTTTTAAAGGGGGCGGCGGTTATAGACGCTTGCGGCTTCTCGAAGAGTAAACCGTGACTACACAAACACAGTGCGCATTCAACGAACAAGTGAAGCATTGCCTTTAAAACACTAGTCCCCCCTCTTGCTGCAATGCTTCGCCCCAACCCAGTTAAAGATTCAATGTGCAGTCAGGCAAAACCACCCTGAACACACTGCCAATTCCGACAGTGCTTTCAATGCTAATTTGCCCATCATGTCGTTCAACACACTTTTGGACAATACTCAGCCCCATACCAGTGCCCAAAACTGACTTGGCTCCTGGAGCTCGAAAGAAGGGTTCAAATAGCCGAGCTTGTGCATCTGCTGGAATGCCCATCCCCTGGTCTGCAACTTGAAAAATAGCTTGCTGAGCGCTACGAGAAAAAGTCAACGTCACTACACTGCCTTCCGATGAATATTTAACGCCGTTGCTGATTAAGTTTGTCAGAATGCGCCAGAGCAAATTGGCATCGAGATGCATCATGACTCCCTCAGATTCACACTGGTATTCTAAGCGGTAGCGATCGCCCATTAGCAGTTGTTGCGATTCCACAAGTTCTCGACAGAAATCTGCAACTAGCAATGCAGCAGGCTCAAAGGGAAGTCGCCCTGCCTCCGCCTGACTGTAGAGCAATACATCATCCACAAGCTGATTGAGCCGTTTTATAGATTCCTGAATCATCTCCAGATAGTTATCTCGCTGCTCATCCGAGACTCGGGTACTGCGAACATGCAGGAGTTCAGCGGATGAGCGAATGATGGCGAGAGGAGTTCGATATTCATGGGCGAGGGTAGCAATCAACCGATTTCGGAGCGCGCTCAGTTCTTGCTCAGCTTCCAGCGACTGACGGGTCAATGCTTCTGCGGCCTGACTCGCTTGAGCGTCTTGTTCAAAGGCAGCGGCACGACGGCGATCGCTCACATCCGCCATCACCAAGACTGCGCCCACCAGTTGGTTGCTCTCTTGAGTCATAGGGGAAGCACTATCAGCGACTGCAGTCTGAGTCCCGCTCTTCGTAACCAGCGCCATGTGGTCATCCATATAGACAACCTGTCCAGTCTCTAAGACCTCCAGTACAGGATTTTTAGCCTGTTTTCCCGTGGTTTCATCAACAATTTGCACCACGTCAGACACATTCTCTCCGAATGCCTCTGGCAGCCCCCAGCCCGTCATTTGCTCAGCCGCTGGATTCATGTAAGTAACGGTTCCCGACTGGTTTACCGCAACCACAGCATCGCTAATGGAGCGGAGCAAAACTTCTAAAAACTCTTTTTCCCTAGCTCGCTGTTGTTCAACGTTATGCCTGTAAAGGGCGGTTTCAATCGCGACGCGTAGACTTCGCTCGTTAAACGGCTTGAGGATATAGCCGTAGGGTTCTGTCACCTTTGCTCGCTCTAAGGTGGCGCGATCTGAATGAGCCGTCAGATAAATGACTGGAATCTCAAATTGCTCCCGAATCTGAGTGGCCGCCATGACTCCATCGATATCTCCTCCTTCAAGGCGAATATCCATTAAGACGAGATCGGGTTGAGTGGCCGCGGCTTGGGCGATTGCATCAGACCCAGAAGCGACTACTTCAGCGACAAAGTATCCCAGGCTTTCGAGCTGCTCAGCAATGACCTCAGCGGTGATTGCTTCATCTTCAACAATCAAAATCCGTTTGGGAGCCATACGGTCAGTTCACCCTTTAATCGTAGAAGCGAGTAGAGATTATCAATGCTAGGAAATACACGATCTGCTAGACCAAAAATGGATCAATCTTTGAAACGGCTTGAGGATGTAAAAACACCAATGCAGGGTAAGGAAAGGCATATTATAATCCTCCTCTTGCAGTCTATGCGATCGCTCCAACCGAGCAAAATTTAAATCAAAAGTCTTAAATCAAGGGGCACTTCCGTCTGAAGGTGATTACAAACCCGACTCCGGCATCGCGAGTAATCGTCACTTTTCCTTTCAGTTGTCGAACTGCAAGGGTTCTCACTAGTCGCAGTCCCAGCGATTTCTGAGTGTGAAAGTTGACAGAGTCTGGAATGCCAACGCCGTTATCGTAAACCACAAGCTGAAATTTTTGATCATGAGGGTCATGATTAGAGGTGCAAAATTTCACCGTAATCTCGCCCGGACGATGGTCTGGAAAACCATGCTTAAGGGCATTAGAAACGAGTTCATTGATAATCAGACCACAGGGAATGGCGGCATCAATATCTAAGTACACTGAATCAATGTGGATACTGAGCTGAATATTGCCTTGAGTGACATAAGACGCAAACAAGTTGCGCGTGAGGCGATGGATGTAGCTTCTGAAGTCGATGAACTGTAGGTTGGCAGAGCCGTAAAGCGTTTCATGAATCAGTGCCATTGCCTCGATTCGATCGCGGCTTTCTTGTAAAACTTTAAGGGTTAGCTCGTCTTTCGTAGTGCGAGACTGGAGATAGAGCAAGCCAGAAATAATTTGTAGGTTGTTCTTAATCCGGTGATGAATCTCCTTGAGCAATATGGATTTTGTTTCGGCTTCTCGCTTAGCTTCTTCTGTCCGCCGGCTTTCTGAAATATCACGCCCGCTGCCGAGCAGTTTGATAATCTGCCCGGTTTCATCGTGAATCGGAACTAAGTTTGTGTGCCAGGTGCTTTTGCCGCCAGGAAGTTCTAGAGTTTCTTCATAGGTGTAGAGGTCGCCCGCTTCTAGCGCAGCACGGTAATGGTGTTCTACTTTAGCCGCGACATCATGCGGAAGCAGGTCACGGGGCGGTTTGCCAACGACATCTGCGACCGACATGCCAATGGCTCGTTCATCAGCAGGATTAATCGTTTCATAGGTAAATTGCCCGTCTGGCGATACATTGACCGCGAAAATGGCTTCGGCAGAATGATTAAAAATGCCAGCGTATAACGCTTCACTCGCTCTGAGCGCTTGCTCTGCTTGCTTACGACTGGTCGCATCGGTCGCGATTGAAATTACGAGTCGTCTGCCATCGAGGAGTTGCCCTAGCGGGGCTGAACTAAAGTCCCATGTCCGTTCTTCCCCCGTTGCCGTAGTTACCGTGAATTCTCCTTCATCAACCCGGCGATCCAGTGCATAAAGCTTGTCAATGACCGCTCTCGCCAATTCTTTCCGTTCTCCATACGCTCGCTCTGTCCAGTCGGCAATGGTAGGAATGTCGGCATGAGTGTACCCTGTTAACTCCGTCCAAGTATTGTTAATGGTGAGAATTTCTCCATCTTCGGCGTGGATGACAATGGGAAAGGGGGCATTTTCGATCGCCCGTCGAAACCGCGCTTCGCTTTGTCGGAGTTCTTCTTCAACCGATTGCCGCTCCTGAATTTCTCGCCGCAGGCGTGCATTGGTTTCTGATAGTTCAACGGTTCGCGATCGCACTTGTTCATCTAGAGTTTCATTCATAGACTGGAGTGCTTGAGTGAGGTGTCGGTTGCGATCGCTGGCAATGCCCTGCCTCAGCACCACAAACAAAACCACCAAGATACCCAGACTCACTTCGCCGACTCCTCCTGTGAGGGTAGGAGGTCCAAACGGCACCACTGCTGCATAGATAACATACCCTGCCCAGACGGCTGTGCTTAATAACCCAGCCCGAATACCGCCTACACTAGCCGAGAGAATCGTTGCCATAATGAGCAGGATAAACGGGATTGGCAAGATGCCTCCGCCCTGACGTGAGGCTTCAATTAAGACGGCAATTCCTGCTGTGATGACTGCCCCCATCCAGGCTGGCAACTGAAAACCGCGTTTTCCAGTGATATTGACATCTTGCAGCAGCCAAGATCGTAGATTATTCCACTTCTTCATGAGGGCAGCCTCAATTGATGCCCTTATGATGCCTCAGAACTCTGGCAATTGATCAACGTGTTCTAAGCAACCAGATTCTATAACTAGATAAGCATTGCATTAACGATCAAAAATGGAGATATGATGCTTCCATTGACTTGGAAGTCGGCTGAGTTAAGCCATGCAATTCTCACCCGCTACGCCGCCCCATTCGTCCACTGCTTTAACGTTGGTTCGCCGATGCTCTGCTGCTCCAGAGATTGAGGTTGACTTTACCTTGTCGCTGACGGCTGACGATCGGATGCGATCGCGCCATTACTTTGAATCGGTTGAAGGATATCCGCTCTATCTGAATCTGCCCAGAGGCACCCTGCTCCATCATGACGATGTGTTAGAAGCCGATGGCGATCAGCGACGAGTCCGAGTCATTGCCAAGCCCGAGCCCGTGATGGTTGTGACTGGGAATACTCTCCTCGATCTACTACGGGCTGCCTATCATCTGGGCAACCGCCACGTTGCTCTGGAGCTGACTGTCAAGGACATCCGGCTTGCTCCCGATCCGGTCTTAAAGGCCATGCTTGAGCAGTTAGGGTTACGGGTTGTGGAAGATATGGCTCCATTTCACCCCGAAGCAGGAGCCTATGGACATCCCCACACTCACTAATTCTTCATCGCCTTCTTCATCGCTCTTGTATCTGCTGCAATTGGCAAGTCCTACCTTGCCAGTGGGTGCATATAGTTATTCTGAAGGGCTAGAGTTGTTGTCTCAGACGGGCACGCTGAGCACTCATCATGAGTTAGTTCACTGGCTCTCTCACGAGATGAAATACGGAGCAATCCGCATTGAGGCTGCCGTGCTGCGACGTGCCTATGATAGCGCCGTTGCTCAAGACATGGGTCGATTAAAGGATTGGAATGCGTGGCTGTCTGCCGTGCGAGAAACGGAGGAGTTGCGTCAGCAAAGCTGGCAAATGGGACGCGCCTTATCACGTCTGTTAGCCGATGTGCAGCCTGACATGCAGCCGATGCTCAATGCTTGTGGAGAGCCGTGTAACTTTGCGATCGCCTTTGCCGTTGCAGCCGCTCATTGGAACATTGACTGTTACTCATCTCTCTTTGGCTATTTGCACAGTTGGGCTAGCAATCTTGTCAATGCCGGGGTTCGCCTGATTCCCCTCGGGCAAACCATCGGGCAAACGGTGCTCATGCAGCTATATCCCCACCTTGAGCAAATCGTCGATGAGATATTGGTGCTCGCAGACGACGATTTAAAGAGCTGTGGATGGGGAGTGGCGATCGCCAGCATGAACCACGAAACTCTTTACTCTCGGCTGTTTCGAAGCTAAGGCAAATCCGCAATTCTCTTAGAGCATTAATTTCCTACACGCATGAATGGGGACACTATGAACGCATTTCGAGTTGGGGTAGCAGGTCCGGTTGGGTCTGGAAAAACGGCCTTGGTTGATGCGCTCTGTAAGGCGCTTCGAGAGACCTACAGCATTGCCGTCGTCACCAATGATATTTACACCCAAGAAGATGCTCAGTTTTTAGTGCGGAGCCAAGCCCTCTCAAGCGATCGCATTCGAGGCGTTGAAACCGGGGGCTGTCCGCATACTGCCATTCGAGAAGATGCATCCATTAACCTCGTGGCGATCGAGGATCTTGAACGGCAATTTACCGATTTAGACCTCGTGCTAGTTGAAAGCGGAGGCGACAACCTCGCAGCCACATTCAGCCCCGAACTAGTGGATCTCACCCTCTATGTCATCGACGTGGCGGCTGGCGATAAAATTCCTCGCAAAGGAGGGCCTGGGATCACCAAGTCTGATTTGTTAGTCATCAATAAGATCGATCTGGCACCGACCGTTGGAGCTGACCTGGGAGTCATGGAGCGTGACACAAAAAAAATGCGCGGCGACAAACCGTTTGTGTTCTCGAACCTCAAAACTCAGGACGGGCTGACTCAGATTATTCAGTTCATTACACTCCACATGAACCCGAAGGCGCAATTGGGCGATCGCAATAGCGTTTCTCGGTAGAGCATTTCTGTAGAAAATTAACAAACTTATCGTTTTAGATATATTTTGTATCCTAGAATACATTCTTCGTGTGATCCAGGTCATAATATCTCTCCGTAATTGAAAAAATGCATTGAATTTTAAGCCTGCCTCTCAAGCGAGGAGTTTTAACCTACATGACACGATTATTTGGGCGACGGAAATTTTTGATCTACGGTTCTGCAGCGTTGGGAACCAGCATCCTATTGAAGGCGTGTGCGAGCGACGGTGGGGACGAAGCAGCAGATGCGCCCGCTGAGGATGCGGCAGCATCTAGCGGTGGCGACACTATCAAGGTTGGCATCCTCCACTCCCTCAGCGGCACGATGGCAATTAGTGAAACGACTGTAGTCGATGCCGAAGAATTGGCAATCAAAGAAATTAACGATGCGGGCGGCATCCTTGGCAAGCAGATTGAAGTGATCAAAGAAGATGGTGCTTCAGACTGGGATACGTTTGCTGAAAAAGCTGAAAAGCTGATTGATCAAGACGGCGTTGTAACCATCTTCGGTTGCTGGACATCGGCAAGCCGTAAAGCCGTCCTCCCCGTCTTTGAATCGAAGGATCACATGCTGTGGTACCCGGTTCAATACGAAGGACAAGAATGCTCGAAGAATATTTTCTACACCGGAGCGGCTCCTAACCAGCAAATCGAGCCCGCCGTCCAGTGGCTAATGGACAATAAGGGGACTCAGTTCTTTTTGGTAGGGTCTGATTATGTGTTCCCTCGTACAGCAAACACCATCATTAAAGAGCAGCTTGCTGCCATTGGGGGAGAAGTCGTTGGGGAAGACTATTTGCCGCTAGGTGATACCGAGGTTACGTCCATTATTTCTAGGATTCGCTCTGCCTTGCCAGAGGGTGGCGTGATCTTCAATAGCCTCAACGGCGACAGCAACGTCGCCTTCTTCAAGCAGATGCAAGGCGCTGGTTTAGGTCCTGACCAATATCCCATCATGTCGGTCAGTGTGGCAGAAGAAGAAGTTCGTCAGATTGGGCCTGAGTTTTTGGTCGACCATTACGCAGCATGGAATTATTTCCAGACTGTTGAAACGCCTGAGAACGAGAAATGGGTATCCGACTTCAAGGCTGAATACGGGGAAGATCGAGTCACGAATGACCCGATGGAAGCTGCATACATCATGGTTTACATCTGGAAGCAAGCTGTTGAACAGGCGGGGACAGCCGATGACTTAGAGGCAGTGCGTATGGCCGCGTATGGCCAAGAGTTTGCTGCGCCAGAAGGGCCTGTGACGATGAACGCGAATCATCACCTATCGAAGACCGTTCGGATTGGTCAGGTGAGAGATGATGGTTTATTTGATATTGTGTGGTCTACCGAGGGGCCGATTGATCCGCAACCCTGGAACCAATATGTGCCTGAAACAGAAGGGCTAGCATGCGACTGGTCAGACCCTAGCAAGGGTGGGCAGTACGAAGTAGAAAGCTAGATCTAGATCCAAATGATGTCGGCGGGGATAAGGGATTGGATCATCATTCCTGTTTCTTATCCCCAATCTTTTATGAGATTGAGAAGGGGACGGATGTGTTTATAGAGTGGCTGCTCGATGTCATCTTTAATGGGATTAATACGGGGTCAGTGTTACTGATTGCAGCATTGGGGCTCGCAATCGTTTTTGGTCTTATGGGGGTAATTAATCTGGCTCACGGCGAATTAATGATGCTAGGCGCCTATGCCACGTTCGTCGTTCAGGCCAGCTTCAAAAACTATCTAGAACCCCTCTCAGACTTTTATATTTTTGCAGCGCTACCCGTCGCATTTTTAGTAGCAGCATTGGTGGGCTTGCTGCTAGAGCGGACGGTGGTTCGATTCCTATATGGCCGTCCCCTCGAAACTCTCTTAGCGACGTGGGGAGTCAGCTTAATTCTGATTCAATTTGTGCGCAGCGTGAACACAGCGATGGTGATTGGCATTGCCCTCTTTTGCCTGCTGTTTTGGGGCGGGCAGTGGGTGCTCAAACGCTTTGCGGGTCGAGGGAGAATTCAAAATTGGGCGATCGCCCTTCTGTCAATCTTGTCGATCGGCATTGCGCTAACAGCAGGCATGCTGCTCAATCAAGCGGATCAAGCCCTAATTAGTAAGGAATGGTTTGGCCGGCAAAACATCAGCGTCTCAAGCCCAAGCTGGCTGACGGGGCAAATTTTCTTTGGAACAACGCTCGTATTTCCCTACACTCGCTTATTTATTATTGGTCTGACCATTGTGTGCGTCGCCGGGATTTATTGGTTCTTGAACGGTACGTCGTGGGGCTTAAAAATTCGTTCGGTCACCCAAAATCGAAACATGAGCGCCTGTCTAGGGATTCCGACTCAAAAGGTCGATGCGATTACGTTTGCACTAGGCTCGGGTTTGGCAGGCATTGCCGGATGCGCCATTACCCTGTTAGGCCCTGTGGGGCCAAATATCGGCGGTAGCTACATTGTCGATGCGTTTATGGTGGTTGTAGTCGGGGGGGTAGGAAAATTAGTTGGCAGCATCGTCGCGGCTCTAGCAATTGGTACGTTTAGCTACTTGATTGGCTCAGGAAAGATGCTCCTATTAATCTTGCCGGCGATCCAAGCAGGCGCAACCTGGTTGACACCGCTGCAACAGTTTTTTGAATTTTTTGCCCAGTCAAGCATGGCAAAGGTGCTGGTCTTTGCGCTGATTATCGCGTTTCTTCAGGTGCGTCCTGGGGGAATGTTCCCGCAGAAAGGTCGAACAGTGGATGCTTAAGGAGATGGCATGGCGGTAGAGACAGTGGGTAGAATTCAACGGCTCAAACAGCATCAACGGCGATCGCTCCTAATTGAAGCAGGGCTGATTCTAGCTGTCGCCGCAGTGCTGATTTTGATCATGCCTGCTCTCCTGTCTGAGTTTCGCCTCAATCTCCTCGGGCGATTTTTGGCGCTGGCAATTGCGGCACTGGGGATCGACCTGATTTGGGGATATACGGGGCTGCTCAGCTTGGGGCATGGCATCTTTTTTGCGCTAGGGGGATACGCCCTAGCAATGCACATCAAGCTTCAGCTTCCAGAGGGGCAAATTCCTGAGTTTTTTAGGCTCTATGGGGTCGATGAGCTGCCCTGGTTTTGGGCTCCGTTTCACTCGTTTCCGTTTGCTGCGATCGCCCTGTTTACCATCCCGGCGATCGCGGCGGGACTGCTGGGCTATTTAGTGTTTCGCAACCGCATTCGAGGCGTCTATTTCTCGATCTTGACCCAAGCTGCCCTGGTTGTCTTTTTCAACTTTTTCAATAGCCAGCAAGAGCTGTTTGATGGCACCAATGGTCTTAAAACCAATACTGACCAAATCTTTGGCGTTCCGGCTGGGTCTGATAGAGCGCAATTTGCCTTCTATGTTGCCACAGTAGTTGCGTTGGCGCTGATGTATGTGCTGTGCCGCTGGCTGACGAGCGGGCGCTTTGGGCGAGTACTCATTGCCATTCGTGATGATGAAAGTCGGATGCGGTTTTCGGGCTATAACCCAGCTCTGTTTAAGGTATTGGTGTTTACGATATCGGGGGCGATCGCTGGAGTTGCTGGAGCACTATACACCGTGCAATCCGGCATTATCTCTCCGGAGCAAATGTCGATTGGGCGATCCATTGAAATGGTGATTTGGGTCGCCGTGGGAGGACGAGCAACCCTGGTGGGGCCGATTTTTGGCGCAGTGCTGGTCAACTTTGCCGGAAGCCTGCTCAGCGAGCAATTTCCTGAATTCTGGCTGTTTTTCCAGGGAGCCTTGTTCCTGATCGTGGTCACCGTACTACCCGATGGCATCATTGGTTGGTTGCGGTTTCGAGCGGTCGATCAGATTCGCGCTCTGATCAATCGAGGCAACCCCAAGCAGACCCATCCAAGTCTCGACCCCGACCCCGACCCAGAGCCTCAAAATCTTGATGCAGAGGTAAATCGTGAACGACAAAATCTTAGACATTGAGAATCTAACCGTTAGTTTCGATGGCTTCAAGGCGCTCAATCAGCTCAACTTCAGCATGGATGCTGGAGAGCTGCGGGTCATTATTGGCCCTAACGGCGCTGGAAAAACGACCTTCCTCGATGTCATTACGGGCAAAGTGAAGCCGACAACCGGGCGCGTTCGCTTTCAAGGGAAAAATCTGCGCGCTTTCTCCGAACATGAGATTGCCCGCATGGGGATTGGGCGAAAGTTTCAAACACCGCGAGTCTATCTGAATTTGACGACAAGAGAAAATCTAGAATTGTCGGGCAATCGCAACAAAAACGTGTTCTCAACCCTATTGAGAAAACCGCCGTCTGCCGAACGACGCACGGTGACAAGCTTACTTGAAACCATTGGTCTAACCGCAAAGGCAGATATTTCAGCGGGCCTGTTGTCTCACGGTGAGAAGCAGTGGCTCGAAATTGGTATGTTAGTGGCCCAGTCTCCCGATTTGCTATTAGTTGACGAACCCGTCGCTGGCATGACCGATGAAGAGACTGCTCAGACGGGTGATTTACTCGTATCGCTGGCAGAGAGTCATTCCATCATTGTGATTGAGCACGACATGGAGTTTGTTCGTCAGATTGCTAGAACCGTGACAGTTCTCCATGAAGGGTCGTTGCTCTGTGAAGGCAGCATTGAAGAAGTCCAAGATAACCCTAGAGTCATCGAAGTGTACTTGGGCGACCCTGATGCTGGCGATGCAGCTGCATAACACTTGCCGCGTGAAATGTGCCGCGTGAAATGTGCCGCGTGAAATGTGCCGCGTGAAACTTAAGGAAAATCATCATGGCTCAAGCAACTGATTCAGTTTTGCCCGGTGTCGACGGTTCCGCATCGCGGCTGACCCTCGACGTCAAGGGAATCAACGTCTACTATGGCGAAAGCCATATCCTTCGAGACGTCGATTTAAAGGTGCCATCTGGGGAAATGATTTGCCTGATTGGTCGCAATGGAGTTGGCAAAACAACCCTGCTTAAAACCGTGATGGGGTTACTTCAACCCCGCAGCGGTTCGATTACATTTAATGGGCAAGTCATCACCTATCGATCGCCCGATCAACGGGCTCGTTTGGGCATTGGCTATGTTCCTCAAGGTCGAGAAATTATTCCTCGACTCACGGTCAAAGAAAACTTGCTGCTGGGTCTAGAAGCACGCCCCAGCGGAATTTCTACGAAGAGTCAGGCAATACCGGACGACATTCTTGAACTGTTTCCGGTTCTAAAATCGATGTTATCTCGAATGGGAGGCGACCTCAGCGGCGGACAACAACAGCAGTTGGCGATCGCCCGTGCCCTAATGGGAAAACCTCGTTTGCTTGTATTGGATGAACCGACCGAAGGCATTCAGCCCTCCATCATTTTAGATATTGAACGGGCCGTCCGGCAGATTGTTGAATCGACGGGCATCTCGGTGCTGCTCGTCGAACAGCACCTTCATTTTGTTCGTCAGGCTGACTACTACTACGCCATGCAAAAAGGCGGAATTGTCGCATCGGGCCCGACGGATGAGTTGAGTAATGAGGTGGTTCAACGATTCCTCGCTGTATAGATCTGAGTAGGTTCAGGAGAATCGGGGTGCGTTATTTGGGCGCAGATCTCTTATATTTCTGCCTCTTATATCTCTACCTCCGGGAGCCAGAGCACAAAGGCGGTTCCCGGATAGTCTGTCGTCCCCCACTCATGAGCTAATCCAGCCACGAGCTCACTAGTTCGAGCAGGGCTAAACACCTGGATTTCGCCATTCATTTGCTTGACAAGGTTTTGAGCGATCGCCAGCCCCAATCCACTCCCTTGGATATCCCCCGTCTGCTGCACGCCCCGATAGTGCCGCTCAAAAATGTGATCTAAATCGCCTGGGGGAATGCCAGGTCCCGTGTCGGCAATCACAATGGCCTGTTTTTTGTTTTGTCGAATGCCTGCCCAAATCTCGATAGTGCCGCCTGCAGGCGTATATTTCAGCGCATTGTCGATCAGATTATTGAGAACTTCTCGAAGTGCTTGGATATCGACTCGAACGGGCGGCAAATCGGACGGCGCAAAGGTTTGCAAATCAATCTCTCGCTCTTGGGCGATCGCCGCAGCCGAGAGGACGAGGGGTTCTAATACCTCCAAAATAGAATAGAGCTTAGTCTGAAGCGATGAGCCAACCAGGGCACCCTGTCCGGGCAATAGGAGCGGAGATGACGGGGGATCTGGCGCGGCTGGGGCTGCCGAATCAGAGTGCACATCCATTGCTGACCACGTAACTGGCTCGTCTACAGACCCATCAGAGGGCAGCAGGTGATGATCTCCCCAACTAAGCGCCGCATCAAACTGCTTGAGCAAATCTTGGAGGCGATCGCTCTCTCGAACGATGCCTTCTGCAACATCACGGCTTTTATCCTCAGTGCTGAGTCGTTTGATGAGCAACTTCCCAAACGTCCGCAGTGCCGTTAGCGGATTTCGAAACTGATGGAGTAAGTCATGAAATAGATCGTGCTGCTGAGCCTGCATCATTTGCTGTTGGTGCAGCTCATGCTCTAACCACTGCGATCGCTGATCTAATACACAGGCGATCGCAATGGTCTGGGCAATATGCTCAATTTGAAACTGTTCTCCTTCACTCCAATCCCGATCGGATCGAGCGGTCACCAATAGCCCGACCATCAGGTCTTCATGAATCAACGGCACTGCGATTTGGCGATTGGATTGTGAAATCCGCAGTGCTTCAATCGACGTTTGGGAATCCGTCTCTTGTTTTGGCTGCTGTTGATTGGTCTGAGATGCTGGCAAAGCAGGCAACTCATTTTGAGCATTAGAATCTTGCCAATTTGACGGCAGCAATTGGGCTATCTGCGACGATTGATGAATTTCTTTTACAGTCGGGGAAAGCATGTGTCCCGCGTCCCAATTCATTGCCGCTTCCGGATATGACACCACCGGAGTGAGATGTGCATCTTCACCCTCAGACGGTTTTTCCGTTAGATAAACGATGCCCAATGATGCCCCAAGCCCGCGCTTCAACAGGTTAATCTGCGTCTGGCAGAGATTCACAAATTTAGAGCTGGCGGGCTTTAGCATGGAACGTGAGGTCATCAAAGCAACTACTAGACATGCCGTTGCAGGGGTAAATCAGTCAAAGCGCACACTCAAGTTAGGTCAAACATGTCAGGCCAACCCCACCCCTGTGAAAGTGCATGACTAAAATCGCATTAAAAAAATCGCATTAAAAAAACATTACTTAAACAATCAATCGTAACGTTCAGACTAGTGAATTGTCACTACGGACTAGCTTATTAAAAAGTAAACAATTATTCCTCTGCTGATCGGTCAGGATTAGCCCCGATCTAGAAAACATCTAGCTTGATTTGCTACGCTACACCCGTTAACAATGTCTGTTACAAAAATTATAGTCTCGAGACATATCTCTTAATCTAATCAGGGGCAAATTACCCCGACAATATATAGAAGCGATACTCTAACAGTTTAAGATTTTGTGTAGAAAGATTAAAAGAAGTTGAAATTCTGAATTTAACCCGATATACTTCTCACGGTTTCCATATTTTGTAGCTATGACTACATCTACCGATGAAGAGAGGAGGTAAGGAGGTTGGCAAGAAGACGTAAGCGGAAGAGTCGTCGTCGTTTGGAGGGGCGCAGAATTCTAGAACAAGTCCCTCAATATAGCATCGAGAGTGGCGAGGATAAGCCCGTCACAGCAGCGCGGAAGTTTATCCATTCCGAAGGAATTGCGCCACCAGCGCTTTTGCTCGTCAAACGCAATGAGCATACGACGGATCGATACTTCTGGGCAGAAAAAGGGCTTTTCGGGGCTCAATATGTTGAAGAAAATCACTTTTTGTTTCCGAGTCTTCAGTTTGAAGATGAGGAAGAAGTGTCTCTGTCGGTTCGAGGCAGTTAAAATTCAACACATTGTCTCTTAGCATTGTCTCTTAGCAAGGTAGCTGACATATTCTCGACAAAGTCAATCGGTTTTGTGAGCAATATAATTAAATCAAACTGATGGAGTGAGGCATGTATCCATGGTTCTAGTAGGTGCATCAGTCTCTAGATAACTCCTCATCACAAAATTAGTGAATCAGCAGCCTTTAGAGATTTAAAGAGCGCAAAGCGGGATTCTTAGGAGTCTTGCTTTGCGCTTTTTCAGACCAATTGCACCCGCCTGTACGACTAGGAATCAGTGATATAGCCTTATGCTCTCGCGTTGGGAGATCGAACGTGTAAGAGCATCAAACGTGAATTAAGTCTGGTCAAAAACAATCCCGTTCGCAAACAAGGCTTCATAATATAGCAAGACCTCCTGTAGGATTTCACGGAGACAACAGTGAACTCAACATTGGCTCTGACTTTAATGCTGCTGTCCTTGATGTTTGGTGCAGTCATTGTAAGCGCATCGTGGGGATATGCATTAGGACGAGAAGCACTAAAGGGAATCACGCAACCCGATGTTCGTCCGACGGGCGGTTTTGGTAATGCCTCCGATAATTCCTCAGGTGCGCCTCCGCTTCAAGAAGAACTCATCATTATCCCAGAAGACAAGATTCTGGAGGATGTAAAGGCAAAGATGGCAGGGCAGACGGGGGCTGATGCATCGGTTCCGAGTTCCCAATCACTGTTGGCGCCAAACAAGGCGATCGCCTCTACGAATCCCAATCAAACATCGGAGGATTCGTCCCCATCCAATCATTCAAATCGTTTACCCTTTGAAGACGTTGCGTTTATTGACTCCAACTCTCAGTTCCCTATTAAGACGCAGAGTCAAGGTGTTAGGCTAGAGGTCTTTGCAGTCCGTCAGCAAGGCAATGAGATCTCCATCGAATTTAGCATCGAAAACCAAAGTAATCAGCCCGTTCAGTTTTACGACGAATTTTTGAGGATCACCGATCGCAACGGTCGCTTATTTGACGCAGATCTCAGCGGTTTGCCGGAGCAAATTCGTCCGGATAGTGGTTTGGTTATGGGAACGATCAGCATTCCCTCAATGCGCGTGTATAGCGGCAACAGCCTATCTCTGACCTTTACCAATTATCCTGACCAAGATATTCGGCTGCAGATTTCGGACATTCCTATTTCGAGATAGGTTCTATGCCAAATGATTCATCATGACTCTAACGCCCCTTCCAACGCTTGAACATTTCATTGCGTTGCTATGCTCTCTTAGCTGCGGCTATTACCTATGGTTCCTCTTGATCCAGTTTTAAGCGCAACTGGCTCATCATCATTGCTGACGGGTTCGGAGGTGCTTTTGCGTCTGTTGTCAGTGTTTTTACTGATTGCGATTAATGCGTTCTTTGTGACGGCTGAGTTCGCGATTGTTTCAGTGCGGCGATCGCGCATTAATCAGCTTGCCTCTGCTGGAGATGTGCAGGCTAAAACGGTTCAAGATTTACAGCGTGGCATTGAGCGACTGCTATCGACCACTCAGCTTGGCATCACCCTATCGAGTCTGGCACTTGGCTGGATTGGCGAAAGCACCATGGCAAGACCCATTGCGTTTTGGTTGACCCAATGGTCGCTGCCCCAATCGATTAGCCAAGGCTTTGCCCACACCATTGCCACACCCGTTGCATTCTTTTTGATCGCATATTTACAAATCGTTCTGGGTGAGCTTTGTCCCAAATCATTAGCTCTGATTTATCCTGAGCAACTGGCCCGGTTTCTCGGCACTCCTAGTCTGGCGATCGCCCGAATTTTCAATCCCTTCATTTGGATCTTAAATCAATCCACTCGCTGGCTACTCAGGCTACTTGGAGTTCATTCTCGGCAAGAAAATCTCTATAACCGAGTCACCCCAGAAGAACTGCAGCTCATTATCAGCACCACAACCGAATCTCCAGGACTCGAAGAAGAAGAACGAGAACTACTCACCAACGTCTTTGAATTTGGTGATGTGACCGCAGGAGAGGTGATGATTCCTCGAACCAGTATTGTCGCCATTCCTGCGGATGCGACCTTTGAAACCCTGCTTCGAGAAGTCAGCCTATCCGGACATTCTCGCTATCCGATTATGGGCGAGTCTCTAGATGATATTAGCGGCATTATCCATTTCAAAGGAATCGCAGAACCTTTAGTCAATGGAGTGCTGATGCTAGGCAGCCCAATCCAACCGTGGGTTCGTCCGGCTCGCTTTGTCCCCGAACACATGCCACTCAGTGAACTCCTTCATCTGATGCGACGGAACGCTCAGCCCATGGTCATGGTTGTCGATGAATTTGGCGGCACAGCAGGGCTAGTAACCATTCAAGACTTGGCCGCCGAAATTATTGGAGACGCTTACGAGATTGAAAGCTCAGAAGAACTGGATGTCCAAATGCTAGATGACCAGACCTTTTTAGTCCAAGCACAAATGGACATTGAAGAGGTCAACGAGCTACTAAACCTCGATCTTCCTCTCACCGAAGAATATCAAACGCTGGGAGGATTTATGATTGACCAACTCCAGAAAATCCCTGTTCCGGGAGAAAGACTCGCCTATGACCACTATGAAATGGTGTTGGTGTCAGCAGAAGGTCCGCGTCTTCACCAGATTCAAATCCAACGACTTGATTCTCGAACTAACGAATATGACCTAGACGAGTCTCATTTGCTTGATGAGGTTAGCGCTGATGGCTCAAGTCGTGATACGTCTAGCGAAGACTTGGGGTTGCCCCCAGCGACGTCTGAAGAATGGCATTATGCCTCGTCGGACTCTCCGTTCACTTCTGATGCACATCAATCCGGAGAAAACCGCAATTTAGACGAAAGTTACTCGGATGATGACCGACCATCATTGTCTGGAAACAAGTCTGGAAACAAGTCTGGAAATAATAATATCGATAGGACGAATCATTCAGGAACTTCCAATCAAACCCCCTAGCGATCGCACGTATGAAGTATTGGTTAATGAAATCTGAACCAGACGTTTACGGTATTTCAGACTTAGAAGCCGATCAGACGACCCTTTGGGATGGGGTCCGCAATTATCAAGCGCGAAACTTTATGCGCGAGATGCAGCCAAATGACTTGGCGTTTTTTTACCACTCCAATACCAAGCCACCCGGTATTGCCGGACTCATGAAAATTGTTGAATCGGGAATTACCGATCCAACGCAGTTTGATCCCCACAGCAAATACCACGATCCAAAGTCTCAGCCTGACTCTCCTCGGTGGCAAACTGTGACCGTCGCGTTTGTAAAATCGTTTTCTCACCTCATATCGTTGGATACCCTCCGAGACCAGTTTGACTCAGAGGAGTTATGGATTTTGAGACGAGGCAATCGGCTTTCTATCATCCCCGTTGACGAGGCAGTGGCGCAAAAAATTTTAGAGATGGCGGCTTAGGGGCTGTAAAGAAACAACATCACAGTTTGATTGAGCCGTAGGGTGCTGTTAGCGCAGCGCAACGCACCGGATTCAAGAGTTTCAGCCGTTTAAGAATTTGCACTATTTTAGGCGTGTCACACCAGGAGGGTGCTATCAGCGTCAGCGAACGCACCACCAGGAGGTTTATTTCTTAAACAAGCCTTTAGCCATGTTCGTGGCGGTCTGAAGCCTGATCGAGGGGAGCGCTTGGAGCGTCTGTCGACTGGTATGCAGAGTCTTCTAGTCCTGGAGACCCGTCTGTTAGCGATTCTGATGGAGGTGACTCCGGCGATAACGCGGCTCCATTTGCAGACGTGTCGGAATAAGGAGTCGTCTCAGCGTGTTCGTCGGAACCCGCATCGTCTGTTTTGTTGATACCAGAGTCCGCATAATTAGCCTGATCGGATGCTGGCTCAATATCTTCAAATTCTGCATCGATTAGATCGTCGAAGTCATGGTTAGCGTAACTCGGCGTAGAGCGTGGCGTCTCTAAGGGGGCACGATGCTGAGGCAACGCATCTGGAGGGGCATCTGGAGGGGCATCTGGAGGTGCATTCTTACGCTGACTGAATCGACCCGTCAGTTGCTGCAGGCGATCGCCCAGATGGTGGAATACAGATTTAGAGTTGGATTGAGAGGCAGGGTCGGCATGAGAAGGCTGCCCCGTTTGGAATGCTGAAATCCTGGAGGCGATCGCCTCTGCTAGTCGGGCTAACGATTGATTTAATCCGCCTGGAAGCTGCACGGTGCGAATTTTTCGAGGAAAGTCTGCCCCCCATTCTTGAGCTTTGTTGCGAATCACCTCACCGAGAGACGTCGCTCCACCTGGGAGGGGCGTGCGCTGATTTTTGGGAGTCAGTTCGCGTCGCTGGTGCAAATTTTGCCAGCCAAACCAGCCAATCAGCGCCACGCTAGCACCCTGTCCAAGCAAAACACCTCCATTAATTTGCCCAGCACAAACCCATAGAACAAGCGCATAAAACATCCCGACTCCGCTCCAGGTCAGGTCATATTTTCGATAGACCTCTGGAAAAAAGAAAGCAGACATATAAAGCGCAAAACTGCCTAAAGCAACGATCACAGCCAGGATGTATGCCAACATCACGGTTCTCCCATCCAATCTGAGGCTTGCATATTCTCATTTTGATCGAGATCGTTCCCCTCGACGCAGATTAATCCAGAAAACCATAAATTTCTTCAATAGGTTTCTTCAATAGGTTTCTGCAACCCGCTTGCCCTCATACAATCTTGACCTAACCCACTGCTGGAGTGAATTGCTGGAGTCTTATTCAGGATTGGAGAGACGCAATTCTGAATAGGTTGTCAGAGAGCCTCGAACTACAGTCGCTCCGTTCAGAAACTTGACATGAAACTGTTGAGAAAATTAGTTAATTTTTGTAAACTCATAACGGCAAGTTAAACTTCCTATAACTTATGTATGTCAAGCCGTATAGGCCGTCCCGTAGGCGTTTGCAGATTTCAAGTGAGGCACTGGGTTTTATCAGGAGCGAGCGGGTTTAGACCAAAGTGTCGTATGTTACTACATAGTTGAGCGAAATATTAATTTTTACGACGAGTTCAGACAGTATCAAAAATGTGGTTTATCGCATCTCTCCTTACCGCCATTGGCGCAGCATACATTTACGAAAAATCTGAGAACGTATCAGCTGAATTGGCGATCGCCTGCGTTGCGGTTGCGCTGATCGGCTCGATTCTCACGATCATTTCTGCTCCATGGCCGATTCAATTGGTATTACTCGTTTTGGCGCTGTTTTCATATCGGTTTACCAAAATGAATCCAATCAATTAGTGCCTATCCGAACACTCGCCAGAGTCTTTGGAATCTAGGCCCCGGCGGGGTTTTCGGACAGGTTCTCAAATGCAGTGGATATCGAGCCAATTTGTTGTTTAGAATACATTGCAGACTGATTTAATTTTTTTGTCGCTTCAGTAACTTTTTGCAATCAAAATCAGTCTATTTCTCTACTAGGCACAAATTGGTTTGCCAGTTATCTCCTCATCAATTGAGGCAAGAGGTCGCAATACATTATCGTGTTCTAGACTAGCCATCTCAGTAAAATCTAAGCCACAAAAGCTGATCAGTCGGATACACGTATGAAGTTTGTGGTAAGGGGGCGTGTGCCTTCTTGTGCCTGGATCAATATCGAGTCAGTATGAGCATTTACAGGCACAACAACAGGCACAACAATTGTGGACGGAAGGTTGACCCAATCAACCCAATGCCACGGTGAACGGTTTCACGGCGAAGAGTGGGCAACGATACTAGAAAGATAAGGGGAGCACTGAGCCAGTGACTCAAGAATTTCACATCTCTGTAACCCCAGTAAGGGAAGATGAATATTTGGTGCGGGTTGAGCAAGTAGAACCCGGTGTGCCATTGGCAGAGGAGCAGTTGATCTGGTCGGTTGATGACTGGCTTGACTATGCGCGCCAACTGATGAATAACCCACTTTTGGGCGTCTTGCAGGGCGATCGCGTCAACCGGGTTGCCGACTCTGACTGGCATCTCCATCATGGGTCTAAGGCTGACGCTTCTGAGGCTTCTTTGAGTTTTATCAAGCTAGGACGGTCGCTCTACTCAGCGCTCTTTCAAGGAACATTGCGCGACAGTTGGATGACTGCCCAAGGAATTGCTCAACATCGAGGTGAGGTGCTGCGACTTCGGTTAGGGCTCAAGGGGACGCGGTTGCCCAAGATTCCATGGGAGGTGCTGCAAGACGATGGACGGGGCAGTTCTGGGCTCCTTTCTCGCCCGATCGCGACCGGACGTGACATCATATTTTCTCGATATCAGCCCGGGGCTAATCGGATACGGGCAGGAATATCGTCGGCATTAGACGCCCATCAACCAGTTCGGGTACTGATGGCGATCGCTGCCCCGACCGATCAGCAACAGCTCGACCTCAAACGAGAAGCGATTCATTTACAGCAAGAGCTCCGCCATCAGGGGCCGCCATTTTCCCAGAGCATGGTCGGCATCTTGCCTGATATTCAGCTCACCATTTTAGAGCAGCCTGGTCGTGAAGAGTTAGCCCATGCCATCGAGCAAGGTCAGTATCACGTGTTCCACTATGCTGGGCACAGTAACCTGAGTGCTGGCGGTGGAATCCTCTATTTGGTCAACCGAGAAACCGGGCTCACAGAAACCCTAAGCGGTGATGATTTGGCAGGGCTATTGATCAATAATGGTGTCCGCATGGTGGTGTTTAACTCATGCCGGGGATCCTATTCAGCCACGGCGGATCCAATTGCCCGCATTGATGAACGTAGTCTTACGGAAGCACTGGTTGGGCGAGGGATTCCGGCAGTATTGGCAATGGCTGAGCAAATCCCTGACGGTGTTGCTCTTACCCTGACACGGCTGTTTTATCGAAATTTGAAACAGGGATATCCGGTTGATTTGAGTCTCAGCCGCGCTAGGCAAGGGTTATTGTCATCCTATGGTGGGCATCAGCTTTACTGGGCTCTGCCGGTGCTGTATCTTCACTCAGAGTTTGATGGATATTTAACCAGTGGCGATCGCTCTCTCGATAACCCTGCCGATTCGTTGGTGCGAATGCCGCAACTATATCCGTCTTCGGGAGCAGTTGATTCCTATGAGTCAGCAGCCTTTCAGACTAATCCCCCTCCCTACTCATTTGATACGCCCGACATCGCAGATGAGGGACACCTCGAAGCAGATAACATCGACGAATTAGTGAATCGGTTGACCTATGGCGACGAGGCCGATGACGAATCTCACGAATCTCATGACGACATGTGGGTGAATGGGTCAGCGGTTCCGGGCGATCGCGCATCCAATGGTCGAGGCTCCTTTTCTACGTATGATGACTTCGATCCGCTCAGCAACGGGCTGCGATATGACGACTCAAACTCGTCGGTATCTGACCTAGTGCGGCAGCTATCCGATCCGCCGTCTGAACCGCCCAACCCTGATACGTTTGGCACACTAGCAGTCGATGACGATTTGAACTTTGATGGTTCGTCGGAGGATGAATCGGAGTCAAATTTTTTTCACCCTAGTTCGTCAGGAAGGACATCGTCGCGATCGCCCGTTTCGCCTCAGCAGCCCCCGTCCAGGCAAGCCTACAATCGACGGTCAGACGACTTTTCAGATGATCCCCTTGAGCCATTTGATGCCCCCGAATTCGGCTTTCAAGAGCCCGCCAACGGCGCTTATCCGCCTGCCCAACCGCTGCTGGTGCACCCTGATCCTCCCCGTTCACAACCCGAAGCCCGGACCGTGCGTCATTCAACTGACCGGCGGTTAATTTGGTTGCCGCTGGTTGGGCTTGGAGTGTTAGCGCTGATTATCGGTGGATATTGGGCATTTAATCATCGCCAAGCCCTATTCCCAGATCTTCAATCGTCTGATTCGGCATCGCCCCAGGAGCCTTCTGGAGAATTGCCAGACGATTTGCGTCCTCAACAGAGCAATCTATTGGCTCAGCAAGCAATCACTCAGTTTAACCAAGGTGAACTAGAGGCAGGTGCCCAAGCAGTGGAAGCCTTGCTTGATGAGAATGCCTTGATTCAGGCGAGATCGGCTCTTAATGTCGTGCCGCTTGACGACATTGATAATCCAGAAATTAGCTTCTTGCGAGGGCGGTTGGTATGGCAGCTTATTCAGCAGGGAGATTTTGATTTTAGCGTCAATGATGCCCGCCGCTATTGGGAAGTCGCGATCCGAGGAGAGCCGAATTCTTCTCGTTATGCGAATGCTCTAGCGTTTGCCTTCTATGAAGATGGTCAGTTTGCGGAAGCCATAGACTCTTGGCAGCGATCGCTTGCAGTTTTAGAATCGCAAGGGGTCGAGGTGCTATCGTTGCCAGACCTTAGGCAACAGTTCCAAGCCTCAGGATCCGCCGAACCGATTCAACTGCCCACCGAAACCGATGCGTTAACGGCCTATGCAGGGATGGCCTTGGCCTTCGCAAAATCGGCAGATTCTCCTGATGTCGACCAATCGCCGGATGAAATGCTGCAACAGGCGATTTGGCTGCATCAATCGGTATTGGCATCTGATCCGGTCAATTTTGAGACGCAGAGCCTCAGCACTAACTGGCTATGGACTCCCTCTTTACTTGAAGATTGGCAGCAGCTATCGTCTCTGACGCTAGGAATATCGACTGAAGAGAATTAGCGCTCACGCCGCGCCTAGATCGGTTCGTCCCACGATGAAAGCGATCGCCGATGTCTGATATCGAGCTCGTCTAATGAAATCGCTCCTGGCAAACGAAGGTGGGGTTGTTCATCCCCGTCATCTAGATCCGCGCCATCTACCTCCAGCTTGGGAGGAAGGATAGGACGATAGCGAGCATAAGAGGGCTCGGACGAGGAAGAAAGGGCCACAGATGGAGCTGTTGCATCGGTGGTAAACTCCGACCCAGCAGACGTGGATGGCTCTTTGAACGAGGAGGAGGAGCTAGAACCCCGAAGGTTGGAAGACTTTCTCGCAGTGGGTCGGGAGGGCGATCGCGTCAAACGTTGTGGGGGACGCAGCCGTTGAGCAATCATCAGCGAACCCAGCGAACACCCCAGCACAATTGACATGAGCGACAGCATGGGCAACGCCCGTTTCTCTGACGTTGACGGCTGATCAGCAACTCGTTCAGATGAGGATGTCGTAGACAGCGATGATGGCAGAGGCTCCTGCCGTTCTGCAAATTGTGGGGTGATCAGCACCAGCGTCGCAACAAACGCAATATCTATCAACACAATCCAAAGAGCAACGGCTACGAGAGCAGGACGTTGCCGCAGGAATGCTAGCAGTGTTTGAATATGAGCGAGTCTAGACGTGCGGAGTTGAGACTGAGTTGCCTGAGCTGAGCGTCTACATTCTGACTGCCCCTCTTCAGATACGGATTCGGATGAGCGTTGAGCGTCAACCCACTGCGGCGTACTCTGAAGTTTTGGATTGGTGTTAGCCATACAGAGTGCTGCAATTCTAGTCTGTCATGAGTATAAGTGTACCCAATCTAACTTGATTCGCTTAATTAATCCAGGCGTTAAAACGATTGTCAGCTCAATTCGGCACTAACCACTGTGTCGTTCTAAGGCAAGCTGGATTAATTGGTTGACGAGTTCTGCAAACGAAACACCGCTGGCTTCCCACAGTTGAGGATACATGCTGGTGGCGGTGAAGCCTGGCATCGTATTAATTTCATTAATTAATATGTCTCCTGTGGACTCCACATAAAAAAAGTCAACCCGCGCTAGTCCGGCGGCATCGACGGCAAGGAACGCTTCCACTGCCATATCTCTGATTTGCTGGGCGATCGCCTCTGGAATAGGAGCTGGGATTTTTAAATCGGCGCGCCCATCGGTGTATTTGGTGTCGTAATCATAGAAATCGCTGTCGAACGAAATTTCACCAACCACCGATGCGTTTGGCTGATCATTACCCAGAACGGCACATTCCAGTTCTCTGGCAGTGACGCCCTGTTCAACAATTAAGCGCCGATCATAGCTAGCTGCATTATCGAGAGCTTCCTCAAGCTCATTGCGCGATCGCACTTTAGCAACGCCCACTGATGATCCAAGATTGGCGGGCTTTACAAAGGCTGGGTATCCCAATATTTTCTCGATGCGATCGCAGAGCTTTGGGAACACACAAGGATTTGACCAAATTTCGGCACGACGAACCGGAACATAATTCACCTGGGGCAACCCAGCCTGAGCAAAGGCCATTTTCATGGCAATTTTGTCCATGCCTAGGGCTGATCCTAGGACTCCTGACCCGACGAACGGAGCCTGCATTAGTTTGAGAAGTCCTTGTATCGTGCCGTCTTCTCCATTCGGGCCATGAAGTACCGGAAACCAAACGTCTACCTCTGCTACCTGAGAAAATGTAGGGAGGCGATCGAGTGCTGAAGAGCGGGCTGGAGTTTGCCCTACATCGGGCGAACAAGTCGAGTTTGTCGACGGGTTCTCTGAGGGCTTGCTCCCAGAGAGTTGAAGCGGTGCTCCAGATTCTAATACCTGTTGGGCAACCTCACCCATTAACCAACGTCCGTCTTTTTGAATATGAACTGGAAGTACTGAGTATTGGGCTGCATTCGAGTCTGTCGTAAGCGCATCGGCGATCGCCCGCGCCGATCGAATAGACACTTCGTGTTCTCCCGAACATCCGCCAAAAATCAGTCCAATCCTCAGGTATGTCATCGGAGGGGTGCCCTTGTCTCGTGTGATACGCGTCAAGAGTTACTCTACCACTAGACCCTCGATGTATTTTTTTGATGGCTGCTCACCCATTAATGTGTGAACAGATTAAGGAGTATTATCATACTAATCTTTTATGAAAATGATTAGCTTAATTGACTTTAGAGTTAATATGTATGTCTTTGGTAGGTGTCTTGAGATTCAGCAACGGTGCTACACTACTTTTTGTTAAGATTGTGATTTACCTGTTTTTGAATGCATCTAAAACTGAGTTATTAAGGTACTGAATACGGTGATAGATTGAATTGAAGAATCAATATATGTTGATATTTGGATAAGAGCATTCAGTGAGCGGACGATTAAACAGATTATAGAGATATATTGACTCACTTAATCAGCTTATTTATGCAAATCCCAAATACCTGTCATGTATATCGGCAGAGTTGATTCGCGATTCGTTTATGAAACGGAGCGAGAATGATAGATCGCATTCAAGAACATCAAGAGAGTGGTCGAATTTTGTTGTTAGAAGACAACGAAGGGAATCGACAGATGATGAGTGACTATCTCTCGTACTACGGGTATGACCTATTGACTATTAGGCAAGGGAAAGATTTGTTTGATGCGATCGCCACATTCAAACCTGACGTGATTTTATTAGATCTTAAATTGCCTGATATCAGCGGATTTACTCTCCTTCAAGAACTTCGAGAAAGTAGCAAATGGGCGAATATCCCCGTAATCGTGGTGTCTGCATTTGCATTTAGATCGGATCAGCAACGAGCATTTGATTTAGGCATTCAAGACTACTTGGTTAAACCCATTGATCTTCATCAATTGAGAACAGTTATTCAAAAGAAACTGCTTAGATCTGATGATGATTAACCTCTAATAATTTAGCCTCATTCGTTTCTTTGACCACGGGGTTAACTATCCAACGCGCATGATCATCCATTACCATCACGGGCAGTATCGCCTTCAATCGTTCTGCCTTTGCTCTTCAATGAAAGCTTCCACCGTGCGACTGAGCGACTGAACAAAATCGCCAATTGTTAATGTTTTTCGCTCTAAATCAGTTAGTGACAGCAGCAATGTTTGGAGCTGGTTTAAAATTTCATCCATTTGCTCTCGATATTGACCTTCAAATTCTTCAAGATTCATCCCGGCGACACCTTTGTAATAATTTATACTCTAAATTTAGTATTCGCTACGGATAATCCAAATCGGCCAAATCGCTTGACGTCAGTAACATTAAGCAACCTTGCTTAATGATCGAGCAATGTCGTCTGCGTATTAGGAGTTTATACTGAATTTTCAGATCAAAATATTACTAACTACTAGTGGGGTTCCGACTCGATAGCGGTATGCGCTTGAGTTACTTAAGCCGGTGGGAATATCGAGCATTACCTGCTGTGCAAGAATGGTTAGCAGCGGCGAGATAAACCCTATTCCAGTTCGAGATGTCGGCTAGACATGAGAATTTTGTTGGTTGATGATGAAGCTGATTTGACTAGCTCGATGAGTCGAATTCTGGCTCGTGAGGGATATGCCGTTGATGTGGCCTATGACGGTGCTGAAGGGAGCAGACTGGCGGCTGAGCGGTCCTATGATTTATTAATTCTTGACTGGATGCTGCCTGAGAAAACGGGCTTACAGATTTGCCAGGATGTGCGATCGCGCGGTGATGCGACCCCTGTTTTGTTTCTCACGGCTAAGGATACGGTTGATGACCGGGTGAGGGGGTTAGATGCAGGGGCAGACGATTATTTGATTAAGCCATTTGAGCTGAAAGAATTACAGGCGCGAGTCCGGGCGCTGTTGCGGCGATCGCCCCGTCTCGATCACAGCCCAGCTCAACGCCTGCAATTTGAAGGTCTAGAAGTGGATGAAGCCAACCAATTGGCCTATCGAAACCAGCGTACGATTGAGCTGTCTGAGAAAGAAACGCAGTTGCTTGCCTATTTTGTGCGTCATCCCAATCAACTGCTCACCCATAATCAGATTTATGACCATCTCTGGGGGGCAGACGTTAAGCCCAGCAGTAATGTGTTAGCAGCTCAGATTCGACTGCTGAGACGCAAAATTAGGATAAAAGGCGAGGCAACCCTCATTCACACGGTATATGGGAAGGGATATCGGTTTGGTAACCCTACTGATGATGCTCCACACGAGGAAACGTGAAGGCGCGTCATTCGGAGAGCAGCGAAAAGGAACCCTGACTTGATCTTTCTTAGAGACGCTGTGACTCTCCAGGCATGGCTGCGGCATTATACCAATTCTTCAAATTCGGACTACACATAAACGTCGTGGTAGGGGCGGTTCGCGTTCGCGTAGCGTCTCCGTCAGGAGAAACCGCCCCTACGAAATCTGTAACCTCAATTTAGAGAATTGGCATTAAGCGATCGCGTCGTTCTGTTGATAAGAAAGGGGCATCTCCCCAAGAGAGATGCCCTAGATTGATTCATCGAGAATGGCAAAGCAGTAGGTTGGCGGTTATTGATTGAGATATAGAAATGTCTCTCGCTTTGCGTTGATACTCTTGACGTGTTTTTTGACCGTATTTACGGTGATATGGAGCTGTGCGGCAATTTCGTCATAGGTATACTGCATGCAACGATAGAGCCAGACCTCTGCTTCACGGGCGGTTAATTTGTACCGTTGTCCTTCTGCGATCGCCTTCCGCCTAGCTGACTGATATCGGTCTTCCATCATGACCAGTAAATAGGGTTCCTCGGTTTTGTCGAGCTCAATCCAGCGAACTCGAATGCGAATGGCATCAGATTTTCCATTGCCGACTTCATCTTCAAGCATGACAGGCTGACCCGGAAAAATATTTCGGCTGTCAATCAATGCTTGGCAGAGATGCCAGATTTGATTGGGGATTGAACTCGCTCGAGAGGCATCTTTGATGAGGCGATCGCATAGGTGGCGTGCATATCGATTGGCATAAACTAACTTGGATTGTTCAGTTAAAATTAAGACGCCATCGATTAAGCTTTCAATGACTCCTTGGAGGAGACTTGGTTCTTCATTTGGTTTCCAAGACGTATCATTCCAGTTTTGATTTGGTGGACTCAGCAGATTGGGGGTATCCATTAATGCGTTCATTGTTTGGGGGCTCGAATGAACTTGACAACTCCCCGCGTCGTCGCTGATCACTGAGAGTGAATAATCTCTAATCTCTATATTTGATTCAGCAACGTCTAGAGGATTACTTCTATCCAACGCGACTCACCTAGATGAATCAATGTTCTGTATGACACTACATTGACCGAGCCGGAAATTTCGGGAATTGAGTCAATTTTTCTACCAGATTGTCATAATGCCGTTTAGACAATCTAAGAAGTGGTCATCGGTTTCTGGAATGCACCCGATCTGACATGAAGAGGGTCACAGAAACGCTGTAGACTCACACCTGAGTGACTAACAAAATATTTAACGCAACCGGGTTCTTTTTTTTCCCATTTTTACTTTTCCCCAGCCTGAACGCATCATCAGGATATATGGGTGCTGAGAAGGCCGAAGGCAGAGGGATGAAGACTGAATGCTGAAGACAAACCATTGTTATGCACGTTGCTGAATCCGAGAATGATTTGTAAATATGAAACCTTACTGTGCGGGCTTTTCTCCGGACGGAGACGCTACGCGTTTCTTGAATGCCGCAGGCGCTAGACGTTCGCGCTAGTGTCTCTTTAGAGAAACCGCCCCTCCTAAATTCATTCCTTTAATCAGCAACGCCACAATTGTTATGCGCTCCAAACGATTAACACAGGATCAAATTTCCCGAGAAGGTTTCACACTCCAGCATCGCGCAGTCGGAAGAACTGCGGCTTGGGCCGTATTTTTTCTTGGGGTGGTGTATGCCATTACAACAGTTCTCGGATTTCTCTCTCTCAAGTCGCCTCAAGACCCAATCGGCGAGCCGTTTTGTGTTTCTGCTGCTGGGTATAGTTTTCGAGAATGCACCAACTATGCCAAGTGATACTGAACAAAGTCATAGCATCTAAAGAGTGCGATGCTACCCTTAAAGAAGATGTTTTCCCGGATCTGTCAATGCCCACTCAAGAGCCTTTCCTATCGATCGCAGTGTCGTTGGCACTTCATCAACAGCTCGTCACCTATCAAGAAAAACATCGCTTAGCCTCCTTGTCAGATGCTGTTTCCGCTATTTTGGCTGACTACTTCAAGCGTGAAACCACCTCAGAACGCTATGCGTCGTTAGACCGGGTAGAAGACTTAGAGAAAATGGTTGGCAGCCTTCGTGAGCAGGTTCAGGGGCTACATCAGCGGCTGCATCCGCATCCATCGTTAGCCGTTCCCCATTCTACCGCTCGGCCAATTGATCCCCTACCGGATGACGAGATTGAAGACGAGCCTGATGAGATTCTCTATGATTTTTTGCAACCCGATTAAGTCGCTAGTTCTCTATTAGATTCCTCAATATTAATAATGCCGATGCAATTTCGATATTCACTTCCCATTGCAATGGCGATCGCCCTAACCAGTCTCCCGGTATTTGCCCAAACAGCAGAGCGCGATCGCCCGTCTGAGCTTGTCCAAACCGAACCCTCGGCTCAGCAGGTTGTCGATGCCTGCGTCGGTGGCGAGGTTGAAACCCTGCCCAATCCCTACACCGATGTAGCGCCTGAGCATTGGGCTTATGAAGCCGTCCTCAATCTGTATTACTGTGGCGTTATTCGCCCTGGATTGCCGTCAACCGTTGTTGAACGGTTAACCGGGATCAGACCGACGGGAGGCGATCGCTAGTTTAGGTATTCTAAGAAGGCTTGAACGTCGCCGTCTGCACCTAGAATCAGCCGAATCTGGGGCATGTGCCCGCCCTGGATCCGGGAGACAAATGGCTCGTCTCTCAGAGGCATTTCGGTGCGATCAATATAGTCTTCGGCGGTGGGGCCGAGGGGAACGATTCGTTCGATTGACCCGTCGGCATTGAGCATCAGCCGATATTCTAGATTGCGGGTCAGACTTTCAGGAGGCTGCCAGCGATCGCGAAAATAGTCTCGGATTTCTTCAAGCTGAGGAATCGTGTTGGGATCTCCCAATACAGCCTGATTCGGGAGTCCGTCTGCGGCGGAGCGCGAAATCCTGGATTCGGATTGTTGTGGGTCAGAGCTACGTGGTTCTCCAGGGGCTGATGGCTGACGGCTCATCGTGGCTGAAGACGGCAGGGGAGCTGATTCAGCAGCCGATGATGATGCCGTATCATTCGAGGCAATATCACCAGAGGCAGAGGGAGAATTAGGGCGATCGCTCCGCTCGACTGGAGGGATGGCAGACAGTTGCGGAGGAATAGATGGCACTAGGTTGGGAGGTTGCTGACTTCTGCTAGGTGACGACCCTCCATTAGACGGCTGACGCTGCTGAGGCGGACGATTCTCTGATGCTGAATTGGGCGACGACCCAGGGCGTGGTGGCTGTGCAAGGTCTGAGAACGGCGCTGCCTCGCCTGACGGGGTTTGTTCTAGACCCAGATTGACTTCTGCCGATTCAGATAGAGTCTCGTCAGATGTCGGATCGTCATTGGCCGACCGCGCAATGTCGTCACTCCCCGATTGGTCATCTGAATTATCGAGAGAGTCGGCTGTTTGTAGGTTCGTCGTAGACGAATTGGGCAGAAACTGAGTGACGGTTGCAGTTACGCCTACGGTCAGCAGCAAGACGGCTGCGACCCGTAACCAGTTATTGGAAAAATAGTGCTGACGAGCCTGCTCGAACGCGGGCAACGACAAGGTATCCGCCTGATATTCGTCAAGGGCATTCGCCAGATCAAATAGTTCTAAGGTGCTCAGCGTCACCGACGGGCCTGATTCGGAGGTGGCAAGTTCGCCCAAGGAGAGGGCATGTTTGAGAGCGCCTGCTGGCTGAAGCGACATCCCCCCTGCATGAGAGACTCCATGGAGCGGGCGATCGTCGATCTGACCATTTTGAGACCTGTGAGTATCCCCTAAGGAAAGTGCTCTAGATTCGGTCGAAGTTAACGACAGCAGCGTGTCAAACTGAGCGGGCGATTGCCTCAGAAGGTCTTGCACGTACTCTTCAACAATGTCACACAGTCGATCAAGCTGGTCGCGATCGCCCTGGACTGCCACATGCCGATCGGTGGGTAGGTGAGGTCCGTCAAAACTAAGCTGAAACCGAACCTGCTTAAGCGTCGGTTGCCCAGTCCAGCGGGAAAGAGGCGACTCTTTCGCCATGATTTCTAGGGTGCAGGTAGACGGGGTATATCGACGCAGAATGGATATAGACATAGTGGATTGAGGAGGAATAATTAAGCTCTGCGTAATCTATAACGGTCGAATACGGTTGAATAAGGAGATGAAGGTAGAGGGGGCGATCGCACGATACCAAGTCCATCGTGGGATTTGGAGGATTTTCACCCACAGAACCAGAGCTCTGGAGGTGGATGCGGCTTAATACGAATGAGCAGAGGCCGGTAAGGCAGCGCGATCGAGTAACGCAAGCCACAACCGCCGAGAGCCATTCGGCGCGCTATAAAACAACAAATCAATCAGCAGCTTAAGCGCTAGATGAGTCAATTGAGCGATTGGGGTTTCATCTCCATGATCCATTCTTTCTTGATACGTGTTGCTGAAGTTGTCTAGGTAATCCCCTAAGAGAGCTGCTTGATGAGGTGGTTCTCCTTGTTCCGTCAATTGTTCTAGCAGTGCGACGGCGCGGCGAATCAATTCTTGGTGTTGTTTTGCCAAGTGACAAATAATCAGCACGAGCGATCGCGCCTCTTCCACATCCAAACGTTTTCGTCCCTGCCCTTTACGGAGCGGACTTGCCTGTCTTAAGCGCCATAAAGAGACTCGATCAGCGACCACATCAGTTAACTGTAAATCGGCGGCAGCTTGAAGAATTGCATCTGAACCAATGCCAGCCAACGCCTCCAAAGCCAGCAAGACGAGATCAAGCTGGGCTTTGATATTGTCTAATTGTGACGGATCAGGTTGAATCGCCAACGGCATCTGATTCCATGCAGGCTCAGTTGATGGCTTAACGGTAGAGGGCATACTTTACACGATAGAAGTTGTAGCGAGTTCGATCAGGGTGGTTACAGCTCTTGTAACAGAGACTATCCGCAATCTGGTTAAGTTTCCTGCGATGCTACAGGTTTCACGAGCAAAACCAGGATAAGCGCATAGATTTCACATAATTTTACGAAATAGGCAGTTTAAATTGCATCAGGGGATTCTGTTGTCTGTCCAAAACTCAGAACATAGCAATCTCCCAACAGTTGAGTAGGAGCAAATGACGCCCGTACAGAGTCATTGCTAGCGGCTACAAGCGAATCCCTGATCAAACCATACGGACGATAGCTTACCTCTAAAAATCTGGCTTCACCCAAGTGAGTCATGCGGTTGATGGAAGTAATCAGGAAGCCGCTTGAGTAGGCTAAAAGCGAAACTGGAAATCGCAGGAATGGGGGGTCAGGCTATGGATTTGGCTGCTTTGCTCATAATTTTGACTGGGGCGGTTTTGTTTGACGAGATTTTCAACGATCGATTAAAGCTAACTCAAACGTTGTTGAAAATCTTAGACCGTCGATCTGGTAATCAAAACTAGTTTACAAGGGTTACGCTCTGCTTTAGACGGTTACGTTTCATCTAAGACCGTATGCTTCGCTCATACCATCCCCCTTAAAATTGATGGTTTGATATCGCTCAGGGTGATTGATTTATACAAAACAATTCCTCTAGCAGATGATACTATTCTCACAGAGTCTGTATAATCCGGGTTGAGTTAAATCTGTCCAACGCCATGGGGGATGGCTCTGAGTGTGAGGCTTGCATAATCCTTAATACTAAGAAATACCGCGTCTTACGTGGTAGATCGTAAGTATACCAAGTCGAACCAGTTTAGGTTTGATTGCGAATGAGCCCCTGGCGTGTGTCTACCTAGTGCACTAACGATGAAGTACCAGATTACCCCAACCAGCAATGGGGTGTTCCTGAAAATGTGGGAGCCTGCTCCTGTCACTGAAACCCGTCATAAGCCCTACGATATTTTGGTTCAGCGGTGGTTATCGTCTGAAGCCGAAGCATTTCAGGCAATTGAGGAATATATCTCAATGCAGCCTGACGCTAATTCGGTCGCTCAACCCGCTGATGATCCCCGACAGATATCGGGTGTAAGCCGAAAATATAATTTGGTTAGCCGCTCATTTGCGCGTTAGCCCATTCATTCAACGCCATCCATCTGCAGTCATCCACCCTGCTGATTTGCATCCATTCTGCTAGTTGTGAACATTATCCAACTCAATTAAAGCATTCTCTTAGGTCTGTTTCGGTGAAAGGTGGCTCCAATTGGTAATGTCTTGAATGTCGCGATCGCTCAATCCATAAAGCTCATACACGATTTGGTCAATTTGGGCATCCAACGATTGAATCAATTGCAGCCAATCAGAGTTGTCAGGGTCAGAGTGTTGCTTCTGTTGAGCTGAAAGCATTTGGCTGACTAGATCAATTAGTCGCTCAGGCCGATCTGTCGTTTCTGTCGTTGAGTCATTAGAATCCGTCCAACTAATCGGACTAATCGGAATCGTTTGAAGCTGGGGAGGGCCAATTCTGAGATAGCCCCCATTCAGGCAGTTTCCACGAAAGGTTTGCGCAAAATAGAAATGAATGAGCTGGCTATTGAGCAATCCCAACAGATATAGCAGCGACACAGACCCGTCATTGGGCACAATAATCGAGGTGGATTTTCCGGCTAAAATGCTGCCGTTTAAATCTGCTATGCATTCCAAGCGTCGCGTCATACCTGCGACAATCAGTTTAGGGTGCGTGGCTTGCTGATAGCGTTTTTTAGGAAGCAATTCAGCCAGAGTGTGAGGAATGATGGGATGCTGATAGGTTGCTCCGAGATAGCGCAGCCGCTTCGTGCCCCACAGTGAGCGGTAGCGATCGACTGTACCGCTGTTGATGAGCATTAAATCTCCCGGTTGCAATGACGCAGAATCTTGAATAAGCGGCTGGAGCGCATAGGCTTCTGAAACCGTAGCGGCTCCCCAAACCTGGGCAACCTGTCGCAGCCGCGGAAAGTTTTCCTGCAATTGGTGAATTAGATTAAACTGTGTTGCGCTAGCATTCAATAACCAAGGACGATTCGGCATTGTCACATGACTGAGGTAATCAAGCAGCCGCACGTGCTGAGATCGAGTCAGGTCTTGCATAAGTTCGTAGCGGACGGGGGGCGCGTCATCTGCCTTGCCACGACGAACCAGATATACCAGCGGATAAACGGCTGCTGAAAATACAGGAACGTGAGCATAATCTCGAAGGTTGATGAGCTGATTGTCGCGAGTTAAGAGCGATCGCACAGGAGCCGCGTAGTCTGCCGAGGCTAGCTTATTCGGCACAATAAAGCTGTGAAATCCTCCAGGCTTACACAGCTCCAACGCTTTTTCGATAAAAACGCAAAACAGATCCCAGTTGCCAACTGCTGATTTGTAGCGGGTCGTGCAGTAAGCACGCCAATCGGGGAGATAGTGCGTCATCCACTCCGAGTCGATGTAGGGGGGGTTGCCGATGACGATATCGAAATGGCTGGTTTGGAAAGTGGAATGGGGCGGGGCGGCTGGCTCACGATCGACGAGAACATTGCCGCAGCGAAGATTTTGGCTCAGATCAGGAAGACTATGCGGTTGGGGATGGGGATCATCTTGAAGCAGGTGCAGCAGTAACCCGGTGCGAGTGACGGCGATCGCCTCAGCGTCGATATCGATTCCGAAGATACAGTCGATTAAAATGCGCGATCGCTCTGCAAACGTAAGCCGCCAGTGTCCATTCGCATCGGGCTGAATAGGCGCGGGATTGACTGCAATAGAGCAGGGTGATAACTCCAAACAGGAAAGATAGCGCTGGAGATGCCAATCAAGCAAATATTGATACGCCGTCGTGAGAAATATGCCCCCGCCACAGGCCGGATCAAGAATACGAGGAAACCCAGGAGAACCGGGTACTTGATGCTCAAACCAACCGTTTAGAGCGTCTCGAACCATGCCAGTGGCGATCGCCTCCGGGGTGTAATACACTCCGCCTGACTTGCGACCCGCTGGACGCGTCACCGACTGATGCTTGGTTCCCCTCGAGGGATGCGTCAGACGTTCGATACGACTATCCACGAGTTGTTCATACGCTTGACCCAACAATCCAATAAACAGGTGACTAGCACTGTCATTCACTGAGCCTAAGCACATCCCATCATGGGAGAGTGTTCCGAATTTTGTGTAATTAAGTGTGAGCGTCTCGCTCACATCCCCATGGTTAGGGCACACGCGACCGAGGACGGTCGCACTAACACGAAAATCTAAACGCTCTCCGTCATCGATGTCGATATTAATATCCGAGGACGGATGAGACGACAGCCATAGTTCTGGAATCAAGCAGCCCCACTGGGCATTCAACGCGTGTAACCGCTCTCGCAGCGATTTTGTATTATAGTTTGATCGGTATTTTGCACCGTCATTCCTCTGCCTTGCTGGAGGGCGATCGCCAATCGGGGTTGATAGAAGCCCAATCTGTTGGCAAAGCCACCCACTCACGATGCAGAGAATCAAGTGCCGAGCGGCTTGATCGCGTTCGTGCAAATCAATCTGCGGATGCTGCGTAGCGATCTGAGTGGCGATCGCCTGATGCCACTGAGGTATTTGCTTCAATAGGGTATTGGGGACGATTTTGGGATCACCATTCATGCGATCGAACTTGTTAGGCTCAGGTCATCACAACCATTAACATTGGGCATCACGGAAGAGGTCAGTCATGTATATAATCCTCGGCGGAGCAGGGATGATGGGGCTTCGGTTAGCTCATCGACTTCTAGACATGGGGCATACCGTTGCGGTGGTCGATACTGACCCGGTGGCATGTCAATATGCGCGTGAAAAAATTGGCGTGATGGCGTTTGAAGGCAGCGCCGTTAGCACAACGGTCTTACTCGAAGCCGGAATTGGCAAAGCCGATGCCGTAGTTGCGACCCTCAGCAGCGATGCGCTTAATTTAGCGCTTGTGACGCTTTCAAAGCATTATGGCGTTCCTCACATTGTTGTTCGCATGAGTGAGCGCGACTTTGCCGAACCCTATCGGATTGCAGGCGCAAGTCACGTAATTAGTTCCATCGATCTGGCCGTCACCACGATGGCGAACGCGATTGAGTATCCAGAAGTCGAATCGATGATGCATTTTGAGCAAGGACAGGTGGAGGTTCTTAAGCTGCCTGTCCCTGGCGATTGCTATATTGCAGGACGCACCGTCGCCCAAATTGCTCAAGATCCTCGATTTCCAGCCGGATCGCTGATTATTGGCTATCAGTGCCATCCCCATCGGGATTTGATTATCCCAAACGGCAGCACGGTTTTGGAAGAAGGCTCCACTATTTTAGTTGTGACTAAGCCGGATTTAGTTCATCAGATGATTGATTTTGTAGGATTGTGTTCTAGTCATCTTCCAACTTTAGAAGTCGTGTATTAATCTCTCCAATATAGGTTTGCACGATATCTTCAGATAAGATCCGTTTGCGTAGGGCATCGTTTAGGGCAACCTTTTCAGCCAGCAAGAGCCGTCGCCGAATCGCGTCTAGATTCGGGCCATCACCGTCAGTGGATAAATTGGGCGATCGCTGGTTGTAGAGTTCTCTGAGAGTCCGCTCGGATGAGGCAATGCGGGCTTGATAGGCAGCTCGCATTTCTTCATAAATAGCTTTGGGCAAGACGCCCGAATTGAGAAGGCTGTCTAGTTCTTCCTGCGCCGCTTTAGAGGCAATCAGCTGAAGCTGCAATGACTCCATCTGCTGACGCACACTAGAGAATTTCGACAGCCTTAGCCGCTTCACGAGCCACGGCAAACTTAATCCTTGTCCCACAAGAGACACCAGCACCGCTCCAAACACCAGCGCAACCACAGTATCTCGCTCCGGCAATGCCAGCGGAATGCTCAATGCTAGCGCCATCGAGAGGGAGCCTTTCACATTACCGAGAAACAATACGTGCTGCCATTTGAACGGAATCGGGCGATCGAAAAATCGCAATAGTGCTAGCAATGGATAGACCGAGAGCATTCGCCCTGCCTGATAAATCACCACGGCAAGCAGTACCGACGGCAGCGTAGACCCGAAGGTCGTTAGATTCACCTCTAGGCCAATCAGCAGGAAAATGAACGTATTAACGCTAAAGCTGGCATATTCCCAGAAGCTGAGCAGGGTGATGCGTGTCGACGCGGACGATTCGCGAGATAAGCCAATATTGCCAATCACCAACCCTGCCACCACGACTGCAACAGCCCCCGACACTCCCAAAAATTGACCAATTTGGAACGCGCCTAGCGCCACGGCTACGGTCAAAAGAATGCTGCTCAACGCATCATCAGACTGACGAAACAGCCCCACGGTCAAATATCCCAATCCAACCCCCAAGACAGCTCCCCCGACGATCACCACAACAAGCTGTTGCAGCCCATCTAGAACCGTAAATTCACCTTGAGAATAGACGCGCACCACCAGATTAAAGAGGACGAGGGCGACGCCATCATTAAACAAACTTTCCCCTTCCACAATGGTGGACAGCCGTGATGGAACCGGGACTTCCTTAAACACGGCAATCACCGAAACCGTATCCGTAATCGCCAGAATAATCCCCGCGAAGAGTGCCGGCACCCAGGCAAAATCTAAGCCAACTTTGATCAAAACGGCAGTCACTCCAGACGCCACGATGATCCCTGGCCCTGCTAATAGCGTGATGGGTTTGACCGTACTGCGGAGGCGCCTAATGTCGGTGTTGATTGCCGCCTCAAATACCAGGATCGGTAAAAATAAATTCAGCACCAGCGACGGATCAAGCCCGATACGCTGCGGTAAGAGTTCGGTGACGGCTAATCCTGCAAGCACCAAGCCTGTGACATAGGGAAGCCGTAATCGCCGGGTCACGAGTGCGACCGCCGTAGCAACCAGCAACAGAATGATGAGAATAGGGATCAGCTCAGGGACGTTTCCAGGCAGTTCGGGGTCTGGCAGATTCGGGACTGGCACGGTGGTTTGTGCGAAGAACCGCAGATTAAAAAAGCGGACAGTCACTTAAATTTTGCACAATAAGGACGCAAGCATTGTCCGGTGTTTTATCTAGGAATGGCAATACAGTTCCCTTAGGCGATCGCCCGAATGCACTCTGGGCTGTCATTTTGCGGATTGTTAACCACCGTACTGACCGGATAGTGGATCATCTGCCGAGCATCGTACGGGCATAAAAGCGGCTGTAAGGATGTTGCATCCTGCACCTCTGGATTGAGCCAACGGTCATAATCGTCGGGCTTAAGAATCACCGGCATGCGGTTGTGAATCGGGCGCAGCAATTCATTCGGCTCGGTTGTCACGATCGTACACGACTCAATTTCGCTGCCGTCTGCATGTTGCCAGTGTTCCCACAGCCCCGCAAAGCCAAAGGGTTGATGATGATCGAGCTGAATGTAAAACGGTTGCTTGCCCTCATCCGTCTTTTTCCATTCATAAAAGCCATCTGCGACTATCAAACACCGTCGTCGCTTAAACGCAGCCCGAAATGACGGTTTCTCGGACAACGTTTCGGCTCGCGCGTTAATCATCCGAGCCCCAATTTTCGGATCATCGGCCCAAGACGGAATCAGCCCCCAACGCATGTAGGTAAATTTCCGCGTCGGAGAATTTGTCGTCTGGAACACAACAGGAGCAGGCTGCGTCGGCGAGATATTGTAACGGGGCTTTACATGAGGAATCTCTGAAAGCTGAAAAATTTCGGCAATGGATTGGTCGGATTGGCTGAGGGTAAAGCGTCCACACATAGTAAATCTCGTCGTTTGAGCAAACGTTCACAAATCAACAGCAATGCGGGTGCCAATGCCAAACCACTCTAATCAGCGAATTTACGAACTTGATGTCCTCCGGGGACTCGCAGCTCTTGGAGTTGTCTTATATCACTACACCACTCGCTATGACCAAATTTATGGGCATTCCCACGACTTGCTGCTGAGCTTTCCCCAAGGTCGCTATGGGGTGCCCATGTTTTTCATGATTAGCGGATTCGTGATTCTGCTAGCGCTAGAAAGAACCAAACGAATCTTAGATTTTGTCATAGGACGCATTGCCCGTCTCTATCCAGTTTACTGGGTTGCGATCGCCCTGACATTTGTAGCCGTTGCTCTAGTGGGGTTGCCGGGTCGAGAGGTGAGCCTCAATCATGCGATCGTTAATCTAAGCATGATTCAGCGGTTTTTGAGCATTCCTGACGTAGATGGCGTCTATTGGACGCTGCAAGTCGAGCTAATCTTTTATCTGGTCATGGTGCTGCTCTATCAGCTTAGGCTGCTGCGACATATCGAAACGATGGCGATCGCTTGGCTGCTCATCAATCTAGTGAGAATTCAAAGCAATTGGCTCCATATTCCCGCATCAATCAGCCCGTTTTTCTTAACAGACTACGCGCATTTTTTTATCATCGGCATTGCCCTGTATCAAATTTGGAACAAGGGCGGTTCAACGGTGCGCTATGGGTTGATTACGGCAGGGCTTCTAGTTCATTCTATGAATAGCCACGCAGAATCTATCATCGCTTGCATGGGATTTGCCCTCGGACTGTTTTTTGCAATTCACGGCTACTTACGGTTTATCAACCTCAAACCCCTGATTTTTCTGGGTACAATTTCTTACAGCCTCTATTTAATTCATCAAAATATTGGCTACATCGTGATTCGCACTCTCTCCCAAGTGTCCTTAAACGCTCACCTCAGCATCACGGTAGCACTGGGGATATCGATCGGATTGGCAAGCCTCATGGCATTAGCAATTGAGCGCCCCGCCATGGGCTACCTCAGAACTCTGTACCGCACCAAAATAGGAGAGTCAAGACGTTTGGCTCCTCAGCCAGCAAACAATTTACCGCCCCCTCCTCCCTATCCGTCTGAAGAACTCCCGTCGTCTGAATTACATCGATAAGGTATGTGATAAGGCGATCATAATCGTCGCCATTGCATCATTTGAAATGCGGATCAGGCGCGATAATCTTAGCAGTGCTGATTGGGATATAGAGTCATGCGTCAATATGTCCGGCAGATTACAGAACACGTTCAATCATGGCTGGCGACCGTACCCATCATCAAGCTGAGAGCATCATTATTTGAAGAATCTCGGCTGACTCTCAATTATTTGGTGTTACTGATTAGCTCATGTCTGATCGCGACCTTTGGCTTACTCGTCAACAGCGCTGCCGTCATTATTGGTGCCATGATTATCGCGCCCCTCATGTTGCCCTTGAGGGGGCTGGCGTTTGCTGCTCTAGAGGGCGATCGCCAACTCCTGCGAAGTAGTTCAATTCTCATCCTTGCAAGTACAATCATTGGCATCTTGTTTTCGTGGCTCGCCGGCGAAGTCATCAACATCCCCGAATTTGGCACTGAAGTGTTGGCACGCACTCAGCCCACCCTCATCGATTTGCTGATTGCGCTTACAGCCGGAGGCATTAGCGGCTACGCCAAAATTCGCCCTGAATTAGGAGATGCCCTCCCCGGAACGGCGATCGCCGTTGCCCTCATGCCACCTCTCTGCGTCGTAGGTCTAACTCTCTCACAAGGACAATGGACGTATAGTTGGGGAGCATTTTTGCTGTATGTTACAAACCTCTTGGGCATCAATTTGGCGTGTACGCTAGTGTACGTGATTGCGGGCTACACGCGTCCCAGCAATCAATTCAGCCGTACGTTAAGTTGGGGAGTCAGCACCCTTCTAACCGGTATATTGGTGATTCCATTGGGGCTGAGTTCATTGCAACTCGTCCGCCAAGCCGAGCTAAACTACTCTGTTCGCAATATCCTTGCTCAAAGCCCATTGATTGCCCGTCAAGATGTCGAATTATTGGATACCAAAGTATTTTGGGATGATCCATCGATTGAGTTGGTCGTGCGTGCCGCAGAACCCATCACCGCCGAAGAAGTGACATTAGTAGAGGATGAACTACACGACGAGATTGGTCGCCCGTTTAAGGTCATGTTTAATGTAACTCAGTCAACTCGTGTCGAATCAGGGCGATCGCCCTAATAAATCGCCCCAATAAATCGCTTCCAGCCATATCAGGGGATGAACGTCAGCCCTTGGATAGAGTACTCTAGATTAGCGCCTGAACTGCATCCACTATGAATGGCTAAACACTCTCAATGAACCATCGACCCAAACCTGAGAGAAACGGTAAAACATCTCACTATCTCACGCCTGTCACGCTGAAAAATGGTCATCTTGTTCCGAAAAAAAAGAATTATCTTCTTCCAGGGGTTATTCTGACAAGCCTGATTGTTTTGGGAGTTGCTATCTCCATTCAGTTCCCAATTACCAACCCATTTGAAAATTCAGAATCGTCTGAATCATCCGACGATAAATCAGCATTTCAACAGGCGGTGAATCAGGCGATGAGTGCCGCAGAACTCACCCAAACAGCCCACTTTAGGGAAGAATGGAACGCCGTCGCCACTCTTTGGCAAGATGCCATTAACCTGATGAAACAAGTACCCTCTAATAGCCCCGATCATCAGACAGCTCAAGAGAAAGTGGGAGAATATCAGCGCAACCTGCAATACGCTCAGAGCAACATTAAAACGCGTCCGTCTCGTTCATCGACGCCCCTTGAAGTCTGGAGTTTGGGGTCAAGTCGGGGCATGGTATTGGCAATTCAGGGCACCCCAACTCGCATTAAGCGATTAACTTCTGATTGCGAAGAAGTTTTATACTACGGTGATAGCACCGTCGAGCTAAAACATGGGATGGTGACCGAATACAATAATTCTGACAGTAATCTAAGCGTCTCTGTCGATCCCTCCATCGTATTCGAGCAATTAGACGCTGAAAACGTGTGGACGTTGGGTTCTCCCCGTGAAAACGTGTTTCGCGTACAGGGCACTCCGACTAGCGTCAATACATATAACTCCATTGATCGGGAGATCTTAAATTATCAGGATAGCCAAGTAGAATTGACCAACGGTTTCGTCACAGGCTATAACGACTTTGATAATAATTTAAATGTGTCTGCCAACATACCATTTCTTCAAGATACTTCTCCTAGCGATGCATGGTCGTTAGGTTCAACGAGGGCTGAAGTCTTTCAAATTCAAGGGACTCCCTCTCGAATTCAGCGCTATGATTCGACGTGCCGTGAAGTATTACACTATGGCAACAGCAATGTAGACCTCAACAATGGCATCGTGGCAGGGTACGACAACTTTGATAACAACTTGCTAGTTAGATAGTCCGTGCGTAGGTTGGTGTTGAGCGATGGCGAAACCCAACTAGTTTTGATATCGCTGGGTTTCGCAACGGCTCAACCCAGTCTACGAAATTAGCCTGGATGCGCGACTCGATGAGGTCATGCGTCATCATCGTCGGACGGAGTGTCACGCCAATACGATGGGTATAGCCCTTCGGGCATGGCTTCGCTAAAGCGATAGCGTAATACCAATTCTTCGAAGTAAGGCTACCAATGAACAGGCTAGAACCCTTGCAAGGCTGCTGGCCGTCAATCCAAAATCGCAAATCTAAAATCGAGAATTGGTATAACCCATGCTGATCAGGCATTCTTAGCTTCCATCAGCAACCCTGGTGCGCCACTTGATCAGGGTATGCGGTCATCCTCTACAGAGGGAGGTATCGAAGAGTCTTTAGATGATTCCTCAGATGACTGCTCAGGCACATTCGACGAGGGCAGGTATGACGTATCCTCAGACGATGACTCCGCAGCTCTGAACGTTTCCAGCGGGCTAACCGGATAGACTGGCGTGGATGAGGGCAACAGCTCTAGTTGACCTGCTGATGAATTTGGCGTCGATGGCACAGGCTGTACTGGCTTGGATTTTGGCTGGCTTCGTCGTCGCTGAGAGGTGTATTCTTCTGACGTTTCCTCTGCCACCACTTCATAGAGCCGAGCAAACTTATGAGAATGGCCCTTGCGCAAGACCCGCCCCAACCGCTGAATATATTCGCGGGTGGAGCCAGTTCCTGAGAGCAAAATCGCGATGCTTGCCGCCGGTACGTCAACGCCTTCATTCAACACATGAGAGGCAACCAGAGTCTTATAGGTTCCAGCCCGAAAGCGGTCAAGAATTTCATGTCTTTCTTTGACCGGAGTCTGGTGGGTAATCGCAGGAATCAAAAACTCCTGGGAAATCCGATAGACGGTGGCGTTATCGTTCGTAAAAATAAGAGTTTGTTCTGGATAATGCTCGGCAAGCAAATCTGCCAAAACCCTGAGTTTGCCTTCAGTGCCAAGGGCGATCGCCTTTGCATCACGATGGGCTAGCATGGCTCGTCTACCCGCCTTTGATTGGGCACTTGCGCGAACAAATCGCTGCCACCCCTGGAGGCTGCTTAGCCAGATATTTGACTCGTTCAAAAAGGCGTTGCGGGTGCTGATTAGAGAATCGTAGCGGTCGCGCTCCTGTTGAGACAGTTTCACCCGAATCTGGACGACTTCATGACGAGCAAGCGCCTGACCTGCAAGTTCGTCTGCCGTTCGATGATAGACCACCTGACCCAGCAGTATATCGAGTTCGGAGTGCTTACCATCAGTGCGATCGGGAGTCGCGGTCAGCCCCAATCGATAAGGAGCGATCGCATATTCGGCAATCACTCGATTAAAGTCGCTGGGCAAATGATGACACTCGTCGCAAATTAGCAGCGCATACTGGTTGCCAAGGCGTTCGGCGTGAATCGCGGCGCTATCATAGGTTGCGACTAAAATGGGAGAGCGATCGCGCGATCCGCCCCCCAACAGCCCCACCTCTACATCCGGAAATGCGGCCACAAGGTGGGCATACCACTGGTGCATCAAATCAAGGGTTGGAACTGTAATCAATGTGCTGCGAGGCGTCACCTGCATTGCCAGTTGAGCCAGATAAGTTTTGCCTGCTGCTGTCGGCAACACAACCAGCCCCCGTCGACCCGCTCGAATCCAAGCATCAAGTGCCTCGCGCTGATGAGGATAGGGTGTCATCTCAATGGCAGGTTTTAGCTCAACCGGGCTAAACTCGCGTGCCAAATCTTCAAATCTTGTTCCTTCAGCCTGAAGGGTTTCTACCAAATCACGGTATTGAATAGCGGGAATGCGAAAACGTTCAATCCGGTCATCCCATATGGCATAGTCGATCCAGGTTTTCCCTCGCGGTGGAGGATGTAGAATCAACGTGCCTCGATCAAATTTCAGCGTAGAGGTACGCCCCATTGCACCCATGGTTAATTCGGCAAGGATTGGCTTGAATCGTCTGAATGGTGAATGAGTGGCTCATTAGAGCATATCATTCAGGATTCTAGACATGTTCATTGTAGAATGTGTAATTTCAGTACGTTATGCGGATACGGCACTCATTCTGGATTTTGCTGGTAACAGTGTTAGCTCTTTGTCTGATTCCGAGTTGCGGCTCAGACCCAACAGCGAGCAATCAATGGGTCAGGGGCGATCGCCTCAGTGAACCCCTTGGCGACCTCCAGGCACTCACGGTTCGCAAAGAAACGCTGACCTTTGATTGGACAACGCTATCCGGTCAAGAGACCTCCAAACCTGAATCGAGGCGCCAGGGGCAGCTCACAGCAACCTACCAGATTCGTAATCCGGGCAACCCCGTCACCGTGACATTTACACTGACTGCACCGGCCGCAAAACGCAGCAAGGTCAAGCTCGACAACCAAGCCATTCCGCCCCAACCTGCCCCGCTGCCAGATGTGACAGATACCATCACTCAATCCGTTGCCATTCCCACATTTAGCGATCGGAGTGAGCGCGATCGCAGTATTGATCGGGTTAATCCCAATCGATGGTATGACCTATTAGCTCGGCTAAGCCAATCGTCAGCGCAGCGTGAGGTTGCAACTCTCTACGACTTAGAGCAGATCAGCCCCCCCAAAATGCCCGCCACGGGCACAAATTTTACTATCCCCGTACCAAGCGGCGATCACACATTAACGATCACCTACCGAATGCGCCCGTACGAATACCACGGGAATCATGTCTATAAAGACTATGTGATTGGCTATTTATTTGCTCCAGACCCGTCATGGCAATCGACGGATCGAATTGACCTCGAAGTGATCGTGCCCCGCAATTGGGATATGGTGTCGTCTCTATCAATGCTGCGACGCGATCGGGTCATTTGGGCAACCTATCTAGACTATCCTGCCGACGGAATGGCGATCGCCTTCCGATACCACCTCAATCCATTTGCGATGCTAACGAGCCTGGCTCTGAGACTCGGAGGCGCAATTTTAGGATGGGTGAGTGCCTATCGCATCGGGCAACAGTTCAGTCAATCGAACTGGGCAGACAGGTTTAAGAGGCAATCAAACATCGAACGGTTGATCACGCTAAATGTCTTGGCAGGTCTAGCATTTCTACTGCCTGCCCTAGCAGGCACATGGTTAAGCTATGAGCTACTGAACAGTGAGTTTATTTCGACGGTTTGGATGCAGCACTACATCATCACGCACACTGTCTTACTCATCATCGGTACTGCACTGGGCTGTGTAACGGCCTCAGCTGCAACAGCCAACTCAGCGCTACATCCTGAGATTTGAGCTAATTTTAAATCTTAAATTCCCAAAAACGCCTAGGGACAGCCCTACGATTCAATCCAATGTCTCTCCTTTTATAGAGAATCAACTTTCACAATTCGTTACAATAGTTAATAGAAGATAATGAAAGGTGATTCATCTCATGGTGCCCAACTTATTTCAGGCAACCCAAGACTACTGGCAAAAGCTAGACGACCTAGAGGCAGCCTATCAGCGTGGTGATGTTTCGATTGAAGAGGTCGATGATCGCGTTGAAGAACTTATGAAAGAATTAGGACAAGAACGGCGTGCAGCGGTTCGATTTTTTTGGAGCAGTCTGAGTCGGTTTTGGCATGAGCAGAAAGAACCGATTGCAGCAACTGCCCTGGTTGGCATGTTGACCTACGCATGGATCGTCATTAGCTAGTATGGATTCTCATTCCACTACCGAAATCGCAACCTTTGGAGCGGGCTGCTTCTGGGGCATTGAAGCCGCATTCCGCAGAGTTCCGGGTGTTGTCTCGACGTCTGTAGGCTATATGGGTGGGCATTTCCCAAACCCTTCTTACCTCGATGTCTGCGCTCGCATCACCGGGCATGCCGAGGTCACTCAGGTTGAGTATGATGTCAACCGGGTTTCATACGACGATTTGTTAAATGTATTTTGGGATATTCACGACCCCACCAGCGTGAACCGCCAAGGCCCCGATCGCGGCGATCAATATCGCTCTGTCATTTTTTATCACACCCCAGATCAAGAGCAAGCAGCCCGTCAATCGAAGCGGAAGCTTCAGATCTCTGGGAACTGCGATCGCGATATCGTCACCGAGATTAAGCCTGCCTCTGATTATTACCGTGCTGACGACTATCATCAACAGTATTACGACAAAAAGAAGCGTTAATGCTTTTGCTTGATGAAAACGAATGCAGCGCAAATCTCAGATAGTCCCGGTATCCCGTGCGGCATCGTTGGGGCGATCGCACGAATGAAATCTTAAATGTGAAATCTTCAAGCATCATCGGCGAAACACGGGCAGCGTAAAGTGAAAGCTGCTTCCCTTACCGGGAGACGAATCGACCCAAATTTGTCCATAGTGCGCTCTGACAATACGCTGACACAACGACAGGCCAATTCCGTATCCTTCCTTCAATTCATCTCGCTCAAGGCGAAATTGGTCTTCAAAAATATGCGTTTGGTTTTCTTTTGGAATCCCAGGACCATCATCGCAAATGCTGACTTGAACTTTTTGAGTGGTGCGATGCAGTGCCGAAATCTGAATGGTTCCACCGTCAGGGGTATATTTAATTGCGTTGTCCAGCAAATTGACGAGTAATTGTCTGACTCGATCTTGATCGGCATACACCTTCGGCAAATCGTTTGGGATATCGGTTTCAATATATTGAGATTTGACTTGATACTGGCTTTTCAACCGACTTAAAATATCTACACACAATTCCTTAAAATCAAAATTCTTAGGATGAATTTCAAATCCCGCTGATGTGCCTTTCGCAGCCTGCAAAATATCCGTAATCATGCGATCAATCGCTTTCGTTTGGGCTCGGGCATGTTTGAGTAACTGAGCTATCATGGCAGGGTTGAGTCGCTCTCGATATTCAGAATTCTCCTCATTCCCCATTTCCAAGGTTTCTAACGCAATCGAAAGCGCCGTCAGCGGGTTACGCAAATCATGGGCCAGCATGGCAATGAGGCGATCCTTAAACTGAAGCTGTTCGTGCAATGCCTCTCGTTCTTGCTTCGTGCGAAATAGGTCATCTGACAGCTGAATAACTTCAGCCGCGCGCAACGTCGAGATGGGCAGATGTTCATTTCGGTGATCATGGCCCCCCTCTGCATTGACAGCTTGCGTAGCACGACAGTCTTCGATCGATCGCTGCCAGCGCGACCACCAATGGTCTATTTGAGCAACTAAATCGCTTCCTGCCAACACTTGTCGAGGCTCTGGAAATGTCTTAATCAGCGCGGGAGTTGCAACTAGTCGAAAATGTTCGGCGAGGTAAGGATGCTCAACTACATCGATGACCTGCAAATCAACAGGGCATTCACCGTCCCTGTCTCGAAAATAATTTCGAATTTGACGAATTTTTTCGCTCGAAGTCGGTCGCTTGTCGACGAACAGCAACAGCTGTAAGAGCGCCTGAGAATTCGCGATTTGTCTCGGCAATGCCTCCATGCAATCCTTCTCAGAGGTAAATCGTCACTACAAATTTGAGGGAAACTGGGTCATAGGCGTTGAGCGTAGCTGTGCCCCTTTATTTCCACAACTCCCTACATTTTACAGACTAAATCTCGATTATCTTTATCTTTCCTTAAGAAGTTAGGTTCATCATAACGTTAAGTCTCGTCTCTAAGGTGAATTGGCTTCCGAAGTATGCTGGTAATAGAGTCGAGAGGATAATGATGACAAATTCTCAGATCCAGCATCAAGATTATTCTGCCGAAGTTTATCAAGGGCAGTTCGGTGAATTTACCATTACAGAGAGCGATCGCCTGGGTGTGATGATCTACCGAGGCGGGCTCATGGTCGCTGCCATCAGTTTTGCGATTGGGGTTGCTCTAACTTTCTGGGAACCTCAGACCCCAATCGTTCTGTCGATCATAACGCTGCTGTATGCGAGTTTCTCTCTGGCATTGGGGATTAGTTTATTAACGATCCACATTTATCTAGCAGCGCTGCATCGATTTCTACAAGTGTGTTGGTTGATCGGGGCCGGTGCATCCGTGGCGTTAGTTTTCCAAAATTCTCTGCCACTTCCTCTATTGGTATATGAGCAACCCGTTGTAATTTGGGGGATCGGATTTATATTCGTTGCGCTGACAGGAATTTTCTTTAAGGAAGCCTTTTGTTTTAATCGATTAGAAACTAAACTGCTAACTCCGCTAGTGCCGCTTCTACTGTTGGGGCATTTATCCGGGGCGTTGTCGCCCACAGTTTCCCAACTATTGCTTGGAGTTTGGGCTATTTTAATGATGGTGTTTGCAGTTCGGAAAGCGTTGCAGCCTATTCCTCCCGATATTGGAGATAAAAGCGTATTTGACTACTTGCGGCAACAGCGGCTTGCTAATCATTCGAATACGTAATCTTTAGTTTCTATATCAACTTGGTATTGCTCCACTCCAACGAATGCTGAATGTTAGCAAGAATTCACGCCTATTTAAGTCCATGCACCGTTTAGGCCAGTCTTTGTATGAGGGCTGGCTGGTCGTTTGGGCATGGTTTTTGATGGTGCTGTGTGCGATCGCCTCTAGACTGCTGGCGATCGCCAACATTTATCATTTCCTGGCGGCTAATAAACCACTCGCAGCAGCCAATGCATTAGTTGTGGAAGGGTGGTTGTCAGATATGGCACTCAAACGAGCCGTTGATGAATTTCAACAGGGTGCTTACCAGTGGCTCATTGTCACTAGTTGCCCCCTGTTACATGGCTACTATTTATCAGACTGTGAAAATTTTGCCGATCTTAAAACAGCAACTCTGATCAAATTGGGGATAGAACCAGAACGCATTATCAGTCTAGCGGTTCCAAAAGCTGAGCACCATCGCACCATCACTGCTGCTACGACGCTATACGACTGGCTCCTCAATGAAGCGCCGATGGTTCGTTCAATTAATGTCTATACAGTGGGGCCTCATGCTCGCCGGAGCTGGAAATTATTTCAGCAAGTGCTACAACCGACGGTTAGAGTCGGAATCATTGCAGCGCCACCGTTGACCTACGATCCGGATTGCTGGTGGAGGTCTAGCGAAGGGGCTCGGTCGGTGATTTCTGAAACGATTGGCTACACCTACGCCATTTTGTTGAATCGAGCCAGCTAGCTCTGCTTTGTGTCAGCTCACATCGCGTAGAGCGGACTGGGCATCCCATCTTAGCTTTCGGGCAATTCTGAATAGCTCGTGCCCGGTATGCAAATAGTGCTCGGTATAGCTATACGTAAATCGTTCCAGTTCCTCAATCCCATCTCCCGTTTGATTAAGGCAGTAGAACAGACTCGATGCCGCCCCTGCTAAGTTGGCAGGGTTGGGAGCAGAACGAAAGAACTGTTGCGCTTGACTGAGGCGATCTCGACAATCGTCAAGATAGGCCTGGAAATCAGCCATTAGCTCATCGTCGAACGGATCAGCGGCAAGCTGATCGATTTGATCTTCTAAGGGATCTAAAATATGGCACAGTAAACGGTTAACGGGTTGATAGACAAGCCGCAACCATCGGTCAGATTGCTGATCAGTGTCTCGTCCAGATTGTTTACGACGGTAATATTGGCTTTGAGCAGCAGCAGCACGATGCTGACGATGGGGCGCACTGGATTGTGATAGAACGGCCTTGGAGTAGCGATCGTACGCCTGACGCCGCTCAGGATCTCCTAAAACTTCATAGGCTTCGTTGATGACGGCAATGCGATGATGATTGGCGATCGCCTGATTGCTGTCCGGATGAAAGAGCTTTGCTAACCGACGATACGCTTGTTTGATCTCGGCTTGGTTGGCGCTGGAGTTAACCTCTAGAGCATCGTAATAGTTCGAGTGTGACATGACCACATTTTATCTCTCCTGCTCGCCAACCGATCGAGAAAGAATCATACAATTTTTGACGATTGCTTAACCTAAACGCTTTGATGCTAACCCATTGCAGCCGTCATGAGTTCAGGATCTTGGAACAATGGAGTGCTGAGATAGCGCTCGCCAAAGCTGGGCTGAATCATGACAATCAAACGACCTTCATTCTCAGGACGACGAGCAACCTGAATTGCAGCGGCTAAGGCAGCGCCACTCGAAATTCCAGAGAGCAACCCTTCTTCACGGGCCAGACGACGACCATAGGCGATCGCATCTTCATCTGCTATTGCAATCACTTCGTCAATTAAATCCCGTCGTAGCACCTCCGGCACAAATCCAGCACCAATCCCCTGGATTTTATGAGGCCCAGGGTGTCCACCCGACAAGATGGGGCTATTGGCAGGTTCAACGGCGATCGATTGAAAACTAGACTTACGCTGCTTTAAAACTTCTGAAACTCCCGTAATCGTGCCTCCAGTGCCCACCCCTGCGACCAGAAAATCAACCTGCCCGTCAGTATCATCCCAAATTTCAACTGCCGTCGTTTCTCGATGGATTTTTGGGTTGGCCGGATTCCGAAACTGCTGCAACATATAAGCATGAGGCAACGTATCGACAATCTTTTGTGCCCTTTGAATACAACCACCCATGCCTTCAATCCCCGGGGTCAGCTCAAGCTCTGCTCCATACGCCCTCAACATGGCGCGTCGTTCAGAACTCATTGTCTCAGGCATGGTCAAAATCAAACGGTAGCCCCTTGCTGCTGCCGCCATTGCTAACGCAATTCCCGTATTTCCTGACGTCGGCTCAACCAGCACTGTTTTCCCAGGTTCAATTAATCCCCGACGTTCTGCCGTATCAATCATGCTGGTCCCAATTCGATCTTTCACGGAAGCAGACGGATTCATTCCCTCCAACTTCACGACAATCTGGGCAACGCATCCCTCTGAAGAGGGAATGCGATTCAACTGCACCAGCGGCGTACGACCAATAAGCTGAGTAATATCACGAGCAATTTTCATGAAAATCCGTCTCTATCTGCCAATAACCATTTAGATGTAGTACATGATATCGAGTTGCTGGCGCGCATCTCGTTTATCTGCTAGATCTTGGAGCGTATATTTGCTTAACACAGCATCTGCAGCCTGACGAGCTTCCTGCCAGATTTCATTAACCACAATTTCTGGAGTCGATTGGGGAGTTTGCTTCGCTTTAGAGGGTTGGGTATCTAATCCCTCAATGCAGGTTACAACATCCAATATGCTGATTTTCCAAGGCTCTTTTGCTAGCAAATATCCCCCCCTGGCTCCCCGCTGACTCCGAACCCATCCAGAGCGTCGCAGTGTTGCCAAAAGTTGCTCTAGATAACGGTCTGGGATGTTCTGCTCAGCTGCAATTTGGCGAATTTGTAAGGGTTCGCCACTGTTGTAATGGGTTGTTAATTCTAGCAGCGCTAGAAGTGCGTATTCACTCTTACTAGAAAGTTCCACAGGTCAGTTTAGAAGCCTCAAATATATTGCGCCTGGGATGCCCCATGCATTTTCCCTAGTATATCCCGGTTCTCCACTGGGGTTTGCAGGTTTAATGTGACAAATAAAAACATATGGCGGTATGCGCTAATAAAAAAGCGCTCAAGCCCAATTTTATCGAGGCTCAAGCGCTATTCAACTGAAGAGACTACAAACCAGCAATCCAAACAACTAGACTTACGGGCCTAGAAGCTGAACGTTGTTCTGAGATGGCCGATGATTGCATCATCGTTATCGTTGTCGTTGAACGGATCGTTGATCCAAACAACGCTAGGCGTGATGGAGATAAAGTCGTTTAAGCGATAGCGATAATAGCCTTCAAGCAAGAAGCTTGTATCATCTCCGAAATCGTCATCTCCGGTAAACTCACGGCTATAAGTCGGAACACCTGCCAAGACACCAATCTGGTTGCCTTCGCCCAACACGTCGTTGATGGCTAGCGTGCCCTGGTAGCTCCAGGTTTCATAGTCAGGGTTAGCTCCGATACCGTTGACATTCGCGTAGAAGATTCCACCGCCGATTTCGAAGATGTCTAACTTAACGTTAAACTGACCACCGTAGTAGTTACCCACTTGAGGGCCATCGCCAAAGATCAATCCATCACCCGCATAGGAGTTGGAATAGGTCAACGCGGCATCGATGAAGTCACTCAAGAAAGTCAACTGAGCGATTCCGCCGTAGTCGCCATTAAACAAACCTGCGCCAGGACTAGGATCAGGTGCTTCAGCCGATGAATAACCGAAGTCGAGGCTGAGGCTATCGCTGATTTGAATAATCGCGCCTGCACCTGCATCACCAGGGATAAAGTTGTACTGAGGCGGGAAACCAAAGTTGCTGATGCTGCCGCTGCCAGAGCTATCCAAGGGACTGATAGTGCTGACTACGTAGTCATCTGCACCGATGCTGTTTGCACCAATGGTAATTGCAGCAACGTCAAAGAGGGAGAACGTATAAACCAAATCGTCGAGAACAAAGTCACCGCCGCCACCACCGCTGAAGGAGCGACCGATTGGGTCAGAGGAGAAATCAGGAAGATCACGCGCTTGGAAGCGAGTTCGCAAGCGGTCTTCACCCGTAAAGCTAGTATCAAAGTTCAAGCGAACCCGATAGCCAAAGGTAGTTTCATCATCAAAGCCGTCAGGCTCATCGATCGGAACTTCTTGAGCGAAGATGACTTCACCATTTAGCTTGGTGGTGGTTGAAAACTGGTTTGCCTCGACTTCAGCCACGCGAGCTTCTAGTGCATCCACCCGACCGCGAAGCGTCGCTAGCTCAGCTGCAAACTCTTCTTGCAAACGCTGAAGAACAGCTAAATCTTCACGAGTGACCACATCAGCCAGACCCGCCGCAATCAATTCATTGATGCGGTCTAAGCAGGCATTCATACCAGCCGCAAACTCGTAACGAGTCATCGCCCGGTTACCGCGATAGGTCCCGTCGGGATATCCCGCGATACAGCCGTAGCGCTCAACCAACGATTGCAGAGCTTGAAACGCCCAGTCAGTCGGCTGAACGTCAGATAGCTGAGAAATCGATGTTACCTGCCCTAGAGAATTGACGTTGCCTTCACTGCTATATTCCTGAACCTGATTCAAGAAATAAGCGCTATCGTCTTGAGCGTCTTGGCTCTCTTCGAGAGACGATGCAGATGGCTCAGCAGGCACACCCGCCAATTGAATGGGCTCAGCGCTAGCGGATTGTTCCAAGTTTTCAGAATCAAACGTTGAAAGCTCTTCAACGTCAGAGATCTCAGCTAATTCAGACAAGAATGCGTCGCTCGATTCGCTAGACTGTGGAGTCTCGGATGCGATCGCAGACGTAGAAGCAATCAATGTAGCCGTCAAGACTGCTGGAGTAACCAGCAATGAATTCCACAAAATTTTAGGCAGCATTCTTCATGTCCTCACACCTATTTCAAGAAATGACTGACAATCTACAAATAAATTTATAGCATTGTCATCCCGTAACTTGATGTTTCCTCACAACAGATTAGCAGAAAAAACCAGGATGGTTAACTAGGCTGATCCAATTATTCACGAGGATTTCAGAGTAAGGACTCAAAACCATTAAATTATAAGGGTCTGATAAGGGTTTAACCTACTTGGGGACTTGAGTAAAAACAGGATAATGAAGAACTCAAGCCTCGCCCTCAAGCAAGGCTTGAGATATCGTCAATTATTGCCGTCTCCTGATGAGCATATCCAGAGAAGAGGTCTTAACCTAAAACTTGAAGACGGTTCTCAGCGTACCGATAATGACATCATCGTTGTCGTCTACATTGAACGGAGAGTCAATGTAAATCACGCTAGGCGTAATTGTGATGAAATCATTAATTGGGTAGCTGTAGAATCCTTCGACCAAAAAGCCAGTATCGGTAGATTGTCCATCAAGGTCGCGAGTATACGTTGGAACACCGCCGACAACCCCCAAACGGGCGCCTTCTACGAGCAAGTCGTTCAGGGCGAGTGTTCCCTGATATGTCCAGGCTTCGTAGTCGGGGAGTGCGCCAATTCCGTTGACTTGGGAGAAGGCTATACTCCCTCCCACCTCAAGGAAATTATCAAATAGCTTGAAGTTAAACGCACCGCCATAGGTATTGGCAACGGCTGGACCATCGACATCGTAAACATTATCGATTCTCTGAAGGTCACTCGTGGGTGAATACGAGTTGACATAGGTCAAGCCCACATCGACGAGGTCGCTTTCAAAGGTCAGCTGACCGATCGCAGCATAATCACCGTTAAATAGACCGCTTCCAGGCTCTGGATCTGACGGATCATCGGCGACATAACCGCCTTCAACCAAAACGGCAAAGTCGTCGTTCTCGATCAGTGCAACTGACGCACCAATTCCTGCGCCACTGCCAGGAAAGGCTTGTTCGTAAACGCCTACGTCGCCAAATTCGCTGATTGAACCACTGCTCGAACTAGATAGAGGCGTGATGTCATTGACCGGATCATCGATATCAAGTCCGGTGGCACCGATCAGAATCTCAGCCCGATCGAACAGGGTGAATGTATAAATCAAGTCGTCGAGGTCAAAATTATTGCCCTCGTCGCCTCCTGCATTGAAGCCCAAGGGATCACCGGGAAAGGTGTCGCCGATATCGTTTTCAAAGTTTCCAGCTTCAAGACTCGTTTCTAATTCGTCTTCGCCCGTGAAACTTGTGATGAAGTTCAAACGAACCCGATCGATGAAAACGGCTTGATCACCATCTTCGATGTCGTCTCCACTTGCCGTAACGTTGCCATCATCGACCCCAATGGCAGACACCAGGAACTGCACCTCACCCTCAAGCTTGGTGGTGGTTGAAAACTGGTTTGCCTCGACTTCAGCCACGCGAGCTTCTAGTGCATCCACCCGACCGCGAAGCGTCGCTAGCTCAGCTGCAAACTCTTCTTGCAAACGCTGAAGAACAGCTAAATCTTCACGAGTGACCACATCAGCCAGACCCGCCGCAATCAATTCATTGATGCGGTCTAAGCAGGCATTCATACCAGCCGCAAACTCGTAACGAGTCATCGCCCGGTTACCGCGATAGGTCCCGTCGGGATACCCCGCGATACAGCCGTAGCGCTCAACCAACGATTGCAGAGCTTGAAACGCCCAGTCAGTCGGCTGAACGTCAGATAGCTGAGAAATTGATGTTACCTGTCCTAGCGATGCAGAGTCTCCATTCGTGTTGTAGAACTGAACCTGATCGAGAACGTCTTCATTGGACTCTTCACTAGATTCTGAAACGATTGAAGTTTTTTCTTGAACCGTATCCAGTTGCTCTATAGCATCCGCCGTATCCTCTAGCGATTCAGTCTCTAAGGGGTCGATTTGGTGAGTATCTAGTGAGTCACTCGATTCAAATTGATTGCCTGCGTCACGATCGGTTTCAACGTCCACAGCCTGATCTGCAACCCGATCTGCAACTTGAGCAAGTTCAATATCTTCACCCAAAATCTCAGATGCATGATCCGTAGCGGAATCGAACCCAGAGTCAGATCGAATTTCTGAGGCGATCGCCTCAGCGTCAGAGACAACCAACATACCGAAAAAAACGGGCACAACAAGCAACGAATGCCGTAAAAACTTACTGTTCATATCCTCACACCCAAACAACTAAACGGTTATGAAACAATGCCACAATCACTAGTGATAGTGGTAGATCAATCGAAGCATTTTCTATTTCCAAGAGGAGCATAAAACAGCAAGCTGAGTTGGAACTGAGAATAGAATTAATCCAGGGTATAGAAGAGATTAAGCCTAGATTGAAAAGAGATTAAAACATGATTTGAATCAGGCTTACATACTGTTTTACTAATGACTTCTAGCGCGCTAAGTGCCTCTGGATTTGATTCTTAGCAAAGTTAAGAATCCACAGAAATAGATAAAAAAAGACCTGCGAATCTTCGCAAGCCTTATTAGTTCTTAATGTGTTGATATTTCGAAAATACCAGGTCTTATGAAATCAATTCATCGACTACTTAATGTCTGAAATGACGTTAGCCATTTCAAAGTCACTATCTGTTAAACCTCCCGCATCGTGACTGGTTAACTCAATCGTTACCTTGTTGTAAGAAATTGAGATGTCAGGGTGATGTCCTGCTGCTTCTGCAGGTTCAACTAAACGGTTCACAAAATTGATAGCTTCTACAAAGTCTTTAAACTCCCTGGTACACTGAATTGTTTTACCCTCTAATGACCAATTAGGGAGTTGGTTAACCCGCTGTTGAGCATCAGATTGATTTAATAACTGCGCCATAGCAATCAGTCCCCATTTCAGATAAACATCCTGTTCTGAGTGGCGATCGCAAACTACGTTGCAACCAGCGCCACACTTCATAGCCTATAGACCTTATAACTCAGTTACAAGGTTAATCTGTCTATGGGATAGTTATTGACCAATCGATGGGTTGATACTGGTTGATTGCCAGAAGATTCGGAGACTGGCGGGTGTAGACCCATAAAGGCTTCTCGAAGAGTAACCGCATCAGGGCAGCAAATTCGACGACCTACGCCGACTGATTCAAAACCGGCGGAGGCGGATTTTGCTCGTGTAGCAGCTTCAATTGCCGCTACCGTCGTTACGAACAGCTTTGTCTAATTCTCGCGCTATGAAGAACTTCCAAGAAGGCCGTAAAGCTCTATGCCTTTTTAAAGGCGCCTTTAAAAAGGCGCCCCTTTAAAAAGCTATCCGCTCTTACCATCAACGAACAAGTACGAACTTGAACGCCTTATCGGTAAGAGCGGTGTAGCGGATCTTCAAGTTGAACTAGACTGCCGGGAGGAACTCTGAGCTATCCCAGCAATGCCTTCAGAAGGCAAACGACTGAACTCTAGAGAGCAGCCCCGGCACACAGCCAGTTAATTTCAACTTGGAGACCCATACATTTACTACTATCTTGCATGGGCATCACCTCCTTGTTCCCTAAGTGGATATGTCTCAAAAGGACACTCATCAAGGATTTACCTTAATGATTCAGCTTATCTGCCTTGAAGTTAGAATAACATACTCTCCCCGAAACTGGGGGCGAGCTGGCATAAAAGCTGGCATAAAAAAAGCCCTCTACACAGGTAGAGGGCTGAACTGTGGAATCTTGCTATCTCAAAGCTTGAGGCTTACGCTCTACAGAGCATTACCACGAGGCAGTACTTCTTCAGGGAATACAAACTGCTCATGAGGCTGATCTTGAGGTGCCATCCAAGCGCGGATGCCCTCATTCAACAGGATATTCTTGGTGTAGAACGTCTCAAACTCAGGGTCTTCTGCTGCACGAAGCTCCTGACTCACAAAGTCATAGGCACGCAGATTCACCGCAAGCCCAACTACACCCACACTCGCCATCCACAATCCGGTCACGGGCACAAACAGCATGAAAAAGTGCAGCCACCGCTTATTCGAGAATGCAATCCCGAAAATCTGTGACCAGAATCGATTGGCCGTCACCATCGAATAGGTTTCTTCAGACTGAGTCGGATTGAAGGCTCGGAAGGTGTTTGACTTGTCGCCATCTTCAAACAGCGTGTTTTCAACTGTCGCTCCATGAATCGCGCACAGCAGCGCACCCCCTAAGATGCCTGCCACTCCCATCATGTGAAACGGGTTCAGCGTCCAGTTGTGAAATCCTTGGAAGAACAGCAGGAATCGGAAGATGCCCGCCACTCCAAAACTGGGAGCAAAAAACCAGGAGGCTTGTCCCAGCGGGTACATCAAAAACACGCTCACAAATACCGCAATCGGTCCAGAAAAGGCGATCGCATTGTAGGGACGAATCCCCACCAATCGCGAAATCTCAAACTGTCGCAGCATGAAGCCAATCAGTCCAAATGCGCCATGCAGAGCTGTAAATGTCCACAATCCCCCAATCTGACACCAGCGCACAAAATCCCAGTTCGCTTCAGGTCCCCACAAAAACAGCAGAGAGTGTCCCATGCTGTTGGGAGGCGTCGAGACCGCTACGGTCAAAAAGTTGCAGCCTTCTAGGTAAGACGATGCCAGCCCGTGGGTATACCAGGACGTGACAAAGGTAGTACCGGTGAGCCATCCGCCAATCGCCAAGTAGGCGCAGGGGAACAGCAGCAACCCTGACCAGCCGATGAATACAAATCTATCGCGCTTCAGCCAATCATCGAGGACGTCGAACCATCCTCGACTGGCTTGCGCACGTCCCATTGCTATGGTCATAACGCAATCTCCAAACAAATTTAACTACAGAGATGATTTCGAAAGTCATTTCAAACAGCATTTCAAACGGAACGCCATAACAGCGTCATATCTATAAGTGTAAGAAATGCTGCGAAATGTGAGTAAAGTTTACTTTTCTTTACCATCTTATCAGGAATGTAAATAGATCTCAAATTCTCGTCTCTAGGAGTATGACTATGATTCAGCCTAGGAGAGCGCCAGGGGAAATATTAAGTTGTCTAAATTTATAATAGTACTAGCTATAGTTAAGACCTCAAGTCGGTTTTGCCGCTTAACTCTTACCTGCCGTATTTCCAGAGCCATTTTGAGCTCTATTTGAGATAATAGAGACAGCGACGTTAACGTAATCATTTCTTAAGCTTCATGTTCATTATTGATTTGACCTTAAAGAGTGCGCCTGTGACCTTCTCGGTTCAGCGTAAATCCCAAGACGATGCTGAGACAGTCTATAAACAGGTGCTCGATGCTATTAGTTCCGGTAATCCGGTTGTCCTAGAGCTGACCTGCGAACAACAGCCTGAGAAAAAAATCGCCGTCCTGGTCAGCGAAATCTCTGCTGTACAAGTGTTTGAAAAATCAGGTACAGCAGCAGCATCGGGTCGTCCCCCCGGATTTTTTGCCCTAGCAGAGTAGAGTAAGCTTGGTGACTCAATCAGCGATCGCCATTCGCGATATATCATTTCAGTGGGCAAGCGGAGCCACGGTGTTGCAGTCTTGTTCACTAGAGGTTCCTCAAGGAGAATTCTGGATGCTGCTGGGCACCAATGGCTGCGGCAAATCCACTCTCCTTCGCTTATTGACGGGGTTATTACATCCGCAAGCAGGACAGATTGACATTCTTCCTCCGGTGGGGTTTGTGTTTCAAAATCCTGATCATCAGCTTGTGATGCCGACGGTGGGTGCCGATGTAGCATTTGGACTGGTAGACGAACGCCTCTCCCTGATCGAAATCCATCATCGAGTTAACGAAGCACTAGCCTCTGTTAAACTCTCTCATCTAAAGCGACGCCCCATTTATGCCCTCAGTGGTGGGCAAAAGCAGCGAATAGCCATTGCTGGGGCGATCGCCCGTCATTGCAAAGTCTTACTGCTAGACGAGCCAACGGCGCTACTCGATCCGGACAGCCAGCTCGACTTGGTCGCGCAGGTGCGGAATTTGGTCAAGAGTCGTAACATGACTGCTCTCTGGGTGACTCACCGCTTAGATGAGCTTGATTATTGCGATGGTGCCTTCTTGCTGGATCAAGGAAGGGTCATCGATCGAGGAGATCCTGAGCGCTTAAAGCAGCGACTCATGCAAACACAGTGTGGAAATTTTTCCTAGTGAATTTTTCCTAGCGCGTCATAAAAGTGGCATGATAAAAAGATAATTAAAGATAAGAAATGTATCGGATCCATGTTATCGGGTGTTCACCTTGAACCATTAAGTCATGCCACCTTCTAAACCTCAGGCAATATTACTTGTAGATGGCTACAACATTGTTGGAGCTTGGTCGTCTTTGAAGGATACGCGCGATCGCCATGGGCTTGAAAGCGCAAGGCGTGATTTGGTCGAGGTGTTAATTGGATACAGCACATTTCGGGGCTTTGAAACCCAGATTGTATTTGATGCTCAGTATCAGGGTACGCCAGGGCATCACGAGGTCGTCACACCCAATCTTTCGATTCGATATACCGATTATCGGCAGACTGCCGACACATTCATTGAGAAAACCTGCGCCTGCTTTCGGAAAGATGTTCGGAAGTTTGAGCAGCGCCTCATCGTTGCCACCTCTGATCGGGCTCAACAGCTCACGGTGATTGGATATGGCGCAGAGTGGATGTCGGCGCAGCAGCTACTTGGCGACGTCGAGGTGGCTAGCCGTCGGATTCGTCGTAAGCAGCGTGCTAAAAAGCGAACAGCAAGTCGATTTCTGTCGAGCTCTCTTGACCCCATGGCTCAACAGCGTCTTGCCCAGATGCGGTTGGGTTTGGAGGCTGAGAAATAAATGAGTTTGAGCACGTCGCTAGAAAAATCTGCAAAAAGCTTGCCAAACTGCCATAATCATCGTTATGATTAATAACCGCGATCCTCAGTAGCTCAGCGGTAGAGCGGTCGGCTGTTAACCGATTGGTCGTAGGTTCGAATCCTACCTGGGGAGTTACCTATTTAGCCTCTTATATGAATGCCCCGCATTAATGCGGGGTGATCGGCTGACCAGTGGATGGTTTCCCGATTTGCTAGTGCGTACTTAAATGCTTTTGGGCATCTTTGGCGATCGCCTCTAGAGCAGAGAGTCTCTGCTCCATTTCTTCGAGTTTTTCGTAGCACGGTGCCATTCCCAAGTAGCATCTCAAGGCATGAATCACGATATCGGACTTTGACTGACCTGTTTCATGCATTCGCTCAATGAGTGCTGCCTGAATCTCAGGTGGAATTCTGACCCCAAGAAATGGATTAGCCATACCAATCACACGGTGTTGTGACTGTTGATGATAGCAACTACCTCGCAACTTCGAAAATTTATGAAAATTAACTTAGTAGAATTGATGGGTTTCACTCAAAAAAAGTGACAATATACGAAGACATTTTTTTTAAGAAAATATCTCCCTAATCCCCTACTATTAGGACATTGGGGGAAATCATGCGCTCAAACCTAAACGAGAGTTATTGAAGATTTCTATGGTTTTTATAAAAGTTACGACACGTGTTTTCGAATGAAAACTTTTGTTATCATTTGTTGTCAGAACCTTAAAAGAAAGTTGCTGATTAGCAGTAACCAATATTAGGCATGGTTGATCAAACAAAGACGCGCGCAAAGCTCTTAGTCGTAGATGATGAGTCGGCAATCCGTCGCATTTTAGAGACTCGCCTGTCCATGACTGGCTACGACGTGATTACAGCGGTAGACGGGCAAGACGCAATCGAAAAGTTTGATGAGGAATCCTCTGCTTTTGATTTAGTCGTTCTCGACGTCATGATGCCCAGACTCGACGGTTATGCCGTATGTCGGGTCTTGAGAGAAAAATCCGATGTCCCGATTATCATGCTGACGGCACTAGGAGATATTGCCGACCGCATTACAGGGTTGACGATGGGCGCGGATGACTATATCCCTAAACCGTTTTCGCCTAAGGAGTTAGAAGCACGAATTCAAGCAATTCTGCGACGAATTAGCCATGATCAAGGCGCAGACAGTCTTTCAAATCTGCCAAATCGAGGAATTGTACGGGCAGGGGCCTTAAAAATCGACTTGGTGCGTCGGCAAGTTTGGTTTAACGACCGTCTGATTCGGTTGACTGGCATGGAATTTGATTTACTGCAACTCCTGGTGACACGATGCGGTGATTCGGTATCTCGCACCGAGGCGCTCGAAGAAGTCTGGGGATATACGCCCCGGCAACGCGCCGATGCTCGCGTCGTCGATGTGCATATTTCACGCCTTCGCTCCAAAATTGAGCAAGATCCAAGAAATCCAGAATTCATCCATACCAATCGCGGAACCGGATATTTCTTTCGGCGGATTACGGCACCGCCTCATGCAATGGGCGCTTAGCGACTTCCCGTTATCGTGGGTTATAGTTGAACGCACATTTTGCAGCATACGATTCAACCTGCGGATATCCGGTAGCCCGCTATGAATATCTCGTATTCTTCAGAATCCTCGTCAGTATCGTCTTTCCTATCTGAAAGCCATCCCCGCGATTATCGACACCACTGGCTATTAGACCCAGAGGTAACATTTCTCAATCACGGGTCGTTTGGAGCCTGTCCAATTTCAGTGTTAGAGCGGCAGCAAATCCTTCGGCAGCAGTTGGAACGAGAGCCCGTTCGGTTTGTTGAACGTGAGTTAGAAACGCTGATTGACGCAGCCCGCAATGTACTCGCGACATTTTTAGGAACCCACGCTGCGAATTTAGCATGGGTGCCCAATGCCACTCATGGAGTGAATACGGTGCTGCGATCGCTCTCATTGCAACCGGGTGATGAGGTGCTGGTCACCAATCATGAATACAATGCCTGCCGCAACGCACTGGAGTTTGTGGCAAACCGATCGGGAGCAACCGTTGTTGTCGCTTCTATTCCTTTTCCCATCACATCTTCTGACATCATCATGGAGCGGGTGCTGGGTCACGTTTCATCCAGGACTAAGCTGGTACTCCTAGACCATGTGACGAGCCCAACAGCCATCATCATGCCGATTCAGCAATTGGTCGCAGAACTCAACCAGCGCGGCGTTGCTACCCTAATCGACGGAGCCCACGCGCCTGGTATGGTGCCCCTCATGCTAGACCGATTGGGAGCCGATTATTACACAGGAAACTGTCACAAATGGCTCTGCGCGCCCAAAGGAGCCGCATTTCTCTATGTCAGACCCGACCGACAATCGCACATTCATCCACTTGCCATTAGTCATGGGGCGAATGCGATCCGGGGCGATCGCTCTCGATTCCACTTAGAATTTGACTGGGTTGGCACAATAGACCCTACCCCTTATGTGTGCGTACCTGACGCAATCCAGTGGATGGGGTCACTCTTGCCGGGAGGATGGCACGCGCTCATGCATCACAATCACCAGTTGGTGTTAGCAGGCAGAGCCGTGCTGGCCCAAGCACTGCAAAATCCCTCCCCCATTCCAGACAACCTGATCGGCTCCATGGCAGTTTTATCGTTACCCCACGGCGAGGCAGTCGCATTACATCGCGCATTGTTTGATCGCTTCAAAGTTGAGGTTCCGGTGATTCCCTGGACATATCCATCCCAGAGATTGATTCGCATCTCAGCGCAAATTTATAACACGTTGGCAGACTATGAACGATTAGCTGAAGCATTGACTGAACTGTTAGCGACTGAACCAGTATGACCAGCTATTACTCATGATGAGCACTATTGCCCGATGGGTTCAGGTTTGTGTGTAGACCCCGCGCGGCGCGCAGGTCCTACACACATTAAATGACTTTGCGAACCTTGGCGGTCATGGATGCTTGAATCCTATATGTGCTCAATATTGTGTTGACTTTGAATGCCTAATCATGACGGGCGATCGCCAGCCGCAGACCCAATAGGATAAGCGCAGCTCCCATGAGCCGTTCTGTCCAATGAAGGCTTGTTTCCAAATACCTTCTGATCACAGACTGAGATGCACCGATCGCCACGAGTGCGAACCATCCGAATTCAATCATGGCGACGGTCAATCCATACCCGACTTGCGTGATGTAAGGAGTATGCGGTTCGATGATTTGGGTAAACAATGCGAGAAAAAAGAGCGTTACTTTAGGATTCAGCAAACAGGTCAAAAACCCAATTTGAAAGGCTTGGCGACGATTCAGAATCACGGATGATGATAGAGAATTCAGCTTTTGGGAACTCGGTTTAGCGCGCAAGGATTGGATGCCAATATAAATCAGATAGGCAGCGCCGATCCATTTGATCAGATTAAATAGCAAAATTGATTGGGCGATTATCCAACCAATACCTGCCAAGCAGTAGGCAATGTGCACTAAATCGCCAACCGCTAGCCCCACAGCCGTATAAATCCCTGCCTGTCTGTGCGTGAGGCTATTTCGTAGTGTAATCACCAAATTTGGACCTGGGCTCATCACCGCAAGGCACCCGATAACCGCGATTGCCAACCATTGATCAATAGTCTGCATGGCTTGTCTCCCTCAAGGTTGCTTCAGGGGGAAATGGAGTGCGAACTGAAAACGCATAAGGTGTTGCCCCCTGCTGACGGAGATGGTCGAGCCGTGCTTTTGCCTCTTCAACGGTGGGAAGGTGTCCGGCTGGAACCCACCATAGCGCCAGGATGGGCTGGTCGGATTTCTCAAACCAGAGGTGGCGATCGCGCATGACATGGCCGTGCTGGCTGCGATAGACAAAGGCTGTAAATGCCTCGATCGACTCCCAAACGGAGAGATTGATCAAAATGCGATCATCATCATAGGGGCGAAAACTGGTGGCATCGTTGTCTTGATTGCCTATTAGCCGCCAAATAAATCCTGGACTGTGGTCGGCGATCGCATTGATGGCCTCTAACTGAGCCACAAAATCTGCCATGATGGGATTATCTAATGGTGCTCGTATCGTCCCAATATTAATTTGAGCCAAATGATAGTCAGCATGATCGCGAAACGTCTGCATAGGTAAGCGGGTCAAATCGTCTGAGCATCAGCGTACTGTGCACATCGGGACTCTTGGTAGAGCCAGATTGCACTCAATTTGATAGAACCAGTTGCCTATGCTTTGGCTGTCATTAGATCGCACATCTCCTATCCCTCTACTCCGCCAGATTTATCTCGAACTGCGCGATCGCATTTTGAAAGGGAACCTTCCTGCTGGACAAAAATTGCCGTCTAGCCGAGAGTTGGCACATCATCTCAATGTGTCACGCAATAGTGTCTTAGACGCCTATGATCAGCTCATCGCAGAGGGCTATTTAGAATCGCGTCCCCGTTCAGGGACGTATGTTGCCCAGGGAGCCTATTGGAAATTTATTGATCCGGCTCCCAGCCCAGTTCCGTCTGATGCCTCGCTGTATCTGACTTCAACCGATTTGATCGACTTCCGTTCAGGCATTCCAGCGTTGGATGCTTTTCCGCGAAAACGGTGGAGTCAGCTTGCTCAACAAGCGTTTCAAGATGCACCCGCCGATGCCTTGAGCTATGGGCTTCCGCAAGGGTGTGCAGAACTTCGAATCGCACTAGCACACTACTTGCAAAAGACGAGGGGTGTCCGATGCAATGCCGAACAACTCATCATTACCAATGGCGCGACGCAAGCCTATTCGCTCATTGCAAAGCTGCTTACCTCCCCCGGAGACTCCATCATCATTGAAGATCCTGTTCCGACTGAAATTCGGCAAATTTTTTCTGGATTTGGGCTGTCATTACGGTCAGTTCCGGTTGACGCTTGTGGGCTGCAAACTGAAGAACTACCGCGCGATCGCACTCCTCGCTTTGCCCTAATCACTCCTTCTCACCAGTTTCCGATGGGCTGTGTGTTGACTATTCAGCGTCGCATTGAGCTTCTGCGCTACGCCCAACACACGCATGGCTATGTGATAGAAGACGATTACGACAGTGAATTTCGCTATGAAGGAACGCCCGTAAACTCGCTACAAGGCATGGCTCCTGAACAGGTCATCTATGTAGGCACGTTCAGCAAAACCTTACTACCATCGTTGCGATTAGGCTATATGGTACTTCCATCCTCTCTAGTTGAACCGTGTCGGCATCTTAAGAGGCTCAGCGATTTACATTCGTCTTCCCTCGAACAGCTCACCCTGACTCAATTTATTCAACAAGGGTATTTGGAACGGCATATCGCCCGCATGAGGAAGCTCTATCGATCGCGCCGAGATGTCCTTAAGCACTGCCTTGATCATCACTTTGGCGATCGCATTCGGCTCTTGGGAGACTCCACCGGATTGCACCTGGTTGCAGAGTTTCGAGATCTATACTTTTCTCCATCATTGCTAGAGGCGATCGCCAACCAGAAAGTGCGTGTCTATCCGGTGTCTCACTATGCGCTGAATCCGATGACCCATCAAAATCAAATTGTCTTGGGCTATGGAAACATGTCAATATCCGATATCGAATGCGGAATTGAGCGGCTTAAGGCGGCATTATATCGCGGAGGAGGACACGCCTATCTGTAAGTCTTTTGAACTCGCTGCACAAACAGAGGAAGGGGTAAACGCTTCAGCTCAAATATAGCGTTAGCCAGATAGCTTAGGACATGACTCCTGCCTGAAACCAAGGCTAGGGAAGCTATCTGGCGTGCAACTTCACAAAGAACTGTGGCAGTTGCTATAGTTGCTCAAACATCTACCCCGTTGGTGTTAGTTGCTCAAGCCCATGACGCGTTTTGTGAGAATCTGCATCACTTCGTTAGGATTTACCGTGGGAATGGGTTTTGACCATTCATAGGGCTGAGCATAATCGAGTTGATACATTTGCATGATGTGGTGGTTTACTGCTTTGAGCGAACCGACGGCAATCACGCGCAGTACTTCTCGGTCGTCGTTGTTGCATGAGGATGGGTCAAACCGTTCCGGCGGTTCGTTGGGATTGACCATGATGAAACACTCCTTTTGGGTAGTTGAAGGAGCGCTCAAACGATGAAGCCACCCGACTAAAAGGCATCACGAATTGGGATGGCTACAGGAGTGTGGTAAAACAATCCATAGCCTTCGATTCTGCTGATACAGGGTCGACGGTTAGTCTCCCGGCACGTGTTGTCACCACTGCTGGGGGACGCTGCTCATGTTTGAGCGCTTGATAGCCGAGAATACCGCACGTTGCTAGTAAAAACAACCGTATTACTCAATTTCTCTGTGGAAGCTTGAAAAGGTGGGATTCAGAGTGGAAACTTGAAAAGGTGGGATTCAGATCCTCGGCTTCTCAATCAGGGCGTTTGGAATTCAACGAAGGATAAGGATAATGTTGGCCGACATCATTGAAGAATGCTGAGTTAAATTGAACAGGAATCTCGTATAAACATGATTTTGAAATTCCATGAGTAGTCGAGATAATTCCCTGATTGGGCCATGTTAAATCTTTCTAAGGCTTGACCATTCTGACTATTTCTATACCACCTGAGAAGAAAGAACTCCAGTAGAGTATGCGAAATACGTTAGATTAGCGACTTTACCTCTTCCTGCTAGCACGATTGATTCCGCTCTTGATTTTTTAGGAAGGTTATGGAAATAACAACTCCTTTTGAGCCAAAGGTAACAGTTTTGGGACAACCTGCAGAGCAAGGTAGATGGTTTCTGATCCCTTTAGGGATGATCATTTTGCTCTGCTTAGGAAGTGTATATTCATGGAGTATTTTTAGGTATCCCTTAGAAAATGACCTAGGAATTAGCGCAACACAAAGCCTATTGCCCTACACGTTTGTATTAGTTTTCTATGCGGCAACAATGCCAATAGCGGGCTTTTACATTCCCCGAATTGGCACCCGTTTCACAACAGCAATTGGGGGTATTGTCGTTGCCTTAGGCTACCTTCTTTCCAGCTTTGCTACCCAGGTCGGAGTATTAGTCTTCACCTACGGGGTGATTGCTGGCATTGGAGTTGGCATTGTTTATGGTGTTCCAATGCTGGTTGTGTCGCGCTGGTTTCCTGACAAGAAAGGATTGGCTGTTGGGTTGACGATCGTTGGCTTTGGACTTTCCCCCCTCATCACCGCACCGCTGGCGAACTATCTAATCGGTGTCTACACAGTGCGACCGACCTTGCGTATTTTCGGAAGAGCTTTTGGTGCTATTATTTTGGCCATCGCCATGGTGATGAAATTACCTCCTCGGAGTTGGCATCCCCGGCAGGATATTGCAGCGCCTGCATCAATTTCATCTCCAACTTACCCTCAAAATCTGTTCAAGAGTCGATCATTCTATGGGTTGTGGATTTCTTATGCGATCGGCACGCTAGTGGGTTTGAGTGCAATTGGCATTTCTAGTCCAGTCGGGGAAGAAATCATTAAGATCAACCCGACCGTAGCTGCTGCCAGTGTCTCGTTATTCGCGGTATTTAATGGTGTGAGCCGTCCGCTATTCGGGTGGTTAAGCGATCGGTTCAAGCCTCACCACGTCGCAATTTTTTCCTATGTGTTGATTTTAATTGCCTGCGTGTTGATGGTAAATGCCCAAACTGGACAAGTCACTACCTATCTCCTTGCTTTTTGCCTATTTTGGTTCTGCCTTGGTGGATGGTTGGCGATGGCTCCAACCATCACACTGCGCTTTTTCAACCCTGACCAGTATGCTCAAAACTATGGTATTGTTTTCACCGCCTATGGAGTTGGTGCTTTGATTGGCAACTTCGTAACAGGCCGCATTCGAGATTTATTTGGGACGTACAACTATGTGTTTTATCCGATGGCGCTTTTGGCGATCATTGGCATTATTATCGCTTGTGTGCTGCTCAAACGGGAAAAATGCGCAGTAGTAGACTCTGTTCTGGATTAGAAAGCATATAGAGAATAGCGCGCTAGCGAATATGGGTTAACAATGCCCATGCACACTGACTGCTGAGAGGCTATTGGCTAAGAGGCTCACTATGGATAACACATGATTCGCATCCCGCTTGACTTGCCGGATGCTCAGGTCCTAGAGGTGTGCCAGACCGAGCAGGGGGAGTGGCTGATTCGGGTTGAGAGTAGGGTTAACGGTACTCATTGCCATCGATGTAGCCAAGATCCCCAGCTTCTTAATCGACCGGGTTAGGGATCATGGAGGAGCTTTGGTCAGAAGCCAGGGATCTAGAATCTGTTAATTTACCACTCAGAACATTAAAATTATCATTCAGAACAGTAATTAAGTATCTCTGAGCACTAGTTAAGCAGTTTTAGAATCCGGGCGATCGCCCGATGACTGAAAATTACACATCTATATTCGCGAGATAAAAGGCGCGGGGCATAAGCCTTGCCTAATCGCACTAAATGGATAGCATTGAAACTCCAATGAGGCGCGCGCTAATCTGCATAACATTCCATAATTCAATGGCTTGTGATCTCATTGAAAATGCCTCCTCGCTAAGCTTTCAATGGGTTTGGATTCAAGAATTTTATACAGAAACTATCTGTTAGGAGCAATGAGTATGGGGTCTTCTATCAAGTTGCAGGAGAATTGGTTGGTGTGAATGGTATAAGCCTTTCTTAGGTTTGTGTGTAAACGGGGTCTACACATGTTCAGCATCCTAACGCGAGAGCGTACGGCTATATCAGGAAAATGCTACTCAAGGGCGCAACGGCCACCAAAAAGCCGGGGTTATGCCCCGGCTTTTTGGGTCTGCGTTGTCTCGATTCAACAGCCGTCTGGCCCGCAGAACTTGTGCGCGTACAGTACCTCTGCATCACAGATATAGGTGATGCCCGAATAATCGTCGAAAAACTCCAATGCGAGCCGATCCGAAATCTTCAGAGCCATATCCCGATTTTCGGTGAGCACCTCGAATTTTATATTCGACTGGGTGTCGGAAACGCTGGGTTGTCCTGACGAGCGGACGTTGCGACTGCCTTTACCGCCAGCTTCCACCACCGTATAACCGGTCGCCCCGGCTTCGTCGATGATCTTGGCGATCTTTTTCAGCAGCACCTTTTCCGTAATGATAACGAGCTTGCTGGCTGGTTTGGCCATATTGGTTACCTCTCGACATGTGTATTCACTAAACTACATAAAATTCAGGAAGACGGCTTAACCGCGCGCGATCGCGCTGATCTAGCCACCGCGTTGGTCGCGGGCCAGGGGAGCACCGGTAGACCGCGACCCGCCTGGGATTCAGCCGCCCAGTGTCTGGGCAAGCCCTACGAAGAGTGGTATTCCCAAGGCGATCGCAATGGGTGTGCCGATAGCTGTGGACGCACCAATGTAGGCAGAGGGATTGGCCGACGGGATACCGCCTCGCAACGTGGGCGGCCCGGAGATATCTGAACTGGAAGCGGCAATGATGGCCAAGAGTGCAACACCGCCAGGGCTGAATCCTGTAGCATAGTGGGCGACCATGCCGAGACCAAAAGCGATGAACCCGTGCAGCAACGGTGCGATTGCCGCGTATACAGCGTACCACTGAGCCACCTTACGCAGTTCGCCAAGTCTTGCCCAGGCTTCCATACCCATGACCAGCATCAAGATCGAAAGCAGACCACGAAAGAGGGGCTCGTAGAAGCTCTCAAAGACGCTTTCGGGTCGGGTTACTAAGCCTAGAGCGAGGCCGAGCAGCAGTGCCGATAGGGCAGAACCTTGAATGCTTTCCTTGATGATGGGCCATATCCTGACCCCCTGGCCTCTCTCCATGCGATACTCGCTTGCGGTGCTGGGATACTCGCCTGTGTCACTGGAATATCCGCCTGCGGCAACACGCTGTTTGCTGAAAGACTCCTCTTTGCTGTACTTGTCACGCTTCTTCTTACTGGTATAAATACTGGCCAAGACGATCGCCGTCACGAGCGCTGGAATATCCATGAAGGGATAGAGTGCACCAGCCCATGCCTCGTATTCAATGCCCTGCCCTTCCAGTACGGTTATGCCGGCAGCGAGGGTGGAACCACTCACGGCACCAAACAAACCTCCGGTCGCAAGGGCATCTACGACTTTGATTTGCGGCATTTTGGCCAACGTGAAGCTTGCGATGAAGACGATCAGGATCCCCGTTACCACAGCGAACAGCGCGGGCAACAGCATCTCCGTTATATTGGCATTGCGGATCGAAATGCCGCCGCTCAGTCCGACTTTGATGAGCAGCATAAAGACGATGAACTTATAGATCGCATCTGGAATTGCCAATCGGCTACCCAGGGCGGCAACGACTATACCGCCAAACAAAAAGCCGAGTGTTGGGGACTGCAATTGCGACCCGAATTTCGTCAAGAAATCGGCTAAAAAATCCACGGTGTGATTCCTCCTTGAATCAGATCTTGGGGTTCGGACGGCAGGCAAGCGCGACCTCGAATCCTGGAAAGTTGAAGAAAGTAAGGGTGAAGCGCTTCACCCTTACAGCACAGGTGTTACGCGAAAACCTTTCGATAGGGTGTCTAGAGATGGCAACTTTCCGAACGGTGTTGAAAAGCGTCGCTATCCCGTACCACCTTCCATAGATCAAGGTCTATTAAGACCCGCATTTCTATGTGCTTAAGTCTATCGTTAAATCTGCACAAATTAGCGATCGCTCTACATGGATCTGCTAAATAATTTCAAATTCAAATCATAAGTTTTTCTTTTATTCTCAAAAAACCCGTATATCTCTGATTAATGTAAGTTGCGATCGCAGTCAGCTTAGGCGTCATTTCTAGGAATTAATCCCAACGCGTAGGTGCCAGTTTAGGCAATACGCCGATTGCATAGCAGGAGATGCTATCAAAACCTGCCCCTACGCGATCGCCCCTCCCGTTGTCAGATTCGCAGGGGGACGGGCGATGGGGAATTACCCGATATTCGAAAAATGTGCTTAAATCGGCGTAACCTGGTCACATTGGTTGACAATCTTTTCATTCATTTATCAAATCCCGCAATTGACAGTTTTTGTATTAGGTGTGAGAAAAGCCATCATGCGCGTTCTACTCGTTTATCCCCAATTTCCTAAAACATTTTGGTCGTACGAAAAGATTTTAGAATTGGTGAATCGCAAAGTCTTACTCCCGCCGCTGGGGTTAGTGACCGTAGCAGCCATTTTGCCCCAAGACTGGGAATTCAAGCTGGTCGATCGCAATGTGCGCGCGGTCACCGATGACGAATGGGCATGGGCAGACCTGGTGATTCTCTCTGCCATGATCGTGCAAAAACAGGACTTGATTGACCAAATCCAAGAAGCGAAGCGCCACGGAAAGCGAGTTGCGGTGGGAGGGCCCTATCCAACCTCGGTTCCAGATGTGCCAAAAGCAGCAGGAGCCGACTTTTTGATTTTGGATGAGGGCGAAATAACCCTGCCCATGTTTGTCGAGGCGATCGCCCGAGGAGAGACGCAGGGAATTCTCCGCGCCAACGGAGAAAAACCCGATGTCACCGAGACTCCAGTGCCTCGCTTTGATTTGCTCGAATTTGATGCCTATGATTCCATGTCGGTTCAGTTTTCGCGGGGATGTCCGTTTCAGTGCGAATTTTGCGACATTATCGTGCTCTACGGGCGCAAACCTCGAACCAAGGCTCCGGCGCAGCTCCTCAAAGAACTCGACTATCTCTACGAATTGGGCTGGAGACGAGGCATTTTTATGGTCGATGATAATTTCATTGGCAACAAGCGCAACGTCAAGCTGCTGCTCAAAGAGCTAAAGGTTTGGCAGAAGGAGCACAACTATCCATTTCTCTTTGATACGGAAGCCTCCGTTGATTTGGCTCAAGATCAAGAACTCATGGATTTGATGATGGAGTGCAACTTCAACGCAGTATTTTTAGGAATCGAAACCCCCGACGAGGACAGTCTCTCGCTCACAAAGAAATTTCAAAACACCCGTGGCCCGTTGGTAGACGCAGTCGATACAATTACCCGGTCAGGATTGCGGGTGATGGCCGGGTTTATCATTGGCTTTGATGGAGAGAAAAAAGGAGCGGGCGATCGCATTGTCCGGTTTGTCGAAAAAACCACCATCCCTACAACCACTTTTGCAATGCTGCAAGCCTTGCCCAACACTGCACTGTGGCATCGGTTAGAGAAAGAAGGTCGCCTGCGAGACGGCAAAGATGGCAACATCAACCAAACAACGTTAATGAACTTTGTTCCGAGCCGTCCGCTAGAGGACATCGCCAATGAATACGTGAATGCATTCTGGCAAATCTACGATCCGAAAAAGTACCTCGATCGCACGTATCGCCATTTCTTAAAGTTGGGAGCGCCCCGATGCAAAGCTCCCTTTAAGTTGCCGAGCCGCGTCGACTTGAGGGCATTGCTAATTGTCGTTTGGCGGCAGGGCATCAAGCGAGACACTCGCTTGATGTTTTGGCATCATCTCTTCAGCATTATCAAACATAATCCCAGCGTGTTTGATCGCTATCTTGCCGTTTGCGCCCACAATGAGCACTTTTTAGAGTATCGCCAGATTGTGAAAGACCAGATTCAATCACAATTGGCAGAGGTTAAGGCACAGGAGGACACACTCAAGGCCCATCGACCCATGTCGGTGGCTTAACTTAGATTTTGCGCCTAGCGAGAAATACTCGTCACCTTCAAGATGTCTCTAATCGTGGCTATAGACGGACTGGATCTCCTACTTTAATGACCGTGCCTGCTTCCGAGGAGGGCACTCGCGTATTGACTGCGAGCCGATAGAAGTGATTAAATTGCGATCGCTCCGACCATGACGGCAGCGTCTCTCGTCGGCGTGTGATAAATGTTTTTTGAAAGGTTGGATAGGCATCTCCAGTTTGAGAATCGCGGGTAATCACTACGCATCGCTGAGATGGATTGACTCCCATAAACGTAGCATCCCCGATTTGAAAGGTGACGGGGCTATCGGGCGTTGAAAACAGCCGATCTTCCCAAAAAGCAAGCACACCTGAAATTTCAATATTGGTGCGAAAGCGCCGACGAATCTCATCAACCGTCAACTCTGGATACCACGAGGCGATCGCCTCCAGAGTAGCCGTACTCACAATGGTTGGCCCCGGAGACACGGTATCATCGGGGAAGCCCATCTTGAGGTTTTGCTTCACCTGTACGGGAAAACCAAAATATTGGCTCAACCACGTTTCGAGAGCATCCCACTCGTTCGTTAGATGAAAGGATGTTGCAAATTCAGTTCCGTGTTTGTGCAGCGAGACAGTGCCCGCACGCAAGTCATACTGGGCACGCAGCGAGTGAACATGGGGGTTGCGTTTGCCGTTGACGAACCGATCTGCCTCATCAAAGATGGCAAACTCGCGATCGCCTTGAAGCGCCCCAGATTCGAGAAGCATAGAATGCTCAACAGTAAGCCCGTCCAGAGCTTTGATTGGGAAAATTGTCAGCCGAGAAACATACGGAATCATCGGGGTTATCCACCACTCCTAGCTAGTACATAGACAGCTCTAATCCAATACTACGAAGATTAGGACGTAACATTAACAAGTTGGGCGATAGTCCTTTGGGACTGGCCTTTGACCATCGCACGAGATGATTCCGTCTTCTGTGTGAAGATTTACTGGTGGTGCTACACAGGTAATGATGCATTGTAGTGGTGGATGAAGTTCCACAGTAATCCGATGTGATTACGCAGAGTTTTCGAGAAGGCTAAGTTCCGCCGCACAAACCGGGAGATTCGCTGACGCAACGTGCCGTTAAAGCGTTCAATATAACTGGTTTTGCCGCTCTCTTTACTCACCACCCGATGCCGCTTCTGCGGCAGCACACCCCGGTATGCCTCCCACTCATCGGTATAGAACACCAATCTATGTAATCTAGGTCGCTTGCAGATACCGCCTAACAACCCCGCTGCACCGGAACGTATAAGATTGGTTGGTTGAGTTGCAAAGGATATCTGCGGCGGGTGATGGGCATCGTGTGCGATTCGTTCATCCTAAATGAGGCATCGACCTCAGGGACGGATGGCGAGGGTAGAACCTCGACAACTGAGTCACCGAGAGGGTGCAAGACCCTCTCTCCAAGTGCAAGGAGTACCAGCATCATCCCTACGGTAGCGACTGGTCCTCAATCCGTAAAGCGGGGTGAAAAGGCAATAAACTGGAAGCCTCATCCGGTGGATGCTGAGCATGAATCGATGGATAGCGAAAGCAAAGCTGTGTCTGAACTGTCGTCAGATCAATCCAGCCAAATCAGGCTGATAGGCTGGAGTCAAAAGGCAAAGGATATTGAGGCAGGCGTTTACGTTCACGACCTGTATGCACTCTCACTAAACCCGGCGTGATGAGCAGCATCCTAAGGATTCAAGAACGGTGATTCGGAACGAAGTAACTCCTCCTCAATGGCTCTCAGGGAAGGTCGATGCCCTGAGTAGGTGCCAACCGCAAGCCATGAGTGAGCAAGATGGTCTAATACCAATTCTCTTGGTTGAGGCTACAGATTCTGCAATTATGAAGGAGCAGAGTTTGGCATATATCCATGGCAGGGGTCTACCGATTAGAAATTTCGGAAAGTAGCGAGGAGTTAAAACATCTGCTCAGGCAGCAAAAGAGTGCCTCGGATAAAGAGCGGATTCAA
>JBNPEB010000045.1:0-82073 GCA_051117335.1 Elainellaceae cyanobacterium
GAGAGCGCTTCTTCTGGCTTAGCAGAACTTCTGGAGTGTGACCCCTCGGGCTGTAGCCTCGCCCCCGGTGGGCCGTCGAATGCAACCCGGACTCGTCTCCCCAAGCAATCTCCCCCCCTTGTTGGTGGGCTTGGCTCACACTGGCTGGATAAATCCGCTCCAACCAGTCGTTGACGGCCTTCGGGGCTTGCTCATAGGCTCGCTTCAACGGCTTCTGAGGGGTAAACCCCCACCGCTTGAGATACTCCCCAACAGTGCGAATCGGCAGTTTGACTCCACACAAATTCAAAATCAGGGTTTGTACCGCTCGCCGGGTCCACAAGGCACTATCAATCTCTAACTCCTCAGGGACGTGTTCCACCATCAATTCTTGGACATCAGCTTCATCCTCCTGACTCAATCGTCGTCCCTCCCCTTCCTTGCGTCCCCGTTGCTGTTGATAGAGTCCTGCCACTCCTTCTTGCTGATAGTGGTTCCACCACCGCGACACGGTATTGCGATGAACACCCAAGGCATTGCCGATGGCAATAAACGTCTGCCCCTGCTGACGTAACCGAATCGCTTGCTGTCGCAAATAGGTTTGGACTTCAATGGAAAGTGTACGAGCATCCATCCTTTAAGTTCTTTACACCCTCTTGTTTCCCTTTCTATGATGCATGATCTTTTGTTGCCGGTTTAATAGGACGTCGAGATGCGCTTGTCGTTGGCATCAATGCCTACCGTAACCTACCTACGCTGAATGCTCCGTCAGAGGATGCAGAGGCGATCGCCTAGCGCTGCTCTCGGATGGCGTGATTCTGAGTGATTGAAGACGATGAGGTTATTATGCAGGCTTCTGAGTATTCCCGCTATTAGATTGACCTGACTTCGATCGGGTTGAGCTCTGTGTCGATTTTTTGGTTCCTGTCGACTTTTTGGTTCCTGTCGATTTGGTTGATTTCGTCGATTTAGATGTTGATTTAGATGTTGACTTGGACGCCGATTTCTTCGTCGACTTCGCATCTGACTTCGTCGAAGAAGATGACGCTTTGGCGGACGACTTCCCAGCTTTGCTGCTTGATTTACTCCTAGATTTGCTGCCTGACTTACTCGATTTTGCTTTGGTTCCAGCTTTTGCTGCTAATGCTTCAAGTGCTTTTTCTAGGGTCATCGATTCAGCAGTTTCGCCTTCCGGTAATGAAGCATTCGTCTTCCCATGCTTTACATACAGGCCGTACGGTCCGTCATAGATATTAATCGGTTCGTCGCTATCGGGGTGATTGCCTAGCTCGCGCACAGGCTTGGAGGCAGACTTGCTGCGCCCCCGTCCTCGCTTAGGTTCTGCTAAAAGCTCTAGGGCGCGACTGAGATCAACCGTCAGCACATCATCATCTTTTTTGAGCGATCGATAATCTTTGCCCTCTTTTCCCTGATCGTGAACGACGTATGGACCAAAGCGCCCGAGCCCAGCTTGGATTTTGCATCCTGATTCGGGATGGTATCCGAGTAATCGAGGCAGCGACAGTAGCCCAACTGCCATCTCAAGCGTGACATCGTCCATGCTGACGCCTTTGGGAAGAGATGCCCGCTTCGGCTTCGGGTTGTCGTCTGTGGCATCACCGAGCTGCACATACGGCCCATAGGTGCCAATCAGAATATAGATGGGCTCGCCCGTTTCAGGATGAAGGCCCAATTTATCAGGCCCTTCTGTTTTCTGACGAAGAAGTTTTTCAACCTGTTCGGCATCCAGGTCAGCCGGGGTCAGATCTTGGGGAACCGATGCTTTGACCGGCCCTTCGTCCTCTTCGGCTTCGATATAGGCTCCGTATCGACCAATCCGCACTTTGGCTGCTAAGCCCTCTAGCTCAATAGCACGGGCTTCATTAGGATCAATTTGATCTTCTCGCTGCTTGACTTGCCCTTCTAGCCCCGTATCGCCCAAATAAAATTCGCGGAGATAGGGCAACCAGTCGGCCTCTCCCGTCGAAATTTCATCAAGGGTTCGCTCCATTCGAGCTGTAAAACTGGTGTCCACCAAGTCGGGGAAGTGATTTTCCAACAACGAGGTGACCGCAAATGCTGTAAAGGTGGGAATCAGGCTATTGCTCACCATCTGGGCATAGCCCCGGTCAATGATGGTGCCAATAATGCTGGCATAGGTGCTCGGACGGCCAATGCCTTCACTTTCAAGCGTTTTGACAAGCGATGCTTCGGTGAACCGGGCGGGGGGTTGGGTTTCGTGAGCGATCGCCTCCAAATCTTGGCAGGCAGGAGTATCCCCAACCTGCAACGGCGGCAGAATAACTTCTCGATTTTCGAGTGCTGCATCCGGATCATCCGATCCTTCGACGTAGGCGCGGAAAAATCCAGGAAAGTCAATCCGTTTGCCGGTTGCCTTGAATCCGGCATCATCGACCTGAATTTGAACCGTGATGTGGGTTTGCTGAGCGTCGGCCATCTGGGTTGCCACGGTGCGCTTCCAGATGAGGTCATACAGGTTGAGGTCTCGACCGCTTAAGCCTGTTTCTTGGGGTGTACGAAATGTGCTTCCAGCCGGACGAATGGCTTCGTGGGCTTCCTGAGCGCCCTTTGTTTTGGTTGCGTATTGACGTGGCTTTGGACTGAGATAGTTGGTGCCATACATTTGGTCAACGCATGACCGAGCAGCGGCGATCGCCTGCTGAGACAGGTGTACCGAGTCTGTTCTCATGTAGGTAATGTAGCCCTGCTCATACAGGCTTTGGGCAGTCCGCATCGTGTCTCGTGCCGACAGCCTTAGCTTCCGGTTAGCTTCCTGTTGCAGCGTTGAGGTGGTGAATGGAGCAGAGGGTTTGCGGGTTGACGACCGTTCTTCAAGATTGGAAACGGTCCATTCGCCTTGGCGTAGGCGATCTTGAAGGGCGCGCGCGTCTGCCTCGTTTAGCAGAACAACGTTGCGACCGTCGGCAATCTGCCCCGTCGACTCGTCAAAATCACTGCCCGTCGCCAGCCGCGTGCCGCCGAGATTGACAAGTCGCGCCTCAAAGGGCGTATTGTCTTGAGCTAAGACCGCTTTCAAATCCCAGTAGGAGCCTTTTCGGAAGGCTCGCCTTTCTCGCTCGCGGCTAACGAGCAGTCGGACTGCAACTGACTGCACTCGCCCAGCCGATAAGCCCCAGGCGATTTTTTTCCACAGCAATGGCGACAGCGTATATCCCACGAGCCGATCTAGAATTCGCCGCGTTTCTTGCGCATGAACGAGCTGATCGTTGATATCGCGGCAATTACTGAGCGCTGCCTGAATGGCTTCTTCCGTAATTTCGTGAAAGACCATTCGCTTAATCGGCACCTTTGGCTTTAAGACTTGCATCAGATGCCAGCTAATACTTTCTCCTTCTCGGTCTTCGTCTGTCGCAAGAACCAGCTCATCAACGTCCTTAAGCGCCTCTTTTAGCGACTTGACCACTTTCTTTTTATCTTTCGGAATGACATAAAGCGGCTCAAAGTCAGCATTTACGTTGACCCCAATTCTTGCCCAATCTTCTCCCTTGACAGAGGGAGGAATCTCGCTGGCCGACTGAGGCAAGTCGCGAACATGCCCCATCGATGCCTCGACTCGATAGCCAGAGGGCAGATAGTTGCGGATAGTCCGCGCCTTAGTCGGGGATTCAACGATAACAAGGGTTGACATGAGCTTTAGTGTCTCTATGAAAAATTTAAAGTTAGCAAGCAATGAACGGCCAGGATGATCTCAAATCAGAGCGTCGTTGAATGAGAGTTTGAGTTCCAACCTAGCTAAAGGTGAGAGGGAATTGCAACAGTAACTTATGCTGAGTTTTCTTGCTAAAGACCTCCAGAATTCGGGGCTAGATTCTTAAATGAGCACATTGTTATTTCTCTACTTATAGCTGATATCAGTAAAAATCAAGGTCAACATTCATAGTCTGTAGGCAAGATTACGTGAATCTGCGCGTTATGATTCTCTATGAAGGATCTTTACGACTTCATGGTTTCGGTGGCACAGTGATTAAGCAAGCGCCGTTTTCAGCGAGCTAGCCACCCGTAGAGTATCTTTTGTGCTGTCATCCCTCAAGACACCCAACCGTTATGGATTTTGCCAATCTCTCAGCCCAATTAAACGCAGGTACGATTGTGCCGGAGGGGATTGTATTAATCACCCTTCTTATTGTCCTCGTTGGTGATTTGATCGTCGGACGATCGTCATCCCGATGGACTCCTTACGTCGGAATTGCCGGTCTGCTGGCATCTATTGGGGCCCTCTATTACCAGTGGGATGTGACAAATCCCATTTCGTTTCTGGGGGGGTTTAATGGCGATGCACTGAGCGTGGTTTTTCGAGGCATCATCGCCCTTTCAGCGGCGATTACGATCCTGATGTCGATTCGCTATGTCGAGCAGTCGGGCACGTCTCTGGCCGAATTTTTAACCATTTTGCTCACGGCAACCCTAGGGGGGATGCTGCTCTCCGGCGCTGATGAACTGGTCATGATTTTTGTCTCGCTGGAGACGCTTAGTATCTCGTCCTATCTGCTAACTGGTTACATGAAGCGAGATCCCCGCTCGAATGAGGCCGCATTGAAATATTTGCTGATTGGGGCTGCGAGTTCGGCAATTTTCTTGTACGGGTCTTCGCTGCTGTATGGTCTCTCAGGGGGTGAAACTCGACTTGGGGCGATCGCCACCGCAGTTGCAAACGGGCAAGACCAGTCGCTAGGGCTCGTCATCGCTCTCGTTTTTGTGATCGCGGGGATCGCATTTAAGATTGCAGCCGTGCCGTTTCACCAATGGACTCCCGATGTCTATGAAGGTTCACCGACGCCGGTTGTCGCATTTCTATCGGTCGGGTCTAAAGCGGCGGGGTTTGCCTTAGCAATTCGACTGCTCGTAACGGCATTTCCGCTCGTTGAAGATCAGTGGCGGTTTGTACTGGGCGCACTAGCAATTCTCAGTATGGTATTGGGCAATGTGGTAGCGCTGGCTCAAACCAGCATGAAGCGGATGCTGGCCTACTCATCGATTGGGCAAGCTGGCTTTGTGATGATCGGGCTTGTCATCGGTACGGATGCCGGATATGCCAGCATGGTGTTTTATCTATTGGTCTATCTGTTCATGAACTTGGGCGGATTTACCTGCGTGATTTTATTCAGCCTGAGAACCGGGACGGATGAAATTGCTGAATATAGCGGTTTGTACCAGAAAGATCCTTTGTTGACTCTAGCGCTGAGTATCTGCCTGTTGTCCTTGGGAGGGATTCCGCCTCTGGCTGGATTCTTTGGCAAGATTTATTTGTTTTGGGCAGGCTGGCAGGCTGGTGCGTACGGACTGGTTTTAGTTGGGTTGATTACGAGTGTGGTGTCGATCTATTACTACATTCGGGTCGTGAAGATGATGGTAGTCAAAGAGCCTGACGAAATGTCAGATTCGATCAAAAATTATCCTGAGATCCGCTGGAGCCTGCCCGGTATGCGTCCGATTCAGGTGGGCATTGTCTTCACGCTGGTGGTCACGTCTCTGGCGGGTGTTCTGTCCAATCCGTTGTTTAGCCTTGCTAATGGCTCTGTCACGCGAACCTCGATGCTGCAAGCGTCTAAGTCTGAAACTGAGCTTCAAGACGTGGCTAAGGCACAACCCCCTAGCATCGCTCAAATCGTAGAGCCGGTCGACGAAGCCCCAGGGCGCTAAATTTGCCTGAGGCATTTCTTGCCTGAGATGGTTGAATAGTGATTCTTCAACTCGTGCGATCGCCTTTTGTTACAGATTCTACAAAAGGCGATCGCATTTTGATGCTGAATAATGATTTAGTGACATCAAGAGTAAATCTGTGACGGTTCTCGACTTGAGATCATTGCATTATGCGATTGGAGGGCAATCTCCACGGTTACACGTATGCATCTATATCATCTGACGCAGACGATATAAGCTGAAGTTATTTTTTTGATACGAATTTATGAGGCTGACGAAGACATGCCTAAAGTTGTGTCAATTCATTCATATCGGGGTGGTACCGGAAAATCTAATTTCACCGCAAATCTAGCGGCTACGGTCGCAACTCAAGGATATCGAGTTGGAATTGTAGACACTGACGTTCCCTCCCCTGGCATTCATAACATCTTCAGTCTTGAGCCAGAACGTGCGACTAAGACTTTAAACAATTTTTTATGGGGCGAAATCCCCATCGAAGAAGCGGCGTACGACGTGTCGAGCAACGTCGAACTTAGCGGAACTGGGTCGTTGATATTGGTGCCCTCTAGCGTAAAAGCAGACGACATCGCCAAGATTCTCAAAGACGGATACGACGTTAAGCTTCTCAATGACGGCTTTCGAAAGCTTGTCAAAGGATTAGAACTCGACTATCTGTTTATTGACACCCATCCCGGGTTGTCAAAAGAAACTTTCTTATCGATTGCGATTTCTCATGTGTTGGTGCTGATTTTGCGCCCTGACAAGCAAGACTATCAGGGAACTGCGGTCACAGTCGATGTGGCAAAGCAGCTCAAGGTTCGTCGGATGGTGCTTGCCCTAAATAAGGTGCTCAGCGATTTAAATACTGAAGCGCTTCGACACAAGGTCGAAGAAGCCTACAATCTTCCCGTTGCGGGCATTTTTCCACTTTCAGAAGATATTATCCGGTTGGCTAGCGAAGGCGTATTTTGCTTGAAATATCCTGATCATGTGGTGAGCCAAGAGTTCAAAAAAGTGGCTGAACAGTTATTGTCTGACACGTAAACGTCTGATTCAGGATCGATAGTGAGGGTTAGAGTCAAAGACTCCGGAGTTAAGCACTATGGCAGATAACGATTTGGCATCTCTTGCCAGTTCGATTCAGGCAGTGGCTTCGCCGTTTCGCGCATATCTCAATGAGCTGCACGAAACCTATCAACCTGTGCGTGAAGGAGCCGTTGCCGATTATATTCCTGAACTTGCATTAGCAAATCCTGATTGGTTTGGCATTTGTGTCGTAACGGCTGGAGGGCAAGCCTTTGAGGTGGGTGATTGTGACAAACTGTTTACGATTCAATCGATCTCAAAAGCCTTTGTGTATGGATTGGCGCTCGAAGACCACGGACGCGACTATGTAAATAGCAGGGTTAGCGTTGAGCCAACTGGAGAAGCCTTTAACGCCATTGTCTTAGATGAAGTCACCAACCGCCCATATAACCCGATGGTCAATGCAGGGGCGATCGCCACGACCGATCTGATCAAAGGCAGCGGCGCCACCGATCGCCTGAAGCGCATTCTAGATATGTTTTGCCGCTATACCGGCAGAGACCTTGATGTCAATGTGCCCGTGTTTTTATCTGAAAAAGCAACGGGCAATCGCAACCGGGCAATGGCATATCTGATGCTGAATTTTGGGATGGTGGGCGATCGCATCGATGAAACCCTCGATCTATACTTCCAACAATGCTCAATTATGGTCAATGGTCGTGATTTGGCAATGATGGCTGCCACGCTTGCCAACGGCGGCATCAATCCGGTGACGGGCGTGAGGGCAATTGACGAGCATTATGTTCAAGATGTCATCAGCGTCATGCTCACCTGCGGTATGTATGACTATTCAGGGGAATGGACCTATCGAGTCGGGATACCGGCCAAAAGCGGAGTAGGCGGCGGCATCACTGCTGTCGTTCCTGGGAAATTGGGAATCGGAACCTTTTCACCCTTGTTGGATGCCAAGGGCAATAGTTTCAGAGGCATCAAGGTGTGTGAAGACTTATCGAGAGACTTCGGGCTCCACCTGTTTAATGTGGCAAAAGCCGACAAAGTTTTAGATGACTGGCTTTCAGGCAATGGTGATCTAGATCGATGGTAATATCGAGGAACAGCCGGGGTTGACTAGCTCCAGCTGTTCCCAAGATTTTCCCAAGATTTTCCCAAGAACTAGTTCTTTAAGATCTGCAATTGAGTCAGGAAAGTCCTTGAGAAGTCGCTAAGCCAGCGTACATCTCAGGAGCCAAATCAGATCGCTCTTGGAATGGATCGGATTGCTGGTCGCTAGAATCACCCACGCCAGACGATTCAAACAGGCGAATATTCTTAAATTCGCTGGTCGCGGTTGGGTTGGGCACGTCCTCATCGTTGACTAGCGTGAGAAAATGCATTTCTCCCTTGAAAAATTCTCCAACCGAAATCTCATATCGCTTCCACCCTGACCCTGTCACATAATCATCAAACCGAGACACGCCCCAATCTTGGGTGCCTAAGAGCTTGAATGTCTTGGATGCGTCAGACGAGGTGACGCGATTATTGCGATCGAAGCCAATGCCGTGAATTTCACCCTCTGAATTACTGCGAAACTCAAACGTCAGTTTTGTTTCGGGCGTTACGTTGTAGTCGATCGCCAGCTTTTTCCAGCCGTTGCCCGATAGCTTGAGAGTGTGGTTGCCAGCCGAACGAGACACCTTGACGTTCTTGTCTTGAGCCTCTCCCCCATGAGACAGAATGTGAGCAAACTCAATCGGTTCGACCCTAGAGACAGGCGTGAGAGGAGACGATCGGGAAAGAGAAGTGGGTTGATTAGAGGGTGACGCCGATATCGGATTTGATGAATCTTTAGAACTCAGACTCGATGACCCCGCCGGAATCAGCGCTTGATCTTCGCTCAGTCCATTGATTTGGTCACGATTCATCTGCCCATTGCCAACGCGCACGTCGTCGATGAAAAGAGTCCGACGATTGGTCGTTGATGTGTCTGAATTCTCGTATTTCCAGTGGGGTTTATAAAGCCCTGTTTTGAAAAAAACGCCGTCCTGATCGTTATAGGTATTAGCACCTCTACGATTGACAATTTGCTCACCGTCTTTCCAGACTTGCAGCACGCCGTCAGATTGATGCGACCAGTCAACTCGAAACACCCAATCCGTCCATTCGCCCTTGGTATAGTCGCCTTGCCAGACAGTTTCTGTGCCGCCTTCGGGCGCGGGGTCGTTGTTCTGAGTGACTTGCTTCGGGTCCCACCGGTTGTGAATTTTGATGCGATCGCCTTCCACAATCAGCGACAGGGGAGGAGAACGCCAGTCTTCACCCAGGTTTTGGTCGGGCCATCCATGCCACTGGGCAATCATTTCAAACGAGCGATCGGCTTGCCAATTATCGGGTAAAAATGTTTTGAAGCCATACCATCTCTCAGCACCTGCGGGTTCTCGGGCTAGGCGAATTTCGGCGCGTTCACCATCGCTGCGTCTGAGGTCAAACTTGACGGCATGACCAGAGCGATCGGGAGCATCCACGGCTTGAACGGCGCTGTTTCGAGGTCGCTCATAAATCCATTCATTCGCAATTCCATTCTCAAAATTGTCTTGAAACAATAGTGAGGATGGAGGCGCGGATTGTGAGGATGATTTGGTTGACGTGTTAGGAGTTGATTGAGCCATCTGATGAATTTGAATCGTCATGCTAAAGGCAAGAAACGTTGACAGTAGGAATTTAGCCTGACGGCTAAAAACGAATCGAAAGCAAGATCGATTCAAGCAGTTGAAAACAAAAGATGCTAACCGAGTCATGTTGCTCTAAGGCTCGGGCTAGGATGTGCAAATAGATGAATATCAATGCGCTAATGTGCGATTAGGAATGCACAACTAAACCCCAACAACACACGAAAATATACCCAATTGGGATTGCTATATTAGCGCAGTGAAAATCTTAAGAGATAGTATTTGCCCACATCGGTTTAAGAAGATGATCCAAATACTGTCTATTAAGGTTGTCCAGGTGAATCATGCAGGTGAATACTATAAACGTTGGGTTAATCGTATGATTCGAGTCACTAAAAAAAGCTGCCAGTCTGAGGAACTCGTGAGTCCATATGACTATCATTCAGTTCAACGAGCACCTTTGATTTGGTAGATTACCCAATGCGGCGCGGATATAGAATTTATAAGGAATCGAACCCGCATACGTTGAAAGACGACACGATTTAATTAAAGTTCCAATTTTACGGGTGCTTGATGAATGATTTGATTAAGTGATGCGCTATGGCGTTGCCTAGCACACCCTCCAATGGATTGCGAATTGTACTTACCAACATTCAACATCGCTAAGGGACTCGCTTGTAAATAAGCTACCACTAGCAATGACTCGGTAGGGGCATTATTCAAACGCTAATCCCTAACCTGACTTGCACTCTAAATTTCAATGTCAATTTCCCGCCGTCAATTTTTAACCCTATTTGGAGTCGGAACTGCCTCTATACTGGGAGTTCAAGGGCGATCGCTCCATGCTGCATTCGCCCAGACTGCTTCATCCCGATTTGGCGCACTCCGTCCCGACCCAAACGGTTTGCTTGATTTGCCGCCCGGCTTTCAATATCGAGTGCTTTCTCAACTGGGCGATCGCATGGATGATGGCTATTCGGTGCCGGGTGCTCCCGATGGCATGGCAGCCTTTCGCGCCCCTGATGGCAATACGGTGCTCATTCGCAATCATGAGCTGTTGCCCAGTTCGCCCAGTCGGGTAGGTGCGTCTTTAGCAGACTACTATGATCCGCGCTGTAAGGGCGGCACCACCACGCTGATCGTATCGGGCGATCGCAGGCTGATGCGCCAATATGCATCTCTAGCAGGCACTAATCGTAACTGCGCGGGCGGCGTGACGCCGTGGAATTCATGGATCAGTTGCGAAGAGATCACCTCAACCTCTTCAACTAATCGGCATGGAGGCGCTGATAATGTGTCTAAACCACATGGCTATAACTTTGAAGTGCCTGTCACGGCAACTGAGCCTGTAGCCCCAGAACCGTTGATTGCAATGGGGCGCTTTCGTCATGAGGCGATCGCCATTGATCCTCAGACGGGCACCGTGTATCAGACTGAAGACCAACCGGATGGGTTGTTCTATCGATTTATCCCTCACGAGCCGGGTCGGCTCCAGATGGGCGGCATTTTAGAAGCTCTCCGCATTGCCAATCAACCTCATGCAATCACGATGTCTAGGTTTCCGATAAATCAAAAAATGTCCGTCGACTGGGTGCGAATCGATGACGTTGACCCACCCGATGACACGGTGCGCTCTGACGGGTTTCGCAAGGGCGCGGCTCAATTTTCGAGAGGAGAAGGAATTTGCTACAGCGACGGACAGTTTTATTTCACCTGCACCACCGGGGGCAACGTTCCCCACGGACAAATTTGGCGATATGTTCCAGGACAATCATCGGACGATGGCGGTACGATTGAGCTGATCATCGAGCCCAATAATCCTGCTCTGCTTGATTTTCCTGATAATCTCATCATGGCTCCCTGGGGCGATTTGCTTGTTTGTGAAGATGGGATGGGAGAGCAATATGTGGTCGGTGTTACCCCAGGCGGAACCCTTTACCGATTTGCTCGCAATGCTCTCAACAGTGCTGAATTTGCGGGAATTTGCTTCTCACCTGACGGTCGCACGATGTTTCTCAACATTTATTCGCCTGGAATCACGCTCGCCGTGTGGTCTGATTCAATGGCCTGAAAACAAAGCTGAAGGCGTTGGTATAGCCGTACGCTCTCCTGCCACTGTCACAAAGGGCGATCGGCTTGTAACTCTGCTCATGACTATAAAAAGCGTCACATCACATATCAACCGCTGCTCTAAACGGGTGACAACGGTTTATCACTAGTAGGCTGATGAGTCCTCGGTTCTAAATCTCTAAACAGGACGGTGCTGAGATAGCGTTCGCCAAAGCTAGGCTGAATCATGACAATCAGCTTGCCTTCATTTTCAGGGCGCTTGCCCACTTTAATAGCAGCGCACAGCGCCGCACCTGATGATAGCCCAGACAGCAACCCTTCTTCACGGGCTAACCGACGACCATAAGCGATCGCCTCGTCATCGCTGACTGTTACCACTTCATCAATCAAGTCTGTTCTCAAGACTTCGGGCACAAACCCCGCACCGATGCCTTGAATCTTGTGGGGGCCGGGTTGCCCTCCTGTCAATACTGGGCTTCCCTGTGGCTCAATGGCGATCGCCTGCACGCTCGATTTTCTCTGCTTCAGCACATCTGCGACGCCTGTGATGGTGCCCCCCGTCCCCACTCCAGCGATAAGAATATCGATTTGTCCATCTGTATCATCCCAAATCTCCTCGGCGGTCGTGTCTCGATGGATTTGAGGATTAGCAGGATTCTCAAACTGCTGCGGCATGAACGCATGGGGAATACTATCAGCTATCTGCATCGCTTCATTGATTGCTCCCTTCATGCCCGCCGAACCCGGCGTTAAGATTAGCTCAGCACCATAGGCATTGAGCATAGCCCGACGTTCGAGGCTCATGGTGTCTGGCATCGTGAGAATGAGACGATATCCCTTAGCAGCTGCGACCATTGCTAAGGCAATCCCGGTGTTCCCCGACGTTGGCTCAACAATGATAGTTTGGCTTGGGTGAATTAACCCTGCCTCTTCAGCCACGCAAATCATATTTGCGCCGATGCGATCTTTCACAGATGCCCCCGGATTCATGCCTTCCAATTTGACCACTACACGGGCTAGGCATCCTTCCGCTTGGGGAATGCGATTTAACTGCACCAGAGGGGTGCGCCCAATGAGGTCGGTGATGTCATGTGCGATTCGCATAGGGTTTATTTTTAGCTTACGTCAGATTCTAAGCAGACCGACTCAATCTGAACACCTGTAAAGAAAATTTGTTTATTGGGCACCCATGCCGCAGAATGACAGCCCATAACGACCAAAGAGACATGACAATAGGTCATGCCTCTTTCAAGTGTCGAACCCTGACTGATAGACAAAACTTCTGAACGGCGCATTCTGCTGAAATACGAGCGTCGGCTACGCTCGGCCCACAGCGTCTGCCAATCCGTGGATTGAGCGGAGTCGAAATCCACGCTCTAAAGAGTTGCCAGTCAATCAGGTATTTAAGATATGCTCGTTGACACAGGCATTTCGGCTCGTGTCTTATCAATGAGTGGCTTACCCTCAAAATACTCAGGGACAGGCACATCCATTAACGTCAGTACGGTGGCGGCTAGATCCAGCGAGTGCCCATTCGGCAACTGAGTGCTCGGTTCAACGTGGGGACCTTTTGCGACAAAGAATCCATCTGAACGATGGCTTCCGGTTCTTAGATATGGGACAGGACCAATCCGACCACAATCTGGGCAGTCTACGACATCGGTCGTATGCTCCTCTTGCCAAATGACCACCAGATCGGCATCCGGTAATTTAGGATCATCGTCTAATGCTGACTGACGAGTGCGAATGACCTCTTTGACCATCGATGCGCCAGTTCGAGCATCTTTCATGCCATAAAGCTTCTGGGTGATTGACTCACAGAGTTCGTCATACTCTTCTGGAGGCACAATTCCGTTAGCTTCTCTGCCCTTCAAATTAATGCGAACATAGCCCTCGGAGAAGCTCGGAATGGCAAATGCTTTCATTTCAGACCAAAACTGTTTGTACCACAAAGCAGGTTGGAAATAGAGCGAATCGCCTTCTCGTTGAAGCTGGAATGGAGATACGAGGTCGGGGGTTTGAGGCTTGCCAAACAACGGCTGAATTCGGTCAAAAATCTTGGTCGGCAGTTTTTGACGCAAAAATCGCTGAATCGGATTGGCGTCATGCTTCATGCTCCACATGGTGCCCAACCACCCCCGCTTTGAGCGAGGTCCAAAAATAGGATTGGGAGAGATTTTGCCTCGTTTCCCGCGTGCCATCCCAACCTTTCCAGGGAAATTAAGCCGGAAAAGAAACTCTGGCAAGAAGAACATGCTGGGCAAGTCCATCACATTGGAGCCCATGCCGTGTGCTGCAAAGACTAAAATCTGGGCATTATCGGGAGCTTTGCTAACAATGTCACCGATCGCCTTATCAACCGATTCAAAGACTGACCGCAGGGGATCATCCGGCGGCTTTGCCACAAGGTGATAGAGGGGATGGTCGGGCTTGCTCAAGTGCCAAAAATAATGCCCTGCCGCGTGGGTTTCGCCAAAGATGGTCAAAAACATATCCCAGGGTTCGCGCTGGAGGATGTCTTGGCAAATTTGTGCTCGTCGAGCAATCCCGGTTTCTAGTCCGTCTTGAAGGCGCTTGAGTGCAGAGAAATCGACAGTGCTGGCATGGTCTCGACGCAGCACTGGATGTTCGCCATACTGCTCGGTCACTTCTTTGAGCAGCGGTTCTGGGATAGAAATACTCGGCGTCATTGGCGCATGAGCACCCCATGCCAGTACTTGTAACCCGTTTACTTGGTCAGAGAGGTGGGTATGGGGCATATCAAACACCGCAACCCGGCGATCGCCACAGAGAGAATAGAATGCGGGAAATTCGTCAAACTTATAGGCTTGAACTTCTTCTACGCCATAGCTGTCAGGGTAAAATTTCAGCGGTGCCCAATATCCAGTCTGCCGGGGCGAACAACCCGTCAAAAATGTTGTCCACGGCGTTTCTGCCCGGTAATACTCAAATGTCTTTAGTCGAGCATAGGCTCCTTGCTCGCGGAGGCTACGGAGATTTGGTAAATATCCTTGAGACATCCAAGCCTCAATCAAGTTTGGATCGGCGGCATCTAAGCCAATAGCGATCACAGGATTAGTCATAATTCCTCCCATAGCTGTAAGGTCGTTTAGAGCAAGCGCATTGCTCCATGAATGTAGGGGGCAGAAGTCAAGCCACGATGGAAAATCTTAGAGCATCTGGTCGAGTCAGGTATCGATGACAGTAGAAACTGCAGATCACGACCCAACCGTAACCCTCTCCGAAGTCTTATCAAATCAAACAACACTACACTCACACTAGGGCGTATCCCTCCGCTTCATCTATTTCTTAAAGAGCAGGTGAGCAATTAAAAGGGATTGTTAAGATGATTTCCCCTCATATTCCGCTAATTTACTGAACCTGATTCTAAAGCACCCGTCTCCATTTGATGGATTGTGCGGATACATTCTTACGGCTACTTCATATTTCCTACATTTCGAGAGTCGATAAGCTCCACGGGTTCAGGTTTGTGTGTAGAGCCCCCGCGCCGCTAGAGCTCTACGCACGTTCGACGTCTTAACCCAAGAGTATGAAGCGATATGAATGGGCGATCGTGAAATGCGAGCTGTATTCTGAAGAAAGATGGATGAATAGCCACTCGCCGATTAAATGGCTTCAAACTGAAACTAATAGCGGCTCAAACTGCTCGATAGCTCTATAACATCGGAATTTCTTCTGTAATTACGAGAGACTCAAATTTTTATGGCATCTGAACAAGACGTTCGCCAATACCTTGCATATTGGTTCCAACTGGGTAAAAAGGTCATGATCAATAATGGTCATGTTGCTTATCGACCCGAACCCATTATTCAGGGCGATCGCTACAGCACTGAGTTTGAAAATTGCTGGCATCGCATTCGCAGCTCAGAATCAGGTGACTGTTATTTAGAAGGAACGGATCAAACGGTTGGGCAACTGCTCTCAGATCAGTGGGACGTTGACCCCTGCGCTCGGTGCGGGATGCCCATTCCAATTATCACGGTGGGAATGCCTTCCTCAAGCTGTCCCTGTAGCGATTTACCATCTTGGCCCAATGTGGAGTTGCCTCAGCCGCGATCGCCCGTCAGCAGCCGCGATCGCCTCAGCCAAATCCGATCTCGCCTGATGCGCCAGCCTTCAGGATCAGCAGATTCGCCCTCAGAGAATTCAATCTCAGACAATTAAATTGTAGAACGCTCCCTGATTAACTGACAGACAAGCAGCACCCATCGCCTCATTGAGGCTCATTGAAGAGAATATAAGCGTCCATCCCGCAACTGCACCACGGGGTGATCCGACATGCGCACGAGCTGTTCATCGTGGGTCGTTACGATTACCGTGATGCCAATCTTGTTGAGCTTTTTCAAAATCTTGATGACTTGCCAAGAATTTTCGGGGTCTAGATTTCCGGTCGGTTCGTCTGCCAAAAGCACAGGGGGCGTACTGACGATGGCCCGGGCAATACTGACTCGCTGCTGCTCTCCTCCCGACAGCTGATCTGGAAAGCAATTGGCTTTGTCATGCAGCCCGACCATTTTTAAGGTCGGCAACAGGCGCCGATGAATTTCCTTGCGGGTAAACCCTTGTGCCCAGAGCACAAAGGCGACATTTTCAGACACCGTTCGCCGAGGAATCAGCTTATAGTCCTGAAAAACGATGCCAATCTGCCGACGCAACATTGACAACTGACTGCCTCGCAGCCGTGATACGCGCAGCCCGTTAACAATCACATCTCCTTCGGTGCTGCGTTCTTCTCCATACAACAACTTTAGAAGCGTTGACTTGCCTGCCCCCGATGAACCCGTCACAAACCAAAAATCACCTCGTCGGACTTGCCAATTTAAGTTTTGCAGTGCTTGGCTCCCGTTGTCATATCGTTTAGACACCTGCTGAAAGCTGACAATGACACGAGATGCTGGATCTCGCCATTCTGGTATGGCGTCAGAAATGGTCGAATGCCCTGAAACGCGAGACGGTATTCGCGAGGATGGATCAGTGGTGACAGAAACCATAAGGATGAGAATGCACGATAGAGTTCAATTAGTCTACGTTCCAAAACTTAGAATATACCAAACCGAATGCATCGAGTCGTAGCAGTTACGGGAAGAAACGCTCTACGAAGGCTTATTGTAGTCGGTGATGGCAAGGGAGTCACTAAATTTGTCGGTTTGTTGCATCGATTCCATCAGGAAGCGGCTACCAAGATTCGTTATCACCCCTTCGAGTAGACCAAGGCTCGCCATGCAAACTTAGGCAGCGCTAGCATTCTGCGCCAACGCCACGGTTCTTGGTAAAGTCGATACATCCATTCCAGATGGTTATTGCGAAACCAATCGGGGGCTCTGGTCTTGATCCCCGCCCAAATATCAAAACTTCCCCCGACTCCAATCCAAATTGCGTTGGGGCACAAATGGCGATGCTCTTTAATCCAGAATTCTTGACGAGGAACCCCTAGCCCAACCAGGATGATGGAGGGTTGTAGAGCCGATAGGTCTTGGCAGACCTGGTGATGTTCATCTGCTGACAAATATCCGTGCTGAACTCCAGCGATCGCCAATCCTGGAAGCTTTTCTTGCCATATGTCAGCCGCGTTCTGAGCGACGCCGGACGACCCTCCATAAAAGAAGACGGTTATAGGTGGGTCACACTGACTTCCATCCGTCAGAAGAGATTCAGCGAGTTCGATGCCGGGGCACCGCTGGATGCGCTGATTGCGGAGCCAGAGATAGAACACCACTCCCGACCCATCAGGCACAACCAAATCTGCCGTGCGAATGACATTGGCTAGATCCGCATTGCGTTCGGCTTGAATTGACATCTCAGCATTGAGCGTCACCACATGCGTTCCGCGATGGTGATGAAGCTGCGAAATGAGCCAACCGGAATAATCATCTGTCAGATGAACAGGTAATCCTAAAATATCGGCTTGGTCTAGATTTTGGGGATCTGGCATCGTCATGAACTGTGCATCGTCTCACACCATCATTCATTATGAAGTGTGCCAAGACAAATCCTACAGACAAATCCTACACCAGTTAGGCGCACCGCTTGAGCGTACCATCTTCATAGAGCTCTAGTGGGATAATCTCCATCTTGCCGTTGACTCTTTCTTTGGAATAGACGATTTTGATGAGTGGAGATTGGTTTTGATTACAACGACGAGACATAAAACCTCCTATAAACTGACCCAAATGCAAATGAGCTTGCTATAGTCAAAAAAGTGAGAAAACCTGGTTGCACGACGTTTCAATCTGCAGAATGCTCGTCAAATGTGATAGACAACTCAGTAAAGATCCCAATAAGTTTTGCGATAACGATTTGAAGATCTGAGGAGTAATACGAGCTGAGAATTGGCATTCTCCCAGAATTTGAACTAGATTTCTGGCATCTCTCCCTGGGCGATCGCCTGCAACGCTCTCATCCTATCTATTTCTCGTTCAATCCTCGATTTGCGATCGCACGCTATTGCGTACGCGGCTCAATCAAGTCAACATTCAAGCCCTAAAATTAGAACAGTTTTCGAATGGTTCTCTTTCGAGCAGAGTTCGGGAGAGAGGCTGACCAGACTTTTTGTTGTGTTCTGGTATACCATTATCTCCACCGTATTCAGTTTGAATTCCGGAAATTTTTAACATACGCCTAATGTCTACCCCCACTTCGTTTTCAACTGGTGATTCTACTTACCGTCTATCTTTACTCTCCCTTCAGAATCGACTCGATGCCTATTATCAGGAAGTAAAGGGAGTCATCCTATCCCGACAAAATCCAGTCACTGGCTTGCTACCCGCTAGTACAGCCGTCAATACGCATGGGGACTACACAGACGCTTGGGTTAGAGATAATGTTTATAGTATTTTGGCGGTGTGGGGCTTGGCGTTAGCCTATCGCCGCGTTGACGAGGATTGGGGTAGAACCTACGAGCTAGAACACAGCATCGTCAAACTGATGCGGGGGCTGCTCTTTTCGATGATGCAGCAGGCGTCTAAGGTCGAGCGATTCAAAGCAACGCAGGCTCCTCTTGATGCGCTACATGCAAAGTACAACACCCGCACGGGTGGTACCGTCGTTGAGGATGATGGGTGGGGGCATCTCCAGCTCGATGCAACCTCCATTTACCTGCTCATGCTTGCCCAAATGACCGCATCGGGCCTGCAAATCATTTTTACTCTTGACGAAGTAAATTTTATTCAAAACCTGGTCTATTACATCGGGCGCGCCTACCGTACTCCTGACTATGGCATTTGGGAGCGGGGCAATAAGATTAATCACGGTAATCCAGAACTGAACGCAAGTTCGGTTGGGATGGCAAAGGCGGCCTTAGAGGCCATGAACGGGTTTAATGTATTTGGCGTGCGCGGCAATCAAGCCTCCGTTATTCATGTGTTGCCCGACGAGATCGCGCGGGCTCGGATCACGCTCGAATCTTTGCTGCCTAGAGAGTCTGGCTCTAAAGAAGTTGACGCAGCGTTGCTGAGCATTATTGGGTTTCCAGCATTTGCAATCGAAAATTCAGCACTCGTTGAGCAGACTCGCACCAATGTTGTCCAAAAGCTCCAAGGACGCTATGGCTGTAAGCGATTCTTGCGGGACGGGCACCAGACGGTTTTAGAAGATGCGACTCGGCTGCACTACGAACCGTGGGAGCTTAAGCAATTTGAACATATTGAGTGTGAATGGCCTCTGTTTTTTACCTATCTGTTTCTGGATGCGTGGTTTAGGGGCGATCGCCCCGTGGCTGATCACTATTATCAAATGCTCGAAGAGCTAAGCATTGACCGAGATGGGTCTGGATTATTGCCCGAACTTTATTATGTGCCAGAGGCGGCGATTGACTCAGAGCGCGAAAATCCGCATAGCCAAGTCCGCCTGCCAAATCAAAATATTCCGCTTGTATGGGCACAGAGCCTTTACCTGCTGAGCAAACTGCTGAAAGAGGGCCTCATTAGCATCGGGGATATTGATCCCCTCGGTCGACATCGTCAGTCCAACTCGTATCGAAAGTCTCTGGTGCAGGTGGCTCTGCTTGCCGAAGATGACATGCTCCAAACCGAGCTTGCCACCTATGGCATTAATACGCAAACCCCTGCTCAACTTGAATCTATTCAGGTTCGTAAGCCAGGGGAGCTGTCTGCCATTTATGCCCAGATTGGTCGCAACGATGCGCTGGCGCTAAGTGGTCGCCCGAGCCGACGGCTCCGCAGTCTCACCACCTCTAGAATCTTTCGCATCGCTAATGATGTTGTGGTGTTCTTGCCGTCATTTCTCGACCAACAGCAGTTTTACTTAACACTCGACTACCATTTCTTGGTGGCGCAAATCAAAGGCGAACTGGCCTACATCCAAACTCACTGGCATGAACTGGGGCGCCCCACGGTGACCTTGCTGTTGACCCATACGATGTTTGAAGCAGGGCGCAAAAATGAAAATGGCGCGTCAGGAATTGAGCGATCGCCCCTCCTCGAACTGATTAAACAGCTCCGCGATGGCAACTGCGAGGGGGTTGCAATTAAGGTTGAGCGGTTAAATCAGCTCATGCTAACGGCTAAAACTGAGCGTATCGACCACATTCATAATTTTCAATTTGCGCCTATTCAAGACGCAGCCCCTGCACCGCAATATTTAACCTTTTATCCCGATCGCAACTGGCCGCTCAGCAACACCCAGGAGTTTTTGCTAGAGTGCGAAACCAATATTTCTCCATTACTGACGAGTTTGCGCCAGTCTCATAACCTGTACGAGCAAATCGAGCTACTCGAAACCCTTGTTCATCTGCAAGGACTAGAGTTTGATACTGGAATCGGCGGCCCGACTCAAGTGGTGACCGTATCAGATTTGCTGAATGAAGTATACGACAAAGCCGCTCAGGTCGGGCTTTGGGCGGTGATTCGTCGAGCCGCAGGGTTGCTCAACAAGGTTGATATTGGTCTATCGGATGCGGTGACTGATATTCTGGTTCGTCAAAAGCAAATTACTGTTGGTAAAGCATATAGCCAAGCGTCGCTGATTGATAAGCCGATGTCTCATGGCGAAATTATGGAGAGAATCAATGAGTTTTGCGGTGAAGACATTCGCGATCGCCCCCTCACGCAAGAAATCTTGATTTATCTCAGCATTCTGATTAAAACCGATCCCCATCTGTTTGATGGCCTGCTAACCTTGCGTGTCAGCTACTTAATTTTGTTGGTGACTAGCGAACTCGCCCAAGAGCTTCAAATGCCGCAAGATGAAGCGTATGAACATCTCATGCAGCTTCCTCCCTTTGAAATTGAAAATCGGCTACGTCAGGTTTTGGAAGGGTATGCCGGATTAAATCAAACCTTGTTCCGGCGAGAATCGTTGTCAATCAAACGAAGTGGCACAATTCAATGGGTGGTCTTACCTGAAGATGAAGATCAAGACCCCTTTGGTGGAAGCTGGTGGCGACATCGGCAACGCGACGGCTCTCTCAATATGGTTCCTCAAGGGTTTTATCCAAAAATTTGGACTGTTTTGCAGCATTGCGAGGGAATTGTTATTGGAGACAAACTTGAGCGACGTAACCGCTTAAATAGCGAACTGATTTTGTCAGAAATGACACCGGGCGAGAAAAACTTTGCCCTCCGCATCGAACACCTTTTAAATAAGATTCAGGCTCCTGAGTATCGGCAGGTCAACGTTGAGGCGCTCACCGAGCTTGCCGCTATTGTGGAACGCAATCCAGACATTCTCATTGAAAGCAATATCGTGTTGGATATTCTGATTGGTCATGCGGTGCGGCTTGCATGGCTCGATCGTCATCCAGATCATCACGATCGCTACGATGAGCATAAAGTTCAGGCGTGGCGGTCGTTTTATGAAACGTCTCCGCATCGATGTTCAAGCTATATTGCCAAGGCCCTCCAGTTCCTAATAGAAATCGGACGGGAGCATTCGCAAATGGACATCCCGTCCGAATCTAAAGTTGAAGAAAAATCAAGCTAGCGTGTAAAGTTCCCCCTGCTTCGACGAGCGCTCGCCTTTCGTTTGCGCTTTTCAGTGGGCGTTTCAAAGTGACGTTTACGCTTTAGATCAGACAAAATTCCTGCTCTAGAAACTCGGCGTTTAAAGCGACGAAGGGCAGATTCGATGCCTTCGTTTTCGCCAACGGTAACTTGAGCCATAATGCATTCTCCCTTCGCACCCTAAAAGCGTCGAGAGTACCGATCATTTTGACGCGACGAGGAAAACCCATCCCAATTGTCACGCTTAGAGCCAGAACGACGGCGATCGCCACCGCGATTATTTTCGCGAGGCTTTGCCTTGTTCACCTTAATGGTGCGCCCCATCCACTCTGCACCATCTAACGCGTCAATCGCAGCTTGCTCTTCTGTGTCAGATGACATATCTACAAACCCGAACCCACGCATCCGACCCGTTTCCCGATCTGTGGGTAACTGAACCCGCTCTACTGTGCCATATTCAGAAAAGACGGTCGTCAAATCCTCCTGAGTCGCATCGAACGAAATATTACCGACGTAAATTGACATATCTGATTCCCCGAACCGATGAAGTGCAGAGATCAAGATTCGGAAAAATGTCTGTTGTAAACAAATTTCTTAGCCGAATTTCATCTCTCTAGCAACGTTAGCACACAATTACAATGATGGAACATACCCCATCATTACAATGCGGTTCATATTTTAGATCGTGATGTTTCAAACGACTCGCCGCCGTCTAGCCCTATGGTATACCCTTGTCACCGCTACGTTACTTATTTTGTTTGCGAGTGGGTTTTATTTATATGTTCGCAACACATTAGTAGAACGAGTCGATGATACGTTAAACCACGTTGTTGAAGTGATTCAGCGATCGCTCGTTATTGAGCATGACTCTGAAGATCGGTTGCATGTCAATGTAGAAGCTAGTTTTCGAGACAATGCGGAGACTGTCGACGATGATCATATTGACTTGGAGTGGTTTGACCCCACTGGAATCCTGGTCTGGTCAACCTTCGGCCAGACTCTTGAGGTTCCTCTTCATTTCAATTCAAAGGGTGAAACTGTTCACTTTCATGAGCAACTATTGCGACAGGTGACGCAGCGAGTGCAAATGGGGCGACACGTGTTGGGCTATCTTCGCGTCAGTCATCCTTGGTTTGAAGTCACCAAGCCCATTCGTCAACTGATCGTTGATCTAAGCTGGGGAACGGCGCTCATGGTCGGAGTGACGGCTGCAATTGGGTGGCTGTTGTCGGGGCTGGCAATGGCTCCGGTGCGAGATTCATATCAGCGACTCAAGCAGTTTACAGCCGACGCATCCCATGAGTTGAGAAATCCAATTGCGGTGATTCAGACCAATGTGCAGGTTGCACTCTCTGATCCTGATCCGCAATTTCAGCACGATCAGCTTAAAGTCGTCGAACGCATTACGCGGCGACTGGGGCGATTAGTTGACGATTTGCTGTTTCTAGCTCGGCAAGACAGTGGTATTGTGCAGCTTTCGTTTAATCCAATTTCAATCTATGGCGTACTCAGCGAAGTGATTGACGAGCAGCAGGCGATCGCCTCCGAAAAACACGTTCAGCTTGTGTTAGAGCATCCTATTCTGGGTCATCTTGGCGATGCGAATCAGCCTGATCCGTACAGCCCGCTGTATTTAGTACAGGGCGATCGCAATCAGCTGACCCGACTCTTTACCAACCTCATTGGGAATGCGATTCAATATACGCCGTCGGGGGGAGAGGTTTACATTACGTTGAATACCTTGAAGCGAAGCAACGACACCCAGACTGTTGTTCAAATCCGAGATACTGGAGTTGGCATTCCACCCAATGCGATTCCTCATTTATTTGATCGCTTTTATCAAGTTGATTCATCCCGATCTCACAGAACAGGCTCAGGATTAGGGCTGGCGATCGCCCGAGCAATTGTTGAAAATCATCAGGGACAGATTCACCTGAATAGCACCCCTGGTGAAGGCACGACCGTCACCGTAACGTTACCCGACCTAAGCGAAACGTAGTGAAAATCGAGGATAAGTTCTATTTGATTCAAGACAGCAATTAACCGGAGTGGTTTAGTGCATCTAGAGCGGCTTGAATTAGATTAAAAATATGTGGATGAGACACATCCACGTCGCGAGCTTCAGCTCGATTTCGCCCCAATAATCCTCGATTGTGCTGGGGTTGAACGGCTAAGACCTGCCCTTCAGGATTACGGATTCTCAATTCTTGAGCGCTGCCAATTTGAGACAGGCTACATAGATATTGGCGTTGATTGTACGTGAAGGTCGCCTTTTTCAGTGGCAATGACGGGCCTTCAGCATCAAGTTCTCGATCTGATCTGGAGCTGGGTGCATTCGCAGACGGCGGAATTGATGGATTGGTCGCCTCAAACATCTGTCCAAGACTACGATCAGATGAATACATTGGAGGGGGCTCGGTATTAGATGATCTCTCATCCGGTTCATCGTGAGAATCAGATTGGTCGTCGTCAAATAGGGGTAAATTTTCGTCGGAAAGAGGATAATGCTCGCGCATCGGTTCATCGGGCAGGGGAGATTCGATTGCGCTCAGCGCCGGGGTTTGAGGGAGCCTCACCCCAATCACTTCTAGCTCTACATTCTTGCTGCCGTTCCACTCGTTGAGCCGTAAGCGATAGGCTACGTCAACTCGACTCGGCAAGGGGTAATATTCACTCCAGCGCCAGGCGATCGCCCGAATACTTTTCATCCCGTCTTGAGCCAGGGTGAGCTTTAAGTGATTGCGCGATCGCCCAATGGTTTTCTGCTCTAAAACTCGCACATTCGGTGTCCAAAAGACCGGATCAGCGTTCTCAATGCCGCAGGGATGCAGCGCATCAATTTGGCTGTATAAATTAAGATCAAGCTGATCGAAGTTAGCTTGCACGTCGACCGTTACCAGTGGTTTGAGATGATGAGGCTGGAGCTGCATATTGGCAAAGATTTGGAGGCGCGATCGCAGCTCTGGTAAGTGTTCTGCCTGAAGTGAAAACCCTCCGGCAGCTCGATGCCCGCCAAATTTATCCAACCCCTCTTCACAAAACTTCAGCGCTTCAAACACATTAAATTCCGGGATTCCCCGCGCCGATCCCCGGATTCGAGTTGGATCATCATCTTCATAGGTGCCGATGAAAACCGGAACACCATATCGCTCCACCAGTCGAGATGCCACGATGCCAATCACGCCATGATGCCAACCTGGATTCACGACCACTAAGACACGCTCCTGTTCTAAGTTGGGTTGGCGCTCTTCAATCCAATGGATGGCTTCTTGCTCAATCAGTTCACACAGTTGCTGACGGCATTGATTAATTTGTTCGCATTCCATTGCTCGTTCGAGAGCATAGCCTTCATTATCCGTCGTCAGTAGCTCAATGACGATTTCGGGATTGTGAATGCGACCGACTGCGTTAATCCGAGGACCCAGCCGAAATCCAATCGCTTCGGGTTTCAATGTGCCGGTTTCATGGCTTAGTCCTGCTACTTGAATCAGCGATCGCACGCCTGCGAGTCGAGAGGATGGCAAAAGTTTGAGCCCTCGTTTGACCCAACGACGATTGACGCCCGTCAGAGGAGCCAAGTCAGCAATGGTTCCTAAGGTAAACAGTTCAAGCAGAGCGGTGGCTAAATCCTTGGTTTTGCCTAAATATTGGGCCAGACAAACGGCGAGAACATAGGCGACTCCAACTCCTGCGAGCCCGTAATAGGGCGATTCGGCACGAATCAATTTGGGATTGAGGATGGCATGGGCAGGCGGCAGGCGGGGGGGAAGATCATGGTGGTCAGTGATAATCACCTTCAGACCTAGCTCTCTCGCTCTAACCACAGGCTCATAGGCCGCGATGCCGTTGTCAACCGTGAGAATTAGATCGACTCCCTCTTGGTGAAAGTCTTCGACAATGCGTTGATTAATGCCATATCCCTCTTTCATGCGGCTGGGGATTGCGTAGTCAACCGTTGCCCCCAAAAAGCGCAATGCTCGAATCAGCAAAGATGTGCTAGTCATGCCATCTGCGTCATAATCTCCGCAAATCGCAATCTTTTGCTTGAATTCTACGGCAGTTGCGAGCAGTTCTAGCGCGGTGGACAAATCTGGAAATTCATCGACTGGAGACGGAAGCTGTTGAATTTCAGGATTGAGAAAAATGTTGGCGGCAGTTGATGTGGTGATGCCTCGGTTAATCATCACTTGGGTCAACAGAGGCGATAGGTCTGTTGCTTGGGTAAGTCGCTGTGCCAGCTTAAGATTGGGAGACGCGATGTGCCAGCGCTGGCTGGGAAGCTGGGGCGATCGCCCATAGTCTGCTGCACGGTTTTGGGTTGCAGCAGGAGAATTGCCATTTTTACCATTAAAGGATGCAGATGGAATAGGTCGAGTAGACACAGCAAGACCTTCGAACGAGCAACCACAAATAACGAACTACGACTTAAACGCAGATTATAAACGCAGGTTTGAGCGCTGAATCTTAAGCATTAAATCCTTGAATGAGAGTTAAACGGTTGAGCAATAAGCCTATCACAGAGTGCAAGTGTTCTATTTGCTTACCTTAAATTAACACTTTGAGAGGTCTGTTAGCGATCTTAAATCGCTTGTGAATAGTGTATGAGCAGTGGGGCGGACGCAGCCTGCCCCACTGCTCATACACCATCTAGGATTGTCATCCGAGGTTGGTGACCGGCTACTAAAATGTCAAATCTGTCAAAATAGGAGCCGTTAATTTTTGTCGAGCGCTCGCAGTCAAGCTATTGAGATATCGTCGCACCTGATGACATTGCTCAATATTGGTTTGATAGGTCTGATAGTCTTTTTTATGAAACAGCGGTGCTGCTAATAAAATTCGATAGTCTGGATTCTGATGAGATTCGGCAGTAAGACAATTAAAGTCATTTTGAGTTGGGACAAAGCCAGCCGGAAGCTGTCCTTCTAGGAGCGCTAAAACCTGGGCATAACAAATCTGCGGATCAATGCCTCGACTCTCTAAAATCTGCATGATGTTGCTGACTGTCAGGGGCTGATTGGGCAGCGATCGCAACAGTTCTAGCAACAGAAAATAGTCGTTATATCGTCGTCGAGTGGGTTCCATCACGGTGGGGTGGAGCGGTAAGGTTGCTAGCCCATAGGCGACCCGACTGCACGTGGGAGATTGCTTATTTTGCTGAGACGATGTGGGATGGCTGGTATAGGTATCTTGAATAATCGTCGCTTGAGGTAACTTTTGGCGTAGCCAGATTGCGATAATGCGTAACGACGCGCTGCCTCCCGAGCAAATCACCTGTCGAATCGAGTGGATAGATCCTCCCGATTGTCTCAGTAGATCAATGAGGTCATGGTGAAGACGCTGGATAAAGGGCACAAACACGCGGCTTCCCAAATCTTGCTGAGGAATCACCCACTGCTCATCGCCCAGCTGAATGGCGATACTCTTTTGATGCTGAAGGATAAATTTGATGCGGCTTGCGATATCAAGGAGGATTTTGCCCGATGGAGAACTGTCGAGTCGCTGGCGCAGCTGATATCGCCTTGCTAAATCAGCCTGCCCCGGATTTGGAAGCTCAAGCGTCTCAAGCCGTAAATCGTCCCACGATATCTGCTCTGAAGACTCCAAATCTGCGGCCTCAAACTCAATACTGGATGGGTCAATCTGTCGATTCGCTCGGTACCGAGGAGGATAGAGTAACTGGCACACAATATCTTGGTCGAGAGCGTCTCCCCCAAATGCGATACTCCGAGCCGTAAAGTCTTGATAGGTTAAATCGTGAAGAGAGTCGGGTAGGTTGACAAGAGCAAACTCGGTTGTAGAAGCGCCCGCATTGATTGCAAGCGTGTAGCCGTTCCAATCGGTGTTGTGGATGTGGGGCTGTTGCGATAGCTGAGAAGGAAGCATGACCGATCGCCCATCTGCCCCTCGCAATCCCGACAATATCGTAGCGATCGCATCATCAATGAACATCACCTGCTCAGGACGTGCAACAAGACGAGCTCCTAAGACCGCTTCTCGAACGTTAAATCGATAGGTATCAGACCAGCAGTCAGGCTGTCCCATGATCACGCCTGCTAGCTGTTGAAGAGCAGCTTGAAATGCTGATTCCTCCAGACCTACTGCACCACAGCTTAACGAGGAAACCGCAGCAGTCAACGGCGATCGCGATGTGCCGAGGGTATTTAGCAAGAGCTGGAGCGTCTGATACAGTTGGCTAAGGGCGACCTGGTACTGATCGGTCCATTGGAGAACGGGTTCCCATGTCGATGTTTGAGCAGAATGGTAGGGAATGCCGACATTGAGGTAGGGCTTAAAGTGCCGCAGTGAAACATAGGTCCCTTGAGGATACTGATCGGGGTTTGAAGATTCTCCGCCCTCTGGGCTTGCCTCTAGGACGGGAGGGCCATTGAGGAGAGTTGAGGATGTATCTGGGGTGATCAACAACGACGCCAGCGTCGGAAGTCGGAATCGATTCTCCGGTGTTTCTGACGAGGGGGTCGGTGACGAACTCGCACCCGTCCAATAAATGGGGTGTAGTTCGCACGTCTGACGGTTAAGCAAGACTGCAGAGAGCCCGGTGGTTCCAAAGTCGATGCCTAAAAACCAAGTAGCGTGTTGAGGCGTGTCGTCACCTGTCGGAGGCGGTGGCGGAGCGGCTTTAGGATTGATAAACGTAGAGTCTATTGAAGCAATTTCCTGCTCAATTGTAGAAATGTCAGTATCCGCAGATAAATCAAACTGATCGGGGCGATCGCCTACGGGCTCAACCCGAGCCTCTGGAACGTCTTCATTGAGATCGAGATCGGGAGTTGCAAGCTCTAAATCGGGAGTGGCGTTTCGCTGCGCGACATGAGAGGTTTGCCTGTGGGAAGCAGGTATCGCATCGACATCGCTCGCCTGAGAATCAAGAGAATCTGTTTCATCATTTAGATTCTTTTTTTTTTGGCTAGATTCGTCTGCACGCTCTGGGTCGCCTGATTGTGCTGCTTGAGACAGACTGACCTCATTAGAGAGGTTGCCTCCCTGCCCCAGTTCGCTAGAGTCAGGGGTTGTCATTAGATCATATAGCGTCTGCCCATCTAAAGGAGTATCAGACGATGAGCGATCGGCATGCACCAGATCTTCAAATAGGCTGTCAAGTCCTTCAATGATCGAAGACGGCCTATCGTCGACATCGGCGTCTTCATTCCCAAAGGCACGTGGGTTTGAGGATGTTGAGCTCTCCTCATCGGACTCTGTCATTGCAGCATCATCCAGCATGCGCTCATGCCAATCAAATGACTGGTCTTGATCAGTAGAATTGGACGGCTCAAACGTAAACACGTTGTCAAGATTAAGCTCCTCTTCATTGTCTACTGATGCTGTCTCATCGACTGATGAATCAGCAGGCAAATCCACCTGTGCTGAAAACTCATCTAGAGTCAAGGCGGAGTCGTCTGACGTGTCAGATAGAGAATCTGCATCAACACGGAGAGCCTCTAACAAGTCATCCTCAAGATTTGGCATCGAGAGCAGACGTTCCAGGCTTAGATCGCGATCAGGAAGATGTAGCAGGTCGTCCTCTTCTGCCTCTTCTTGGGATAAGCCTGCATCATGCCTTTCTTCACGAGTCGGATCAACAGGCTGCGCCGAATCATCAGCATCCTGACTGGTGAACAAGTCTTCGACAGTGGGATAGCCAGACAGGGATTCATCCTCACCTTGAGACGAAAAGATTAATGTTTCATCGTCATCCGAATCATCCGAGTCGTCTAAATCATAATTCTCAGCGAAAAGGTCGATACCCTCTGATGAGGGGTAACGCGCCTCTGGCAAGTGCGCAAGGAGTTCTGCCGCATCAGCTGTGAAAAAGTCATCATCTGGAGGAAGGAAATCATCAGCGGTTGCGGGGGTTCCTGATGCTGTGAGATCAGCGAATATGTTGCTGCTTGGGGAACCCGCCTGAGCAGATTCAAATACGTCTCTGGGTTCATCCGATATGTCTGCATCTGCATCTGCATCTACATCTACATCTGCATCTGCATCGGATTTGGTTAGTGGAAGAGCAGGATCTTCAGATTCGTCTAACTCAGGCTCGAAGAGCGAAATCTCATCGTGTCCTAAACCTTCTAACTGGGAGAGATCAGTCGTGAGCTGCTGAAGGGTTGATTCATCGAGCTGGAGATCGAATCGAGGATCGTGCGGCTGATCTTCCACAACTAACAGGTTCTCATCCGGAGAAGCGGCAATAAACTCTCGCTCAAACGAATCTAAATTGGGTTCATCAGAGGGCGGGGTGATATCGTCATCAAGATAATCATCAGACTCAAAATCAATCACCAGATCAGTCAAGCTAGCGATTGTCTCGATGGATTCATCGGATTGATCATCGTCAGACTCATGCAGTAAATCATTGCGGGTTGCATCCGCTTGATCGGTGGGGGAGGCGGCACCAAGACTTTCATCAAATAGGAAATTTTCTAGGGTTTGCTCGGACAGCGCGTCGTCTTCGAATGACCGAACGGGTGCTTCATTCGAATCGTTATCGCTTGCAATGGGGTGAGATGAGGGGTGCTCAGTGCCTAAAAAGTCGTCATGCTCAGATGGCGCGATCGCTGTCTTCTCTGGAGTCTCGTCTGGGTAGGCGGTTGCCGAATCGATGTCGCGCTCGTCATCGAGGTTCTCGTAAAATGCATCGAATTCGTGATACAGGTTTTCTGGAGATGCTGCTTCAGATGGGGTGTCTGCGCCCATCAAGGTTGGTTCTGGCTCAGATGCATCTGCGGCGGCCTGTTCATCAATGGTGCTCGATTCCTCATCTCGCAGCTCAGCGGTAATTTGGTTGAGAAGATCTAAGGCATCGGAGTCAGATTGATCGGTTGAGTTTGCTCGAAGGCTTGCAGCGATCGCATCAATATCGTCATTAATAATACTGTCGTCACTGTCGTCGATACCGTCATCAGCCGATACGTCCTGAGAAAGAATAGCCTCATCAACGTCAGTCGTTTCGGCGGCGTCATCAAATTGGAAGATGGCCATCTGATCATCCAAATCGATGGGCAAATCTAGAAATGCTAGATCTGATTGCAAGTCGAGGTTATCGATATCAAGATCGAGAGAGTCAAGGTCATCGAAATCTTCTCGATCTAAATCAGCCAATTCGTTCGCGGGATTGGTCTGAGCTGCCAGACCAGACTGACCGGATGCTGAATCAGCCGCGTCAAACTGAATCGTGTCGCCTGTCTGATCGCCTTCTTCTGCGCCGGGGGCATCGACCCTAGCCAGTTCTTCCGTGTTCATCCCACCCAAGAACTGGTCAATCTGATCGTCTGAGAGCTGATCAGGAATTGACTGCTCTGTCGATCGCCACGGTGGAGATTCGTGCCGATTGGAGGGCGACGTCATTGCATGATCGACACTGGAGAGCCCTGGTAGCTCCCACTCTGTTGTGTCTAACGATGAACGCAAGTAGGACGACGCTTCCTGCCCGAGCTGTCGCGCTAGCCGATTGATTAATGCAGCAAACATAATTTCGCCCTGCTGCCCTAGGCTATGCATTTTTCCAAGCCCTTGCCCCAGAGAGTCTTGATAGCTCTCAATGTTTTTCTGAAGCGATTCAAAGACAACACCCATCGTCGAATCGAGCTTGAGCATGAGTTCATCAGATTTAGACTGGAGCATTTGTATATGCTCAAGCCGTTCACGTGGGCTGAGTCGGGGCAGGTTGGCGATCGCCTCTGATGAGCCCTCCAGTTGCCGTTCCTGGATCGACCGAGCTTCTAAATCAGCCAGGGTTTGAACAACCTGCCCGGTTAAGTGTTCTTGCAGCTTCTCCATCAGGGTGCGGAGAAATTCATTGATGACACGCTGCTGATCAACGGCTTGGGGGGGGCCATACTCACGTCGCTGAGCCTCGAGGTGTCTCACCTCTGCTAACAATGCTTCGCGCTGTTGATGTAAACGAACGACATCTTCTCTAAGCGGCTGCATCATATTTGACCGCAGATAGTCCATTTCTTGGACAACGGCTTGTAAAACCTGCTGGGCTGATTCCCCTGGAGAAGCGAGCAGTCGGCGTGACTGGGTTGGTTCGTCTGAATCGTCTGTCAAACGGCGATCGCCCTCGTTAGAAGGTGCAACATCCGCAAGTGCGCGATCGCTGTCATCAGTCTGTTGCTGTAGAGAAACCAGATAATCGCGAGCTTGTTCGAGTACTTGTTGCTGACGAGCAGAATCCCCAGACATAACCCAGGGAAGGCGCAGGCTCGATTTGCCAAGCACCTCATCAATCGTGTTGATTAGTGATTGAATCTGAGAATTTTGAGAAGTCACAGCGGAATCCCTGGCTAAACGTGCAGGATTTACAGGTCAAAGACGCAGATATATACAGTTCGATGTCCTGTTCAAAGCCTGTTTAAAATAATCGACGTTAGCTCATATTAGCTAACATTTAGATTTCCCGGAAAGGATTGCAGATTTCTCGCCTTCAGCACATTGATTTGAGGCCGTGTCGCCTGCTTCGTCATGAATTTATTGGGGCATTTAGGTAGAGGATATCCCTGCTGATTTGCCGAAGCGAGATCTGATTTTCCTGATGTATGCGTTTGACTCTAAATTATATCTACACCCTTGTTTCTTATCTTATATCTAGCTGTTGATATACGACTTTGATAAGCAAATTAACGAAGTCTACACACCATCTTTGAATTTTGATCGATGTCTGCCCTAGTCCATCACCTGCTGTAAAGTTATATTAAGAGTCCTGCTGTGGGGCACACCAATTGACCAACCTGTCTATGAGATTTTTTCGACGATCTATTCTGAAGGCGATTTCTATTATTGGGCTAAGCTTGGGTCTTACCTTGATTTTAGGGCTGTGTGCTGCGCCCGAGTCATTAGCACTAGGAGGGCCGCAGCCTCCTATAGGGCAGCCTGCACCTGATTTTTCGTTGCTGACTAACAGTGGGGATGGTGAGGTATCCCTGTCTGACTATCGAGGTCAGTGGGTAATTGTTTACTTCTATCCCCAAGATTTCACGTCAGGCTGCACCCTTGAAGCGCGTAGGTTTCAGCAAGATTTACCAAAGTATCAAAAGCGAAATACGCAAATCCTGGGTGTGAGTGTCGATGATGTCGATTCTCATGCAGAATTTTGTGACTCTGAGGGGCTTCGATTTCCATTACTTGCAGATGTTGATGGATCGGTGAGTAAGGCATACGGATCTTGGCTAGGGTATCGCTCCCTCCGTCATACCTATCTGATTGACTCTAATGGCATCCTAAGAGAGCGCTTTTTAGGAGTTAGACCGGCAATTCATAGTGCTGAGGTGCTGGCTCGATTAGATGAGTTACAATCTGCGCCATGATGCGGGTCAGTTAGATGAGTTGGGTCGGTGAGAGGTGGGAGTAGTTGGGCTGGAGCTATTCTACAAAATCATGTCGAGTGCGCTGAGTGTGCTGAAGTGTGCTTTCGAGAGTAGGCCAGTCGTCGTGTTCGATCGCAGAAATAATCTGGTTTAGCTGGTCGCGATAGATATGGAGCGATCGCACCAGTTCGGTTTGGTTATATCGCGCCATCATCACTCCTAATTCTGGATTGCCTCCCCCCACCCGGCTCGTGTCTCGGAATCCTGAACTGGCAAGGGTTTGAGCAAGCTTAAGAACCGTAGAATCGGCTTCTGCTAGGCATGCCGTAATCAGGCTAGCACTGACCATAACGGGCAGATGAGAAATCCATGCGACGGCGCGATCGTGGTCACTAGGCTGACAGTGATAAACGATTGCGCCGAGCGATCGCGCCAGTTGCATGACGATGTCAATGCTAGAGGTGGGAGTTTGTTCGATGGGTGTCAAAACATAGGGGCGATTGATAAATAGATCTGCCTGAGCTGCGTCTAGCCCATGTTCAGCGGTTCCTGCCATCGGATGACCGCCTACAAAGTTAGACCATAACGGGGCGATCGCGTCGACGACCGGGGTTTTGACCGAGCCGACATCCGTCAAAATTGTGGGAGGCGCAAGATAGGGGATCAGCCTACGAACTGTCGGTTCTAATGCTGCCAGCGGCGTGCATAGAAAAATCACATCCGCGTCTGCCAGGAGGCGCGGGTCGGCGCTGGCGTGATCAACCATGCCCCGAGCGATCGCCTGTTGGCAGGTTTCAGACCGCCGACTCATGCCTAAAACGGTATGCTGCTGCGCCTTAAAATCGATTGCGAGCGATCCGCCAATTAATCCGAGTCCAACAATTCCGATGATCAAAACGACTTGCTTCCGTTCACTTTAGGGAGACTGCTGCGATCGCCAAACATCCCCACCCTACAATCAATGACAGTCCACCTAAGGGTGCGATTGCTCCAAGCCACTTGATGCCCAATATGCTTAAAGCGTAGAGACTTCCCGAAAAAATAACAACGCCTACAATAAACGCAACGCCTGAGGCTGTGATCAACGCCTGAGCAGACTCGGCGCGGCTCAGAAGTAGCGCAACGAATAGAAGGGCGATCGCATGATACATCTGATATCGGGCGCCCGTTTCAAAGATTGCAAGAGAGCGATCGCTCAGAGTATCTCGTAGGGCATGAGTCGCAAAAGCCCCAACCGCAACCGATAGCCCTCCAAATACCGCTGCGATCGCCAGAAAGATTCGAACCATAGCAGATACAGATAGCTCACAGATTGTTTATCAGCATAGTGGATGTCTAAGAAAAATGCTTAACTGCTGACATTACTGAATAATGGAGTGATTATGCTGTGGTCCAGATGTGAGCGAGACGCTCACACTCTCCTCAGACAAATGGTCTCAATCAGTGCGTTTGCCATGACAAGGCTTAGCCTTTCTGGTATGCGTACGGCTTTAAGCGCGGGCGATGCGTAGCATTAGCATCTTGCTCGTGATCGAATTCATTCCCCAGATCAGCAACGCTTAACGACCTTCCAACATCTCTGGCTGATTGCGATCGCCAGGAATGAGGTACGAACACCAGTCACTCCAGCTACCTGCATAGAGTTTAGCGTGTTCGATGCCCGCACAGGTGAGAGACAACAGATTGACACAGGCGGTCACACCCGAGCCGCAATAGACGATGATTTCGTCTGCCTGATGAATAGATGTCCAGCGCTGTTGCTGTTCACGGGGCGATCGCATCAGGCCCTCGTCGTCGGTGACCTCCTGCCAAGGATAATTGACGGCTCCAGGAATGTGCCCTGCGATGGGGTCAATCGGTTCCCGTTCCCCGCGATAGCGAGCCGCTTCGCGCGAATCGATAAGCACGACTCCCTCCATGTCTTTGCGGTCTTTCACATGATGAATATCAACGGCCCGATCCGACTGAATGTGCAAATCAACGTGTCCAAATTGCGGTGAGGGGATATCTTGAGTGACCGGATAGCCGTTTGACTGCCAATGCTGAAAACCGCCATCTAACACAGCAACTTGAGTATGTCCGAGATATCTCAACAGCCACCACAGCCGAGCGGCAAATGCAAACCGACTATCGTCATAGGCAATCACTACAGTTGAATGAGCCTCATCCCCCGACCGAACCCCCGCCGACTCTAATTTCTTGACCAGTTGGTCGATAGTCGGGAGGGGATGTCGTCCACCATGACGACCGACCGGACTCGACAAATCGTGATTGAGATGAAAATAGTGAGCATTGGGAATATGCCCCCTTTGATAATCCTGATATCCACGATTGGAATCAGCCAATGAAAAGCGACAATCCGCAATGACAACTTGAGGGTTGTCAAGATTTTCGGCTAGCCATGAGGCAGAAACGATGGGAAGGGATGTCGGGGATAAACTTACCATGGTGGACTCGCTGTACTGATGAAAATTAGGGTATCACAAGCATTCAAGGCGAATGAATTTGGGGGCTGTCAAGCAGAGCCTCTGAGTGTTGAGCGATCGCCTCTGCACCCCAGACTTATACCCCAGTCTTCAGGTACGACATCCTCTCTGAATCAAATTTCTTACGAGCGACCTATCCACTCATTTAAAAACTGGGAACTCTCTAACTAGCAACGTGCCACCTCGAAGAAGGTTAGATTCTCAGGGAGCATCCCACATTTGCAAATGTATCAATGGTTGTAGCGCGGGCATCTTGCCCGCGTTGGCAACGCCTCTCCATTAGGAGAAACGGGACGCTGATGCGATGCATCGCTAGAGCGTTGGCGTATAGCCTTGCCACAGGCAAAACGCACGACCCATACAAAACTTCGAACCCTGTGCCTTACAAACTCCGTAGAAAAACTGATTTACTGCGCTGATGCATGTTCCATACTGGAAATCGTTAACCTTCATATCGACCCAGCAGAGCGACTTTAAAGACGTACATACCTAATCTATGTTGGCACTTTCAGACAACTGAGGTGAGATTTGACCGTGAATTTTTTTGAAACTGAACGCCCGAGAATTTTGGTGGTTGATGATCATCCTTCGAGTCGAATGACAGCGGTTGCATTGCTGTCTGTCGAAGGGTATGAGGTCATAGAAGCTGATAGCGGGTCAAATGCCCTTGAGTTTGTATCTGACATCAATCCAGATCTTGTCTTGCTTGACGTCATGATGCCTGGAATGGATGGGTTTGAAGTATGTCGCCGTCTCAAGCAAGATGAGCAAACTCGATTTATCCCGATCATTTTTGTGACCGCGCTAAACGATCGTCGAGCCCGACTGCGGGGCATCGAAGCCGGAGGAGACGACTTTCTTACCAAGCCATTTGACCAATTAGAACTGTCTGCACGAGTTAAATCTTTGATTCGACAAAAGCGCCTCAATGAAGATCTAGATCATGCAGAGAAGGTTTTATTTTCAATCGCCCGCATCGTTGAGAGCCGCGATCCCAATACAGGAAATCACTGCGAACGTCTGATTGCGCGGAGCCGAGCCTTTGGAGAATTCTTGGGATTATCTCGCAATGAAATTCGAGATTTGGTGTGGGGAAGCTATCTTCACGATATTGGCAAGGTGGGTATCCCGGATGCCGTTCTTCTAAAGCAGGGCAAACTCACGCCAGATGAATGGACTATCATGCAGCAACATGTCCTCATTGGCGAACGAATCTGCCAACCCTTGCGAACCATGCGAGGCGTGATTCCGATTATTCGTCATCACCATGAACGCTGGGATGGTTCGGGATATCCGGATGGACTCGTCGGGCAAGATATTCCTAGGTTGGCGCAAGTGTTTCAAATAATTGATATCTACGATGCGCTGACAAGTGAGCGACCTTATAAAAAGGCGCTTTCGCCCACCGAGTCGTTAATGATCATGGCAGAAGAAACAGCAAAGGGATGGCGAAATTCGGACTTGATAACAAAATTCGCAAAATTTATTCATGAAACAGAAATTTCTGGGGATGGACTTGACTTGCCGGGTGCCATGATCCAACTTCCGTCGCAGGTGGCGTAAGGTTGATGTCTGTGACGGAACTATTACAGGCAATTCGGGGCAGGAGTGGGTTCTTTAAGGGGCTCTAAAATAACTCCATGAAGGGTTTCCTCAAAATGCATAATGTTCGGTATACTCCGTTCGGACGCATTTCTGGTTGATGAGCATGGTAGCAGTAGCAATTCTTGCGGCAGGGCGCGGGACTCGAATGAAATCTCGCTTGCCGAAAGTGTTACATCGTTTGGGGGGGCGATCGCTGGTTGAGCGAGTTTTGGAGAGCCTATCTGAGATAGAGCCGACTCGACGCATTGTGATTGTGGGATATGAAGGCGAATTAGTCGAAGAGTCACTGCAACCCCATGCAGATGCCACATCGTCGCGGTCGAGTCTAGAATTTGTGGTGCAAACTGAGCAGTTGGGAACGGGACACGCTGCACAGCAAATCATTCCGTCTTTGCAGGATTTTGAAGGGGATGTGCTGATATTAAATGGAGACGTGCCGCTGTTGCGCCCCAGTACGTTGAGCCAGTTGTTAGCAACCCATCGAGAGCACCAAAATGCGGCAACCGTGTTAACGGCTCAAATGCCTGACCCACGCGGATATGGACGAGTGTTTTGCGATGGTCAAAACGTCGTCACGCAAATTGTTGAAGATCGAGATTGCACAGCGGCTCAAAAACAAACCCGTCGAATTAATGCGGGTGTGTATTGTTTTCGATGGGCTGATTTGAAGCGGGTGCTGCCTCAGCTTGGAACCAACAATGACCAAGGTGAATATTATCTAACCGATGCTATCTCGCTGATGCGCCCTGTCATGGCAGTTGATGTCGATGATCACCGCGAAATTTTGGGCATCAATGACCGCAAACAGCTTGCCGCGGCACACAATATTCTTCAACAACGCATTAAAGATTTTTGGATGGCGGCGGGAGTGACCTTAATTGATCCAGAAAGCATCACAATCGATGATACGGTTCAGATTGAATCGGATGTTATTATCGAACCCCAAACGCACCTCCGGGGGCAGACTGTCATTCAGTCTGGATGCCGGATCGGGCCGGGGAGTTTAGTTGAAAACAGCCGCCTAGGCGAGAACGTGACGGTTTTATATTCAGTGTTGACCGACAGCGTCGTGAAGACTAATTCGCGAATCGGTCCATATGCTCATCTACGGGGGCATGTGCAGCTAGGGGAGGGATGTCGGGTTGGTAATTTTGTTGAGCTAAAGAATTCAACGTTAGGCGATCGCACGAATGCGGCCCACTTGTCGTATTTAGGGGATGCAACCTTGGGCGATCGCGTCAACATCGGGGCTGGGACGATTACCGCAAATTATGACGGGGTGAAAAAACACCCCACCCACATTGGCGATCGCACCAAGACTGGGTCTAATAGCGTATTGGTCGCGCCGGTAACGCTCGGGGCAGACGTTACCGTTGCCGCAGGCTCGACTGTGACCAACGATGTGCCCGATGATTGCCTGGTTGTGGCTCGTGCCCACCAAGTCGTTAAACCCGGATGGCGGCTCCAGTCATCTGCTGAATCGTCGCCTCCACGAAATTCGCCTGCGTCAGATCCAAAATCGTAACCGGATGCTATGGGCGATAGGCTGTTTGCATGCCGATGTCTGAGTCGAGCGTATCGCCCCGTTCAATGCCGTCGTGATAGGCGGCAAGCAGTACGTCGCTGGTTTTGCCCCAGGCGATCGCCCCGGTGCGGTCAATTCCAATGGCACCTAAGTCACGATGATGTGCGCTTGCTTCGCTGAATGACCGCTCAAATGCTGCATAAAAGGGCAGCCCATCTGTGGTGCGAATGACAATTCGGGCTGCTAAACACTCATCAACAATGTCTTCGCCAATGCCAGTGCAGCTTACGCCTGCAAACGAGGTGGCATAATTCCCGGCGGGCATCGCAGAATCGCTCACCCGCCCAATTCGCTCGAAGCCTTTGCCGCCGGTTGAGGTGCCTGCTGATAGATGCCCCCATTGGTCACGCACAACCACTCCAATCGTTCCGCGTCTGGCGTTAGAATCCATAACCAGTTCCTTTTCAGCGACTACGCCTGCCATCGCCCGTTGAAAATTTCCCGCTCTTTCTTGAATCCATTCGTGGAGACGGAGTTCTGTTAAGGGGTCATAGACGGGCACTCCAAGTTCTCTGAGCAGAGTTGCAGCACCATAATCTGACAGCACCCGGTCGGGGGAGTCTTGAAGGAAGTGAGCTAAATTAATCGGGTTTTTGACGCGGGACACGTTAATGACTCCGCTAAATCGCTGCGCCATACCATCCATTAAGGACGCACTCATGCGAATTTGCCCATCTGATTGCAGCACCGAACCCGTACCTGCATTAAAGCGAGGTTCGTCCTCAAGTAATTGACACCCTCGAATCACTGCGTCGTTTGCATGATCCCCTTGAAGCAAGCGCGAATAAATGTCATCAACAATGGTGTAGAGAGAGTGCCGCACGGCATCGACTCCACCTTTGCCTTTCAATGAACGTCCTGCACCACCGTGAATAATGACTTTGGGCTGCACCCGATTGACTGATACCATTACAAGATTTTCCTCATGGACTAACGATTGATAGATTTGAAGGATTTTTTCTTGGCACCCTTTTTAGACTGCGATTTGGACGAATAAAACTTGTACTTGCTCATTTCTGTGTTCGCCGCCTTGACCACATTGATATCTGAATCACGAAGCGCTTGTCGGATAAATGGAATCACCTTGGCAGATGGAATGTTGCCGAGCGATTCGATGGCTGTTTGGCGCACAGACGAGTTTGGATCTTGGCTGAGCTTGCCTAGAGGCGGGATGGCTGTTTGAACCGCCGAATTACCTCGATTGGAGTCTGCGATTTTGCCCATCGCCGATGCGACCTGTGCTCTAATTTCGCTACTTGGATGATTCACAAATTTGGACAATTCACCAATATCGGACACTCGTTGAGACTCGTCAATCGCAGCAATCGTATCGCGAGCATTCTGAGAAGACACAGGAGAGGGGGGTTGAACGGGTGCCGCCCAGGGGCGATAGTGTGGGGTCACCTCCGGCGTAGGAGAGGTGCTAGTTGGAGTGGGGGTTGGAGGGGATTCTGGAGCAGGTTTCGCATCCTGGAGACGAGATTCGTAGTCGCGCTTGAGCGCTTGAATTTGATCCGCGTGTTGACGGTTTAGCTCATCCGCTTGCTGATGAAGCTGATGTTGATAATCACGGCGAATGGAGTTGACCGTCTTTTGAATTCGTGCGTCTCGCGATTTTTCTGCGTCCTCCGTGACCCGCCGGCTCTGCGTTCGCTCTTGGCGTTGCTGCGATATTTTTTGTTGAAAGCGCCAATAGACGATAATGGCTCCAGTGGCTAGGCCGATGATAAGTCCAATTAAAAAACCCATGAACTCCTCCAGGTTCTCCCGATGTGTTGCAGGTTCTATCCAGTTTCACTCACGTGAGGCAAGTGAGTGAATTGTATAATCATCTCCTCAATGTAGAGGATGCTCTACCCGTTCATCTAGTCATGGGTGAAATTTAGGAGGGGCTAACTACTCGGCGTGCGATCGCCGTCTTCGGCATCTCTCTGAACAATATTTCACATCATCCCAGCAGTCTGCCCATTTCTTGCGCCATGTGAAGGGGCGCTGACACACTGGACAGACTTTGGTTGGCAGATCAGATTTTGAACGTGAACGTCCCATTGGTGGTGGCAGTGTAGGGTATAAGATAGAAGACTTTAGTGGGGTGTGGCATCAACGCGTCTACGTTCAGAATCGTAATCGGTTAGAAACGCTCTGAATGTCAAAGCGGACGTGATTAGAACGTAACATTTTGTAAGAGTTCATGCTGGATGCGGTCAATCAAATCAGAATTATTCTTGTTGAACCCGCCGGATCTTTGAATGTTGGGTCCATTGCGCGAGTGATGAAAAATATGGGACTCCACCAGTTGACGTTGGTGAATCCGCACTGTGATCCGCTCAGCGCTGATGCGTTTCAAATGGCCGTTCATGCAGACGATGTGCTGAGGTCGGCGGAGGTGGTGCCAACATTACCGGATGCCTTGGTAGGATGCCAGCGGGCGATCGCCACGACCTCGCGCGATCGCGCCCTAGACATGCCGGTCGACCATCCCCAGCCGGGTTTACGCTGGCTGCTTGCGTCTCAAGTCAACCCGGCAACCTCTCTAGACAGCGCCTTGATTTTTGGCCCTGAAGATCGGGGGTTAAGTAATCAAGAACTAATTTATGCTCAGCGCTGCATTCGAATTCCGTCTAATCCGGTTTATCCATCATTAAATCTAGCGCAAGCGGTCGCTATTTGCTGCTATGAGCTATATCAGCTGAAGCACGGGCAATTCGGAGCAAATAATGTCGATGCATCGCGTCTGTCTGTGTCGGAGAAGGATGCTATGCAGCCTGCACATGCCGACGCTGCGCCGCTGGACGCCCTAGAAGGATATTTTCAACAGCTCGAAGCCGTGCTGCTGAAAATTGGCTATCTCTACCCTCATACGGCTGAAAGCCGAATGGCAAAGTTTCGTCGATTGTTTAATCGCGTTGAGCCATCTGAGTCAGAAGTTGCAATGCTGCGGGGCATTTTAAGGCAGATGGAATGGGCGTTAGAAAACCACTCGATTATGAATGCGGAGTAGCATGAGTGTTGATTTTCTTGCAGATCGGTGTTGCTGGGTGCAAGACTCTTCGTGAATAGCGTCATAATGTGCATAATTTAGTTCGTTGAGATTATTCTCAAAGAGTCTGTATATTTAGATGTTCCTGGTTGTCGCTCACGGTTGCATAAATGGTCGTATCAATTGGATCAAAGGTGTCGGAGGTATGAGGTGTGGTTGAATCCAGTGATCAGTTAAAGATGGCGAGGCGACGCCGCTTGATGCGACGCCGCTCTGGGGAATCGCCGTCACAGCCCTCATCCTCATCGCAGCGTCGCCCCCTGAAACGCGACCTCTATTCTTCTCGTTCGCCTGACCGTTCTCCTGACAATGTCATTGAAGCACGGCAGTGGAAACGCAATCGATCGGGGTTAGCGAAATCAGATCGGGCTGGAGCCGCCTCTCAAGCTCGATTTTTGAGATCAGCAAGTCTGTCAGAGCGCGATCGCCCTCCTAATCAACATCTATTGCCAGGAAGCGCATCATCGGAGGCGAGTTTACCCACCTCACGACGGTTGCGATCGCGCGCTCATGAATCGGCGCGTTCCTCGAATCCGCGAATGCGAATGGGGGCTGATTTGCGTCGAGGGCCGCAAATTCCATCCCGTGTACCTGCCTCCAGGGCAAAATCTCCTCAAGAGGGGCATGTGCGACACAGTCGAGGAGGCGCATTAAGCAGAGTTCCGCCCCGCGAGCAACTGCTACCTGTGTTGCCCTATCGCCGATCAGCACCGCTGTCTGCCAACGCTGAACGACCTGTCAAACGGCTCAATCCGCGCCCCATTCCGTCGTCTCAGCGTCTACGGAAAGCACGCAAACCTCGTCAGCCGAGTCGCCCTACATCACCACTCGTCTATGCAATTCGGCTACTGATTTTGGGCGTGGGTGTGGGAGCGATCGCGGGTACGCTGATTTCGGTGCTCAACCCGGCTGCTCGCTATCAGGGTGAAACGGCCCAAACTCTAACCAATTCTGTGCTTTCTCCTGCTGAGTCTGGTGAGGGAACGACGTCTGCTCAAGACCGCAGGTTGATGAAAAATGAAAGTGGGCGATCGCTCCCAATAACGCTACAGCTCCGGAAAGAAATGCGTCCCTTGATGGACGGCATTCGAGAACTGACACTCGATACGCCAGATCTCACACCCGGGATTTTTCTGGTCGATTTTGACAGTGGAGCCTATCTTGACCTCAATGGTACTCGGCAGTTTTCAGCCGCCAGCATGGTCAAAGTGCCGATCCTCGTGGCGTTTTTTCAAGAGGTTGATGCTGGAAAGATTCGCCTGGACAAAATGCTGACCATTGAAGAAGACGATATCGCAACGGGGTCAGGGGATCTTCAGTTTCAGGCAATTGGCACTCAATACAGCGCAATTGAGGTGGCAACGATGATGATTACGATCAGTGATAACACGGCGACGAATATGTTGATTCGGGAAATGGGAGGCATGGAAATCCTCAATCGCCGCTTTCAATCATGGGGGTTTTCAACGACGCAGTTAAATAACCTGCTGCCCGATCTAGACGGCACCAATATGACAACTCCCAGGGAGTTGGTCGAACTGATGATCATGGTGAGTCAAGGAGACTTGATCTCTATGCGATCGCGCGATCGCTTGCTGGATATTATGCAAAGCACGGTCACCAATACGCTACTGCCAGCCGGGTTGGCTCCTGATGCCGCGATTGCTCACAAAACGGGCGACATTGGCTCAATGGTAGGGGATGTGGGTGTGGTCGATATGCCCAGCGGCAAGCGATATGCGATCGCAACGATGATTCAGCGCCCTCACAATGATGAACGCGCCCAAGACCTGATTCGGCAAGTCTCTGGAATGGTCTATGATTACCTCGAAAATCCGGCAGATTTTCAAGGGACGGAGGCTGACTCTGACCTGCGCGATTTGGATGATGCAGCAGAAAGTTTTGATGAATCGGTTGAATTGGTTGATCCGTATGTTGATCCATATTCAGGGGACGAAAATTGGTAGTTTTAACCAATTAAGAACCTGATTAAGAACCTAATTAAGAATTGGGCACAAATTCGTTTAGTTCTGCTGCTTGGCTCGCGTCTTCTAAGACATGCATGGATGCATCTAAACAATCCCAAATTTCTTGCAACATTGGCTCTAAGCCCGTCCGTGCGACTGCCGAAATCATAAAGACGGGCGCATGGCTCAGCTGGCTCAGCTGATCGGCAATGTCATTGAGGCGATCGGGATCGGAGGTCGTCGCATCGATTTTATTGATGGCGAGAATTTGAGGGTGGTGCTCTAACCCACGTCCATAGGCTTGAAGTTCGTCTTGAATGATGTGATACGCGGCAACAGGGTCAGCTTCGGTACCGTCGATTAGATGGAGGAGCAGTCGAGTCCGCTCAATATGGCGCAAGAAATCGTGCCCCAGTCCGGTCCCAAGATGAGCACCTTCAATCAGACCGGGAATATCTGCGAACACGGTGCCATCTCCTGTTGGCTTGCGAACTACTCCCAGATTGGGGATCAGCGTTGTAAAGGGATAATCGGCAATTTTAGGACGAGCTGAGGAGAGGGCGGCAATCAGGGTCGATTTTCCTGCATTGGGCAAGCCGATAATGCCAACTTCAGCAAGGAGTTTGAGTTCGAGTCGCAGGAGTCGTTGCTCACCCGGCAGCCCAGGGAGGGCATGTTCGGGAGCGCGATTGCGATTGCTCAGAAAGTGCTTATTGCCCAATCCGCCTTTGCCGCCTTTCGCCACGAGGAGGGTTTGTTCGGGGTTGACTAAATCGCCGATGAGTTGGCCGGTTTCAGCATCATAGACAACAGTGCCACAGGGAACCTCGATGAGGCGATCGCTCCCGGATGCTCCAGTCTTGTTTTTCGACCCTCCCCGGACGCCATTTTGAGCCTTAAACCGATGGGCAAACCTAAAGTCTAGCAAGGTTTGAAGCCGTTCTTTGGCAACTAGGATGACAGACCCGCCCATGCCGCCATTGCCGCCCGCTGGCCCCCCTGCCGGGACATACTTTTCACGACGAAAGGCGACCATGCCATCGCCACCATCGCCTGCCTGGACTTCAATTTCGGCCTGATCAATAAATTGCATAATGGAACGACGTAATCGGAACAACGAATAAACTGCCCACTCTTCATCATAGGAAATTCTGACTCGTGCAGGGGACATGATGCTGTTTGAATCTGGCTTAGCACTGCCATGTGCTTGATAGGGTTGCCTATGGGCCGCTGCGAGAGAAGTATTCTCGATCGAGCATGGACAACAGGATGAGTGACTCGTAGCGATCGCCTACTTTTTCACACTCTCGCAGGGTACCTTCGATGGTGAATCCTTCCGCTTTATAAAGATGAAAGGCGCGATGATTAAAATCTTTCACATCAAGCCAGAAACGATGCAGATGCAGGTCTTCAAACGCAAGTGCCTTGAGTAAGCGCAGGGCTATTCTCCCATATCCACGGCCTTTCTCCGTCACCACCAATCGACGCAACTGGGCGCTCTGATTATGACTTGTGAGACCTTGAAGAATGGCGTAGCCGACCCGATGAGCGGTATCGGTGCATAAAATAAGGTGCAGATGGTCACTATCGTGTAAGGCGCGTTGATGCTGTTCTTTGGTCCACTGAGTGATAAACGGACGGTTATCGTCCGCACGTTCTGCCGACACGACAAAATCAAGGTCGGAAATTTCCGTGGGACGTAAGTGGATAGACATCTATTTCAACACATTGAGATAGGCTTTCACGGCATTGGTGAACCCCATATAGAGCGCATCAGCAGTCAGGGCATGACCAATCGAAACTTCCAAAATTCCGGGGATTGATGAGCAAAATGAGGGTAGGTTATCGAGATTGAGATCGTGCCCCGCATTGACGCCTAGCCCAACCTCTTGAGCAACCTGAGCGGCGATCGCAAACTCCTGAAGCATAGACTCATACTCTCCCTCGCGGAATGCGGTCGCATAGGGTTCGGTATAGAGCTCGATGCGATCGCCCCCAATGTCTTTCGCTCGTTTGATCTGGTCAGGAATGGGGTCCATAAACAGGCTGACGCGAACGCCCAACTGGTGCAGGTCTTGAATGATGGGCACGAGGCGATCGCCCTCGGTGACTAGATCCCAGCCATGATCAGAGGTAAACGCTTCAGGATTATCAGGAACCAAGGTACATTGGGTGGGTTTGACATCACGAACGACCTTCATAAAGCGCCCCAAAAACGGATTCCCTTCAATGTTGAATTCTACCGTGAGCATATCGGCTAATTCATAGACATCGGCATACCGAATGTGGCGCTCATCGGGTCGGGGATGCACTGTAATGCCGTGTGCTCCTGCTTCAATGCACGCCTTGGCGGCATCAATGACACTCGGAATGCCGATGGTTCGAGCATTACGGAGAAGCGCAACTTTATTGAGATTGACGCTGAGGTGAGTCATGGTGAGCAATCAAAAATCAAAGACAAAAATCAAAAAATGGGTACAGCACGTCGATGCACAGGCGACTCAAGATGTTTATCGCCCTACGGGCATGGATTTGTATGTAGCCCCCCGCGGCGCGGGGGGCTACATACGTTCGAGGACCTAACACGAGAGCGTTAGGCTATAGCATAAAAGAGTTGCCAAGCTTATAGTTTCTCATGATGAGTGGCGTATGCAGTCAGCCCATGATATCTACATGCATCGATCATTGGGCATCGATTATTTATCGATTATTTGAGGTCGTGATATGCCAAATCCCAAGGCTGTTGTCTTACTATCAGGCGGACTCGATTCTGCGACGTCGGCTGCCCAGGCGATCGCCAATGGGTATGAGGTGATTGCCCTGTCGTTTCGCTATGGTCAGCGTCACGAGCGAGAACTCGATGCTGCACACGTGGTGGCTCGTCATTTCGGCATTACCGAGCATTACGTTGTTGATATCAATCTTGCCGAGTGGGGAGGATCTGCGCTGACTGATGCGTCCGCTCAGATGCCAACCGATGGCGTGCAGCCCGATATGATTCCTGCAACCTATGTGCCAGGACGAAACACCGTATTTATTGCGATCGCTCTTTCCATTGCAGAAGCTAAAAAAGCCAGCGCCATCTATCTCGGCATCAATGCCGTTGACTATTCAGGCTATCCCGACTGTCGTCCTGACTATCTTGACGCATTTCAGCAACTTGCTCGACTATCGTCAAAAGCAGGACTCGAAGGACATGCTCCCCAATTGGTTGCTCCCCTCGTTGTTGATTCAAAAGTTGATATTGTGCGTCGCGCGATCAGTCTAGGTGTGCCCATCGACCAAACCTGGTCGTGCTATCAAGGAGGGCACGAGGCGTGTGGTCGATGTGATTCGTGTCGAATTCGCGATCGCGCCCTCATTGAGGCAGGCTATCCTGATTTGGCAACCGAGACAGGACGAGCGATACATGAGAGAACAGACTCTACTGCGTTTTAGATGAAAACAGTGGTGTGATGGTGTTTCAATTTTGGTGCTAGTGAAAGCAGATGAACGCTTACGTAAAAAGAACTTCCGTTAGAAGTAACCGTCTTCTCAGCAACGTTCGTGTGTCGGTTGAATTCGAAGAATTGTTGTCTAGACTCTCTGGCTGAGAGAATTTTGAGTATTTCACTCACGTCTAGTCATTTAGGACGCAACTAATTCGAGAAGTTCAGGATTCAATGCGAAGAACTCTTGGCAAATTGCGTCGGCTTCGCTCTTGCTACATACCGCATACTGAGCCTTTGCGCCTCCCCCTAACGGGATGACAAGAACAAGTTTTTTAACCTTGCCCAAATGGGTTCTAATTGATTTCTGTGTTAAAGACACCATAAAGCCTCTCCATTGCTAGTGATTAGCGGGTGAGATGCTTTCCCTGTATAAGTTTTGTATCGTCCAAGGTACTTTTTGTCTGGTGATATGCGATCGGTGTAACATTCATATCGAAATGTGGATATTGCTGATAGTAGCATCGATCAAACGTTACTTTTGTTACGTTCCATTATGGAAGGAAATAACGAAATGTAACTCCTTCATTGGGTGGAGCTGAGTGCGGCCTGTGTATGGCAATGCGTTACCCGCCGCCCCATTGACCAACGTGATGCCATCGCAAATTGCAATATTTCCTCCCTCAGCTAGACCTTGCTGGGGATTCCCTCCAGTAGGCTAAACATATCGCAGAGTACTGGGCTAATAATGAGCCTAGAACGAGGAGTCTCTCATGCAACCTGTAGGTCTACTCATTCATGAGCATCGATTGATTGAACGGATGATTGAAGTATTACGTCACGAGCTTCAAGCCATGAAAGAAAGCCAAGTTGCTAATCCTTGGTTGATTGATGCAAGGGGTTGATTTTTTTAGAACGTATGCAGATGCGACCCACCATGGGAAAGAGGAAGACGTTCTCTTTCGAGAATTGCGTCAGAAAGACTTGTCTGACGAGCATCAAGCAGTTTTAGATGAACTCATCGCAGAACATGAGTATGCACGGGCGATGGTTACAGGGTTATTAGACCAAAAGCAAGCCTATGTCGACGGTGACACATCTGCGTTGAATGGAATCATCGAGCATCTAGAGTCCCTGATTGAGTTTTATCCGGCTCATATCGATAAAGAAGATAATCACTTTTTTTGGCCTTGTATGCAGTACGTTAGCGATGACGAATCGGATGCCATGCTCCATGAATTTTCAGAGGTGGATCGGCAGATGATTCACGATAAGTATCGGCAACTCGTGGAACAGTTAGAGCCGTAGTTGGAGCTTATCAAACGGGGCGATCGCCAAATAATACCTAGTGAGATAGATGCCTGAACGTGTAGGGGTGCATAAAGTAGGGGTGTCGATAGCACACCTGCTCGCACGTGATGCAACGCTATGAAATATCCTACATTTGATATTACAGAAATCTGGGAAGAGCTTGCTTGGGACCAAGACACAAAAATTATCTATCTAATCTTGGACGGTCTAGGCGGGTTGCGGAGTTCGGAGCATGGAGGCACAGAGCTTGAAGTTGCCAAAACGCCGAACCTGGATCAACTAACCCGCCATTCGAGTTGTGGTTTATTAGAAATTGTGGGTCCGGGGATTACGCCAGGGAGCGGGCCGGGACATCTGGCTCTATTTGGATATGATCCATTGAAGTATCGGGTGGGCCGGGGTGTTTTATCGGCGTTAGGGATTGACTTTGATCTGCAACACGGTGACATTGCTGCTCGAATTAACTTTGCGACAATCGCCCCCGATGGGACTGTGAGCGATCGCCGTGCAGGTCGCATTCCTACCGATTTGAATAAACGTCTGTGTGACAAAATTCGTAGTAAAGTTGCGCTCGACTTTGAGGGAGACTATTTTCTCACAACCGTCAGCGAACATCGAGCCGTTTTAGTGCTGCGTGGCGACGGATTGGGAGATGCCCTCAACGATACTGACCCGCAGACAACAGGCGTCGCGCCTCGCGACCCCATTGCTGAAACGAAAGAGGCTCAGAAAACCGTTGATTTGGTCACGTCGTTTGTGGAGCAGGTCAAGGATGTGTTGGCAGATGAAGATCCTGCCAACATGGTTCTTATGCGCGGGTTTGAGCGTTATCAGCCATTGCCGTCACTGCGCGATCGCTTTGGGCTGCGTGGCGTCTGCATTGCAGATTATCCGATGTATCGCGGTGTTAGCCGACTGATTGGCATGGATGTTGCGCCTCGTCCAGGGGGAATGGAGAAACGCTTTGATGCGCTCCAGTCTGTGTATGGAGACGAGTACGACTTTTATTTTCTCCATGTCAAGAAATCCGACAGCGAGGGAGAAGATGCAGACTTTTTAGGCAAGGTTGATGTGTTAGAGCATGTCGATCAGGTGTTGCCGCAAGTACTCGCGCTCAAGCCCGATGTAATCGTCGTCGCAGCGGATCATTCAACCCCTGCAACGTTGGGCGGACACAGTTGGCATCCCGTGCCGTTTTTGGTTGCCGCTGAGTCTGCACGCATCGATCCGATTGATCGTTTTGATGAGTACTCATGCGCTCAAGGCATGCTAGGGCTTCGACCCGGTGTTCATTTGATGGGTTTGGCGCTTGCCCATGCTAGACGACTCCGCAAGTTTGGAGCATAGGTATTGATATGTCTTAAATCCTTGCAGGATGGTGAGTTACGGCGTTGCCTAACAGCATCCTACTTGCGTGGCACAACATTACTACGGCTGATAGTTGATTACTATTTATTCTGGCGGCGTTAGATTGATTGTGTCAGCAATCATTGCAGGCTTTTCTTGATAGACGGCCTCTAGCTCTCTGACTAAATCAGCATCCCACGTTAGCTCATAGTCTTCTTCAATCACTCCGACCAAGAAGGTTTGGATCTCTCCAGTGACTTCAATGTATTCACCCACATCTGGTAGAGGGGTGTCCGGATTGGGATTGATGATCAGCAACCCCGGATCTGGAGCGAAGTATTCTTCTTCTCGCAGGCGAAATGCGTCTTCACTGAAGACTTCCTCGACTTCACCATTAACGGTCAGAGTTTGACCGACATATTCTGACGGATTTTCGATTGCCTGTTCTAAGGTTTCAGATTCTTCAGCAACGTTCTGCTCGTAGCCCGCTTCTCCTTCGACCTGAGGAGGCTCAGGCTGATTACAAGCTGGAAGTAGAAGTGCTGCTGCGCTAAAGGCGATCGCTCCAACCAGTCTAATTGGCAACGATGTGCAGGGTGTACGATATTCAGTCTTCATATTAGACTCCTTCCTTCTTTCATCGGAGTTTGCACGCTAGGAATGGGTGCAAACTGCATTCACGCTAGATTCACGCGATCTATTGCTTCGCGAGTCGCCGTTAGCGTGTCAGCCAACTTCGCATCCAATGCCGTCTTTGTCGCCATCAAACCGATGCGGATCGGGTTGTCTAACTTGAAAGCGTCGATGTGGAATTTCGCCACAGTCAAGATCCGGCGGTGGAGACGGAATACAGACAGTTGGATAGCTCGAATCACAACCTGACTGAGCATCTGCAGCAAGTGAATAAATAGCAAAGCCAGCCGCACCCAGACCTAGCAGCGCGACGAATTTGATTGGATTAATTAAACGTTTCATTCGAGATATGGCGATCCTGAATCGCTTGTGAATTGTGTGAGGGTGGGACGAGCGGCGCCCGCCCTACCACTCACAACCCATTTGGGATTCCGATAATGGGGGACTTAGAGATAATGAAGTGCTTGACTATCTTGCACTGTAAACCAAGTCGGATTTCGTTGAGAGCAAGCGCGACAATAGTTTACTGAACTTGGCACGTTTGTGAAGCTCAGGCGATCGCCCTGCCATCATGCTTTAGACAACCGTTTTTCTTGGCTCAGTAGCACCACGCTGAGCGTAACAATGACAACGCCTGCAATCTGCAATCCGCTGAGCGTTTCTTGGATAGTCAACCAGGCAAGTGCCACCGTTAATGCTGGGTTTGCTGCCCCAATCATTGACGCTTTCGCCGCACCGATGAGACGAATCCCAAAGTTATAGATGAGATGCCCGGCGAGCGTGACAATGGCGGATAGTAGGCCACCGATCCACAGGGCATTCCAGGATAAATCAGTAACGTCAACCGTCCAAATTAAAAGGCTGACGCCAGATAAAAGGAATGTAGTCGCAAAGCTAATCCACGTGAACGGAACAGGATTGAGTGTTTCAAAACTTTTTTGAGCAATGACCGTATACACTGCATACGCAATGCCGGATGCAACACCAGTCGCATAGCCTATCCAGCTATTCTCGGCAGATGCAGATGCGACATAGGGCATCGTCAGGATACTCCCGGAAAAGACCGCCGCCATGATGCCCCAGCGAAGCAGCGTTGGGCGATCGCCAAAGCACTGCCACGAAAATAAAGCAGTAAATGCTGGATAGGTGAAAAACAACGTCAGCGCGATGCCCGTTGGAATTAAACCAATGGATAGGTAGAGCAGCGCTAGGTAAAGAAACATGAGAATACCGCACCCAATCGACTGCATCAGCAGGGTGCGATGGTCTGCCCTTCCGAGCTTTTGAAGATCGCTCCAGGTTGGAGGATATAGCTTAGATGCCACGATTGCCATCAGAGGCACCACTACCACCATCCGCATAAACATCAACAGAAACGAGTTTTGCAAGGATGGAGCCACAAACCCACCCGTTTGCACAATGCCTAGAATCGTGTACTCGTTAAAAAGAACTCGGACGATGACATTCTGAAAGCAGAAAAACGTAGACGCAAGCAAAACGATGGCAAAACCAAGCACAGCAGATTATCGGAGATGAAGTACACGCTTGATTTTACAGAGGTCGTTGCTAATCAACACCCCCTAGTCGGGCGATCGCTGTTCGGCTTCCTGCTTGATGCCTTCAAGATTTCCTTTCAAACTGTCTTCAAAGATCGAATGAAATGCCCCTTCAAACAGTCCTGCACCCGCTTCAGCAGTTACCGTTTGCACAATCAACGTTTGGGATAGGTCTGAATCATCTGCGATCGGGTGGACGTGCCACCGTCCTTCGAGATTCTTGAGGTCGCCTTCTATCAGATTGAAATCAATATGCGTCTGGGCTTCTTCGATATTTTCAGTACGGACAGTCGATTCAATGTCTGTCAGCAGCACATTGCGCGAATCCACCTGCTCCACAACTTTGCGATCGCCCTCTGACTTTAATATTTGACTGGATACGACGGTTGGTAAGAATTCTGAGAAATTCTCGTAATCCGTCAAAACATCCCAAACGGCTTCTGGTTCTGCCATCGCTACGATGTGCCCAACAAACTGATTCCCAGAGACGCTGACAACAGGCTTGCCCTGACGAAGCGTCGATTGCTCGGTGGAAGAGAGTTGATTTGTCAGCGTTTCAAAGGGTTCAGGAGTTGCAAGAGGAGTAGTCATAAGTTCATCGCGTGTTTGTCTACAACGTGCCTGCACTTAGCACTAATAATGATGCTTGGCACATTAATACATAGATCTTAACCATTGGAAGGTTTCAACCCCTTGAGATTCTCCTCAAAAACAGTCTTCAGGAAGAATATCGCAAATAATTATTATGAAGATTTATAAATAATTTGTGGAGCATAGAGTACTCACGAGCTATACGGTGAAGTTGAAGTGTCAATAAACACATATAATTGCGCCTTTTCACGCAAATAAGTTGGCAAGTAATCTAAATTTAGACAAACGCACAAGTCCTATAGCAATGTGCAATTGCGTCAAGTATAGAAACGGTGATGTGGGGCGCGCCGCGCCCCACATCACCGTACTTAACTCAAGCGCATACCGCTATATAAGTATTTTGATCTATCTCCAATCCTTAAAGTAAAGAGCGGTTATTTCGGTGCCGAGCAATATTAAGGAGAGTTCCCTGTGAGGACGAAAACTATGACACAACCTATTTTTAATCCAGGTATGATTATTTACTCTGCAAAATCACTCAAGATTTTGTTGGAAAAAGAAATTAATGCACAAGACTTGATCGTTAAGCATAGCCATGGAGAATGGGGTTTGCATGGCTCTTATCACGTCGCAGCAGATACGGTTGGTCATGCAAACCGAGTTGCGATAGATGCCCAGCAAGGAGGAGCCGTATAGAGCGAATTTGAGTTTGGCAATCAGCGAATTTGTTTGGTTACGAAAGGAGTCGGAAAATGCGGCGTTTCGACCACTATTCTACTGCCCAGTGAAGAGATGGAAACGGGCTAAATAATGATTCATTGGGATGTTCCTAAATTGAATGGCTCAAGTGAATAGCTCAAGGTACAAGAGTTCGCGCTTCGCTGATGGATCTGTCAATGTACAGATTTTCTAGCTAGCCATTCGGACTAATCTTTTATCTAAGACGCGAAATAATATAGCAATCCCAGATGGGATTGCTGATATGCAAATCGAACGGTTGGGAACTCCCTTATCGAGTCTGTGTTGCTAAAATTGCTGCCGTTAGTGAACAAGGGCGATCGCCATGCCTCAAAATGTCACCCAAAAACTGATCGAATCTCACCTCATGTCTGGCGATATGAGCCCTGGATGTGAGATTGGGTTGAAAATTGACCAGTCTCTCACGCAAGATGCAACGGGCACGATGGTGATGCTAGAGCTTGAAGCAATGGGCATCGATCGCGTCAAAACTGAATTATCGGCTCAGTATGTCGACCACAACTTATTGCAAACCGATTACAAAAATGCAGACGATCACCTCTTCTTGCGATCGGCGTGTCAGCGGTTTGGCGTTTGGTATAGCCGTCCTGGAAACGGCATCAGCCACGCCGTTCATATGGAACGATTTGGTATCCCAGGGAAAACGTTGATTGGCTCAGATAGTCATACCCCAGCGGCTGGCTCGATGGGGATGCTGGCATTTGGGGCAGGCGGCATTGACGTGGCAATGGCGATGGTCGGGGAACCGATGTACATCAAAATGCCTCGCGTGCTAGGCGTGAAGCTGACGGGGCAACTGCCAGACTGGGTGAGTGCTAAGGATGTCGTTCTCGAAATGCTGCGTCGATACGACGTGCATGGCTGTCGAGGCATGATTATTGAATATTACGGATCGGGGCTTGATCACCTCAGCGCAATGGATCGCCACGTCATTGCCAACATGGGGACTGAGATGGGGGCAACCACAACGGTGTTTCCGTCTGATCAGCATGTCAAAATGTTTCTAGAGTCACAAGAACGCGGCGACGATTGGGTTGAACTAATTGCCGACAGCGATGCTGACTACGATCTCTGTGACGAGATTAATCTGTCTGAACTGGAGCCGCTGATTGCCTGTCCGAGCAGCCCAGGAAATATTGTGCCCGTGAGGGAAGTGGCGGGTCAGCCTGTGAACCAGGTGGTGATTGGATCATCTGCCAATCCGGGGTTACGTGACTTTTGGATTGTCGGCAAGATTGTTGAAGGAAAGGTGGCGAGCGATCGCGTCTCGTTTGATGTGAATCCAACCTCTCGACAGTTGATTGAGAATTTGGCGACCACAGATGCGTTTATCCCGCTGATGCACGCTGGAGCACGATATCACCAAGCTGGATGTTTGGGCTGCATCGGGATGGGGCAAGCCCCCGCCTCCAATCAAATCTCACTTCGCACCATGCCTCGCAACTTTCCAGGGCGATCGGGCACAGCGGATGATCAGGTCTACTTGTGCAGTCCTGAAACGGCGGCAGCAGCGGCATTGACTGGCACCATCACCGACCCGCGTGAGCTAGAGCAAATGTATGATATGACATATCCTCACTTCGTGGAGCCGGAGACGGAGATTATCAATACCGATATGCTAGTCGCTCCACCGGAGGATGGACAGTCTGTTGAATTAGAAAAAGGTCCTAATATCAAATCGTTTCCTGAGTTTGGGAAACTGGTTAATGAAGCAACGGTTCCAGTACTGCTGAAAGTAGAAGACAATATTTCAACGGATGAAATTTTACCGGCGGGAGCACGAGTGCTGCCGTTTCGGAGCAATATCCCCGGAATCAGTCAGTTTGTCTACTACTTGAAGGATGCAACCTTTGCAGAACGAGCCGAAGCTGCGAGCAAAAAATATGGTGGACATATTATCGTCGGAGGGAACAACTACGCTCAAGGATCGAGCCGAGAACATGCGGCGATCGCCCCTCGATATTTGGGGCAAATTGCCGTCCTGGCGAAATCCTATGCTCGCATCGGCTGGCAGAATCTAGTCAACTTTGGCATCATGCCCCTTGAGTTTGCTAATCCTCAAGACTACGACACGATTGATGAAGGAGACGAGCTAAAACTCCAAGGAATGCGTGAAGCACTCCAGCAGGGGCATCCGATTAAGGTGGTGAATCTGGACAAAGATCGGATTTATGAGACGACTCATAGCCTGAGCGATCGCCAAGTAGACATTATGCTCTGTGGCGGGCTGATTAATCGATACAGAATGCGCCCCAAGGCGTAGGTTGAAGCGGGCAGAGTAGCGCTCATGAAGATGAGGCTACAGCATTGAGCCAAAGCTCTAGCTCTTACAACGTTCTTACAACAGATCTTGAATGGCATCGAGCAGTCGTTTCACTTGTTTATCCCATGTCCAATCTTGCATAAACTGAGCGGCTGCAATCCCCCGCTGACGGGCTTGATCCCGATTTTGGTAGACGGCTTCAAGGGTTTCTACCACTTCATCTACTGCTGATTCTCCCCAGCCTTCTGTTCCGTGATAGGGAGAAATAGGCTGCACGGTATCTTGCTGATAAAGGGGGTAGCAATTTTCATGATGGATTAGATCCAAATGTCCGGTATTGGCAGAAAGAATCGTTGGAATTCCGCAGGCAAGGCTTTCCATCGCAACTAGATTAGTACCGCCTTCGCAACGATTAGGAAACACCGCAACATCGGCTTCTCTCAGGATTTGCCCCACTTGATGATTCGGAACCGAACCCAGATCGATGCAAGCAGACTTTGGGATGCCGTTTGCAGCGAGCCAGTCTTGAATGAGTAAACGTCCGTGGCGATCGCTCTTGGGTTGACCGCTGACATGATTGGCGCGATCTAAATCGCGAATCGTCGTATGCCAGATGTTGTGCCATGCGGTGAGCAACAGCACATCAGGATGACGAGCATAAAATTCTCGAAATACCGCAATGACAATGTCTTGACCTTTGCGATATTCCAGCTTGCCCCCCGAAAAAACCACGAAGCGATCGCCAAATAGCCCCGACTTGGGTGCAGGATGAAAGATGGTGGGATCAATACCCTGAAAGACTTTCTGGATGGTGGTCAGTCCATAATCTTGCAGAATTTGGGCATTCCAGCTGGAGCCAGCAATGATGCGATCGTAAGACTTGGCTGTTTCTAAATCAGTTTTCGTAAAGTTCGTGTCTTCGAAGAAAATGATGCCAACGGCATGCGTTCCTTGGAGGCGCTCTAATACATTTGCGGTGACAAAGTGATTGCCCAATGCCTTCACCAGAGTAAACGGAACCCAATATTGCTGCTGGGCTTGCATTTGATTGATCTGGGATCTCAAAGCCTGCTCAAACTGCTGCTGTTGGTCAAATAAGGGATTGAGCAATGCCTGATGCATGGGATTAAACTCACTAGATGCCAAGGGCGGCAGCAAAAGCAGCGGCTGAATCTGAGACTGGTTAAGCAGGTGCAAAAGCAGATTTGTCCCGAAAATACCCCACCCCGTCGACATGCTCGGTTCGATACCGATACCGAGTTGGCGAACAGACGCCGCTAGGGAAGACGAGGAGGGTGGAGGCGGAGCAGGGATAGGGGCTGGAATTACCGAGGTAGAGGCGGACGGTGCTAGGGGAACAGATTGCTGAAGCAATTGGTGAAGGGCTAGCTTGAGTTGAGCAAAGATGCTTGCCCAATCCCCCGGCCTAGGCTGGCGGAAGAGACGCGCAGTTGGATACCAGGGGCTGTCGTCTCGGTCGAGCATCCATCGCCAGTCGGGAGCATACGGAAGCAAAATCCATACGGGTTTGCCTAATGCCCCTGCAAGATGGGCAACGGCTGTGTCTACCGTAATTACCAGATCGAGCTGGGCGATCGCCCGTGCTGTGTCTGCAAAATCATCGAGGCGATCGCTCAAATCGTCAAGCTGCCAGTGGTGATCACAGAATCGAGCAATATCGCGCGCGCGATCGCCCGTTTGTAGGCTGTAGAAGTGCACGCCAGGAGTTCTTAACAGCGACCAAAAATAGGCAAACGGGCAGGAGCGATTGCGGTCATTTTTATGCGTAGGGCTACCGGCCCAAACCATGCCGACCTTTAGCCCACTATCGGGTGAAACGCGGAGAGAAAACGATTGACGATTGGAGAGATGTAGATAAGGAACCGCGTTTGGAATAGTGTCTAGAGTGGTGCCCAAGATATGCGGCACGCTCATCAACGGTGCATGCACGTCGAAATCAGGTGTTGAGGAGGTTCGGCTCACCACTTGATGCACTCCAGCGGCGATCTTGAGCAACCGCGCGAGAGGCGTTCGACACTCGACAATCACAGTGCCGCCTCGCTGGGCAACCAGCGCCGCATAGCGAATAAACTGAATCGTGTCGCCAAAGCCTTGCTCGGTATGCAAGAGGATCGTTTGTCCGCTCAAATCTGAACCGTCCCAAACGGGCTGGAGGCAAGACCGGGGAGGCTTAAAGCCCTTGACCTGCCACCGCCATTCATATTCGGCAAACCCCGGCTTTAGATCCCCCAACAAAAGCAAGGCATAGCCCAAATTGTGATGAGCACTCGCATGATTTGGATTGAGACTCAACGCATGACGATAACAGGCGATCGCCTCATCGATCTGATTCAGGTCTTTGAAGACATTTGCCAGATTATTCCAGGCATCGACATAGTCCGGGCGAATCGAAATCGCCTGCCGATAATGATATACGGCGTCTTCAAATCGAGCTTGATCCCGGAAGGCATTGGCCAGATTGTAATGAGTATCGGTATAGTTTGGATGATGAATCAGAGCTTGCTGGTAGTATGCGATCGCCTCTGCATATCGGTTTTCGCTCTTGAGAGCGACTCCCAAGTTGTTATACACCATCGGATTGCCCGATACATGCGCCGCCTGCCGATAACAGGGAATGGCTTTTGCAGGCTTGCCCTGCCGCAGATAGGCATTGCCCAAGTTGAGCTGAAGCGTAATATCGGTTGGGTCAAGTTCGAGTGCTTGCTGATACCAGGCGATCGCCTCCACAAACTGTTTACGCCGATAGGCAATCAGCCCTAGCAGTTTAAGAACATTGGAGTGGGGCGGAAATTGCCGCAGCATATCCTGACAAGAATGTTCAGCCGCATCGAGATGTCCGGCATTGAGTTGATGTTCGGCAAGAGCAAGGATCTGGAGTAGCGGCGACGACGGTGAAGGGGGCGATGTGAGGGATGGATGCACTGCTGGAGAAGGCGTCGCCAAATTTCTGAGCCGATCGGAGAGTGCTGCTTTGACATGGGTTAAAACGGTATTCCAGTCGTTGGCAGACGATTGGCGAAATAGGTGCGCGGCTGGATACCATGGGCTATCGTCGCGATCGAGCATCCATCGCCAATCTGGAGCATAGGACAACATAATCCAAACGGGGCATCCGAGCGCTCCGGCAAGATGGGCAACGGAGGTGTCCACCGTAATCACCAAATCCAGGTGAGCGATCGCGGCTGCCGTATCGGCAAAGTCGCCGAGCTGAGGACTTAAATCAATGACTTGGTGCGATCGCGTCTCTAGAACCGATAAATCTGCCGCGCGATCGCCCTTTTGCAAGCTATAAAACTGCACCCCACTCACCTCAAACAGAGATTGAAAGATATCAAACGGGCACGACCGATGGCGATCGTTCCGGTGGGTTGGACTGCCAGACCATGCGACCCCGACTCTGAGTAGAGCGTCAGGAGAGGAATTTAGCTGAATTTTAGAGGGGGGGAAACTGAGATACGGAGTATTGTCAGGAACCGTTGCTACAGTGGTGCCCATCAAATACGGCAGGCTCAGCAAGGGAGCATGAACCTGGAAATCAGGTAAGGTTGATCCGCTTGGAATGAGGCGATGAATGCCTGGACAGGTTTTGAGCAGCCGAATTAGAGACTCTTGGCATTCAACAATGACCCGTCCTCCACGTTGGGCGACCAGGGGGGCGTAGCGAATAAATTGCAGCGTATCGCCAAAGCCCTGCTCTGCATGCAATAGAATCGTCTGCCCGTTTAGATCGGAGCCATCCCAGACTGGCTGAGCGAATATGCGTGGCGGCTTGAAATTTGGGCCTTTGACCTGCCACCGCCATTCATACTCTGCAAATCCTGCTCTCAAATCGCCCATGGTCAGCAGCGATAGCCCGAGGTTGAGGTGAGCATCGGCATAGGAGGGAGCTTGGGCGATCGCCATTTGGTAGGCCGCGATCGCATCGGGCAGCTGACCCAAATCGTGCAGTGCCAACCCCAGGTTGTTATGCGCCAGAGGGTGGTCAGGCTTGAGCGCGATCGCTTTTTGATAGCACACCACGCTATCGTCAAGCTGGTCATGGTCTCTCCATACATTGCCTAGGTTGTAATAGGCATCCACATAATCAGGGCGTAACGATAAGGCAGTCTGGTAAGCCGCGATGGATTCATCCAATCGGGTGAGTTCATCCAGTGCAGCCCCTAAATTGTTGTAAATCGAAGGATTCGACCCATCGATCTGCAACGCAGCCTGATAGGCCGAAATCGCCTCGTCGTATTGCCCCAGCCCCTGGAACGCATTGCCTAAATTATTGTAGGCATCCGCATTCTGAGGATCGGTTTGGAGGAGATGCTGATAGCAGGCGATCGCGTCTTCAAATCGTCCGATCTCCCTAAAGGTTGTGCCAAGGTTATAGTAAGCGTCTAAAAAGTCAGGTGCGATCGACAGGCAGTGTTGAAACGACCCAATCGCCTCATCAAATCTACCCTGCTGACGCAGCAAGTTGCCTAGGTTATTGTGTGCTTCTGGGTAGTCGGGCTGAAGGGCGATCGCCGTTTGATAACACTGGAAGGCTTCGTCATAGCGACCGAGCTGCTTGAGGGCAATGCCTAAATTGTTATACGCACTCAATTGATGAGGCTGAAGCTCGATGACGCGCTGATAGCAGTTGATCGCCTCCTTGAAATTGCCAAAGCGATGGAGCGTCATGCCTACTTGCAGCCACACTCCTGCATCGCCAGGTGCTTGTTGCAACAGATTCAAGCAGATCTGGGTTGCTTCGGATAGTTTCCCCGATTGATAGTGCTGACGGGCGATCGCCAGAGCGTTTGAAAGCGTTGCCATTGAGATTATATGAGGCTATGTTTTCATAATAGCTATGAAAGATAGCGATCCTAAATCGCTTGTGAATTGTGTGTGAGCAGTGGAGAGGACGCCGCCCGCCCCACTGCTCACAGCCATCTGGGATTGAAAGATTATGCCGTATCGTTTAATAGATTCTAAGGGGGCGTTACCGGAAGCAACAGCTTCGATGGGAAGCGATCGCCACAGTATACCGATAGCGTAATCACCTTCGCATCTATTAGGCGTGCCGTCTGGGGCGAATCACTCGTGCCCGGATTGACTGGGTATGCCGGAAAACATGCGGCGCTGATGCTCAGACGGTAGGCATGTCCTTTAGGAATTTTGGCACAGATGGGCTGGAGCGAAATGGTGAGAGGTGTTTGCGGCGGGCTGGCTAATGGGGTTGTATGGGGCGGGTCAGCCAGGGCACCCTCAATGCGGCGATATCCCTGACACAAGACATAAGCAGCCCCCTGAGGATGCGCGTCTGATAAAACGACACAGAGATCAAAACTTTGACTATCGGCTGCGCAATATAGCTCCAGTTCGACGGTACCCGCTAAATGCAGGTCGTCGGAGAGGGGGGCAGATGTAAACGTAATCACATCGGTGCGGCAGTCTAAGCCCGATCGGTCAAATGATCCGGCTGGAAATGCAGAATGCCCACCCAATGCAGGAACCGGTCGCCACGGATCATGCACAAAGGTATCTGGAAGTGATGGAGAGGGTTGGACAGACTCCACCAGTTGACCCCCGCCATCGCTAAGTGCAGCGAGCCCAGAGCTGTGGAGAAAATAGGGCGTTGATTGATGAGGGTAGGCAGAAAGCGATCGCCAGCGGTTGCCTCCCAGCTCAAACAACCGCACCGGAGCCTCGTCGAGCATCTCCGTGCCACGTCCTTTTAGAAACTGGTCAAACCAGCGAATCTGACACTGATCGATGGGGCTTGTGGCCTCTGAGCCAAAATCGACCGCACCCACTTTACGACCCCACGGCAAATGCGCCCACGGTCCGACCCAGAGATGTTGAGGATGTGCGCTGCGACGCGCCATTTCTTTGTAAAAATTCAGCGTGCCGCGCATGTAGGCATCAAACCAGCCGCCGATATGGAGCATGGGCAAATCAACATCATCCATACGCCCTTTGGGAGAAAGGGTGTCCCAATAGGGGACGGGGGCTGCATGGGTAAGCCATGCGTGGTAGAAAGAATCAGGAGCAAGCTGCTTCAAGATGCCTGAGCGGGCACAGCAGGGGTCGCTTAACGATGGATTTCGAGCCGAGGTGTAAAGCGTTCGGTAGGCATCTCCCTTCCCCTGACGCCGAGCCGTTTCAGCGGCAAGCTGCATCGCCCAGCTCAGATTTCCTTGCAGGCAAAAGGCTCCTCCTTCATAGGCCCAGTCTGTATAGAGGTCATAGCCGATCATGGCGGGGCAGATCGTTTTGAGTGCAGGCGGTCGAGCGATCGCCGCATACAGTTGGGTCATTCCTTGATACGAAAACCCATACATGCCCACAGTGCCATCGCTACCTGGCAGGGATGCCGCCCAATTAACCGTATCTTCGCCATCTTCGATTTCGCTGGCAAAGAGCTTAAACGTCCCTTCGGATGATCCGCGTCCACGCACATCTTGGATCACCACGATATAGCCCTGGGCGGCATACCAGGTAGGATGCGCATACACCACGGTTGAGGCGATCGCCCGTCCGTAGGGTTGTCGCATCAGCAGCACTGGAAACTGCCCCTCTGCATCTGGAGCATACATATCTGCATCAAGCCGAACCCCATCGCGGGTTTGCATCGACGCCGTTTGCCTATGACGCACTGGCAGCATGGCACCCAAACTGCTTAACCCCAGAACGTAGTTAATAGGGTAAGCCCACACGTGAGATCTTGACCCGTGATCATGCCTTGCGGTGCAGGCAACATTTCGCCCCGAAAGTCTAGGAGCTGAACCAGAATCAGGTATCCGATGCTGAGCAGGAGGGCGATCGCCCCGGTAATAATGGCAACAAGTTTTGAGCGATCCATAATTAGTATGGTATTGATTACGGGTGAGTTTGAGATTTTTTAAGCTTTAAGCTGGACAGTTCTTCGTGTTCTAGACTGACATAAAAGTTAGCGGAAATGGGAATTAGTATAGTCAGAGAGCCATTATTTCAGAGTGGGTAGACTAGTGTATTCGCTGTCATGGACTCAGTTCACGCTTGACGTATGAAGAATATAGATGTCACATCCCAAGCTCCCCCTCATGTCGCATCTGCGAATCAAACCGCTGTCGTAGACACCCATCAGTTGCGTAAGGTCTACCGGACAGGGTTTTGGTTAAATCAAAAGCTCGTACCGCTTCAGTCGTGCTCCCTTGAGGTCTTTCAAGGAGAAACCTTTGGCTTGCTGGGGCCGAATGGGGCTGGTAAGACGACCCTACTCAAAATTTTGCTTGGCATTATTCGCCCCACCTCAGGCAAAGCCTCGCTGCTCGGCAAATCGCTGGGCGATCGCTCAGTCAAGCATCGCGTCGGCTATTTACCAGAAAATCCATATTTTTATGACTACCTGACCGGCTGGGAATTTTTGAACTACACAGCCGGGTTGTTTCAAATTCCTCACAACGTTCGTCGAGAGCGCATTCCTCAACTCCTTGGCCTGGTGGGGCTGGCTCAGTCTGCGGCTCGCAAAAAACAGCTTCGGCAATATTCGAAAGGCATGTTGCAGCGCATTGGCATGGCGCAAGCCCTGATTAACGATCCCGAAGTGGTGTTTTTAGATGAGCCGATGTCAGGGCTCGATCCGCTGGGGCGTTACCAGATTCGAGAAATTATCGCGTCTCTCAAGACGCAGGGCAAGACCATCTTTTTCAATAGCCATGTGCTATCGGATGTAGAGATGATTTGCGATCGCATCGCCATCTTGGCCCGTGGAGAGTTAATCTGCGTAGGATCGCTTCAGGAGCTATTAGGCACTGCCGATTTGTATCGCGTGGTGATTAGAGGCGGCAATCAGGACGCTTTGCGCGAATGGATCCCAGATTTAGACTGTCGAGAAGGTCATTGGCAGGGGCATCTTAAGGGCGATACTCACGATTTTCTGGCAAGCCTCGATCTGATGAACGCTCAACTGATTTCAATGAGTTTAGCTCGCCCGTCGCTCGAAGAGTTTTTTGTGCAACAGCTTCGACAACGCGGAATCTACGCCAGCCAATAGCGTCTTAACGCGAGAGCAGAAGGCGATGCCAAATGATGAAGCTCTGTTAAGGCATTAGGAACTGCACGTTGGGGTAGTGAAGACACTAATAGAACCGTATGGGTTGCCTTCATAACGAAGCAATCATCGCGAATCCATCAAACAGGTGATAATCATGACCCCCGATCAAATTTATGGACTCTGGATTACGCTCGTGTTTTCTATTTCTTGCATCGCATTGTGTCCATTGGTGTATTGGGTTTTAACTCCCAATCGGGCATGATGATCGTCCCTTTCTGAATGAGAGGAATGACTTAAGATTTTCCTACGACTTCTATGACAGTTTATTTATGTAGAAATATTGCAGATTGGCGAGCCTCTGTGTTAAATTTCTTAATAAGGAGTTGACATTATAGAGGTCTAGTGAGTCATGGAAAACCAAGACGCTAAGTTCGGTTTCACAAAGTTCGCAGAAAACTGGAATGGTCGCCTGGCTATGCTAGGTTTCATCATCGGAATTGCTACCGAATATTTAACAGGTCAGGGCATCTTGTCTCAACTGGGTATTATGTAATTCTGTCTCTTCGATGAATTGATAGACACGGCATAGTTTGACACTCAAGAGTGCAAGGTGGAGAAACGTCTCCACCTTTTTTGTCTCATGGCGGTATGCGCTTAATCCCAATTTCCGATTTTGGATTTTCAATTGGTCGGTGCCGCTTCAAAACTCAGCGTTGAAGGGCGATCGCGGGAAAGGAATCACATCTCGAATATTGGTCATGCCTGTCATAAACTGAACCAAACGCTCAAAGCCCAGACCAAAGCCAGCATGGGGAACCGTTCCATACCGTCTCAGGTCGAGATACCACCAGTAGTCGTCGATGGGCAACCCGCTTTCTTTAATGCGACGCTCAAGCACATCCAGCCTTTCTTCGCGCTGTGATCCTCCGATGATTTCGCCAAGTTTAGGCGCAAGGACATCCATGGCGGCAACCGTTTTTTCGTCCTCGTTGAGCCGCATATAGAAAGCCTTGATCTCAGTCGGATAATCTGTAACAGCAAGCGGTTTTTTGAAGACTTCTTCTGCCAAATAGCGTTCGTGCTCAGATTGCAAGTCAATGCCCCAAGACACCGGAAACTCGAAGTTTCGGTCTGCTTTTTCGAGCAGTTTGATCGCATCGGTATAGGTGATGGAGTCAAACTGACTGTTGATAATATTGTCTGCCGTTGCAAGTACCGTATCGTCAATGCGCGTATTGAAAAACTCCATATCATCTGGGCAATGCTCTAGCACGTAGTTGAAAACGTACTTGAGAAATGCCTCAGCGAGTTCAATATTGCCTGACAAATCGCAAAACGCCATTTCAGGCTCTACCATCCAAAATTCTGCCAGGTGCCGAGAGGTGTTTGAATTCTCGGCTCGAAATGTTGGACCGAATGTGTAGACATTCGTAAACGCCATTGCCATGATTTCCGCTTCAAGCTGACCACTCACCGTCAGATAGGCAGGTCTACCAAAGAAATCTTGACCATAATCGACGTCTTGGGAGTCTGCCATAAAGGGAACTTTAGACAAGTCCATGCTGGTGACGCAAAACATCTCTCCAGCTCCTTCACAATCGCTTGCCGTAATTACGGGGGTATGCACCCAAAGGAATCCTCGGTCTTGAAAAAACTGATGGATCGCCGTGGAACAGGCATTGCGGACTCGCATCACTGCGCCGATGGTGTTGGTGCGGGCTCGCAAGTGCCCAATGGTTCGTAGAAACTCAAATGAATGCCGTTTTTTTTGCAGCGGATAGGTTTCTGGGTCAGCCTCACCATACACCTGAACCGCAGTTGCCTGTAGCTCAATGCGCTGTCCCTTGCCTGGAGAGGGGACTAGCGTTCCCGTCATTTCGACCGATGCGCCTGTGTTAATTCGGGCGATCGCCTCTGCATAGTTAGGTAAATCTTGATTGACCACGACTTGCAGCCCAGCCATCGACGACCCATCATTCACCTCAATGAACGAAAATTCTTTGAGCTCTCGCTTCGTGCGAATCCAACCTTGAATTGTTACCAAGTCGTCGGGCTGTCCGTGTTTCAAGATATCTGCGATGCGGCGAGTCGTCATAGTCACTATCAATCGATATTTACTCTCCAGTATCACCTTTGGACGCGTTTACGGCTACTCAAGAGGTGCCCGTTAGGCAACGATGTGCTGACGAATTTCATCCGCGCGTCGTTGACTGGCGACATCGGGGGTGACAATCTCAATTTGCTCATCACTGCTCGCTCCTAGCCCTAGGGCGATCGCCCGCTGAATTTGCTCTAGATCCCATACCGAGCCCTGAGCAACGTCGCTCGTCGTACCCAGCGATCGCAAAATCCCGAGCGCAACCACATCTACCGCAACGCGATCGGTTCCTGCAAGCATCACATTGGCAGGTACTTTATCTCCAGAGGCTGGTCCGCCTTTTACAAACGCTTCAACTCCATCTAGAAGCACTAGAGCAGGCTGATATGCCGCGTTGATTTCAGCAATCATCAAGCGCTGATGGGGAGACGAGTGTAAGTCTCTCATGTAGTTGAACGAGTCACCGGGCACATATTTCGCAACCATGCCCACCGTGTTTTTCAGTGACAGCGTAAAATGTCCGCCGTATCGATGGGTTTTTAAGCAGCAGGTGTTCACCACCGCTCCTGCCTCAAGAACCGGGCGCGCAAATGCAAACCCCTGCTGCCAGTGGGTTCCTTCGGCATCGACGTATTGCCATTGATCGGCGTCCATTTCGTCAAACACCAGCGCATTTAAGCCATATCGGTCAGCCAGTTCAAATACGCCTTTCTGCTGCATGGCTTGACGAGTCTCTGCCATCCCAGAGCGATCGCCAATGGTCATGCTCCCTGCGCCCGCGCCTTGCAAATCTTGAATCAACGCCTCTAATAGTTGGGTGTCTGTTGCCGCAGGAGCCGCGTCGCCAGTGTTGTAATTTGGTTTGAGAAATACCGACTGTCCTTGGATTCCATCGGGCTGCAAGAGATCAATAGCCTGGTGTGCACCGGCAACGCGATCATCCGTTTGAATGAGCACAACCCGGCTCATGCCCGTTGACGCAGACGCTGGACTCGCAGACGGAGTTGCAGAGGGGGGTGACGGCGATGCAACGCTTTGCGGAGAGGCATCGCCCGCCGGAGAGTTGGAATTCAGCGCTCGACAGGCAGACGGTAATATAGACGCTCCGGCAGCCAGCCCTGCGAGATGCAGAAGCTTGCGTCGGTTGTATTTGGCGTTGAAAGGATTGGGTTGCATAGCAGGATTGAGGCTGATGACGACAAGTCGGCGCGTAGTATATCACCAAGGGTGGCAGCGGGATGCATTATGCTCTCAGCAGTAGAATTTAGCTCCTGAGTGCTTTCCCTGCTTTGATTGTAGACAGCCTGATCTGAAATTGGAATCTTTACCCAATGACCAACGCCTCACACTGCTTAATCATCAGGCGTTTCAGGTAAAGTTGGGCGACTCAGAAAATAGACAACTAGCCCCAAAAAAGGGATGCTCCACGCAATCCATCGGATGAAGGAATTGTCCCAGTTGCGGCGCAGCATGTCATCATCGACCAGCCATCCCTGAAATACCCAAAACACTAAAAGATCAACGACGAATGAATAGGCAAGGCGATCGCTCACAATTAAAGTCAATAACGAATCCCAGCGGTCATTAATGCTGCCAAATTCGGGGCGTGCCCATAGCCCCCAGGCGATCGCCACCAAGCCAACGCATAGTAGAACAATGGGAAATACGCGGCTTTCTGACAGTTTTTCTAACGGACTGAAAGGTGGCTTTGGGGTGTCTAGGTGCGATCGCCGCAAGGCTAGCCAAGGCAAGTAAAACACGTTGGTCAGCAACGCAGTACCCACCAAAAATGGCAGCATGGGAACCCTCTGATTGCGTCCGTCAATCAAAAATCCCCAAAATAAAAGCCCCCACGTGACCACTAGATTAAACAAGGCTTCGAAGGCAGGATTGAGCACTGGGGCAGCATCCGGAAACGCCGCAGGCAAGACCAACCAAAAATTCAAGCTTAGGTCAATAGCCTCCTGGAGCGTCTCCGGTTGAGTATTCAACAGCGATGGTCCCGGAGGAAAGTCACTCAGCAATAAATACCCGACATAGACCACCCATGCAGTCCATAAACCTGTCTTTGAAAGTAAGGTGGCGCGATCGCCTGAAAACCAATCTGGGATTTGATTAGCGAACTCTTGAATGCGGCTAAGCATACGAATAATGAACTAAGATTTTGAAAATTTTTTGAGAAATTTTTGAGAATTATCAACTAGGGCGATCGCCCGACTATAGATCTTTTAACATTCGTGCTGGCGTTTGTTCTCAACGGTCTCAGCGTTATCTTATCGTCTTGTCAGATCAGTGTCAGACTTTTCTCGCATCATTAAAGTAGACGAACGTCTGTACAGGAGAATACAAAATGACACGCACAAGTTTTGTCGTTTTACGGCTCGCAGCAGGTCTAGCAGTCGGATTTTGGGGACTGTCTAAGCTTGTCTTTGTTCAGAATTGGGTTGCCCCCTATGAAGGCGCATTTTACGGCAATTTGCCCGGAAACGGAGCATTATGGGTTTATTTGCTCGGCATTATTCAGCTTTTGATTGCGATCGCCATTATTTTTAATATTTCTCGGCGATTTGCGGCATGGGTTGCAGTCGGTATGTCAGCCGTCAATTTAATTGCTTCAGTCTTGACTGTGATAAAGCCCGAAAATCCTATTTTGGCGAACCCGGCTCCACTCGGCATCAAGCTGATCTGGTTCTTCTTTAATCCGCTCGCCATTTTGTTGCTACTCGCGGGTGTGGCGCTATTACCCAATATCAATCAGGTTCGGTCTACGACATCAGAATCACCTGAACTCACGGCTGTAGGCGGCAACGGCCCTCGATAAGAGACTATGACTCATACTCGATTGCAAGGCGATCGCACAGATTCTAGATGTTTCGGGGCGATCGCCCCAGGTTTTGGGTTTCTTTAATCTTTAATTGCCCCAGTCGAGCGAATTTTTCGTCAGTATAGAAGAGACTCCATTGCCCTCTTACTTACATCCTTCACTAACACGACATTATGGAATCTGGTGAACTCTTTACGCTGATCGCACTGCTGACGCCTGGGTTGATGCTGTCGATCTTAGTCATGGCCGTCTTCGCCGCAGGCGGCTAGCAATCTAAGGAGCTTTAATACCCAACCTTACCCACTTGATTGAGCCGTAAGGTGCTATCGTCAGCTGCAAATGTGGATTAGCTGCTGGAGGTGCCACTGCGAGGTTTTCGATCGAGCAGGGCAGCTTCTTCTAACGCTACTTTCTCCTTAGCCCGACGCGCATACGGTTGCAGATGCTCTAAATCAATGCCGGTCAGGATGCTGAGATTTTCTAATGTCATACCCCGCATGAGCATTTCTACACACCAGGTTTGATGAGCTTGGGCGATCGCCGGGGGCTGTCCCTCTGGGGTTAATAATTCTTCGACCCATAGATACCAGTGCTGACGAATTGTTGCGTCTGACATCGGCTGATTGTCATCGATAAACATAGCCGTATGGTCATCTTTGCGGATCTTCAACCATTTAGTCAGCGGATTATTGGTATACGAGCCATAGCGTTTGCCTAAAATCCATTGGTTTAAAGGAACTTGTCGCTTACCACTCAAAGTGATCACCTGCAATACGTGCTGATGCGCATCGCAAATCTGATGGGATCGCTGCAGCCCAATTAATTCACTCGGCAACAACCCCGCCCCGAATAGAACATAGGCGAGTGCATAATCTTGGGGACTTGACTTGCGAGCATTTCGCATCATTGTGTGAACAAGAGTAGCAGGCAGATCAAACACATCTTGGGTTAATTTTTCACTAGACGCTGCTTCCGGCAGGTCTTCCGATGAGATTTGAGGTAACACTCGTAGCGGGGAAGGATTTGATTGGAGCAAGTTTTCTGTTTGAGGGGCGTCTGGTGAGAATGAAAATGCACCATTCGAAAATAGATGAACGACCTGATCTAGAAATTCATCTCGATTTGACCAAAGTTGGTGAGAGTCACTCGTAAATTCGATGATGGCATAGCCTAGCAAAATCGCATTTAATAAACTGGCAACTGTCTCAGGGTCGAGGTGGGGAGCGAGGTGTTCTTGCTGAATGACATCCACCAAAAATTTGGCAACCCGACGATTGGCCTCAGTCAATCCCCGTCCGATTGCTTGTCGATTTTCCGGCGGATATTGGTCTGCCTCCCCAATCACCGACCTGACAAATTCTGGCATCCGATCGAGCATTGTCAGGCATGAGCGGGCATATTCTTTGAGCATCTGATTCGCATCACCCGACACATGAATCCGCTGAATGAGAACCTCTGCCAAATTTGTAAACGTTGGTGATTCTTCGATAACGGCCAAAAATAGTCCATATTTATTTCCAAAGTTGCGAAAGAGTGTCACTTCATTGACTCCCGCTAAGTTCGCAATTTGGCGAGTTGTCGTGCTGCTAACTCCTTGAGAGACAAATAATTCTAGGGCAGATTGAATGAGCCGTTGACGGGTTGATGTGGGTTGAGCAGACATAGGGCATACGGATGCGAACAACATGCAAGTGATACTTGCATTAGCGTATCAGACTTGCTAGGATTGCAATGTAAGTATCACTTGCATTTCATTAGAAACAGGCTGCTGCCTATAAAGGAATTTGTATGAACTCACCCTTTGTGATAAAAGCCTCAAACAACCAATCTTCGATGAAACTGAGTTGGATTAGTGTTGCTTTTTTTGGCGCGTTTCACGCGTTAACGTTATTGGCTCCTTGGTTTTTCTCGTGGTCTGCGCTGGGGGTCATGCTGCTACTACACTGGCTTTTTGGAGGCATTGGCATCTGCTTGGGATATCATCGGATGCTGAGCCATCGGAGTTTTCGGGTACCTAGATGGCTAGAGTATGCGATCGCCATTTGCGGAGCTCTCGCTATTCAGGGCGGCCCCATCTTCTGGGTCAGCGGACATCGCCAGCATCACGCCTATACCGAAGATGTCGAAAACGATCCCTATTCTGCTAAGCGTGGCTTCTGGTGGAGCCATATCCTCTGGATTCTCTACCCTCAACCTAAAGCATTTGACGAAAAATGCTATAGCAAATACGCCCCGGATTTGATGCGTCAGCCTTTTTATCGGTGGCTCAATCGCAACTTTTTGCTCCTGCAAGTGCCACTAGCAGTCCTGTTATACGCGATCGGCGGATGGTCATTTGTGATTTATGGTATTTTCGTCCGGGCCGTCTTTTTGTGGCATTCAACGTGGTTTGTAAATTCTGCGACTCATAAATGGGGATATCGCACGTTTGCTGCTGACGATAACGCTCGTAATCTTTGGTGGGTATCACTCATGACCTACGGAGAAGGCTGGCACAATAATCACCACGCGTTTCCTCGCTCGGCACAAACAGGATGGCGCTGGTGGGAAGTCGATGTGACCTGGTGGACGATTCGGCTTTTAGAAAGGCTTGGTCTCGCTAAAAAGGTCGGCGTCATTCCAGTCAAACACGACAAGCAGCCTGTTCAATAACCCATTATTGAGCGATCGCCCCATTAACCCTATCCCAGTCCAGAAATAGAATTCTGCCTATGAGAGAATTCCAATTCTGGACTGGGTATAGTGCTATAGAGTTCGCTACTCCAAGCAAAGAGGAGCCAAACCGAGATATCGAATCCCCTCGGGGGTGACATCAAATCGGCAGGGAAGCACTTCAACGCCTGTGGCGATCGCATCTCTAAGCAACCGCCCATACTCAGGATCGGCACGATCTCCCGGAGAAAAACGGGTACAGTCACCTCGATTAATGTAGTAAAGCATGACAGCCCTTGCATCAGGGCGCAGCGCCATCAGATCATGCAGATGTTTTTGCCCTCGAGTTGTCACCGTATCCGGAAACAGTGCAAGTGTTCCTTGCACCCACGTGGTGTTCTTCACTTCTAGATACAAGGGACATTGATTCTCTCCAGTTAGCAAAAAATCAATTCGGCTTTTACTATTTGCGCCGTATGCAACCTCCTGGCGGATATTGGTGTAGCACGCTAGCTCAGGAAATAAAGACGCTTGGAGTGCAGACTTGATCACCCGATTGGGAAGTGCTGTATTCACTCCAACCCAAATCGGCTCTGTGTCGGTTGCCTCGATCAGTTCCCAAGTATAGGCAAGCTTACGTTTTGGGTTATCGCTACGTGACACTTGAACTCGGCTACCGACCTTGCACACCCCCGTCATCGGTCCAGTATTGGGGCAATGGGCAGTAATCGTTTCCCCCGAGTCAAGCTGAATATCGGCAAAGAAGCGCTTATATCGTTTGAGCAATGTACCGGGATAGAGAGTGGGATACGGATAATGCCAATCAGCCATGAGAAGGATGCTTGAGTTCAAAGAGGTTAAGGGTAATGCCGTAATATCGGGTTGTGCAACCTCTGGGAATCATACCAAGCCGCTGAGCAACGCGAATGGATGCCGTATTTTCAGGATTCGCAACGGCATAGATGACGGGCAATTTAAGCTGATAAAACCCATAATCAAGCGCCATTCGCCCGCCTTCAGTCGCATACCCGTTTCCCCATGCCGATTTTTTTAGGTGCCAGCCGACCTCCCAATCTGAGGTGGGTGTCTGATTTCCGTCAGGCAGGCGCTTTAAAATGATTGTTCCGACTAGGTCTTGTTTTGATTTATCGAAAATCGCCCAAAATCCGCTGCCATCATTGAGTTGAATAATCTGATTAGCCCGATTGCGAAGCGCCGTTTGCATTGATTCGACGCTCTCTTGCGTTGCCCCAGTACCGATATAGCGCATCACGTCTGGATCGCCGTAAATCTCAAATGCTTGCTTGGCCTCAGTTTCAGGATTCCAGTCTCGAAGAATGAGGCGATCGCTCTCGGCTATGATGGTCATTAGCGGATGATGATAAGGGAGAATCAGAATAAAATTTCGGGCTAAATGATATCACTTAGGCGATCGCGGCTTTCTTTTATTTTTAATAGTTTCAGAAACGTTCGCCAGTTGAGTGCCTTTTGCTGCATCCGCTGCTTGAGATCAGTGGCGGCTGTCGTCAACCCTCCATCGGCTCCGTCAATGAAGTGAACCTGTCGCCCATTTCGCTCAAACACCAAGCAGGTCATCAATACGCGATCGGACACATGCAAGCCATAAACCAGTTCTCCGGAGCGATATCGCTCGTCTAAATAGAGGCTGAGTTGCTGGCTCTGAGACGAATTACCGGAAATAATCATTCTTAGCGTATCGTCAAACTTTTGATAGTCTGTCGCAGCAACAACACACGTGGGGTAAGCCCCCCAATCGGTATCGCCCAAAACCAGCTTAAAGCGCATGAAAATAGCGCCAAGAAGATTTTCGAGCCAAATTTGGCAAAGATAGGTAAAGCGCCTAAACGGCCCTTGCAAACCCGTGCGGATATTCACCTCAGTCGAGAGCTGGTGAGGATTAAACGTCAGATGCAAGTTTTGGCTAGCCAGAGGATGAAATTTTTCGCTCGTCCCATAGATGCACTGAATCGTTGCCAAAATGTCTCGATAGGTCTGATCTGCACGGCGGCTGCGGGCGATCGCCACCACGTGAAGACTCACGACTTCTTCGTGGGCTGCTTGAATATCTTGCCAGCGACATTCTAATCCTGAAAAATCAGCCTGGGGGAAATGGCGAGGGTTCTGGAGCTGAAACCCCTCTGACATGCCATGTGCCTTAACGATTTCGGTGGCATAGGTCAGCCCACCGCCCCTAAACATGGCCTGATAGTAGTGATCAGATACTTTGAGCTTCGCGATTCTAAGGCTGTAGCCTTTTTCGACGATTGTAGAAACTGGAACCGTGCCAATTCTGAGCTTAAGCTTGAATCTCGACCATGCCATGTGCTGATTTGCCAGCAGAGTTTCTTGGGCAGCTTCAAACAGCGACGGGGGAATCAAAATTGATGCGCCATCGCCCCCAAATACAAACGGAAGCTCGATATCACGGTTGAGGTTGAGCATCGACACGATCGAACAGGCCCCCAACATGGTGATATCTTTGTAACGTCCCTCGGCGATCGCCTGGGTTGACCCAACTACGTCCGTAATGACGACGTACCAACTATTTGGAACTGGGACAAAGCTTTGAGGGTCTGTAATCTCGATGAGCGCCCTCAGCGGTTTGAGTCTGGCGTAAAAGTGATCGATCAGCATTGGGGCAGCCTGATGAGGATGAGCGAATGTCTCAATAACATCTCGATAACAGTGGCTTCAGTTTGGGCAACCCTGAGTTCTGAATTGTTGGTGCGGAAATCGTATTGTTTGGGATTTTAGATTTTAGATTTTAGATTTTGGAAGCCTGATGAGGCGACGGTTTCAACCCAGCCTACGTGAGAATCACAATTTTAAGAGTTTTGTCAGTCAATCCGCTAAATTGGTGTCCCTAAAATGATTACCCTCCAGAAATTAGAATTCCCAGAGATGCCCTGCTTTCATCTCTAGACGGGGTAATCAATTCAACGTGGAAAAAATAAGTGATAAGTCGTCAGCAATGGTAGACCTAACTTCATTATAAATTTGTACTGATGGATAGGCGGGCACACTATGCTTCAATTCACGCTTAAATAAGTGAGTTCACCTTGCGAGGCCCCTCTCAACCGTGTCTGACACAAAACCCACTTCTCGATCGCTGGCGAACATTGCTGGCATCGTGGCGATCGCCACCCTCGTTAGCAAACTCTTTGGCTTGGTGCGCCAGCAGGCGATCGCCGCAGCGTTTGGCGTTGGGGCTGCCGTTGATGCGTATAACTATGCCTATGTGATTCCGGGGTTTTTGCTGGTGCTCTTGGGGGGCATCAACGGACCATTCCACAGCGCTATGGTGAGCGCCCTTTCGAAACGCAGCCGCGACGATGCAGCCCCGCTGGTTGAAACCATGACCACGCTGGTGGGCGGGGCGTTGCTGGTCGTGACGCTGTTGCTAATTATTTTTGCCGAACCGCTGATTGACGTAGTAGCTCCAGGGCTGAGCCGCACCCCAGAAGGGCTGGAAATTCGGGCGATCGCCATTCAGCAGTTGCGGATTATGGCGCCAATGGCGCTGCTGGCTGGGCTAATTGGCATCGGCTTTGGCACCCTCAATGCTGCCGATCAGTATTGGCTGCCCTCTATCAGTCCGCTTTTTTCTAGTACTGCGCTGCTCATTGGTTTGGGGATTCTCGTTTTTTCTCTGGGTGAAGACGTCACCGCCCCTCGCTATGCCATGTTGGGGGGGGTTGTCCTTGCGTGGGGAACGTTGGCAGGGGCGATCGTGCAGTGGCTGGTGCAAGTGCCCGTACAGTGGCGATCGGGCTTGGGAAAGTTGCGCCTGCGGTTTGAGTTTCAACGGCCTGGGGTCAGCGAGGTGCTGAAAGTCATGGGCCCCGCAACGTTTTCCTCCGGGATGATGCAAATTAACGTATACACCGATTTATTTTTTGCCTCCTATATTCCCCAGGCAGCAGCGGCGCTGAGCTATGCCAACTTACTGGTGCAAACCCCGCTCGGCATCATTTCAAATGTGTTACTAGTGCCCTTACTGCCTGTGTTTTCTCGCCTCGCCGATCCGAATGATTGGTCTGAGCTAAAGTACCGCATCCGTCAGGGGATTATTCTCACTGCACTCACGATGTTGCCTCTCAGTGCGTTGATAATCACGTTGGCATTTCCGATCGTACGAGTTGTCTATGAGCGCTATGCATTTGATCAACAAGCCTCTCGACTGGTCACGTCGGTGCTGATTGCCTACGGCGTGGGTATGTTTGTGTATCTCGGACGAGATGTGTTGGTGCGGGTCTTTTATGGGCTTGGTGATGGCGACACCCCATTTCGCATCAGCGTTGTCAACATCTTTCTGAATGCGCTGCTCGATTTTGTGTTGGTGGGGCCTTTTGGAGCACCTGGTCTTGTCCTTGCGACAGTAGGGGTCAATCTAATCTCTGTGATTATGCTGCTGTGGCTGCTCGATCGCAAACTTCAGGGGCTGTCGTGGCAAAGTTGGAGCGGTCCGATTCTGGGATTGATTGTGGGCAGCTTTCTAGCAGGGCTTACCTGCTGGGGATCTCGCTGGGGGCTTGAGCACCTTTTGGGCACCGATGGCTTTTTGATTCAGCTCTTGCAAATTAGTGTGGCAGGGTTTGTGGGCTTAGGCACATTTGCTCTCTTCGTCTCTCGACTTGACTTACCCGAAGTTGAGCTGCTCACCTCTCGTCTACGCCAGCGGTTTCGTCGATAATCGTCAGTTGGCACCACGCTTTTGCCGCTATTTAGACAGGCTTGCAGCAGGTAAGCGCCCATAAGTTTGTTAACCGCTAGTGATGGGGTTAAACTAGCTCAAATTAGATATAATTGCCCTATTTGTAGAAGATTCGCATCGAAGTCATGGGGTAACGTCACAAGCGATTGTTGCGTATTAGTGTTGCGGATTAGACAGGTATTCGGTGTGGAGGGGTATGTTAAACAACGGGTCAACGCTTCGTCCGTAATTTCACTAGGGGCGATCGCCCCACCGATTGATAGAACCAGCTATCTACGATATCAATCACGGTTTGCTTAAACAGGAGACTCAGGTGAATGGCTACGATCAACGGTTCTGACGATAATGATACTTTGCTTGGCACAGCCGATGTGGATAGCATTTCCGGCTTTGACGGAGATGACTTTTTGTTTGGATTGGGCGAAGGCGATACTATGCTGGGGGGCGATGGGCGGGATCGGCTGGATGGCGATCGCGGAGATGACACGCTCTTAGGTGAAGACGGCAATGACCTCCTCCTGGGTGCAGGCGGGAGCGATCGCGCGTTGGGCGGACGCGGCGAAGATCGACTCATGGGCGACGGCGGTGCCGACTTTCTTTTTGGCGATGACGGAGACGACACTCTATTCGGCAACAACGGGAGCGATCGCCTCGATGGTGGCGACGGCAATGACACGCTGATTGGCAATAATGGCTTTGATACCCTCGAAGGCGGGCGCGGCAATGACCGCCTCGAAGGCGGACGCGGCAATGATACGCTGCGAGGAGATGGCGGACAAGATACCCTCTTTGGTGGTGACGATGCCGACACCCTAGACGGCGGCGATGGGGATGATACGGTCGAGGGTGAACGGCACGACGACCGGATTTTTGGCGGCGGCGGCAATGACACCCTCAATGGCGGCGGCGGCAGTGACACCATCAACGGGGATAACGGCAACGACCAAATCAATGGGCAAGCAGGGGCCGATATCTTACGGGGCGATGGGGGAGAAGATCAGATCACTGGCGGGGGTGGAGATGACTTTATCGAAGGTGGCAGTGATAACGACACCCTCGAAGGCAATGGCGGGCAAGACGTACTTCAAGGTCAGGCGGGTAGCGATACCTTGAGCGGGGGCAATGGCGACGATTTTCTGGAAGGGGGCGGGCGTGGCGATACCCTCGACGGTAATGGCGGCAATGACACCCTCAACGGAGATGCGGGGAGCGATCGCCTCAATGGGGGTGCAGGCAACGATATTCTCAATGGCGGAATCGGGGGCGATCGCCTTGAGGGGGGCAGCGGCAATGATACCTATGTGGTCAATACCCGCAGTGATGAAATTATCGAGGGCCGAAATCGAGGACGCGATACCGTCATCTCATCCGTCAGCCTCACCTTGGCCGAAAATGTGGAGGATTTGTCTCTCTCAGGCAATGGCAACATCAACGGTATGGGCAATGCCCGTCGAAATCAACTCGTCGGCACGATTGGGCAAAACTCCCTAGATGGCAAAGGCGGTAATGACACCCTCTTAGGGCTAGATGGAAACGATCGCCTGGTAGGTGGCGATGGGAATGACACGCTCTCAGGCGGCAGCGGCAACGATCGGCTATTCGGTAATCGGGGGCGAGACACGCTACTGGGAGGCTTGGGGCAAGACAACTTTTATCTTGATGCGCCCCGGCAGGGTGTTGACCGGATCTTAGATTTTTCAACCTTAGACGACACGATCGTAGTATCTGCCGATGGTTTTGGCGCAGGCTTGCGCTCCGGCAGATTTCTGAATGCGTCTCAGTTTACGTTGGGAAGCCGTGCTACCACTCGTAATCAGCGATTTATCTATAACCCAGCAGGGGGTGGACTGTTCTTTGATGAAGATGGCGCAGGCGGACGCGCCAAAACCCGCATCGCAAACCTGTCAGCCGGGCTCAACGTCACCAATTTCGACATCTTCGTGAGCTAATTGTCTTCTCTGAGCTAGAGTCGCCGTTGATACTCGTCCAACACCTCCATCAGATTAATTTGGCACTGTCCTGGCACGAGTTCTGCTAGAGGAATCTCTCGCTTTCCGCCGCCGAGGGACACGGGAATGGTTTTTAGCACATCCATCACGCGACTTTCATCCACATTACCGTCTGACAGCATGGGGTAGAGGCGTTCGGCTAAGACTGTATGCAAATGAGCATCTCGCAAATAGAGATGCCATTTCGCAACATCGATATAGACATTATTGCCAATTTCAGCCGCGAGAGCTTCGATGGCTTCATTGGTGCTTGCGTACGTCATAATAGCTTCCTCCCAGTCAATTTATTCCTAGCCTACAATTCACTGAGAGGTTTGCCCGTCGCTCACGAGGAAGATTTTGGCTTTGCAAACCCCTTGGATTGAGAGGAAGATTTTGGCTGAGGATATTGGGCGATCGCAAAAATATAAACGCCGTGGGCAACTAGGGCGATCGCCCAAATTCCAGTCACCCAGACCACCCAAGGCCATGCTTGATTTTGAAAGAGATGCCCAAACCATAGCCCTGAATTGGTTGCAGCAAAAATCGCCACGTGGACTGCAAAGTTCATGCGATCATCCAAACGCCGATAATCAGGATCGTTTCGATCAGGTTTCCGGGACCAACGAGGAGGCATAAGATAACGCTCATTTACATCAAAGAGAAAGTGCGATGGGGCAAACGTCCCTCACCACCGGGGAAAAGGCATACCCAATTCTTTCCCTTTTAATTGTAAGAGGTTAAGCCCTGTATGGGCGTTCGTCTGTCCCATTGAGTCGCTTGCAAGTTAGCATAAATTTGACCTATGATTTGCCCGTTGAACCCGAGTTCAGAAAATGTTTTAAATCAATGAAGAATTGAGAATGTTTGACGGAACCACGGTAAAACAGTACAGAAATGACTGAATTTCAAACTGCTAAAAACCCATGAAAAAGATAGTCAACCTATTGCCGTCAACTGGTGCACAGGGGGCACGGGAATGAAGCTGAAAGTTCTGACAGACACAATTTTCAAACTAGACACCAAGCAAGCCAGACTATTAGATGATTCAGGAAAATTAACCGTTACCGAAGGGACTGAATACGAAGTTCTCGCTCATGCTCCAGCTCCGTTTAAGCATGTAAAGGTGACCCTGGCATCTAATATTGGCCCTCAAGATAAAAATACGTGGTACATCTTTTCTGAACACATCGAAGTTGAAGGAAACGAGCCCGATAACTTTCCCCAAGACGAAGAAGAACCCGAACCCAAACGCACTGGAGGCTTCAAGTTACCTGGCTATCGCAGCACATTTTATCTGCCCGATCCAGTATTAGCGGGGGGTAACTTTACATGGGCTGAAGCCACCAAAAATGGAACACGGATGCCTCCGAATAAAGATATTGTCGAAGGCATTCTACGAATTGCCGATACGATGCAGGAGATTCGAGAGCTGTATGGTAATCGCCCCATCAAGGTAACCTCCTGGTACCGAGACCCAGTGACGAACCGTCGCGTCGGTGGAGCAACCAGCAGCCGCCATCTCACGGGGGGCGCAGTCGATTTCCGTATTACAGGGGTGTCTCCCTCTGATGTTCAAAAACGGTTGGATAGCTGGTGGGGAGGCCGGGGTGGTCTTGCGAGCGCCAGCAGCTTTACCCATATCGACAATCGCGGATATCGTGCCCGGTGGCGATACGGCAGATAGAGTGGGCAGCTTAAATTGAATGATTTGATGACGATAGCCACCCTATTTAAGCTGTGATTATTGGTGTCCCAAATCCCCGGCTTTTCTGAAAAGTCGGGGATTCCGCTGGGAATTAGGAGTTGCCTGTCCTTTTTGAGTTTTTGCCGCGCTACTGCAACAGAAACGAGTGGGTTCAATTCACCCGGTCAGGCCCGACCAATCGGGTGATGACTATCTTCTTTACAAACGCTAAGGTAATGGATAAATTTCATGGATTATCTTGCAGAAACGCTAGCACATTGCCCACTCCATCGCCTAAATGCTTGAGACGCGTATTTGAAAATGACGATTCACCCACCAAGCCTTCCGTTTGCCTTTCCCGATACGTTTGAAGGGTTTGTAGAATCTCGCGGTGCCGCGCGTCTTGACGGGGAGGCCTTAGTTTTAGAATTTCAGAGCCAAGATGGGGTGGTCGGCGTTCTCAAGTCAGGCATTAGAGAGGTTACGATTCCACTTCGCGATATTGAGTCTGTTTCTCTTTATCGGGGATGGTTTCGGACAATTCTAATGGTTTCGGTTCGACGCATGAGCCTTCTCGCGGATTTGCCTCACCATGATCGCGGAACATTGCGACTCAGAATTGCCCGTAGCGATCGCCCGCTTGCTGAGCAGTGGGATTCCTTCCTTCGGCTTACCATTTCACACCGGCAGTTAATGCACGCCGAGCACGATTTTTATTCGCCTCAAACAGACGTTTAGAAAACGTTCACGCCGGTCTTTTGCTTTCTCCGCTCGTCACAAAAGGGCATGGCATGTGTCATGCCCTTTTTCTTTACTGAGCCAAAATCAAATCAAGCACTAAAGCGGCTGTCCAAGAAAAGTTGGCCGAGCCCAACCCTTCACCGGTGTCGGGGTTGAAGTATTCATAAAATCCAGATTGCTCTACCAAATCGAGGCTCATCTGCTTAAGCTGTTCCGCTTCGTTATCGTAGCCATAGGTTTTCAACCCGTGATGAAGCATCCAGTTGAGATTAATCCAAATCGGCCCTCGCCAATACCGATTAGCGCAAAAGCCAGGTTCTTGACGGCTTGTGGTTGGCACCAACCACCCCTCGGTACTCGATCTACGAAACGCGGTAGATAACAGATGGTTGACCATCTTTTGCACTTGTCGTGAGTTGGGCACTCCTGCATATAAAGGCGTATAGTTGCTAGCCACACAGGTTGGGATGGGCTGATCGGTGACTAAGTCGTAGTTATGATAAAACCCTCGCTGGGGATTCCAAAGTTTGGCGTTTAAGCCGATTGCCGTTTGCTGTGCCCACATTTTGAACGGAGTGGGGTCAAAATCAATCACGGTGGCGATCGCCGCTAGATCTCGATTTGCCTTGACCAGTAGCGTGTTAAACCAGACATCTTGAACTAAAAACGGACAATCTTTCTGAATCTGCGCTTCATTATAGTTACGGTCGCGCGCGTGCACCAATAAGTAGACGTATCGATCATAATCATGGTCGCTAGGGCGCTGGCTACTGTTAACTTTGCGATTATCGACGCGCTGATAGGCAGGAATCATATCCGGCGATAGATCCATCTGCTGAAGGGCGGTATCCCAGAGCGGTGAATTGTCTTGACCAGACTCCCAGGGGTGACGAATGTAGATGAGCCCATCTTGGTTGGGGTTGCGCTCCCGATATAGATAATGGTGCCATGCGACGAGTTTGGGGAATAGCTCTACCAGAAACTCGTAGGCACGGTCTCGGTCAGCAGCATACCGATAAATCTGCCAAGCGGCGATCGCATGAACCGGGGGCTGCACGATACCCGATGTGGCAACATGGCGCGGGGCATAGGGCGATCGCTCCGTTTGCCAATATTCAGGCCCCGGAAAATAGGCGCTCGCATCGGGCGTATGAAAAACAATATGGGGCAGCAGACCATTGCGCCATTGCCCATCAAAGAGCGATCGCAGCTCTTGCATAGCTCGATCTTGATCGACATGAGCATATCCCATCGAGATAAAGCCCGAATCCCAACTCCATTGGTAAGGATATAAACTTGGAGCGGGTTTGGTAGAATTGCCGAGCCAATTTCCTTGCAAAATAGTGTGTGCTTGTTGAACCAGCGCTTTTTGAGACGATGACAAAGCGCTTTGATTCAGGATACGGACGTCCGTATCCCGTCTGACCAGAAGAGAAGTCATAGTGTATCAGCCTTTCGAAGAACGTCTATACAGGTGAATGACGTGAGTTATACCAAATTCTCGATTTTGGATTTGCGATTTTGGATTGACGGCCACTAGCCTTGCAAGGGGTCTAGCCTGTTCATTTGTAGTCTTACTTGGGAGAATTGGTGTTAATTCTCATCCAAGTCCAAACCTAGAGGTCTGCCGTGAGAAAACCTCCATGTCCCAAACCGGACTTGGTATCAATGCAAAAATTACAGCGCGAGGGGAAACCAGGAACTCTCATAGCAAGACCTGGGCTTCCGTACTCACGCCTATGTGCGACCCTGGGTATTTGTGTCGGGGGCAAAGGACTCGTAAAACTTGTTATGTATCGAGCGTTACACTGGCGACTTTGAGCGTCAAGAAATCTTGCAATGGTTTACAGTAGATTTACTTAAGCAGGGTCAATATCAATTTCTGCTAAGTATTTTCACTTACAGCGGTTTTCAAATGAATAAGCCACAGTGAGCGAACCAGCCAAAGGCATCGTCATCGGAAATGCACTCATTGATAATCTGGGTTAATGCTTGATCAAGTGCTTCTTGAGTTCGAGCTTTAG
>JBNPEB010000026.1:0-81077 GCA_051117335.1 Elainellaceae cyanobacterium
ATCTCGGCAATCTCGGCGGTGCAAGCTTCCAAGCGTGCTTGGTCTTCAGGTGTCATGGCGAGTGATCTCTGGGTCTACTCTTCCATTCTCCCCCCTGCTCCTGTTTTCGCGAAAGTGGGATACTCCCATGACCCAGCAGCAAGTTCGCCGTGAGATGAATGCCGTGGGATTAGAGTGGATTAATACTGAAGATATATTACCGCGCCAACATTTAATGGTTTTTGAGAAATCTTAGCGGGTGGCAGCGGCATTCAAAATCTCATCGTCTATTGAGAAGTCGATCTCAGCCTGGTCACACTTCGACGGAAGATAATCATTCTGGAAGGAATCTTTGAGTCCCGAAATCAAGTCGTAGTGAGGGTGCCAATCTAGCTCTCGCATTGCTTTATGAATGTCGGCAAAGAAATGCTGCACTCTCATTGGAAATGCTTTGCGCTTCCCAAAATCAAACTGTTTCGGATCGTAGTGTACTAGCTTCAAATCATCGGGAGACTTCCCTGCTGCGATCGCACAGGCGTTCGCCAATCCATCAAACGTGACATAGCGATCGCCCGAAATGTTATAAATTTGCCCGACCGCGTCTGCATTTCCCAACACCGACGCCATGGCAGCCGCCAAATCTTGAACGTGCCCAAGCTGAGTAATGTGCATTCCATTACCCGGAATCGGAATGGGGCGATCGCGCACAATTCGATCAAAAAACCACGCTTCCAAGTTGTTATAGTTTTGGGGGCCGTAAATATAAACCGGGCGCACTGATGTAAACAGCATCCCGGTATCTGCTAAATACTGCTCCGTTTCAAACTTGCCGCGATGTCGGCTTTGGGGATCAACTGCATCCCCTTCAATGTGAGGCATTTGATCCGATTTGAGATAAACTCCCGCAGAGCTGACATAGACGAAGTGCTGCACCTGTCCCTTAAATAGCGCCGCTAAAGGTTGAGTATCACTAAGCGTACGACCGTTGTTATCGAATACAGCATCAAATAGTTCGCCAGAGAGCTTATCGCTGAGCTGGTCGGCATCGGTGCGATCGCCATGAATCTCCTGTACCCCATCTACTGGAGCCGGATGATTACCTCGATTGAACAGCACAACCTGGTGGCCCTGTTCAACCAAGAGCTTCGTCAGATAGACTCCGATGAAGCGAGTTCCACCCATTATTAAAATCCGCATCGTATCCCCCTCATTTGCAAATACACAATTCACAAGCGATTTAGGGTCGCTATATGAATTCAATTAAATTTAGCTTTGTAAGACCTCTTAGACCTCTTCAAGAATAAGAAAAAACAGACACGTCGTATACCAAGTCGTTATTTGCATGCTTTTTACTAAAATGTCTCTGGAGTTTAAATTTAGATATAGCAATGTGCAATTGCGTCAAGTACAGAAACGGTGATGTGGGCCGCGCCGCGCCCCACGTCACCGTACTTAACTCAAGCGCATACCGCTATAGGTTTAGGCTGCTAGCTGGGATCGATTTAGGCCGCTAGCTGTAGCTAATGTTCTAGCAACTAATCGGGTCAGGTAGTAAAGTAGACGGAATGAGTTTTGTCGGATGCATGATTGAGGTCGCTGACTGGGTAACTCCCATTTCATTAGAAATGTTTTCTACGCCGTTTTCTCGAATCCCGTTCCTCTTCGCTTCTGCGTCTGCCGCTGAAGAGGGCACTATGATTTTGTCTGGGGTTTTGCTGAGCTTAGTTGTCATTTATTTTGCGGCTAAGCTTTTTGGTGAACTCTGCGCCCGCATTAACTTGCCTCCTGTTCTCGGCGAATTAGTTGGCGGCGTCGTGGTCGGTGTCTCTGCACTTCGGTTAATTGTTTTTCCTGAAGGGGCAGCAGATGGCACTGATTCACTCATTATGAGTTTTTTACAAACCACGGCGGGGCTGAGCCCAGAAACCGTCATTAGTGTGTTTGAGGCTGAGAGCGAGGTTATTTCTGTTCTCTCCGAAATTGGGGTTATTATTCTCCTGTTTGAAATTGGCTTGGAATCTGACCTCAAAGAGCTGATTCGAGTCGGTCCTCAGGCGGCTGTGGTCGCAATTGTGGGAGTGGTCGCGCCGTTCGCAGCAGGCACTGCCGGGCTAATTGCTTTATTTGGAGTACCAACCATTCCAGCTATTTTTGCTGGTGCCGCACTCACGGCAACGAGTATCGGGATCACGGCTAAGGTTCTCGCTGAACTTCAGCAACTCAGTTCTAAAGAGGGTCAAATTATTATTGGTGCAGCCGTCTTAGATGATGTGCTGGGCATTATTGTTTTGGCCGTGGTCGCAAGTTTGGCAAAAACAGGAGAAATTGAAATTTTTAATGTCCTCTATCTAATTGGGGGGGCTGCTGCATTTTTAATTGGGTCAATTTTCTTGGGACGGTTGCTAAGTCCCTATTTTGTTGCTCTGGTTGAGCGAATGAAAACGAGAGGACAGTTGATCCTCTCCTCCCTCATTTTCGCGTTTACGTTGTCCTATATTGCCGCAGCCATCCAACTGGAGGCAATTTTGGGAGCCTTCGCTGCAGGCTTGATTCTGGCGGAAACCGACAAGCGCAAACAGCTTGAAGAGCAGGTTATACCTATTTCTGATATTCTTGTTCCTGTCTTTTTTGTGACGGTCGGTGCGGCAACGGATCTAAGCGTATTAAACCCTACCGATCCAAACAATCGAGAAGGGTTGATCATGGCAGCGTTCATGATTGCGATCGCCATTATTGGTAAGGTCATTACTGGTTTTACAGTATTTGGTCAGGGCCAGATTAACCGACTTGCGATTGGCATTGGCATGGTGCCTCGTGGAGAAGTTGGTTTAGTCTTTGCGGGCGTTGGTTCGGCAAGTGGCGCGCTCTCAAAGCCATTAGAAGCTGCCATCATTGTGATGGTTATTTTCACTACTTTTTTGGCGCCTCCGTTTTTGCGGATTGTCTTCCAAGACGAACCCGAACCTGTTGCTGCAGGAGGCGATTCGCCAACGCCTGCTCTTGAGGGAAATAATGGGAAAACATTTACCCAAAATTCAGCCTCGCCAGAATTAGAGGGCGTTGAACCGATGCAAGATCCGAAGTAAAGCGCAGCAAGATGTCGACAATACCTGCTGTAGCCTAATGCTCTCGCATTAAAACGGTTGGATGTATGCAGAACCCTTGTAGTGCGGGGGTTCTGTATAAGAATCTGAGGCCAAGGGCTATCTTGTCAGACTCAAATAAGGCTTTTAAAAATCGGCATCCTTTCAATCTCGTTTGAGATTAAGAGATGCCGATTTTGCATGAGATGAGCTATAAGCTTAGAGCCATTAGTTAGGCTAAGCTCGGCGCGATCGCTGAACTAGCCTTAACACTAAATACACTCCAAAGAGATAACTCGCAGCTAAGACAGGAATAATCAGCGGGAGGCTATTGTAATTCATAGTGGTGTAGTTCGATAAGAAGACGGAACTGAAATAATAAGTAGACTTAAAGCTAAGTTCTGGAAGACGTAGCCCATACATGACCCAACTGCCGATCAAAGCAAACGTGATATAAGAATTTGTCTAGCTAGACAAACCGCTAGAACAAGCTTACGCTTTGATTTCAGCTGAAGAGGACCCTTGACAGAATCAAACAGATTTACGGCGGTAGGTCTAGGCTTTAGCCCAACACGACCGACACCGAAGAAGCGATCGAAAACGATACCTAAGCTAACAACCTACTGACAATCACACTGCTTGATGTGCCGTTTGGAAAAACCAACAAAACTAGAATCACCCGAATTAGGCTAATGCCTACCGGACTTACTAAACCTTTAAATCCTTACGTATAAGATTAACATAAGATTCCTAAGATTTAGAGCCCCAAATAGCTTTTTTTAAAGGTATTTAACAGTTTAGTGAACCAATCACGAAGGAAAAGGTTTCTATTCCTGAGAATTATTTGATTTTTAGCCCACCGCCCTCTTTATCGAAGATTTATCTATAGCGGTATGCGCTTGAGTTAAGTGCGGTGGTATGGGGCGCGCCCCATACCACCGTTTCTGTCCTTGACGCGCATATTGCGATATTCCCTCAGGAATTCAATAGATTTCAACCATCCACATGTCGGGGGTTGACTTAGAATAAGGATAAAATATGTAAAATTTCGTAACTTGATGCCTGAGTTGGCTTATCCATGACCTCAGTTACTTCCTTATTTTCGCCTGTTGAGGCAGATCTACATCTGCTCACAGAAACCCTCAAGCAGCTTGTCGGGGCGCGTCATCCGATTTTATATGCCGCAGCAGAGCATCTGTTTGGAGCCGGAGGCAAGCGCTTACGACCGGCCATTGTGTTGCTCATTTCCAGAGCGACTATGCCAGGGCAAGATATTACAGCCAAGCACCGGCGTTTGGCTGAAATCACCGAGATGATTCACACGGCGAGTCTTGTCCACGATGACGTGGTTGACGAAGCGGCAACTCGTCGGGGTGTGCCAACGGTTCACAGCAATTTTGGGAATCGCGTAGCTGTCTTAGCCGGAGACTTTTTGTTTGCCCAATCATCTTGGTATTTAGCAAATTTAGACAATTTGGCGGTTGTTAAATTATTGTCGGAAGTCATTATGGATTTGGCTGAAGGCGAAATTCAGCAAGGTCTAAATCGATTTGGTGCAGACCTATCAATTGAAGCATATTTGGAAAAGAGTTATTACAAGACTGCATCATTGATTGCTAATAGCTCTAAGGCGGCTGGTCTATTGAGTGGAGTTTCCACCGAAATGGCGGTTAATCTATATAAATATGGCCGTCATATTGGCTTAGCGTTTCAAGTTGTAGACGATATTTTAGACTTCACAGGGTCAGCAGAATCTCTCGGAAAACCAGCCGGTTCAGATTTGAAGAGCGGAAATTTGACCGCTCCTGTGTTGTACGCCCTTGAAGAAAAACCGTATTTAGAAGCCTTGATTGAGCGAGAGTTTTCTCAACCTACAGACCTGGATGAGGCGATCGCCCTCATTCGGGGCAGCGAAGGCATTCAGCGCGCTCGTAATTTGGCAACCGAGCACGCTCAGCTTGCCGTAGAGCAGATCAAAGATTTGCCTCCATCCGAACCTCGCCAAGCCTTGATTGAGCTGGCCGATTATGTCTTACGACGGCTCTATTGAGCTGTGCATTTTCTGCATCTAGAGGTGGCGATCGCTTTGAGTATGGCGTCTAAAACCGCTGCTACACAAGCAAAAACTCTGGCGGGTTTCTGTCTACGAAGCCACGCCAAAGGCGATAGACCGACTTTGTAAGTGTGGGCGCGGTAAGCGTGGGCGCGGCCCATCAGCTTTCTGGAAGCGATCTAGGCGATATCTGGAGGAGGTTGAGGAGTTGTCCGGGTCTTTTGAAGACTCAGGCGAATAATGTGCTGAAGATTACTTCGAGTGATCTCGGTGCCGCTTTGAGTGTTACCCGGAATGTCAAAGAAAATCACGCTGTAGACCGTTTTCAGTGCCAACATCTGAAATAGGATATGAGTCACTGGAATTGGCAACGCAACAATCTGAGGATCATTTGAGGGATGCCGACGAGCAGCAACATCCTCTAAAGTAGGAAAAGCATAAATGATATTTTTTTCTACCGAGGGTTGATTGCGCTGCTGTAGAGTAGTCAAGACCCATCCGTGGTCAAGCGTCTGTAGGACATAATATTGAGGGTGCTTCAGTTGCTCAGCAGTGAGTTTAAGGGCAGGAGCGATCGCCTTGACAAGATTAGGCGTAGTCCCATCCTGCGGTGCATCATCAATCAGGGCTTGGATCTGCCGATCGATTTCTATCATTTGACTGGAGTTCTTAAATAGACAACACGCTCAGGGTTTACTAGCCCAGTCTAGACTGACATGGTGTTTATTTCAGCCTGACTCGAGTCGATGTGTTAGCGTCGTGAAAACCAAGTTCACCATCAGGGGGAGACCAATCTAGGTCGTGGAAGCGATTTTCAAGCTATTGTTCACCGAGTTAACCCAGTCCACTCAAGCGTCCGAACAGCATCGTCGGGATATCGCACACCGAATCACCGACGAAGTCAGCCGAATTTGTTCGGAGAGTAAGCGCATTCAAGATTCTGGTGATGTCGAATCATGGCTCATCACGCTTGCGAAGCATCGCCTCAAGCAATGCTTAAAGTATTATCGGCTTGGATCTCGACGAGGCCGAGTCGAATTACATAGCACGCTAAGCGCTGTGGTATATCGATATATTACGCCGCCTCAAGTCCAGTCGAGCTATCAAGCTCGATTAAACTTGATTGAAGATTTTCTTCAGGGGTTTTACATCGAATCTCTTAATGCCTTTCGTCGAGAAAACCAAATGCCGCCGACGTATCGGCCTCGCTCCTTGCTAGAGCTAGCAGAGTACATGGCATTTACAGAGCGATATGGTAAGCGTCGCATTCCTCTGCCGGGACGACGCAGCCAGCAGCTTATTATTCTGAGAGCTCAGACCTTCTCAAAGCAGCAACCTCCAGAGACGACCGTCGATATGGAACAGGCTGCTGAAGGAACATCGAGTGAGTCAGATAGTAGCTGGAATACAGCCTCTGTTCAGCAAGTTCGAGAGCAAATGGTTGCCCAAGAGCTCGAACCATCTGAAGATACCCTCAGGCATACGGTTGTCAGTGAATTGATGACGTATCTAGAAGAACGGCAGCAAGAAGACTGCGCCGATTACTTTACCTTGCGACTCAAAGATTTACCTGCCAATGAGATTGAAGCTATTCTCGGCTTGACGCCTCGGCAGCGTGATTATCTACAGCAGCGATTTAAATATCATCTGATTCGATTTGCGCTGTCACATCATTGGGAGTTGGTGCATCAGTGGTTAGAAGCTGATTTAGAGCGGAATTTTGGGCTGACACCACAGCAATGGAAATTCTTGAAATCACGACTCACACGACAACAGAGCGACATGTTGCGTCTAAAACAACAAGGAGTACCCGATGGAGCGATCGCCCAAGAAGTGGGTTGCACCACCACTCAATTGCAGAAACAATGGTCAAAACTGTTGGAACAAGCCTGGGAAATTCGGAATAATTTAGTATCCGGAGCAGGGGTATCAACCGATGAATAGAGACATAGAAGCCGTCAAGAATCTGATTTCTTGGCTAATTCAAGACCCAAACCCATCCAACGCAACGCCATCAGGGGAAATATCTGATCTAGAGACTGGATCAGGTCAAACGGGATATTCGGGGTCAGAATTCAATGGCTTAGATTCGTTATCTGCTGATGAGATCAGCGATATGCTGGCTCAATTCAGCGAGACATCTTCTCTTTCCTCAAAGTCTCAGCTTGTTGAGGGAGATTTGTTATTTGAATTGGGAGATATACCTGCTGTGCAAGACCGTTTCTATGCTCTGTTAAAACGTCGGCTACAAGCCGAAATCGAGAGCAATCCTCCCCTTTTCCCCTGGGAGAGTGAGGTTTGCGACTATGACGCTGAGTATTCAGACCTTCCCGTTTCAGAATTGGTTCCAGCCAATTTTTGGGCAACCCAGCTTAAAAACCTGAGTTTTCCTGTGCCGATGCCAGACGCTTTATTGACTACGCTATTGAGTCAATGTCAGGATGCTGTTCAGTCGTCGCTGAGGCAAGGGGCGAAGCTTGTTCAAGCTGTCGAGCCTCTATTTCCAGGACGCGCTCAAACTCTAAATCACCTCGCTGGGCTCGTGATTTCGTCGGATTATCTGCGTTCGGCAGCGGCTCCGGCAGCAGCATCGGGTTCGGCTAACGCAGAGTTTCCGAATCATTACGATACTGCTAATCCGATTCAACAGATGGCGCTTTCGCTCGTTGCTGCTCGCGAAATCATGGACTCTTTGAGTCTAGTGGTGTCACCCGAACGACCCAAATCGCAGCAAACATGGCTTACGTCAGCGGGTGCGATCGTGATCGAAGCCGAATATCAAGCTCAGCCCCAGTCGAGATTGAAGGTGCAGGGACAATTGCCATGTCAGGGGACGATTCATTTACGTAGCCCAGTTGCTCAATCTACGGCACAGCGATCTACGCCGGGTTGGATTAGTTTAGAACTCTTTGAGGTCGCACTCAATCAGTCCTATCCATTGGAGATACAGCTCAAAGGTTCAGACACCCCTCCGTTGACATTTGTACTTCGGGTGAGTGCTCCTCTAGACCGTTAAACGAATTCGACCAGGGTGCATAGGCGCCGTGGCGCACTGCTTTATTGCTGTGCGTCACATTAATTGATGAGCCAGTTGGAAAGGTCACGCTGGATTAGTTCTTGGAGGTTCAAAATATCATCTTGATAGGCATCAATTAGCGCAACTCTGATTTCTGGTGGGATGACAGTTCGAGAGGTCGGGCTAGCCTGATCGTGCCGCGTCAAATTCCGCGTTCTCAAGCCTTTTACAATGTTGTAGCGAATCGCTTGTGGAAATAAGGGCTTGATGAGCTCTTTAACGAGATGGGGTTTCGTCAAGAAATTGTGAACTGCCTGATTCTTGGGGACTCGGGTCGAGTTATGTCGCTTTTGTAAATCTGGCTGAAACTGATCGTCTACACCCAGAAATTGAAAAATGTTTTGGACGACATCATGCAGGCGATCGCACACATCTTCGTAAAGATAGACCTTGATTTGTGATGGGGCAAACCGATCGTAGTAAGGTTTGAGCTGAGCATAATAGAATCCCATCGATTTATAGTGCCACCAACAATCATAGTTTTTCTGAATGCGTTCAGGTTCTAGGCGAAGGGCCTTGCCAAAATCGCTAGAGAGATCACTGCCCCGACTATATTGATAGACATACGCCGAAAATGCTCGCTCGACTGGGTCACGCAAGACCGCAATCAGTTTTGTATCAGGAATATGGTGCTGAATTCGCTCAGCCGCCCTGGGGCTGTAGAGATATCGAACCGATGCTTCACCAATTGCGAGTTCGTCAGTTACTGTGTCGAATAGCGCGTGATACGCTGCGATATTAGTCACACTGACTCTTGGATCATCAAGTACTTCACCTTCGAGCGCAAAAAAATTAGGTTCCTTCACTGGGCTCATGAAAATCTGGGGATGCTGCTTGAGATAGCGGTATAAGGAGGTGGTTCCTGCCTTCATGGCACCTATCATCAGAAAATTTGGCAAGGTCATGGAGTGCTACTGAAGTAATCAATTAGTTGGACGACATCAAATATCCGAGGCTCAATCGTAGCTCGCGTCGAATTGGTTCGTCCTGATGGGAATTACGCATTTATCGCAATCCCAGATGGGGTGTGAGCGGTGGCGGGCGCTGCCCGCCCCACCGCTCACGACCAATTCACAAGCGATTTAGGGTCGCTATATTAGTACTTTACAAAGCCAGTCGCCTCAAGTACTTCTCAGTCTCTGATAGTTTGTTGACGATGGTTGGCTATCGCCTGACGCTCTGGCGTTAGGACGCTGAACGCGTGGTGAGCCCCGCGGCGCGGGGGCTCACCACACAAACCTGACCCCGTGGGGCTATATCAGCGATTAGTGTTCAGCAGTAAATTGGGCTGGGGCAACGGCGATCGCTACCTAGCTGAAAACTGCCGGCTTGCTCGCCGCTAAATTGCCATAGAGTTAATCAATCTGACGATGCTCGGTTATTCGAGGTTTCAGGATTACAAATTAGTTGAAATTGCCTGCACCGGGCATGTCGGAATACACTGTTCACAGACGATACAGCGCGATCGCGCAAATGTGAGGCGAAATGTCTGCGGGTCAAGCGTTAAGGCTTCCGTTGGACAAACCCCCGTACATAGCCCACAGTGGACACAAACATCTTCATCAATCAGAATTTCACGACTCGCCAATGAGACGCCCACTCCCTGAATTTCCATCCACTCTACTGCCGCACCAATTTGATCAATATCTCCTTGAAGCTCGACGACAAGGGTGCCAATTTGATTGGGGGCAACCTGTGCTCGGATAATATTGGCGGCGACATTAAAATCTTTTGCCAATCGGTAGGTGATGGGCATATGCACCGACCGTTTAGGAAATGTGAGTGTCACTCGCTTTTTCACAACGCGGAGCCGTTAGTAAAGTTCAGTTAGATTAATAGCCTAGACTAGTAGCAGATTAGGTGAGTCAGCACGATTGCTAGCATTCTGATAGCTCGCCGTGTGCCGATCAGGATTTAAGACTTACTCCCAATCTCATTTGTCCCAATCTCATTTGACAGTCTAAACGATTTGTTACTCTATCGTAGTAGAGCCTTTATCCAACGAATTAAAGCCCATGTCTGACCCATCAACTGAGTCATCTACTCGCCCAAGCTGGCAATCTGAGGTTAAGGCTGGCGGTCAAATCAGGAATTTCATCATTGTTTTGGTCGCAGTGGTGCTGAGCGTTGCGGTTTTCCTCGGATGGCGATCGCCTACTGGGGCGGCGTCGTTATCAGCACTGGCAGATGAATCAACGCCGTTGAACGTGGCGCTCAGCAATCATAAGCCAACGCTAATGGAATTTTATGCCAATTGGTGTACCTCCTGTCAGGCCATGGCTGGAGACTTAAGCGAACTCAAGCAAGACTATGGCGATCGCCTGAATTTTGTTATGCTCAACGTCGATAATTCCAAGTGGCTGCCTGAAATGTTGGAGTATCGCGTTGACGGGATTCCTCATTTTGTGTTTCTCGATGCAGAAGGGCAGGCGATCGCCAGCGTCATTGGCGAACAGCCTCAGCAGATTATGGCGGATAACTTGGATGCTCTCATCGCGGAGGCTCCCTTGCCTCATGTGCGCGATCGGGGTCGCACGACCGAATTTCAAGCACCAACGACTGTACCAAGTTCAGCGAATGATGATCCTCGCAGTCATGGCAGCCAGGTGGTTAATCCCTAAGGCAAGGCGGCAGTTAAGAGAGGGCTAAAATCGTTCCTCTACAAACTGCATCCTAGTCATGAATCATGCCGTCTGGCATCGTAGCATTGCTGAGGTTTGCCCCGTCCAAAATTGCCCCATCAAGGTTGGCATCCGTTAGGTTTGCGCCGCTCAAGTTGGTGTTACTAAAGTCGACTCCACTCAAATTGGCTCGAATTAATTTTGCGCCGAGTAGATCTGTATTGCCTAATATGGCTCCGTTTAGATTTGTGTCGCTCAAATCTGCTCGGTTCAATCGAGCTTCGCTGAGGTCAGCCCCACTCAAATCAGCATGATTCAAGCTAGCCCCCATCAGCCTTGCACCATGCAAATTGGCCTGATAGAAATTGCAATGAGTTAAGTCGGCGCGTCCTAATTCGGCGCGGGTCAGATCGGCTTCGCTCAGAGTTGCCCGGCTCAGGTCGGCGCGGGTCAAGTCGGCTCCGATCAGGGTTGATTTAAATAAATTTGCGCCTGATAGATTTGCCTCGCTCAAATCTGCACGATTGAGGCAGGTTTCACTTAAATCAGCATGGCTGAGATTGGCTTCGCTTAGATAGGCTCCGAGAAGATTGGTGCGATGAAGATTGGCATTACTTAGGTTGGCGTGTTTTAGGTCAATGCCGCTTAGATCTGCCTGCGCCAAACTGACATCGTGCAGATCCGCTTGACTCAAATCTGATCCTAGAAAATTTGCCTGGTAAAGATTGGCGCCACTTAAATCAACGTTGCTCAAATTACTCCGATTTAAATCGGCACCACTCAAATCAGGAACTGCACTGGAGTTTTGCTTTCTCCACTGATTCCAGTCGGTTACGCTTTGTTTGAGCCGTCCAAGATGTTCCTCATTTGCCATAACTGCTATCTCCTGAGATTGAGTGCTGGCGACAATCGAGCCAAATTCTATGCCTACCCTGGCGCGATCGCTTGCCGTCTCTTCGTAGAGCAACCCGCTCACCCGTGAACCACCCTTCATTCTGACCGATCTCATGGGACTGATTCTATCCCAAGTCAAACTCGGGATCTGGAGTTTTCTCCCAGGCAAAACCCCGGGTCTAGACGTGGATGAGATTTAATCCTATTTTCACGATGCGTGCTCGAATTCATTCTCATAGAAGAGTACTACACGAAACCTCTAGAACAATCAGAAAGATTCTCTATGAAATGCAGGGCTGTTGGCGCATTGAGCTGGCGCATTGAGCCTAAAGTCGATCGATGTTCCTTGAAATATCCAAAAACTCTAGCGAGTGTTCGGATAAGCCGTTAATACACGGTGTAAGTAAACGTCAGATTGACGATTAGATTGAGCTGTTGCGTTTCACTTGGAAACGGCTCGAATGGCGCAGAATTTTCGACGGCTCGCAGTGCAGCGTGGTCAGCATTGTCTGAACCAGACGGTCGCAGGAGCCGTAGATTTTCTAGTTGCCCCTGGCGATTAATTGTAAATTCAATCTCGGCGTTTCGGGTGCGGCTCACCGGAGTCACATTCCAGTTGCCTCGGATTTCTTCTCGCAAATGGCTGATATAAGCAGCCCAAACTGGATCTTGCTGGGCATCGACTCCGATTGCTCCGCTTGCTGTGCGGTCGGGATTTTGCAGTCCATTTCGGTTCGTCAATTGAGAGGGTGCCTGAGATGATGGGTCAGGCAATAAATCAGCTGCGGAGTTTGACGAAACTTGAGGCGTTGTGGATGGGGTAGGCGATCGCACCAGCGGCGTCGGTTGACTGGCATCGGGAACCCGATCAGATGCCAATGACTCTGCCGACGAATCTACTGGAGAGCGATCGGACGGTGACAAAGAACTCAATGAGGGAATCGAGGAAGACGAAGACGATGGGGTGGCTCGATTCGACCCCGGCTCGGTCGATTGAGGCTGACGATTGGTCGCCGATCGCTCTGTCGCCGATCGCTCAGCAGCGGGGGGTAGATTGGGATTGCGAGTTCCACCCGCCGTTGAGTCGACGATGGCGCGCCGCTCTGTATCGGTAGCTGGAGATTCTGACACAGACTCTACTGGGACAAACTCAATCACGCCCAAATCATCATCTGAATCGTGACGACTCACGCTGAGCTGAGTCAACCAACCCATGCTAGCCAGTATGAATCCTACATTAATTAGCACTGCCACAATCCAATAGCTAATGATTAAACGAGGACGAGGCGACGTAAATTGCAGCCGATATTTCTGAGAGATGTTCATGGGGTACAACGATGATGCATATGCGCGATATAGCGATCCTAAACGCTTGTTAATTGTGTGTGAGCGGGTGCCGCCCGCCCCACCGCTCACAACCCATCTTGGGATTGCTATAGGGTTTGTGGAGAGTGAATGGAGAAACGATTCAAGACTGAAACGATTTACCATAAGCACACTCGCCACTTTGGTCTATGATCAGACATAGCAGTATTTAGTAGACTGATCGATACGAAGCAATTTACGAAGCAATTATGGATATCTTGACATTGGGTTGGGTTTCGCTGCTGGTTGTGTTTACATTTTCCATATCGATGGTTGTTTGGGGTCGAAACGGATTCTAGTTTTTCTCGTGAGTGTATGAATGTTGAAATATCAGCCTTAACCGTTCTTGCATTTGCTGCCTTTGGGCTTTTGATTGCAGTTAGCCTTGGGATTGCGTATTTAACTGCTGTCGAATGGCGCGATCGCCGTCGCCGTGAACGAGAACAGCGAGAACAGCGAGGGCGCTAGACTATTTTGTTCAGAATGGGATCACGGAGACTCTATGGTCAACCCTACTGTGTCCATAGAGTCTTTGACTTGACTGACTGACAAAAGCTCTTCGCGTAGTAGTAGTAGCGCATCTGGGTTAGGCAATCGCTCAAAAGCCTTCAAATGGGTTTTTATGAGATTTCTTTAACCCAATAGTCTAGGCTTGTTACGTCACTACGGCAGAATGACTTTCTCAAGAGTTTTGTCAGTTAATATAGCCGTACGCCCTCGCGTTAGGACGTTGAACGTGTGTGAGCCCTCGCGCCGCGGGGGTTCATCACACAAACCTAAGCTCGTAGGGCTATAAGTGATGAATGTATGCAAAATTGATTTAACTGAGATTTCGTTTCATTACAAAGCCCTTCTTTTAGAAGACATTTCAGACTACCTGGTGAAGAATGGGTAGGAGAAATTGCTTTGTGCAATGAGTCCTCGTCCGGTCTTGCGACCGGGCTTTTTTATTGAACGGCTTTCTCTATTCGCGGGTGCGTCGTCTGTGGCGACCATCGCGAACGGCTTGAATTGCAAGCACGATTAGTGTCAAAAACGTGATTGGGACGACAAAGACCAGCATGATCGCACCAAATTCATCCAATGCGTCGTGTTCGGTGGCCTTAAAGAAAAGGTAGAGGGTGTAGGCAGCGTAGTAGACCAAAAATAAGATGCCTTCTTGGCGAAGAATCCTAAACCCTGTAAAAAAAATCGGCAGACATGCGGCAGCAACCGCAATCATAATTGGGATGTCGAAGCGAAGGGCTGAATTGGCAACTGGAACACCATTGGGGGCGATCGCCCCACACATCCCAATGACAAGCAAAATGTTGAAAATGTTGCTGCCAATTGCGTTGCCCACGGCCAAATCCCGCTCGCCCTTGAGGCATGCCGCGACTGAGGTAGCAATTTCAGGCAGTGAGGTTCCGATGGCAACAATGGTGAGCCCAATGACAAGTTCGCTGACACCAAATAGTTTGGCGATTGTGATTGCCCCATTGATCATCCACTGCGAACCAACCACGAGCATGATCAAGCCAATGACAACTAGCCCTAATGACGCACCAATCATGACAGACCGTCGTCGTCTCTGATCGAGATCAAAGGGCTGCGGCACCTCATCGGATGCAGTTTGATTGTCTTTACGGCCCTGATAGATTGTAAACGCCGTATAAGCTAGCGCTCCACATAAAAGCAGCACCCCATCTGAACGATCAATGGTGCCGTCTAAGCCTAAGATCAGCAGCAGAATGGAGATGCCAATCATGAGCGGGACATCGAGACGAACAAGCTGCTGTGAAACAAACAGAGGCACAATCGTCGCAGAAATGCCCAAAATGAGCAAAATATTGGCAATGTTGCTGCCGACAATATTGCCAATTGCTAAGTCAGCATTTCCTGCCAAGGTTGACTGCACCGTTACCGCCAATTCTGGAGAACTTGTGCCATAGGCAACAATCGTTAGTCCGATGACTAGGGTTGGAATCCCTGCCATTATTGCCAATTGGGATGCACCACGTACTAATATCTCTGCACCTCCAACCAGCAAAACAAATCCGCAGATGAATAAAAATATCGTGATTGCATCCATTCGCTGTTATTTAATCCGTTTTAGAGAGCGACAATTGTGCCGATCTTCTCATAGGGCGATCGCTCTGATCGAATCCGGTCGTTTGGGGAACGATTAGGATAAGATCATTACGGTTCAGTTACACGTTTGACACCAAAATTCAAAGAAGGAAATCTTAAGTACTTCCGCACAGTCTCAGACCTTGCATTCAGTTTGGAACCCCCTACCATGACACTCCCGATTCGCAACGTCGCTATCATTGCTCACGTTGATCACGGTAAAACAACTCTTGTTGATGCGCTACTCAAACAATCCGGCACGTTTCGGGAGGGCGAAGATGTTCCCGACTGTGTCATGGACTCTAACACCTTAGAGCGAGAGCGAGGCATCACGATTCTGTCGAAAAACACAGCCGTTCATTATAAAGATACGCTCATTAATATCGTAGATACCCCCGGACACGCAGACTTTGGCGGCGAAGTCGAGCGGGTATTAGGCATGGTTGATGGCTGTATTCTCATCGTAGATGCCAACGAAGGCCCGATGCCCCAAACCCGATTTGTGCTGAAAAAAGCGCTTGAGAAAGGGTTACGCCCCATCGTGGTTGTGAATAAAATCGATCGTCCCCAAGCCGATCCGTATGGAGCCATTGATAAGGTGCTCGATCTGTTTATTGAGCTAGGGGCCGATGATGACCAGTGCGAATTTCCCTATCTGTTTGCATCGGGGCTTCAAGGCTATGCCAAAGACGATTTAGACGCTGAAGGCGTTGATATGCAGCCGCTGTTTGAAGCGATTCTGCATCATGTTCCACCCCCGGTAGGCGATCCTGATAAGCCATTGCAGCTTCAGGTGACAACGCTCGATTATTCAGAATACCTGGGGCGGATTGTGATTGGCAGAATTCACAACGGCAGCATCAAAATGGGACAGCAAGCCGCACTGGTGAAAGATACTGGTGATATTGTGAAAGCTAAAATCACCAAGCTGCTTGGGTTTGAAGGGCTCAAGCGTGTTGATTTGGATGCTGCATCGGCGGGTAACATCGTTGCAGTGGCAGGCTTTTCCGATGCCAACATTGGCGAGACCATCACCTGCCCTGACGAACCCCGAGCTTTGCCGCTGATTCATGTAGATGAACCGACGTTGCAAATGACCTTCTGCGTTAATGATTCGCCATTTGCAGGTCAGGAGGGCGACTATGTGACCTCTCGTCAACTGCGCGATCGCCTCTACCGTGAGCTTGAAACGAATGTGGCACTGCGAGTTGAAGAAACCGATTCTCCTGACCGCTTTGCGGTATCGGGCCGGGGTGAATTGCATCTAGGCATTCTCATCGAAACCATGCGCCGAGAAGGGTATGAGTTTCAGGTATCTCAGCCTCAGGTGATTTACCGAGAAGTCAACGGTCAACCCTGCGAACCCTACGAACTCTTGGTTCTTGATGTGCCTGACGAGGGTGTCGGGGGCTGCATCGAGCGATTGGGGCAGCGTCGGGGCGAGATGCAAAACATGATGACGGGCGGCAATGGTCGAACCCAGCTAGAATTTGTGATTCCGGCTCGTGGGCTGATTGGGTTCCGGGGCGAGTTTATGCGCCTGACACGGGGCGATGGCATCATGAACCACAGCTTTTTAGACTACCGCCCGCTGTGTGGGGACGTAGAAACTCGCCGCAATGGGGTTTTAATCTCGTTTGAAGAAGGCGTCGCAACTTTCTATGCTCTCAAAAATGCGGAAGACCGAGGTGTGTTCTTTATCACACCGGGCACGAAGGTTTATAAGGGCATGATTGTGGGTGAGCATAACCGTCCGCAAGACCTGGACTTGAATGTGTGTAAAACAAAGCAGTTAACCAACCATCGCGCCTCCAGCGGTGAAGAACTTGTCCAATTGCAGTCTCCTACTGAAATGAGCTTGGAGCGGGCATTGGAGTATATCAGTGCTGATGAACTGCTTGAGGTCACACCCGAATCGATTCGCCTGCGCAAACTGTCGTCTAAAAAGCTTGCCAAGCGATAGTCCGACATTTTGAGTGTGCATTGCTAAGGGGGATTGCTAGAAGTGGCGATCGCCCCTTTCACATTTTTTGCAAGAAAAAACGGCAGGTGGCACCTACCGCAGTCATGGGGTATGAATCATGGCGTATCTTTATTGTGGGTTTCAATCCTCAATTCAACGATAAAGAGTCCGTAAATACCCGTAAAACTTCAGTAAGTAATAAAGAAATTTGTTTGCAGCTCAAAACTCTTCCGATTGAACCAGTTACAAATATTTAGTTTTTGTTATATTTCTTATTAGAGCAGCAAATCATTACATCCCGTATTATGAATACCTCTTGTTACCTCAAATCATTGTTAACCGTTTTTCGATCCAACGTTTCGCCCAATTATCTATCGCAGACCGCGTGGACTGTCCTGCGCGTTGTTGTAGGGCTTGTCATGATTCATAATGGGCTCGACAAATTAGGAAACATCGAAGGGTTTGCCCAAGCGTATGTTTCTGTGATCGGGTTGCCATTTCCTGTGTTCTTTAGCTACTGCGCAGCGTTTGCAGAGCTAATTGGCGCCCCTCTGTTGGCGTTAGGGCTATTGACTCGGCCTGCCGCAGCAGCGCTGTTGTCAACCATGTCAGTTGCAATCTATCACCACATTTTGGTTGCAGGCTTTAGCATTCCGTATCTTGAGCTTTCGTCTATTTATGCGGCGTGTTTCTTATTCTTCTTAATCAATGGTCCTGGATTGTTTTCGGCTGATAGCCTAATTGGGTCGTGGCTGAGTGCGATCGCCAGCAAGACGCGTGAAGACAAATTTCAAGCCATTGAGTCTGCATATAGTGCATCTTCTGACTCTAGAGAGTCGGCTGATGTCTCATAAGAATGGTAAGTGTGAATGATGAGGTTTCTATTTCTCAGTCAAATTTCATCGAATACTTCCATTCGATCAGTTTTCAGGTAGTTTTCAGGAGGATCGTGTGAAATTCTCAAATCTAATTTTTCGACGTTTGTCATTAGCAGCTTGTGCCATCTTTTTGGTAATAGGAAGCTTTTTAGCATCTGCGTCTCCGGCCTTGGCAGAAACCTTTACTGTCAAAATGGGGTCAGACAGTAGTCGGCTTGTGTTTGTTCCGGATACGGTAACGTTGCATCCCGGGGATACTGTCAAGTGGGTCAATAACAAGGTTCCTCCCCATAACGTTGTATTTGACACTAGCCGGATTCCAACTAAAAGTGCTGACCTTGCTAAGCAGCTTTCCCACAAAGGTTTAGTATTCACACCAGGCGATACGGTCGAAACAACCTTTTCACAAGATATGCCTGTGGGAGAATACAACTATTATTGCGAACCTCACCGGGGCGCTGGCATGGCTGGTAAGGTGATTGTCCAAAACTAATGCGTCACTGATATCCGAAAGGGGTGATTCTAGCTCACCCCTTTTGTTGTGACTGTAGGAATTGTCCGTTTAGGTTATTCCGAGACGAATTGGATACTTTCAAATGAGAATGAATGATTTTGCAGTACGAATCGCAAGCGGTTGCCTAAGCCTATTCATGGTGATAGGGGTCATGGTGCCGAGCGGCCATGCGGCTCCGGTCGACTCGGCTCGCGATATATTCAAAACCGCCTATGAAAATCGATATACCTGGGATAATCAGTTTCCTGGCTATCAAGCTGAAGTATCGGTCAATTATTCAGGTGCGCTCGAACAAGGTTTAGTTCGCGTTAAGCCCGATTTGAGCATCGAAACGTTCAACCTTGAGAACGAAGAAATTGAGCAAATCGTGCGCTCCGAATTACAAATGGAAATTATCCACCGTCGTAATCTTCCGTTTGATGAAGTCCACCCGCAAAGTACTTTTGAGATCGTCGGTGCTGATGATGACGGAGCTCTTGAAATCCAAGAGTTAGGAGACGATGTAGAGTCTCGATACAAAGTGCGCGATCGCAAAATTGTTCAAGTCAATCGAGGCCTAGACGACGTTGCCGTTACGGTCAACACCCTTGGGTGGATTACGCCTCAAGCCGGATATTTGCCCGTTCACTACCAGACTATATTTCGGAATCCCCACACTGGCGAGGTGATCCAGCGAGAAGATATCCGAGACTTCCATGAAAAAATTGGTAACTATTATCTGTTAACTAAACGGGGAATTCGTTACGGAGACAAATTAGGCCCCAAAGAAAAGCCGCTGGCTGATATTTGGATTCGATTTAATGATATTCAGCCGCTATAACGGGTGATGGGTCTGTGCTGTTTGTCGAGAGCTTCACCCCAGTCTTGTCAAGATGCTGATCATGCTTGTTCATCTTGCTTTTGTAAAACCTGTTGTTGTTCTGCGACTGCTTTTTGGTGGGCTCTTTCTCCTGTTAAATTCGCTCGACGCTCATCGAGATCAGAGAGAATAGAAGTCCGTCCATAGATAATCAGCGTATCATTTGCACCAATGGCAGTATTTCCCCTGGGTGCGCCAATGTAATGACCGTTAGCCCGAAGAATACCCAAGACGATTACCCCCTCTCTCCGAAGTCGTAAATCAGATAGGCGTTTTTCCGCAAGCCAGTCTCCCGGTTTAACAAGCAGTTCGGTGACGCTATATTCACTAGAAAGACGTAACAAACTGGTGTAGTCGCGAATATCGAGTTTTGTCCAGCGCTGGAGCGCCCATTGAATTAGACGAGACAACTGACGATTAGTCCACTGTCGAGTTGCCACAAACCACAATGCGATCAGACCTGCGATCATAATCAGAAGCCGTAGTCCAGCCTCTAACGCCCCCCCGGAGTTAATGAACGCCAGCAGCAGAGATGAAATGACGGTGACAATTCCGGCATTTCCGAACAGCATTAACAGCATGACGACTCGGCGGCGCACGGGGTGAGTCACAATCTTCTCAGATTCGTTTGTCGTAAACCCAACGCCTGTAAATGCTGATCGGGCCTGAAATTGTGCAAGCCCTCGCGATAATCCAGTTTGAATTAACGCGAGCGTTGCGACTCGGGTGATTAATAAAGAAATCGTTAGGATGATAAATAGCGAGATGAGAGCTGCCAAGGTTCTTCCTCGATGTCAATCATGCGTTCAAGAACTACTGTTAGTTAATACCAAATTTGTGCGTACTTGCATAAAATTTCATCGTCTTCACTGTCTTTTACGCCAAAGAGGGCTAGACCACTGTGGAGTCAATCAGGGAGTCAAGTTACGCATATCTTTGAAAAGATGGGATTGCTTTGTAACTATTGTAAATTGTTCGAATATGAGCATCAAATATTTATTTGAAATTCCTCTACCTGACGATGGAGTTACTATTAAAAAAAACTTGACTATAGCTGAATAACTAATGCCTAGATCTCATCAATTTGCGATTAAATATAATTAAATTGAATGGCCCGTGTGCAGATTGGATAACAGTTGTTAGCTTCTGAGGATGCACCCAAGTTCTTTCACAGCAGGAACTCTATGGATTTTTAGGGAATCAGAAATTATTGTCTAGATTCTAGCCCAGGTTCATATTATCTCTCTTTGGGATGATGCAAAATATATGCTTTACAACGTGCAAAATATTTCATGAATCAATAGATAGATGACAGATCGACATTGTAAAAACTAGAGTGGAAAAGTCAAGATTTTGACTCGTGTTTTCGTTCACTTCGTTGATGTTCAAGTTAGTTTGCATTAATCGAGGTGAAGTGCGCTGAGTTGAATATGGAACGTTTTGAGGGGATATATCATTATGCGCATTATTCGCTTCCTCTTTGCAATGGCGATCTGTACATTGCTTGTATTTTCTAATATGTTTCCTGCCGTCGCGGCAGGCCGATCTGCACCTACTAGGCCGGAAGAAGGAGAGGCGACTCTAAATCGGGTTCAGGAGCGCTCAGAAGATGTAGTTAAAGCTGAACCTCGTTCGATGAAAGATGTTCAGGAAGATTCCTCTGGAAGGAAGCTCAATGAGGTTCAAGGAGATGCTGATCTCGATAAGATGAACCGTCCTGAAAATACGTCAAACGAGACTGAATCGTTTAGAGATCGGATTGAAGGCGCTATCGAAAACATTACAGGTAGTGACCAGAATAACTAATGTAGAGTCGTAGTGGCTTCTGTAGAAATGGGGCGATCGCCCCATTTCTTTGAATTTTATGTCTGGTTTTATAGCCTTACGCTCTCGCGTTAGAACGCTGAACGTGTGGTAAGCCCTCGACCCGCGCCCACAACCCTAAACCCGTAGGGCTATAGAAGGGTTTAACTCGTTTAAGACCAGTATGTTTGTGACGTGTCAGCAGCCTTAAGGATTTTATGATGAGACAATTGCGTGTGCTTCTAGTGGTGGTGCTACTAATGCTGGTTACCGCATGTAGTAATCCCGAACCACCGCGTTTTAATGTGAACGAAACTCCGTCAGAAACGGGGCAAACTTCTGTCGAGGACGTCCAAGCGGAGGCACAAGAGGCCGTTGAGACTGCTGGGGCATATACGCTCGAAAAGCGACAAGACTATCAAGAGAAAATTGAGTCTCAATTGAATGAATTTGAGCGTCGTATCGATGAATTACAAGCTAAGGCAGAAACCGCAGAAGCAGACGCTCAGCAAAAGCTGAACGATGAAATTCAATCGCTTAAAGAAGAAAGAGATGCGATCGCCCGTCAGCTCACCGATTTAAAAACTGCGAGCAGCGACGCATGGGACGAGCTAAGTTCAGGCATCGATCGGGCCATGAAAGACCTGCAACGCTCCTATGAACGAGCGCTCACCGAGTTCAATCAGACGGCTAGCTGAAATTCTATAGTTACAGGAGATAAACGATGAATATTCTTCTTTTCCTGCTCATCGGGCTTATTGCTGGCTGGATTGCGGGTAAAGTCATGAGAGGCGGCGGCTTTGGGCTGCTGGGTAATATGCTGGTTGGTATTGTGGGCGCATTTGTCGGCGGATTTCTGTTTAGCTTACTCGGCATTTCAGCGGCTGGACTTCTCGGATCGCTGATTACGGCAACCATCGGAGCGATCGTATTACTGTTCATCGTAGGTCTTGTTCGAAGGGCATAAACACCGTTGAATCAGGAAAAATTGTGCAGGGTTGCCATAACGTTGCACAATATCCATAGAGCCTCCTGAAACTCTTGACTAGCACCTGGCTAACTGACGGCCCTATAGCGATCGGTTGGTATCGTGTTGCTAATCGGATAAAATATTCAGGCACCGCATAGGAGCGGCTATGTTTCAGCGGGACCATTTGACAGTCAAAAGCGAATTGACTGTCTTGAACTATATCCAAGAATGGTTTAGGCAATTTTGCCTTGAGCGCGGTTCGAGGCTGACTTGGCTAAAGAACCAGCTTTACCCATTAAATTTGGCGTTGGCTGAAGGGTTTACCAATGCCGTGCGCCATGCTCACCACGAACTGCCAAAAGATACCCAGATCGATATCGATCTAGCTCTGTGGGATGACCGTATCGAAATTCGCATATGGGATCATGGGAAGCCGTTTGACCCCAATGCCATCGAAGAACCTGAACCGGGAACGCGTCGGCTTGGGGGATATGGATGGTTTCTACTCAGGCGTCTCGCCGATAGGGTTTCCTATGAGCGATCGCACGATGGGCGCAACTGTCTAGTAATCGTTAAACAAGATCTAGTGGCGAGTACGAGCAGTCAGGGGGTGAGGAGATGAAGAAGCGGAAGGGCTATACCACGACTGAGATTTTTGTCTGTCAAAATAGGTCAGTCAATCGCTTAACGGATTCTCCATCGTCCTCCCCATGGGGTTAATGCATTTGCCAATACTGATAGGCTGCATATGCCATCGTAACGACCCCTGTCACAATGGCGGATTCATCGACGTAAAACTTGGGATGATGCAAAGGATAATTCGTTTGAGTGGGGTTGGCGACGCCGAGGCGAAACATCGTACCGGGAGCATGTTCGAGGTATAGGGCGAAGTCTTCTGCTCCGAGCGATGGCTCTTGCAGGATTTGGATGCGATCGCTCCCCCATGCCTCTTCTGCCGCAGATTCAGTAATTTGAGTTAAGAAATGATCGTTGAGGACGGACGGCACCCCTCGACGATAGTGAATCTCATACTGAGCACCGTAAGACTGACACACATTGGCGACGATTTTCTCAATCCAGTCGGGAAGATTTTCACGGGTTTCGGGATGGAGCGATCGCACGGTGCCGAGCAGTTTCACATAGTCAGCAATCACGTTGGGAGCGCGTCCGCCATTGATTTGCCCAAACGTCAGCACCACAGGGCGCAACGGATTGTGAGTCCGGCTGATTGCCTGTTGGAGCGTTGTCACAATCTGAGAGGCAATCCAGATAGCGTCTATGGCTTCGTGGGGGCGGGCTCCGTGTCCTGACTCGCCAATAATCCTGAGTTCTAAATCATCGGCTGCTGCCGTCAGCGCCCCATAGCGAATTCCGACTGACCCACCGGGAATGGTGGGGAACGTATGCAATGAGAAAATGGCAGACACTCCCTCCATCACCCCATCGCGAATCATCCACCCTGCACCTTGCGCGGTTTCCTCGGCGGGCTGGAAGAGAAATCTGACGTTCCCAGGAATTGCATCTCCAAGTTGGGACAAGACCATCGCAGTCCCGAGGCCGATTGTGGTATGCACATCGTGACCACACGCATGCATGATGCCAACTTGGCGGGACGCGAATTCTACATCTGCCAACTCTTTGATGGGCAACGCATCCATATCAGCTCGAATCGCCAGCATCCGAGGATCGCCGCCAGTAGACGGTAACTCTCCAACCACACCCGTTTTACCAACGAGTTCTTCGACCTGTAACCCGCACGTTGACAAGACACCCGCAACGTAGGCGGCAGTCTTATACTCTTGACCGCTCAGCTCCGGATGGCTATGGATGTGACGACGAATTTCGATTAATCGAGGTGCAACACTAGCTGCAATATCTTTGATCAGCGTAAGCATAATGATAGAGGGGACGTCCTTTACCTCATGATAAGCAGTTGTTAAAAACCTTACCGCGAAGTTCTCAAATTTCCCGCTTCTTGAGGGCAATCAACACTATTCTCGGAAATCTCATGAGTCACCGAGACTGTTCTTAACGATATCAAGCTCTGCTGAGAGAGTCTGTGATAGATGAAACAGTGACGATGGATGTCAAAGAGAGTTGCCGGGTGGCCTCTACAATTTACAGCTTAGGACGGAATTTAAACCGTAAGGGATTTGGAGCTATAGGGGTGGACAAAGTGGCGATCGCCCTGCATCGATTCAGTTCAAACTCCATATCTAGAGTATTAGATTTTGGGGAACGCCAAATAGCATTTCAACCACTAAATTATTCAACGGTCAGCAGGACAGTTATCAAGGTGGACAGATATCACACCCTTTAATTCAACATCTCAGTATGCTGAATGTAGCTGTTGTGACGCTTAATGACACAGCGACCGCCATAGATAATGCATTGCCTTATGTCAGTGACAATTAATGGCCAGTCTTTAACTTAAATGGACTTGACGCTATGTACAGTCAATTCGTTCCCATTACTCACCTAACGACGGGCGATCGCCAAGCGATGTTTGCGCTCCTACATCGACACTTTGATGGGGTTAAGCCTGACGTTTTTGAAGCTGACTTAGCTCAAAAAAATTGGAGTCTTTTATTCAGGGACACCCACTCAGATGAACTGAAAGGGTTTTCTACGATTCGCATCTACGAAACCAAATTTCAGGGGAAGCCCATCAGCGTAATCTATTCGGGAGACACCGTGATGGACCCCAGCGCATGGTCGAGCCCTGCCCTCGCTCGGAGCTGGATTTCAGCCGTGAAACATCTCCGCCAGCACTATCCCAACGGCAAGTTTTACTGGCTGTTAATTTCGTCGGGATATCGCACCTATCGGTTTCTGCCAATCTTTTGGCGGATCTTTTACCCTCGCTATGACAGCCCGACCCCTCCAGACATGGATGCGATCATGACGTTTCTGGCTCGAAAGCAGTTTGGAAAGCTCTATCATGAAGTGGAAGGAATTGTTCGCTTTCCCAATCCCCATCAGCTGAAAGGGATGCTTCAAGGTATTCCTGAAGAACGCAAGAGCGATCCTCATATTCGGTTTTTTGAGCAAAAAAATCCAGGTCATCTATGGGGCGACGAGCTCGTCTGCATTGCAGAAATTTGTGAGCAAAACTTAACTCGTGCGGGCAGGCGGATGTGGTTTGAGACATCGTCAGGATCGTCGCAATCTCAACCGTCGGCTGATTCTCAAGGGTCTGGAGCAGTCGATACTGCATCCAATTCTCATACAATGGTTTCCCCGTCTCATGAAGTAGTTGTTTGAAGATTGCTATCCATCCGACTCAAACCCTCGGTATAAATGCAAGGTTTCTGATTTGCATTTGCAAGTATTCGGCGCCGCATCCCGTAAAACACCATGAATGGTTCACTCCACGTGCGTCCATCATCGTCTACGTTTCAACTTTTTAATAACCCGTCTTCGTTTGTGGAAGGCTGGTATTGGGCAATTCCATCGCATCAGCTTAAGCCTAACCACGTGAAACCCGTGACAATGATGGGGCGTGATTTGGCCCTCTATCGAACGTCGGAGGGAACTGCTGTGGCAATGGATGCCTACTGCTCTCACATGGGTGCTCATCTCGCAGAGGGCAACGTCGAGGGCGATCGCCTCCGATGTTTTTTCCACAACTGGATGTTTGATGCAACCGGGCGCTGCGTTGAGGCTCCGTGTCTAGACAAACCTCCGTGCGTGCGCCAGCGGGTGTTTCCAACGGCCGAGCAGTACGGCATGGTTTGGGTGTGGACAGGAGATAGACCTACGCATCCCCCCCCGTTTGTACCAGACCTAGACGGAACGGAATGTGACGTAGCGCTTGGCTCTCAGTTTGAAAAGAATTGCCATCCCAATGTTGTGATGATTAATGCCATCGATGCCAATCATTTCAACACGGTTCACAACTTTCCGGCCAAAATCGAGTTTGCAGTACAGGAGTTTGAAAACGCGATTACGTTTAGCAATACGACTCGCGGAGGAGAGGCCTCTCGCTTTGTAAGGCTGATTCGCCCGTTTTATCAAAACGAAATTACTTACCGACTGTGCTACTGGTATGGCAGTACTGGAACTGTCACCCTCGGACCGGATGGCTTTCATTTTTACATTATGTTTGCGCTGCGAATGCTTGAAGGCGGCAAAACCGAAGGGCAAACCCTTCTGATTACCCCCAACCGGCCCGGATTGCATGGATGGCTCGTTAACCGGGCGGTTCTGTGGCTGACTAAGCAGGTGGGCAACTACTTCGCAAAAGGCGATACTCGGATTTTTCAAACCATTCGATTTAGTCTGAAAACTCCAACGAAAGCCGATCGGTCGATTCTTCAGTTTGTTGAACATGTAGAACAGCAACCAGCGTTGCGGTGGGGAACGTGGGAGAAGCAAGGGAGCTAGAGTGCAGTGAGTGAGTTTTACAACAATTCGGGCATCACATATAAACTATGAAAACAGTTTTGATAACAGGCTGCTCGTCAGGGTTTGGACGCGGCATGGTGGATGAGTTTTTGCGGCGCGGATGGTTTGTGATTGCGACTATGCGAAACGCGGAGGAACGCCAAGGACTTTTGGCAGAGCCGATTCATCACCATGGCGATCGCCTTTCCATCGTGTCTCTGGATGTCACCGATGCCGATCAGCGCGACGCAGTCGTAGAAGTAGTGCGACGGCACGGACGGTTAGATTGCTTGGTCAATAATGCAGGCGATCGCGTCTTTGGTGCATTAGAAGACCTGAGCGAAACACAGCTTTGCTATCAGATGAGAGTCAATTTTTTTGGTGCTGCTTTTTTGACGCGATCGCTCCTGCCAGATTTGCGGGCATCTCAGGGAACTATCATCTTTGTCTCATCAACGTTTGGCTACATGGGCTTTCCGCTCACATCCGCCTACTGCGCCAGCAAATTTGCTCTAGAAGGACTCGCTGAAAGCCTACATTACGAATTAAAACCCCACGGTGTTGATGTGGCGCTGATTGAGCCGGGAGCCAGCAAGACAAACTTTGGTCAAGGGGCAAAGTGGGCCAATGGAAGTGCAGCCCCCTATCGGAATCAGACCAAGAGCTATCATCGGCTGAAAGAACGGCTGAGCTTGCGAGCAACGAACAATACGCCTTACGTGGCTCGAATAGCCGCTAACTTAGCAGAAAGAAAGAAACGCCAACTGCGGGTTCGAGTGGGACAGGATGCGGCGATCGCCCATTTGTTTATTCGGCTTGTGCCGCGAGGCTGGCAGATTCGTATCTTAAATCAAATCTATCAACAACTATTTTTTCAGGAGGGCAGATGAGCCAACATCACAGCATTGCAGGGCTTGAGATGCTCCATGCACCCCCAACCGACCCAATTCACCGCATCTTGGTATCCGCATTAAGCAAGCCGTTCTCTGTGCAAGATGGTCGGGTATCTGTTGTGTCTGCATCGACGACTATGAAGCCATCCTGTGCGATCGCCATCGAAGCCAGATTGCCCTATTGGGATGCCACCTATTTTGGGCTTGATCGGGTTCAGCTCTTTCAAGACTCTACTCCAGCCGAGCAGCAAGCTATTCTGCATCGAGCGAGTCAAGCGTTGATACAAGAAACCTACTGCATCGAGAAGGCTGGAATGGGCTACATGTCTCGTATGGCACTACTTGCTGAAACCCTTGAGGAGCGAATGCTCTATACGCTGTTTGCCGCCGAGGAAACGACTCATTTTGTGCAAATTTGTCCATTTTTAGACCATGAACCTGATGCGATCGCCAATCCGTTTCTTCAGCTTTTATCAACAGTTGTGGAATGCAACGATCAAGCACTGCTCGTGTTTGTGATTCAAGTCGTGTTAGAAGGATGGGGATTAACCCACTATCGCTTTTTGGCAAATGATTGCCTGAATCATGAACTACGCCAGCGGTTTCACGGCTTTCTTCGAGATGAGTCTCGCCATCATGGAACCGGAGTCACCCTGTTTAACCAACGCCACTTGACCGATAGCAGTCGGGCTGACATTGTGGATGTCTTAGTTCAGTTTTTACAGATGGTGCAGGTTGGTCCGCAAGCCGTAGTCGAGGCGATCGCCCAGGTTAAAGGGCATTTGTCGCGCACTCAGCGGATTCAGATTCTCAGCGAACTGGATACCGAAACCCACAGCGGTGGACGCTTACGCCTGCTTCGTTCTCTGATGCAAAAAGGAGAAGGACGGGCGATCGCCCAACGCCTTGATCAACTCAATGTCTTTCAGCCCCTCTCAGCCCACCAATGCGCCTAACAGTATGGCAACTTTTCATGAACCCCAATCCAATACGCTCGCTGAGAATCCATTCCTGCGCCGAAAGCTAGACATCAACTACCGGCGCAATCAGCAGCAAGACCATACACAATTGCTTGACCAAGCAGCACAGGCATTCAACTATGCTGACTGCAAGCACGACTATTGGAACCCAGAAGAATGTTCTCTCCTCTATGGCACGCCACTCTGGGAGCAAGCCAGCCCAGCCCAGCGGCTTGTCTTGAATCATCTTTATTGGGTCGCCTATTACTCTCAAATTATTTCTGCCGAAATTGCAACTATTTATTTTAATCAAACCAGCGCTGCTGGACTCTATGGTCAGGAAGGGTTTCGGCAAATTTGCGACATGCTTGATTTAGAATCTTCGCAAGAACGAGCTCACATTGATGCCTTCAAAACGGTGTCCAATCAGGTCGAAGCTGAGCTGTTTGGCGATCGCCTCTTTAGCTACCCGATGCGATCGCCCTTCACTGAAACCATGATCTTTGCCGACACGAATGCGCTGAAGCGACGCTGGAAACAGCTCCAGCTTCAAGCATTTGGGCTACTCTCGGCTGGTAATACATTCCTTGCGTGTCAATACTTTACGGTGCGCGGCATTCGGACATTGAATGGCAAACTAGTGCAGCACAAGCTCAGCAACTATTATCAGCATCATCCCGACCCTGACAATGCCCCCATTCCTGCCAAGATTTCTTTCTATCACTTCATGGACGAAAGCTTTCATTTCAACAGCTCAACCTTGCTTTCCCATGAGGTCGTGAAGTGCCTCAAACCCCCTACAGCCTTTGAAAAAATGATTGCGAATTTGGGGATTTGGGGATGCCAAAAAGACCACTATCATTTTTCTGTCGCTATCAACGGCCTCTTTTGGTACGATCCGGCGTTGTATGCCTCGATTTATCGACTGCTCCGGTCTGACCTGTTTGGCATGGATGACGCCGATGCCAAGATGATGATGCGCCGCTGCTTTACCGAAGAATCGGACGGTCTGCACCGCAGCTATCAAACCCATTGCGAAGCAGCAGAGTCTTACAAAATCTATCTAGAGAAGGTTGACTATGCTTGGCAGCAAAATCGCACGATGAGGTTAATGGCATCAAATTCCATTCAACAGTATTTGAAGACGCAACGGGTCGCCTTTCGCAAATTCGGCTGCTCTTGTCAAGCCCACGATCAGTCATCACTCAAGTCAGGCATCTCTGAGCCTCAGCCAGTTTAAGAAACAACACAAATCACTGATGTTCTTACCAATCTCTTCAATAATCGGGAGCGTAACCCGTTGATTCAGAATATGAGATCTATGCAAAAGCGATTTAGATTTGCGATTGGGTGTTACCTTGCCGGGATTCTGATTATTGCCGTCATCGCACTCGTGTATTTGTTTACGCCTCAACTCTTGCCCTATCAAGAAGCCGCACTCGAAACAGACTGGGCTGAGTTGTCACCCAACTTCCAGGTTCAATTTTTATCGCTCCTAAAGGTGAGTGGGGGCGGCTATCTGGCCACAGCCATCACGCTTGGGGTTATTTTGTTTATTCCGTTTAGGCGAGGAGAAAACTGGGCACGATGGGCAATCCCGGCGATCGGAATTCCATCGGTTTTGGTGGTCAACCTGGCCGGATTGAGCGTGATATTGAACACTCCAGGTCGTCCTCCCCTGTTGGCTGGTCCGATTACGGTGCTGCTGATGCTCCTAGGCTTCTTTCTGTCATCAGGAATGGGACGGCGACCCAATCGATCCTGATCGCTCGGTCAAGTAGTTAGACCTTGATTCAAATCCTGATTTGCAACTTGAGTGACTCCGAAGTGTCGTTGTATGAAACAGTCATCAGATATCTTAGCCTCTCACGAGGTTTTCAATAATTGGGCGATTGTTGCAAAGGGATGGTATGTGGCTTGCCCCAGTCGATCCCTGCCTACAGGACATGTCCGATCGGTTCGGCTCTGCGGACAGCAGATTGTGGTCTTTCGAGGCAGTGACGGTCGGGCGCGCGCCCTTGATGCCTATTGCCCGCATATGGGAACCGATTTGGGCATTGGGCATGTGGATGGCAACTGGGTGCGCTGTTTTTTTCACCACTGGGCGTTTGATGAAACAGGGAGATGTCGAGATATTCCCTGCCAATCTGCGATTCCAAGCCGAGCCCATACCCGAGGCTATGCGACGGATGAAAAGTATGGCTTTGTGTGGGTGTATCCCGATATCTATGCTCCTGAACAAGTTGCGGAATTTGACGAGTTGAAGGGCAAAGACATCATGGCGATCGCCGATACGCCGCTAGAGCGACACTGCCACCATCACATCTGCATGATGAACGGTATCGATGTTCAGCATCTAAAGACGGTTCACAAGCTGAATGTCGAGATGGATATTGATCTCCAGCACCATGCGTCAGGAACTCTCATCGACTTCACGCTCAGCGGTCAATTGCCCAACACGACGATTCGAGACAGGATTGCACGGATGGTTTTGGGCGATCGCTATTCCTATTCCATGCGATATGCCCACGGCTGTCTAGGACTACTAACCCTCATGAAAGACGTGAAGCTAATTCCTCCACTTCATATGCTGTATGCCTATGTGCCACTTGACAAACAGCGCACCCGCATTCAACCCATCTACGTTGCTCGGCGGCGCAATGGGCTTTTGGGAAGGCTAATCACCTACGGATTACTGCATTTGACGCGCCTTTTCTACTACTTGCTTCGAGACGAAGATGGTCTGATCTATGACAATATTCATTTTGTCCCAAATGCCCTACTCAGCGTTGACCAACCTATTGTTCAATATATGAACTACGTGAATCAGCTAGAGCGTTCCATCTGGTCAGCCCAATCAATCCCTAGCGAGTAGTCTGATGTATACTATTTGCTTCAAATCTCGCGCATTTCCCTCTCTATCCTTGCCAAGCCATCAGCCCTTGGCAGATGTTCTTACTGTTCAAAATTCCCCCATCTTATTTGGCTGTCGCACAGGCATATGTGGGACATGCTTGGTCGAGGTCGAAGGAGATATTCCGCCTCCTGACGGGAATGAGCGAGAGCTTTTAGACCTACTAGCTCCGAATCATCCCAATGCCCGATTGGCTTGTCAAATTGACGTGACCGATGATATTTCAATCACACCGCTCCAGCTTAGATGAGGCTGTTCGCGGGGATTATGATTCTCCCTTCTTTCTTTTTTCCTTCTTTATCTAGATCACCCTCATGTCCTTTGAACAGTTTTGGTATGTGGTTGCCCAAAGTGAGCAGTTGAAGGCGAACACGGTTCTAAGTCGCACCGTGCTAGACGAATGGCTGGCAATCTTTCGGGGACAAGATGGTCAGCCTGTTGCACTGCGCGATCGCTGCATGCATCGCAACAGCCGCCTTTCAAAGGGACGCATGTGTCAAGGACAGATCCATTGCCCATATCATGGCTGGGCGTATGACTCTACGGGACAGGTTGTTGCTGTTCCAGCAGAAGGAAAGTATTTCAATACGCCACGAACTCGCAGAGCGCAATCCTATGCAACCCTTGAACAGGACGGATACATTTATATCAATCTGTCACTAGATGCGCCTCTATCAATGCCTCTGCCAATGCCGTTCAAAATGCCTCACTATGGCGAATCTGGATGGGAAACCGTGCGGGTAATCAATCGCATTTCAAACACTGTCACTAACTGTGTAGAAAATTTTATTGATATTCCCCATACTGCATTTGTGCATCCAGGAGTCTTTCGTCAGGCTCGGCAGCAAATGCTAGAAATGACGGTAGAGCGACGCAAGAGTTCTGTACGGGTAGAATATCACCATGAAGCAACAAATCTGGGATGGTTTCGCCGTTTTCTCAACCAAGATGGTCAAGAAATTCGCCATACGGATAGTTTTCATATGCCCAATGTCACCTGCGTAAACTACGACATGGGTAAGCATCGGCAGTTATTTATCACTAGCCAGGCTGTCCCAGAAACAGCAGCATCAACGCTCGTTTATACCGATGTAACGTTCAACTATGGCATTTGGAATCGGCTAGCGCGTCCGTTTGTGCGCTGGACAGCACAGCATATTATTCGGCAAGATATCGAGATTTTAGGCGTCCAGCAGGACGTGATCGAGAAATACGGACAGCACTTTTCCAATACGCCTGCCGACACGATTCATGTGTTTGTTGAATCACTCCGTACCTGTTTAGCAGAGGGGAGAAACCCCGATGACCTGCCAGAGAAATCTGTGACCGTAAAATTTTGGGTTTAACTCACCTGTTCATAATCATCTCATAATCATCTACTTTTATCCCCGTTCCCATGCTTGTATTTGCCTCATTTTTAATCCTGATAGGACTGACGGCTCTTAGACAGACGTTTGTTGGCGGCTTTGCTAATAAGCCCTGGCAAGACTGGGTGCTGGATGGGGTGGGATTATGGGTGCAAGGGATCTTGATTCCGATTGTGCAAATTATTCTCATCCATTCTCTTTGGGCATATTTGCTCCCTAGTTTCGGCGCTCAGTTGACCCTCGGATTTATTCCTGCGTTTCTACTCAGCTTTGTCGGCGTTGATTACCTCTACTACTGGAACCATCGTCTACTGCACAGCCGATTATGTTGGGCAGTTCACAGCGTCCATCATACGGTAACCGACATGGATGTCATGGCTACGTCACGGAATACGTTATGGAGCAGCTTCTTGATTATCTACGTGTGGATTCATGCGCTGCTGATTTATCTACTGGCTGACCCAACGGCCTATATTCTGGGCGTGAGTCTTTCATCTGCACTAGATTTATGGCGACACAGTGCATTCAGTCCGACTCCCAACCAGTTGATATATCGGCTCCTGGCTCCGTGGCTGATTTTGCCGACTGACCATGCATGGCATCACGGTCGGGGGGCTGAAGTAGTTAATTTTGGCGCGAATCTGAAAGTCTGGGATCAGCTTCATGGGACTTATTTCAAGAGCGATCGCCCTCCAACTTATCTAGGGACTCCAACATCCCTGAGCCTCGTTCAAAAACTGCTTTTCCCATTTAAGACCTCTTAGCCCTCACGCCCTCACGCCCTCACGCCCTCACGCCCTCACGCCCTCATCCACCCTCTTACCCATCCACTCATCCACCCTCTTACCCATCCACTCATTCCTCTTACCCATCCACTCATTCCTCTTACCCATCCACTCATCCACCCTCTTACCCAACCACCCATGACCCTCCTAAGCACCCTCCTCTCCTTCTTCCCCACCCTTGTCATGGTAATGGCGGGCGCATCTTTTATTTGGATGTGTATATCTCCCGGAGTGTTGAGCATTGGGGCGCTTATCCTCTCGCTGTATGGCGTTCCCTTAATGGTCTATCGGCTCCATGCCAAGTTTTATCCGGTTCAAGAGGGGATTAGCTATCTGCGCGGTACAGACTATTCGCCGTGGTGGGGGAGTCATCAAATTCAAATCATTTACATTGCCGTTCCAATCCTCGAAACATTGCTGCGATTGATTCCGGGCGCATTTTCGCTATGGTTGCGGCTTTGGGGCGCGCAAATCGGACGAGATGTCTATTGGACACCCCGCCTCGAACTCGCCGATCGGGGCTTAATCCAGGTGGGCGATCGCACGGTGATTGGCAATGGAGTGAGTCTTTATTCCCATGCCATCAAACCGAAGAAGGACAATCTGCTGCTCTATGTCAAGCCGATCATCATGGGTCGAGATGCGTTTATAGGAGGCGGATGCCGACTGGCTCCAGGTGTCACCGTCGCGGATGGCGCGTGTGTGCCGACGTTAACCGACTTATTTCCCAATCGCACCGCAGACAGCATTATCGAGCAGGAGCAGGCATCATGCGCTGGCTAATTCAAGGTTTGGGACATCTACTTGCGCCTGCGGCGCGGCGATTTCATCACGCCTTAGCCCATCCGCAAGTCGCTCAGCAACGCGTGCAGCGAGAGATTGGCGATCGCCTGATGCGAAGCGAATATGGCAGGTCGTTGGGGATTCAGACCTTGGCAGACTGGGATCGCGTGCCCATTGTCACCTACGACGACATTCAAGACTGGATAGCCTCTACCACTTTCTCCCAGCGCAAACCGCCGTCTAAGGAGGGTCTCACGCCCGATCCCATTCTGTTCTATGAAAAAACATCGGGCAGCCGAGGAGCCGCAAAGTCAATTCCCTACACGCGATCGCTCCGTCGCTCGTTCAACCAAATGTTTTGCGTCTGGGCACACGATTTGATTCGCAATGGCCCGTCATTGACAACAGGGAAAACGTATTTTTGCATATCCCCCCCAATCGGGACAGAGCACCATTCTGCCGATGATTCTGACTATTTAGATCCGTGGCTGCGGCTGCTGATGCGTCCGTTTTGGGTGCAACCTGACGGGGTTCATCGCATTCATGAGGTCGATGAGTTCAAAGAAAAGCTGTGCCTGACGTGGCTGCGAGAGGAACGACTTGAAATCATTTCAATTTGGAGCCCGAGTTTTCTTAGCGTGCATCTTGACTATATTCACGCGCATCGGTTGAGACTGAGAGAAATGCTCCGGGATCAGCTTTCCTCAGAGCGATACGAGCTATTAGGCAACTCCCAAATTCCGTGGCATCGACTCTGGGCACAGTTGAAACTGATTTCCTGTTGGGACAGTGTCGCGGCTGCCGATCAGGCAAACCAACTGCGATCGCGCTTTCCGGGTGTCCTGATCCAAGGCAAAGGGCTGCTAGCCACCGAAGCCCCGATGACAATCCCCCTCATTGCGGCTCAGGGATGCGTTCCGGTGTTAGACGAGGTGTTTTTCGAATTTGAAGACGACCGGGGATCATTCTGCCTCCTGCACGAGCTAGACGTTGGGAGTTCCTACGAGGTGATTGTGTCACAAAAAGGAGGGCTATATCGCTATCGCGTGGGCGATCGCGTCCGTGTCACTCACATATATAAGCAAACTCCCTGTTTAGAATTTCTGGGACGCACCCAGTCTACTAGCGACCTTGTGGGTGAGAAACTCTCTGACGCATTTGTGAGGGATGCCCTTAGTCAAATTGGGTTAGCCTCTAGTTCATTCAAATGCCTGATCCCCGCAACGGTGCCTAGCCCCCATTACATTTTGTTGCTCGATCACGCGTGTAACACACCAGAGGCGATCGCCCACCGACTCGACCAGGTGCTCTGCCGAGCGTATCACTATGGCTATGCTCGCCAACTCAGACAGCTTGCTCCAGTGCGCGTCATGGTTTCGCCGCACATTCCAGACATCTTGACCCAGCATCAGCTTCAAACAGGGAAACGGTGGGGCGACCTCAAACATCCGGTGCTTATGACTCAAATCGCCCCACCCGACTGTCTGAGTGCATTAGAGTAGGCTAACCAGCAGGCGATCGCCCGACCCCACTCTTCCCATTGAGAGAGCCATGCTCGAAATAGGTTACTCCGCTAGTGGGAGTAATACTTAACATATCTTTGTTAAGTTCTGTAACAGATGGATTCGTAAATCCGTTGATTCATCTCTCTGTTCGTTTGGTCTAACAGACAGGTGAATTGTAGTAAGCCGAAGGAGGTCAACGCATGACTTTCGCGAACCTCAGAATGAATCCAGACTTAGCCATTGAAACATTTGCACGCCAAAGCGCTGATGACCAGCTAGCACTGCTTTGGTATGTCTATACCAAGATTGGTGAATCAGTAACCCCCGCTGCTCCTGATGCGGCGTCGCCTGAAATCGTAGAAGGTTTGTTTAATCAGGTGAAGCAGTTGAGCCACGACCAGCAGCTTGATGAGATGCGTAACTTGGCAATCAAGCGCAGCACCACTATTAGCCGTGAATACGGTTCATTAAGCGCCAATTCTAAGCTGGCGTTTTGGTATCGGCTTGCAAAAGGTATGGACAACGGCACCATTGTCCCAATGCCGAGTGAATATCACCTTTCTGACGAGACTCGTGATCTGTTAGCAGCCGTTGAAACGATGGACTTTGAGCAGCAGATCACCTTCTTGCGTAACTCTGTCAATCCAATGGGTTCAGAGCCTCGCAGTGGAGCAGCAATCTAGTCGGTTGAGAGCTAGTATCGTATGGTGCACTGTCAAGAAGGCGCCATACGCGCTGGTCAAAATTTTCACACCTAGTTATCGGGCTGGAGGGCGATCGAGCAGGTCGCTCTTTTTGCTGTGAGATTGGTATCTGCTTGAGTATCCTCAGCCACAATTGGGCGATCGCAGTGCGAAGAAAGCCCTAAATAAAATCTTTCACCCAAACTGTAGCAAAACGAACTCTTTGCAGTAGAATGACCTTCTGTAAGACATTGCTCAGCCCTTAATTTTGGTGACGCGTTTGAATGCAATTCAGCATGCCAAATGAACACCTGAATTAGCAATTGGCTCTGATGGGTCGGGCGGTAAAAGTTGGGCGGTGAGTGCTAGAAACTGATTTAAATCTCAATCTTGATAGCCTTAACTTGTAAGGTTTAAATGTCATCAAACTCATTGTTCAAACAGAAAAGAATCTGGTGGTTATAGCGTTGCGGCTTCTCGCAAAGAACAGCCGTACTATCCAAACAATCTGCCCGTTTGCAGCAAGCTTTGTCCGTGTAGCCTGCGTTCCCGCAGCATCTCTGTCAGGAGAAAATTAGTTGTCAAGGCTTTAAAGCGTTCTTCAACGCCTCGGCAGTCTCGAGTCATTGATCCCGACCCTAAGATAGTCGATTGCAGAGTAGCTTTCTGTCATTTGTATCCAAAATCAATTACACCATCATGCCTAAGGTTCTCGTTTCTGACTCCATTGATAAAGCTGGACTCGATATCCTCTCCCAGGTTGCTCAAGTCGATGTAAAAACCAGCCTTTCTGAAGAGGAATTGGTGCAGATTATTCCAGAGTATGATGCACTCATGATCCGCTCAGGGACGCAGGTGACGCAAGCGGTCATTGATGCTGGCACGCAGCTCAAAATTATCGGACGTGCGGGCGTTGGAGTCGATAACGTAGATGTCGCAGCAGCAACTCGCCAAGGAGTCTTGGTTGTTAACTCGCCCGAAGGCAATACGGTCGCAGCAGCCGAACATGCGATCGCCATGATGCTCGCTCTATCACGCCATATTCCTGATGCAAACCAGTCGGTGAAAAGCGGCAAATGGGATCGCAAAAGCTTTACCGGCGTTGAAGTCTATAAGAAGACTCTAGGAATCGTTGGGCTAGGCAAAATTGGAGCCCATGTTGCCACCATTGGCCGAGCCATGGGAATGCGGCTTTTAGCATACGATCCGTTTCTGTCAACCGAACGCGCCGAACAGCTCGGCTGTCAGCTTGTCGAGATGGATGTGCTGCTGCGAGAAGCAGACTATATTACGCTGCATCTTCCCAAGACACCTGAGACGCTTCACATGATTAATTCAGACGCGTTTGAGAAAATGAAACCCACCGCGCGAATTATCAATTGTGCTCGTGGTGGCATCATTGATGAGGCTGCTCTTGCTAATGCGTTGAAAGAGCGCAAAATCGGCGGAGCAGCGCTAGACGTGTATGAACAGGAGCCGCTGGGAGAGTCTCCGATGACCACAATCGGAAAAGAAATCGTGCTGACTCCTCACTTGGGTGCATCCACAGCGGAAGCACAGGTGAATGTTGCCATCGATGTGGCTGAACAAATCCGCGATGTATTGTTGGGTCTTCCCGCGCGATCGGCAGTCAATATTCCGGGGCTGCGTCCTGATATTTTAGAAAAACTGCGTCCGTATCTCCAGCTTGCAGAGACTCTGGGTAATCTTGTTAGCCAATTGACGGGCGGGCGTGTCGAGTCGCTTAACATTCGGCTCCAAGGTGAACTCGCCACCAATGAAAGCCAACCCGTGGTGGTTGCGGCGCTCAAGGGGCTGCTGTCTCATGCGTTGCAAGAACGGGTTAATTATGTCAACGCCAGCATTGAAGCCAAAGAGCGAGGCATCAAGGTTGTAGAAACTCGAGATGCGAGTGTCAAAGACTATACGGGGTCGCTGCGTTTATCGGCACAGGGCTCTCTCGGTAGTCATTCTGTGACGGGCGCGTTGCTGGGCGATAATGAGATTCGGATTACCACCATTGATGATTTTCCGATTAACGTCCCGCCGAGCGACCACATGCTATTCACTTTGCACCGAGATATGCCAGGAATTATTGGCAAAATTGGCTCCTTACTGGGTAGCTTCAACGTCAACATCGCCAGTATGCAGGTCGGACGAAAAATTGTTCGAGGTGATGCGGTGATGGTGCTTAGCCTGGATGATCCCCTACCTGAAGGAATTCTAGCAGAGATTATGAAGGTGCCCGGCATTCGTGATGCTTACACAGTGACGCTGTAGAACGCCTTAAGACCCAGTTATAAGATTCTCCGTCCCGATGCTAATCAGCCTGGAGTTGGCAACAGTTTTGACAAAGAGCTGGTGGGAAATTCAGATTTTATGCGACCCGGCATCAGAAGAGTTGGTCTTCTGGCGGCTGGATGATTTTGGATGCAAAGGAGCATCCAGCGAAATAAAAGGACACTATTGCCTAATCCGTGCTTATTTTCCTCAAGTTCAAGCACAACTGCTAGATCTATCAGCGCTTTCGTTGCTGATTCGGCAAGATGCGCTGTGTGCAGACATGCCAACTCCGACTGTGCAGTGGAAGCTGATTGATGAGGAAGATTGGGCGAGCAGTTGGAAAACCTATTGGCATCCTCAAACGATTGGCGATCGCTTCTTGATCAATCCGGCTTGGCTACCCATTCCTGACGATACTGATCGCCTGGTGCTGCGCCTTGATCCAGGAACCGCCTTTGGCACTGGCGGGCATGCTACCACCCAGCTATGCCTAGAGTCGTTAGAAATGCGCCTCGACTCGTCCGTTAATTCTGGCGATCTCGTGATTGCTGACATTGGGTGTGGGTCTGGGATTCTCTCAATCGGGGCAATTCTCCTAGACGCACACCAGATTTATGCAGTCGATGTTGATCCGATGGCAGTTCGAGCAACGCGCAGCAATCGAGATTTGAACCGCATCAATTCTCAGCAATTGATAGCTCGTAAGGGCAGTATCGAGCAAATTATGGAAATGGCACATGCCCCGGTAGACGGGATTGTATGCAACATTCTGGCTGAAGTCATTATCGACTTGATTCCTAGTATGGGAGAAATTTCTAAGCCAACCACGTGGGGCATCTTGAGCGGCATCCTGCTCGATCAGGCCAAGCCCGTTGCCGATACGCTAGAGCAGTATGGTTGGATTGTCGCCACCCTATGGCGCAGGAAAGAATGGTGCTGCTTGAATATTCGGCGGGGCTAAACCGCTGCGGAGGCTCCTCCGCCCTCTCAACAGCTCCCTACATTTAGCCAGATCAATACACATGAACCTAGACTGACTCCATATTTAGTGGCATGATGAATAGGTCGCACCTATAGATAGTTAGTCTAATCGACTAGCTCCTTATTTCATTTGTGTGCTTATGCCGTACTCCATTTCTGCCGCTAAATTGCAAACCTACTACCGCTGCCCTAGAGCGTATTACTTTCGATATGAGCGCAAAATTCAAGGGGCTGCGTTTTTTAGCTCAGCAGCATTAGGAAACTCACTCCACCAAGCACTAGCCCAGATTTATCAAGATTGGCACTACAAAGACGCGGTTCCTAAGTTGGAATGGGTTGAGTCGTGCTGGAATCAGCAGTTGGGCGGGTTGACCTCCACGCAAATGACAGAAGGACGCTCGATTTTAAGACGCTACTACAATAGCTTTATTGCAAACCAGGGCACGTTAAGGCGACCGCTAGCGGTTGAGGGGCGCATCCAAGGTTTGCTACGGGCTCAAAACTTAGAGTTTGTGCTGTCGGGGCGGTATGATCGCCTTGATTATCTAGACGATGGGCTAGAGCTGATCGATTATAAGTCGACGAAAGAACGAGAGCCCGTTGATGCAGACGAAATTGATTTGCAAATCGGGCTGTATTACCTGGCATTAGAACAGCGTTATCAAAAGCATTTGAAGCGCATGAGTTTAATCTATCTGCGAACGGGCGATCGCGTCAGTTATGAGGCAACGCCAGATCATCGGCGCTATGTTGAGTCTGTGATCAGCGATTTAGCGCTTCAGCTTCGCCACGATCGCCGTTGGCAACCGTTTCCAGGAACCCAGTGCGATCGCTGTGCCTATGCCCGCTATTGCCCTGCGATTCAGGCTGAGCCCGAGCCGCTGCCGGAAGAAGCAAAGCCAGAACCTCAACTGCAACTCGCCCTCAGTATTTGATTGGATACTCTCAGGTCTTATACCAATTCTCGATTTTGGATTTGCGATTTTGGATTGACAGCCACCAGCCTTGCAAGGGTTCTGGCCTATTCATTTGTAGCATTACTTTGAAGAATTGGTATTACGCGTTTGCCCCGTGCTCTATAGCAGTATGCCCTGCCCAATGCGCGACCTTAAAGCCGGTCAGCCACGCACTGGGCATCTAGTAAAATGAGCCCTTTGGGTTTCAATATCGTGCAGGACTTCACCACAGTCAACAGAGCCGGTGTTTCTTTCTGGAGAGAGAGTTGTGCGTTTTCGGCTGCATCGGGATACTGCTGAATGAAGGCTTGATTATTGATGTAGCTGGGCTTAAATGCGCCTCGATCGAGGAGCCAAAGGGTGATTTTGTAGGTATGGATAAACTCTTTCAGGTCTTGAGAATCGGGGCTATATTGCGCCCGAATCAAGTCAGTTGCCCGTTGGCGAAACTGCTGATAATAGCCAATGTGATAGGGAATAGCATATTCGCTGCCGACCAAAATCGATCGCTCGGTAAAGGTAGGTAGATTGTTGGCTTCTTCTGATAGAGATGCAATGCGGGTGTCAACGGGTTGCGATCGCACGTATTCATACAGGTCGGGCGATCGCCCAATCTGATAGGCCGTAATGGGAAAGGTATCCACCAAACTCGGATAAAACACTAGCGGAAGGCCGAGTAGAAGCGTCACGCTGAGGGCGATTCCGCGCTTGAGCAATATCAGGATATGGGACGGGACATGGAACGGAAAGGTTGACAACGTTCGCGTCCACTTCCACACAGCATGGATCAACGTGACGAGTACAATCCCAGCAGCAAGGCTGAGCACAATCCGAAAGCTGTGCTGCGTGTAGCGACTTGGCAAATGCAGCCGAAACAGTAGTATATGCGCTGCACCAAACATCACCAGAGACGAAACTAGTAGTTGTGGAAGTAGAAAAATTCCTCGGCTCAGCCGTTGAATCAGGGAAAAGGTCTTGGGAAACGCTAGCAAGGCTGGCAGAACCAACCCCAACCCATTGGTGACAGGAGTAAGCGCTGAAGCAAATCGTAAGCCGCTCCGCCCTTTTAGCCAAAAGGTTGCCGGATCATCGTCATAAAAGTAGCGCGATCGCGACCCCGGCAACGAAAATTCTGGCAAGTCTCTCGCCTCTGCCACCGAGATCACTGGACCAAATTCGCTGGTCTGAAGCGCATAGGGCAACATCACCACCACAGCCACTACCAGCCCTGCCATCACCAACTGGCGATCGCCCCGACTTGGTGTCAGGATCGGCATCCATCGTTGCCAGCGAAATAGCCTAAGAGTTAGCACGCCTGCTGAGATAAAAACCAGTTGAGGATAGAAAACTCCCTGCAGGGCGATCGTTCCCAAACACGGCAGCAGCTTTTTTTGGAGAAGGTAATACATAAACGCCAAAAACAGCGGATAGATAAACGCTTTAGGCGTTCCTGAGACGATTGCATCGGTGAGTCCAAGTCCTTGGGCAAGCAGAATGGTCGAACTAAATGCTGCTGCTGGAACGGGAAAAATCACCAGGCTCACCCCAAAGCACAACGCTGCGGTGATGAGATGCAACCCCACGGGTAAAACTTTATGAACATAAAGCGGATCAAGCCCCAACATCGCCGCCGCACGATAGACCGTTGTGTAGCCCACTGGCGCAACCGACTGAAAATAGTCGGCAATCAAATCGTTTGGAAACAGATCAGGGGTGAGGAAGCGCTGCATCCAAAATACATGCTGCCGTGCATCGTCTTGCACAACATATTCGGCGCTAAAGGCTTGCTGCAAGGCGAGGACGCTATAGATTGCTGCAAATGTCAGGCTCAGGCAAAACCAAAACACGAGTGTGGTTCTCGTTGACTGGATATTCTGTATCCAACTCCAGGAGATGTTTTGCTGGCGATCGCGCATTTGTTTTTTTAATCTACGCAGTCTGGATTGATTTTATATCTTGTCTGCATGTTTGGGGGCGTGGTGTTTAGCGTTTAGCGATCGGCTAGCAGCAGCAGTCGCGGGGTACTTGCTTAATCCTACTATTGAGACTGATATTGAATCTGTTCAATGGCATCTAATGCTCGACTCACCACGTCGTCTGATAACGGCACATATCCAAGTTCTTCGCTATATTGCTGGCCTTCCGTCAAACACCACTGCAGTAAATCTTTGATAGCGCTGGCCTTTGCCGAGTCGTCATACTGTTTATAGGCCAAAATCCAGGTATAGGTAGAAATGGGATAGGCATCCGCCCCTTCCGGATCAGATACAAAGGTTCGCAAGTTGTCTGGAAATTGGATATCATCCAGAGCGTTAGCCGTTGATTCGACATCGGGCAACACATATTGTCCGGCTCTGTTTTCGAGGGCAGCCATCGACATGTCCAGCTGCTGAGCGTAGCTATATTCCACGTAACCAATGGCTCCTTCTGCCTGCTGAATCTGAGCGCTGACTCCGGCATTTGCCTTGACTCCCACTCCTGCTGCCCACTGCACGCTCAGTCCAGCTCCGACTTGGTCTTCCCAACTAGGGCTAATTGCGCTCAAATGTCGAGTCATCGCCGCTGTAGTACCGCTTCCATCGGAGCGATGTACTAGGACGATGGGCAAATCGGGCAAGGATACCTCTGGGTTTGCCTCTGCAAGTCGCGGATCATTCCAGGTGGTGATCTTGCCTAGAAAAATGTCGGGATAGGCGCGGCGAGGAAGGTTTAATCCGCTGTCAATGCCAGGTAAATTGTAGGCGATCGCCACACTGCCCGCAGTCATCGGCACCATGACAATGCTATCGTCTGCTTGATTGATATGTTCATCAGTCATGGCGACATCGCTTGCACCGAAGTCAATTGTTTTGGATATCATTTGCTGAATACCAACTTGGCTTCCGGTAGGCTGATAGTTAATCTGCACGTTGGGATGCAGGCTGTTGTATTCGCTGAACCAGCGCTGGTAGAGAAAGAAGGGAAAGCTTGCGCCCGTGCCATTTAGATAAACTGGGGCTTCGTTGGCTGGCGATGATGTGGAGGATGACGGGGATTCTGACGGGGGTTGTGGTTGACAGGCCACAACCCAGAGCAGCACAGCGGCAAACAACGGAAAAAAGGGTTGCAGCAGATGACATCGATTAATCATGGGATTATAGCCTTACGCTCTCGCGTTAGGACGTTGAACGCGCGTAGAGCCCCGCGCCGCAATGGCTCTACGCATAAACCTAAGCCTGTAGGGCTATATTACACCAACTTATTCGTAGGAAAACTTATTCGTAAGAAACAGAGGCAACCCGATAGAGGCGATCGCCTATCTGTGCAAACACGCCTCTATCGCAACTATTCAATTAAGCGCCCATCAAATATCCCCTCAAGCACCACAGAGTGACTTCCCCAGCTTTTGCTCACACATCGCTTTCTCGGATGGCTCTAGGTCTTCCCAATCGACATCTCGCCTCATTACCATGCCGTTGTGCCCCATTAGAAAGCGAGGAAGCTGTTCATACTTGATTTGTTGAAGCGTTTGAATGTCGTAGGTTGTATAGGTGGTGAGGTCGGGAGAGTCAAAGTCGATATCAAGGACAGTGAGCGCTTTCCAAGGCGGAAGACTGCTATCAATCAGCGGGCGCGGGCCTGACCCTAGAATTCCCATATGGAGCAGTTGCAGATTTCCTTTGTGCGCCGGATAGTAGGCATGATGATGACCACTGATATAGGTATGAACGTCATAGCGTTCAAGCATTGCTCGTAATTGGTCGGCATTTTCCATCACCTCAGCAGGTTCGTTGCGCCCGATGGCAACCGCATACAAGGGAAGATGGCCTAGAAGAACTCGCATTTTAGCTTGCTGCGCTTTTTCGCTGGCTAGGGTTTTCTCGACCCATGCGAGCTTTTCATCGGGGATATGGTGGGACGAGCCATCCCAGGCGAGGAAAAAGATGTCGTCAAACTCAAAGGTGTAATAGAAAGGGAACTCGTAACGATCGATAAACTGAATATTGGGATCATGCTTCGGATCATCCCAATATTCATATGCCAGATCTCGCTCACTCTTAAATAGATAAGAGCCATTCACGCCAAGTGCGCTAGACGCATCATGGTTGCCAATCGTAAACCCGTAGGGTAATCCCATATCCCGCAGCGGAGCGGCAACGTGCTCATCAAAGCCTGCCCACATTGCCCGCACTTGCTCAGGTGGCAGCGTGAGGTCTTGCCCGGCTACCATATCGCCACTGCATACCACCATGTCGGGCTGCCAAAAGGGGATGAGCTGCATCGCTTTATCTACCTCAGGATCATAATCAGTCGATCCATACGAGCCGTTCAAATCGCTGATTATCAACAGCCGCACATCGCCTCGCTGTGGGTTATACAGCCCCTCCGCTCCCATGCTGTCGATAATAGCTTGGGTTTCAGGGGGGAGCGGCGTTGCAGATTCAGGGGATTCGGCGACCGTTGATACGGTTTCTGATTCGGTCGTCTGAGAAGATGACGAAACTTGAGGAGTGGGTCGTGAGCAGGCAATGCCCAGGCTCACCCCCACTCCGATGATAAATAAACAGACAAATCGCCACCAGCGCATTGTGTCTCAAAGCCTCATGCAAAACCACACCCATAACCATACCTGATTCAATACTCGTTTATAGCGGTATGCGCTTGATTTAAGTACGGTGGCGTGGGATGCGCTGCGTCCCACGCCACCGTTTCTGTACTTGACGCGCTGCTATATAGCCTGACGCTCTAGATTCTTCGCCCTCTAATACCAATTCTTCAAAGTAAGGCTACAAATGAATAGGCTAGAACCCCTGCAAGGCTGGTGGCCGTCAATCCAAAATCGCAAATCCAAAATCGGGAATTGGTATAAGGTGTGGCTTTATCAATCTCTTGTGGCAGTCCTAACTCGAATCCACAGTGCCAAGCCACCCCCACGGCCTCGCGCGGCGATATGGCTATCCTCCACTAAAAAGTAGTTGAAGAAAGCCTGCTCTTTGAGTTCCTGGTCATAAAAGTGTGATTCTCGCGTTTTTCCACCGGGCATGGTTCCGTTATAAAGTGTGAATTGAGATAACGATACAGTCATGTGACCAAAATCAAAGGATAGAATATTAGTCCCCTGCCAAAAGCGGGTAGACCCGATGAGAGCAAGCCGAAATGGACCCATCTTCACAGAATTTTCGACCGAGCCATAATTGGGGAATTCATCTGACGATTGGTAGGTGATTTGGATCGTCATCCACGATGGGATAACCCGACCGGCGCCAAGTAAAACACCTGCATGTTGGCGCGATCGCTTCGTTCCGGTGATAAAGCCTAATTGCCAAGTACCGATCAGTTGAGTATAGGAATGGCGTATTCTTTGCTGTCGCGCGGCTTTTTCTGCCTGAAGTAATTCGTCTACAACCTTTGCAGGGTCGGGCATCGTCCCCGATGAGGTGGTCAAATACTGAACGGTTTGATGAATTGCAGAAACCATGAGCTACACCCCACTACTTACAGAACGTGAATTGCCTTACTTTCTTTCCCACTGTTTTTTCATGCGTTCGATCCTCTCCAATAGGCTTTCATTTGACAGGCGTGAATTGAGACGCTCAATGAGTAGCGGAAACGCGAAAGGTGATGGACGTTTCGTGTCATTCCAGGCGATCGAAAACTGCTGAAGTCGTTCAAGAGTTTTGGCTAACCGATGGGCTTCGAGCTGGTCGTTGAGCACTTCGCGTTCTGCTTGGTTGAGCAGCAAATTATCGGGTTCATATTTTGAGAACACATCATAAATCAAGGACGAACTGACCTGAAGCTGGCTCGATGTCTTCCTGGAGGATGGGTATCCCTTAAACACTAATCCCGACACCTGCGCGACCCCTCTAAATTTTCGCGCTGTTAATTCTGAAATGTTTAGACTGTCTCTGATATCGTCGGAGATATTGCCTAAATCAAAAAACTGATCTGAAAATAGCTCCTTAAATGGATAGTCTTTGGGGGCTAAAATCTCAAATCCATAATCATTGACAGAAATAGTCAGGGTAGCTTTTTGCTGCTTGGCAAAGCGATAGCCCCACAAAAATCCTAATCCTTCATGGACAAATCTCCCCTCAAATGGAAATACATATAAGTGTTGCCCTTCGCGGGTTTTGCACGTTTCAATCAGCAGTTCATTCGCAGCAGGCAACTGAGAGAGGCGATCCTGAGCTGACAAAATCGGGCGAATACAGCTTAACTCAGCATTGAGAGATGTGTTGCCATGAAGGGCATCAATTTCGTTGCGGAGATGAGTGCTCAACGTGTCTGAAATTGCTAGATTACCGCCTCCCCAGGTCGGGGTTACGGTCGATTTTCGGGTGGTTCCTTTTACATAGACCACCATATCTTTGATCATAAAAAACTCAAGCTGTCGTCCCGCAAAGAAGAACACGTCTCCCTTTTTGAGTTTCGACACAAAGCTTTCCTCAACGGTGCCAATTTCTCGTCGATTGGTATAGACGATGCGGACGGCTTGATTAGACGTAATTGTGCCGATTCCCATGCGATGCATCTTTGCCAGTTTGCTATCAGATATGCGGTAGACGCCTTCATCAGCCACTACTTTTTGATAGCGAGGATAGGCGCTCAAGCATCGTCCTCCTGTTGTGATGAATTCTAAAATCCAGCCAAATTCGTCCCCTGTCAAATCCTCATACGCCACCGTTTTACGCACATTGGCAAGCACGTCATCGGGGTTAAACCCGTCTCCGCATGCCAGCGTCACCAAGTGCTGAACCAAGACATCATAGGGTTTGTTGAGTGGGGGTCTGGTTTCGATGTCTCCAGCCTCTAAACCATTACGAAAGGCGGAAATTTCGAGCAGCTCTAGCGCATTGGTAGGCAAAAACAAAACCTCCGATGTGCCTTCGGGAATATGGGCCGATCGCCCTGCCCGTTGTAGCAATCGAGCCAGATTTTTAGCACTCCCAATCTGAACGACGCGCTCGACGGGCTGAAAGTCGACCCCCAGATCTAGCGACGACGTACACACCACCCATTTGATTGCGCCTTCTTTAACGCCTGCTTCAATCGTCTCCCGTTCTTTTACATCAATCGAACCATGATGCAGCGCAATGCGATCGCCATACTCGGGCACTGCAAACTGTAAGGCTTGGAACCACCGTTCGGATTGGGCGCGGGTGTTGGTGAAAATGAGCGTTGATTTCTCAATGTCTAGCGCGTCTACCAAGTCCTGAAACATTCGCAGTCCTAAATGCCCCGCCCACGGAAATGTGTCAACCGATTGAGGCAAAATGCTTCGAATCACGGTTTCTCGTCTTAGGGTAGACCGAATGATGACTGGCTCCGTCCTCACCCCCGCGGCTGCCTGAGCAGCTTCATTGAGGTTTCCAAGCGTCGCAGAGACTGCCCAGGTTTGCACCTGCGGTTGAAGGCAGCGCAGATGCGATAAACACAATTCTGCCTGAGTGCCCCGCTTAGAACTCAGGAGTTCGTGCCATTCATCCAAAATTACCAGGCGTAGCGTGCTAAAACGACTGTGTGACTCTTTGTAAGACAGCATCACCGCCAGGGATTCAGGGGTGGTGATCAGAATCTGCGGCATGTTTTTTAGCTGCCGCGACTTGCGAGACGAACTCGTATCTCCGGTGCGCGACTCGACTTGCAGATTCCACCCCATCTCGTCAATGGGTCGACGAATGGACTGTTCAATATCTCGTGAAAGCGCTCGTAGAGGGGTGATATAGAGCAGCTGCAGCCCGTTCCTTGGATGAGCCAACATCTGGGCGATCGCCCCCATCACAGCCGCATAGGTCTTACCTGATCCCGTAGGAACCTGAATGATACCGCTCTTGCCCGATAAATATGCCTGCCATGCCTCCATCTGAAACGACAGGGGCTGCCATCCCTGGGCTTTAAACCAATCCAAAATTGGGGGCAGGCATGAGATATCAGTCACAGACAAGATGCCTCCAGCAGATAACACTATGACATCGGATACGTTGCGGAGTACGACATTAGGCGTAACCTGGCGGTATACCCAGTGTATTACGCTAGGTTTGACATGATGTAATACATTGGGCGATCGCACTTCTACTATATCGATTTGGTATCGATCCAATAGAATCTAAGCCACTAAGATGATTAGTAGAGTATATTGCCATATAGTGATTGGAGGCTGTCATGGCAGAGTTTAATTGGATCACGGCATTGCTAGGAGGCATCCTGATCGGTATCAGTGCCACTATTCTGCTTGCTTTCAACGGTCGAATTGCGGGCATCAGTGGGATGGTGAACGGGGCGATCACCTTGAAGCGAGGCGATCGCTGGCGGTGGATATTCTTGCTGGGTCTTTTAATCGGTGGCGCCCTCTACGAATATGGATTTGCGTTACAGCCCACGCCGCGTTCAACTCTCTCTCCAATTGCCATGATCGTCGGAGGACTGCTCATCGGGTTTGGCACTCGCATGGGAAACGGCTGCACCAGTGGTCATGGAGTTTGCGGGCTGGGTCGATTATCGATGCGATCGCTGATTGCTGTTCTGACGTTTTTGATTACGGCGATCGCCACTGTATTTATGCTTCGGCATCTCATACTCATTTAGTTCAATTCGTCAAATTTACCGGGTGGCTGAGATTATGAAGACCATCACAATTATCAAGCAAAATTTAGTGGCGCTCGTGTCTGGGATTATTTTTGGGTTTGGGCTGAGTCTGTCACAGATGATCGATCGCGATCGCGTCTTAGGATTTCTGGATATTGCGGGCATGTGGGACCCTACTCTCCTATTTGTATTAGGGGGTGCTGTTGCAGTTACGGTGAGTGCATTTCGATGGGTGTTGCATCAGCCGCATCCGCTAATTGCCGAAAAATTTCACCTGCCCACTCGGAATGATGTTGATCGCTCATTGGTCATTGGAGCGGCAATTTTTGGCATTGGTTGGGGCATTGCAGGATACTGTCCGGGGCCGGGAATTACTGCACTGGTGCTCGGCATTTGGAATCCAGTCTTGTTTGTTGTCGCGTTGATTGTGGGGTCGCTGAGCTATCAGTGGTATTCAACCCGCAATCAGACCTAGGTGAATGAACCATAAGTGAGATGGGGCAACGCTACAGATGACTCCTATCGACGCAATCATTTTTGACTTGGGTGGCGTCATTATTAATATTTCCTATGACGCCACGATTCAGGCATTTAGCCGCCTGTGCGGATTTGATATCAGCGTGCTCTACACCCAACAGTTGCAAGACCCGCTGTTTGACAACTATGAAACGGGGACACTATCCTCGGATGAATTTCGAGATGGCATTCGACGACTCCTTCAAATCGACTGCCCAGATGATGCCATTGATGCCGCGTGGAATGCGATGCTGCTCGATATTCCAGCCGATCGGATTGCGCTCTTGGAGGCGATCGCCTCCCAAAAACGCATCTTTTTGCTATCTAATACCAATGAAATTCATAAAACTTGCTTCGACCAAATTTTTGCTGACTGTTACGGTGACGAATTTGAAAATATTTCAACGATGTTTGAAAAAGCTTACTACTCACATTTAATGGGCGATCGCAAGCCAAATGTGAGTATTTTTCAACGAGTCATTGACGAGCAAGGGCTTGATCCAACTCAAACCTTGTTTATTGAAGATACGCTGCGACATATAGAAGCAGCTAAAACCACGGGACTACAGACAACTCATCTCACAGGAGGGCTAACACTACTCGATTTAGATCTACTAGCGACCCGCTAGCAGATTCTTCGAAGTAAGGCTACAAATGAATAGGCCAGAACCCTTGCAATGCTGGTTGCCGTCAATCCAAAATCGCAAATCTAAAATCGAGAATTGGTATAAGCCGTTGGTGAAGTACTCAGCCGCTATCAACAGCAACTGATAGTTTGCGTTAGGAGGGTGAACGTGTGTAGAATTCCTGCGTCGCGCGGGTTCTACACACAAACCTGAGCCCTACGGGCTATAGATTGAAAGGCTTGCCTCTTACCTATTGCAAAACGCAAGCCCCCGTTTGAGAATAATAGGTCACTTCATTAGATGGGAATCTAGTTCATTAGGAGCGAGCAATCAGATAGATATTACTGATTCCCTTGACCACCGATGAATTCATCGCGTTGGCGGTCAGATAGTTGATTTCCTTGACCACCGATGAATTCGTCGCGTTGACGGTCAGATAGTTTGTTGCCTTGGCCGCTGAGAAATTCGTCACGTTGACGGTCAGATAGTTTGTTGCCTTGGCCGCTGAGAAATTCGTCACGTTGACGGTCAGATAGTTGATTTCCTTGACCACCGATGAATTCGTCGCGTTGACGCTCTGAAAGTTGCAGCGTATTTGCATGAGCGGGCATAGCCAGAGACGTTGTCAATGCAGCGATCGATAGACTAGTTAAAATGATACGATTCATGATTTTGAACTCCTTTTCTTTGCTTCCTGTTTGGAATGATTCAACTATAGGAAGCGATCGGGAGGAAGTCGGGAAGAAAATCGTAGCCACAAATAATTCTAGATCTTTGATTGTCCGGTTAATATAGCGTTATCCAGATAGCTTAGGACATAACTCCTGCCTGAAACCAAAGCTGGGGAAGCTATCTGGCGTGCAACCGCACCAAGAACTGTGGTGGTTGCTATACCTATCCCCTCATGCTCTCGCGCTAGGACGCCAGTAATTTGAGCAGTGGCAACCCAGGACAAGTAGGGTAATCTTGGCAGTGATGTAGCCTACGCACTATCATCAATTTTTAGATAAGCGCACTATTTAAGATCAATGACGTTGTGTTAGTCGCCGTCAGTAGGAATCATCAGGACAGAATTAATGACTCAAATTGTGCTTTTTATTTTGCTGGGAATGGTCGCTGGCGTGATTAGTGGGCTCATTGGAATTGGGGGCGGCGTGATTATTGTCCCGGCGTTGGTTTTTCTATTTGGGCTTCAGCAACATGAGGCCCAAGGAACTACATTGGCGCTCTTAGTGCCTCCAATTGGCATCCTGGGTGCATGGACCTATTACAAGGAAGGCTATGTTGACGTCAAAATTGCGGTCTGTATCTGTCTAGGGTTTTTACTAGGCAGTTTACTGGGCGCTCGGTTTGCAACAAATCTTCCGACGGTTGTGTTAGAGCGAGTATTTGGGGGGGCGATGTTGGCGATCGCCCTGAAGATGATTTGGGGTCGATGAGGGTTGATACTGCCAATCCAGGAAAAATACACTCAACCGTGAGCAAAAAGGCATGGCAGATTAGCCAAGAATATGCGCTAAGAAATGCGCGCCTCGCCCACGCTTACATCATCGGCTCGTACCACAAGAACGTTAAACAGACTCATATCTGTTCCATCCGGGAATGACACGCTAAACGAGCCGCTTGTTTGCGGTAAGGTGCCCAAATCGATCGTCTGTTTTGACAGATCCCCATTGATAGTCAAGTAAGCATGCAACTCTGAGCTATCTGCATCGGTCTGAAAATTCTGAAATGCGATATTACCACCGATGCCTGCAATTACAGCAATTCCCAAGCTCCCAGTGGTGGTATGCCCGTCTAAGCCAGAAAACATACTCATAATAAATTAATCGCTCCGCCCGCAATTTCAATATAAATGGCCTGTATAAGCTTACCAGTTAGAGTATTCGCCAGATAACACGCCTGTCAGGCTTTTCTGCTGCAAAGGCAAAACCTGGTGGGCTGTAGTGCTGTATAGCCTTTCAGGCATGGCTACGCTAAAGCGCTAGCATAACGCACCGCTAACAAAGACTTTGGTTCGTTACAGCGATGCCTAATTTCAAACTACGTGTAAACAAACGTTGCCGGGTTAATAGGACTTGGTTTCGTCATCTTGATTCGCTGGAGATGGGTCGGGAGGCGATCGCCGCACCACGTATGTCCCCACAATGATCAGTGCATCATCGTTGTAATTTTGATAGGGCTGGTTGATTCCGTAGGCACTCATTAGGTGCAGCGTTTCACCATGTTGCTCAATGAAGCTCACAGCGTCGAGTTGATTGCCATCTGGGTCAATGCCTGCCCAATCTAGGCGCAGGCTTCCATCCTCTTGAATCTGTCCAGAGGCCCCCCAGTTGACTTCCTCAAGCTGATTTTCGATTTCTTGCTTCAAAATGTTTTCGAGTTCGTCTTTTTCCAAGTCAGGAGATTGTTCGGTCAAATATTTAATGTATCCGCCAAACTCTTCATCTGGAGAAATAAACGTGATGCCCTGGTCAGTTTCGTCAAACGTATAGCGTTTGGGAAGCGCTAAGGCAAACCAGCCATTTGGATCTTGATAAATTTGGAAGTTTTCAGGAGAAATTTCTGTCTCGCGTTCAGCGGGCTGGGATGACGTTGAAGCGACCGGAGACGGGTTGGAGGAAGCGTCATCAGCGCTAGGACTAGACGCGCATCCTGACAGGATGACAATCGCAATCAGGCTAACCGAGAGTACGGAAAATTTCATGGACTGACATACTGATTGAGATGGTGTAAATCGAACGCGAAAAACGCAGGATGTACGATGTTTGGGCGATCGCACCTGAAGATTCGCGAGGTGCAGCAGGGTCAAAATTCAGAGACTCCAATGAGAATTTATGCTCAATGACTACTGATCATTAAAATTCTGATCATCGTCAGAGTAGGCAATCTTTTCAGGCTTGAGCAACGGAAAGGCGATCGCATCTCGAATGCTGGCACAGTCGCATAACAACATCACCAACCGATCGATCCCGATTCCGAGTCCGCCTGTCGGGGGCATCCCATACTCTAAGGCGGTCAGAAAGTCTTCATCGATTCCCTGTGCCTCTAGATCGCCAGCCGCTTTACGAGCCGCTTGAGCTTCTAGACGTTGGCGTTGGTCAACAGGGTCCGTTAATTCTGAAAAACTGTTCGCCGTCTCTCGACCCACTATATATAGCTCGAATCGCTCGACTAATTCAGGTTGCGTGCGGTGGGGCTTAGCGAGAGGCGAGATTTCAACGGGAAAATCGAGGACAAATGTCGGCTGCATGAGTGTTTCTTCAACCGTTTGCTCAAAGGCTTCTTGCAACAGCTTACCGGCCCGATGGCGATCGCCCGCATTCATGTGATCGAGTCGCACGCCGGCTGCTTTGAGTTGATCCTCTAATTCATTTAAATCAGCGTCGCTATCATCGACTCCAAGCCATGTATTGAAGTCGATGCCCGTCTTCTCAGCAACCGCGTCACACATCGAAATGCGACGCCATGGAGGGGTCAAGTCTACCTCTTGACCCTGATAGACAATAGTCAGCGTCCCTAGAGTTTCTTTTGCGACCCTCGCGATTAGATTTTCGGTCAGCGCCATCATGTCATGATAGTCGGCGTAGGCTTGATACAGCTCAAGGCTTGTGAACTCTGGATTATGCCGAGTCGAAACCCCTTCATTTCGAAAAATACGCCCTAGTTCAAACACCTTTTCAAAGCCGCCGACAATCAAGCGCTTGAGGTGTAATTCGGTGGCAATTCGCAGATAGAGTTCGGTGTCTAGCACATTATGAAACGTGACAAACGGACGGGCATCAGCGCCCCCCGCCTCAGCTTGCAGCACAGGCGTTTCGATTTCGATAAATCCTTGCTGGTCTAAAAACCGCCGAATCGCAGCCGTAATCTGTGCTCGTCTGCGAAAGGTCTGCCGCACATCAGGATTGACGATCAGATCGACATAACGCTGTCGATAGCGCTTTTCCACATCAGTTAAGCCGTGCCACTTGTCGGGTAGGGGCAAGAGAGATTTGGTAAGCACCGTATACTCACTGACGTTTACCGACAGTTCGCCTTTATCGGTTCGGCGGATAGACCCCTTGACGCCGATAAAATCCCCCACATCAGTCAACTGCTTGAGATGGCTAAATGCATCGGCATCTGTATCCGCCATTTCAGCCTGAATTTTCTTCTTATCTAGATAAAGCTGGATCGTCCCAGTTTCGTCTTGCACGGTAAAGAATGCCAGCTTTCCAAATACCCGCCGCGCCAAGATCCGACCTGCGATCGCCACATCAATGTCAACCTCGTCTCCATTCGGCAGGTCTGAGTATTTACTCTGAAGCTCGGCGGTGTGATGGGTAGACTCCCAGCGATAGGCATAGGGATTGAAACCAAGCGCTTTAAGTTGGGATGCTTTTTCTAGACGTGCGGCTCTTAGTTCGTCGGATGCCATGGATTCAGTTCAATCGTCACGTGTGGGCTTGCGGTCAGTATCGTTGCAAAGTCCCATTATAGAAATTTCTGCCCCCAATAACTCGCCTGATATCCCCTTATTCTCAGTGTTATATAGCGGTATGCGCTTGAGTTAAGGATCGCGGCGCGCTCCACACCACCATCCTTAACTCAAGCGCACATTGCTATAAGAATTATTCAGTCTTGCTGATTGGCAAACTGACGAGCACCGATCATCGAGAATGCGATCGCAATGAGTAGTAAAACAGGGATGCTATACCACGGAAATTGGGAAAGCGGCAAATAGGCGGCTGCTCGTAAACTAATGCTGGTATATGTCAACGGAAGCATAAATACAATAATCTTGAGAATCAGCGGCAACGTGGCTGGGTCGAAAAAGGTTGCCCCTAAAAACGACATCGGGACGATCAAGAAGTTGTTGAGCAAACCGACGCTCTCTAGCGACTTGACGTTTAATCCTACAATCACACCGAGGCCAGCAAAAACCGAGCAGTTGAGAATCAGCACCAGGAGAAATAGCGGGTTGATAAAGTTGAGATTTCCCGTTGCCAACATGGCGATGAGAATGACCGAGGCAGAGGTCATCAATCCGCGAACCACACCGGCCAGCATTTTGCCTAAAAACAGCGCCAGCGGATGAACCGGGAGTAATAGAATCTCTTCAAAGGTTTTGGTGTAGAGCCGTTCACCACAAATCGAAAATGTCGTTCCTCCAAAGCAGATGGTCATCGATGACAAAGCCACCATGCCTGGAAGAATAAATTGAAGATAGTTATCTCCGGCTGGAGGAGTAATGGCGCGATCAAGGGCACTTCCTAACCCCAGTCCAAACGCCAAAATATAAATCAAAGGAGATACCAGACCCGATGCAGCAACTTGAAGAATTCTCACCCGTAAATCAAGCCAATCTCCCCAAAACACAGTGATACTATCGGCTAGGATACTTCGAACTACGGATTTCTTAAACGTTTGACCCAGATTGAGCAGGGGTTGAGAAGTCACGGGCGTTTCATCAACAGACTATTATTGACTTTATTCTGGCACTTCTCACGAGTGTCGTTGAAGCAAAATTGGGAAAAAGCTCCAAAAAAGTTAAGCGGCCCAATTCACATGCGATTCAGGATTGCGGTCATTTGAAAAGTTTCTCGTTAGCATAGATACATGCCCGCGTTCATAAAACTATTTTGCTATAGCAATCCCAAATGATTTGTAAAAATTTCTAGTGCGGGCATCTTGCCCGCGAGCAAGACGCTCGCACTCTCATTTCATGAATGATTTAGGATTACTATAGAACATTTTATTATCGGTTTCAGTCAATCCATTCAAATCCAAGATATGTTAGGCACTTAGCCTATCTACTCTATGAACAACGTCTTGATCCGGGTATACACTGGTGTGTTAAGCTAGCGTTCCTGTCAAGCCGTGAACCTGTCCAATTTTTATCTGTGTACTACAGACATTTGCACACCAAAGCTGAGTTTATATGAGACGTAAACCCAAAGCTTCTAGACCTCCTCGATATCAAGATTCTCGATATCCAGATGATCCACCCTCAGGCAAATCGTCGTTTGGCTCCCTCGTAAATTCCACCACATTGGCGATTATGGGCGCGATTTTGGTGCTGGGCATTGGTTTAGGCATTGCATTTAGCACGACTATCAATGTGTCGCCGGAAAGCGTCGCATCACGAGTTGTGATTGAAGAGAGTGTCGCAAATCCTCAGGTTTGTGCCCAATATGGCGCCGGGGCAATCACGATGGATTTACGAGCGTTTGTGACTCTAAACCCCTTTAATGTTTATGTGTCTCAACCCTTGATGCAGCCTGGATGTGTATTGCGGAGTAACAACTGGGCATTGCTGGAGCGACGAGATTTGGTTTCTCAAGACCAAGTTCGAGACTGTAAGCAGCGACTGAATACGTTTGGATTTACCGGAGACATTGATAAAAACGGCGCAACTCCAAAGATTGATTGCGTCTATCAGAACGATGCTGCTCGCAATTTGTTCTTGCGTCCTGGTGATAAATCTCCCGGCGAGACCAATCGCTTCTAGTATCGAGAGCTTGGCGTCGCTAATCTGAGGAATCCAGTCAATTGCGGCAAAATAGCGTTGGTTTAGATCAGAGTGGGCTATGTGCTGAACTGGCATTAGCCCACTTTTTATCGGGTTCTTATCTAGAAACTGGCTCTATTAGGCGGATTTCAACAATCTGATTGGGCTGAAGGGCGATCGCCGCATCACCAAGACGGGATGACAGCGATTCAGATTGAGCAATCAAGCGTATATTTTGGTTATTCAGACGAATCGCCTGGGTCACAAACCGAAACCCGTCGGGTGTAGATTCAAATTGTCCCAGGACTTGGCTCCCCTCTGGTACAACGACACGACCTGCCGAATCGCGAACCGTCTGGTTGACTAACAGCACTTCTTGTCGGGGAGGATTGGGCACCAGCACTTGAGCAGATGTTCTTGGATAGCGGAGGGGCAGTTGTGTTCCTGACGGGAGTAAGACATCAGAATTCGCCGCCACAATCACTCCATTGCCTTCTTCTCCAGACGATCCCAGATTAAATGAATCGCCCGACGCACGTGAGCTAAGCAACGGTTCTCCAAAGTCGATGATCGTAATGAGATTTCGAGCAATCGACAACTGGTTAGCAAGTAATGGATTTGAGCCGTCTGAGGAATCGTCTTCTAAAGGCTCATTGTTTATCAGATCTTCTTCTGGGGAATTATCTTCTGTGAGATTATTTTCTGCGCGATCGCCTATAGGATCACCTTCAGAATCACCGTCCCCAAGACCACTCTCTGCGCGATCGCTTGTTGCAGAAGCACCTTCTAGAGCTTGGTCTTCTTCAGAATCGGGAACCAAACGATTTCCTTCGATAGCATCGTTCTCCAGTGAGTCAGTGTTTGGCTGTTCGACCTCTATGGCGACGGTTCCTTCGGCAACGGTACCTTCGGCGATCGCATCCTCATCCAGTGCTCTATCAGGTGTCTCTACTTCGGCAATGGGAAATGGCTCGGGAAGAATGGCAGTCGAAGATTCACTGTCGTCAGCGATTTCATCCTCAGCGATTTCGCTCTGGGGAATTTCGTTCTCGGCAATTTCGTTCTCGGCAATTTCGCTCTGGGTGATTTCATCCTCAGCGATTTCATCGTCAGTAATTTCATCCTCAACGATTTCGTCGTCAGCGATTTCATCCTCATTAACTGGATTTACTGGCATTGATGACGAAGCATCGTCGGGTTCTCTAGATTCACCGTCAGTTCTCTGAGCAGAGTCTAAGGCCTCGTTATTAGCCACTGTCGATTGTTCAGAACCAGGCAATCCAGGAATGATCGGGGTTTCATCTACGGGAATTTCGGTTGCGCCAGGTTCGAGAGGCGGCAATGGAGCAATGACTAAATTTGTAGATGAGTTGAGTTCATCAGCCAAATTTTCTAGCTCCGAGGCGGTTGAGATAGATCTCGGTTGAATCTCTTCTGTGCCCGTCTCTAGAGACGCGGTATCTTCAGGCAGAGAATCAGCATGAGTATCGGGGGGTAGGCCATCCGAACCGGACGAGATATCGCTGGGGACGGAGGGCGGCTCAGAGACGACTTCTACATCACTTAACTCGTTAGTGCTTAGCTCGTTGGAGCTTAACTCGTTATTGCTTAAGTCGTTGGAGCCTAACTCATCATCGCTTAGATCGTTGGAGCTTAACTCGTTGGGATTTAGCTCGTTGGAGCTTAACTCGTTAGGGCTTAGATCGTCGGCACCTAACTCATCATCGCTTAACTCGTCAGTGCCTAACTCGTCGGCACCTAACTCATCATCGCTTAACTCGTTGGAGCCTAACTCATCATCGCTTAACTCGTCGGTACCTAACTCATCATCGCTTAACTCGTCAGTGCCTAACTCGTCGGTACCTAACTCATCATCGCTTAGCTCGTTAGTGCTTAGCTCATCGTCTAAATCCTCGTCTATTGCTATCTCTGAGCCGTCGGCGTTATCTGGTAATACGAGCGGTAAACTAGTCGCGGTAATGGGAGGAGATTCGGACAGTAACTCGCCTGGTGCATCGTCCATCACTGGCGTATCGGCTTCGATAGGAGGGGATGGAGGCTGTTGAGCATTAGCAAACACCGGGCGCAGTGCCCAGCGATCGCCCGCTGGAGTATCTGCACTCACTTGCTCTAGCTCTACCTGCTGTGGCGCTAAAACTGCATCTGGGGATAACTCAATGACAATTCGGGTTAATCCGGGTTCAAATTGTCCAACGCGAATTTGCCGTACCAATCCTGAGTAGTTTCCCTGTTCAGGTACATTGCCGACGCTGGTGTTGGGCAGATCTAAGACAATGCGGGCGGGCTGTCCGAGCAGAAAATAGCGAGGTGAGGTGCCTCCTGGCACATTCACTTCTAGGCGTTGAGTCGCCGGATCAAACTGCCAGTTGGTGAGCTGAGCCGCCTGTGCAGATGCCTGCATCATAACGGGGGCGATCGCCGCAAAAAATCCCGCACCCACGACACATCGCAAATCTGGCACCCACCTCATCGATGCTAAGACGCTCGCTTCGAGCCAAACCTTGGTATTTAATCTCGCCTTTTTCATGGCTTCCCAACTCCGCAGCACCTAAAAATTTGGTTAGACGGTACTCTTCGCCAATCAGTCACTATAGCGAATACTCCACCGGTTGCAAGTTGAATTCTTCGGATGGTTTAATCACACCCTAAAATATAAAAACTGTAGATCTCGAATCGTAAATTAGATTGCATGGATATCCAAGAGTTTTTTGAGCGAAGTTGTGGAAAGTGGTTTTCTCAGCGAACGAGTCAACATTTAGCATTTAATCAGTCAGAGTGGGGCAAATCTGACCTTTGGGTCGAATTACTTCCAGCCTCTGATTCAATTGTGATTCAAATGTGTGAGCGGCAAACCATCAATCCTGAATCGGCTGCATGTGGTGTTCGCGTGACATGGGAAGGGTTTGTGGGTCAAGAGCCTGATAAGCAATCGGGCGTAACGGTGCTTGTGCCCATTGAGGATGCCGAGCAACCCAACCAGGGAATGCTGCTTCGTAAAACCCTACGCCCTCATGATTCAACAGCGATGGGGCGATATATCCTTGCGGCCGATGATATCCTGACGTTGACGACTGAATACGATGACATGCTCTCAGAAGAGCGACTGTGGTTTGCCAGCCCAAATTTGAGGTTGCGATCTAGCATTCTCAAACGCCAAGGTGATTTTTGCACTGCTTCATTCTGTTCTGAAATTCGGCTCGGTGATGCGAATGCCAAACCCCCTGCTAGCAGCACAACGACGCGCAGTTGGCGCTAACTGCATCCTTGTGTGTTCAGAGTGTTGGCAAACCGACGCATTGAAATGGGGTCAAGCGGCATCAATCAGCATCGTGGGTTTTTCTAGAACCTGGTTCACTCATGATTGCTAAATGAGATGCCTGGGCACTAGCATTGCGACGGTCGAGAACTGCCTTTAGCTTGCTATAGAGTCGATTGCTTTCGGTGGTTGGCACAAACTGATGAATAGGTGACTGAGACGACTGAGCCACGTGCCCTTTAGACCATGTGAGTAATTCCGCTGCATCTGTGTCTAGTTCATCTGGGGGGCTGAATGGTTCAATGGGAGACTCCGCTGATAGCAGTTCGACGGCTTCAGCCTCAGCGCGATCGCCTTCATGATATCGGTGAGAACGAAATTCAAACGGCAGCAACGAGTCAGGCAAATCATCTGACGGTTCATCCACTAGGTCAGACGTTGTTTGATCGATAGTCGTACCCGTTCGATCAACCTCTCTGTTACCTGGAAGCGTGACCGTCGGTTCGACTTGGGGAGAGTCAAGATGATTCTTAGTAGATTCGGCTTTGGACAGTCGGTCGTCGCGATTGACAGCAGCTTCTGATGCTTGTCCGCAAACCATGCGTTCAAATTCGCCATTAAAGTGATGGAGGGGGCGCCCGCGTCGATACCACAGCGTTAAGATTTGTTCAACCGATATTGCTTTATAGCGCCCTTGATAGAGGGCTTCAACCACGGCAGGCTGAAGCCACTCCGGTGGATAATATTTGAGCCAATGATCAACAATATGCTCAACCGTATGCCCACCCAAATCAAAACTATAGCGACTCATTAGATGGGTTGCTATCTCACGGGGGGGTGCGCTTTTCGCCAGTTCTCCCATAATTCGACAGTCGCAATAAATTTATTTTCCGTTCAAATTCGGCAGTTTCTCTTAACAAATTATTTCGTCACGGGTATCCTCTTTTTCGGATGAAAATAGAAAACTATACCTAATCTCATGTTAATTAAAGCAATCCGTAATACTAAAACTCGATATAGCGATCCTAAATAGCTTGTGAGTTGTGTGTGAGTGATGGGGCGCCCGCCCCATCACTCACAACCCATCTGGGACTGCTATATGGGTTGAATAACGGATTTGCCATTGCCAGCTAGCAAGGGTTCAAACCTGCGTCTAGCAGCCGTTTAGGACTGATTGCTTTAATCACTTAGCATTAAAAATCGAGATTCGTCGCTAACTCGAAGTGATTTCGAGTTCACTTTGAGAACTGTCACAAAATTAAGTCTGCCTAGAATTGAGGGGGATAGTATACAAGGTAACAGACCCTTAGTGGAAGGTGTTGAGGATGAAAATGAAAACCCTTGGGTTAGCTGGTCCAATCGCGTTAGCAGCATTACTTGCGCTATCGTCTGTAGCGTTTGGTGACACAGTCAGAACTCCTATTCAATCTGCGGTAACGCTCCGAGGAACGTCAGGCGGATCGCAGTCAAGTCGTTGTGGCTATATTGATAGTCAGCCTGACCATCAGGTTCAAGTCACTGAGGCGTTCACGTCTCTGCGATTTAGGGTGGAAAGCGGGGGACAGCCGACCCTACTCATTCAGTCTCAAAGTGGCCAAAGTGAATGTGCGATGGCGGATGGATTTTCAGGAGGAAGTATTGAAATACCGGGTGTGTGGGAACAGGGAACCTATTCTGTCTATGTTGGCGATCGCGCGGGTGGTAGCCACAATTACACGCTTTCTATTCGTCAACAAAATTAGTTCACAGCATCAGGTAATAGGCGGGCAACTGCAACGCCAGCCACACCTCTAGATAATCAGGGCGCTCTCGGTTGATCAATCTTCGATTTGTCGGGCTGACACATCTACAGCATCTACGTCGACTGTACCGGGAGGGGTGATTCGGTGGAACTGTCCTTCTTCTGCTTTAAGCGGTTCGCTACAGCTGGGGCATCTCATATTAGTGCGGTTCAGCCCGACCAATTCATACCCGCATACAGGACACTGTCCTTCTACCAAATTTCTCTGAAACCACCAGCGGAATGCTAGGAAGGCAATCACGGGTGAAATCAAGAGAAATGCAATCAGAATTAGAAAGGATTTAACGAGCCAGCCTAAGCCAATTGAGCCTAATAGCCAGACGATTGCAAATATCGTTAGCCAAACCCATAATCCTGAAATGTTAAATTGGAGCGATCTAAAACTGTTTTGATTCACAACGTTCTCCTAATCTGAATCGCTGCTCGAAGCGATAAAGTCACGAATCATCTGTAAGCCTAAGACTAACCTGTCTAGGGCATCTCCACCAGCCTAAACTGATTCTAGAGGGTTCTTCAACTGAGTAGAGGCAGAGATTCCCCACCTATGGCAATTTGCAATCGCGTCAAGTACAGACACCGCCATGCTTAACTCAAGCGCATACCGGAATATGATGACGAGGCAATTAATGTTTGCAGTTGTTTGGCAAATGCCTCTTTCCCAAATAAAGCAAGCGCTTGCTCACGTAACCACACCCCATCACACCGCTGATCGTCGCCGTTGAGAAGGTTGATACAGGCACGTGCAACCGCAGACGGATCCCGATGGGGAACTTGCCATCCCAAGGTGCCATCTTGGAGCGGATCGGATGAACCGTCGGCATCTCCTGAAAGTACGGGAACCCCGCATGCCATTGCTTCCAGATAGACAATGCCAAACCCTTCTTGAGACGGCATGATATAGGCGTCAGCCAGACGGTAATGGTCGGGCAGGTGTTCTGTGGCTACAAATCCTGCAAAGATAACCCGATCGCCCATCCCTAAGTCATTTGCCAGCTTTGCCAATCGAGGCTGATCGTCACCTCGCCCAATCACCAGATATTTGACGTCCGGATGTGCGTCTACGATTGTCGGCAATGCGCGAATGGTGATGTCTACACCTTTATAGATATCACCTGACCATAATCGGGCGACGGTCATGAGAACTCTTGAATGCGCTAAACCATACTTGTGAAGCAGTTCTGGTGATTTTTGTCCGGGAGTAAATTGCTCCCCGTCTACTGCACAGGGCAATAGCGCAATTTTCTGTGGATTAAGTTGATTGGCGCTACAGGCGCGATCGCGCGTATAGCGGCTGATTGTCCAAATTTGGTTGGCGCGAGCTAATGCCTGGCGATCGCGCTTGGGTAGAGGCTCCCAAACCTCTTTGCCATAGGTCAAAACTGTATACGGAATGCCTAGGGGGCGGCACAGCAACTCAATTAAGGAAGCTAGCTTAATGTGACCGCAAAATACTCGTTGAGGGCGCTTCCACAGCAGCGAACGAAAAAGAGACATTGCCATATACAGTCTCCCCATCGTCGCAGAGCGAGATTTAAAGTAGTGGAACGTCAGGGGGGAAGACTCAAATGCATTAGAGCAGTTGTGACCATCACGCAGCAAAAAAATCTCAGCCGACGGCGCATCCGTTAGCGTCAGATAACTTTGAAAAATATCTTTCACATAGGATTGAATTCCTCCCTCTCGCTCAAAGATTTCTAAAAAAACAAAGAACACTGGAGCGTGTGACTGGGTCGAAGATGCCGACACCGAAGATATAGAGGGTAACTGGTCATTCATTAAACGCTTTTGTTGTAGGTTTCAATGATGCACGATTGGAGTAGGTTGCTCGTCTGGCTCATCGAGTGCTACATCCAGACCAAAATGGTGAGCCATCTTGGGTTATGACGAAATGGGAGCGACTCTACCCGATTTTAAGTGCTCTAAGTCTTCCAATACCATCTTCTCGATGAGTGCCTCAAAACTCACTTGAGGATGCCAATCAAGCTTCATATGCGCCTTGGTCGGATTTGCCACCAGTTGGAAATGTTCATCGGCTCGAATCAGATTCGGATCAACCAACACATGATTTTGCCAATTTAGGTCAACACAGCTAAATGCGGTATCAATCAATTCTTCCACGGTATGCAGATGCCCCGTGCCGATGACGAAGTCTTCGGGATCATCTGCTTGGAGCATTCGCCACATTGCCTCTACGTGGTCGCCTGCATATCCCCAGTCTCGCTTCGCCTGCAAGTTTCCCATTTCGAGGCGATCGCTCAGTCCAAGCTTGATGGACGCAGCCGCCAACGACACCTTCCGGGTTACAAAATTGGGAGGACGGCGGGGTGACTCATGGTTATAGAGAATGCCGCTGCAAGCAAAGAGCTGATAGCGATCGCGATGGTGCACCATTGTCCAGTGGGCATGTACCTTTGCCGCAGCATATGGATTTTTGGGACGGAATGGGGTGTGTTCATCTTGGGGAGCTTGGTCGACTTCCCCAAACATTTCCGAACTGCTTGCCTGATAAAACCGTGTAGACAATCCAACTTCACGGACAGCGGCTAAGACACGAGTTGCTGTTCCAGTGACCAAATCTAATGTTCCTAGCGGATCAGTCCAAGAGTCAGGCACAAAACTCGGAGCAGCTAGGTTATAGACTTCGTCAGGATGAAGCTGTTCGACGGCTTGTAAAACCTGACGACTATCAGTTAAGGCCACCGGATAAATATCAATCTGACGTGATAAATCACCTAGTTTAGCTACGCTATGCTGCCGCTCGGGCGGAATAAGCCCAACGACTCGATACCCCTTCTCTAGCAACAGACGGCTGAGATAGTAGCCATCTTGCCCAGTCACGCCAGTAATAAGAGCTGTTTTCACCATACGTTGAACTAGATTATGGCAGCATCAATCATTCGTCCGAGCATGCTGCTGATCATGAATGCTGCTAAATCCTAGCAAACCGTTTCAGAAACGCCAGCCGCAGACTCACCCAATTGACCGAATTTTTACCCGTTAGAGTCTAGGGATAGCAAGCTTTTCTATAGTTTTGTCTCATGCTGATTGAGTGAATCTGTTATGTCGCGTCTTTAAGTTGCATTTACCAAAATTTCATACATCTGTTTTTTGATTTGCCAGATACAGGGCATTTGCACGTTAGATAGCTTCCCCAGCTTGGACGTTTGGTCAGAGCTATGTCCTAATAGACTGTTTGAAACGGGGCTGGCGGTTATATAGCGGTGTGTGCTTGAGTTACGTCCTTACGTAAAAAGGGGGAGAATCTCAACATCATTCTCCCCCGCATATTCAGATTCACATATCTAGCCGATTAAACTGAATATCAAACATTGATCAAATTGGAATGCCATCAACCTGGTTGATAACAATTACAAACTCGTAAGAGCAAATCGCGATTCGTCCTTACTGAGGACTGGGATCTGGGTTTACGCACAACCTTATATGGTTGTCTGCGTTGGAGTTGCTCGGCCTACGTGAACTTAGCTTAGTCCACGACCTTCAACAATCCCATTTGCAATCGGTCGAACACACGTCTGACCTGATGAAGCTCATCTACGGTTAACGAGTAATTGGATGCTGTTGCTCGTAGAAGAACGTTTTTATCTTCACGGGTGATTTTTCCCGTATCAAAGATGCGGTGAATTGCTTCTCCTAGCATATTCGAAGAGATGGGGGCTGTGATCAAAGAATTCATAGTGCAACATCTCTGGGGGGCAGAAAACTGCATCTACATACAGACTGATCGAATTCAAATGGATTTACATCATTCGATCAGCTCACCTAGATGGATGAGAGAGAATTTCAGAATTGTAATTAACGATACACCCCAACTGTAATGCCATTCTATAAGGCATTGTCCATGATTCACTACGTGGTTTAACGAGCACGTCCGTAAAGAGTTGTTCTAGAAAAAGATAATCTAGTAAAAACTAGGATAGCTAGACCGTTTTGCCATCTTCAATAAACTCACATAATTTAAAGTCTGAGGGTTAAGATGCCGCAAAGCCAAACACTGAGTCCCATTATTCAACTGGACGATTCATACTGGCGGTTAGCAGGGTTGAAACATTAAATGAATCTGTTAAGTCGATATCACGTATGACTGGAGTCGAGGCGAGCATGCAGCGTCCAGCGTTCCAAAATTCAATATTGTTTGAGCAAGCCATGACGCATCGCTCGTATGCGAATGAGGCTATGTCTCTTAATCACAATGAGCGACTAGAGTTTTTGGGGGATGCCGTTCTGAATTTTCTCAGCGGTGAGTATTTGTATAAACGATATCCTGATCAGCCAGAAGGAATTCTCACGCCTCTACGGGCTGCTCTGGTAGATGAAACCCAGCTTGCAAAATTTGCGATCGCCCTTGAGCTAGGAAATGTCCTCCGCTTAGGTAAAGGAGCCGAACAAGAAGGAGGACGGCAAAATGCCAATCTACTCAGCAGTGCCTTTGAAGCATTAATTGGGGCTTACTTTCTCGACAAAAATTCTGATATTGAACCGGTTCGAGACTATGTGATGCCGCTGTTCGATTCGGTGATTGATAGCCTCGTCGTTTCAGCATCTCGCGTCAACGTTAAAAGTCGTTTTCAAGAGTGGGCGCTTAAGGAACTGGGTGAAGTCCCTAGATATACCATCATTGACGAGCATGGTCCTGACCACGCGAAAAAATTTACGGCAGAAGTGAGGGTCAAGCTCAAAGCTTATGGAACCGGAACGGGGCGACGCAAGCAAGATGCCGAGAAACGAGCCGCAGAAGATGCGTTGAGAAATGTTGGCTGCCTCTAGTATGCTCTCCTTCAACTGGCTTGCACGCTGAGGTTTTGGACACCGCGAAGTGACTGAATGGTGGCGATCGCCTGCTGAGCAACTCGGTCGATCTCATCAGCGGTGTTAAATCGTCCAAGTCCAAATCGGATGGATGCATAAGCATTTTCTTTAGAGTGCCCAAGCGCTGTCAAGACGTGAGACGGAGACATATCCGCAGACGTGCAGGCCGATCCGGATGAAACTGCCATCGTTGGCTGTAACCCAAGCAGCAGAGCCTGACCATCAACCCCTTCAATACTGATGTTGAGATTGCCAGGAAGTCGTTGAGTCAGATGACCATTCACACAAACTCCTCCTAGTTCCTTGAGAGCGTTCCAAAGGCGATCGCGCAATCGAAGTAATCGTTGCGATTCTGATGTCATCTCAGATTGTGCAAGATTAACGGCTTCAGCAAACCCAACAATCTGCGGCGTATACAGCGTTCCTGAACGCATTCCGCGTTCCTGACCACCTCCATGAAGCTGCGGTGCTAGTTGAACTCTAGGATTACGACGACGGACATAAAGGGCTCCAATTCCCTTTGGCCCATAGACTTTGTGGGCAGTAAGAGACATCAGATCAATCTGCATCTCATTCACATGTAAAGGAATTTTGCCAATCGCTTGCGCAGCATCTGTATGAAAGAGAACATGCCGTTTATGGCACAGTGCTCCAATCGAGGCAAGAGGCTGCAAAACGCCAATTTCGTTATTTGCCGCCATCACAGAGACGAGGATCGTATCGGGTCGAAACGCTTGCTCAAGCTCTGCTAAATTAACTAACCCATCTGGTTGAACGCCTAGATAGGTAATGTCAAAGCCGAGTGATTCTAAATACCGACACGGATCAAGTACAGCGCTGTGTTCTGTTTGCACTGTAATGATATGACGCCCGGAAGACACGTATGCCTCTGCAACCCCCTTGATTGCAAGATTATCGGCTTCTGTAGCACCACTTGTGAAAATGATTTCGTCTGGAGAAGCATGAATGGCATCAGCAAGAATTTCTCGCGCCTTCTTGACGGCTGCTTCTGCCTCCCAGCCATATGCATGGGTTATACTTGCAGGATTACCAAAATGCTGCGTGAAGTATGGAAGCATTGCATTCAAGACCCGTTCGTCTAAGGGCGTTGTTGAATGACAATCTAAGTAGATCGGGAGATGGGGCATACGCCAAGATTTAGAATGATAGATCTTCTTCCATTATTCCAAATTCAGCTGGAAACGGTGCTAGCAGGTAAAGAGACAGACTGGTTTACTAATAGAGACGGATCTTTTAAGTCATTATGTAAGCCATAGTCGTGAATCGCAAACTGGATTTGAAGCATTAGTCTGTCTTGAGTGAGAGGACGAGTTGCCTTGTGATAGCAAAACGTATCCTCGGCGAACCCAAACCCTTTATCTCCACAGATGGTAATGATATTTTCAGAGCCGTAGTATGCAGCAATATCTCTATCGCTGCGGCGCTTAACAGGCCAAACAACATGGGAGAAATTCTTGTTTGAATGACTACCACGAACACAAACGTGAGGCCCGTTGTTGATATCAACGTTTGTTAAATAAAAGAAAAATCGAAGGCAAGCATAATCATCTAAATCGTAATGAAAAAACGTTATAGATTGATTGGAATCATAGGGTTTTTTATCATCCACAACAAAGTTCCACCAAAGTCGACTGCCAGTAAAGACGGGTTTAGCGTCAAAATACATCCCGGCAATCTCTAGTAGCTTTGGATCTTGCCCTAGAGCTGCAATAGCTGGGCATAATAAGCTCGTGTTAAAGTACTGAGCCGTGAACAATGTTTGGTGCTGGCTAATGTGTTCTTTTTGAGAATATAGAAAACCATGCTGGGGATTTAAATTTGCGTAGCATGGCGTTGAGTAAGCAAATTCTAGTATTTCTTGTGAAATATTGTCTGGCAATCTGATGCCCAGATATAGTCCATCTTTTCTTAGAGTTTCTGCAATAGTATTGGTATCAATATTTGAAAATTTAGAAGGCAGAGAAGCAGAGTTATAAGAGTTATAGTGTTGAATATTTGGCTGCTGAGCTGTTCTTTTAACGATAAAACGAATGAAATTAAATCTACCGATTATAGACATTAAGAACCAGTTCGGATTCTTACGCATCTTATTCAGATATTTGCCGATTCTCAGATAAATTTCAATATAAAATCCTCTAAAAAACAGCGATTTTGAGGTATGTGTAAACATTATAGAAAAATCTCCGTCCAGGCCCTAACCTTTGACTCTTATTTCTAATAATAGATACCAATTAAATCCGTTTATTTAGATCGAGCTTAAATTATTTACGACAGCAAAAATTTCTAGGAAGACGGTAGATTAGCCGTCCAATCAAAATCACAAAACTCTAAGCATTCTCGAGATGCTTGAGCTCAATCGCTTGGCATAAGAACTATGATCGTCCAAGCAGTGAAAGTCTCTTTGAAAGTCACAAAGAAATTATGACTCATCTTCTCAAGACTGTCAGATTAATAATTTATTTTCATAAAAACTTTACCGAGTAGAATTCACGCAGGCCCATTCTGCTCCGCTAATAGATCGGGTTACGACAACCTAACCCAATGAATATGTTACAAGAATTGGGTTTCGCGACCTCGATCCAGCCTACGTGAGAAACTTTGATGAGTCAGTTAGGGTAAAGTCCCACCACTGATCCTTCTTATAGCTAAAATGACCTGATTGACTAGCAAAACTCTTGAAACGGTTATCCTTTGGTAGATTCGGTAGAGCGTTAGCATTCATGCAGCATTCAGTATAGAATCCCAGCAAAGACGTATCAGTGCCGAAATTCTTTACGAAGTATTTAAGCAGTAAGGGATACAGGAGCGAAACTAGTTGCTTTGCATCGCTAAAAAAATTGCAGGCGAAAAAATTACTACTTTAATGTCTTAAACATATCCTAAGCCAGATAGCTTAGGATATGCCTCCTGATGAAATCCAAAGCTGGGGAGGCGATCTGGCGTGCAACCGCACAAATAACAGTGGCGGTTGCTATACCTGTATAACAATTTGCCGATTGGGCGATTGAAACGTGCGTCCGTCTTGATTTGTGGGTGGATCTTGCGGTGTGGGAATGTTGCCTAGAATAAGACGCGGTAATCAAAGCGCTCATTCACATAGGGTTCGTAGCCTTCAATGCCATCCGATCGCTCATCACACAGGGGAGGCGACGGGGAATTTTGTTGTCTGTCGTGATCGGGATACCACCAGTTTGAGCGTTGCTGGGGGAGCCAGAGTAACACCGCGCCGCACGGGTTGAACAGGGCGATCGCGCTCTAAGATGAGTTCAAAGTTAGATAAGATTTCGGCGAGGACGAGTTTCATTTCATATAGAGCAAACGCCATGCCGATGCAGCGACGATTGCCCCCGCCGAAGGGTAGAAATTCGTAGGGCGAATATGGGCGTTCGAGGAAGCGTTCGGGGCGAAACTGTCGAGGATTTGGATAGAGATCGGGGCGATGATGGGTGAGGTAAATGCAGGGAACGAGCATCGTCTCAGGCGGATAAGATTCTCCTTGCACTTCGAATGGATTCCCTAATACTCGCCGGGGAAACGGAATCGGCGCAATGGGATAAATTCGCAAGGTTTCTTGGCAGACGGCGTTGAGATAGGGCGATCGCACCAGCGCTGAGATATCGTCGGGGTTGATTGAGGAAAGCTCAGCTAAGAGCGAATCATGAACGGCGGGGAGATGATGTATCCAATACAGTGCCCAAGTGAGTGCTGATGCAGTGGTTTCATGCCCAGCGAGGAGGAGAGTCATCAGCTCATCGCGTAATTCGATGTCGGTCATCGGTTGACCATTTTCGTCGCGAGCCGATAAGAGCAGGGTCAAAATGTCTTCTCGATTGGGATCGAAGTGCTCTCGGCGGTAGTGAATTTCGCGGTAGATCACCTCATCGACGCGCGATCGCAGGTTGACGAATTTTCCCCACGGACTCCATGTTCCCCAGTCGCGCTGAAGTTGATGGATAAACAAGATGCTCGAACTCAGTGGCGAACCTGTTAGGTCGAGTAACGTACTGGTCAGCTGACGTAGTTGCTCATAATGTTCGCCTCGATCAGTTCCAAATATGGCTTGCAGAATGACCTTCAAGGAAATATCTTGCATGAACGGTCGCACTGCAAAAGGCTGGCCAATTTGCCATTCATTGGTAACACGTTGAGTAATGTCTCGAATCAAATCGCCATAGGTACGCATGCGTTCACCATGGAAGGGCGGCATGAGCAGCTGGCGTTGGCGCTGATGGCGATCGCCATCGAGCAATAGCAGCGATTCATTCCCTACTAAGGGGCGCAAGATGCCGTTTGTTGCCCCGATTTCAAAATGATTTGGATCGGCTCTAAAAATCTCTTGAATGGCATCCGGATGGCTAAAAAAGACCATGGGTGAGAAACTGCTCAATCGCAAGGTGAAGCGATCGCCATAGAGACGGGCGCAATCGTTTAGGAAAGGATAGGGGCGAGCAATCCAATTCAAAAGCTGAAGGATGGGAGGCATGCTAGGGCCGTTGGGAAGCTGCTGAAGAATTTGTCGATGTAATGTGTTCATGGCGACCTTCACCCTACGAGAATCGGTTGTGAATAAAACTGTGAAAAATCAGTATGCGTTGGCTGGTTCTCCTATCTTAACGAGCCGTTTTATTAACCCGGCAATGGTTTATCTATCCATGAACACCGTGTTGAGCGAAGCCGAAACACTCGCTAATGGCAGAGCCAACGCGGGCAAGATGCCTGCACTCCCATTTCATGGATGTTTCATGAATGATTTAGGATCGCTATGCTATAGTCCGCGACGGCAGATTTAGTTTAATAGCCGCAGATTTTAATCCGTCGGCATGCTTTGACATCATCGCTTACACTTTGCATGGTAGTTCTGATACGGAATGCGATTCATGACAAAATTCCTGTTTATCACAGACTTAGACAACACGCTCGTCGGCGATGACGCAGCTTTGGAGAGGCTGAATCATCATCTGGTGAAGCATCGAGATGACTATGGCAGCATCATCGTCTATTCGACAGGGCGATCGCCGACGTTGTATCGAGAACTCGAAGCCGACACGCCTCTGATTCCGCCTGATTTCTTGGTTTTATCGGTGGGGACGATGATCTATGCTTACGGCAGTGATGAACCTGACGAGGCGTGGGCAGAGAAGCTGTCTCAAGGGTGGAATCGGGAGGAAATTACGGCGATCGCGACTCATTTTTCTGATTTAGTGCCTCAGCCTGCATCTGAACAAACCCCATTTAAGGTGAGCTATTTTGTCACGATGGATGCCGCGACCGAATTGCTCCCCCGATTAGAGTCGACCTTGGCAGAGCACGGATTAGATACTCAGTTGGTTTATAGCAGCGGTAAAGATTTAGATATTCTCCCCAGAAGCGGCAATAAGGGGGCAGCGACTGCATTTTTGCAAAGCCGATTAGAGATGGCTCCTGAGAGAACTGCCGTATGTGGCGATTCGGGAAATGATATTGCGATGTTCGAATCTACTCAATCGAGAGGCATCATTGTCGGCAATGCCAAACCAGAATTGCGAGGCTGGTATCAAGCCCAATCTAATCCTGATCATTTATATTTAGCTCAATCCTACTATGCGGGTGGCATCCTAGAAGGATTACAGCATTTCGAATTTATCGAGAATGATTAGCTATCTCAAGGGCACGATTGTCGGGATTCAAAAAATTGGAGCGGGTCGCGTGATGCTAACGCTCGATGTCAACCAAATTGGATACGATGTGCAAATTGTGCCCCGCATGCTGGCTCATCTTCCTGCGATTGGAGATCCGGTGCAGATTTTCACGCATCTCCAGGTTAGGGAAGATCAAATGGTTTTATTTGGGTTTCAATCAACTGCCGAACGAGATTTGTTTCGGAAGTTGATTGCTGCAAGCGGCGTTGGGCCTCAGTTAGCTGTTGCGCTGATCGATACGCTGGGCGTGCAAGAATTAGTGCAGGCTATTTTGACAAATAATGCTCGGTTGCTGTCGCAGACTCCCGGCGTTGGGACTAAGACTGCTGAACGAATTTCTCTCGAACTCCGAAACAAGCTAGCAGAATGGCGGCTTCAGTCTGGTTTGACGACAACTCCAGATGCAAGTCCAATCACGACTATCCAAGAAGATGTCGAAATGACGCTATTGGCGTTGGGATATACTAGCGGAGAAATTCTTCAAGCTGTGAGAGCAGTAGGGCAGAGTCAAGCTCTCTCTAAGACGACGGATGCAGAAGAGTGGATTCGAGAGGCGATCGCCTGGTTAAGCCGATGACAAGACAGCCAGCAACAGCGGCAATTTTACCGTTCACGCCGTGAACCACTCGCGACTAAGCACTCGCGACCACTCCCTATTCGACACACAGGCAACACACCATTCCTTCTCGCGCAAGTTGAACATTAGGATAGTTTGACTGGGCCTCAGCTTCTACTCGATCCAAAAAATCATCTTCATGACTGGGGTCGTGGTGAAACATGATGATGCGTTTTGCCTTGGCCGCTAATGCGGCTTCAATATTGGCGTGCCACATCTCTGGATTCCTTTTCATTTCTGCAACTTTTGGGTCATAGTATGCGTGATCTCCATAGGTTGCATCAAAGATGAGTAAATCTGCTTGATGTGCAAGATAGAGCAAACTCTGATCCGGACATTCGGCAGAATGCTCTGTGTCGGTCGCATAGACGACCGAGTATCCATTCCAGGTGATTCGATAACCAAGCGCGCTGTTGGGACGGTTGAGAGAAACTGTTTCAACGATAATGTCGTCTATCGGAATAATCGAACCGGGCGCAATGTCGTGAAACCGAAGATTTGAGCGCATCACCTGAAGCGGCACTGGAAAATTTGGTCGAAGCATCTGATCAGTTAAGCGTTGCTTAATGGATGCCCCATTAAGCCCAGTTGCCCCATAAATATCGAAGCTATTACCCTCAACAAATGCTGGAACAAAGAATGGAAATCCCTGAATCCTATCCCAGTGAGTATGGGTAAAAAAGAGATGCGCTTGCACAGGCATCTCTTTGAGTAGGCTCTTTCCCAGAGGACGCAACCCCGTCCCCCCATCTAAAATGAGTCTTTGACCCGCAACTAAAATCTCGATGCAGGCCGTATTTCCTCCATATCGAACCGTGTCCATTCCGGGGGTGGGAATACTACCCCGAACACCCCAGAATTTCACTATAAATTCGTGAGAGAAACCTGCTTGCGACTGGCTCATGCTTTCAACGGAAGACCAATTGTTGTCTCAAAACCCAAAATTGTAAGTCAAATCGATCACACGGGGAATTGATATCCCCTCATTCAGCGTTAATCATTTAAACCATTTTCCATGTCCAGACCTGTAATTTTTCTCTTTTAGAAAAGCCCCAAATTCTAAGCTAGACGTGGTCTTAACTGACATGTTGGATTTTCAGGTTGGCTTTTGTCTTATTTGATCGAGTTACTCAGTATTTATTCGTATTGCTCAGCGAATTTTAAGGTTATACAACAGTTTTAGCAACAATTAGCAATTTTGCTCTTAAATTTGTGAGCGGAAGCAGCATTTGTTGCCATGAGCAGCCACTTGTCAGACATGCGATTGAAAACAAGACCTAGCCTTGTTTTAACCCTGATTATTTTCGAATAAACTTTGCATGATAATCATCGTCTAGCACCTAATCGCAATGTTGCCAATTTGAGCTCGCTAACCTTCTGCGTTTAAACTACTTCTAGCTTGGTGCCAAACTGACCCTATAGGATGAAGGGTCATACCCTATGAGGAAGCGTAGAGTCTGCGACTGAACTGGCTTGAACGCTGGTTACAATGCACCCGACTTTATCGATGAATAGGATGTTTGAATAGACCTTAAACCTATTATTGTACTGCAAAATTAATGATTCTGTAAGCTGGAAATCGTTCGTTAATAGTGGTTCGTGAACCAGCTGCCCTTTTTAGCAAGAAGGGCAGCTGATTTGGCAGAGTTTGGACGTAGAAGTTGACGAACAATCCTGCCAGAGTTAGTTTTAGAACTCGCTTATGAGTGCTTTCCAGCGTTTACGCACTCTTCAACTAAGGCCGCAACTTTATCCACGTCTTTCCAGCCTAAAATCTCAGTAATTTTTTTCTCCAAGTTCTTGTAAGTTCTAAAAAATTCAGCGATTTCGTCTAACCGATGGGGAGCAATGTCTTTCAGAGACTTGACGTAGTCGTAGCGCGGATCGCTATCTGGAACACACAAAATTTTCTCGTCGCGATCGCCTTTGTCAATCATTTCTAGCAACCCTATAGGTCGGGCCGCGATGACGCAGCCTGGAAAGGTGGGCTGATCCATCAACACCATGCCGTCTAACGGATCGCCGTCATCCGCTAGGGTGTTGGGAATAAAGCCATAATCATAGGGATATTGCACAGACGAGTACAGGACGCGATCGACTGCAAACGCCTGCATGTCTTTGTCAAATTCGTATTTGTTCTTACTGCCTGCCGGAATTTCGATTAAGACGTTAACAATTCCAGGTTTGGGCTGCGCAGGAATACGTGATAAATCCACAGTTACTCTCCAAGTTGACAAAATCAAGGACTATGCCTCGATAGCATTTTAGGCGAAGACGTCTCTTCTAGAGTAAAGAGCGATCGCCAAGGCACGCAGTTCCACACATGGGCAGAGCAATTATAAATTTTCGCTAAAGTATTTGCTGAGACAGTGCAACGAAACGACCCCAAGCTGAAAGATTCATCTAAGCCTCATCCAAGTCCAGGCCTGAACTTCTGCCGATTAGAAAGCTCTAGATCCCGGGCTGGGTTTTGGATAGAAGATATTTCGAGTGATGGCAACAGCGTATTTTAATCTCGCTGCTTTAAGAACTGATAGGTTGGTGGCTGCCAAATCTCAGCGCTAGACGAAAAATATGCAATTGACAAGATCGGAATGACCAACGTTACTAAAGCAACAACGGTGCCGATGATATTTGACAGAGTCGTGTGACTTCGTTCGTGAGGTTTGTCGGTCTGACTACTACTACTACCAGATTCCATGCCCAATGAATAATGTAAAGAAATGATTTAACCAAGCGCGATACACGTATGCCCCACTCTATATAAGCAGCCATCCAAGTACCTGATGCTTATCACACCCATGTGGCCTTTCACTAAACTAGCTTCAATCCGCAGTGAAGCCATTCCAGATTCAGCATCAGCGCTTAGATACCTGCTAATCCTAGCGTTTCGAGCTAGGACAAATTGTTCGGTTAACACCATAATTTAGCTAATCCCCATACTAAAAGTTGATCCCTTATTTGCCATCAATCAAAGGAGCTAGTCAATCAGGCATTTAGCTAGGACAGTTAGCGGTCAGCAGTTAGCAATTAGCAGCCAATCTTTAGTCAGTTGGCGATCGCTCTTGCCTCCAACCCAATTCATTGCTATGGCTAACAGCTATAGCGGTATGCACTTGAGGTAATTGGTGTGGGGCGCGCCGCGCCGTACACCACCGTTTGTTTCTGTACTTGACGCCATTGCACATTGCTATATAGCCCTACGGGCTTAGGTTTGTGTGTAGATCCCGCGCGCCGCGCGGGGTCTACACACGTTCAGCGTCCTAACGTGAGAGCGTAAGGCTATAGAATTCGTGTCTCTAGGAAGAAGACTCCAAACGATGTCGAATCTGCTTCAATTCAGACAAAATTTCCTTGAGAAGTTCATGGGTGGTTGTCTGAGGAGGAGCTTGAACCATGATTGTGACCTGCTTAATGCCCAAAATATCTCGTGCAAATCGAGCCACTTCATTGGGATGGAATAGAAGCGGATCGTCTTTATGGTTGCGGAGTTCAGGATTCAGGCGTTTGGGGTTATAGGGAGGATTCAGGTCATCAATCTCGGTGTTGGTATATCGATAGACAGATGCCCTAGAACGGTTTAGGGCCTGTTGAACTGCATCGACAGTCATCAAGCTTGACTGATCAGGTTGAGCCGTTTCGTCCATAGCTTCGTATCAATTCTAGACTTACTGTATTATTCTAAGTCCAAATTTGGACAGTCTATTCTCACTTTGAGAAAAATCTGACCCCTCGCCAACTTTATAGCGTTATGGCTATTTATAGCGTTAGCCAGATAGCTTGGGACATGACTCTTGCCTGAAACCAAAGCTGGGAAAGCTATCTGGCGTGCAACCGCGCTAAGAGCTGTGGCGATTGCTATATGTATAGCCTCTTGCCGCGCGAGTTCTACACACAAGCCTGAATCCGTAGGGCTACATAGCGCCATTTCCGGGTTAATCAATTCTTTTGATCAATAGACAGGGAGAATAGCATCTAAGGAAATCGTCTCAAATCAAGACTGTTAATCTTAAGATAAGTCTTATGGCGGTTATTTCAATCTCATTTGAGACTATAGTGGTCTTTGCTGATGTAATTGTCACCTGACAGCCGTCCCATCGTCATCTTTGCACCAGTGCTTCTGATAGAGCAGTGGCAGACTGAATTGCTGGACAAATTTAGCTAGCGATAGAACACGAAAAACGCTCTAATCAGATGCTGGGGCTTTTCAGGTTGTCACAGGAGATAGTGGCCGCAATGATCCTACAGTTCTGCCAGACTTCTTGATCTTGACTGAACTATTGCGGTTGCCGCAAATAATCAAAAGCCCAAAATTCCCTTTAATATTAAACTTCAGAGATCCAATTTTAGACAATGGACTAATTTTGGACTAATTTTAACCAAGGACAAGAGCCTTCTCTTGAGTTTTTGTGAGTGTATAAAAATCTGCGTGATCTTTCATCTCATCTGAGACTTGTTAAATTCATATTAGGACTCAATCCAAGACTCATGAATTCAGGTTGAGAATTAATTTCTCAAATTAATTCTCAACCTAATATAGCCGTGCGCCCTCGCGTTAGGACGTTGAACGTGGGTGAACCCCCGCGCCCCAGGGGCTCACCCCACAAACCTAATACCAATCGTCCATGACGCAGCGGCGTCACCCCCAACGATAAAAATCTATTTTCAGAGCAATTCTTCAAAGTAAGGCTACAAATGAATAGGCCAGAACCTTTGCAAGGCTGGTGGCCGTCAATCCAAAATCGCAAATCCAAAATCGAGAATTGGTATAAGCCCGTAGGGCTATACAACACTGGCAGTCGAAGGAAAGTACTTTAAGGATTCATATTTTGAAGCTCTTCCGTGCGATCGCCCGTCAGTCGTGCCAAACAACTGCTCAGGTAGGTGCTATAGCCCGTACCACCTTCCGCATCACTAACCTCAAACGCGCAGTGAGCATCCCGGAAGTCAATCCAAGCAAGCTGAGCATCGGTTAGCTTTTCGATCGCCAGTGAATCTAAATCAGTCCGCAGGTCTTGATATACCTGATTGAGCGTGTCGTCTTTCTTCTCATATGCCAGCCCAGCACACGTATTCATCTCGACCGTAGTTTGAGGATTCTCGCAATCCATCACATACCCGTTAACCGTGACGTTCCCTAAATTCTCCCAATTCGTCTCTGGAACATGCAGCAAACGATCCATGCTTTGTAGGTTTAATTGCTCTAATTGCTCAGTGCGATCGCGCGTTAGATCGGCAAGACAAGGATTGAGAAACACTGCTCCCTCATCACCATCCACGACATGATGGGTGTCATAGCGACAGCTTGCATCCCGAAACGTGAGCCAAGCTCGCTGAGCATCCACCAGTTTTTCTGTCGCAGTCGCATCAAGAGAGGCGATCGCCCGTTGATACACCTGATTGAGTTGAGCATCAGCCTTCTCGTAATCGCTCTGAGCATTCGGGGCAGTCGATTGCCGGCGTTGCGACTCCTCATATAGAGTCTCTGACACCTCTCCCAAAGGTTGGCTATCTTGCTCCAACCGATAGCCATCGACCATAACCGCCCGAATGGTTGCATCAGGGCGATAGTCCGTCGTCTCATAAAAGGCGCCCTCCACCGGATCGCCATAGACTCCAGCGAGAGCATAATCAGATAACGTATCACCAATATCGAAGCCATTCGTTCGAAATACAACGTTAGAGGCTGAAAAATCAGCAAACCTCACCGACTCGCGCATCTCGTTCTCAGAATTATAAGACAGCGTTGGCTGTCCGTAGACCGAAGCAGCTTGATCAATCAAGAGACCTGGCCCCACGCCGTCTGGGGTGCGAAACGCAGGATTCGTCGTCAGCAAAAGCTGAATCGGATCATCATCCTGCATCGGCTCATGCTCAGATTGAATGATGTAAAACAGGGTGTCTCCATCCTGCCGAACCGCGATCGCATCAAAATCCACCATGAAAGACCGCTCTACAACAAATTCAGCGCGATCGCCAAGCTGCTGCTTAAGTTCTCCTAGCGTCATACCGAGCCGAGCCGGGCCAATCTGGTTGTGGGTAATGACCCGACCATTCGTTGGTGCAGAAAGACGGTGTATAGACGAGACAGATTCTGTGCCGATTGAACGCCTGTCTTGCCCCTCGCCCGCCGATGAGTCCGCGTGACGAAACGCTAAGGTAGAACAGCCCACCAATATTACTACCAATCCAGAAAAATACCACTTGAGGTTCATTGCCTTACACCCACGTCCCAACCATCTTTACGGTAAAGGTCTAAATAGTGCGTTGGGTCGGCAATCTGTGGCAGTTTGTTGACTGGCGTAATAGCGTAGGCTAGCTGAGCCAAAATTTTGCCCAAGTCACAACCGTATCTACCCAAGTCCTACCATGAGAACATCTTAGTTAATTTAAGACTTAGAAGGCTCAGGGCTATTGAGGCTAGGTTTGATAATGATCCACGTTCCGGTCTTTGGATCACGATACGTGAGAAAGGGGTTCGCTCGAAGTAGTTTCTGGCAAGATTGCGGCATGATACACCCTCACAAGTAAACGATTCTTTTCACCGTTTTACTGAGTTCTAGACTCATTCAACACAGTCTTATTACTGATTTTGGGATGAAAAGTCAGACGACCTGCTCAATATTGCGGATACCTGATTAGCGGATACCTGATTCACTGACAAAACGTTTTGTAGCCGCAGTTGTAGACGCCAGCCTTCGAATCTTTTGCCAGTCAATCTCTGCGGATGCATTCAAATTTTTCGCCGATCCAATTAAAAAATTGTGCAATTTGTAGTTTTTCGCATTTGGACACGATTTAATTCCATGACGCTAAAGCTTTCACACCACCCCTGGTTTCAGCTTGCATTTCAGCTCAGAGGGTCGGTTATTCCGGCGATTTTGCCCCGAGCAATAGGATGTGGAGTCGTAGGCATCGCCGTCTCAGCACTCTATACCTACGATATTCCAGTAGCGTTTCCCTTAAATAGCTTCATTCCAGATTTGGTATTAGGCTTACTTCTCGTATTTCGCACAAACACTGCATATGAGCGGTTTTGGGAAGGACGCAAACTCTGGGGAAATCTGATTAATACTGTCAGAAATATGGCACGACAAATCTGGATCGTAGTGATTGACCAAGAACCAGGCGATCGCACCCAAAAAATTGCGGTCTTGCGCTTGCTAGTTGCGTTCTCAGTTGCCACCAAGCTTCATTTAAGACATCAACCCATTAATGATGAGCTAAAGGCACTGATATCCCCAGACCAGTATGAAAAACTGTCCAGCATGAATCATCCTCCCCTCGAGATTGCCTTTTGGATCGGCGATTATCTCCAGCTCCAATACCAGCGCGATCGCCTCAATATTTATCACCTTTCTAATATGCAAAACACATTAAATTCAATGATAGATGTACTAGGAGGATGTGAACGAATCCTAAAAACACCGATCCCCCTTGCCTATGCCATTCATCTCAAACAAATCTTATTAATCTATTGCCTCACGTTACCATTCCAAATGGTTAGTAATACGGGTTGGTGGACAGGTCCTTTCGTAGCTCTAATCAGCTTTATTGTATTTGGAGTTGAAGAAATTGGGATTGAAATTGAAGACCCATTTGGGTGTGATCCCAATGATCTACCACTTGATGAAATTTGCAAAACAATGCTGCATAATATCGAAGATTTAATCACGCTCGCGCCCTGTACCAGTTCAATGCGTTACCGAGAATCGAACACCCATTAGCCTACAAGGAGCTATCTCATCCGAGCTGAGGTTATACAAAGCCTCCTTGGATGTTTTTCTGCATAAGAGAAACAGCGACACCTTAAGATCTTAACGAGGCGCATCATTAAAAGGGGCAAGCCCCCTCATAGAAAAGCCAATCAGGGTAAGCGCAAGAAAACCATCGAAAAATTGTGCTAGGTTGCGAGCCCTGCGGCAAGGACAGAGAGCATGTAATCAGGACTCATCGAAGCTCGCTTTGCCTTCTGCTTGAGACTTCGTTTCT
>JBNPEB010000051.1:0-79136 GCA_051117335.1 Elainellaceae cyanobacterium
AATCGCTTGCTGTCGCAAATAGGTTTGGACTTCAATGGAAAGTGTACGAGCATCCATCCTTTAAGTTCTTTACACCCTCTTGTTTCCCTTTCTATGATGCATGATCTTTTGTTGCCGGTTTAATAGGTGCTCCTGCCAAGGTTGTTCGCTTGAGCTTAAGCTGATAAGAATTGCCTCGATACCTACAAGGAAATTCGGTGCTGCATTCTTCGAGTGGAAATGATGATGTTTGGTAACGATGACTGCGATAAGTGAGTTCCATTGTTATCAACTCCTTCAAAATTGGAAAGAACAAACTGATAGCTGAAGAATGTCTGTTAAAGATTGTCTTCAGTGTCTCCAAGATAGAAATTGAATCGGGAGCACGTCATCCGCTCGTGAGAGAATGAAGGCCGAGCTGGTTGTTCAGATAAGCGCAGCGTAGTGCTAGCATCTGAGGCACGTTCTCTGGCTTCCACTGCGCACCTGTAACCTGCACCCTGGCGTCAATCTGCTTGATGAGCGATTCAACAGAGCCTGAGCCAATCGGCATCCCTTCCTGCTGGTAGTAGCTGTAATTGACAATCCGGGTACGATGCCGCTCTAGATAACCCCTGAAGCGCTGGGATTGCTGTGATTTGAGACCCTCGAATAGGGCGCTAGCCTCATCTACTTTGCCTTGCCACAGCAGTTCTCTTGCCTGCTTGAGCCGCTTGAGGGAGCCCCCCACCTTGTAGAGGTTCTCCATCAGGTGATACCAGTCCAACACCTCATCGCGTTCGGCAGTAGTCTCCATCTGCTTGTACACCGACCAAATGCCGCTGTGTCCGTCTCCTAAGCAGAACACGACACTCCCCCAACATAGACTGTTGACCCAGCTCAGCAGCGCGTCGTTGCCCTCCTCGAACCAAGCCATGCCAGGACCCTCGCCGTCAAGCCGCAACGCTTTGTACTGCTTCCACTCGCTGGGCTCTCCTTGAGGCGTCAAAAGTCGAACCATGCCGCCGTCAAGGGCTATCTCGCCGACCTCATCCTCTGGGCTATCTGCTGCCATAGGGTTGCGAGCCACCATGCGCTCTACGCTCTTGGCGCTGACGTTGACCCCCGTGAGTAGTGCAACGTCCTGGCTTGCCCGCACAAACGATGCTTGTGCGCCCATCTGCAGGCAACACAGCTCTATCAGCGGGCTAAACTGCACTCTGGGCTTGACCCCTAGCTGCTTTGCCTGCTCTCGCCCGACTTGCAACGTCCCCACGACACTGGTTAGCTTTCGCGTTTCTCCATCATCTGGGCCGACACGAGCTTCGATAAAAAAATGCCCAAATCAGGCGATACGTGGCTTTGTAGCTGAGCGCGTACGGCCTGCTCTATCTCACCCATGCTGCCCATGCTCATTCCCTTGGCTTCAGCATCATCGTAGAGGATTTGAGCGAGAGCGCTGACATGGTGTTGCATTTGCTCGCGTTGTTCTGGTGTCATGGATAGGGTCTCAGATTGCACCAGACCCATTATATTTTCATCTCCTCAGCGGATGACGTGCTCCCAATTGAATCGCTTGAAAGCATCTAGTAAATGTCACTTTTGACCCATGAAAGATCTCATTGAGAAATGTCATAGCTGTTATCCAATTCCTGCCGTTATAGCCCTACGGGCTCAGATTTGTGTGGTGAACCCGCGTGCCGCGCGGGTTCACCACACGTTCAGCGTCCTAACGCGAGAGCGTAGGGCTATATTAGTTTTGCTGAAATATTTTTTCAGAGCTACCCTCAATAACCGATCAATGACTACTGCAGAGGGCCACGTGATAGATGTAGGCGAGAATTTTATGATATGTAGATGATTTTCAAGGCATTATCTTTACAGTTATCAACCCGGAACGCATATTCTCAATCGGTTATCAACCCTCAGTTATCCATCAGTTTGAGAGATAAAAACTGAGGCCAACAAAGAAACTAAGAAGCTATTAATTAAATACAAAACAGTAAGCGATTACATCTATCATGGTTTCGACATGACAATTGTCAGATGTGTGCGAAATAGCTTTCTCATATCGTGAAGATGTCAAGAGACAACGCTTAAACCGATTCCTGGCGATCGCCGAACCATAGCCCCTATATCGACGAGCAAGCCAATATGCATAAGATCATCATCATTGGAGCGGGTCCAGTCGGGCTGTTTCTGGCTCATCATCTGCTTTCTAGAGGAGGCTATCAGGTCGCTGTTTATGAGTGTCGTCCTGATCCTCGGCAAGTAGAATCGTCCAATCGGCATACTTTTCCCATTTCCGTGCAGGCGCGGGGGCTGCGGGCGATTCGTACTATTCCTGGTTTGGAAGCGGCTCTAGAGGAGAAAGGCATGTGGTCTTCCGGTACGGTGCTGCACAGTAGGCGGGGCAAAACTCGCCAGATTGATCGCAAGCTGCCGTTGCTGCTGGTTGATCGGAACCAGCTAACCGGGGTGCTCCTTCAGCACTTGAGCGATCGCCATGACCAGGCGTTACTGACCATTCAGTTTGATTGCGCCTGCACGGATGTCGATCCGGATGGTCAAATAGTGATGCTGCACCCGGTGGCGGGAAAACCTTTTACAGCTCGCTTCGATTATTTGGTGGGGGCAGACGGGGTCAACTCTCAGGTGCGGGATGTACGTGTTGCCAAGGCCGATATGCAGTGCGAACAGAGCGTGATTCCCGATGCCTACCAGTCTCTATTCGTCCGTAATCGGAATTCAGACGGCTCAGTCAAGCTAGCACCAGACCGCATTCATTCCTGGACGATTGGCCGAAACAAGCGGGTGCTCATGGCTCCCCTACCGGATGATTGGCTGCACGGTGTGGTGCTGTTTCCTCTCGGAAAGAATCCGATCGCGGACTGTGCTGATGCCGCCGCCGTACATCGCTATTTTCAAGACAAGTGCCCTGTCCTCGCCGGGCTGATGACCTTGGAAGACGCCGAAGCCCTGCGGCAGTGTCCGGTATCTCAGCTCTTGACGGTAACGTGCGATCGCATGGCTGCAATGCCTCGCTACAGGATGTGCAGGCGTTCATGCAACTTCTGGATCAGTATCAGGATGACTGGAGCCAAGCGCTGCCTGCGTTTACTGTTCAGCGATTGCCGGAAGTTCACGCACTACGCGATTTATCCAACTATAGTTTTCCGCAATCGGAGCGAACGGTGTTGGAGTTTATCTTACGCATCACGCTGGGTAAAAAGCTTCGACAGTGGTTTCCCAAACTTGGCAAGCCTTTACCCATGGAACTAGTGATGGAAAGTGAATTGCCTTACACTCAAGTGCTTGACCAGACTAAAGGCTGGGTTAGCCGAGTAAGGCAATCCGTGCAATCACAAGAGGTCGAACACTCCGTCTGAGTGGAGTCCGATCAGTATTTAAACTCTAGAGCATCTTTAACGTATCAATAACGTGTCAATTGGATGCCGTTCTTTGTGTAAATAGTTTTGTAGTCTTTGGACAAAGGGTGACCATGCCTATTGGAACTTATGACATCAAACCAGAAGAGCGTCCTGTCATTATTGTGGCGACTCCATTAAAAGTAGAGGAACTGGCTAAGAAGGATCTTAGCCAACTACTAAATCCCAAAGCAGCAAGTGAAGCCATTTGGAATGTTTCCAAGGCCGCCAAGGATGCGTTCGAATCTATGTCCGAGGAAAACCCTCTTGAAGCCGTTTGGAATGTTTCCAAAGCCGCCAAGGATGCGTTCGAATCTATGCCCGAGGAACATTCTTTAGCGGTGTTAGAAGAGCTACTTGACCTCAATCATCAACTTCATTGGTATAAACCTTCTGAGGCTAGAAAGCTCTTTAAGTTTGACATAGGCCATACGCCTGAAAACGGTGAAATCCTTGTTCAGCATCCGGTTGCAAAGGACCTTTATCTTATTCCGACTAAATATTCAGCTCGTATTGCTAAAGAAAAAGAGTCGGCATTTATAAGAATTGCGGCTTCCCTAGGAGCGAAAGAACTGCGTTTAATTAGTGCAGAGGTTAAAGAGAGACGAGGGCGTTGGGGTAGTTCGTTCCCTGTATCCCAGGCAGCCGCTCAGATTGGGATAAGTGCCGATTATGACAAATCGGGACGAGTCTTAGAGAGTACTTATTCTCGATTTGGTAAACCTAATTCTTTACCTAAAGTTCCGGCAGAGCTGCAGGGATGGGTCGATTCAAACCCAGACTTAAAAGCGATGGTGCATGGACGGCTTCATGCGAATCTTGAGCTTCATAGAGTCACATTAGAATTCAGCGAAAGAACGGGAATCGGTGGCGAGATAGCTGTAAAGATCTTCGATAAAGGTCTTTCATCCAAATCAAGGCACGAGCAATTAGTTCACTCCGTGTGGGAGTTTGAAGTCGAGTATTGGCCTAAAGAGTGAGTTAGAACGAGTTTCACTTTTACTTACTATCAAGGAGAATATAAAATGACAACTGCAAATGACAATAGACAAGTAGCTCGTGAGCAAAAGACGCCTGGAAATCAGGTGTCCGGGCAAGGAGACGATATCAAATTTGGCGAGCAAAGGTGGTTAATCTTATGTGGAAACATATTAATTCCCGCTTTAACCGCTGTTATTACCGCTGCCATTGCATACCTAGGGTGGGTTTACACACAAGGTCAAGATAACATCGCCAATACGCGTGAAGAAAACGATAGCGTAAGCCAAGCGATCGAATCTAGGGGAGAAGTTCTAACAAATTATGCCAAATCAATTTCAGATCTCATGGCAGAAGAAGAGGGAGATGATTTCATTCCTAACGGAATTGAGAAAGATATCATTAGAGGACAGACATTGGTAGCTTTACGTCGCCTTAATCCCGAGGATAAATTTCAGAGAAATAATGAGGACACATCTCAAGAGGATTTACTTTCCAAACTATCAGCTTTGTTTCAACCTAACAGTGATGAAAGAGATAAGGAGACTAAGAATGATGCAGGTGAATCCAAAGGGTACCTCATCCGCTATTTATATGAACTTGAGCTACTGAAACTGAAAGAACTAAGTAATGGGAGTAGGGAGGCTGAAGCTGAGGTTAATTTGGGGGGAGCTGATCTTGATAATGTCGTGCTGAAGGATGCATGGCTACCATATATCGATCTCGAAGGAGCTTATCTAAGAAAGGGTGATCTTAGAAATACCTACTTGCAAGGAGCCAAACTTGAAGGGGCTATCTTAACAGGGGCCAACTTTTCACTCAACGTTTCCCTTAATTCCGAAGGCACTGATTTCACAGAATCCGAACTATTTAAGGTTCTGAGTAGCCTTGAAAAATCAGACCGAGGTACTGTCCTAGATAAACTTGAAAATGACATCAAACGCTTTGTAGTCATGTTACATCTTCCTTCAGAAACTGTCTCTGAAACAGATGAAGTTAAGCTAAGTAATTATTTAACCAAGAAGTTCCCAGGAAAAGTTTTTGCCGAATCCAGCCGATCTAAAATGCTGACTGAGCTAGGTAAGATCCTGACGGCTGAACTACCTTCTTTCCGCCGGACCGTCCTTAGAAGTGCTGATTTAAACTCTGTTGACTTAAGTTTCGCTGATCTAAGCTTTGCTGACTTGGGTAACGCTGATTTAAGTCCTAACCCTGCTCCTGATTCAAATACCCCTACTGACTTAAGCAGTGCTAATTTACGCTTTGCCATCTTAAACTATACTAATTTGAGTAAGGCCAATTTGAGCAATGCTGACTTACGCTTTACCGACTTACGTTCTGCTAATCTGACCGACGCAAACTTAGAGGGTGCCTGCTATGTCAGGAGCACAGAGGATATAAAGGGTACACGTTTTCCTGCTGATTTTGACCCAGAGGAAGTAGACATGGTAGCCATTCCTATGGAAGAGTCGAATCCAACCAAACCCGATAAATTTCGATCTTGTTAATCCGTCTATTCGAGTCCGATATCTAAGCTATCGTAGACTAGTATTACTAGCTCCGACAGGACATTGCTTGTCAGAGTTAAGTCGTGCCAAGGGGGATACTGGCCTGGCTAAGGCTAACCTGAATAGGCTTCCTATGATGTAGACCATACTCCCTAAAGCCTAGAAACATCTTCCTCAATGCAAGAAACTTTTGGGTTCTGAGCTTCATCCTTCTCTTTCTAACCCTGAACAACCTCCCTCAACACGAGAATATTCTTCCTCTGACCCAGAATAATCTCCCTTCTAGCGTAGAATGTCCTCTCTTTGACCCAGAACAATCTCCCTTGAACCCCAGAATGATGTCTCTCTGACCTAGAAAAACCGCCTTCCAAACGAGAATGATCGACCCCTAACCTAGAATGACCGCCCTTTGACCTAAACTGATCGCCCTCAGTTCGGCAACGTTTTCGCTGCGATCGCCAGCCATTTCCCTTTTAAGGAGGAAGGACTGTCTTTAGAGTGGGATTACTGGAATTCTTGAAGTCGATTGGCTGCTTTTTAAGTCGCAACTGTTTACTCAACGGCAAACCAACTCATGACTGCCGCTGCTGGCTGAGCAGCAGTCGCGTTTCCGCATGGGCTTGGCGAGTAATGGGGTAGCGATAGGCCAACAGTAAACTGCCAATCAAGAGCACAGTGGGCACAAGTCCCATGATTCCGCGAATTGTCAGAATCGCTGAAGGTGGTTGGGACAGTTGAGTACTATCAACTGCTGACACAAAACCAGCCCAATCGAGACATAAGCCAACACCAAAAAGCGCTACGGCAACCCCCAGCTTTTGCATCCAAACCATAACGCCGTAGTACATTCCCTCCGATCGCTGACCGCTACGCAGCTCTTGGTAATCAATGACATCTGGGAGCATAGCCCACGGCACAATATAGGCTGCCGCAGCTCCGCTGCCTGCCAGTATCATCAGTCCATAGAGCCAGACAGTTTGGTCGGGTTGCAAGCCCATGATGAATACCAGAGCCAAAATCCACAAAGGAATAGCGATTAAGTAGATATGGTGTTTGTCGAGGCGTAGCCCTGCGGTTCCCCAGACTACGACCATGAGCAACGCGGCAAGCTGCGCGATCAAAATAACAGTTGTCACAGTTTCTGCTGTCTGTCCCATATAGGTAACGACAAAGTAGGGAACAATGCTAGCCATGACTTGTATGGCGAGCCAACTGCATAGGTAGATGCCTAGCAGTCGCCAAAAGATGAGGTCAGATAGGACGCGCTTAAATTGTGGCCAGAACTTGATCGCAGATGTTGTGGACTGGGTTAGTGGCTGGCTGACGACTTGATATTGCCGATAGGTACCGCCGATGCAAATCCCGATAGCGAGCATTACCCCAACACCACACAGCAGGGCTAGAACCCAATATTGCTGCTGGTCTGGAACACGAGCAAATACGATTTGGGCAAGCAACAGTACGAGAATGATGCCACCTGTTCTGAAAAAGGACTGAAAGCTAATGAGTTGTGTGCGATCGCGATAATCTTGGGTCAACTCTGCCGCGAGTGCGTTGTAGGGCAGCAAGACCGCCGTTAGGGCTGAGTCGTACAAGATCAACATCAGACAATAGTAACCAAACAGAATTCGTTGGTTTTCCACGGGCGGCACCCACCACAGCAACCCTAAAAAGAGAGCCAGTGGCACAATACCGATAACCATCCACGGATAGCGGCGGCCCCAGGCAGACTGAGTGCGATCGCTGAGCCAACCAACAAGCAGATCATTGGCGGCATCCCAGAGGCGGCCAATGAGCAGGACGGTACCCGCTAAAACCGGCCGCAGTCCTACAATATCAGTCAGAAAATACAGGAAAAAAATGGTCAATATGACATCTGGAACGACGATGGAAACGATGCCGACGCCGTAGGCAAATTTAGTAACTAAGGGCAGAGTCTTACGAGCAGATGGAGGCATAGCGGGTCAAGAAAACTCTGTAAGATGAGCGTCGGCAGGCGCTTTGAAACAGCGTCAGGAGTTTGGGCGATGGCCACAGTGCCATTAACTGCTGATAGACGGCAGATAATTCACCAGTATCGGAAAAGTAATAATCAAAACCAGTATCACCAGCTGCAAAATGATAAATGGCACCACGCCGCGATAGATGTTGCCGGTCGCAACCTCGGGTGGCGCGACGCCGCGCAGATAAAACAGGGCAAAGCCAAACGGCGGCGTGAGAAACGAGGTCTGCATGTTGGCACCGATAATCACCCCGTACCAGACCAGACCACCAAAACCATAGAGCTGTTCAGCGATGGGGGCAAACAGCGGCACCACAATAAAGGCAATCTCAAAGAAGCTAATAAAAAAACCCAGCACAAAGATGGTCAGCATGCTAACTAGCAAAAACCCAACCTGTCCGCCCGGCAGCTGCGTCAACAGATCGAAGATGAACTGATCGCCCCGCAGCCCTCGAAAGACCAGACTGAACGCCGTCGAGCCAATCAGAACAAACATCACCATGCTGGTGGTTCGCAGGGTGCGATCGCTCACTTCCCCCAGGGTACGCACCGAAAGCTGCTGGTTACCCCAGGCTAACGCGATCGCCCCCAAAGCCCCTAGCGCGCCGGCCTCCGTCGGGGTGGCCACCCCAAAGAAAATGCTTCCGAGGACCAGCAAAATCAAGAGTAGCGGCGGCATCATCACCCGCACCACCTTGGTGAGTAGCGCCGTGCCTTTGACGGCTAGCAATTCATCGGGCAGGGCCGGAACCAGATCAGGCCGCACCATTGAGATGACGACGACATGGGTAATGAAGGCACCCGCCATCAACAGCCCCGGAATGATGGAACCCACGAACAAGTCCCCTACGGAAATTCCCAGCTGATCCGCTAAGACCACGAGGACGATGCTGGGAGGAATGATTTGCCCGAGAGTGCCGGAAGCGGCAATCACGCCTACGGAGAAGTCTTTGTTATAGCCGTAGCGCAGCATGGTGGGCAGCGAGATTAGCCCCATGGTAACGACGGTGGCGGCGACCACGCCGGTTGTCGCTGCTAGCAGGGCACCGACCGTGACAACCGCGATCGCCAGTCCGCCTCGAACCCGACCAAACACCTGCCCCATGGTCTCTAGCAGGTTTTCCGCAATGCCTGAGCGCTCTAGCATCGCCCCCATGAAAATGAAATAGGGAATGGCCAGCAGCGTAAAGTTGTTCATGATGCCAAAAATCCGCTGCGGCATCGCGGTCATCAACACCGGATTAAACACGTCTAGCGCCACCCCAATCAGGCCAAAGAGAATGGCCACACCGCCCAGGGAAAACGCCACCGGATAGCCGAGCGACAGCAACACCAGCGCCCCCACAAACATGCTGGGTCCTAACCAGTCCATCAGGGTTCGCCTCCGGTAGAGTCTGGGTGGTCGGGGGATTCTAGATCAAAGGGGCGATCGCCCGTCAGCACTGCCAAATTCTTAATCGCCTCAGACACCCCTTGCAGCAGCAGGACCGCAAAACCCACCAAAACCAGTGACTTGATCGGGTAGCGGGGCAGTCCGCCCGGGTCGGGAGAGGTCTCCCCAATGCGCCACGACGCCAGCACCCAGCGCCACGAGAACAGCATCACCAGTCCTGCAAATGGCAATAGAAACAGTAGAGTCCCGATTAGCTCCGCCAGCGCCTTACGTTTGCCCCGCCAGCGCGACTGAAAGACATCGACCCGCACATGCCCGTTGTGGCGCAGCGTGTAGGCTGCCCCCAGCAAAAACACAATGCTAAAGAGATACCACTGCGTCTCGATCAGTGCATTGGAGCTGAGGTTACGCCCGACCACCTGCCCCACATAGCGACCGATGACGTTCCAGCAGCCCACACCAATCATCACCAGGACCAGCCAACTGGCTAGCCGACCAATGCCAGTGGTGATGCGGTCTATCCAGCGAGATAGAGCAAGTAGCGTGTTCATGGGTTGCTGCGGTTATTATCACCGTTCACAAAGCGGGAAAAGCTCAGCTCGTTCACTCGATTCCAGCCGTAGACTTCGTCGCGAAAGGCGCGCCAGCCGTCATAGATCTCCTTAAACGCCGTATCGCTGCTCGCGTTCTGCTCGTAAATCTCAAACGAAGCTTTTTCCGCCGCTTGTAAAATCTCTTCACTGTAGGGCGTTAGCTGGACGCCCTTGTCCACCAGGCGTTTTAGCGCTGCTCCATTGAGCGCCTCATACTTTGACAGCATGTTTAAGTTAGCCTCAAACGCCGCCGTCTTGAGCGCTTCTTGGTACTCGGTGGGCAGGCTCTCCCAGGCTTGCAGGTTAACCTGTATCTCTAGTGTCGCGCCCGGTTCCCACCAGCCAGGGTAGTAATAGAAGTTTGCGGCATCGGCCAGCCCTAGCTTCTCGTCGTCGTAGGGACCCACAAACTCTGCCGCATCGATCGCGTTGCGGTCCAGCGCCAGAAAGATTTCTCCCCCCGGTAACACTTGCACATTGACCCCCAGGGCCGCCATTACTTCACCGCCTAGCCCCGGAATCCGCATCTTCAGCCCCTGGAGGTCAGATACAGAGTTAACTTCGCGCTTAAACCAGCCGCCCATTTGCACGCCAGTATTACCAGCGGGAAAGCTAACGACGCCGAAGTCAGCGTAGAGCTTGTGAATGGCATCGAGCCCGCCACCGTGGTAGAACCAAGCATTTTGCTGCTGGGCATTGAGGCCGAAGGGGACGGTGGTGCCAAAGGCTAGTGCCGGATTTTTCCCGACGTAGTAATAGCTGGCGGTATGGCCACACTCGACGGTGCCGCCCTGCACCGCATCCAGCACCTCTAGACCCGGGACAAGTTCACCCGCCGCATAGGGTTCGATGGTGAAGCGCCCGCCCGTGATTTCTGCGACGCGATTGCTGACGGTTTGTGCTCCACCATAGATGGTATCGAGCGCTTGGGGCCAGCTCGTTGCCATGCGCCAGGAGACGGAGGGCGACGCGGGTGAACTGGCCTCATTTTGAGCCGATGTGGGGGCAGAACCGTCGCCGCAGGCCGCGACACCGATGGCGGTGCCAGCGCCAACAGCCAGGTAGTTGATAATTTCTCGACGCTTCATAGGGTTTTACCAAAATTTTGTGTTACTCAGTCGATTGATAGGTATTAAGTGTTAAATCATACTTTTGGGCCACAGGTATGGCTATGGGAGGTTAGCGTTACAAGATTTTGCAAAACTTAAGTCAGCCGTCAACTTGAATAAATTCAGACAGAATGTGCCGATAGGCTTCGCTGACCGCCTCTAGGTCGTAGGTTTCAGGGATGGTTTCGATCGTGAGATCTTGGAGCTTAGCCACACATTCGCTGGACTCCAGTAATCGTCCGGGAGAGGCGGTCTGGCTGTGAAGCCCAGCCGCGATCGCTGCGCCCAAGGTACAGGCTGAGACGATAGATGTTGTCAACCGCCAGTTGCCCAAAAAGGGATCACCGGTAAGAGCCGATCCGCCGGTAATCAGCGTCACGGCCGCGCTCAATACGAGAGTAGCCATGCCGTACCGATGCCCAGAAGAAATGAGCTGGGTCTTTCGGGTTCTTGCTTTCTGCAAGCTGAGCTGAATGTGCTGTCTCAGCTCACTGTGTTGATTGCTTGAGCCGTCGGACGCGGGATTTAAATCAGGCGGCATAGGGGAATCTCTGACAGCGACCTCAACATGTTCAAAATAGACGAAAGTACTTTTGAAGACATCGAATCATTGTCACTTCGAAGGCATGACAAATGTCATGGGTGCTCGACGGCCCCCAACGCCCTCAACACCTCTTTTTGAGCTGCCGTCAGTCCTTTCACATCGGTAATGTTCATGCCCTCGTAGGGTCTTGCCGGGCGCAGCAGCTTGAGCATATTGCCCGTGGGGATTTCCCAGAAGCGAATCGTGTTGTCGGTGCTGCCACTGGCCAGCATCTGTCCATCTGGCGTCAGGGCTAAACTTCTAACGGTAGATTCATGTCCTCGCAAAACCTGCAGACATCTTCCCGTATCAAGCTCCCACAGGCGAATCGTGGCATCAATGCTGGAGCTGATGAGGATGTCTCGGTTGGCATCGAAGACCAGACCCAAAACCGAGTCCGTATGTCCCTCAAACGTGCGGATGAGTTCACCGGCTGAGAGATCCCACAGCTGGATGTGCTGATCGTCGCCGCCGCTGAGGAGCAGGTGTCCATCCGGGTGAAAGGCGATCGCCATCACCTTGCCGCTATTGGTCAAACACAGGCGACAGTCGCCCGTCTTAACATCCCAGAGCTTGATGGTCTGATCGTCGCTGCAGCTCGCCAGCGTCTGCCCATCCGGGCTAAAGGTCACTCCCCAGATCCAGTTGCTGGCACTGTGAGCCGCCAAATTCTGAAGGGTTTTGCCCGTTGCCGCATCCCAGAGCCGCACAGTCCCGTCTCGACCACCGCTCGCGATGAGCTGACCATCTGGACTGGACGCCGCAGCCCACACGCCACCTTCGGTATGACCGCGCAGGGTCGCTCGGCACTGCCCACTACCGACATTCCACAGTCTGACGGTTTCGTCGTCGCTACTGCTGACGAGGGTTTGACCATCTGGACTAAACGCTACCGCCCAAATCCAGGCACGGTGCCCTTTTAGCGTTTTAACCAACGTTCCAGTCTGAATATCCCAGAGCCGCACGGTGCCGTCTAAGCTGCCGCTCGCAAGCTGCCGCCCGTCGGGAGCAATAGCCAGCGCCCAAATTAAATCGGTGTAGCCGCGCCAGGTCTTGAGGCAAACTCCGGTATCAACATCCCACAGCTTTAGCCTCTGGGCGGTTTCGCCGGTGGCGAGCAGGTTTTTGTCAGGGGCAAAGGCCAGAATACGGACGCCTCTGAAGTGCCCCGTGAAGGTTTTGAGGAGCTGGCCGGTTTGGGCGTCCCAGACTTTGGCGCTGGGGTCAAAACTGCCGCTGGCGATGAGGGTGCCATCGCCGTTAAAGGCAGTGGAATAGACCTCTTTGGTGTGTCCTCGCAATGTATTGAGACAGTCGCCTGTGTGCGTGTCCCAGATTTTGACGGTGCTGTCGGCGCTGCCGCTGACCAGGGTATTGCCATCGGGATGAAAGCTGACGGAAAGCACGATACTTTGGTGACCGCTCAAGATCTGACGGCACTCCCCCGTGGCCACGTCCCAAATGCGGACGGTGCCGTCATAGGCGGCGCTAGCCAGCAGATCAACCGTCGGATGAAAGGCGATTCCCCAAATCTGGGCGCTGTGTCCTTTGAGCACTTGGCGATCGCCCGTGCGAATATTCCACAATTTGATCTCATGGTCATTGCCACCGCTGGCGATCGTGGCCCCATAGGGGCTAAAGGCCACTGCCCAAACCCACTTGGTGGTGCTGGTCAGTGTCTGGAGACAGGCACCCGTATTAACGTCCCAAAGCTTGACCGTGCCATCCATGCTGCTGCTGGCGAGTCGGCTACCGTCTGGACTGTAGGCAATAGACGTGACCCAGGTGTCTTTGCCGTGTCCCCTGATGTACAGGCACGGCTGCCAGTCGGCTAGGCGCAGCAGCCGAATGCCCCCAATCGAGTCGCCCATCGCCACAGTATCTTGCCTGGGGCTAAAGGCGATCGCGTGGACGCCCCCAAAGTCTTGGGTAAAGCTAGAGCGGGCAAACGCACAGGAGGTGAAGTTGACCTGACGCAGGTTGATGTTTTGGAGATCGGCCTGCCAAATTGCCAGATCAGAAAAGTCCCAATGACTCAGGTCGATCCCGCTGTAGCGCATCAGGTTGAGCAGATTGCCGGCGGCGTAGCCAGGCCGTTTTGGGTAAAGCTGCCGCAGATGCGCCAAAATTTGAGCGAGGCGATCGCTCAGCCCGGTTTCACTGTCTAGCCCGAGGGCCGGTGCAATCTGCTCAATAATGGGGCGAAGAATCATGCGAATTTGGCTCTCGCGAACATAGTCGCTGGCGGAGGCTTTGATCAGGGCATGGCTGTTGAAGCGGTTTAGGCAACCGGACTGGAGTTCCTGACAGATAGTTTTAATGAAGCGATTGGTCATGTACTCAATCAAAACTGGCTGCAGGGTGAACCGATGCTCGCTCCGTTCGATGGGGATGTGCCGCTCCAGGCTATCCAGCGTCTCGGGCACCTGCTTTTGGGCAATGGGCAACAGCACGTCGGCTTTGAGTTCGGCGATCGAGACCGCCTCTCGGTTGATAGCCAGCCAGTACATCAGGTCTTTTTCGGCATCTGAGAATCGCTCAAAATGCCAATCGAGCAGGTCGCGAATTCCCCCAAACACGCGCAAGTCCTGGGCGAGAAACTGAGCAAGATCGCCACCAAAGCGTCTGAGAATATGTTTGGCCGCGACTTCCAGCGCCAGCGGATTGCCACCATAGAACGAAAAGAGTTGTTCCCAATCGGCTTCAGACCCTTGAAAAGTAGCGCCCTGAGCCTGACCGATATCCTGAAAAATCGCCTGCCCAGCGGCGATATCTACCCCCCCGAGTTCTAGCGATCGCACCGACCACACCCCTGCCATTGTTTCCACATCTTTGGGCTTGATGCGGCTGGTGAGCAGCAAACAGCTTTTGTGCTCGGTCTCTCCGATTCGCCTAAACAGTGCCCCATAGCCTTCATATCCAGCTCGGTAAGATCCTGAGATCGCAGCTCCTGAGGGTTGATTGCTGGGGACTCCCTGCAAGATTGATTCCACGTTGTCTAAAATCAGCAAGCAGCGGCGCTGCCGCAGGTAATCGAGGAGCTGCGTCGTCAGCTCCTCAAGCGTGGCGTCCACCGGCGTTTCCTGCTGCTCAGATACGAATTCAATCAGATCGATGAGCAGGGTCTCTAGTGGTGGGGCATTGATCAGTCGCCGCCAGATCAGACAGTCAAACTCGCCTCGAATGCGCCGAGCGAGCTGCAATGACAGATCCGTCTTACCAATGCCGCCTCTGACCAGCCGAGTTTTGCCGATGCCGGCGAGCCCAACGATGGCAATCAGCCGCATGCGGTCTGCCAGTATCCACTGTTCGAGGCGGTCTAGCTCCTGGGTGCGTCCGTGGAAATTGGGCACGTCTGGGGCGTCTCCCCAGTCTTCCCGCAGTTGATTGGAGGATGCGGTCACGTCTTTGAGCTGAATGCCCAGCACCTGGCAGAAGGCGATAAAGCTGCGATCGCGAATGGCGGTACCCTGCAAAAACCGCTCCCAGGTCTGCGGACTACAGCCATAGGCATAGGGACCCGATTCATGCCAAGTACCCTGCGGCTCAAGCACTTTGCTGGCTTCGACCAGCCATCGATCGCTACCCACCTTCCAGCCTTTCTGGGCGATCGCTCGTTTAATGCTAGCCAGACCCTCTGCAGAGGCTTTGATAGACGCCATAGCAATAATTTCTGTAGATACGCAACCCTCAGTTGTCCATCATTTTATAGCGATCCTAAATCGCTGGTGAATTGTGTATGAGCGATGGGTGGGCGCGGCCCACCCCCGTCTAGTCCTTAAGGACAGCTTGCTGACGCTGCACCAATCCGGCAAAAATGGCGCTAGTTGCAAACATAATCAAGCTGTATATTGCCGCTGGAATTGCCATACTGGGCGTATTCAGAAAGGTTGGCGCGCTGGCAATGGTAATCGCTAGGGTGCCGTTTTGAATGCCAACTTCTACGGTAATAGCCTTGGCGCTGCTGACATTCAGTTTGCTCAGAGTTGCGATCGCAAATCCTAGTGCCATTGTCACCCCATTCAAAGCCAGGGCAACCCAGCCCACCTGCACGAAAAAGTTCACAACATTGGCCCGTTCTTTGGCCAGCAGTCCCACAATAATTAGAGCTAAAAAGACTAAAGACAGCCATTTAACCCAGCGTTCAACCATAGCTGCAAACTGAGGAGCATAGTGATGGATCACCATGCCCAACGTTACGGGAACTAGGGTAATAGCAGCAATTTGGATCACCGTCGTTAAAAACGGGAGCTGTAGGGCAACGGCTTCTCCCATAAAGCGCTGCGTCGCCACATTCACCACCAGGGGAATGGTAAATACCGTAATCAGACTGCTAATCGCGGTGAGGGTGATTGAAAGGGCCACATTGCCCCGCACCAAGTACGTCACCAGGTTAGAGGTCGGGCCACCGGGGCAGGCTGCTAACACTATCACGCCGACGGCCAATTCTGGAGTCAGGGGAAAACTACTGGCGAGTAAAAAGCCAACTACCGGTAGCATCACCAACTGGGCAACTAGCCCAATAATGACAGCCTTGGGATCGGTTAAAATCCGCTTAAAATCGTTCACCGTCAGACCAAGCCCCATGCCCAGCATGATGATAAATAGGGCCAGCGGCAGAAACACCGTGGTTAGAAAATTCGCTTCCATTGCTCCTTCACACCGATTATTTGAACCGATTATTTGATCAGTCGCAGCGCCTCCTCCCACCGCTACGTTTCATTATTAGGGATTGTTGATGGGATTAGACCACCGATTTTCTGTATCTCTAAATCTGTATCTCTAAAGTAGAGACTAAGGAGCCTGAAAACATCTAATCATTGTCATGGTCTACAGGTGAGAGATGTCAAGACTTAATGCTGTCAATCGACAGTCGGCAGCAATGATTTGAAATGCATATTTTCCGCAATTAGGCACCCCTCAGTTGCTCGTCAGTTTGCCAAACAGAAGCTGATATCAGCAAAACCCCGAAAAGCTGATAGATAAGTATAGGGAGAATGGCGCTAGACTGCCGGAGTTGGATCCGACAGTCTAGGCTGACGTGGCTGTGGGAGGAGGCGTCTATCAATGACAATTGTCATGCTCTCAACATGATAGGTGTCGGATGATTTCGAAGTGATGATTCTGTAGCCTGAGGCTGTAGAGAAATTGCGTTTAAAACAGATAGTTCTTTAACAAGTCAGCAACAAGCCCATGCGGGAGGATTTTGTTACATGTCAAAGGTTATTTCAATTCATTCATATCGGGGCGGCACTGGCAAATCTAATTCAAAGGCGTTTGTAGTCGGCATGGCGCTGGAGGATCACGGGCGGGAGTACGTCACCAGTAAAGTCAGCGTAGAGCCGACGGGGGAAGCGTTCAACTCGATTGTTCTAGACGAGAAGACCAACCGCCCCTATAACCCGATGGTGAATGCGGGGGCGATCGCCACAGCCGATCTGATCAAGGGCGATAACGGCACCGAGCAGCTGAAGCGGATGCTGGCGATGTTTAAGCGCTATACCGGGCGCGACCACGACATCAATGTCCCCGTCTTCCTCTCAGAAAAGGCGACAGGCTTTCGCAACCGCGCCATGTCCTATCTGATGCTGAACTTTGGCATGGTAGGCGATCGCATTGATGAAACCCTAGACCTCTACTTCCAGCAGCGCTCCATCAGCGATATTGATAGCTGGTAGGACGAGTCGCCGCAAGAGCCTACTGATAGGTTCAAAGCGTGCCTCCCACGTTTGTCATCCTGTTCGCGAAGCGTCCTCGTAAATTCCCTTCGAAGCCTATAGACACTGCTTCTGAGCCTGTCGCTCAAACTGGTACAGCATATGAGTGTTTTACCCAATCGCAAACTTCTGCTTCGGACAACTCTCGTGGTGCCGTTTGTGCTGCAAATTGTCACTGCAGTGGGGCTAACCGGATATTTATCCTTTATTAACGGTAGAAAAACGGTTGATGATCTCTCTACACAACTGCAGTCGGAAACAACGGCCCGCGTTCAAGAACGTCTCGATAATTTTTTGGAAGCGTCCCATCTGATTAATCGAATTAGTGCCGACGACCTGCAGATCGGCACATTAGATCTGCAGAATGTTTCTCAGCTAGAGCGCCATTTTTGGCACCAGATTCAGCAGTTTCCATCAGCCAGCTATATTTTTGTGGGGACGACGGAGGGAATATTCAGCGGGGCAGAACAGGTTACTGACGGACTGCCGAATGTCTCCTACTGGACTAGCACATCTCCCAACGGCGTATTCCTGACCTATGAAACGGATGAGCAGGGCAATCGCCAAAATCTGCTCTCGGCAGTTGAAGGCTACCAGCTTTTTCAGCGTCCCTGGTACAAGGCCGCCAAGGCCGCCGGAAAGGCCACCTGGGGAGACATCTATGTGTGGTCGGCCCCTTACCCCAATATGTCTCTGCCGGCAGTCCGACCCGTTTACTCCGCAGATGGGGAACTCGAAGCGGTCTTTGCTGTAGATTTATCGCTTTTGGGCATCCGAGACTTTCTGAGCCAACTGGAAATCAGCGAAAGCGGTGAAGTTTTTATCCTGGAGCGGGACGGTTTGCTGGTCTCATCCTCTATGGCCGGCTCCCTGTTTACCGAAGCCGATGGCGAACTGAAACGGGTCAAAGCAATGCAAAGCGAAAGCCCTATGGTTCAGGGAGTCAGTCAATTTTTGAACCAAAGTTTTGGCGACCTTGACGCGATTGATCGGCCCCAGCATCTGAAATTCGACCTAGACGGGGAACGCCAATTTTTGCAGGTAACGCCCTATCGGGATGAATATGGGCTCGACTGGCTGATTGCGGTGGTGATTCCGGAATCGGACGTGATGCAGCAAATCAATGCCAGTACTCGCAATACGGTGCTGCTGTGCCTAGGAGCCTTGGGAGTGGCGATCGCCATTGGCATTTTCACGGCTCGTCGCATCACTAGCCCGCTGCTAGATATTTCCCAGGCCGCCGATGAACTGTCTCAAGGGAAACTTGACCAGCACATTAAACCCAGCGCCATTACCGAAATCAACGTGCTGGCCAGCTCCTTCAACCAAATGGCCGATCAGCTCAAAGCCTCCTTTCATACGGTGCAGCAGAGTGAAGCCCGCTTCCGCAGCCTAGTCGTTAACGTTCCCGGTGCTATCTACCGGGGGCAATACGATGCTGATTGGACGATGGAGTACATCAGCAACGCCATTGAAACCATCTCTGGATACCCTGCCTCAGATTTTATCCAGAATCGGGTCAGAACCTACCGAAGCATCATTCATCCAGAGGATCGTGACCTAGTAGAGAGGGACGTCAGCCACGGGGTCACCGCCAAAGCCCCCTATGTGCTGTACTATCGCGTGCTGCATCGCAATGGCGATACGCGCTGGGTCTACGAGCAAGGTCAAGCCATCTTTGGTGACGATGATTGTCCGCTTTATCTCGACGGGGTGATCTTCGACATCACCGAGCGCAAGGAAGCTGAGGAGGCCCTGAAGCAAAGCGAAGTCACCAACCGGGCGCTGGTCAACGCCATCCCTGACAAACTATTACGGGTCAAGCGAGACGGAACTTACCTCAGTGGCGTGACCACGGCTCATCCGCTTAAGGTCGTACCAGGCAAGACGGCGATGCAGGACGTGTTGCCACTAGAGCAGGCCAATCAGCAGATCAGAGCCATTGAGCGAGCCCTAGAGACGCATCAATCTCAGATTTACGAGCACCTCACTATGAACAACGGCGAGCTGATCAGTGAAGAGGTGCGGATTGCAGTCATTAATGACGACGAGGTCTTAATCATGCTGCGAGACATTACCACCCGTAAGCGAGCTGAGGAAGCCCTACGCATCGCCGAAGAGAACTACCGCAGCATCTTTGAAAATGCCCTAGAAGGTATCTTTCAATCAACTCCAGAGGGCAAGTACATCAACGTCAATCCGGCCTTTGCCAAGATTTATGGCTACGACTCGCCCAAACAGATGCTTGAAAGTATCAAAAGCATTAGGGAGCAGCTGTACGTCAATCCAGAAAAGCGGGCTGAATTCAAACAGATGCTAGAGACTCAAGATACTGTCAAGGGGTTTGAGTATCGCTCATATTGTCGGGACGGCAGCATCATCTGGACTCAGACTGACGCCCGGGCGGTGAGGGGCGAAAGGGGGAATGTTCTGTATTACGAAGGCATGGTGCAGGATATTACGCAGCGCAAATGGCGAGAAGATGAGTTGAGGCGCCAACTCGAGGAGCTGCAGATTGAAATCGATCAGAATAAGCGGGAAGAAGAGGTTGCAACTCTCACTAAAAGTAGCTATTTCCAAGAAGTTCGCAAGGAAATAGAAAACGTCAATTTAGATGAATTTTGGAGCTAGGCTGATCAGTAAACCCGGCAAAGCAGTTTGCCAGGGTAGGTTACAAGTGACAATTATCAATGTCATCTGTCACGGGTTAAAAATGACAATTATTAGATGTGCTTAAAAGCTCTATTTCTTAATCTTAAGACTGAACGTGTAGTGCAAGATTTTTGGATCGCCGCAAGTTCATAGCTTCATCTGATTGAACTAGGTGGCATGGTCAAGTCATTCACGCCTTGATTTGTGCCTGCTCTCTATATTCTTACTTAAGGAGCATAGCCCCATGACAACGTTTGCTTCCCTAAATCACCATCAACATGCATCACCGCAACACATGTATCAACAGGCAATCAACACCTCGATGACTAATGCATTGACTGGCGATACGCTCCTCTTAATCCAAATCATGTGTATGACCCCAGCCGCAATTTTCTTTGCCGTTTGCTTCGTCATTCACCTATACCAGAAAGCCCGATGCTTTAGAGCACGTAGCATCGGGCTTATTTCCTGCACTGATGAGTTCCTGAAAAATCTTGTCTGAAGGCTGACCGAATTTTGTAACAAATCAGGGGTAACTATGTTTGAATTTTTGAAGCTATATCCTAACAAGACGGGTTTCTTTGTAGGGACTGCCATAGGGTTAGGAACCTACATTCTCAGTACCTCCCTTTATGCTTTTGCTTCTGGCCGTCCCGATACAAATCCTTTCTTTCCGCTGGCTACATTTTTTGGCTCACTTTTGGTAGGTGCCTATTGTAGTTGGTTAGTCAAAGGACGGCTCAGATTTATCGTTGGACTCGTTGTCACGTTATTGACGGTATTTGCCGCACTGTGGAGTGGCATCAGAGAAATTTTTGATAACATCTTTGGAGGATCAAATTTCCTAAGCCATTCAGTATTCTATGGTGTTATTACCCTCGTGTTTGTTGTTGCTATAAGTGTGTTGAATAATCCAGAAAGCCAAGATTAGGTTCTGTAGGTTGGCGTTTTTGATAAGCGCGGTTGCAGATGAGCCCCAACGTTGGTTTGGATGGGCACGGGCAAGCCCTTTGTCCGTCTTACGAAAACTGCTGTCATTGTCTCGCCAACGCTACGATTTCCTCAAAGCTAAAATTCTCTAAGAGTTCAGTTAGCTGGCTGGCGATCGCGGCATGTTCAGGCGGGATTGCTGCAATGAGGTCAATGATTTCTTGCCCGTCAACTCTCATTGCGGCCTGATTGAGCTGGGCTATCCACTCAGGAGGCATGACCTGTAGGTCTTGAGCGGTGATTGGTTTTGATGCCGTTGCGGGTGACGGACTGCCGTTCCCATTGACGTGATGTTGAGCCGTATCAGGTTCGCCGTAGGTGTAGCGGACGCCTAGAAATTCGGCCATCTTGTCAAAAATCACCTCAGTCCGAAACGGTTTGCAGATAAAGTCATCACAGCCTGCCGCGATCGCTCCAGACTTTTCTTGCTTGAAGACGCTGCCAGTCAATGCAATCACGACGGGGGTATTTTGGCCGATCGCTTTAATCTGCCGGGTCGCTTCGTATCCATCCATTACTGGCATCCGCAGATCCATCCAGATCAGGTGAGGCTGCCAGTCTTGCCAGATCTGTATCGCTTCTTGCCCGTTTTGGGCCTCACTCAGTTCAAAGCCGATGGGCTCTAGTAAGTCCACCAGCAACTGTCGATTTTCCGGCACGTCTTCGACAATCAAGATGCGGTAAGCGGGCTGACCGGGTTCCAGACCAACGACGGGACGGAGGGGTTGCGATCGGGTCATTGCACCACGGTTAGCCATCTCTGCCTGAATTGAAAATTGGAACCGGCTGCCCTGCCCCAAGCGGCTGGAGACCGTCATTTCGCCTCCCATCATTTCCACAAACTTGCGGCTGATGGGCAGTCCCAAGCCTGTACCGGTCTGTGAAGCTGGCTGATTGTTGGCTTGCACAAAGGGTTCAAACAGGGTGTCGAGTTCGGCTGGGTCAATGCCCGTTCCGGTGTCTTCAACTTCGAATTGCAGCCTGAGCGTTGACGAGGGAGCAGCCTCATCTGCCAGGTCATCCGTCGGTTCAGCCCCCATAAACTCGGCTGAGGCACGCAGACAGATATGTCCTGAAGCCGTAAACTTCACGGCGTTACCCACCAGGTTGACCAGGATTTGCCGCAGTTTGCTTTCGTCGGTGTGGACGTACTGGGGCAGGTCGGCAGCCTGCTCTAAACGCAGATCTATCCCTTTAGAGTTGGCTTTGAACTGAAACATCAGATGGATGCCCGCCAGCAGACTATGCAGGTCAAAATCGCTGGGAGTGAGGCTAACTTTCCCGGCCTCGATTTTGGACATCTCTAGTACGTCGTTGATGAGATTCAGGAGATGTTCGCCGCCTTGGTTGATGGAGTTGAGATAGCCCTGCTGTCGGCTCTGGAGACTTCGATCGCGACTCATGAGCTGGGTAAAGCCCAGAATCACATTGAGGGGTGTCCGAAGTTCATGGCTCATGTTGGATAGAAACTGGCTTTTAGCCCGGTTTGCCACCTGGGCGGCTTCGGTGGCCCGCTTGAGGTCAGCTTCTGCCTGTTTGCGATCGCAAATATTGCGGACCATCACCAGCACATCGTCTGTACCGCGGGGGACGACCCGCACCTCTTCCCAGACCTTTCGCCCGAAGCGGGTTAACTGCTGCTCATAAACCTGAACTTCGTTCCTATCTAATGCCCGCTGCACCATTTGTAAGCGCTGTTCCACCAAATCCGGCGGCAGCAAGTTTCGCAAATCAGCCCGTCTCGTGGTGGGATCGCCAAGAATCGTATCGTTGCCGGGCGATACAACATCAAAGACCGTGCTGTGGCGATACATCCGCAGCATAAAGTCGGGGATCGCTTGAAATAGGGCTTGCTTGGTCGCTTCACTGGCACGCAGGGCAGCTTCTGCCCGCTTGCGATCGCTGATGTCGGCAACCACTTTGTCTAAACAATTTTCGGCCTTGTTCATCTGACAGGAAAATAAAACCCAGCAGAGGCTGCCGTCTCGTTTGCGAAACTGAGTTTCAAAGTTGTGGACTCGGCCCGTTCGCATCACCGTTTTGAGGGCCTGCTTGCGATCGCGAAGATCAGCGTATAAGTCGGCGGAGCGCTTGATTCCTAAAACCTCGTCAAGAGTATCGTAGCCTAGCATGGTAGCAAAGTATTGGTTAGCCGCTATTACGGTTCCGTCATCCAAACGGGTACGAAAAATTCCCACCTGGGTGTTGTCGAAAACATTGCGCAGTTGGGTTTCACTCCGCTGTAGAGCGGTGGCGGCGGTCTTGAGTTTCCGGATAATCGAAGCGGCAACGGCAATCACCAGTACTGTGGAGACAGCGTAGAGGCCCAGCCGATACAAACTAGCTGCTCGAATCGCCCGCTGGTAAGCCATATCGTAGATTTCGGCCAGTTCCGTTCCCTGCTGGCGCGTCGGTACTTCCAGGAGCGTCTTGATCAGGTCATCGGTCTCTAGTCGATTGTCGAGGATGAGGTCGGCGTGGGCCAGCGGACTGGCGAGCAGCTCACGGGCAAATGCAGAGGCGCTGACTTGGGTGCGAAGCTGCTCAATGTCAGTTCTGAGTTGAGACGTCAGTTCCTCATCTGCCGATAGGTTAAAGAGCAAAACCGTTTGCAGCAGGTCATCAAGTTCGGTCACAAGGGCAGACGGGATATCGGATTGCTCGGTTAGCTCGGTGACGGCGATCGGGAAATAGGCTAAAGAATTTTGCAAGATGGCATGCTTTGATTTGAACTGCTGAATCAGATCATCTTTTTCTTGCCAGAGCTGAACATTTTGCTGCACCTGCACCTGCAAGTCCTGGCGGGCGGCTCCGACAAAATTGGGCGGCGACTCAAGAATCTGGTGCAGCAATTGGATTTCGGCTTGCTGATTCACAATGGGGTCGTAGTAATTCAGCAGGCCAAATCTGAGCTGTAGCAAGTTTTGGTTGATCCGTGCATCTAATTCTTGAAGCTGACGCAGGGCATTCATGTAGCGGGTATGCTGCGGTATATTAATCGCTTGAGATTGGGTCCAAAGCAGTAGCAGCAACAGTATCGCTGCCGTTGGCAAGATGTAGCCCTTCAGCACAGTCACCCGCCACCACTGTGTTTTGTAAGGTTTTCTTTTGGCAGCCCGGTCAGTTCCAAGTTGGAGCTTTTGCAAGATAGACAAGATCATAGTCAAAGCTCCCCAAAACGATACATTATGGTGCCAGTGCGCTCAGCGATCCCCCCTGATATTCGCCCGTTAAGGTTTGGAGGAATTGGGCAATTTGCTGAACATGCTCAGGAGGAATAGGACGACCCAGTTGATATTTCACCATGATATTGATGGCCTGCTCTAATGTGTCAGTACTACCGTCATGGAAATAGGGCGGCGTCACGGCCACATTCCGCAAACTCGGTACGCGAAAGACATAGCGGTCAGCCTCTGCATTGGTAACGTTGTAGCGACCCAAATCGGCCTGCGTCATGTCGCCCCGATCCGCAAAGTAGTCGCCAATCACCCCAAACTTTTGAAACATATTGCCGCCGACATTCACGCCCTGATGACAACTGACACAGCCATACGCCTTAAACCACCCATAGCCTCCTAGTTCGGCTGAGGATAAGGCGGTTTGATCCCCTCTGAGATATTGGTCAAAGCGGGAATTGGGTGTTATCAATGCCGTCTCGTAGCTTACGATCGCATCAATCACATTTGCTGTAGTAATTCCATCGTCGTAGACGTCGTCAAAGGTTTGCTGGTAGTCCGGTACGGCGTCTAGCTTTGCTAACAAGGTGGGCCACTCGATGCCCATCACTCTCGGGTTCTGTATGAGCGCATCGGTATGGTCAACGAGGTTGCTGAATTTGCCATTCCAGTTGAAGCGAAAGTTGTAGGCCAAATTGAATACTGTCGGCGTGTTAACGGTCGTCCTCAGGTTATTGAGGCCAACCGAGTATGCCGTGCGGTCAGCACCACCCCTGTCCAATTTATGACAGCTTGCACAAGAAACGTGTCCATCGTTTGACAAGCGGGGATCGTTAAATAGCCGTTCACCGAGGGCAAATTTATCAGCGGTAACCGCGATCGCCTCAGGTAGTGGCTGAATCGGCTCACTGACAGGATTGAACGGAGCACGCGCTTCGGTCGTCAGCGATAACTCTCTGGGCGACTGCATCTGCTGCCACGCCAACGCCACTAGAATGGCGAGCAGCACCAGGCCAACGAGATAGAATTGACGGAGCGTCTGGCGATCGTTAAAACCTCTCATGGCCGTCGAGTGTTGAGAAAGTCTACGGGGCAATCGTTGAGGCAAATTGACGGAATTCCCTAGTGCTTCGATGAGTTATGTAGGATAGCGACTCACCTGACAAAACCCTTACCACTAGACTGATTCAGCGATTAAGTGCAGGAAACCTTCTTAACCGTTTAGCTCCTGCGCGCGAATACAGAAGATTGTATCTTACGATTGTATCTTACCGGTATCTCGCCTTCGCTCCGTAGCGAATCACATCATTCTCAATCCCGCAAAGCTCCTATGACTCAGCTATCTGACGATTCATTACCAACAATGTCTTCTGGCGACATTCTATTGGTCGATGATACCCTCGACAATCTGCGCATATTGACAGCCTTGCTAACACAACGGGGCTACAAAGTGCGAGGGGTGGCAACAGGGTCAGCCGCTCTCATGGGCGCGGCAGCACAGCCCCCCGACTTAATTTTGCTCGACATCAACATGCCGGAAATGAACGGCTATGAAGTCTGTCAGCGGCTCAAGCAAAACCCAAAAACCCAGCCTATTCCCATCATCTTCATTAGCGCTTTGAACGAAGTCTTCGATAAAGTTCAGGCGTTTACGATTGGCGGCGTAGACTATATCACCAAACCGTTTCAGGTTGAAGAAGTCTTTGCCCGTATTGAAAATCAATTAGCCATCCAACGGTTACAAACCCAGCTCCGGCAACAGAATGAGCAACTACAGGCGGCTGAATCGGAACTGAGCCGAGCCCTATCTCAAGAGCGGATGCTGAATGAAAAGATTGCCGAGATGACCACGCTGGAGGAACGTCATCGCATCGCTCGTGATATTCATGACTCGCTCGGTCATGCGCTAGTTGCCCTCAACATCCAGCTAGAAGCCGCACTGACCCTATGGTCTGATGCGCCGGACAAAGCCTATGACTCTCTGAAGGAATCCAAACAATTGGGATCTGAAGCCCTAGCTGCGGTCAGAACCTCCGTCACCGACATGCGCTCCGATACCCTTCAGGGCGCACTGCTAGAGAACGCGATCGCGGGGTTGATCCAGGAGTTTCAACTGGCGACTCAAATTACGCCCAACGTCCAGATTGATCTATCCTTGCCGTTTCCGAATGCTGTCAACGTCGTGGTGTATCGCATCATTCAAGAGGGCTTCACCAACATTTGTAAACATGCTGAGGCGACTGCTGTAAATTTGATAGTGCAAACCTCTGTAAACGACCTACAATTAACCCTCACCGACAACGGCAGAGGCTTTTGCACCCATCACAGTCAGGCTGGCTTTGGCTTGAAGGGTATGCGAGAGCGGGTCACCGCTTTGGGCGGCACGCTAGACATCCAGAGCATTCCCAACCAGGGATGTCAGTTGAATGCTCACTTTCCTCGCTTGATGTCGTGATTTTTTATCTCAAACCTAGATCTGACCATAGGCTTTGAATGCATATTCCTGTCTGATTAGCAACCCTCAATCGTAGATAGCAGAACTGGGGCTAGCTAAAAAGCAGATAATCGAGGATAAAGGGAGAGTAGGGTTGGAGTCTTGATCGCGTCTGCTGCTGAGTTAACTATGCTGGGCATGGTCAATCATGATTCGCATATTGCTTGTGGAAGATCAGGAGATTGTCCGACGGGGTTTGAGACTCTTGCTCGACACCCAAACTGACATGGACATTGTTGGCGAAGCTGAACAGGGTCAGCATGCTATCGATCAGATGAGTGACCTAGAAGCGCAGGAGCGATCGCCCGACATCGTCCTGATGGATATCAAGATGCCGGTGATGGATGGTGTAGCGGCCACTCAAGCGATCATGCAGCAGTTCCCTAAAACCAAAATTGTGGTTTTGACGACGTTTGAGGATAACCAGTTTGTTGCCCAAGCGCTACGCTATGGAGCAAAAGGCTACCTCTTAAAAGATACGCCTCTGAAGGAACTTGCCGATGTCATCCGCTCGATCGCCAAGGGCTATACCCAGTTTGGTCCCGGCATTTTAGAGAAAATTATCGACGAGCAATCGGCGCTGCCGGCTCAGCCCGCTCAGGAGCTCCCTCCCGGATTTGAATCTTTGACGCCTAAGGAAAAGGAGGTGCTGCGGTTAGTGGCTCAAGGTGCTAACAATAAGGAAATAGCAGCCAGTTTGTTTCTGTCTGAAGGCACTGCCCGCAACCATATTTCCAACATTTTAGGCCGCTTGAATTTGCGCGATCGCACCCAAGCCGCGATTGTTGCCAATGCTTTCATGACCTACTTAGAAGATCATTCGGCGAAAGAACGTTCATGAATACAGACAATATCTGAAGACTGCTAGCATGAAAGATTTTGTTGGCATCTGGTCATCATGGTCGTCGGCCTTCTTCGCGTCTAATGCCCGGTCTTTGCCACCCGCAAGAGATGGCCAATTTTCACCTTCGCTTTGCTATTGATGGAAATGCACAAGATGTTGGGGGTGTTGTCAGTGGCTTGGTTGGCTTGCGCCACCTGGTCTAAAATCGCATCCGTTGCGGGAATTTTCTCAACAATTCTCAGTATGGAAATTTAGCTGGTATTGGGCGGGATATCTAGCTCTAGACCTTCCAGCATAAAGGTGAGCAGATGATCCCAACTGTCGAAATATATGTAACGGGTTAAGGCCCGCAAGTCATCAAAGAAGGTCTTACGTGTCGGCAAGTGAGATCGCAGCAGCTTGTACGTGTTGAATTGCTGGTCTAAAAGCTGCTGACACAAAGGCTGGTGGCAATAGAGGTCATCGCCTAAAACAGTCACGTTTAAGGCACTCAAGCGTGGCCCCTGCTGCGCCAACCAGTGCTTTACAGCGGCATTTTCACAATCCTGTTTGTCATGACCATCTTGAGTCCCGATGAATTGGGGTACCAACGGAATCACATGAGCTTGCCCTGGAGCGACGATGACCGGGGTAATGACACTATGGAAGTAGCGGGTCTCTCCCGACTTCAGGGTGCGCTTTGAGCAGTTCGAGCAGTGAATCTGGCTCGAACTAAAGTATTCAGTGCCATCGATGGCTATCAACAGGGTGTCCGCCACCGAGCGGAACTCCTCCAATTGTCCCTACTGTTCTAACCCCTGCAAGATTTCCTCAAACACAGGAAAAACCTGCTCAGGTCTCACGGGATCTAACAAGTCCCGAATCTGGTTGTCGCTTGGAATCTGATGGACACCAAACAGGCTTTGGGCATTGCTTTTCCCTTTGCTACCCTCCATCATGCGTTGATAAGCCAGAAATGATGGGGTTTGGGTGAAAAACACGCTAAACGCGCTTAAGGCTGCATCTTCCATCCCATAACGGGTGTTTTTACCAGTACATTTGTCCGATAGCGAGGACAGGCACTGGCGAAAAAAACCGACTGTTGTGTCAAACAACCCCCGTTCTTTCAAAGGTTATGGCTCTCCTGGCTCTCTCAGATGTTCTTACAATACCGCTATTGCCAGGACTTGAACACCTTTCTGCCAAAATGAGAATTGCTGCTGTCTCTACTATCAATGCCAATCTGAATGGTCTGAGTTTGGAGGCAGATCCCCGGCTTCTTAAATCAGGATGCTTGAGCATTATCAAAGAGCTAAAACCAGAAGCCGGGGATCTAAGGCGTCATGGCTCACGTGTAACGTTGGACTCCTTTTGTTACAAAATAGAGCTATGAACCCGGTTTATTAATTATTCTCAAAGAAAATAACGCTGAATCAGCGGATGCATTGCCCTCAACCATGGTTCGTTACGCACTGATTATTGGTATTACACATTACAGTAGTCCTTATCTGCCACCGCTCTCTAAAGCAGCCAAGGATGCAGAGGCGATCGCCCTTGCTGAGCAGGCGGCTCAAGCGGTTCAAGCTGCATGGGAAAAGGGTGAAGCCTTGACATTTCAAGAGCGGGGTGAAGTATCAATTGCCGTTTCTATAGCAAAGGCGTTTGCAATCAAAGTCGGGCTGACCATCACCAATCATGTGTTTGATGTCATGGGGGCACGGGCAACGTCAGCCCACTACAACTTCGATCGCTACTGGCGCGACTTGCGAACCTTTAGTTTGCATGATCCGGTTGATTACAAGCTCCGTGATATTGGCAACTGGGTGCTCAATCACGAATTACCGCCTGTCAATCAATATTCATAGTGGGCGATCGCTCAGATTTCTGTCGAATCAGTGTGAATAGCTAGATATCTCAATTGTTGCGCTAAGAAATCAACAAACGTTTTGACTCGCAGAGAATGACGGCGATTTGGCAGATAAAGCGCGTAAATGCCCATGTCAGTATCCGCTTGAGGATAGAACTGAAAATCATTCAGCACAACTTCTAACCTGCCAGCCCTGACATCTTTGCCAATTAACCAAGTTGGCATGAGAATGATACCTGCTCCATCTAGGCAAGCCTGTCGCAGAACTTCTGAATTATTTGCAACAAGTGATCCATTAACCCTAACCTCACAGATCTCTTTGTCTCTTTTAAATCGCCAGACTTCATATCCTGTGGAGTAGCTAAAACGCAAACAATTGTGGTGAGCTAGATCATCAGGGTGATTCGGTTTGCCATGCTGCTGAAAATAAATTGGACTACCGCACACTTTACGTTGGTATGAGGCAAGTTTGCGAACTAGCCAAGTTGCACCAGAGCGATCGAGATTCCCTAAACGAATTACGACATCAAGTTCTTCTTCAACGGGGTTGGATAATGCATCACTCAACCTCAGATCAAGTTGCATTTCAGGATATTGCACCAAAAAATCTCGAATGATAGGCGCAATATGGAGTCGCCCAAATGCCATAGGTAAACTCACTCTCACCAATCCCCTTGGTATTTCATCCTGCTCTGCAACTGATAGGTTGGCAGCTTCCACGTCCTGAAGAATTCGTACCACCTTATCGTAGTATCTGCGCCCTTGGGGCGTGAGCGTCATGCTGCGAGTCGAGCGGTTGAGCAGTTGGGTATGTAATAGGTTTTCTAGTGCATTGACTTGGCGAGTGATAGAAGAAACAGCAACGCCCAACTGCCGAGCAGCTTCAGAGAAACCGCCTGTTTCAACTACCCTAGCGAAGGCTTGCATGGCAGCAAACTGATCCATAATTTGAGCTTATTTTTGCGTAATTTGCAAAGATGCTTTGCAAATAGAGTATATTAACATCTTCTGTGAGTGAAGTTATGGTGAAAGAGTCCTGAATTGAGGCAATCGGCCATGACGCTAACAATCGAAATTACTTTAGATTTCATCTGCCCCTGGTGTTTAGTCGCAGAAACTCGGCTGAACAAGGCAATTGCTCAAATCAATTCTGAAACTGAAATTCAGCGGATTTGGCATCCGTTCGAGTTGAATCCGGGTATGCCAGAAATGGGGATAGATCGCAAAACTTACCGCTCCAAAAAATTTGGTAGTTGGGAATACTCACAGCAGTTAGATGCGAAAACAATTCAAGCGACTCAGAATGACGGCGTTGAGTTTCGCTACGACTTGATGATGATTACGCCCAACACGCTGAAAGCTCATCGCTTAACCTGGTTTGCCGGACAGCAGGACAAAGCAACCGCAATGGCAGGACGCATTCTGAAAGCGTATTTTACCGAAGGACAAAACATTGTTGAGGTGGATGTTTTAGCTAATCTGGCGGTTGAAGTCGGAATAGATGCAGAAACAGCAAAGACATTCTTGCTGTCGGATGCAGGGATACAAGAGGTACGAAAACTAGAGCATGAGGCGATCGCCCAAGGAATTCATGGTGTCCCTTACATCCGCATTGGCAAAGAAGTAGTGCCAGGTGCTCAATCAGTTGATGTCTTCCTCGCAGTTTTGCAAAAGGCAACTCATGCATCGGCATCTGCCTGAATCCAGCATGAATGTGATTTAGTCCAAAAACCTCGATAACAATAACTATGACAAATAACTTAGGCTCGTCATCCAATCCCCGTAGAGTCAAACTTTATGGACAACCTAATTCATCTGCCGCTTACGAAATTCGAGATTTTCTCAACCGCAGCGTGGTTGAATTTGACTGGATTGAATTAACAAGCGATCAAGACTGCGAACCTGAACTGGGACTTTCGATACTGAGCGATATTCGTTTGCCTGTGGTTGAATTTCCAGACGGAACACAACTGTTTGCCCCAACGATTCACGAGATTGCCCAACGGCTCGGTTGGGTAACACAACCTAAATTCAGAGAGTACGATCTGTCAATTTATGGTGCTGGCCCTGCTGGTTTAAGCGCAGCCGTATATGCGGCATCTGAGGGGCTACGCACAGTTCTGGTTGAACGTCACGCTATTGGTGGGCAAGCAAGCACTAGTTCCTTGATTGAGAATTACATGGGCTTTCCTGAAGGCATTAGCGGAGCTGATTTAGCCGAACGAGCTCGCCAGCAGGCAGTCAAATTCGGGATTGAATTGCTGCTGTTGCGCGAGGGTATAAAATCGGAATTTCGTGACAATCGCATCTACACGGACATGGCGGATGGTAGCAAAATGGTTGCCCGCGCTAACATCTGCGCTACGGGAATTGAATATCGACGGCTCAATCTTCCTAATGAAAGCCAGTTCTTAAATGTCGGATTGTTTTACGGTGCGGGTGCCAGTGAAGCACCTCTATGTGGTGGTGAACACGTCTTTATTGTAGGTGGCGGCAACTCAGCGGGTCAAGCTGCCATGTATCTTTCGCGCTATGCCGAAAGAGTAACAATGCTGATTCGTGGCGATACACTTGCAGCTAGCTTGTCGCAGTACCTGGTTGAGCGCATTACCCAGAAAAGCAATATTGAGTTGCTCTTTCAAATTCAGGTGACTGGGCTGGCAGGAGACACCGCGTTACAACAGATTGAAGTAACCCACTGTCAGAATCGATCAACACAGAAAATTGATACTCGACGGCTGTTTGTTTGCATTGGCGGTGCGCCGAACACTGAATGGGCGAAGGACACCAACATCATTCGGGATCAGGCAGGCTACTTGGTGACTGGTTCGGATTTGCTCAGAGAGGGTCGCCCACCGGAATGCTGGTCGCTTGAGCGCGATCCATTTTTTCTGGAAACCAGTGTTCCCGGTTCTTTTGCGGCAGGAGATGTGCGGCATGGTTCGGTAAAAAGAGTGGCTTCAGCCGTAGGTGAGGGAGCAATGGCCGTCGCATTTGTTCACAAATATTTAGAGGAAATCGGATGAACGCTACAGGAAACCGTGCCATTATCATTGGTGGCTCGTTGGGTGGATTATTTTCAGGCACCTTACTGCGATCAATTGGTTGGCAGGTGGATGTTTATGAGCGATCACCCCATGCGCTGGACAGTCGCGGCGGTGGTGTGGTTCTGCAACCCGATGTTGTGGAAGCGTTTCAACGAGCAGGGGTCGCTTACGAACCTCCTTTAGGCGTGGTTGCACAGGAAAGATATTACTTGAAACGCGATGGCAGTATTGCTCAACGAATGCCGATGCGTCAGACCTTAACGTCTTGGAATTTGCTCTACGGCAGTATGCGGCGGCACTTTCCAACTGAGCATTACCATCAGGGAAAAAATCTGGTCAATATTCAGCAAAACGATAAGCGGGTGACTGCCATTTTTGCTGATGGAACTTCTGCTACAGGCGATTTGTTAATTGGCGCTGATGGTGCTAACTCCACCGTTCGCCAATTGCTTCTGCCCACCTATGAGCCTCGCTATGCAGGGTATGTTGCTTATCGTGGATTAGTGAACGAAGCAGATCTCGATCAAGAAACAGCTGCTCTGATGACGGAACGATTTGTGTTCTATCAATTTCCCAATTCGCATATTCTGCAATACGTGATTCCAGGCGAAGATGAATCGCTTATGCCCGGAAATCGTCGCTTTAACTGGGTTTGGTACGTCAATTATGACGAGGAAACGGAATTACCGCGCATTCTCACCGATCGGAACGGCAAACGCCGCGATTATTCCATTCCACCCGGCATGATGGCTCTAGAGGTAGAACAAGACATGCGATCCTATGCCAATCAAGTCCTCGCGCCACCCTTTCAGAAGCTAGTTGCTGCCACAAAAGAACCGTTTGTCCAGGCAATTTTAGATTTGGGTGTACCCCAGATGGCGTTCAAGCGCATTGCATTAGTGGGTGATGCTGCATTCATTCCCCGCCCCCATACAGCAGCAAGTGTCTCTAAAGGAGCCGCTAATGCGATCGCCCTTGCTGATGCTTTGGTCGCACACGAGCATGATGTTCATAGGATGTTGAATGGGTGGGAACCCGGCCAACTCAGATTGGGAATGCATTTATGGAAAGTAGGTCAAGATCTGGGTAAACGCTCTCAGTTTATGTATGGCACTGGGCGATCGGAACCTGACAAATGAACCTGTGGCGATCGCAATTTAGGAAGGCGATGAAATCGGCTTCTATGCTGGGACTGGATGCACGTGCCTAAGCCCGTAGGGCTGTATATGGCGCAAACTGACAGCAGGGAGCGCATTTGAATTGTTTTTTGGAGGCGACGATAAAACTACACGCAGATTTCAACGGGTCGCCACTTCGAGCCACGATCTGCCCTTATATTGACACATTCCTTCATCTGCTCACGCGTAACGTTGGACTCCTTTTGTTACAAAATAGATCTGTGAACCCGGTTTATCAATTATTCTCAAAGAAAATAACGCTGAATCAGCGGATGCATTGCCCTCAACCATGGTTCGTTACGCACTGATTATTGGCATCACACATTACAGTAGTCCTTATCTGCCACCGCTCTCTAAAGCAGCCAAGGATGCAGAGGCGATCGCCCATCTGCTCGAACGCCATGGTGATTTTCAGCAAGTTGTCCGTGTCCCATCGGCTTGGTCAAAGACGCAACAGCGGGAGCGGGTTAGCACCCAACAAGTGCTCTCTGGCGCTGAGCTAGGGCGAGAGTTGCAAACTTTCTTATTAGAGCGCACCGCGAATCAAGATGCTCTGATTTACTTCAGCGGTCATGGCTTAACCGTGACCGATAACCTAGGGCAACGGGAAGGCTATCTGGCCGCATCTGATTGTCAAATAGAAGGGGCAAATGGCACTGTCACCGCACAGCAGTATGGCATCTCACTAGACAGTTTGAATCGGCTGATCCAGCGCTCAAATTTGAGCAGTTTGTTTGTGCTGTTGGATAGTTGCCACAGCGGGCATTTCATCGAGCGCAGTCTCACCGAACAAGCCCTCAACGCCTTTAGCCGCAAAAAAGACTACTACTTGATGACAGCTAGCCGAGACTTTGAAAAAGCCTGGGAAGGCGAGAATTACAGCGTCTTTACAGAAGCTGTTTTAGACGGGCTGGCCCAGTCGAATGCAGACCTGCGAGGCACAATCACGGGCGATCGCCTGTTTGATCATGTTAGCCATCAGCTCAAAGGATCAGGGCAAGAGCCGATTCGGCTGGGGTTGGGGCGATCGATTGTCTTGGTGTCCTATCCTCAGGTTGAGGCTGAGCAGCGTGAGCAGACCTTTAATCCAGATAATCCGTATAAGGGGTTAAGTGCCTTTGAACGGGGCGATCGCGACTACTTCTATGGACGCAAGAAAGCCATTCGTCAACTGATTAATCGGCTGGGTGGAGAGACTCGGTTTTTGGCGGTGATTGGGCCATCGGGCTGCGGCAAATCATCGCTGGTCAGAGCAGGGTTATTACCTGAATTAGAAAATGATGTGTTGCCCGGTAGCAGCCAATGGGTCGTTGAAACGTTTACTCCGGGCGAATATCCGTTGATGAAGCTGGAGGAGGTTTTACATCGTCACCAGCAGTCACAATCGCCATTGCTGATGGTGATTGATCAGTTTGAAGAAATCTTTACCCTCTGCAAAGAGAACAGACAGGCAACCGATCAAACCCAAACGCCTCAATGGCAATTCTTCCAACAGATAGCCGAATTAGCGAATACTCAGACGCGTCCGCTTCGCATCATTGTCGCTTTACGTATTGACTTTCTAGAGCGCTTTAACCCATATCCAGATGCCGTTGGGCTAATCAATCAAACGAATCCAGCGACCTATCTAGTGCCGCCGTTAGAAATTGATGAACTCGAAGAAGCGATCGAACAACCTGCTCTCAAACACGGCGTCACGTTTGAAACAGGCTTGTCATCTCGCATTGCGGCGGATGTGCTAGGCCAACCGGGAGCCTTGCCGCTGTTGCAATATGCGCTGTTTGAGCTATGGGAAATCTGTATTCGCTCGTCGAATGCTCCAAAACGACAGGGCGATCGCCAGATCAATCGCCAACGCTACACCGAAATTGGGGGCGTCATAGGCGCATTAGATCGACGCGCTACCTCAATTTACAAGGGTTGCCCGCCGGATGAGCAAGCCATCATCCACGGTTTATTCATGGAATTGGTGACGTTGGGAGACGACCAGCAAATTACCCGGCGTCGTGCCAGTCTTCAGCAGTTGCGCCAGCGCTTTCAACTGAATGCCGATGCCTTTGAGCAAGTACTGCGTCTCTTGTCAGGGCAAGAGCAGCGCCTAATTGTGGTGGATGAAGAAACGGTAGAGGTTGCCCATGAAGCACTGTTAGACAAATGGACGTTACTGCAAACCTGGATAGAGGGCGATCGCGAAGATATTCGCCTGCGGCGGCGATTAGAGTCTGCCTGTCAAGAATGGGTGGAGGTGTTTCATGAATCGGATGATGCCTTGCTTACCGGGGCTCAACTAGCAGTCTTTGATGATTGGATTCAGCACGGTCAGCCCCATCTACGAGAAAAGGAGCGCGAGTTTTATCGGCGGAGTATTGAACGGCGCGATCGCCAACAAAAACAAAAGATCCATCTTTATCAGCGTATTATTGCGGGGGCTTGTATTTCACTGGTGGCGATCGCAAGCTTGGGACTATTTGCAGGGACAAAGTGGCGACATGCAAACGAAGGAAAGATTCTAGCGTTGGCATCGTCTTCAAATGCTAACTTCCAATTGAGACGTACTTCAGTTGTTCCACTGCTCGAATCGTTGGAAGCAGGACAAGAACTCCAGCAAACCCGCTGGCTAGGAATTGCTTCTAATGTGCAATCCAGGGTGATGCAAACTTTAACTCAGTCGGTCTTTGGGGTGCAAGAGCAGAATCAGCTTGTCGGTCATCGTAACTATGTGATTGGCGTCAGCATCGATCCGAAAGGTGAATGGATTGCAACGGCAAGCTACGACCAAACTGCGAAGTTGTGGACGACGGACGGCAAAGAATTTAAAACCTTGAATACGCCAGATCAATTTTTGACTAGCATTAGTTTTAGTCCAGATGGAGAAATAATTGGTGCAGCTAGTTTAGACGGAGCCATCTTCCTTTGGAATCGAGACGGTGAACCTCTCCAACAACTAAACGGTCACACGGACACGATTTGGAGCATTCGCTTTAGTCCTGATGGTCAATACTTTATTACGGGCAGCGACGATGGTGCTGCTCAAATTTGGACTCGTGACGGACAACTAATCAGGCGCATCGAACACGGAGCAGGGGTGCGAAACGCCAGTATCAGCTCAGCTCAAACTATTGCAACTGCGGGTGTGGATGGCATTGTTAAACTATGGAACTGGGATGGCACCCTTGCTCGCACTTTGAATGGACATAATAGTAGCGTTTTGGGCATCAGCTTCAGCCCTGATGGTCAGACGCTTGCAACTGCTGGAGATGATGAGATAGCTATCTTGTGGGATGTCGTCCAAGGCATTCGCAAACTCACGCTACGAGGTCATGAAAGCCCCGTTCGAGCCGTTGCCTTCAGCCCTGATGGTGAGGCGATCGCCACAGGTGGCTACGACGATACGGTGAAGCTATGGAACCGATCTGGTCAACTCCTCAGCACCTTTGAAGGCCATACCGGGCGAGTTACCGATGTTGCATTCAGCGCAGATAGCGCAATTCTAGCCTCTGCCAGTGAAGACCGGACTGTTCGCCTGTGGCAACCCAATCCCTGGCGCACTGATCTAATCGGCCATCGCATTCAAATCTTGAGTGTTGATATCAGTGCAGATGGGCAGGTCATCGCCAGTGCAGATGCATCGGGTAAGGTACTTCTTTGGGACGAAACAGGAACCATGCGAGGTCGATGGTCTGTTGGGGATTTGCCGATTTACCAGATCAGCGTTAGCCCAGATGGTCAAACCCTAGCGGCTGCCCTTGCCGATGGCACGATCCAAATTCGTCAGCTTGATGGACAGCTTGAGTCTACCTTACGTGGGCATCCAGTCCCAGTGCTTAGCGTTGACTACAGCCCCACCCGTGATCAGCTTGTCACGGCTAGTGCCGATGGCATGATCAAGCTTTGGGATGGTGCAGGTCAAAATCTGGAAACCTGGCAAGCCCCTGATGCTTCTATCGTCTACAACGTTCGCTTTAGCCCAGATGGGGAGGCGATCGCCACCGCCAATGATGATGGCAGTGTCAAGCTATGGAACCTGGATGGAACCTTGCAAACCTCAATCAACGCGCATGATGCTCCGGTATACCAGGTTAGCTTTAGCCCAGACAGTTCGCGCCTCGCAACCGCTGGTGGTGATAATACTGTGAAATTGTGGAAACTAGACGGCACACTCCTGAAAACCCTGACCGACCATCAAGCTAGCGTTTGGGACGTCCAATTTAGTCCGAATGGTCAATGGTTAGCGACTGCCAGTGATGATGAGCTTGTCAAACTGTGGAGCGCAGATGGTACTTTCATTACCACCCTGACGGGGCACACCAGCGCGGTGAATGCCCTCCACTTTAGTCCTGACAGTGCTAAGTTGGCTACGGCCAGCGCCGATGAAACTATCCTTCTATGGGATATCGAAAATTTGACCTTAGCCGAACTCATCCATCGCGGTTGCGACTGGTTACGTCCCTATCTCAATACACATCCCGACCAAGCCTTGACGGTGTGTCAGATAAATCTAGAAAGGTAGCAATTGCGGATGGCTATATCATTGCATTGACCCACGTGCTTAATTCTTCTTTAAACCGGAGCATCGGACATGAGCAGCACCAATCACGAATCCTCTCAGTCAAGTATTGACTTTAAATCTAGAGGCTTAGGTTGGATACCCGATTATCCCGATAAGCGAGATTACTATCTTGAGTGCGATGAGGTGCATCAGCAAGGTCATCTCAGGCGCGAAGAATCAACGCGATCAACCGAAGAAATTGCAAAATACATCATTGACGATCTCAGCAATAGCCTAGACAAAGTGCTTAACGTCCTCAAGGAAAAAACAGAGATTTCAGATTCCCAATGGGAGACTGTTGTTAAAGAAGTAAAAGCTAAGAAGAAAGATTTTAGAAAACGAATATTTGGGGGGATTACATTCAAAGCCACTCGACTTCACAAGGTTTTGAGGCGTGGAACCAAAGGCAATCATGTTCTCAAGCTCAAGGCATACATGTCGATCTTAGGACACACCGGAAAACTAACCGAGCCAGAGTCTGACACGGTGCTCACCTTCAATCAATTTTGCGGCATCGGAGCGCATCCCTCATCGGAGCATCTGACATGGTTCTATAGCTGGATTAATGACAGTACCTTTGATGAAGATACCGAGTATTTAGTAAGAGCCTTTCAAACGGGAAGCGGAATTGAGGTTGATGGCATCGTTGGACTAGAGTCCTACATGCATCTTTCATGGCACCTAGCACGAACCTCTAATTCAGGTACGTTTAGGAACCGAGACGATATCCGTTTAACCTCGATTCCGTCATTATTATCAGCCGCTGACTCGGCCTTACTTGTTGACAGATTAACGGCAGATGCCACCCAAGAGCTTCGACATGTAATTCAATCCTTAAATCCTAGTTTGATGGATCTAAAGCAGCGTTGTATGATGCTGCGCAAAGATATTGATCAAAATTTTCAAGAGTCTACCCTCGCAGACTATAGAAGCAGGCTTGGTTCACTCGTTGAAAGCGTCACGTCAGTCCTTCAGTCAATTTTTGAAGTGGGCACCATCCCTACAAGCCGCCGTAGTGCTTATGGGTCTGGAGCAAACTATATATTTTATGAGAAGTTTTTTGCACCGCTGATTCCAGCGCTTCCTTTAAAATATTTACTTCAGTCTAATTCCTATCGTCGCCAAATTGAGGATCTATCTGATCAGGACACGTTTGAAGAGGCGATCGCCACCTTAGTTCAAACCATTGATCGTCTTCAAACCAATGAGTGGCTACAAAATCAAACTAAGGACCGTCAGTTCGACCATCCTGATCACGTGTCTAAACTATTTTCTACAGATTCAACTATCGTCGAACCGATTGTTTCAATACTGCTGCGATTAGTCTGTCCGCTAACCTGCTATAAAACTATTTCAGCCGCTTTGATTGATGGGTTGGCTGTTCTTTCCATTCTTTTACCCGCCAGGGAATCACGACACAAGCCGGAGCAAGAATTGTGTCCTTATCCGTTACCCAACCCTGCTCATGTCAGAGAAGTTGCAGTACGTTCGCAAATGCCCAATATTGCATCGCAATTTAGAAATCTACCAGATTCGGATATCCGGGCGTTGCAGACTATGGCAATTAATGGGTTACAAAAAACTCGCGAAAATTTCCTCAACGGAGTCGGCTATGTCGTCAGAGATGCAGGCTCTCAATGGACTGACTATTTAGAATCAGTCCTGCTGGTCTATTTCATTGTCAAAACGTTTATTAAGCGCTTCGCAAGCTATCTCCCAGATGATGCGATCGCTGAATTTAATGAATTCAGCAAAACAGAACTGTTTGAAATTCAAGATCAGGATACGGTATTTGATCAATGTGATACTGAATTAAGCCTTTTTGCGCCGCCACGGTTAACTATTCCGATTAATGACAACCTCGAAATCGCTAAGATAGGCAAATGCCAGAAAAGATATTTCTTTTTGCCGGGCGTAGTAGATTTAAGCTTCTGGTGCAGCCCTATCGAAGATCAAGGCACCATCAAATCGTGTGCTGCACTAGCAGGAATTTCTCTTCTAGAATATTTCGCTAATCGCAGCCATGAGGGCTATACAGATGTTTCAGCACTATTCCTCTACAAAGCAGCACGCAATCTCATGCATGTGTCTGGGGATGTGGGTGCATCGCTCCGAGAAACCATGAAAGCAATGACGATTTTTGGGGTGCCGCCAGAAAAATATTGGCCCTATGACTGCGATCGCGCGGACGTAGAACCCCCACCTTTCTGCTACGCATTTGCCCAGAATTACCAAGCTCTCAAATATTTTCGCCTAGATTATTCGGGCATTTCAGAAGATAGCCTGTTGTTTCAAATTAAAGCTGTTTTAGCGTCAGGCTTTCCGTGTATGTTTGGCTTCACCATCTATATGTCTGCCTATGAAGATATCAATGTTCAACGCGGCGTAATTCCTCTACCTGGCTATAACGATCGCGTCTTGGGAGGGCATGCGGTTGTCGCAGTCGGCTATAGCGACTATGAAACCATCGACAGCTCTGGGGACGAAACACTTTCTCGAGGTGCTTTCCTGATTCGCAATTCTTGGGGAAAAGGCTGGGGCCGTGATGGGTATGGCTGGCTTCCCTATGACTATGTTTTACACGGATTGACTGCTGACTGGTGGTCGCTTTTGAAAGCTGAGTGGTTCAAAGATGATAGCTTTGGGCTTGGAGGTCGAGCCACAGGTGGACGGTATCCTCCATTTTGAATGATATTTTGAATGAATAAGTTTGCCCACACAAAAAAGCCGCCCTCACTGAGAACGGCTTAGATATTAAACACTAACGGGTACTAACGCAGGGCGATGTATGGGTTTAGCGCATGTGTGAGATCCCCCGCTGTCGCTGCCCCCTTAAAAAGGGGGCTATTTGCAGGTTTTTGGAAGTCCCCCTTTTCAAGGGGGATTTAGGGGGATCTCTAGGGCGTTACGCTAAATATATACAGGGCGATCGCCCTGACTAGCCCTGGTATTTGACCTACTAATCGCTTTAGTAATCGAAGTCGCCGCCCATTCCAGGAGCACCTGCAGCCGCGCCTTCCTTGGGTTCAGGCTTGTCCACAACGATGCACTCAGTGGTCAACACCATGCCTGCAATCGATGCAGCATTCTGCAACGCAGAACGCGTCACCTTCGCCGGATCAACGATACCAGCAGCAAACATGTCAGCAAATTCGTCGGTTGCGGCATTATACCCAACGTTGAACTCTTTTTCTTTGACACGCTCAGCGATCACGGCACCATTTTGACCGGCATTTTCAGCGATTCGCTTGAGAGGAGCTGCAAGGGCACGCGCCACGATATTAGCGCCGATGAGTTCTTCTCCAGAAAGGCTGCTGCTCGCCCACGATTCTAGATCGGGAGTTAGATGAGCCAATGTCGTGCCGCCACCAGGGACGATACCTTCCTCAACAGCCGCCTTGGTTGCGTTGATAGCATCTTCGAGGCGGAGCTTCCGATCTTTCATTTCGGTTTCGGTTGCGGCACCCACCTTGATGACTGCCACGCCGCCGCCTAGCTTCGCAAGGCGCTCTTGCAACTTCTCTTTATCGTATGAGGATTCAGTCTCTTCGATTTGGCGACGGATTTGCTCACACCGAGCCTTCACCGCAGCGTCATTCCCTTCAGCCACGATGGTGGTGTTGTCTTTGGTGATGGTGATGCGGCGAGCCTTGCCTAGCATGTCAATCTTGACATTATCAAGCTTTAGACCAGCATCTTCCGTGATCACCTGACCGCCGGTGAGAACCGCCATATCTTCAAGCATCTGCTTGCGGCGATCGCCAAAACCAGGCGCTTTGATTGCAGCCACATTTAGAACCCCGCGCAGGCGGTTGACAACCAGCGTTGCCAATGCCTCTTTCTCGATGTCTTCAGCAAGAATTAGCAACGGGCGACCGGAGCGAGCCACTTGCTCCAGCACAGGAACAAGGTCTTGCACCAGGGTAATTTTCTTGTCAGTCAACAAGATGAATGGCTCATCGAGAACCGCTTCCATGCGCTCGGTGTCGGTCACAAAATAGGGAGAAATATAGCCCTTATCAAAGCGCATGCCCTCAGTGATTTCGAGCTCAGTCGTCATCGACTTGCCTTCTTCGAGAGAAATGACGCCTTCCTTGCCGACCTTCTCCATCGCTTCAGAAATCATCTGCCCAACTTCTTCATCGTTTCCGGCAGAGATCGTTCCAACTTGTGCAATCGACTTGGAGTCTTCAACGGGGCGAGCATGTTCTGCGATTTTATCGACGAGAAACGCAGTCGCTTTGTCGATGCCTCGCTTCAATGAAATTGCATTGGCGCCTGCAGCAACGTTCCGCAAACCTTCCTTGACCATGGCATGAGCCAAAACGGTTGCAGTGGTGGTTCCATCTCCTGCTGCATCATTGGTCTTGGAGGCTGCCTGACGAATCAGCGAAACGCCCGTGTTTTCGATGTGATCTTCAAGCTCGATTTCTTTAGCAATGGTGACTCCATCGTTAACAATCTGAGGAGCGCCAAATTTTTTCTCAAGGACGACATTCCGCCCCTTTGGACCCAGGGTCACAGCAACAGCTTCAGCCAGAATGTCAATCCCTTTTTCGAGGGCGCGACGAGCATTTTCGTTATAGATGATGCGTTTTGCCATAGTGTTCTACAGTGTTGAGTTCTGAACGTTAAGGATTGGGTGATGAACAACGACGAAATCTGAACGAAATGATTTAGAGCGAGCTTTAGCTGAATCTGCGGTGAGCAGAAATATCAGCGTAAAACCCAAATGCTCAAATATTTTCGCTCAGCGCGATGCGACCTTATGCGACAACTGCCAAAATGTCCTTTTCAGACAACAAGACATATTCTTCGCTACCCAGTTTGATGTCAGTTCCGGCGTACTTAGAATAGAGAACCTTGTCGCCGATTTTTACCTCCATATCTTGGCGAGAGCCGTCGTCACTGCGTTTTCCAGGACCAACCGCAACGATTTCACCAACTTGAGGCTTCTCCTTTGCGGTGTCGGGTAGAAGAATGCCGCCTGCGGTTTTCTCCTCGGATGCGCTGATCTTGACAAAAACGCGATCGGCCAAAGGTTTAACGGTAGAAACGCTCAGAGATACTGCTGCCATAGTGAGTTTCTCCAGACTATGAAAATTAGAGTTCAGGTCAAATTCAAGAATGACTAGACATACGCTGCAATCGACTTAGCCTAGACCGCTATATCAGGTGAGGAACTCAGTCCGCAATGCCAGTCGGCATAGACTAACGGGAAGGATTCTGCACGATGCAGAAATCTAAGTACACCGATTGGTGACGTATCACAGATCTAGTTGAAGTCATCGAGTTAGCACTCTCGACTTCCGAGTGCTAATTTAACGAAATGCTGAAGGCGATTGCAACTAAATTTTGGGTACGGGTTCCCGAACTTAATGGGCGATCGCCTGAATGCCTGCTATATGAGCGTTCAAAACCATACGTTTATGAGCTGCCTCCTCATTGAGATTTGTGTCTGTTGATGATGAGGAACGCTCTGGAAAGATCCGTCAAGGAGATGGGGGTGTCGAGAGCGATCGCAAGGGTTGAATGTCTGCTGGCGTCAAATCTCGCCACTGCCCTGGTTCTAGGCCATCTAGCGTGAGATGAGCCAGCCTGACTCGAATGAGGCGAAGCGTTGGAAACCCTACAGCAGCAGTCATGCGGCGCACCTGGCGATTTTTGCCCTCGGTAAGCGTCAGTTCTAGCCATGCCGTGGGCACCGATTTTCTAAAACGAATGGGTGGATTACGAGGCGGCAACGTCGGTTCGGGCAGCAGTCGCCTGACTTTAGCAGGGCGCGTCTGATATCCGCGAATCGTCACCCCTCGCTGAAGCTGGTCAATGGCGCGTTGAGTTGGAACCCGCTCGACTTGGACCCAATAAGTTCGAGGATGAGAAAAGCGGGGATCGGTTAACTGGTGTTGGATCTGACCATTATTCGTCAGCAGAACTAAGCCCTCACTATCTCGATCTAGTCGTCCAACCGGATACACCGCTTTAACAGGGATGAAGTCTCCTAAGGTCTGCCGATCACCCGATGAAGGGCTTGATCCCGGGCGATCGGTAAACTGGGTCAGCACGTTGTAAGGCTTATAGAACAAAATAAAACGATCAAATGATGGATGCATCGAAATCAAGAACTGACAGCAACTGAAACTCGAAAACTTTCGAGAAGATTTTAAATACAAAATATTAGATAAAAATATGAAAAAACATATCGAAAAAACATGTCGAAAAAATACAGGCTCCGTTCAATAAATTGCAGAATGTAAATGTAGCGATCCTCGATTAGGATTTGAGCAGTGGAGCGGGCCGCGGTTGCTCCACTGATCGAACACCATTCACAAGCGATTATTAGGATCGCTATATATAAAGATATATTTCAAATGTCTTAAGAATATATTAGTGAATTTGCTCAAATTTATATTGCGCTTTAATCTTTAAAGTCTAGAGGGAATTGGTTTAAGACTACTATGGAAAACTTTCAAAAATATCGCGTTGTTTGCACGCTTTCATTTGGCGATATCTATGGTCAAATCATCGTTTGGCTAGGCGTCATTTTTCTTACGCTGGCGTCTGCATTGGCGCTTATGGGTGCAAGCCGCCCAATCTATGCCTTGGCAACAGTTGGGCTCATTCTGGTGTTGTCTCTGCCATTCCTGCTGTTTGCGTTTGTGACGACGTTGCTCAATCACATTGAGTTTAGTTCTGTCGATCCGGAAACTGAAACATCGCAGCAATCTCGGGTTGTGCAAGGGCAGCGTCCTGCTCAAGCCGCTAGCTAATTTGAATCAATCATAATGACGGTCATTTTGCACTATTTTTCACATCGTTTTATGAATCGTATCCCTGCTCGTCAGCAGGGATTTTTTATTTGAGTCAGGATAAAGTGAAGGTCAATTCTGTTAAGACGTGGATAGAGAATGCTTGAGCATGACGTTGTAATTGTTGGAGGGGGGCTCGCGGGTTCGCGCGCCGCCGTTGAAATCGCGCGAACTGCTCCTCACTTAAGTGTGGCGGTTGTTGCCAAAACTCATCCCATTCGCTCTCATTCAGTGGCGGCGCAGGGCGGGATTGCGGCAACGCTAAAAAATGTGGATGCAGATGATGCGTGGGAAGCCCACGCATTTGATACGGTCAAAGGCTCCGACTATTTAGCCGACCAAGATGCCGTCGAAATCTTGACCCGTGAAGCTCCAGATGTCGTCATCGATTTAGAGCACATGGGGGTCTTGTTTTCCCGTTTACCCGATGGTCGCATCGCTCAGCGTGCATTTGGCGGGCATTCTCACCGGCGCACCTGCTACGCGGCTGATAAAACTGGACACGCTATTCTCCATGAGCTGGTCTGCAATCTGCGGCGTTACGGAGTGCAGATTTATGACGAATGGTACGTGATGCGGCTGATTTTAGAAGACCAGCAAGCAAAAGGCATCGTCATGTACCACTTGCTAGACGGTGCGGTTGAAATCGTCCGGGCGAAAGTCGTTATGTTTGCGACGGGTGGGTATGGGCGGGTCTATAACACCACGTCTAACGATTTTGCATCGACAGGGGACGGGCTGGCGATGGCAGCCGCGGCTGGGGTTCCCCTGGAAGATATGGAGTTTGTGCAGTTTCATCCAACGGGGCTTTATCCAGTAGGGGTATTAATTTCAGAGGCGGTTCGGGGTGAGGGTGCCTATCTGATCAACAGTGAGGGCGATCGCTTCATGGCAAACTATGCGCCCAAGCAAATGGAGTTAGCGCCTCGCGACATTACCTCTCGTGCGATTACCCGCGAAATTCGGGCCGGACGGGGTATTCAGTCTGATGGCAGCGCAGGCGGGCCGTTTGTGTATCTCGATTTGCGCCACATGGGGAAAGAAAAAATCATGAACCGCGTCCCATTTTGCTGGGAGGAGGCGCATCGCCTTGTCGGAGTGGATGCCGTTCATGAGCCTATTCCCGTGCGTCCCACGGTTCATTACTCAATGGGCGGAATTCCGGTTAATACGGAGGGACAGGTCCGCAGTGGTGATGATGAGCTGATCGAAGGATTTTTTGCAGCCGGTGAAAGTGCGTGTGTTTCTGTCCATGGTGCCAATCGGCTCGGCAGCAACTCGCTCTTAGAATGTGTTGTGTTTGGACGGAGAACAGGGGCGGCGATCGCCCGATATGTTGAGGCGCGAAAGCTCCCAGAGATTGACGAGCCGCGCTATTTAAAGGACGCTCAACAGCGCATCCAATCCTTACTTGATCAGTCGGGAGAGACTCGCATTGACGATGTTCGGCAAGCTTTTCAAGACTGCATGACCCGCCATTGCGGTGTGTTTAGAAGCGATCGCACCATGCGCGACGGATTAAGCCGACTGCAAGAAATCCGCAAGCAACTCAGTCAAATTTATTTAGACGATAAGGGCTCTCTTTGGAATACCGAGATCATCGAAGCCATGGAGCTTCAAAGCCTCATGGTCGTCGGGGAAATCATCATCACCTCTGCCCTCAACCGTCGAGAGAGTCGAGGAGCCCATTGTCGAGAGGATTATCCGGATCGAAATGACGCCGAATGCCTGAAGCATACCTTGGCATATTACTCACCTGCTGGCATCGATCTGACGTATTGCCCGGTTACGATCACCCGGTTTGAGCCAAAGGAGCGGACGTATTAAACAGAGACGAGTCCCGTTATTTCTATAAGACTTCTACATAGCGGTATGCGCTTGAGTTGAGTACGACGTTTCTGTACTTGACGCACACATTGTTATAGCTTTGCTGCGTACAATGCTGCTCCGATCAGCCCGACTTTGGGATTCAGCACAATTTGAACCGGAATATCTTCCAACAGGGAACTAACCCGTCCCTTATCAGCAAAGGCCCGCATAAAGCCACCGGATTCAATTAACTCTAGATTTTTGGCAGCGATGCCGCCTGCGATAAATAGCCCGCCGTGGGGAAGTAGCTTGAGTGCGAGGTTTCCGGCCTCGGCTCCGTAGGCTTCGGCAAACATATTCATGGCCTGTTCAGAAAGATGGTCGCTGCCGTCCGCGGCGGCTTTTGAAATCACCGCCGCGGGGTCAACCGTTTTCTCTTGACCGGTTTGTCGTTCCCAAGTACGAATCACGTCGGCAACAGGGGGAGATTCGCTCGCCGTTTCGCGATCGCGCAAAAATTGATAAATCGCAACGATGCCCTGCCCAGACACCACCCGTTCGACAGAAATGCGGGTAATTTTGAATTTATCTAGTAGATAATTTAAGAGCTGAAACTCAAGCTGCGATCGCGGTGCAAAGTCAGCATGACCGCCCTCGGACGGGAAGACATTATATCCACTTCTTCCGTTGGGGATCAAAAATCCTTCTCCCAATCCTGTCCCCGCACCAATAACCGCGATGGGTGCATCCGGGCGAGAGGTGGCCTTTTGTAATACACGCAGGTCATCGTCTCTCAGACCTAACACGCCATAGCCAACGGCTGCAAAATCGTTGATCAGCGCGACATTCGTAAGATTAAGCTGATCTTTGAGGCGATCGCCATCCAGCCTCCATGAAAGATTTGTCAAGGATGAGGTGTTTTTTACCACCGGACCGGCGATCGCGAAACATGCGTTTTTAGGGTGAGATGAGATACCAGTCGCATCGGCTGCATCCTTCAAGAATTTCCGCACGATAGGTGCTAAGTCAGGATAATCGGGACTCGAATACCGATCCTCATATAAGGTTTTAAGGGCTGCTCCGGCTGCGGTTGAATTTTCCTCAGCATCGACCAACCGCAAAATTGTTTTAGTGCCGCCAATATCGCCTGCGAGTAGAAGTGTCATGGTGATTTGAATATCAATAAATATTTAGTTAGCTACGCAATTCGCTTGCAGCATCCAGATCAATTTAATCTGAGTGCCTCTTCCTAGTCTAAAGAGTCACAGTTCGGTTCAATTTTCTTTTCACCAAGTTCTTATATCCACCGGATGGTTTCTTCAGACGTACTCAAATGAGACGTGTCTCCATTCAATTCCATTATCCAGCGATCGCCCTCTCGCACCAGTTTCACAATGCAGCATAACGAACTCTGCACCTCAACAGACGGGTCGTCTAATAACCCAATCGCCGCACTCACCACCGATCCGCCATGACCTACAATCAGCAAATCATCTGGATAGTCTTCGACAATCTGGCTGACGGCTTGCTTGACTCGATGCATGGTGTCGTCCCACGTTTCAGGAAATTGAGGAATTACGCGACTGCGATATTCTAAGTCGATTCTCGTGAAGCGCTCTGCTAAGGTTTCAGGCGACAGCTTCTCTGGATTGCCATGAAACCAGTCTGGATTGAGATGCTCTCCAAAACCAGCTTCAAGTTTGATCAGCACATCTAGAGCTTCAGCCACATAGTGGGCAGTCTCCACAGTGCGCAAAAATGGAGAGGCAAAAATGTGGGCAATGGGCTCTCGTTTGAGTCGTTGCCCTAGTTCTATCGCTTGAATGACGCCATCGTGAGAAAGTTCTGGATCATAAGGACGTTCAGACTTTCGCTGCCAGTCTAAGTCGACAAAGTCTTGCCGATTTCCATGTCGTGAAATCCAAACCGTTTGGCCCATATCAACGTTGCTGGTTGTCGTCTAATATCGAATCTTTTTCTGGCGAGTCTTCTAGCGAATCGTTTGAAGAGTCCTCTGAAACGTCTGCTTCTGGGAGATTTTTCTCGAGGGAATCATCAGAAGCCGGTTTATCGAGTGCCTGGGGAGTGTCTTCTGAGTCGTTGGTAGAGTCTTCTGAAACGGAAGGCTGTTTAGGCTTGACGAAACGTCGTCGAACGCGATTAAAAAACCGTTTTGCACCGCTGTCTGTCTCCTCAGTTGAGTCTGCTTTTGACTCTGATAATTCACCGGATAATTCACCGGATAGCTCATCTAATGATTCATCCCCGGTCACTGATTCATCCCCGGTCACAGTTTCCTCATCGAATATTCTAATCTCATCCGATGGCTCAATTTCATCGGATGGCTTGATTAAATCTGATGCGCCATCGGGAGCCATATCCGGCACAATTTCAGGAAGACTACCCGGTTCAGCCGGAGGTTCAATCACGCTGGGTTGGCGTTTACGTTGCTGAGACTTTGACTGCTTAGGCGACGAATCGCGATCTGGGGCAGGTTCAGCCGTATCGTCTTGGTTTAGCTCATTTTCTACCGGTGGATTTTCGATTGGCTCAGATTCAGGTTGTTCTGATTCCGAAGAAGGTAGAGCAGGGGAGGGGATCACCTCTGGGGGCTCTTGAGCTTTGGGCCCAGATGTCTTTGGTTCAGAAGGTTTGGGAGCCTCAGATTCTACTTCGGGAGACACCTCAGGAGACGGGGTTGGTTCGGGCGAAGGTTGGGATTCTGGGGGCGCAGGTGTGGGCTCTGGCTCCGGTACGGATTCGGGTTCTGTCTCAACCTCAGATGGCTTAGTTGTGGTAGGTTCTGGCTTGTAGTTCGGGTCAATAATGCCGCGTAGTGCTGATGCAGAAAGTTCTCCTCGCACCAGTTTTGATAAGGTATCTTGACCATTGGGTTCGAGGGTAATCAGTCGTGCTGTGTCGTTATAGACATTGGGAATGAGCGTGTCGTTTTCATCAAGCAGTTCAAGCTGAATCCAGTTTTTTCCGGTCTTGAATCCTTTCAGATAAATAGGCTGCCAGCGATCGAACGTAAAGCTTTGTCCGTTGACCGTACAGCGAATTTTCCAGTCGAGAATGTCGTCTTGAGCGCTCTCTTGAGCGACTAAATGAAGCGGCACATTGGTCAAATAAAAATCTAGCAAGATAGGCTCTGCGCCATAGGTTCCCTTGGGCCTGCTATAGGTAATTAGAGGCTGATCGGCACGTGGGGTGTTGGTGGAGGTTTTCGTGAAAACGTGAAAGGTGGTCTGAGCGAATGCGCCTTCGTTTTTGAAACTTTCATGCCAAGGACGGGATGCGAAGGCTCGAATGGTGTGTGTTCCAGGCTCAAGATCTTCAAAAACGAGCGGTTCGCTCGGGTCGTATACGGCACGATAGGGTTGATTGTCTAAGATGACGTGCAAATGAGGCCCTAGACCGTATTCTTCATTCTTAAATGCAGGTAGGTCTTGAACGCGCATCTCTACCGTGACGACCGTATCTTGCAGCATTTCGTCGGAACGAGGTCTGAGAATCGTAACTTGAGGTTGAAGGGCGTCCAACGCTGGACGAAGCTCTTGAATGGTGTCTGGAGGCGACACCTCCGAAAGCTTGCGCGTAGACACCGTCTTGGCAGGTTCGGAACTGCGCGGTGTCTTCGACTTGGCGGGGCGATCGCCACATCCTGTCAACCCAATACATAGAATGAGCAGCAGGGCCATGCATCGGCGTAGCCAATTCAATGAGTGCTGTTGCCTATTTCTATCAACCACCTTGCTCAACCCTCGTGCGATCGCCAATCTAGAGTCTAGTCACGTCATCCCAAAGGAACTATATCGGATAACAGACCTCTAATGGGCAAGCCTTTGATTCAACCTCAGAAATACTTAAATTTAATGCTCGAAATTAATACTTGAATTCGAAGATTAAGAGTTGTGAAATTATTGGTAGTTTCTCGTCACTTTTCTATAGTCACCATAAGTTGTTTCGATTTGTAACGAATTGGTTGTAAGTCAGGCGCTTTTTGCAATTGGTATTGGTTGCAAGCCTCACCGACTCAAGACTTCCACAATTTGAATTATTGTTAAACGCCTTCAAATCGTGCCTGGTTAGAGCACTATAATGCTCGAAAGACCTTACCCCAGGTAGTCGAAATCGTTAGTCCTGGTTATTTCCTAGGTCTGCGATTGCAATCGCTCTCTTCTAACGTAGATAGTTCACAAGCGTTAACCGAAGATTACAAGGCTTAGTTTAGGTTTGCTAAGCAGAGCTCTAAGAATCTGAAATTGACCGCTTGTTAAGTATTTAGAAGAGGCGATCGAATGATCCTGATTCAGTAAGAAAGTGAAATCCTGGGGATGAAGGTTAACTTCGTTCCTTGTCTAGAGAGAGGAGAGTCTCTAATGACAACTACCCCACGGGAGCGAGAAGCGAAAGCAAGAGTGGTCGTTGATACTGATCCGGTTCCTACTTCATTTGAAAAGTGGGCAAAACCTGGTCATTTCGAGCGCTCCCTTGCAAAAGGTCCAAAGACGACAACCTGGATTTGGAACCTACACGCTGACGCTCACGATTTTGATAGTCATACCAGTGACCTAGAAGATATATCCCGAAAAATCTTCAGCGCTCACTTCGGGCACTTAGCCGTTGTGTTTGTCTGGTTGAGCGGTATGTACTTTCATGGCGCTCGTTTTTCAAATTATGAAGCTTGGCTGACTAACCCCACAGGCATTAAGCCTAGTGCTCAGGTTGTCTGGCCAATCGTTGGACAAGAAATTTTGAATGCAGATGTCGGTGGCGGCTTCCAAGGAATTCAGATTACCTCTGGATTCTTCCAACTGTGGAGAGCCTCCGGAATCACAAATGAATTCCAGCTTTACTGCACGGCAATTGGTGGGCTTGTGATGGCAGCACTGATGCTGTTTGCTGGCTGGTTCCACTACCACAAAAAGGCTCCAAAACTTGAATGGTTCCAGAACGTGGAATCCATGATGAACCATCACTTAGCTGGTTTGTTAGGTCTAGGGTCTTTGGGTTGGGCGGGTCACCAAATTCATGTGTCCCTTCCCATTAATAAATTGCTGGATGCAGGGGTGGCTCCCGGAGATATTCCGCTACCCCATGAATTTATCCTCGACTCTAGCCTGATGGCAGAGCTATATCCTAGTTTTGCGAAAGGATTGACTCCTTTCTTTACCCTGAATTGGGCAGCCTATTCAGACTTCCTCACTTTTAAGGGGGGACTCAACCCTGTAACGGGTGGTCTGTGGCTGTCAGATACGGCTCATCACCATTTGGCGATCGCAGTCCTGTTTATCATTGCGGGTCACATGTACCGCACAAACTGGGGCATCGGTCACAGCATGAAGGAAATTCTAGAGGCTCACAAAGATCCTCTAATTATTGGTGGTGAAGGTCATAAAGGGCTTTATGAGATTCTGACGACCTCCTGGCATGCTCAGTTGGCTGTCAATCTGGCTCTATTGGGTTCTCTCACCATCATCGTCGCTCATCACATGTACGCGATGCCTCCGTATCCGTACATCGCAACGGATTATCCCACTCAGCTTTCTCTGTTTACCCACCACATGTGGATCGGAGGATTTCTGGTTGTGGGGGCCGGAGCACACGGAGCCATTTTCATGGTGCGTGACTATGATCCCGCTAAGAATGTGAATAACGTTCTTGACCGGGTGATTCGCCATCGGGATGCAATTATTTCTCACTTAAACTGGGTTTGCATTTTCTTAGGCTTCCACAGCTTCGGCTTATATATCCACAACGACACGATGCGGGCGTTGGGTCGTCCTCAAGACATGTTCTCGGATACGGCGATTCAGCTCCAGCCTGTGTTTGCTCAGTGGGTACAAAACTTGCACACCCTTGCCCCCGGCAGCACAGCTCCAAATGCTCTAGCTCCAGTTAGCTACGCGTTTGGTGGTGATGTCATGGCTGTGGGTGGAAAGGTCGCCATGATGCCAATTGCTCTAGGCACGGCAGATTTCATGGTGCATCATATCCACGCATTCACAATCCATGTCACAGTGCTGATTCTGCTGAAGGGTGTATTGTACGCTCGGAATTCGCGCTTAATTCCTGATAAGAGTGAGCTGGGTTTCCGATTCCCCTGTGATGGTCCGGGTCGTGGTGGCACCTGCCAAGTATCGGGTTGGGATCACGTATTCTTGGGCTTGTTCTGGATGTATAACTCCTTGTCGATTGTGATTTTCCACTTCAGTTGGAAGATGCAGTCGGATGTATGGGGAACCGTTTCTCCAGATGGCTCAGTCGCTCACATTACGGGTGGCAATTTTGCCCAAAGTGCAATCACGATTAACGGTTGGTTGCGTGACTTCTTGTGGGCACAAGCGGTTCAGGTCATTGGTTCCTACGGTTCAGCTCTGTCTGCGTATGGCTTGCTGTTCCTTGGGGCACACTTTGTCTGGGCATTTAGCTTGATGTTCTTATTCAGTGGTCGTGGCTACTGGCAAGAACTCATTGAATCGATTGTTTGGGCTCACAATAAACTGAGAGTTGCTCCTGCAATTCAGCCTCGTGCTCTGAGCATTATTCAGGGTCGTGCTGTTGGGGTAGCTCACTATCTTCTCGGAGGAATCGTTACCACTTGGGCATTCTTCCTCGCCCGAATCATTACAGTAGGATGAGCACGAGTAGGACTCGCTAAGACTTATGGCAACTAAATTCCCAAAATTTAGCCAGGATCTGGCTCAGGATCCGACAACACGTCGGATCTGGTACGGGATTGCCACAGCCCACGATTTTGAAAGTCACGATGGCATGACTGAGGAAAATCTTTATCAAAAGATTTTTGCCTCCCATTTTGGTCATCTGGCTGTTATTTTCCTGTGGACGTCTGGGCACCTGTTCCACGTCGCCTGGCAAGGTAACTTTGAACAGTGGATTAAAGATCCTCTTAATGTCCGTCCCATTGCACACGCAATTTGGGACCCGCACTTTGGCCAACCTGCCGTTGATGCGTTTACGCAGGCAGGAGCATCCAATCCAGTTAACATCGCATATTCGGGTGTCTACCACTGGTGGTACACCATCGGGATGCGCACCAACAATGAGCTCTATAGCGGCGCGGTTTTCCTCTTGCTGCTGGCTGCCATCTTCCTGTTTGCAGGTTGGTTGCACCTCCAGCCCAAGTTCCGCCCGAGCTTGTCCTGGTTTAAGAACGCTGAGTCTCGCCTCAACCACCACCTGGCTGGTCTGTTTGGCGTTAGCTCTCTCGCTTGGACAGGCCACTTGGTGCACGTAGCAATTCCTGAGTCTCGCGGGCAGCATGTGGGTTGGGATAATTTCTTAACCACCCCCCCTCATCCAGCCGGTTTGATGCCATTCTTTACCGGGAACTGGGGAGTGTATGCAGAGAATCCAGATATGGCTGAGCATATTTTCAGCACGTCTCAGGGCGCAGGAACTGCAATCTTGACCTTCTTAGGTGGTTTTCATCCTCAAACTGAGTCTCTGTGGTTGACTGATATTGCTCATCACCACTTGGCGATCGCCGTGATCTTCATCGTTGCGGGGCACATGTACCGGACAAACTTCGGTATTGGTCACAGCATCCGGGAGATCTTGAAGGCTCATCGGCCACCAGAAGGCACTCCGTTTGGCGGTGCTTTAGGTCGAGGACATGAGGGGCTGTATGACACATTAAATAACTCCCTGCATTTCCAGCTAGCATTAGCGCTGGCATCGCTGGGTGTTGTCACCTCTTTAGTCGCTCAGCATATGTATTCGCTGCCGCCATATGCGTTTATGGCACGAGACTACACGACTCAGGCAGCCCTTTACACGCATCACCAGTACATTGCTGGTTTCATCATGGTGGGTGCGTTTGCCCACGGCGCGATCTTCCTAGTTCGCGACTATGATCCGGCAGCCAACAAAAATAATGTGCTGGATCGCGTGCTGCAGCACAAGGAAGCCATCATTTCTCACTTGAGCTGGGTCTCGTTGTTCCTCGGTTTCCATACGCTAGGTCTTTACGTCCACAATGACGTGATGCAGGCGTTTGCTACTCCTGAGAAGCAAATTCTAATCGAACCTGTCTTTGCTCAGTGGATTCAGGCATCTCACGGAAAGGCGCTCTACGGATTTGATGTCCTCTTGTCGAATCCTGATAGTATTGCGACGACCGCATGGCCAAATCACGGTAATGTTTGGCTACCTGGCTGGCTAGATGCGATCAATAGCGGGACCAATTCCTTGTTCTTAACCATTGGTCCTGGTGATTTCCTAGTTCACCATGCGATCGCCTTGGGTCTGCACACCACAACACTCATTTTGGTGAAAGGTGCGCTAGATGCCCGCGGTTCGAAGCTAATGCCTGACAAGAAAGACTTTGGCTATACCTTCCCCTGCGATGGTCCAGGACGAGGTGGCACCTGTGATATTTCCGCATGGGATGCCTTCTATCTCGCCATGTTCTGGATGTTAAACACCATCGGGTGGATTACCTTCTACTGGCACTGGAAGCACTTAGCTGTCTGGCAAGGCAATGTCGCACAGTTTAACGAGTCGTCGACCTATCTAATGGGCTGGCTGCGCGACTATCTATGGCTCAATTCCTCCCAGTTGATTAACGGGTATAACCCCTACGGAATGAATAACCTAGCTGTTTGGGCATGGATGTTCCTATTCGGACACCTTGTTTGGGCTACAGGATTCATGTTCTTGATCTCTTGGAGAGGTTATTGGCAAGAGCTGATCGAAACAGTCGTTTGGGCACATGAGCGGACTCCTCTAGCCAACTTGGTTCGCTGGAAGGATAAGCCCGTTGCTCTATCGATTGTCCAAGCTCGCCTGGTTGGATTGGCTCACTTTACAGTGGGGTATATCCTTACCTATGCGGCCTTCCTGATTGCCTCAACGGCATCGCGATACGGTTGACGGTTTGAATAATTAAGTCAATCAAAAAACCCCCGCAACCTGCGGGGGTTTTTTTTAGCACCAAGTACTACCGTTAATTTCGGGCGCTAATTTCGGGAAACTATCCCGTTGCGTCTGAGACTAATACCTGCAAGAGTTTTACGATATTGTCTAGATCCCCTACGATACGTCGAGACGGGTGAGGCCATACCTTGACGAGCGTTGGGGTCGCTGTAATTTGATGGGCTTCTGCTTGGTCAGGATGTTTATGCGTATCGATGACTTTCAGCGTATAGGGCTGTTGGAGCGAGGTTTCTAAAAGCTGATGGAGATTTTGCAAAATTCTCTCGGTGACGACGCTGTGACCTGACACAAAAAGCCGAAATACATATCCGCGCGATTCTTGCCTCGTGCTAGAAGGCGACCACGACACCGTTGAATTCGAGCCTGTATCTGCATTCTGCGACTCTCTAGCGTCTAGACGGACCACTAAATCATGGTCTTCCCAAAGTTGAGGAAATTGGTTGCGATAGGCTATCAGCAACCCCAAATCTCCCATGCCCTTGGGGGGAGGAGTCATGTCCCAAACTGAATGTTCCAGCCCAAAGAGCGTATTAAGCAATGCTTGATATCGCACTACAGCAGGACACGCTTCTGAAAAAGTCCGCAGCTGGCGAGTTTGTGGATCAAGCCAGCGATCGACCGTCGCAGTGTAGAAGGGGACTAAAAAATGGGGAGGCTCTGGCAGTCCGAGCATATCTTGCAGGATTGCGCAGAGCTGGAGATGCCAACGGTTTTGCTTATGAGGATCAATGCAATATGCCAAATCCCCTCCTGGTGTAAATAAGGCAATGCCTTTAAATAAAGGAGGGGGAAGAGGTGAATTAGACCTCACAGCTACACACGACCTCGAAGAATCTGAGCCATTTCGTTTGGCTTGGGCGACATTTCTAACGCCGTTTCTTCTGTGATTCGACCCGCTTCATACAGCTTATAAATCGATTGGTTCATTGTGCACATGCCATCAAATGTACATTTGGGAATGAGTTCTTCGACGGCATCTAAATCTCCCTTCATGATGTAGTCTTTGATAGCATCTGTGTTAATCATGATGTCGTGGAACGCAGCCCGTTTGCCATCGGTTGTTCGGCATAGACCTTGAGCGATGACCGCAACCAGTGATTCGGCTAACGAGACTCGCATCGGGGCTTGTTGGTCTGGTTCGTAAAGATTTAAGATCCGCTCTACGGTTTTCACAGCGCTGTTTGTGTGCAAGGTTCCCATTACCAGGTGCCCTGTTTGTGCTGCTTTGAGCGCGGTATTCACGGTTTCCTTATCCCGCATTTCACCGACCAGGATTACATCAGGATCTTCGCGGAGAGCCGCTTTCAGGGCATTATCAAATTCCAATGTATGGATACCGACTTCACGTTGTTTAATCAACGCTTTACGACTTTGATGAACAAATTCGATCGGATCTTCGATGGTAATGACATGGCGGGGCATTTCTTTGTTCATGTAGTCAATCATGGCAGCCATCGTGGTTGACTTACCCGATCCGGTGGGGCCAGTGACTAGAATGAGCCCTTTATGATAATGGCATACGTCCTTGAAGACCATTGGCAAATTAAGCTGCTCGATGGTCAAAATCTTCTTAGGGATGAGACGCAGAACCATTCCTGGTCCTAGCAGAGAGTTGAAAATATTGATCCTGACCCGCGCAAACTCATAGTCAGCTGCGCCGTCAAAATCAAGGTGGTCTTTGAATCGCTGGATCTCTGCATCGCTTAACACTTCTGCTATCCAGCTAAAGAAGGTCTGCTCATCGATCAGAGGATATTCTGTAGTCAAGATTTCACCGCGATCGCGAAATCTAGGAACCTCACCCACACCTAAATGAAGATCAGAAAAGCCCTTGTCAAATGCTTCTTTGACAAGTTGCGCCAGCGTGGGAGACCCTGGACTCAATCTTCCCCTAGACACCGGCGTTCTCATGGGGGGCGGTGCGGCAGGGCGATGACCAGACGGAGGAGGAGGAGGGACTGGTATAGGAGGACGATTCCCAGACGGCGCAGTCCGATTGGCTGCATTGGGATTGTTGCTATTCACATTTGGATTTACGGTCGTCTCGGGTCCATTTGCCATGGTCTGTTGAGGGGTATGCTGAGTTGCACCAGGCGGGACACTAGTACCTGAACGTCTGGGTGGTGGTGGTGGTGGCACTCCTGGCGTCGAGGGAGACGTGGACGGACGTTGTGCTTCTGTCATAGACCGATTCCTGATGTGAGTGTGAGAACGTAACAAAATGACGTAACAGAGTTAAGCGGAATTAAGTCGTTGTCAGGGAATATGAAGCTGGAACGCTAGATTCTACAATAATGGCGATAATAATGGCGATCGCCCAATGTCCCAGCCTAAGCACCATGCTGAATTCTTAGATAGACATAAATTCAGCGATGAGGACGGACTCTCTGAACTGGAATCATATGCCTAACTTAATAAATTCAAGTTAATTCAAGGCTACGGGGTATGTTCAGCGTTCGTCAACTTGATGCCAAGATTCTGAATGCTAAATCTTTTATGAGCTTTCCCAGAAGCGACCCGGATATTTCACTCTCGTAAACGTTTCTAAATTCGTTCAGCAGAAATACGCAGCATTCTCTCGTAGGAATATCTAAGACGTATTGTAAATTTCAAGACTATTTGGAAGACATAAATCCTTTACTAAGTACGTTTATGCTGATCCTTAATTAACGGACATAAATAGACCCAAAATATGAACGGTATCACTGTAAATCACCCTCTGAGGCAGAGCGTAAGTTGAGAAACTAATTTCTCCCCAATAAAAACCAGAGGTGAACGAATAACGGTAAAGTTTTTTCTCAGTAGCGCGATCTCATGAACCCAATCGTGAGAATACTGAAACATTGGAATGCTTCATATAGATCTCACCGATTAAATCTCATCTATGAGGGCTAATCCCGATCCCAATAAACAGCCGGGCACATGCTCGAGGTTTATTAGGAGGGTTAATAATTCAGACTTCTGCGTTTTGTAGATTGAGACTATTTGCAACAAGCCTATCCAATACCTCAGTACAGTCGACCTAATCACTTTCTTCGATCGGAGTTAGAGTGAAAAAGGTCACTAGAAAGTCCCCTAAATTTGTGATTTGAAAAGGTATATCCCTATGCACCTGAGTGAATTGACCCATCCCAACCAGCTTCATGGACTGTCGATTCATCAATTGAAACAGATTGCTCGTCAAATTCGGGAAAAGCACCTGGAGACAGTCGCTGCTACAGGTGGTCATCTTGGTCCTGGCTTGGGCGTGGTGGAATTGACCCTAGCACTATATCAGACTCTCGACTTAGACCATGACAAAGTTATTTGGGATGTTGGTCACCAGGCATATCCCCACAAGCTCATCACCGGACGATACAAAAATTTTCATACGCTGCGCCAGAAAGATGGTGTTGCAGGCTATCTAAAGCGCTGCGAGAACCAGTTTGACCATTTTGGAGCAGGTCATGCCTCGACCAGTATCTCGGCTGCTCTAGGAATGGCGATCGCCCGGGATATGAGAGGCGAAACCAATAAGGTCGTTGCCGTGATTGGTGATGGCGCCCTCACCGGGGGGATGGCACTAGAGGCCATCAACCATGCAGGGCATTTGCCAAACACCAATCTCATGGTGGTTCTCAACGACAATGACATGTCCATCTCTCCAAATGTGGGCGCGATTTCGCGGTATCTCAACAAGATGCGGCTGAGCCCTCCCATGCAGTTTTTGACAGACAATTTAGAGGAGCAGTTTAGACACCTCCCCTTCGTTGGAGATTCGCTATCTCCCGAGTTTCATCGGCTCAAAGAAGGCATGAAGCGGCTGGCAATTCCGAAAGTGGGGGCGGTGTTTGAAGAACTCGGCTTTACCTACATGGGCCCCGTCGATGGTCATAATCTTGAAGACCTGATTTCAACCTTTAAGGAAGGGCACAAGCATGCTGGGCCAGTGCTCATTCATGTTGCCACGGTGAAAGGTAAGGGCTATGCGATCGCCGAAAACGATCAGGTTGGATATCACGCCCAAAGCCCGTTTAACCTAACCACGGGCAAAGCTGCTCCAGCCAGCAAACCCAAGCCTCCAGGTTATTCCAAAGTCTTCGCTCACACGTTGGTTAAGTTGGCGGAGAATAATCCCAAAATTATCGGCATCACGGCTGCCATGGCAACCGGAACCGGCCTAGACAAACTCCAAGCCAAATTGCCTAAGCAATATATTGATGTCGGCATCGCTGAGCAACATGCGGTCACTCTTGCGGCAGGTCTTGCCTGTGAGGGCATGCGACCCGTTGCAGCCATTTATTCCACGTTTTTGCAGCGGGCTTACGACCAAATTATTCACGACGTATGCATTCAAAATCTTCCGGTGTTCTTCTGCCTCGACCGGGCAGGCATCGTTGGGAATGACGGCCCTACTCATCAAGGTATGTATGATATCGCTTACCTACGCTGCATCCCCAATATGGTCGTGATGGCGCCCAAAGATGAAGCCGAGCTTCAGCGCATGGTCGTCACCGGGATTAATCATACCGATAGCCCCATTGCGATGCGATATCCGCGCGGTAGCGGATATGGCGTCCCTCTTATGGAAGAAGGTTGGGAGCCTCTCCCCATCGGTAAAGGCGAAATCCTGAGAAATGGCGACGACACCTTGCTGATTGGCTATGGCTCGATGGTTTACACCACTATGCAGGCGGCAGAAATTCTCAGTGAACACGGGATTGAGGCAACCGTCATTAATGCTCGGTTTGTGAAGCCGCTCGATGTCGAGCTAATTTTGCCTCTGGCTGAGAGGATTGGTCGCGTGGTCACCTTAGAAGAAGGCTGTGCGATGGGAGGGTTTGGCTCTGCGGTTGCTGAGGCGCTTCTCGATGCCAATATCCTGGTTCCGATTACTCGGATTGGGGTTCCTGACCAGCTTGTGGATCACGCCAAACCCGATCAGTCTAAGGCGACTGTCGGGCTGACAGCCTCTCAAATTGCCGAACGTATTCTCAAAACATTTGAGAAAGAACCGTCTCCGGTCAAGGTTTAAGGTCTGAGACTCATAGGCTGCGCTATTTTGACCAATAAGTGGAAAGCCCTATTTATTTGTAGGATGTGTATAGCCCTTTGGGCATGGCTTCGCTAGAGCGATAGCGCAACGCATCGAAACCTTGTGGGGTGGTGCGTTGCGGCTACGCCTAACCGCACCCTACAGCACTGTTTTGTCTGGGGTGGGGCTACCCACCCTTTTTAGGTAGATCAGACAGATTGGGAATCTATGAGTTTTCAGCTAACCTGTCCAAATTGTGGCAAGCGATCAGTGAGTGAATTTATGTATCGAGGTGAGTTGCGCGATCGCCCCTCATCTACTGCCGAGTTTTCTCAATGGTCTGACTATGTGTATTTGCGAGACAACCGAAAAGGAACGCAGAGGGAATGGTGGTATCACCGGTCAGGCTGCCAAAGTTGGTTTGTTGTTGAGCGAGATACTACGACGAATCATCATCAGAGCCGCTGGTTTAAGCAATAACTTGTGTCTTATATTGCTGAATGAGGATGCGGGGCTTGTTATAACAACCGAATGGCACACCGAATTTTAAAACATGCTTATCTCACCCTCCCGAGTCGAGGAAAATCGGTCACATTTACCTTCGACGGTCGCTCGATTCAAGCAGACGAAACAGACACCATCACATCGGCGCTATTGGCCGCAGGTGTTGATATCTTTTCGCGAAGCTTTAAATTTCATCGTCCTCGTGGCGTTTATGACGGGCATGGGCAAGGACCGGAAACGCTATTTACCGTAGACTATGAGCCTAACGTGCTGGGCGATCGCACCCAGGTTCGTGAGGGCATGACGGTCACGACGCAAAATGTGTTTCCGTCGGTCGAGTTTGACGTGATGGCCATCAACGATGTTGTTGTGCCGCTATTGCCCAACATTTTTTACTACAAAATGTTCCACAAGCCTAGAGGACTGTGGACACTCGTCGAGCCAATCATTCGGCGGGCGGCAGGGCTAGGCAGGGTTGATTGCACTGGGCACGACGTTAAGCGACGCTACGAAAAGCGATATCGATTTCCTGATGTGTGTGTGGTTGGGGCGGGTGTGGCTGGGCTTGCTGCTACACATGCGGCTCTAGATACGGGCAAACAGGTATTACTAATCGACGATCATCCGCAGTTGGGGGGCAAATCGGTTCATTCAATTGCTCCCGTCCGGGATTGCATTAACGAATCGCTGAATGGATTGACTGAACGAGAGGCGATCGCCCGATTAATCCAATCGCTACAGAATCATCGCCGTCTCGAAATTCTCTCCAATACCAGCGTCTTCGGCGTGTATGGCGATCGCTATGTCGCGGCTCAAAGCAGCACCGATTTATTCAAAATTCGTGCCGATTCCGTCGTATTGGCTCCTGGTGCGAGCGATCGCCATCTCGTGTTTGAAAATAACGATAAACCCGGAATCATGACGGCTCGCGGTGTAGAGCGACTGATTGCCTGTCATGCGGTGACTCCGGGTACCAATGCGGTGGTGGTAACCTGCCACGACGGGGGCTATCACACGGCGCTACTGCTACACGGCGCGGGAACGTATGTGCAGGCAATCATAGAGGCTCGCCCCGCCGGACAACCCGGATACTTTGAACAGCAGGTGCGCCAGCTTGGGATTCCGATTTATCACAATCAGACGATTTATGCTGCCCACGGTTTGAAATCGGTTGAGATGATTGAGATTGGCGACCTCAACGCGCAGCGAGTTTGGCGAAGCTTTAGCTGTGATTTAGTCGTCATGGCAGTGGGCTATAAGCCCCAGCTCAATCTGCTCTCTGCGGGGCGACAGCGCCCCTCATGGGATCGAGAACGTCAAATCTTGCGCGTCACAGACTTGCCTGAGGGCATCTATGCAGCCGGAGAGGTGAATGGCTCTGCTGCGTTTGCGCGCCTGTATCAAGACGGGTTAGAGGCAGGTCAAGCGGCGGCGCTGGGCAAGCCCCATCCTGAATCGATTCGAGATTATGACGACTGCATTCCTGCATTGCCTGCCGACATTGAAGCAGGAGGCAATCACCACTTCATCTGTAAATGCATGGATGTCACCCGCGATGAGGTTCGCTGCTCGGTTGCAGAAGGGTTTGACGCGGTAGAAACGCTGAAGCGCTACACCAGCATGGGGATGGGCCCCTGTCAGGGCAAGTTATGTTACGAGGCGATCGCCCGTCTTGCCGCCTACGATACAGGGGTGCCCGAAGCAGAAGCGGTGCCCACGACAATGCGCCCTCCCTTTTCGCCAGTGTCGTTTGGCATCTTGGCAGGGCGATCGCCCCATCTGCAACCGATCCAGCGGACTCCGATGCATCATTGTCACCTTGATGCTGGCGCAACGTTTCTCAATGCCGGACGCTGGAAACGACCTCACTCCTATCGGAATCCGCAAGACGAAGCGATGCATGTGCGCCAAAAACTCGGCATCATCGACATTAGCACCCTCGGCAAAATCGAAATTAGCGGCCCCGATGCGCTGCAATTTCTAGAATTTTTGCTGCCTGGGAAATACACCAAGCTTGCCGTGGGTCGGACTCGATACTCGATTATGGTCGGCGAAGACGGCATTTTGTTTGAAGATGGCACGTTGTCTCACCTTGAATCGGGCATCTATTATCTCTCAACGACGACCGGAAATCAGGATGCGATTAATGCCTTGATCCAGTGGTGGCTGACGGTCGAAAATTTTGATGTGCGCGTTAAGAATCTCAGTGCGGTCTATGCGGCAGTCAACGTGACGGGTCAATCGTCGCGGGAGTATCTGCAACCGCTCGTGGATATTGACCTGGCGAATGATGCGTTTCCCTATATGCACTGCCGCAACGCGATGATTGCGGGCATTCCTGCTCTGATGTTTCGTGTCGGGTTTACCGGAGAACTCGGCTATGAGCTTCATTTTCCTGCCGAATATGGAGAATCCTTGTGGAACTATCTGCTAGAACAGGGCAAACCCTTTGAACTAAAGCCGTTTGGCGTGGAAACGCAGCGAATTCTACGGCTAGAAAAAGGTCACTTGATTCCGGGAGTGGATACGGATGCGCTGACTAATCCGTATGAAGCAGGCGCAGGCTTTGCCATTAAAGATGGCAAGGATGATTTTGTCGGCAAAGCATTTCTGCAAAACTTCAAGGAGCGGGGCATTGAAAACAAACTCGTGCCCTATGAGTTGCCTGTCGATGCGCCTATTCCAGAGGATGGCGTCGCAACGTTTCATGAAGAACGTCTCATTGGGCGGGTGACGAGTTCTCGACGCAGTCCAACATTAGGTCGGGGAATCGGCTTGGCGTGGGTCGATGCGCGATTTGCGGACCCTGGATGTCAATTCACGATTCGTTGCTCAGACGGGCAGACTGTTACAGCGACGGTGTTGTCCCATGCGGCGTATGACCCGGAGGAAACGCGATTGAAAGCATAGCAACTGCTTGAACTTCAGTATCAACACCAAAATATTGATGAATTAATTTATCTCTCATCCCTGCCATATTCTTCCAAGGGACATCTGAGAATTGCTGTTTGAAATCTGATGGGATTTGTTTTGTCGCTTCCCCAATAATTTCAATCGCTCTTGTGACTGCAAACATAGTTTTGCGATCTTGAGAAAACTGCTCAAAATTCATCCCACTAACAAATTCTTCAATCGCATTAACTGCCTGCACTATGTCTTGGAAATAATCTCCAACATCGCGCTTAGTCATAAATACACAACTTCTTTGAGAATGCGATCGCCAATTCGAGGTTTCAGTGCGGTTTTCATTACTAAGTCTACCTTTTCACCTAACAATTCACTGAGCTGATTTTCTAAGTCAATGAATTTGAGAAGACTCGGTGCTTTTCCAAACTCGATGAGAATATCTACATCACTCTCAGAGGTTTGCTCTCCACGACTGTAGGAACCAAACAACCCTAATGTTTTAACGTTATGAGTCGATCGCAATTCTGGAAGATGTTTTTGCAGGGTTTGAATAATGATCTCGGTTTCAGTCATGGCGATCGCATTCTGCATTCCATCCAAATTATAGCTCTCGCGTTAGGACGCTGAACGTGTGGTGAGCCCCCGCTCTGCGCCCCACACCACTGTTTCTGTAATTGACGCGCACATTGCTATATAAAGATGCAAAAAAAAGGATTGGGCGATCGCCCAATCCTTGATTCAGGAGAAAATAATCAAAAAACCGTCAGATGTCTATCCGCCCTATTTATTGTCTGTCTCAGAGAATTCGGCATCGATGACATCATCATCACCCCCCGAGGATGAACTTGCACCTTCATCGGGAGCGCCTGAATCGGGAGCACCTGCGCCTGCACCGCCTGCGCCTGTAGGTGCGCCTTGCTGCTGATAGAGATTACTGCTGACGCTGTAGAAAGCTTGTTGAAGCTCGGTTGTGAGGCTCTTGATTTTGTCATAGTTTTCAGTGTTGACAGCCTCACGCAGATCCTTGATAAGACCTTCGATCTTCGCCTTATCATCAGCAGGGACTTTATCCCCGAGTTCACTAAGCTGCTTCTCGGTTTGGTATGCAAGAGAATCAGCCTGATTTCTCAGATCAATCTTCTCGCGACGTTCTTGGTCAGCCGCCGCATTGGCTTCAGCTTCATTCACCATCCGCTCAACTTCGGTTTGAGGTAGCGTCGAAGCGCCGGTAATGCTGATGGACTGCTCCTTCCCGGTACCTTTATCGGCTGCTCTCACGTTGAGAATACCGTTGGCATCGATGTCAAAGGTCACTTCAATTTGGGGCACACCTCGGGGTGCAGGTGGAATTCCATCTAAGCGGAACGTTCCGAGACTCTTATTGTCATTCGACATTTCCCGCTCACCTTGCAGCACGTGAATTTCCACGTTGGTTTGGCCGTCAGCTGCAGTCGAGAAGACCTCAGACTTCTTCGTTGGGATGGTGGTGTTGCGGGGAATAATCTTGGTCATTACTCCTCCCAAGGTTTCGACACCGAGAGACAGCGGAGTGACATCGAGCAGCAGAATGTCTTTGACCTCTCCTGCTAAGACGCCTGCTTGAATTGCAGCACCGACAGCGACCACTTCATCAGGATTAACCGATTGATTTGGAGACTTGTCTAACACTCGCTTAACAAGCTCTTGCACCGCAGGAATTCGAGTAGAACCCCCGACCATCACGACCTCATCGATCGCTCCCTTGTCGAGCTTGGCATCGCGCAGCGCATTCTCAACAGGAATCCGGCACCGATCAATCAAATCAGCCACTAATTCTTCAAACTTGGCACGAGTCAGCGTCATATCAAGATGCTTCGGACCATCTTGAGTTGCAGTAATGAAGGGCAGATTGACCTCGGCTTGCGTAACGCTGGAAAGCTCAATCTTAGCTTTTTCCGCAGCTTCGGTGAGACGTTGCAATGCTTGCTTATCTTTACGAAGCTCAATGCCCTCGGCCTTCTGGAACTCGGCTGCCAAGTAGTCTACAATCTTTTTGTCGAAGTCGTCGCCCCCTAGATGGGTGTCTCCAGACGTAGCTAGCACCTCGAACACGCCGTCTCCGACCTCTAGAATCGATACGTCAAACGTTCCACCACCCAAGTCAAAGACGAGTACAGTTTCGTTGCTCTTCTTGTCGAGCCCGTATGCTAGGGATGCGGCGGTTGGTTCGTTGATAATGCGCAGAACTTCAACACCCGCAATCTTGCCTGCGTCTTTTGTCGCTTGACGCTGGGAGTCGTTGAAGTAGGCAGGAACCGTAATGACGGTTTGAGTTACCTGCTCACCCAGATATTTACTGGCATCTTCGACAAGCTTTCGAAGAACTTGAGCAGAAATTTCTTCGGGTGCAAACTGCTTACCTGCTTGAGGGCAGTCAAGCTTAACGTTGCCATTGACGTTGACCACTTTGTAGGAAACTTCTGTTGCCTCGTGGGTCACTTCTTCAAACTTGCGTCCAATGAACCGCTTCACTGAATAGAAGGTATTTTGGGGGTTCATGACGGCTTGACGCTTTGCGATCTGCCCGACGAGGCGATCGCCATTTTTTGCAAAGGCTACAACCGAGGGAGTCGTGCGGAAACCCTCTGCATTAGCAATGACGGTCGGCTTTCCACCTTCCATGACTGCCACGCACGAGTTTGTTGTACCTAAGTCAATTCCTACAACTTTTGCCATACTGATGCTCCGGTCTACTACAGATTAAAATGCTTCATTAACCAGGTTTAAGGGTCTGCACTTTTCCCCCGGGTCTAAACATAAAGGGGGTCTCCATCTTATATACTGCTGACCTAGCTCTCTCTAATGAAGGGGGGGTTACCGAACAATCCCTTGGGCGGTTTCACGCTGACACCGCCGGCCTATCGCAATTAGCCATGCAGACGCACTCAATATCTTCTGTATACAAAGCCCGTTCTCCTTCTCAGTTTAAGAAGGGATGGATTGTTTGAGATTGGGGTGAACCGTAACTGGAGAGTGGGATTTGCCGCCATTTGGCATGATTTGGCCCGATCTAGGCCCGATCTAGGCCCGATCTAGGCCCGATTAGAGCCAGATTAGGGCTGGAACAGAGCCAGATCTAGGTCAGATCAATCGTGTCATACCAATTCTCGATTTTGGATTTGCGATTTTGGATTGACGGCCACCAGCCTTGCAAGAGTTCTGGCCTATTCATGTGTAGCCTTACTTTGAAGAATTGGTGTCAGGCGAGGGAGATTGTTAGATGAGCGTGACAGAATGGCGAAAGGGACATCAGGAGCGGTGCGATGAGTCAGGTTGTTGTAATCGGATGTGGCATTATTGGAGCCGCGATCGCCTATGAGCTCAGCCAAATGGATGGACTAAGCGTGATGGTGCTCGATCGCCAACCTCCTGCTCAAGCCTCAACGGGTGCGGCGTTGGGAGTACTCATGGGTGCTATTAGCCAGAAAACGAAAGGGCGAGCCTGGAGACTTCGAGATGCCAGTATTCGCCGCTATCAAACCTTGATTCCTGAGCTAGAAGCCACAACCGGACAGACAATTCCGGTTAATCGCGATGGCATTGTGTTGATTCAATTTGCTGATGATGATCTCTCAAAGTGGAAACGACTCGTCGATTTGCGGCGATCGCAAGGATGGAACCTGCACATTTGGGAGACGGTAAAACTGCGCGATCGCTGTCCGCAGATGGGTGATGCGTTGGGCGATCGCGCCATTGCCGGAGCTATTTATTCACCCGATGATCTCCAGATTGATCCCACCGCGCTCACGCACAGACTTATCACGGCTGCCCAGCACAACGGTGCGACCGTGCGGTTTGATGCAGAGGTGATAGGGTTTGAGGCGATCGCCCCCTCAGATGGCTTAAAGACGTGTCATGCTGTCCAGACTGTGAATTCGGATCAGATTGTGAATCCAGAATATTCTGCGCCGATACGCAACCCGTCGACGGGGCGGAACCTCCCCGATCCTAATTCAAGCCAAGATACTGCCTCCCTCCAGTCGATTGAATCGATTGACGCTGACTGGGTGATCGTCGCAGCCGGGTTGGGATCTGCTCAGCTTTCTCAAACGGCTTACACGCCCCTCGATCTTCGCCCTGTGTTAGGGCAAGCGATGCGCGTCAGACTCGATTCCCCCATCGGACATGACGACTTTCATCCGGTGATGTCGGGCAATGATATCCATATTGTGCCGCTCAGACACTATTCCGAAGTCAATCACTATTGGGTCGGCGCAACGGTCGAATTCCCAGATGATGCTGGATTCGTCGTTGCTGACCCTCATCAGCTTGAAGCAGTTTGGCGAGGGGCGATCGCCCTGTGCCCTGCATTAGAAAATGCCACCATCCTAGAAACGTGGTCGGGATTGCGCCCCCGCCCGTGGAATCAATCTGCACCCGTAATCGAACCGCTGGCGGGATATACCAACGTGATTCTCGCCACCGGGCATTACCGCAATGGCGTGCTTTTAGCTCCCGCAACGGCTCAACGAGTTGCTGAGATGATTAGAGGAAATTAAGGGGCGATCGGCTACGACGCAATTCCATCTTTGGCGGCCATAGACAGCATCAAATCAATCACTCGGCACGAATATCCCCACTCATTGTCATACCAAGACACGACTTTAAAGAAATTGGAATTGAGTTCAATTCCGGCTCCGGCATCAAAAATGCTGGAATGCGAATCTCCATTAAAGTCGGTTGAGGCAACGGGTTCGTCTGTATAGCCTAGAATTCCGGCTAAATCACCCGTTGCAGCCGTTTTCATGGCATCGCAAATATCCTGATAGCGGGTCGCCTGCTCAGTTCTAAAGGTCAGATCGACAACTGAAACATTGGGGGTTGGCACTCGAAACGCCATGCCGGTAAGCTTTCCCTTGAGTTCTGGTAAAACCAGCGTGACGGCTTTGGCGGCTCCTGTTGAGGCTGGAATGATGTTTTGTCCGGCTCCTCGCCCGCCTCGCATATCTTTTTTGCTAGGGCCGTCAACCGTAGGCTGGGTTGCAGTCGTTGCGTGAACCGTTGTCATCAACCCTTCTGCTAGGCCAAAGGTGTCATTGATTACTTTGGCGATCGGCGCTAAGCAATTAGTTGTACAGCTTGCATTTGAGACGACTACATCGGTTGATGGATCAAACGCAGAATGGTTGACTCCCATTAACAGGGTCTTGACCTGATCGGGGTCTTTGGTGGGTGCTGAAATCACAACCCGCTTTGCACCGGCCTTCACGTGATTTGATGCGCCGTCATAGGTGGTGAATAACCCTGTCGATTCAACGACATAATCGACTGAATACTTGCTCCACGGTAATTCTGCCGGATTCTTAATCGAAAAGCAGGGAATAAGGTTTCCATTGACGACAATGCCGTCGTCTTGAGCTTCAACCGTTCCCTTAAAGCGTCCGTGGGTTGAATCGTATTTCAGCAAATATGCCAGATTTTCGGGGGGAACTAAGTCATTAATGCCAACAAATTCAATATTAGGATTGTCAATTCCTGCACGAAATACAAGCCGCCCGATGCGACCAAATCCATTGATACCTACTTTCACGGCAGCCATATGACTATCTCCTTACGGGTTAGCAACTTTGTTCTCCTCTATAACCTGTCGTGTTGGAAACTCTAAGTTTCAAGCTAGAGGTGGTTTGCGTGTCAATCATCTACACCTTAATCCACATGTAGCGATTCTAAATCGCTTGTGAATTGTGTGTGAGCGGTGGGGCGGGTGCCTGCCCCACCGCTCACAACCCCTTTGGAATTGCTATAGATGATTGCTCCCAGTGTAAGGGACTGATTAAAGAAAAACTGGAGGTCTTACGGCTGTCTTAAGGATTAAACGCTGGTCGTTGAAAGACTTCACCGTGCTTAAGCCAAGCACATACCGATATAAACAATGGCTGAAGTTTTCTGATAACACGGAGAATAATAGAGTTGGAGTGACAGAAATGAGGGATCCAACATTTTGAGTGTGTCAATATCCAGGTGGCTAGTTGCTATTCTCAGCGATAGACAGGTGTGTCTAGGATGAATCCGGAAAATGTAGCAGATTTTCTGCGTCGATATAGCTTGTCGGGGATATTCTTTATCCTGGCAGCCATTAATTTGATTAACTATGTGGGTAATGACAATGGCAATGGCTTAGCACTTGCTATTTTCTTTGTCTGCTTGGGAACGCTGGCCGCGATTTTCTCAGATTTTCTCAAAGCGATTCTAGACGGTGTTTTAGATGCGTTTAAGCAGCCCATCACTGACTGGCTAATCAGCCGAATTGAAATCGGTTGGTGGAGTGTCACTGCTCGCTTTCAAAGCCGATATTATCAGTCTCTTATTACCGCTTGTCAGGGCTATCGACCTCAAGGATTGACGCTGCAAGGTCCGACGTTAGCACTCGATAAAATTTTTGTACCGCTTGGCGTCGCAACTCAGGTAGCAGAGCAGGCATCGTCGGCGATGATTCAGCCGACGCGCACGGCTCATCAATCGACCATTTGGGACTTTTTGGCACGTAGTTCAGATCATCAGTCATATCGACGAATTGCCGTCATTGGTCCTCCCGGCTCTGGGAAAACAACTCTTCTCGTTCACCTGGCGTTGACGTATGCCAAAAACGCCCAGCGTCGCCAGCATCGTCAGGCTCCTCGGTTGGTTCCAATTTTGCTTTCGTTGCGAGATGTGCGAGAGGCGATCGCGCGCGATCGCCCTAGTCTGGCTGCGCTCATCAAACAGCAGCCTGCAATTCGTCAACTCAATCCCAAGCAGCGCTGGTTTGAAACCCGACTCACCCAGGGAAAATGTCTGGTGATGCTGGATGGTTTGGATGAGGTTGCCAATGAAACTCAGCGCCAGCAGATCAGCGCCTGGGTTGATCTGCAAATGCGGAACTATCCAGCCAGTTGCTTTATTCTGACCTCTCGTCCGGCTGGATATCGCAATGCGTCTCTCACCGAAGAAGGGATTGCGCTAGAGACGCAACCTTTTACGCTAGAGCAGATGCAGCAGTTTATTCGGAACTGGTACGTGCAGACTGAGTTGATTAGTCGCCCGGTGCAGCGTGCTCGCGATCGCCGCCGCCTAAGCCGAGAGGCGCTTTCAAAAGCGAATGACCTGATTGAACGGGTTGAAACCAATCCTCCGCTATCGGCAATGGCGTTTAACCCACTGTTGCTCACCATGATTGCGACGGTGCATCGGTTTCGCGGGGCGCTGCCAGGGCATCGAGTCGAGCTCTATGCAGAAATCTGTGATGTGTTGTTAGGTAAACGCCAAACTGCCAAACGACTTCCGCTGTCGTTGACCATTGCTCAGAAGCGATCGGTGTTGCAAGCGTTGGCGTTAAAGCTAATGGAACGCAACACCCGCGAATTTGACGTAGAGATGGGCAAGACGCTAATCGGCAAAGACCTAAAGGCAACCGTTGGTGACGATTTATCACCAGTTGAGTTTCTAAAGGATATAGAACTCGACAGCGGATTGCTGATCCAGAAGGAAGAAGGTATCTATGAGTTTGCTCACTTGAGTTTTCAAGAATATTTGGCGTCGGTGCAGGTGAATGTCCAGCAGCAAGAGCATCTGCTCGTCGAACAAATTGATAACTCGTGGTGGACTGAAACCATTCGCCTGTATGCCGTTCAGGTTCGTGATGCAACGTCGATTGTGCAAGCCGCGCTGGATGTTGCCCGTAATGGGTCTGAAGAGTCTGCGATCACCACGCTGACGCTTGCCTACGGGTGCATTCAAGAAGAGGCAAAGGTTGATGAGCAGATCAAAACCTCATTGCGAAGGCTGATTGAAGATCAGCTCAAATCGAGCGATCGCTCCTTATTTAAGCTAGCAGCCGAGGTCAAGCTGTCTGGGCGACTCAATACCCTGCGTTCTATTGCGGCAGATGTTTACATTGACTCAGACTATATCACCCATGCTGAATATCAGCTATTTCTAGACGATCAGCAGCGCTTGGGGCGCTACTATCGCCCCGACCACTGGACGCTGTTTCGGTTTACGCCTGCAGCAGCCTCGGCACCGATTGTGGGAGTTCGTGCAGAGGATGCCCAAGACTTTTGCCACTGGCTGACTCAGCGTCGTGCGTCATTAGGGGTCCAGTATCGACTGCCGACGGATGATGAGGCCGTTCAGTATCCCGGTTATGATCGCTCCGGTTCTGATCAATCCGCTGGATATTGGTGTTTTACTCGCAATCGGATTCGTTTGCAGGGCCTTCATTCAGATCAGTGGCAGCAGTGGCACGATGAGTTACTCCAGAAAGTGCGAGACGCCTTAGAGCGCGATCGCCTCGTGGCTGAAAATCTAGTTTCTCCCGCCGTTACATCATTGACGCTAAACGATACGCATCCAGTCCGCCTAACACTCGATGCGAATCTAGATCTCAGCAGTGCACTCAAGCAAATTGCAGACCCGAAGCTGACGCGCGCCTTTGCCCTGATTCGCAGCTTAGGACAGCATCGGACGACAGATGATATTCGAGCGCTGAATCGTGCCATCATCCAGGCTCGCAATGCCCTACCCAAGCGCGATCGCCTCCTCAACCGCCAGCACAATCAAGATCGAGACTTGACAGACGTTCGAGCGTATTTGCTGCTCATTACCATTCTCTGGGAACGACTGGGCGATCGCTACGGTAGCGTTGCCCACAGACGGCAACACCGCCATTTCATGAGATTCTGGACGCAGCGGGATGAAACCATTCAGCGAGAGTGCCTCCAAAATCGCGACGAGACGCTCAACCTCTATGCCTTTTTTGTCTTGGTCGAAGCGCGGCGAAACGGTCAGATGCCTGCGTGGGAAAGCATTCGGATTGTGCAAATGACAGGATAGACAAGCGCTACCCGCGCACTCGTGCCTGCTCGCTCAAGGCTTTATAAGCCGCCGTAATCATCTTCATGCGGCGTTCAGCAAGAACGCGAAATTCTGGAGCCAGACCAACGACCTTATCGGGATGATTCATGCGAGCCAGACCATGATAGGCCGCTCGAATTTCAGACAGCGTCGCATCAGGCTGAATCCCTAGCACCTCATGCGCAGGCTTGAGGCGTTGCATCGACTGGGAACCAGGGGTGCCATAAGTTGACGAAATTGGGTCGTCGGCAGCGCGGGGAGAGAGCCATTCTTGTACGCTCTGAAACAACTCGGCAAACTGTTCAGCAACGAGTACGTTCGACACATGCAGTTTCATGCTGATGCCGATGCTTGCCAAGAGGGTGAGCAAGCCATATTCAACCTGAACCAGCTTAGGATTGGCGTTTGATCGAGCATCAGGGGACCCATCATTGTGCAAATGTTGCCAGGTATGCCCGGTCAAGCTCGCATCTTTTGGAACAGAGCCTCGCAGATTAATTCGTTCCCGCTCAAATCGAATGGTTAGCGCGCTATAGGAAATGGCTGTATAGAGTTTGCGTCGCCACAGGAGAATATAGTCAGGAAAGAAGAACAGGGCGACATCCCCAATGTGGATGCTCCAAATAGTTAGATTGGTTGCAATCAGAGGCGCGGCTGAGGAAAGAACCTTTACAGGGGAGGCATCAAAGTTAACAGAGTGGCTGGCACCCGCATTTTTGTGTCGATCTTGAACCATCTGCCGGGTTTCTTCTAGCCAGATCTTTTCTGAAGTTGCCAAGATGCGGCAGGCTCGCTGTATGGCTGCAAAGCGAGTCTTCATATCGGTATCGAGACTGTAGTTAAGGGTGGTGACTTGATGCTGCTGGCGATCGCGCTCCATGAGCCACCAGGTTGCCAACCCAGCAATTAGGGTGATGCCTGCCACCCAAATTGGAGCGATCGCAAACACGATGATCGAAAGTAGAGGAGTGCTTCCTAAAACCACTCTGGTTTGTCCTGACCGCTGAGTCCGGGCATTGATCTGTGCAACAATTTCTCCGATTGGAGGTCTAGGGACATTGGCATAGCCGTTGCCCAGCTTGATATCGAAGCGCATAGCTCGCCTAATGGTTAGAATGATCTCGTCAAGCGCACTCAATCATCTTAAAGTGATGCTAGAAGATATGCGTGGCGGTTTAGCCTATTGCCTAAATACGGCTTGTGGTAGCAGCAGCCCGGATACGATTGGATAAATTTCGGAAGGCTATCGGAAGTCAGGTCTTGGAAAATTTGGATACACCCGTATACGGCTCAGAAAGACCCGCAAATTGTGATTTAAGTTCCTCGATTCTCTAGAAAATCATCATAATTAGACAGTCTTACAGCCTACATTTCGCAGGTAATCAGCAGAGGAGAAGTATTTCTGTCGTCAACCAAAAGCCTTAAATTAGTCTCAAATTAGTCTCACATCTTAGCCTCACATCCAATGAAGCAGTCGCATGTGTGAAGCGCCGTTTGCAAACCTTGCTGCAGATTGAGATGAGCTCGTAATGGTGCACTAGTTTGCGTAGCAGAGACATGCGGTTACAAAGCGGCACCATACATGAGCTAGATGCGAGCCGAGTACACTACTCCTCGCCACCTTGAATTCGGAGCATTAAAAAGCCAATGGCAAGCCCAACGAGAATGAGTGAGAAAGACAGAATCGCCGCATTAAAAATTTCGCCAGCCATGTAATCGTATTTCCTCCAATGGATTCTGAAAACTAGTCGTGCAAGATTAAACCAGCACAACATACTTTAATATTTTTCGGGACATCCCCACAATGCAGCGACCGTTGATTTGTAAATTGATTCGCAAATTTAAGGCTGCCGTGAGACTGTCGTCAGAATAGATTTACTAAAGGGCTTACGCAGGGTTTATAGCCCTACGGGCTTAGGTTTGTGTGGTGAGCCCCCGCGTCGCGGAGGCTCACCACACGTTCAACGTCCTAACGCAAGAGCGTACGGTTATAGCATGTTTGACGGATGGGCGATGACGGTTTGATCTCGCCCCTCAGATTTGGCTCGAAGCAACGCAATATTTGCAGCCTTCAGTACTTCCTCAGCCGTAGAGCCGTTTAGTTAAATCGGCTCTGATCTGTTCTTGATGTCGCTGTTCTCGATGGGTCAGCCAAGACATATATCCTGCGATCGCCATGCCTAAACAGACGATGCCAGTGGCAACGAATCCAGAGCGATCGACTCTGGCGCGCCGCTCGTCTAGCAAGGTCTTCTCGTGTTGCCGAATCCTCGAAATCTGTTGCCACAGAATGCTGGTTTGGAATAAAGAATCGCTTGCGTCGTATGCCTCCCTCTGACTAGCACTGATACGTTGAAATTCGGTTTTTAACGAGTTGTCTAAGTCTTGAAGATTTTGTTGTTGAATAGGGTCATCCGCCGTCATAGCTTTGAGCGCCTCTACTTCGTCTTTAATAGCTTTGAGGTCTTGCTCATATTCCAGCAGCGTCACCGTCTGTTGGGTTTGAGTCACATGTTGCAGCTTTGCCTGAGCATCAAATAACCCCGATTCAACCCGATAAATCTCTTCTAAAACGTCAAAGGTATGACTGACCCAATATCGATTCCTGCGAACGCTTCACTGACCGTAGATCGCCAACACCATAATCAGACCCAATCCAATCCACGTCCCGTGTTGAGTGGTGACGTGAATGTTTTGAGTCAGTTTGGGAAGAAATCGTTTGACGTGTTTCCTAAGTTTCCTAAGCATTGATGTTGATTGAAGAATCATCTAAGCCCTGCAATCTTTAGGCTTCCCTCACAAAACCGTAAATTTTAGGTAAGCTTAATCCCAACGGTTAATCTTTGTAACAGCCATGCCTACTCAATCTGCGGTCTGTCCCAAAATTGCGATCGCCCTGGGAGATCCTGCAGGGATTGGTGCCGAGGTAGTCTTGAAAGCACTGGGTTCTCTAAAGCCCCCCGCAAATTGTGAGATGACTCTTTTTGGGAATCGGCGCATGCTCAACCAAACATTTGAGCATCTGATGAAATCGCGCGATTTGTCACTATCCATTTCGTCTGAACTAGCTCACCCTGAAATCCTTGACCTGCATGAGATTGCGCTGCCTGCTTCTTTAAGTGATGCGATCAAATTAGGCACGGGTAATGCGGCGAGCGGTGAGGCTAGCTTTCGATTTTTAGACACCGCGATCGCCCAAACCTTAGCCGGAGAATTTCACGCCATCGTCACCGCTCCGATTGCCAAATCAGCCTGGAAAGCAGCCGGACACCATTATCCCGGACAAACAGAACTGCTAGCCGAAAAAGCAGGAGTCGAGCGATTTGGGATGCTGTTTGTCGCGCGATCGCCTCATACTGATTGGCAACTGAGAACCTTGCTGGCAACCACTCATATTCCACTACGCCAGGTCGCAGACGCGCTTTCGCCCGATTTATTAACCCTCAAGCTTGACCTGCTGGTTGAATCTCTACAATACGACTTCGGCATCCAACAGCCTCGCATTGCGATCGCCGGACTCAATCCCCACAGCGGTGAGCAGGGACAATTAGGAACGGAAGAGCGGGACTGGTTAAGCCAATGGATACAGGCAATGGGCGATCGCCATCCTGCTATTCATCTTGACGGCCCCATCCCTCCCGATACACTATGGGTGCGTCCGGGGCAAGCATGGTATGGGATAGCCCCGTCTGCTACTCATGATGCGTATCTGGCGCTGTATCACGACCAAGGGTTAATTCCGGTCAAGCTGATGGCATTCGACCGAGCTGTCAATACGACGATTGGGTTGCCGTTCATTCGCACGTCTCCCGATCACGGCACTGCGTTTGATATTGCCGGACGAGGGATTGCCGATGCAACTAGCTTCAAAGCGGCCTTGGATCTTGCCGTTGAGTTGGTTCATCAAAAAGGGGCTAGCGGTTATAGACGCCTTCCAAACATCCTCTGATCAGATGATCAGAAAACCCACTCACCAGAGTGCAACTTGATAGGCATGTTGCGTTTGCCTTGGCGTATCAATTACGCAGAGCCCAAGGGCAAACAAATCCACCGATATTCGCACACGTTCATGGTTGCTGATAATATTCCAAGCGTTTCTCATTCCAGTTGACCACGAAATATCATCCACAATCAGAAGTGATGGATTGGACAGTCGGGGTAAAACACGTTCGACGTGTGTTACTGTAGCTAATTCTGAATGATCGGCATCCAAGAATACATAATCAATTTCCCCATAGTTTCGGAGAATCTGCGGCAATGTCTCATCGAAACTGCCAGGAACGACTTCGGCATTGTGAAGACCGAGGGTGTGCAAATTTTGCTGGGCCAGAGATGCTCGTGCATTTGACCCTTCTAAGGTTATGATTCGCCCTCTCCCATTAATTGCTAATCCCGCAGCTTGGTAGGCAGCTGAAATCCCTAAGCATGTGCCTAATTCAATGCATATATCAGGATGAAAGTGTTGGATGATTTTTAAGAGAAAAATGCTCCAGTTTACTTTTTTGCTGCTGATACGGCAGACTGATGATATAGGCTCATGTCCAGCGTGTTGCCCTTCCCAGCTTCCAGTAACTAGCGTATCGTCTGATTTGAGCAGTTGATTTCTTGCTACTTCGATGCGGCTGACCCACTCTTGCTCAGCGGCGTTAAGTTGCGGTTTGAGTGAAGCGCGAATGACTTGGGCGATCGCCCGCACCTGTGGGTCGTCCGCATAGCTCATCTGAGCCAGTACAGTATTGGTTTGCACAACCCGATACCAAATCCGATATAGCTTCCGGCGCATTTTGTCTATGGTATTCCAGACTCGCATCACAACGTCTCCCACCGGACACCTACCTGATACTGATGACAGATGCGAGGCAATTGTTCCAATGCTGTGCCGCAATTCTTTCAAGTAATAATCGCCTTGAACTACCTGGTGGAGTTACATCATATGCCACACAATCGGCAAGAACTCAGAAAATAAATTCTCGTAGACCAAAGAATGAAGGATGGTTTTCGGAAAGGTGGCGCGTCTAGTCTAGTCGTATAGGTCAGCAAACGCTGATTGACTGACAAAACTTACCAGCACCCAGACCATTCAAAGGGTCAGGTAACCTGCCCCCTACATTGCCCGAAATCCCGTAGTTTCCTCGCCCAATGCAGAGTCTTTTGTCAGTCAATCAGGGCTGAGCGTCTCCATCCTAATTTTGAAGACTTGATCACCGAGTAAGCCCGCCAATATTTATCAGAAGCGACCTATTTCTGCGATCGCCCCGATTTTTTATCAAAAATATATGCCTTGATTGCTAAATCAAGCACCGATTCAGCACAGTGAATCGCTTTCAAATAATGATGGCTTGATGCCGATAAATTCAAATATTCAAACCGAATTAGATGTGTATGATAATGAAATTTGTGAACAATAAGCCTGCAATACAAATAATATTTAAACTCTAGCTTAGAGCGAAAAAACTGTGCGGACTTAAGCTGAGTTTTTTCTTCGTCAACTCGACTCTGATCGACGGTCATATCAAGATAATCATTCGCAAGCCTAATAATGTCACCCATGTCATTATTAATCTGAGCGATGAATGGCGAAAACCAAATGTCTGGGACAATGTTTTCTTTGCTTGCTAAATATCCTGAAATTAACTGTGCTCCGATACTCTTCCGACAAACCGATAAATAGTGATCAAGCGATTGACTTAAATCAGAGACTGTCTCCTCATGCATAGCTTGAAACAAAGATTCGATAGATTTTATCCCAATTGCATGAGAATTGGGAATCTGTGACACCATCGCGGTTTTGATGGGTGCTAATTCAAGATGAGTGGGTAAAGTATCGTCTAAATCATACAAATCATCGAGTTGAAACGTCAGCACGATTAATGTGTAGATGGCATCAAGATCACACTCTAAAATGGCAATATGATGCTGAGTCAGGATGATTCGATACAGTTCGACATAGTGCCTAATTTCAGATTTATTAAACATTTTGACGCCGATACTTATTCCGGGTGTATTCTTTTATAGCCCTATGGGCTCGCCACACGTTCAACGTTCTAACGTGAGAGCGTACGGCTATACAATCTGAGTATAAAAATACACTAGGGCGTGTCATCAGTTAAGCCAGATGACTGAAGCAGCAAGGTAGATGGCACTGAGGAAGTTGCACTCGGTCTTATCATAGCGAGTAGCAATTGCCCGATACTGCTTGAGCTTGGCAAAAAAGTT
>JBNPEB010000036.1:0-79021 GCA_051117335.1 Elainellaceae cyanobacterium
ACGCAGCGATAATTCGTTGCCGTAAATCAATAGATAGAGGGGCAGGCATGAGCAGCGATTTCCTGATTTTGCAAGACTCGCTTAGGCTACCAAATTGTGGCTTACTCAAGCAATAACTGCTGTATTTGCAAGGTTTGGACTCTCTCGTCTGTGATGCCTCAACGAGTTGTAGGACTCTAAACCCGTCCTCCCACCAATGCCGCTTCGGCTTGCTCAGCCTCAACTGCAGCGGCTTCTGCTAAAAGCTGTTCTGCAAGTTTGCGCTTCGCATCGGCATCAAGCTTTTTGATTTCGTTGTGTAGCACGCGCTCATTAACCACCTGATTCCAATAGTCCAAGACTTCTACACCAAGTAGCGACATCTTGCCCACAAACTGGCGCAGCACCTCGTTGGTGGGTCCCATCACCCACCCTGCTTTGCCGTCACGCAAATATCGTTCAATTTCCATGTCTTTCTTAAAGCCGCTGCCACCGCACGCATGCAGCATTTTGTCACAGACATGGGCGACATTTTTAGCGGCTGCAAACTTGATTTGCCAATACCAGTGCAGATGAGTGGCACGAGGAAGCGCAGTCAAGTCGTCGTGAACCGACCAGTCACAATTGTTGGTCTCTTGATCCATCAGCTTTGCCATTGAAAACACAAAGTTTCGGCACGCATTCGTATCGATGACGGCTTCACCAAAATAGTCCTGAATAGTGGGATAATCTGCTACGCGCATACCGACATCGACGTGCTTTTTGCGAGTCACGTGACGCTTGGCGAGGTCGATCGCCCCCATAGAAATGCCGTTCCAGCACGATGACGAACACAGCAAAAAGAAGGGATCGACAATTTCATCGTTGGACGACGTCCCGTCTCCTTTGGGGCCAACCATCCGGTGAGCAGGAACTGTAACGCCATCGACGAGCAATGTTCCAGACTGGTTGCCCCGCATCCCGAGTGCATCCCATTTGCTGGGTTCTGCCTTGACTTCATCTCCATAAATGAGGAAGCAAGACAGATCAGAATAATCTCCATCAAAATCAGGGCTTGAAGTCTGCACGATGTACCAGTCGGCAAATCCGGCAGATGTCGTCCATGAGGCTTTTTTGAAGACTTTCCAGCCATCGGCAACTCGCTCAGCCTTAGACGATACGGGATACCAAAAATGCGATCCGGTTTCAGGATCAGAATAGGATAGGGTACCGATTAACACATCTGAGTCGAGCCGTTGGAGGAGGGTTTGCAGCTCAGGATTGTGGTGTGCTCGGAAAAGTGCTGCGGCGACGGCTCCGAGATGCATGGTGAAGCACATCGCTGTACTCGGGCAGCCATATCGGGCAATCGTTTCTACCACCATTGCCGCGCAGGTGTGATTTTCGCCAAGCCCGCCCCACTCTTTGGGAACCAGCAGACCGAGTAGTCCTAATGATGCAAGCGCTTTGAAGTTTTCGCGAGGATAAATTAGATTCTTGTCTGAGGCGATCGCATTGGGGCGAAGCGTCGTCGCACAGAGATTAATGAGCTTTGTCTGGAGGTCTTTCTGTGCAGGGGTTAACATCCACTGAGGATCAAACTCATAGTCTAATCCCCAGTAGGGCTCCGCTCCCCAAGTCTTTGTAGTCATAGGTCAACCCCGCAAATAGTACAACGGTTGGTGAGTATTAAATTCAGTGAATTGCGAATCTCACAGTTGGGTTGACTTTAGGGGCTTTTTTAAGCAAATGCAGTCAATCTGGATACGGTTGTTATAACAACATAGGGCAACGAAGATAGTCGTTAGCTCCAGATGTCAACGCGCTGCACTGCGACTCCAACCGGGCGATCGTCTGGTATGTCAGGGTTTATAGATCGCAACGATGCTGTCCAAGGAAGCTGTAGCGTGAGAGTCACGAAGGGATTGCGGGTATCAGCTAACGCATCTTTGGGGATTTCGGCGTAGAGAAGCCTGAATAATTTGTTTGCAGGAAACGTAATAGGTAGATAAGGAATTTCGTGATCGTGGACGAACAGCTTAATATTTTCAATAACCTCGACATCCACTGCATTGATAATGTGGATTTTGATATGCAGATTTCTGTCTTTATAAAGGGGAAGTTCTAATGTGGACGTTGTGGCAGGACCCGTCCAACGAAAGTATTGTCCTGCCGTATCGGGACCTTCACGAGTTTGCCACCCTTTGCCCGCTAATGGCTGATCAAATGTATAATCACATATTCTTTGAGGGAAATGTGATTTCTTATAGAGACGATTATATCGACGACTCAATAATTCTTGAATGCTAGTTTCTCCATCCTTTCCATAATGGTTTTGAAGGTCTAAAACCATCTTTGAGAAACGACTTTCAAATACCTGAGAGGCGTGGTTATACACTTCAATATCATTCTTGTTAAGTTCAGAAATATAATTCAACTCGTCCGATGTTAAAACATTTTCAATAGAAGTATGTTTGGGATTAGTATTCAGATTGGTGTAACTTTCAATTAAGCGAGGACACAGATTGAGTGTGTAGCATAGCAATTGAAGTGATTCTTGATATCGCTCTGTGATGCCGATGCAACTATAGTTATCAATTCTGCGCTTAGCAATGTCTCTTAGTTCAGGATTTGCTTTATACAATCTAAGTTTTTGAATTGATCTTCGATCGGATTGTTTGCGAAGTTCTCCAAAATCTGTTGGAGGATTCCCCCAATCATAGGCCAAGTTTTGAGTGTAAATATTGGTTTCTTCAAAGAAACACCCATCCTCTAAATTTTTAATTTGCCCATCTACAAAATCTAGAAATTTACTCCCTTCAGGAAAAGAATTAGGATGAGCTCTTTTTTGATGAGAATAGGAGGAATAAAGTCGGGCGACGGGCTCTCTCAAAAAGATTAAACTTGCAACATCATCTGGTGCGAATTTTTCCAAGAAGCTGTAACTGTAATGTCCTGAAACCAGACTAAACCTCTTTATTTCCTGAAACGAGTATTGGTTTAGAATGAGTCGACTGCCAAGATGTGTCGTGCTGATTTTCGATACCGGAAAAGCGTTCTTTAAGATTTCAACGAGCGTTGTTCCTCCGGTTTTGAGAATGTGTGAAAACCAAATTTTCTGAGTAGATTTTTTCTTGGCTCGATTTTGAAAAAGCAACATTTTTGTCTAGCATCCCAAAAACCAGTTAAGTGTATCAGACCCCTGGTTGACTGACAAAACTCTTGAAAGGCGTATTCTGCTGTGGCATGGGCTTCGGCTACGCTCAGCTAGTAGGTTGGGTTAGCGCTAGCGAACCCAACGCAACTATTGCTGGTGTTGAGTTTCACTTCGTTCTACCCAACCTACAAAAGGAACTCAATTTGCGAAACAGCCGCCAGTATTGTTAGTTTTTGTCAGTCAATCAAGGCAAAACGCACTACACGCACAAAACTGGAATGCTCCTCATTAAATAGCTGGAAGTAAACCGTTTGGGGTTAAATTTTGCTTGAACGTGCGGGTTGGGAAAGCCCTAGATTGCTGAAAAAGTTCTAAAAAGTCCCCCAAATCCACATAAATTAAGGTTTTCACGATCCATATCATCCAACTAGACTTTAGAATAGAGCATTGAAAATTAATTCCGGCGGGAGTTCTAGACATTTTCATCAAACTTCTAGCTGTGGATGACCTGTTTGATCAACGTTGGGATCAAACCATCTCGTAAATCCTGATTGAAAACCTTGAGGAGAGTCCGATGAACAAAGGAGAACTTGTTGATAAAGTTGCAGAGCGCGCTAGTGTGACCAAGAAACAAGCTGACGCTGTCTTGTCGGCTGCATTAGAGACGATCATGGATGCCGTGTCGTCCAATGATAAGGTGACGCTAGTTGGGTTTGGTTCGTTTGAGCCCCGAGAGCGAAAAGCTCGTGAGGGTCGTAATCCTAAGACTGGTGAAGCAATGCAGATTCCGGCTACTGTCGTTCCTGCGTTTTCTGCAGGAAAGCTATTCAAAGACAAAGTTGCCCCAACGAAGTAATCAGTTAGGGATATGTCTTGTCGTTAAATCGACCTAAGCACGGGGGAAATTTAGCCTGGGCAGCTTGCGTATCAGGCTGTTCCCCCGTTGATATTTTGGATTTTTCTGCCAGCATCAATCCACTTGGGCCTCCCCAGTCGGCGATCGCCGCGATTCAGGCTCATTTACCTGACTTAAAGGGGTATCCTGACCCAAGCTATGGCAGGCTGCGCCAGTGTTTAGGTCAAATGCACGGGCTTTCTCCAGACTGGATCTTGCCTGGAAATGGCGCCGCAGAACTACTGACCTGGGCGAGTCGAGAACTGGCCGAGTTGGATGCTGTTTATGTGATAGCGCCTGCCTTTGGCGACTATGGGCGATCGCTCAGAGCCTTTAATGCCAACCTGCTGCCCCTCTCACTGAATCTCGACTGCAACTCAGATTGGGACTTGGAGATTCAACAGTGGCTTGCTCCCCACAATCAGGGCACTCGCGCTTATGGGTTAATCATCAATACACCGCATAATCCGACTGGGCGCTTAGTTTCGACACAAACCATCCGTCAGTGTCTCAACCATTTTGCGCTGGTGGTCGTTGATGAAGCCTTTATAGATTTTCTGCCCCCCGATCGCGCCCAGAGCGTAGTAGATTGGGTCGAAGAGTATCCCAATTTAGTTGTGCTGCGATCGCTCACCAAATTTTATAGCGTACCAGGGCTGCGGATTGGCTATGCGGTTGCCCATCCTGACCGGCTCTATCGGTGGCAGCAATGGCGTGATCCGTGGGCAGTCAATGTGTTGGCCGAAGCAGCCGCCATCGCGATGGTATCGGATTTAGAATTTCAGCAACAAACCTGGGCATGGTTGCCCTCCGCGCGATCGCACTTGTTTCAAGGACTATCAGACTTGCCGGGGCTGATGCCCTACCCAGGCGTCGTAAATTTTCTATTGGTGCGGTGTTTGCCCTCCGTTCTTGACGTACAGCAGGCATTATTAAAGCAGCATCAGATTTTGATTCGCGATTGCCTGAGTTTCGCAGAATTGGGCGATCGCCATTTTCGAGTTGCTGTTCGCCTAAAATCTGATCACGATCGGTTACTTGATGGATTGCGTAGCATCTTAAAGTCAGTCTGATCAGTCTGATTCGATGTCACACACCGCTTATGTTCTGTCATACCGCTTAGCTATGCCCGTCGATTATGACCTCGTTATCATTGGAGGTAGCGCTGCTGCACGCCACGCTGCTCGATTTGCACGTCAGTTCCACGCCCGCATAGCGCTTATCGAACCTCCTCCGCCCCAAATCGGCAGCCTCGACACACAGCGATCAGTATGTCGGGCACTGCAACAGTTTGGGCAGCGATTTAGACAGTTGTATTCTGTGACATTAGAGGCTCAAAATGAGCCGTCTCTGTGGGCAACTCATGGCGAAATTTTGAAGACAGGGCTGGCCGATGATCTGGCGTGGTCAACGCTGACGACTCATGTGCAATCTCGGCAGACATCGCTCTCGATGTTGACCGCATCAGGGATTGACACGATTGTGGGGGCAGGAGAATTTCGACGACGACCAACGGTGGCATTCCAGGTTGGCGGACGAGAGTTGCGATCGCGCGCATATCTGTTAGCGGGCGGTTCTCAGCTAATCATCCCTACTGTTAGCGGAATCGATACCCTTTCCCCGTTGACGATTGATGACTGTCTTCATCCAGAAACTATCACTCGACTGATTCATCGTCACCTAGTGCTGGTGGGTTCTACCTCCTATGCCATCATGCTGGCGCAAAGCCTCGTTCGACTAGGCGTCCGAGTGACGCTAATTGTCCAAGATCGCAAGCTTTTGCCGGATATCGATGACGACCTGGCGTGGGGGATGCAGATTCATCTCGAAGCAGACGGCATTCAGATGGTGGCGGGGGTTACTGTGATACAGGTCAGAGAGCTAGACGGTCAGACGTGGGTGCAGGTGGGCAATCAGGCGATCGCCGCCGATGAAGTTCTATTTTTAGATGAGCGGCAGCCGTGTTTAGAGACGCTCAACTTAGCAGCCGCAACCGTCAAATATGAGCCCCAAGGCATCCGCGTCAATCATCATCTGCAAACCCAAAACCCGCGTATCTATGCCATCGGTGAGGCCATCGGTCATTACGAGTTTGCCAATGTAACCCAATACGAAGCTGAAATTGCGGTTAAAAATGCTCTATTCTTACCGACTCGCTCTATCCTCGATCAGTGGGTGCCCAAAGTAATTGAGATGGCTCCACCCGCAGCATGGGTCGGGATGACGGAAGCCGATGCTAAAACTCGATACGGTCGCGACATCCATGTGTTTCGAGAATCAATGAAGGTCGTTCCGAAGGCGCAACGCTCCGGAGACACAACGGGATTCTGCAAACTCGTTCTGCTTAGCAGCGGCGAACTGCTAGGGGCTCATCTGATCGGATATCGTGCTGACGAGGTGATTGGCATCTTAGCAGTAGCCATGCAGAACAATATGACGATTGAGGCGATCGCCCAGTTGGTGTATCCAACAGATGCCATGGCTGACATGATCAATCAAATCGCGGCGCAATGGAGGCAGAGGCGATTGAGTCGAGGGTGGCGACGGAACCTGTTCGAAAGCTTGTTTACGTTACGCCGTGATTGGTCATGATCAATGGCTGCAAATATAGCGTTAGCCAGCGCTGTATTTTGCCGTTGTATAGCGACAATTATCTAGCCATATTTTCAGCAGAACCGGAGCTGAAGCTGATAGATTGTGACCAGAGCACCCTTCAGAGCATACCGATGCAAGACATTTACGAAGAACAGCCCATTCCATTCGAAGTCGCCCTCAAGGTTGCCGATGCAGCCGTTTTCTCTAAATCAGCGCGACATCTCAAAAATATAGAGGTGTCTGTTCTTCGGGGAGCTTGGAACAGCCAGAAATATGATGAAATTGCGGATGAGAATGGTTATGCCCCCGAATATATCAAGCATGATGTAGGGCCCAAACTATGGCAGCTTCTATCGTCGAGCTTTGGTGAAAAAGTCAGCAAAACCAATCTCGTTGCGGTTCTGGTTCAGCAAGCTGAGAGTCGATCCGGTTCATCCTCCTCGCCTGCTTCACCTCATAAGCCCCCTTATTCTCAATCGTCTGGGGCGTCTCAAACCTCTATACCATCCACCATCGAGCCTTTGGTAGGACTGGTGCCAATTGATTCAAAGTTTTATATCAAACGCCATCCCCACGAACAGCGATGCTATGACGAAATCGTTAGACCCGGATCGCTCATTCGCATCAAAGCACCCAGTCAAACGGGCAAGACATCGCTGATGGTTCGGATTTTGGCTCATGCCAAGCAGCATCACGCTGACTTTAATGCAGATGAAGTATTTGTCGTACCGCTGAGTTTGCAGCGCGCTGACAAAGCGATCTTTTCGGATTTAGAACGGTTTCTAAAGTGGTTTTGCACGACTCTTTCATACAAACTTCGTTTACCCCATCGCATTGAGGAGTATTGGACTGATACCTTCGGCAGCAAGGGAAACTGCACTGCGTATTTTGAAGATTTTCTCTTGCCTGAGATCCAAAGCCCATTGGTGATTGCGCTTGATCAAGTGGATGAGGTCTTTCGTCATCCAGAAATTGCCGATGACTTTTTCTCGCTACTGCGATCATGGTACGAAGAGGCAGCCTATGGAGATAGCGGCAACCCGCTCTGGCAATATTTGAGATTGATTATTGTTCATTCGACCGAAGTTTATATTCCGCTGGATATCAACCAGTCTCCGTTTAATGTGGGTCTTGCAATTGAGCTGACAGAATTCATCCCCGATCAAGTCCTTGAACTCGCTCAGTGCTACAGGCTAACGCTTTCATCGGCTGACATCTCTGCGCTCATGCACTTACTCGGTGGACATCCATACCTAACACAGCAGGCTTTCTACCATCTTGCGCAAGATGATTTAACGATTGGTCAGCTTCTAGAAACGTCAGCCACCGAATCAGGAATCTACAACAACCATCTCCATCGGCATTTGCAAAATTTGCAGCAGCATCCATCATTGGCGATCGCCTTTGCCGAGATTGCAACGGCATCAGCGCCCGTCGAACTCGAACAAATCCTAGCGTTTCAACTGCGAAGTATGGGGTTAGTCAAGTTCCACGGGAATCAGGTCATCCCAAGCTGCGATCTATATCGTCACTATTTCACAAATCGCCTCACATCCACCGCGTAAAGTCAGGGGCGATCGGCAAGCAAAAGAGGTCGCAAAAGAGGTCAAACAAAAGGGAACGCTACATCCTATAGCCTTCCCTTCTGTTTAGCGGAGAAAATTGTTAGCGGAGAAAATCGGGCTTGACGTAGACGACGTTACACGACTTGCTGCATTTCGCGTTCAAGCTGGGCGACGAGCGTATCATCTCCCCGTTGCCGTGCGACTTCTAGACGATGCTGCAAGCGATTTTGAATATTTTGGCTATGAACTCGCGCTACCTCCCGCAACAAATTTTGTCGATTGGGCTTAGCCACCTTGTTCTTCGTTGAAACGACTTCATTGACAGGGGCTGCAACGGGCTGTCGCGTTTGAACCGCACCCGTGGCGCTCGTCCGACACATGATCCCTCGATAGGTCAGATCAAGGGTCGGCTGAGGAATGGGAATATGGCGAGGGTAGGCAAATCGGAATGCATGTCCCCGATAGCGACCGATGCGCTGAGTTTCAGCCATATCGACCGGCAGCGGCTCAGAGTCATAGCGAACGCCCCGATAGGAAAGTCTCATGTTATATCTCCTGAATAATAAATGCGTTGTGGGAAGCCGAAACGAAACACAACATGGGAACAATGTTGGTTGGATAGATGTTGGAAGCGTTAATTTGAAATAGCTCTCAAAACGAGAAGGAAATTTTTAATCCTGTCTGTATATTATTTTACCGTTTTTATTAATGCTTGCAAATTAAATAAAATTTAAGATAGGGTAAATTTGCGTAATCTCCCTCGATTTATCGATCATCAATTTGCAGCTTATATGCTGAAACTCCTTTAATTCCTAATTATTCAAGGAATTTAATATCGTTGCCTCTCTCTAGAGAGCGATCGCATAAGATCGCTTCGGCAGGTCTAGTACGTCAGAGATTCCTGAGAATTTAAAAAGCTTCTTCCACGGCACGGTTCTATTCGGTATGATGGAAAGTCATGCTTTCAGGCGACCGTCTGGCCAATTAGGGGATAGGTAGGGTGTTGCATTTACCATCTGGCCAATTAGGGGATAGATCTCTTGCTCCCGTTGGACGTCACTGTATTCTTGAGCTGTATGGGTGTCCGGCTACGCGGCTCAACGATACGGCATTGATTCGGGAGCTACTGAGAGAATCGGCGGAATGCGCCTGTTCAACATTTCTTGGCGATTTGATTCATCAATTTGCACCCCACGGGATTACGGCCGTCGCGCTCCTCGCTGAGTCTCATATCTCCATTCACACCTGGCCCGAAGAAGGCTATGCCGCCATTGATGTGTTTACCTGCGGCGAGCACACCCAGCCAGAGCAAGCTTGCTACTGTTTCATCGATCAGCTAGAAGCACGCCATCATTCGTTATGTATTCTGCCTCGAAAAACTCACCAGCCCATTCACATCAAGACCTTCGAGCGTTGAGTTCAAAGAAAATAAAGCACTTAAGCCGTTTATTCTTACATGTCAAATTATGTCTGGAGCCGACGTTCGCGCAGATTTCTGGCTGAGTGAATATATCACGCCATGGGACCTCTATGCCCACGGCATCACTCGTATTTTGGCGCACTGTAAAACGCCCTATCAAGACATGTATGTGGTGGAGACGGGGGCCTACGGCAAAGCCTTAGTCCTAGATGGCAAGTGGCAATCTTGCACAGGAGACGAGTTTCTCTACCATGAAGGGCTCGTGCATCCTGCCATGATTTTTCATGGGCATCCTCGCAACGTGCTGGTTCTCGGCGGGGGAGAGGGGGCGACGGTGCGCGAAGTACTGCGTTGGCATACGGTCGAACGGGTCGTGATGGTAGACATTGATGGAGAGGTTTTAGAGGCGTGTCGTCAGCATTTACCCGAAATGCACCAACAGGCTCTCGACGATCCGCGAGTCGAGGTGATGATTGGCGATGCGCTTGATTTTATTGAGACGACTCAAACCCGTTGGGATGTGATTATTTCTGACTTGACCGATCCAATTGAGTCGGGGCCTGCATTTCAATTATTTACAAAAGAGCACTATCAGCAGATTCAGAAAGTGTTGGCTCCTGATGGATTTTTGGCACTCCAGGCGGGGCCGACTGCACCTGCAGAAATGCATCTGCATACTCGCCTGGTCAATACGGTGAGACAGGTCTTTGCACAGGCTCAATCATATCTATGTCACGCGATGAGTTTTGGATCACCGCTGGGGTTTATCTTGGCGTCGTCTCACGAGTTTTCGACACGCCCCGATCCAGATACTACCGATCGCCTGTTGGTCAATAAAACGACTGGAGAGTTTCGTCTGATGGATGGTGAAACTCTGTTGGGGATGCTGCAAACTCCGAAACACATCAAAGAGGCGATCGCCACTGAAACCCAAATTTATACATTAGAAGATCCTCCCCAGCCGATGGGACGAGGAATGATGGGTGATTAGCGTGTAACATCCCGTCATTATTCAATGGCGTCTAGCACCGAATCACCTGAATTATTCACCCGTTCCCTGATCATCCCCGTCCTAAAGTATGCTGATATCTGTTCCCCCGATGAATAACGCTCCGCTATGAATGTCGAGTTTCGAGAGTGCGACTTTTTTGATTTATGGATTTGGCTGGAGTTTAGTACGGCTCCCTCGTCAATGGAGCAGCAATATGTGGATGAAATTTTGAATTCTTGGTTTTTTATCGGTAAGCTGGGTGGGTTTAATGCTGAGAATCTTCAGGTTCAAGACACTGGGCTTGACATCAGCTACCTAGACTATGACGATGACACGGCAGACAGCAGCATGATGGCGCTGATGCACAATATGGCTGAGGTTGAATATCGCGGCACCTGGGCACGATGCTGGTTTGACTTGGGCACATCCGATGCGATCGCCCTGGATGTTTTGATCAATGCGTTCAAGCAATTTAGCAAAGACTATGTGACCATCGAGCGCTTAATCATTGGCGGCGAAAACCCAGACTGGAAAGTATCGGGCAAGCGACCCACCTTTGCAGAAGATTAAATGCAGAAAATTAACTATTAACCCGGCAACCTTTGTTTATACATAGCAAAGGCTTTGGTGAGTTACGGCGATGCCTAACAGCACCCTACAGCTGATGCTAGATCTTTGATTGCCAGGTTAATAGGAATGAATCGTGAGAAATGAATCGTTATCGATTCATTCAATTAATCAATCCCTACAGATTGCTTGAGGCAGAAAGCAATTCAATCGCCTGATTTCAGGCTATCTCAAATCATTCATGACGGTAATCCTTGTATCAAACACCACCTGTGTACCATCTCGCAATAACACCTCGGTTGTAATCGTGTGCGTGCCATTGGCGACGCGTCGGGTATCAAATGGGGTCGCCGTTTTCACGCTGCCGCCTTCAAAGTCATAGGGGACTGCATTTTCAACTTGGTGGGTTCGTCCCGTGCGATCGGGGGCATCCAGCCAATATTTGACCTGTTCGATGTAGAGGTCGATATCAGGTTTCAAAAACGCATAGATGGCTCCCTCTACTGTTGCGTTATTGAGATCGAGTACGGGGGCGCTGCGATCGGGATGTTTAGAAAAGACTAGCTTGTAGTCAGATGGCAAGGGGGGATGGTTCTCAATGGTGAAGGTCGTAGTTAGGCGTGATTCGGTGCCATCGGTGAGGCGGAGCCTCGCATCAATGTCATGCTGCCCTTTGCGGATTCGGCGGGTGTCGAGTGGTTTGGCCGTGATCACATCTCCACCTTCGAGATCAAAGGGAGCATGCCGTTCGATTTGAGTGGGGCGATGATCCGCGCGTCCAAAACTAAAATCAACTCGGTTAATGCCCTCGCTCGGAAACACAAACGCGTAGATGTCGCCGCCCACGGTCGTTCCCTCTAACCGTCGAAGGGGAGTGCTGCGATTGGGGTTTTTCGAGAAAACAATCGCATAGGTTTCGACTCTCTCGTTGAGAAATTCGCTAGAGATGATATCGTCGACGGCGACGCTGAGAGACACTCCATTCGGCACTGGTTCAACCGGGATTGGATGTCCTTCGGTTTGGGTGACGACAACATCGGTCAAGATAAACTGATCCTGTGGGGTTTCAGTCACCGTGGCCTGACTACTCCCCTGAAGATTTTGCGCCTGCCATCTAAAGTTCACGACGCCATCCTCGCGGGTAATGCCATCGGCAGGCGTTGTGACGAGTGATTGAGGGACTGCCCCGTCTAAGTGAATGGCAAACTGCCAACCGGCGGCTGGAGCATGGCGACCGTCTGGTTGTCTTACTGTCTTGATTGCAGTAATCGATGAACCACATAATCTTAGGGCGATCGCCCGCAGTTGATTCGCTAATGTATTGAAATTTGCGAGATAGAAGTCGTTATTTTCGACCGGACCTGAAATTGCCTTGAGATTCTCAATGTTGAGATCATCCCCAATGCCGATTGCAATAATTCTCGTACCGTCACTCTTGACCTGGTTCGCTGCCGCGACACCATTCTGAAGTGGCGCAATGATCGATTGAGACCCTCCAGGATTGCCATCGGTGGTGAAAATAATCAGATCGCCTTGCAGGGTTCGTGCTGCATTAAAGGCCGCTTGCCAATTTGTTCCGGTGCCCTTGCGCGGAAAGTTGAGGGCTGCTTTAACCGTGTTTGCCCCGCCTGGGTCGAGGACACTGGTTAACTCCAGAATGACCGTAGCCTCAACATTGAAAATGACAATCCCAATCTTCGATGGTGTCCCTGAAAGCGCATCGATAAATTGGCGGGCGGCCTCTCGTACTTTTTCTATTTCAAGGTTATCAACCGACCCTGATTCATCAATTACAATCACAACATCGAGCCCGCATTGATCTGGAAAGGGCGGGTTAGGCAGGGAGGATATCATAGGTTTCTCCTACTACGCGGTCTTAAATTGCGATAACTGGGATTGATAGCTGGGATTGATGATTGATAGCTGGGATTGGGGATTGATAGCTGGGATTGATGATTAATAGCTGGGATTGGGGATTGATAACTGGGATTGGGGATTGATAGCTGGGATTGATAACTGGGATTGGGGATTGATAGCTGGGATTGATAACTGTGACTGATAGCTGTGATTGATAGCTGGGATTGATGATTGATAGCTGGGATTGATAGCTGGGATTGATGATTGATAACTGGGATTGGGGATTGATAGCTGGGATTGATAACTATGATTGAGAAGTAGATGGACATCCAGAAACAGTGCTGTAGAGTGCTGTTAGGCGTAGCCGTAATGCACTACCCCGCAAGGCTTTGATGTGTTACGCCATCGCTACTGCATCCTACAAATAAATAGGATTTTCCACTTAGCGGTCTGTGCTTTGGTCAAGTGCACATTGGTTTAGGGCACAATTTATAGGCAATAGGTGTTCCAGAATCAAAGTGTACTGGATTCCCAATTCGGACAAGATAAAGTCTTCTTGAAGAAATCTCTCATGGATTCTGCAATTGTTTTGTCACCCTGCCAAACCTATCGCTATGCTCTCTGGCGCATCTGGGATAACACCATGCCGTGGGTGATGTTTGTCGGGCTGAATCCTTCCACTGCCGATGAACGTCACAACGACCCCACGGCGCGGCGATGTATTGGATTTGCCCGAGACTGGGGATATGGAGGCGTTTGTATCACCAATGTGTTTGCGTACCGCTCGACAACCCCTCGGCGGTTGCGATGGGTAGATGACCCGATTGGGGTAGAAAACGATCGCTGGCTTACAAATCTAAGCCAAGAGGCAACCTTGGTGGTTGCAGCCTGGGGAAATCATGGCACATTGGCACAGCGAGACAAGGCTGTATTACCTCTACTCAATACTCCGTATTACTTATCACTTACCAAACGAGGCCAGCCCGCTCATCCCCTATATCTGCGTAAGGATTTGAAACCAATTCTTTGGCAGTACAAGATGCAGTCGCTTCATTGAGGACACGTCTGTGTACGGTCTGGTACATTCACAACCCTCATCATCCTGTTAAAATTCTACAAATTATTTGCACCGCCTCTACTAAAGTTAATGCTGCTTTGTTTACGGAGGCTCACATGGGTAGCAACTAGTGTGAGGGTAGTATTCGCTCGACGGCAGTTTAGGATATGGAAACCGTTAGAAGAATCTGTTTTACACGCTAGGATGTTCTCAGGCTTTGTTTTACAGATCTGCGTTACGAATTGCGACTGAAACCGTGGGGAGCGATCGCCTTATTGCATCTCGTCCTGACAAGACTACGCGATTGAGAGGATCGCACTAATACAAACCTTTAGACAAGCTTCGGGAAGAGTCCGCAAAAATTTACCACTGCTGTAGCGTTAGGTTTCGTTGTGAGAATCGCGCATCAGTTGACTATCAGCAGTCCGTCCATTTTTATTTCACCGCTTTTATTTCACCGCTTTCATTTGCGTTAGATCTTAGATTTTAATCCTGTTTGCAGGTAGTTAAAACAATGGTTGCAGACGCTAATATATTTGTTCGCAAATTTCAACATGCTCAACAACAGCTAGAGCTGTTGTCGCAGATGAAAGAACAGGAAAGCCCCGAATCACTTGACGATGCGCTCGAACAGCTTGCGATCGCATTAGAAGAGCTTCATGTTTTCTCAGAAGAACTCCACGAGCAACATCAAGAGCTAGAAACTGCTTACCAAACTATCGAGTTTGAGCGACAGCAATATCAAGACTTATTTGAGCTTGCGCCAGACGGGTATCTGGTGACCGATACGAAGGGCACGATTCTAGATGCTAATCAGATGGCGATCGCACTGCTCAATTACAGGCGGGAGACGCTGGTGGGCAAGCCGCTGGGGGCTGTGGTTGCCCAAGTTGATTCTCAAGCCTTTTACGCCATATTAAGGCAGGCTGCCTCCGGCGATCGCATTCATCGCTGTGAGTTGCGACTCCAGCCTCACCAAACGTCTGTGTTTTATGCCGCGCTGGCGATTCGAGCCATGCGCGATCGCGCTGGACACGTCACCGGCTTTCGCTGGCTATTTCGAGATCTCACTGAGCAGCGCCAAGCAGCCTATGAGCGTCAACGCCAACAGCGGCGATCGCAGCTTGTTGCCAACCTCACCCTCAAGATTCGCCAGTCGCTCGATATTAATGAAATTCTCAAAACGACGGTCGATTCGGTGCAATCGCTGTTAAGGGTTGATCGGGTGGCGATCGCCAAGTTCCACCGCAACGACGGAGTCACGGTCGTCGAAGAGACCGTCTACCCAGACTTTTCACCCATGAAAGGGCAATCCTATGCGGGGTTTCTCAGCAGCGATTGGATTCAGTATTACGGTCGGGGCAATGTCCGCAAAATTCGTGACCTCGACCGCCTCGCCCTTCAGCCCCACATCAAGCTTCAGATGCAGAGGTTTGATGTCAAAGCGAGTCTGGTGGCGCCCATTTTTAATAAATTTCGGCTTTGGGGGCTGCTAGTCGTGCATCAGTGCAGCGAACCCCGCACGTGGGATGCGTTTGAAACCACGCTGCTTCAGCAGCTTGCCGACCAAATCGGGATTGCAGTCGCGCAGGCCGAAAAGTTTGGCGCGTTAGAAGATGCGGTCAACGAGCGGACGGCTGAACTCGCTGAAGCGAATGAACGGCTCCAGCAAGAGATTGAGACTCGTCGCAAATCGGAAGCAAAAATCCGAGAGCAGGCGGCGCTGCTCGATGTCGCCACCGACGCGATTTGGGTGCAAAATCCAGACGGTCGGATTACCTTCTGGAATCGGGGAGCCGAGCGCTTGTATGGATGGACGGCAGCCGAGGCGATCGGTCAAAATGCTAATACATTGCTCTATCGTCGCTTTTCTGAACTAGACGACATTCAATCAGCGGTAGCTGAGCAAGGACAGTGGCACGGCGAACTCTATCAAATCACTCAGAATGGTCAGACAGTGGTGGTCGAGAGCCGCTGGACGCGCATTGCTGCTGACCCAGCCTCGTCGTCGCCGATGCTAATCGTCAACACCGACATCACCGAGAAAAAGCAGCTCGAAGCGCAGTTTCTCCGCGCTCAACGGCTAGAAAGCCTAGGCACGCTGGCGGGCGGGCTTGCCCACGACTTAAACAATGTGTTGACCCCGATCATCTCAGTCGCAACCTTGCTGCCGCGCCGATTGCCGGAGCTAAGCGAGAGAAACCGCTCCTTTTTTAACATTATCAACGAGAGTGCAACCCGTGGATCTGAGCTAGTTCAACAGGTGTTGGCATTTGCCAAGGGGGTCGAGGGCAAGCGGATGCCGCTGGAGATGAGGCATCTGATTTTTGAGATGAAGAACGTCGCCCAAGAGACGTTTCCCAAATCAATCGAGATTTATACTCAGATTCCGACCAACCTCAAGCTGGTGCATGGCAATGCAACCCAACTCCACCAGGTGGTGATGAATCTTTGCGTCAATGCACGAGACGCAATGCCCGATGGCGGCACACTCACGATCGCCGCTGAGAATCGCACCATCGATGACGACTATGCTCGAACTCATCTCGGTGCTAAGGCGGGTTCCTATGTCGTGGTGACGGTTGCTGATACGGGCATGGGCATTCCGCCGGACGTGCGCGATCGCATGTTTGAGCCCTTTTTCACCACCAAGAAAGCCGACCAAGGAACGGGGCTGGGGCTGTCTACTACCCTTGGCATCGTGACGGATCATGATGGATTTGTGAATGTCTCTAGCGAAGTGGGCGAAGGAACCCAGATCGAGGTGTTTTTGCCTGCATACGAATCGCAGACTAAATCCGTTCCAGCCGAGCCATCCGAACTGCCGCGAGGACATGGAGAATTGATCCTAATCGTCGATGATGAGACGAATATCTGTGAAGCAACTGCCACCACTCTTGAAGATTATGGCTATGAGGCGATCGCCACTCATCACAGCGATGAAGCCGTTGATCTTTACCAACAGCGCCAGCAGGATATTTGCGCCGTCTTGGTAGATATGATGATGCCCAAGATGAATGGCGATCAGGTCATTCAGTTGATGCAAGACGTCAATCCGCAGGTGAAGGTGATTGCGGCTAGCGGCTTCGTCTCTGACGAGGAAAGCCTCAGCGTCAAAGACACCATCAAGGCCTTTTTGCCCAAACCCTACACCACCGCAAATCTGCTGCTCACCTTACACAACGTGCTGAGTAATAGCGCTAGTAGCGCCAGCGTAACGCACCGTCATTAGGTATATATTTTCAAAACCTCCTTATTCACCAGCCGTCGACGCGGAACGCTGGAGCTTGGCGCGGAGGGATCGATATATCGCAATCGGAATAAACACCGCCCCCGCAGCCGACCCGACTAGAAACCGAAAGGCAAAGGAGACGCGACGCGCAAGCGTCATCGGCTCATTCACGTCTTCATGCGTTTCGGCAGCGGCAGGGGATACCCCCGGCTCTGGCTTGACCCCGGCAATGGCGATCGCATACGGATAATCGTCATCGTCATACCAATCGGGAGCCACATACACCCGCTGAATGTCTGTAAATCCGGCTTGAGCATACCACTGGATATAATCATGCTCAGGCGGAAAGAGCATCCACGTATCCGATAACCAGCGCGTCAGCGGGTTCTGCCGCTGGAGGGGGCCAATGATCAGCGCCACCCCACCCGGTTTGATGACGCGATAGGCTTCGGCGATCGCCTGCTGGGGATTGGGCCAATATTCGATACTGCCTGCCGATACATATCGATCGAAGTGGTCGGTCGGGAATGGCAAATCTTCGACATCTCCCTGAATTTTGGTGCAGTCGTTGAGACTCTCTTTGTGTTTTGCTTTCTCAAGCTGGTGAGGGCTCTGGTCGAGCATCGTCACCTGCGCCGGATTTACGGCTTCGACGATGCCGCTGGTGGTGAAGCCCGTCCCGGCTCCCGCATCTAGCGTTAATAAATCGGGGCGATCGAGCTGCGCCAACGATAGCGCCTGTTCGCGCATCGGCTCGTTCCAAAAAAATGGGTTAATAAACGTGTCATACCCGATAGAGACAAACCGATAAAACCAAAATGCTTCTTTTTTATGTTGAATCAATCGCATGAGAACTGGATTTCGTGAATCGCTATTCTACGACTACATCAATCTGTTCTGACCACACATCATCCTTTAGGCATGACATCCCAATCAGGGTCATAAACTGCTGGAGCGATCGCGTGTATTCGCTACCCGCGATGTCTGCCAAATTATTGTGTCCTGCTAGGGGCACCATCAGCAGTTGTTTTGGATCAGGAGCAACTGCATACAGAGACTCGCTCATATCAGGCGGAATCACCTCATCCTGCATGCCGTAAATGATCAGGATCGGAATCTGGAGCGATCGCACTTTAGAAATGGAGTCAAATCGTTGGTTGAGCAGCCACGAAATGGGAAACAGGCGATAGACACGAATGCGATTAACCACGTCTTGAATAGACGTAAAGGTGCCTTCGACGATCAGCCCAGCGGCACCAGGCTGCTTGATGGCCAGATCAAGGGCGATCGCGCCGCCTAGTGAGTGCCCGTATAACACAATCTGCTGAGGCTCAATACCTCGCTGATGCCGGAGATAATTCCAAGCGGCGATCGCATCGTCATAGGCATACGCTTCGCTAGGCAACTGCCCATCGCTCAATCCATAGCCGCGATAATCAATCATCAAGACAGAAAATCCCAGGCGATGAAATCGCTCAGCGTAAGCAATATTGGCGCTGATGTTTTCGCCATTGCCGTGAAGATAGAGAATCACGCCGCGAGCGTCTGCCACCGGAACCCACCAGCCGTGAATCTGCTCACCAGGTTCAGAGGCCCCATTGGTAGGAGCCACAGAAATCCACACATCCTCATAGGGCAACCCCCGATCCGATGGCGTTGATGCAAGCGTCGATGACGGAACGAAAATCATCCGTCGCTGCTGGATGAATAAAAATAAACAGGCTCCCGCATAGACAATGCCGATGAGCAAAAGCCCGATTAGTACATTCTTAATAGCAGCTCCGAAAAAAATATTCGACATAAGCAGTATCGCTAGACTGCAAGGTTACGTAAGCTGGGGAGCTTGATGATGCCACGGGGTCGCTTGTTCATAGGCATATGCGACTTGCAACAGCAACTCCTCTTGCAACACATTACCAATTAACTGCAAACCAATCGGTAAGCCTTGATCATCAAAACCACAGGGAAGGCTCAAGGCAGGCAACCCTGCCAAATTCACTGGAATGGTCATGAGATCGAGAAGATACATGCTCAGCGGATCGTGCGTCTTTTCTCCCGCTTTGAAGGCAGTCGTAGGAGCTGTTGGGCAAACGAGCACATCGACCGATTCAAAGGCGGTTTCAAAATCTTGCTTGATTAGCGTCCGTACTTTTTGAGCTTTCAAATAGTAGGCATCGTAGTATCCAGCAGAAAGTGCATAGGTGCCAATCATGATGCGACGTTTCACCTCAGCCCCAAATCCTTCGGCACGGGTTTTGGTATACATTGTCATCAAATCGTCGGTGTCGGCTTTGCGGGCACCATATTTGACGCCATCGTAGCGAGCTAAGTTTGCGGAAGCTTCAGAAGGCGCAATGATGTAGTAAGTCGGCAATCCGTAGCGAAACTTGGGGCAGGAGATTTCCCGGACGTCTGCGCCGAGTTCCTTAAACTGCTGAATCGCTTGATTCACATACTTTTCAACCGTCGGATCGAGTCCTTCTCCGAAGGTTTCTTTGATAATGCCGATCTTGGTTCCGGCTTTAAGCTTCGGGTGTAGATGGCTCACATAGTCAGGAATATCAACCCTCAAGCTCGTAGCATCTTTGGGATCATGACCGGCGATCGCCTGAAGCAAAATCGCTGCATCTTCAACACTCCGAGCCAGCGGACCAATCTGATCGAGCGATGAGGCAAACGCCACTAGTCCATAGCGAGACACCAAGCCATAGGTAGGCTTCATGCCGACCACGCCACACAGGGAAGCAGGCTGGCGAATTGACCCGCCCGTATCAGAGCCCAGCGCAACCACACACTCATCCGCTGCCACCGCTGCGGCTGATCCGCCCGACGACCCGCCCGGCACGCGATCCAAATCCCACGGATTCGCCGTCACTTGAAAGGCAGAATTTTCGGTAGAACTGCCCATCGCAAATTCATCTAAATTGGTCTTCCCAACGCAGATAGCACCTGCCTGCATGAGTTTTTCAGTCACCGTCGACTCATAGGGAGGCACAAAGTTTTCTAGAATGCGAGAGGCACACGTCGTTGGGATGCCGTGGGTACACAAGTTGTCTTTGATGCCGAGGGGAATCCCTGCCAACAACCCGATGTCTTCGCCCGCCGCAATGGTCGCATCCACCTGTCTAGCCTGCTCGCGCGCCCGATCTGCCGTCACATGCAGGAAACTGTGCAATGTTGGCTCCAGTTGCTCAATCCGCGTCAGAGCGTTTTCGGTAATTTCGACTGCGGAGCGCTCTTTACGGACTAGTTGATCATGCAACTCGCGAATGGATGCCATGAAAGAACCTCTTTAAACCTGGGTCAATAGTCGCCAATTCAAATTTCACTCTAGTCGATTTTCACCTAGATTGAACACAACCCCTGCGCGTCGAGGTGCAGCATTAGGAGCTAGTAAGACCCACTCGATGCTAGACAGATTGATGAATCAAGCCACTGACTCAAAAACCGTCTGAGCCATCGCTCAACGGTGGCCGAATGGTGAGCGTGATATTGAAATTGCTGATCCCGTGGCTGTGCCCCCAGGCAAACCAGTTGTTCGTGCCCTTGCGTGGTCCATCGATCGACCAATTCAGATGTGATCTCAGGATGAAACTGAAGACCAAACGCCGAGGCTCCATAGCGAAAGGCTTGGTGGGGAAATGCGTCTCCGGTTGCCAGCAAGACCGCATCGGAGGGCAGTTCAAATCCTTCGCGGTGCCAATGATAAACCTGGGAAAGATCGGCAAAGAGAGCACGCCCAGAATGGGTCGATCGCAGCGGAAAATACCCAATCTCGACTCTATCGTCTGGATGCGGTATGACCCGTGCGCCGAGCGATCGCGCCAATAGCTGCGCGCCTAAACAGATTCCTAAGAAAGGCTTATTCGATGCCAACGCCATCGAAATCCAGTCAAGCTCTGCTCGAATAAACGGCAAGGTTTCACTGTCGTTTGCACTCATCGGCCCACCAAACACCACGACCGCATCGTGATGGCTCATCGTCTGGGGCAGTGGCATGTCTATCGCTGGACAGCGAACATCAAGCTGGTAGCCCATTTCTGAGAGCACGTGCCCAACTAAGCCTGGGTTTGACGTCTCCTGATGGACGATCATTAAGATTTTGCTTGGCATGGCTCAATCCGTACGGCTGCGAATTGGTATCAACGATGGGAAGTGCGATCGCAAGTTGCTAGAATAACAGATGTCGTCGGCTATCGTCGGCTCTAACCTGGTTCCGTCTAGGCGCACCCATCATTACGTTTTGCGATTATGTCTTAACAATTGCGTTTAGCAGATAAGCTACATGTTCATTCATATTTGCAAAATATATTCACGCATATTTGTATTCATGCATACTGACAGAATTATCTAGATTTCGTCGCATCTCTATTCAATTTGTCTGCTCAGTGCTTGCCCCTCAGACTTCTTGGGTCGAGATAGTTGACAAAATTCATTCGTCAACCCGATCAATACGGATGAAACTTGTCCTAGCTAAGTGAGTTAATGAATTAATTAATATACAGCGCTGTCGCATCCTGAATCTCCCGTCAAAGACGCTCCGCTTGGATACTGCCCAGACTTAACCCTAACGTTCTTCACCAATGAATTTGAGCGAAGATTATGAGAGGCTGAAGGCTGAACTCGAACACAGTCAGCAGCGTTATGCTGACTTGCTGACTCACTTTGAGACGCAGGTCGAGCAGCGCGTTGATGAGCAGACTAGCGCCTTACGGAAAGCAAATCAAGACCTCAACCAGGCACTCAAAGAGCGCGATCGCAACATCCAACATTATCAAGCATTAGCTCAACACCGTCGAGAATTAGAAACCCTTTTTTCTGAATCGTCAGATGGGTGTTATGTGATGATGCTAGACACTCCCATCCGGTGGGATCGATCTCAGCACGATGATCAGATGCTTGATTATGTGTTTGATCACATGCGTGTTGTGCGTGCCAATGACGCTGTTTTAGAGCAATACGGGGTCACGGAAGAGCAGTTCATCGGCATGAGCCAGCGTGATTTGTTTGCTCATGATCCCCACCATGGCCGAAACCTGCTCAAACGCTTCTTAAACGAAGGCAAGCTCCGCTCTGAGGCTTTAGAATGTCGAGCAGATGGCACCCCAATTTATATCGAAGAAACGTGTGTCATGTTGCATGATGTTCATGGCAATCTATTAGGATGCTGTGTCGTGCAGCGAGACATCACAGAGCGTAAGCAGTTTGAAGACCATCTCAAGAATGCTTATCAACAGCTTGCCTCGCATGTTGACAATACTCCGCTTGGAGTGATTGAGTGGGATGCTCAACTTCGCGTGCAGCGCTGGTCATCTCAGGCAGAACATATTTTGGGCTGGACAGCAGACGAGGTCATAGGGCGATCGCTCCACGATATCCCGTTTGTGTTCATCGACGACTATGAACAGGTCAAAGCGGCTGGTGAAGAACTGTTGTCAGGCGCAGTGTCATCAAATCAGTTAAGCAACCGAAATTACACCAAAAATGGGGCAGTCATCCACTGCCAGTGGTATAACTCGGTGCTGATGAATGAGTCAAATGCGATCGGCTCTATTTTATCTCTGGTGCTCGATATTACCGATCGTGTTCGAGTTGAACAGGCGCTCCGAGAGAGCGAAGAAAAGTTTCGCCAGTTTGCCGAACATAGCCGAGACGTGTTTTGGATGCACGATCCGGTTCAGAAAAAAACGCTCTATATCAATCAAGCCTATGAAAAAATATGGCGTCAAAGTTGCGAAAGCCTCTTGGCAAATTCAAATTCGTTTCTAGATGTGATTCATTCTGACGATCGGGAACGAGTGCGAGCTGCCTATGAACAGGGGCGGCAGGGAGCCCTCTACGATATTGAATATCGACTTGTTCATACCGATGGCAACATCGTCTGGGTGCGCGATCGCGGCTTTACTATTCACGATTCGAAGGGGCACATTTATCGATTTGCTGGCATCGCGGAAGATATCACCGAACGCAAACATGAAGAACAGCGATTGCAGCTTCAAGCCAAGCAAAACAGCCTCATCTTTCAAGTGGCTCAACGGCTCCGCCAGTCGCTGCATCTCGATGATATTCTTAATACGACCGTCACGGAGGTGCGTCAATGTCTGAGCGCCGACCGAGTTTTAATTTATCGACTCCAGTCTGACCAGGAAGGGTGCGTGATTGCCGAGTCTGCCAGTTCTCATGTGCGCTCAATGCTAGGCATCACGTTTCAAGATGAATGCTTTCCACCCTATTTCCACAAATTTAGCCATCTCGCTCCGATGATTGACGCTGATGGTCAATCCAGTCATCAGAGTCAGTCGTGTTACGCCGATTTGTTTAAGCAGTTTCAAGTGCGTGCCAATCTAGTTGTGCCGATCGCCCAAAATGATGCGTTTTGGGGAGCGCTTGTGGTGCATCAATGTCGCCAAGAGCATACCTGGCAAGACTGGGAACTTGATTTGCTTCAGCAGATTGCGAGTCAACTGGCGATCGCCATTCAGCAGTCAGAGCTATATCAACAAGTTCAGCAGCTCAACGATGATTTAGAACATCAAGTGCGCGATCGCACCGCCCAGCTTCAACTCGCGTTTAACTTTGAAGAAACGCTGAAGCGGATTACGGATCGGGTACGCGATAGCCTCGACGAAAACCAAATCATGCAAACTGCTGTCGAAGAACTAGCGCAGGCGCTCAAGGTGAGCTGTTGCAATGCAGCACTGTATGACCTCGATTACGGCACGTCTACGATTTGCTACGAGTCCACCAATTTTTCCTACTCTGAGCGCGGACGGACTGCCCGCATGGCCGATTATCCAGAACTCTACGACCAATTACTGCAAGGACACACCTTTCAGTTTTGTTCGATTGCGCCTAATCCCTATCGGGGGCGAGTCGTGATGCTAGCGCACCCCATTCAAGATAATAAGGGCGTGTTGGGAGACTTGTGGCTGGTTAATCCGATTAATGTTCCCCTGGAGGAGCAAGACATTCGGCTCGTACAGCAGGTGGCAAACCAGTGCGCGATCGCCCTCCGTCAAGCCCGCTTATACCAAGCAGCTCAAGCTCAAGTTGACGAATTAGAACGGCTCAATCAGCTCAAAGACGACTTCTTGAGTACGGTGTCTCACGAACTGCGTACGCCCATGTCTAACATGAGAATGGCTATTCAAATGCTAGAAGTCGTATTGGCACAAGCCCAGTTAGATGGGCCGATCGCAAATCGGACTCAGCAATATTTTCAAATTCTTAAAAACGAGTGCCAGCGTGAGACAGCGCTCATTAATGACTTGCTCAATCTGTCGCGGTTGAGTGCAGGAAGCGAGCCGTTAATGTTAACGACATTTGCGCCCCACGTTGTTCTTATGCAAATCATTGAACCGTTTGTTGAACGTGTCCACAGCCAAGGGCAATATCTCAAAACAGATATTCCAGAAGATTTGCCGTCGTTGACAACTGACTTATCCCATCTAGAGGGGATTTTAGCCGAGTTACTGAACAATGCCTGCAAATATACGCCCGAACATGAAACCATCGACGTATCAGCCGTTGCCCACTCAGACGAATTAGGGATCACGGTTCGCAATTCAGGCGTTGTGATTCCCTCCAGCGAACTTAGCCATTTATTTGATAAATTTTATCGAGTTCCTAGCCACGACCCCTGGAAACATGGTGGCACAGGCTTGGGGTTATCTCTCGTTAAAAAGCGAGTCGAACATCTCCGTGGAACCGTGACGGTTGCGCTCGATCAGTCGTGGCTGACCTTCACCGTTCGCATTCCTCAGACGTTAAATTATGTCACCGGGAGCAGCTCGATCGGTTGATTTTGCCCAAGCTACCCTTCCAAATGATACGTGGCTGACAAGGTATTGCCCTACGGTCTCGGGTCTGTGTATAGATCCAGCGCGGCACGCGGGGCCTACACAGGTTCAGCGTCCTAGGGCGAACGAATCACAGAGTGTTGGGTCATCCTGCGATACGTTTGAATGAGTCATCAAATAGTTGGACACGCGATCGCACGCCTGTTGCATCAGCTCAGCGAGGCTAAAGCTCCAAGCGATGATGGTGCGGTCTTTGCTGCCACTGATCAGCGTTTCCCCATCCAAACTAAATTCAAGGCTAGTCACGTCGAGCTGATGTCCGGAGAGGTCCCGCATTATCCTCGCGGTTTCAACATCAAAGAGCATGATATATCTGCCACTCGCAGCCGCTAGAATGTGTCCCGCTGGATGAAAGGCAAGCTGGTTAATACCGCCGTGGGGTGATTCCCCGGTTCTTAGGCGTTCACCGTCTACGATCCGCCACAGGTAAACGGTGCCATCATGGCCTGCCGATGCGAGTAGTTGATCGTCAGGGCTAAATGCCATGCTGCTCACGCTTCCATCATGCTGAAGCTCTCGAATCAAGGTGCCATTGGCATCCCAAAGGCGAATGGTCTGATCCCACCCGCCCGATGCCAATAGCGTACCGTCGTGGCTAAACTGAACTGTCTGAACGCCGTCTAGGTGCCCGGTCAGGGTTTGAACTAGCGATCCGTTTGCCATGTCCCAAAGGCGAACCGTCGTATCATCACTGGCAGATGCAAGACGGTGCCCATCCGGGCTAAGACTTAGACTCAACACATAATCGTCATGCCCGGTTAGGGTCATCTGGCGATCGCCATTTGCACTATCCCAAACTGTGATTTGGTCAGTACTAGCAGCGATAATTTGGTGATCAGGACTGATGACTACGCTATATACGGTGCCATCATGGTCTGGGAAGGTTTGCAGGAGGCGATCGCTGGCGGCATCCCAGAGTTTAACCGTGCGATCGCTACTGGCAGAAGCATACATCGCCCCATCTGGGCTGATGCTCACGTCCCAGACTTCACCATCGTGCCAATTTTGACGAATTTGCCAAAGCCGGACGGTCGTATCATCGCCTGCCGAAGCAAGGACACTGCCGTCTGCGTCGAACGCCACAGAGCGCACGATGGCATCATGCCCGCGAAATCGTTCGAGTGGGTAGAGCAACTCATCATCACTGACGTGAAAGAGCGTCACCGTTCCGTTGGATTGCGCCATCGCAAGTAGAGTTCCGTTGGGGCTAAATGCAAGGCTGGTGATTTCTCCGCTGTAGCTTTCTAGAGGAGTATAGTGGGTGGGTTGAATCGACTGACCCTCCACCGCCCAAATTTTGATTACCCCAGTGCGATCGCCCGATGCAATCCAGCGTCCATCAGGGCTAAAACTAACGCTGGTGATATCATCCGCATGTCCAGATACACTTGCTAGCAACGCACCATTCTCCACATTCCACAGCTTCAGCGTGCGGTCTTCGCTCACCGATACCAGCATGTCACCCTCCGGGCTGAACTGGATATCAGTCACCCGTCCTTGGTGATTTTGGTCTGTGCTTACCCAGCGATCCTCATCGAGATGCCAAAATCTGATTGTCTCGGTGCCGTCTCCTCCGGCGATCGCCACGATATTGGGATTCGTTGGGCTAAACTGCACACGTGCGGCCCGCACTGCATTGGTAACCCGCTCAATCGGATCGCCGTTGATCTGCCAAAGCTGAATCGTGCCAGCCGTATCACTCGAGACAATGCGCTGACCGTCTGCGCTAATGCTAGCGCTCATCACCTCCGCCTCATGCTCGCCAGTCCATAGCAGCGTGCCGTCGGCTTGCCACAGCTTCAGCGTGCCGTCCCAACTCCCCGTGACGATGTGTGTGCCATCCGAGCTAAACTCAACGCTGTTGACCACGTCCCGATGGTCGCTCAATCGATTTGTTTCCTGAACGCTGTATAAGGTTTGCTGAAGAGCCGTGATCGTCTGCGTGCGAATCGATTCTCTAACCCAAAACGCGTCGTCCAGCAGGTCTCCCGCTTTTACGCCTTCTAACAGCGCCCCCAACTGGTCACCCCGCTGAAGTAAATTAATCGATGACGTTGCCATCGATTGGACGGCTTGCTCAACGGCTCGATGCCCTTGGACAATGGCGATCGCAGCCGCTGTTCCAATGCCTGCAATAAAGATTGCAACCGCAGCCAGTTGAAATTGACGACTTCTGCGTCGATGCCGAATACTGGCCTCGACAAACTCCTGCCCAACTGTTGAAAGCGGCAAAATGTCTGCATAGGACTGCACAAATTCTTCGGCAGCCGTTAACTTTGAGCCTCTTAGCAAAAATGCTGCATTTTGAGGCTGCCCTTGGTCATACCAGTCATTTGCTGCCTCTTGAATTTCTCGCTGCTTTCGCAAGGCATCGCGGCTATCCTTGAGCCATCGGCGCAACCGCCCCCAATGGCGAATCAAGGCTTCATGAGCGACATCAATCACCACCGTGTGATTGTGATGCCCTGATTCGGCATCGCTTTCATCTGTGATGATGAGTCGGGCATCAACTAGAGTCTGAATCACCTGTTCCAAACGTACTTTTGACTGCTGAGAAATCACCAAGTCATGCTTGGCAATTCGCCGTCGCGTGTCTTCCGTCCCAACTCCTACGTGAGTCAGCTCTAGGAAAATACGCTTGGCAATCCGCTGTTCCTCATCCGATAAGGAATTGTAAGTATCATTGGCGACTTTCTCCAGCGTGCCTCGAATGCCACCCAGTCGGTTGTATGCACTCAGCGTTAGCCAATTTTCATAGGGGGCTTCGCGCGTTTCCCAAAGAATCGTCAGCGCAAACTGAAGTAGCGGCAAACTACCCGGTGAGTCAATCACATCGTCGATGATGCGGTTCACGAGCTGCGGTTCGACTTGAAGCCCAACGTCGAGAGCGGGTTGCACAATGGCTTCCTCTAGCTCGCGATCGCTCATGGGTTTGACCGTCACATGCCGATCAATCTGACTTGCGAGGGTGCGATATTCGGTGCAGTGCCCCAAGAAGTCAGCCCGCATCGCAATAATCAGGCAGAAGGTCGGACTCGTCTGCTCCAATGCGCCTAAGAGCGTACTGAAGAATTGCTGTCGTTCAGAATGGTTTTGGCAGAGTGTGAAACATTCTTCAAACTGGTCAACGACCATAACGACCCGCTGAGCAGGGGTTGCTGCAATCAATGATTCCAACTGGTCAGCAGACGTACCCAGCGCAGTTTGTAGGCTTTGCAGGGGATGTTCACCAGGGGTAAAGACCGGCAAGTATCGCCAAGCATGGCTGCCTGTGAGTCGCTGTCCTAGCCTGAGTTGGTGCAACAATCCGGCTCGTAAGACCGATGATTTGCCACTCCCCGACGGGCCAATAATGGCGACAAAATTATCTCTCTCAACTCGTCTAATGAGTTCATCGGTTAGATGGGTGCGTCCATAAAACAGATCGGCATCTGTTTCACGGAAGTATGCCAATGCTTTGTATGGGCACCAATCGACAGCCGAGCCATCAAGGGGCGGCGTTTGCCGATTGGTCGTCAGCACAATGGCATTTCCATAGTTGTGAACGATTGGGCACTGGGTTTCTGCGCTCAGCTTTTCGTTAATAAATTCTGTGATGGTATAGTTGGTGACCCATCCGTCTGGTCGCTGGGTGGGGTCTAGCCCTTTCATCAACACGCCCGTGAGCACGCTGTAGGGGCCAGTGGTTTGCTCATAGGAGGATTCAAACTCTCGGCACGCCGTAATCAAGCAGCGATCGCGCTCCTTAGTGTTCTCCGGGTTGGCCTCTTCTAAGGTTTTCTCAAAGTTGAGGAGTTCGCCGCCATAGCAGCAGTCCAGCCAAACAAGCTGCTGTCGAATCGGGCTTTCTTCGAGCAAACGCCGCAGCCACTGGAGCGACAGCCCGTGGAAGCCAATCTCTGGGTTGGCATCACTCGTGGCCAAAAATCCTTCTTGAATCCCTTTCTCTTCCCGCAGCCCATGCCCAGAAAAAAAGAATAGCGCTGTTTCGGGAATGTGATCGCCTTCCGGTTTAAACAGCTTCACCAGCGCATCCTTGAGAACCCGCAACGTGACACTCTGCTTCCGACTCACATGCAGCGACCCATCGGCAGGGTCAACGCGCTCTGGCAGTCGCTGCACGCGAAACTCACCATAGTTTGCAATCATCGAGGCAACCGCTTCGGCATCGTCAGCGGGCGATCGCAGCGTGGGTAGATGCGGGTAATGGTATGAGTTGATTCCGACGATTAATGCATCTCGGCTCATACGGGTTAGGCTCCAAAATGGAGGGCATGCACGTACTTTCTATCTTGAAAGATTTCACAGCAATAAGAAGTACCCGTCATGGGTACTTTAGGTGGCTAATAAAGCGGTTGATGGGTCACAAGGTCAAGGAAAGAATTGTGCAACCCTGTGATAGTCTGGCGATCGCTGCACTCCTCAACAATAGAGATTTTTGGGAGGATTACGATCGCCCCGTAATCAGCCACGCGCTAAAATTGGGTCACACTCTGCAGCAGGTTGGGTTCATGATTCCCCTCATCTTGGAAATGGAAACCGCAGATATTCACCTGAGTGATGAGCAGTTCTATCGACTCTGCCAGGTCAACCGAGATTTGCGACTAGAGCGCACGGCTGAAGGACAACTAATCATCATGCCACCAACGGGATGGGAAACTGGAAACCGCAATTTTAGACTCGCTCAACGTTTGGGCAACTGGGCTGATGCAGACGGTACAGGAATTGGCTTTGACTCGTCTACTGGCTTTATTTTGCCCAATGGAGCCATTCGCTCACCCGATGCAGCGTGGGTAAAACGAGAGCGACTAGAGGTACTCTGTCCCGATCCCAATCGATTTTTACCGCTTTGTCCCGATTTTGCCGTTGAATTGCGTTCTGCCAGCGATGATCTCAACACGGTGCGAGCCAAAATGCAGGAATATCTGGAGAATGGAATGCAGTTAGGCTGGCTGCTTGACCCGTATGCTCAGCGGGTCGAAATTTATCGAGCGGGTCAAGCAGTCGAGATATTGAACTCCCCAATAGAGCTATCTGGTGAGACAGTGTTGGCTGGATTTGGGCTGCAACTGGATGGCATTTTGTCGTAAACAACGTTATTGCAATCGCTGCAATGAGAATGCCTTAGGGGCGATTCCAAACATCTTACGAAACACAGCGGCAAATTGGCTTTGACTAGTTGTAGCCCGCGGCTTGAGCTATTCATACGTCCTTGCATGAACATGACCGGGCCTGTTCCATCTCAGGCAAAATCAGGCAACTAGAGAATTATAGCCGTACGCTCTCGCGTTAGGACGTTGAGCGTGTGTAGAGCCCGTAGGCCATGTCATTGGCAATTCATTAAAAAGATCGTAAAAGGTTTCGGAGGCCGGCGCTACAAGGCGGCTCAGCTCGTTTGGAGGGTAGGGCGAAGTAGAACATCATGAACTTGGACATGTTCTGGCTGCGACACCACATACCAAACCGCTTCAGCAATATCGTCAGGCTGTAAAACTGGGAAGCGACTGTAGAGTTTGCGGGCTTTCTCGTCGCTTTGGTGAAATTTCTCGGCAAACTCAGTTTCCACAAAACCAGGACTAATAGATGAAACTTTGATATGGCTATTTGCCGCGCGTAGCTCTTGTCTCAAACCTTCAGTAAGGGCACGCACTGCAAACTTAGTTGCTCCATAGAAAGGACTGCCAGCACCAGGGATTCGGTGTCCTGAGAGAGAACTGATATGAATGATATGCCCGCGATCGCCCCGGGCTTGCATATCTCGAATCGCCTCGCGCGTACAGATGCACAGTGCTAACACATTAATATCAAGCATGTCCCGCCATGCCTCGGTTTGACCATCTATCAATGAGGCTTTGTGACCCAATCCGGCATTGTTGACCAACACGTCGACTCCACCCCAGGTGTGGCGAATATGCTCAAAAAAGCTGTGAATGTCCGCTTCATGGTGAAGATCTACTGCTTGATAAAGAACCGTGGCACCGTCAGCTTGTAAGTCGCCTGCAAGGTCTTGGAGCCGATCCGCTCGACGGGCACAGACCGCCAAGGCATATCCCTCACCCGCTAATCGTTGGGCGATCGCCCGACCAATGCCGCTCGATGCACCTGTGACAAGGGCAACTTTCTGCTGATTCTGCTGATTGTCAGATGCCGTCATGAATGAGCCTGTGTCACGTCAATGTAGTCCTATGTTATAAGGTAGAGGCGACACTTGATTTAACAAATGATACACGTGACTAGCTCGGGGCAATGATCACTAGCATCCAGAATCGAGAATCATGGAGTTGGATTGGGCAAGTCCTCCTGCATGGGATAAAAATTTCGCTGTGTGTGATGCTAGTCGCAGTGATTGGAGACAGGTTTGCACTCCCGGCATCCGCAGCGATTCAGGCGCATGAAGAAGCACCGGGGCAAATCTTGTATAAGTCTCAGTGGAGTTTGCGAGATCAGCACCAACAGCCATGGCAGGCGATCGCCTTCAAACAGGTTTACCCCGATCATGAACGTCACACCACGCTTCGGTTTGTTGGGTTTCCTAACGCCGTTGCCATCGACCATTGCCAACCTATTTCACTCTCCAATTCCTTGGGGCAAGCACTCACATTGCCGGATCAAACGGATCAAATCTTTGGTGGCAATATCCTTGGCGGCAATGAATTGAACGACCGTAAAGTCGATGATCATCAATCTGCTGCTTCTACTGCTGCCAACGTTGGGCAGTACGATATCCAATCTGCTATACGTGAGTTTCAGCCTGACATGCCTTTAGAGGTGACGATTGCAACCCACCAATCCGATGATATTCACCTTAATATTCCACTCTGGCTGGTTCAGGAATGGCAAACCCTTGCCCAGCAACACTAGCCTGGCGGGATCAAGTTCTCCGCAAGCTACAATGTGTGACCTTCCAGATCATCGGAACGGCATATTCTAGGCTTCGTAGCTTCAGTTAGAGAATTTCTTAAGAGTCATATCAGGATTGGCAATGTGTAGCGATCCTAAATCGCTTGTGAATTGTGTAAGACAATCTTTAATAAGACTTCACCTTTTTTTTGTCTCTAACGGGTGAAGTCTACAATCACTTTGCATACTTTGATGAATACACCTTCGATAATAGGATGCAACGCACTCGTGCGATCGCTCTTGAATATCGGACAGTTTGAACGTGGCAAATCAAACCCAAAAGCTCCCCACCTTTCATCAGTCTTGGTTTAAGCGTCTCATCGGCATCATCCTGATTTTGGGCATTTTTTTTCGATTTGCCCATCTCGATCACAAAGTCTACTGGCATGACGAAACTCGAACGTCGTTGAGAATTGCGGGCTACCTCGTTTCTGAACTCACGGAACAGGCGTTTGATGGCAATGAAACGTCTCCCGATGATTTGATGGTCTTTCAGCATATCAATCCTGATCGAGGGGTGTTTAATACCCTCCTGTCCCTCGGTGCTAATGATCCCAAGCATCCTCCGCTCTATTATGGGTTAGCTCGTATCTGGGCACAGGTAGTAGGAGATTCTGTCGCGCAGGTGAGAAGTCTCTCGGCAGTTTTGGGTGTGGTCGCGTTTCCGTGCCTGTTTTGGCTATGTCGAGAACTCTTTGAAATGCCACAGGTAGCATGGGTGGCGATCGCCCTGTTTGCGGTATCTCCCTTTCATGTGCTGTACGCCCAAGAAGCCCGCGAATATTCTCTCTGGACGACAACGATTCTCTTCGCTAGTGCGGCATTGCTCAGGGCTTTGCGACTGCAAACGAAAGGCAGTTGGGTAGTCTATGCGCTAGCCGCTGCGTCCAGCATTTATTCCTTTACATTATCCGTTTTGGTCTTAATTGCTCACGGTGTCTATGTCCTCGGCGTTTGCGATCCCGATGGAAAGCCGATTTCGGGGACATGGTCACGGATAGTTTCGCCCTCAATGAAGCGATTTTTGTGTGGTGCGATCGCAGCGTGTGTATCGTTTGTACCCTGGGCGGCCCTAATTGTCTTACGATTTTCGCAGCTTCGAGGTAACACCGCGCATTTAGTCAATGAAACAGAGTCTGGCAGTCTCGTTAAAGCTTGGATAATTGGTCTAAGCTCGGTTTTTATTGACCCCGATCCATCTGCACTAATCGCGTTAACCCGAAACATTAGTACACCCGTTGCCTATCTTTGGCAGCTTCCTGCCCTACTTCTCGCAGGATATTCTGTCTATTTCTTGTGCCGCAAAACTCCTCGTCACGTTTGGCTACTACCCGTTGCTCTCATCGGCATTCAAGTCATTACGATGATGGTGCCTGACCTAGTTTTGGGCATTCGTCTGTCACTTGCGCCACGATATATGATTCCTCTCTATTTGGGGGTGCTTATTGCAACTGCCTACTGTTTGACCTATTACCTCACGTCGATTCGCCGTTGGCGACGCACTTTAGGGCAAGGTCTATGGATAGCGGTCTTGACAGGGGGAATTGTGTCGTGCGTGATTAGTTTTCAGGCTCAAGTCTGGTGGACGAAAGGCCCTAGCTTTGACTATCCTCCAATCGCTCGTGTTATTAATCAGTCAGACCGTCCACTCGTGATTGCAAACGCGCGCGGCATTAACGCAGGAAATGTGATTTCGCTAAGCTACATGCTAGATGCCGATGTGCGCCTATTGCTCATTTCAAATACCGATGTGCCTCCCCTGTCAGTCGACACACAACCCGTTTATGTCTTTAGCCCAACCGACACCCTGCGCCATAAACTTGCCGAACAGTATGCTGTTCAAGCAGTTGATGAACTTGGTAATCTCTTGAGGCTTACATCTTAATATAGCGGTATGTGCTTGAGTATCGTTCCATGCCATATACCATTTCAGACGTCAATCGAATGAGCCAAGCTATATTCGTCGAAGTGTTTGGTTCTGTGTTTGAACATACCCCGGCGATCGCCACTCACGCGTGGGCAAAACGCCCCTTTGCTGATAGTCATGACCTGCATCAAACCATGACCGACATCGTGGGTCAGTTGTCCTACGAAGACAAGCGGGCTCTGATTTGTGCCCATCCTGATTTGGGAAGTCGGGCAACAATGGCAGAAGCATCGGTCAATGAACAAGCTGGAGCCGGGCTCAATCGACTCAATCCTCAAGACTACGATCGTTTGCAGATGTTAAATAACGCGTATCACGCCCGATTTGGGTTTCCATTTATCGTTGCCGTTAAACACCATACCCTATCAAGTATTTTTGAAACCCTTGAACACCGGCTGAATCACTCTGTTGAAACAGAAATGCAGCAAGCATTGTTAGAAATTTCTCACATTGCGTGGTTTCGGTTATCTAATTTAATTCATCAAGCCGATAATAGAGCCGAGTGAGAGACTCAAATACCGGATTGACCGCCCCACACTAAATTTTTCACTCAACTAGGCTCAAATACCCACCTGTTTAAGCATAATCCTGAGGCGACCTTTCTACCCTGACGGGCGATCGCTCCCTTGTAAAAAGAATAAGGGGTCGTATGCGCTCAGCAGATGATGTCTCAGTTCGGCTTTGTAGTTCGACATCTCAGAGGTAGAAAGCCGAACGCTCTCGCGTTAGGACGCTGAACAGGCGTAGACCCCGCGCACCGTGGGGGGTCTACACACAAACCTAAGCCCATAGGGCTATAAGTCGTATGAGGGTTAGAGCCCTATAATTGGTATAGTAGGTCACATTTTTATTTGCTGACACATTAATAGGGGCTGCCCCTGATTTGTCAATCAATCACACCTAGATTAGTGTCTGAGTTCTAACACCAGCCCTTCACTCTCTGCAATACCAATATTCTACGTAAGACCATGTCTGATCGAACGGGTGCAATCTTCAAAAAACTCTCCAACTTGAGGTCATCCTCAGGGCATTCATCAAATTTAATGGAAGATAAAGAGCTCGTTTCTAGAATTAAATCACTCCGTGAACAGACAGGATTGACTCAGCGAGAGCTATCGCTCATTGTCGGCGTGACTGAAAACACGATCGCGAACTGGGAGAGTGGTCGAAGCGGGCTTGATCTCATCGAGAAATTGATTAAGCTATGCAGAGCGCTCAACTGTAGCCTGGACGATTTAGTTGAGGTTCGAGACGCACGCACTAAGTCAAACTAAGCAGGCGATCGCTTTCAGATTATGTTCAAAATTACGCATAGACCAGAAAATCGCTAGGCGTTAGCTCCGCTGCATTGATGCCGTCTAGCTGTGCCAAAATCTGTCCGGTTTGGCGATTGATAATGTGGGTGACGCTTTGCTGAGTCGTCGAATTTGTGCCTTGGGCGATCGCAATCTGACTCAGCGTCAGCCCATTAGACAGCACTAACACATCGTCTCCGCTAGTGAAATCCTGAATGAAATCGATTCCAGGTCTAGGTGCCAGCAAAAATTGGTCAGCGCCGCGTCCTCCATAGAGACGATCGTTTCCGTCTCCCCCGTCGAGGATGTCATCCCCGTCTCCTCCCCGCAAAATGTCATCCCCGCCTAAGCCACTTAGCTGATCATTACCACCTTGGCCATTGATCACGTCTGCGGACTGGTCAAAGCCTTGTGTTACGTTATCCAAGTCGTTGAGAAACGTCGCAATATTTGGACGCAGAACCTGGGCTTCGAGGCGATCGCTATTAATCACATCAAAGCTATTTTGAACGCTGTCTTCGCCCTCAAACACAATATTGCCAATCGACTGCTGGTTATCTCCAAAGTTTGAGAGGTTGTCTAAATCATCTAGGTCAAAATCATATAAAAGCACCGCCACGCTATCTACCCCAACAAAGCTGATGAGCAAATCATCCCCTTGCTGAGTCAAGAGCATGGCGTCGGGAGTGAGTCCGCCTCCGTCAAACATCAGCCTGTCAAGCTCATTGATGAGACTCTGAGACGGATTGCCACCTCGACCTATTCCCCCAAAGTTTAAAATCCCGACGGGTCCCATCCCTGGCGAAATGGCGATCGCCATCTGCCCCCCAGATGCATCCAGTTCTACAATCTCCGGTGGGACTTCAATAGGCGGCTCAATTGGATTTGGAGACTCTCCCGATGGCGGCGGTGTTTCAATTTCCGGTTCGGTGGGATTGGGCTCAAGAGGTCCTGGCGCTCTAGGGTCTGGATTGAGAGGAGCGGGTTGCTCACTCGGGTCTGGCAAATTGGGTTGCTCATTCTGAAGATCGTCGTCCCCTCCATCTGAGGATGATGCAGGGGCGATCGGCCCCGCGCCATCCAACTCGTCGACGTTAGGGATGGAGGGCGAGGGGGAATCGGCGGGTGTTACGACTTGCTCAAAATTTTCTATGGGTCGAACATCTACATCACCGACCAATGGTTCTTCGACATCCGAGATTGGAGTCGTTGCCTCGGGAGAAGTCTGCGCAGACTCAAATATGGAGGCAGTGACGGTTGGTACAAATACGGTCTGTCCCAGATTAGCTGCCGAATCATTAGCTGCAGGCAAGTCAGAAAATTCCCCCCCGTCATTGAAGGATGTCATATCCTCGTCTTGACGATTTGATGCCTTGGGGCGACGCTGCTGAATCGTTGCCTGCAAGGAAGCATCAGACCGGGAATTCATAGTCGAGTTAGATACCGTTTTGTTTGAGACGGCATCTTTATCGATCGTTATTTTGTCGGAGGGCTTAGAAATCAGAATGCGTTGGCTGGGTTGATTTTCAGCTAGAGAAGACGAGTCTAGTGCCTCACTGCCTGGTATTTGCCGAACGATGTGACCGACATCAACGTCTGCCCACGTTTCGACACCCAAGAATTCAGGCCCTAGCCATTCAGCGGCCAGAGGCAGCAACACGAGCGAGGCAAGCCCGGATTCAACCCTGTCAGGTGCATTGCTTAGACTCGAAAGTCGAGGCATCAGCACAAACAACACAAGCAAATGCAAGGCTTCGATCGCACTAGCGGATGCAAATCCTTTGACAAGCTTTTTTGACAGCTCTGCTCGGAAGACACTTGTTTTCAAAAATTTTTTGACAGGCAGCACCGTCGCCGATGAGGTTGCAAACTTGATGACATCATCGGTCACGATAAAATCGAACGAGTTTTGGTCGCTATCCGAACACAGACGAAATATTTGAAGAAGATTTTCAATAATTTGTGTGGCGCCCTGCTCATTAATGGTTTGCTGAAGAGCAAGGCAAAAAATATCAAAGTCAGATTGGGTAATATGGGGCTCTATACGAGACGATCGCAAAACCTTTAGTAGCTGTTCAAGTTCTTGAGGAGGGTGCTCGTTTGTGACGAACATCTTCAGCAAGAGATTGCCATCAACTAATACTTTGTTCAAACGTCTTTCCAATCCTCAACAGTGTTTAATCAGAACTTTCCTTAGCGTGACGATCTGAATCGGGTAGCTTGTTTGACTGATAAATTTGCCGGAGATCCTCTAGTGAAGCGCCTTCAACTTCATCAGCGAGATCTTCAAACTTACAGTCTAATGCGTCACACAACCGCTTAAAGCGTTTGATCCATCCAACGACGTTCCGTCCTTTTTCCCAGTTAGCAAGGGTGTTTTCAGTCACCCCCACCTGGTTCGATAGCTCTCGCTGCGTTAGCTGCTTTTCTTTTCGCAGGTCGGCAATTCTAAGAATGAGTTCAGACTCTTCGCGTGATAGATGCTCTGCATTATCCATGATTTCCTCTCATGCTTTCTAAGTGGGACATTCAGACACGCGCCTCTCTCACTGCCACACCGACTGGGGTTCGGTAGAAACACGTGAAAGCTGACGACTTTCTGGAAATCCCAGGTACTATTGACCAGCAAAACGCGCTGACAACAGCCTTAAGGGGATACCTCCGCCGTTGCTCAGATCACCATTTAGTATAACGGGTTTGGGGAAATAATTTATGACAAATTATTTATGCCAAATCAGTTTTCCCAAAAATTTCGCCCTAAACAATTTTGGGGAAATAGTTTATACTCTGAATATGCAAAAATCCCCACGACTGGAGAGAGCTATGTTGACCCAAATCCCTGAGTGGCATCAGCACATGGAATGCCCCCGCTGTGGAAAGCATTCTGTGGTTCGCCACGGCGATAGCACCTATGTGTGCATCAATTGCGGCTTCCGCTGCGATGTCTCAGAGCAGCCCGATGAAAGCAATAACGCGCTGATGGCAACTGCGATCGCCACATTGTTGACGCTTCTGTTGATTTTATAAGCGTCTGAGCAAAGAGCTTACGGGGTGCGTTTCCCGCTCATATTCTGATTTAGCGCTTAAGAATTCAATCGATGTCTATCAGGTAGTCATCAACTATTCGCCGCCAAATTGCGATCGCAAGTCTTCAATTTTTTGATCATCTAGCTTCTGAAATAGCGGGGCGGGTACATCAAACGGGCGATCGCCCTGGAGTACTGTAAAATCAACCAATGCATCCAGCGGACTGGTGCGCTCTGCGTCAGATAAATGCAGGGCATCAAAGATGGTCTGGGCGGTTGATGGAATGAAGGGTGCAGAGGCGATCGCATAGATGCGAATAAGATTAATACACGTCCGAATCACCATGCCAGCCTGCTCAGGATCCTTCTTATACAACCCCCACGGAGCTTGCACGTCAATATATTGATTGCCAACTGACCACAGCGCACACAGCGCATCTGCTGCTTTGCGAAACTCTAGTCGATGCAAGCACTCCCGGATGGTGCTAATTGACTCCTTACACCGGACTTCCAGCTCTGCCTCGGCGGTTCCTGGTGTGCCCCCGACAGGAATTTTCTCATCAAACCGAGAGGCCGCAAATTTGAGAATTCGATTCACAAAATTCCCAAAATTATCCGCCAAATCTTTGTTGATTTTGGTTTGGAACTGCTCCCACGTAAAGCTAGAGTCAGATGATTCAGGGGACGAGGCCATCAGCATATAGCGCCAGTAGTCAGCCGGAAGAACATCGAGCGCCTGATCGAGAAACACCCCCCGCTTGGCACTCGTTGAAAACTTTCCACCATAATAATTTAGCCAGTTAAAGCCCTTGATATAGTCTGCTAGTTTCCAAGGTTCTTTAGTGCCGAGGATGGTGGCAGGCCACATGATGGTGTGAAACGGCAAGTTATCTTTTGCCATGAACTGCACATATCTGAGATCATCGGCTTCGTGCCACCAGTCTAGCCAATTGCGTCCGTCTTCCTGGTTGCCCCAAGCTTTGGTTGCAGCCAGATAGCCAATCGGGGCGTCAAACCAAACATAAAAGACTTTGTTTTCAAACCCAGGTCGAGGAACTGGAATTCCCCAACTCAAGTCGCGGGTAATGCCTCGGCTTTGAAGCCCTTCGTTGAGCCACTTCATGGCGATCGATTTGGTGAGTAGGGGCCAATCATGATGGCGCTCAACCCAGGCTCTCACCTCATCACTCAGCGATTCGAGCTTTAAGAATAAATGCTTGCTCTGGCGCACTTCTAAATTAGTGCTGCCCGAAATAGCAGACCGAGGCTCAATCAAATCGGTTGGATTGAGGACAGAGGTGCAGTTTTCGCACTGATCGCCTCTGGCAGAGGAATAGCCGCATTTTGGGCAGGTTCCAATGACATAGCGATCGGGTAAAAACCGCTCATCGTGCAATGAATACATCTGGCTGATTTCTCGTTCTTCGATAAATCCGTTTTCGTCCAGACGTTGATACATGTGCTGGGTCAATTCATGATTTTCGGGTGACGAGGTGCGCCCGAAGTAGTCAAATGACAGCCCAAACCGTTGATAGACATCAGCCTGTCGCTCATACTGTCGTTGGCAATACTCTGCAACGCCGAGTCCTTCTTCAAGAGCGGCTAGCTCAGCGGGAGTCCCGTGTTCATCCGTTCCGCAGATAAAAAGCACTGTTTCACCCTCTTGCCGTAGAAAGCGGGTATATACATCTGCGGGCAGCATCGAGCCAACTAGATTGCCAAGGTGTTTAATTCCGTTGATGTAGGGTAATGCACTCGTAATTAAATACCTCATAGCTCCTCCGCCAAGCTGTCGGTTCTCATAGTGTCCGCTATCTCAGATTAGCTTAGAGGCGCTTGAGTTCACCGAAAATTGGTAAGAAAAGGCAGAGCGGCGTGACAGGACGCCGATCCAAAATCATCCCTAAATTCAGCAATGCCCGCTAATGAATTCGCTCTAATAAGAGCGCTTGACTATCGCATAGCTCAAAGGATTGCAATTGGCTTGCATTTTTCTCGAGAGCTAACCCGGGAGAGGCGATCGCCACGTTCCATTCCTCTAAATCAATCTGTAGCCAGTCTCCCAACGTTGCCATCATCGGCTTTCCTCCCATGTGTGCCATGAGAGCAATTTGATACGTTGCGTCTGATTCCTCGGTGATAGAGGGAGCAGTCCGCAATCCGTAGAATACGGTTCGATGTTCGTCGCTGATTCGATTAAATCGGTCAGCACCCGAGAAATTGCCTTGGAGCCAAGGATTTGCATGTCGAAATCGCCGCAAGGCAAGATTGTAGGCAGTCTGTTCGGGATTGAGCAAATCGGCATGGCTCCACACATTTGAGATGTCATGAGCATCTTCCATAAAGGCATGGGCGATCGCCTTTAGTTTTGCAATATCGATTTCGGTTAGAACCTTGGACTTGCCCTCCACATTGAGCTTTTTAAGTTCTGCAATGGACGAGCGCTGTTCACTTTTTAATCCAATTGAGGCAGAATCGGTTTCCGCTCCTAGGCATCCCTGACAAATCTGGGCAACTTCTTCAAGATCATAGTTCGTTTCCTGAATCGCTTCGTAAAGACCCCGCATAAATTGCCGCAGTTCTTTCAGCTTTGTAAAGCCCAATTGCTTGAGTCGAGGAAACGCGTCCGTCTCTTGGTAATACTCCGGAAGGACTTGCCAGTCAAGAAATCCGCCTGCTTCTTCTGAAACAACCTTCACGCCATAGCGATCATCGGTATTCCTTAAAAACCCCCAGGGCGCGCGCATGGTGCAGTTGATGAAATCCATCGGCAAGCCGGGGCTAAATCCGTAGGTCAGCAGGGCGATCGCCGGATTGTCGTAGGCATTGTTTAATATATCTGGCAAGTTCTGCCCTAGATTCCAGTTCACAGGCAAATCAGGATCAATCTGGGTACCCCGGCGTAGCGTATCGTGATTGCCGCAGCCTGTGATCCAATTTTCACCCACCTGCATCACCTCACACACTCGTCGCCACTTCTTATCCCAAAAGTCAGTCAGAGTAGGCGTATTATGGGCAAAGATCAGAGGCCCCCATTGAAAAGCCTGTGGCTTATATTCAATAATGTCGCGGTAGGTCGACACGTCTTCCCATCCCTCAGCAGGCCAAGGGCGACCATCTTCAAAAATAGCAAACGGCTTCCGCTTAGCATCCCCAATTTCTTGAATCACTTCGGCCATTTCACTGAGGTAGCTGTCATCGTATTCGACCCGACCCGACAACGGATTAAAAAACTTAAAATCCTGTGCCCCGTCGACGCGAATACCGTCGACGCCGGTGTTATTTTTACGACGCTGCATTTCGAGCAAAATAGCGCGTACGGTCGGGTTTTGGTGGTTGACATCCTGCCCATACATATTGGGCCCTTTTAGAAAGCGACCATTAAGCAAGTCGAGGGCTTGGTTGTCGGCGTGCCCGTATACGATGTCGTAGATGACCTGAATAGGCCCCGTCGGAAAATTATGCAGAACCGAGATAAAGTCAATTAACTCGTCGGGACGCAGCGTACTCAGCACAGCTGGATTTGTAGCAGACGAACCAAAAATCACGATGTCGTAGCCCCAGTTTTGGATATTAGGCTTTTTCAGCGTAATTTTGATATCCCCTGCTTCGTAGTCAATATCCTCGTCGTCGGGGTCCATTTCATCCATATCGGCTTCGCTGATCACAAAGAACCCCTGCCCAATTTCGTGATCGGCTAGATATTCAACGGTTGGCTCAATGGGGAGAAGCTGTACTGAGTCGTAGCCCACATAGTTTTGTTCGGCAGGCGTTAACGGCTCTTGAGCCACGATCTTTTCAGCGATGCGGCGATAGATACGAGCGAGTCCGGCGAGGGTTCCTTCTGGGGAGGCGGTGCCAATATGAATCTGCAAAATGTTTCGAGGCGGATGCACGCGGATTACTCCATCTGCGTCGCAATCGCCCTGTTCAAAATAGTCTAAGTCAGCGCGACGAGACTGCAAGCGATCGATATCGTAAAGTTCTGCGGGTGCATAAGCCCCGAACGGCAGCGAATAGGCAAGAAAATCACCGATCGTTTTCAACTCATTTTCGAAGTCGAGATAGCGCAACCAATAAAACGATCCAAACTGATCGGCAGTCCCTGGACGCATTCCTGAAATGACTCCCCAGAAATATTCGCCTTGTTTTTCAAGCTGGACATACTCTCGCCGGAACGTGATCCGCTGTCTCGGCTTAGCCGGATCAATTTTTCCTTTGGGCGTGAGCACCTCTAGATAAATATTTTTAGGTTGGAACATATCAGCACCCAGCTCGGGTGCCCAAAAGCCGATTTCGGTCAATCCATCGGCACGATAGTGAGCCCCTAACCGAGTTGCGAGAGTCTGGGCTTTATGCAAAATGGTTTCACTTGAATGATGCACCTGCTCTGCCCAATCTAGTAGCTCTTGAGTCGCACGCTCAACTAACGCAATAGACGATTGACCTGTTGCAACCATGCTTACTCCTGATTCTTGATCGACAATTTGACTTAATATCTTAATTTGATGCGTGAACACATGAGCCTCATCAATAGTAATGAATGCCTGCTTCGGGGCTTTCTTTTGCAAAGTTCACGACATCGCATCGTCGCTTAAACGCTGACTGTTCATCTATGTAATCCATTGAATTCAGCATTTAGCAGCAACGTTTAGATGAATACCAAGATTTTTGAGATTTGTAAAGTTGCACATGCTCTAGCTTTGGGGGCATGACGGCAGATTGTCAGCTCACTTTGGATAGATGTTTTGATGAGGGGTTTACGCTAACAGGCAAACCCACAGATTTTTCACCATGACAATCATCGATGCCCGAATGCCGTCGTTACTCAATGGGCGATCGCCTTCCATCCCTCATCTTTCAACCGTTTTGCTCGAAGCTCCAACCTCAGAACTCGAAACTTTGAGCTTAGAACTCAAAACTCCAACCTCAGAACTCGAAACTTCGAGCTCAGAACTCAAAACTCCGACCTTAGAACTCGAAACTTCGACCCTTTTACTCCAAACTTAAAGCTCAGAACTCGGAACATCGAGCAAATTTCTCCAACATTCAAGCTCTGAGCCTCAATCGTCACCCTCAACCGTCAAACGGTCAGGCTTTTTACTCCACGCCTGCCCCTCACGCTTAACCGCTCCCTCCTGGCTCTCCGCCTTCTGGGGTTTGCAGGCAAACCGCTGCCCCATCTCACTCACCAGAGCCGGAATGGCTACACGCTATTTCATCTAGATTTCTCAGGTTTTGACGGATCAAGCTTAAACACCAGCACTCCGAGAGGAGGCAGCGTCAGCGGCAGCGCATAGGGAAACCGAGGATTTTGCCAATCGACAGTCCACTGTCCACCGTGATTGCCGACTCCACTTCCGCCATACACATCAGCATCGCTGTTTAACAGCTCTTGATAAAAGCCCGACTCCGGCACGCCAATCCAGTAGTCAAATTTGGCTTGGGGCGTAAAGTTGCAGACCGTTACCAGAAAATCATCCGAGTGTCTGTCTTTGCGAATGAATGACACTACGCTGTTGTCAGCATCGTTGCAGTCAATCCACTCAAACCCCGCATCCGAAAAATCCTCCGTGTAGAGGGCGGGCTGGCCGCGATACAGCCCATTCAGATCTGCCATATACTGCTTGAGCTTTCGGTGAGGTTCATGCTGGAGTAAGCCCCAGTCTAAATCAGCCCAGGCATTCCACTCATGGGTTTGCCCAAACTCCATGCCCATAAACAGCGTCTTCTTGCCTGGATGTGTAAACATATACCCATACAAAGCACGCAGATTGGCGAGCTTTTGCCATTCATCACCCGGCATTTTCTGGTAAAGATTGCCCTTCCCATGAACGACTTCATCGTGGGAAAGCGCCAGCATAAAGTTCTCGCTAAAGGCATACCAAATGCTGAAGGTGATGTTGTTTTGGTGATATTTGCGATGCACTGGATCTTTGCTGAAATAGTCCAGCATGTCGTGCATCCAGCCCATGTTCCACTTAAAGCTAAAGCCCAAGCCTCCAATGTAGGTCGGGCGGGACACATTAGGCCATGACGTTGACTCTTCAGCAATTGAGAGAATTCCAGGATAGTAGCCAAAGATTAGGTAGTTAAGCTCTCTGAGAAAATCAACGGCTTCTAGGTTTTCGTTCCCCCCAAACTGATTTGGCACCCATTCTCCATCTTTGCGATCGTAGTCGAGGTAGAGCATCGATGCGACTGCATCAACGCGAATGCCGTCAATGTGGTACTTATCAAACCAAAATAGGGCATTTGTAACGAGAAAATTGCGAACTTCGTTGCGCGAGTAGTTAAAGACGTAGGTTCCCCACTCTTTATGCTCACCTTTGCGCGGATCGGCATGTTCATAGAGATGAGTACCGTCGAAGAAAGCAAGTCCGTGGCTGTCTTTGGGGAAATGCCCCGGCACCCAATCGACAATAACTCCAATGTCATTCTGATGGCATTGGTCAACGAAATACATCAAGTCTTGAGGGCTGCCAAAGCGCGACGTCGGCGCAAAATATCCGGCGACTTGATATCCCCATGAGCCGTCATAGGGGTGCTCTGCGATTGGCAACAGTTCGATATGGGTGTAGCCCAGTTCTTTAACGTAGGGAATGAGCTTGGCTGCCAGTTCTCGATAGGTCAGAAACCGACCTTCCGGCTTTTTCGAGACACGCACCACCTGCCCCGCTTCGGGAGGTGAATCAGCACTCGCGTGTAGCCAAGACCCAGCATGCAGTTCATAGACAGAAATGGGCTGTTCTTGCGGGTCAAGATTGCGCCGGTGCTCCATCCACGCTTGATCGTTCCAGGTGTAGTCGAGGTTGTTGACAATCGACGCGGTCTGGGGGCGCACTTCTTGCTCAACCCCATAGGGATCAGACTTGTGATAAACGTGCCCCTCTAGATTCTTGATTTCGAATTTATATTTTTCGCCTGCGCGAAGTTCGGGCACAAACAGATCCCAAATACCAGCCCCGATTTGACGCATCTGGTGTTTGCGACCGTCCCAGTCATTAAAGTCACCAATGACTGATACGTTGCGAGCATTGGGAGCCCATACGGAGAAATAAACGCCCTGAACCCCTTCAATTTGGGTAAGATGGGCTCCCATTTTCTCGTAGATTCGATGATGGTTCCCCTCGGCAAACAGATGAATGTCAAAGTCTGTGAACAGCGGTGACCGAAATGCATAGGGGTCATAGATCACCCGTTCGCGATCGCCCTCTTTGACCTTGAGCTGATAGTTTGGGAGCATCGGCCCCTCCAACTCACACTCAAAAAAGTGAGGATGGTGCGTCGGCTCCATTGGATATTCTTTCCGCTCAGACGGGCGAATCACCCATGCAGCCTCAGCATTTGGCAGATATGCTCGCACTGTCCATCGCGACGTACCGTTGCTAAAAACCTGGTGCGGACCCAGCACTTCAAACGGGTCATGATGGCGATTTTGCACAATTCGCTCAACCTTATCTGGAGCGATCGTTGCTGTCATAAGACCCCCTTTCCTTTATAAATATCGTTGCTTGCAATGAACCTAACTGCTCTGCTGAACAATCAAGAGCTTTATTAAGCAAAACTTCTGATTGGTGTCAGTAGGCAACAGACCCGACATAAAGACTTACCGCTGTGCGCCTTCACGGAGATTTGAATCTATGTCAGGCATGTTCAAATAGGACAAAATCTGAGATTAAATCTTAATCTTGCACTTTTAATCTTGCACAATATAACAATCTCAAACGGTTTGTGAGCGTTATTGTGAGCGTCATGATTAAAAACTAGCTACAAATAGCTCCTAGAGTAGACTACGCTGGCAGCATCTAAATGGAAATCCCTCAGTGGATATATTTGTCGATTAATGCACCTATCTAACGGAAGAAATAATGAGGTTTGAGATGTTTCTTAACGAGGGGCGATCGCGATTTGTCGGTATCAATCAAGCGGTATGGATTCAGCCAAGACTCTAGCATCTATCATCGAGTCTTTGCGGTTCCCGTTTCCTTTCCAGAGGGTTTGTGCAACACTCAAGTGGGCTCTATTAGCAGAATCCCATCCCTGGGTAGATGCTATCAGATTCTCTCTCTTCCGATAATTATTACAATTTGTCTTACCGTACTTTCATGCAAATCGGTGCAACGTATCTAGGTCATGGTCAGTGTAAATTTACGGTTTGGGCTCCGCAGCTTCAAAAGGTTGCGGTTGAGATTGTTGCACCTGATCCAAAAATCGTATCTCTAGAGCCTGCCGAACGCGGATATTGGACGACAACCGTCGGCGGGCTTTCTGCCGATACTCAATATCGCTATCAGCTCGATGAGACTAGCAGTTATCCTGATCCTGCATCGCAATGGCAGCCGAACGGGGTGCATGGTGCATCTCAGGTAGTTGATCATCACGCCTTTAGCTGGACAGATAGCAACTGGAAGGGAATTCCTCTCGAAGAATTAATTGTCTATGAGCTGCACGTCGGCACATTCACCCCAGACGGAACGTTTGAGGCGATCGCCAATCGTCTTGATGATCTCAAAGACCTCGGCATCAATGCCATCGAGATTATGCCAGTGTCAGCGTTTCCGGGCGATCGCAACTGGGGATATGACGCGGCCTATCCCTACGCAGTCCAGCATTCCTATGGCGGCCCCGACGGTCTAAAGCGCCTCGTGAACCAATGTCACGAAGCCGGATTCGCCGTGATTCTCGATGTCATCTATAACCACTTTGGTCCTGAAGGAAACTATACCAGCCAATTCGCGCCCTATTTCACAGGTCGATACAATACGCCGTGGGGCAAGGCCATTAATTTTGATGATGCTCACAGCGATGGCGTCCGCAACTTTGTCATTGAAAATGTGCTCTACTGGTTTGAGCAGTTTCACATGGATGGTCTGCGGCTAGACGCGATTCACGCCATCTTTGACTTTGGGGCAAAACCGATTCTGGCAGAGATCTCAGAACGCGTTGCCGAACTCGACACCCGACTGGGACGCAAGCACTTGCTGATCGCTGAAAGTGATTTGAATGACGTGCGCGTGGTTCAACCTCGCGACCAAAATGGCTACGGCATGGATGCCCAGTGGAGTGATGATTTTCACCACAGCCTTCATGTCTTATTAACCGGCGAGAAAACTGGCTATTACGAAGACTTTGGCACCTGTGCTCAGTTTGCAAAAGCCTTCGAAAAAAGCTTTGTATACACGTGGGACTATTCCACCTATCGCAAACGCACTCATGGTAGCGACGTGAGCGATCGCCCCCCGTCTCAATTTGTCGTCTTTGCTCAAAACCACGACCAGGTCGGCAATCGAATGCTAGGAGAGCGGCTCTCTACGCTGGTTTCCTTTGAATCTCTAAAGCTTGCTGCCGGTGCTCTGATGTTTGCTCCTGCTGTGCCGCTGATGTTTATGGGAGAAGAATACGGAGAAGAGGCTCCCTTCCAATATTTCATCAGCCACACCGATCCCGATTTGGTTGAGGCGGTTCGTCAAGGGCGAAAAGATGAGTTTAAGGCATTTCATGCCCAGGGAGAACCCCCAGACGCCCAGAGCATTGAGATGTTTCAGCGATGCGTACTCAACTGGGATCAGCGCAAACAGGGTAATCACGCCATTCTGCGACAGTTTTATCAACGGCTGATTGAGCTGCGACGCAAACTAACACCCTTAACTCATTTCAATCGATCGTCTGTTGAAACCTCAGTCAGCGAAACCGATCGATTGGTTGCATTTCGGCGCTGGAAAGGAGAGGAAGAAGTCTTAGGCATCATGAATTTTGGCGATCACGCTGTCACATGGACTGATTTGCAATCCTGGGGAACGTGGCACAAACAGATTGACTCTGCCGATCAGCGATGGCTCGGTCCGGGCTTTACCTTACCTGATACGCTCACCCTGAATGATTCTCCAACCATTCAGCCTCATAGCATCGCACTCTATGCATTAGCTAAACGGTAGCGACTCACCATGCGAATTCCTGTAGCCACGTACCGAATCCAATTCAATCCAGATTTTGGATTTAGCGATGCTCAGACAATCGTCACTTATCTGAGTGAGTTGGGCATCTCAGATCTGTATGCATCCCCGATTTTCAAAGCTCGGACGGGCAGTACTCACGGCTACGATGTCATTGACCCGCGTCAGCTAAACCCAGAATTGGGCACTCGCGCCGAATTTGATGATCTGGTGCGATCGCTCCACCGGGCCGATATGGGCTGGCTGCAAGACATTGTGCCCAATCACATGGCATACAGCACCCAAAATGAATTTCTTCTAGACGTGTTGGAATATGGACCTGACTCCGACTATTTCAACATGTTTGATATCGAGTGGGAGCATCCCTATCACGATATTCAGGGCAAGGTGTTAACACCGATGCTGGGTGATTTTTATGGGAAGTGTCTAGAAAACGGGCAGCTCACGCTCAAGTATGACGAAACGGGATTGAGCATCAACTATTACGAGTTGTCGCTTCCGTTGCGGATTGAGTCGTATGCTCAGCTTATTTTGCATGATTTAGGCCGACTCAGGCGATCGCTCGAACGAGAACACCCCGACTTTATTAAGCTCCTCGGCATTTTGTATGTGCTCAAAAGTGCGATCGCAGAAACCAGCGGTCGACAGCGACGAGATCAGGCCACCTTTGTTAAGAGTCTGCTTTGGGAACTATATCAGTCGAACGACGAGATTAAAGCATTTATCGATCGCAATATCGAAATCTTCAATGGCACCGTGGGCGACCCGTCAAGCTTCGATTTGCTGGACGCAATGCTGTCCAATCAATACTTTCGTCTAGCCTTTTGGAAAGTCGGCGCAGAAGAGCTCAATTATCGTCGGTTTTTTACCGTCAATGACTTGATTTGTCTCAGCATCGACGATCCGAAAGTGTTTAAGCTGACCCACTCTCTGATTCATGAATTGGTAGAGTCAGGGGCGTTCAATGGGGTCCGTATCGACCATATTGACGGGCTGTATAATCCCAAACAGTATTTGCAGCGTCTGAGAGACCAGGTAGGCGATGCCTATATCACCGTTGAGAAAATTCTCGAACCGGGTGAAGAGTTACCAAATGATTGGCCCATCCAAGGGACGTCAGGCTATGACGGATTAAACACTATCAACGGCATCTTCTGTCAGCCTCAATCAGAAGACATATTCAATCGCATCTATCACAACTTTAGAGGCGATTATCGTCCGTATTATGAGCTTGAAATAGATTGTAAACGCCTGATCGCAGATACCAATCTGGCGGGAGATGTCGAAAATTTGGCAAACCTGCTCAAGCAGATTGCAGGGCGCTATCGCTATGCGAGCGACTTCACCCTCAATGGGTTGCGCCGCGCCATCCTTGAGGTATTAGTGCTGTTTCCGATCTATCGCACCTACATCACCTCCGAAGGCGTCAGTGAGCGCGATCGCGCCTATGTCGATAAAGTGATTGCCTCCGCAAAACACAATGCGCCTCAACTGGTTAATGAACTCGACTTCATCAAAAAATTGCTGCTGTTTGACCATGAAGATTGGCTCAACGATGCTGAGAAAAACCAGTGGATGTATTTTGTCATGCGTATGCAGCAGTTTTCCGGGCCGCTGATGGCAAAAGGCATTGAAGATACGCTGTTCTACATCTATTACCGCCTGCTTTCCCTCAACGAAGTGGGGGGCGCTCCTCATCAGTTTGGCAGCTCGCCGGATGAGTTTCATGCGTCCAATCGCTATCAGGTCGAGCACTGGATTCATTCGATGAATGCGTTGTCGACCCATGACACAAAACGCAGTGAAGACGTGAGAGCGCGACTGAATGTGCTTTCCGAAATTCCTGATGAGTGGGAAGTCGAGGTCGAAACGTGGCGGGCAATTAATCAGTCCTATCGCGTTCATGATGGCGATCGCCTCATTCCCGATGCCAATGATGAATATTTTCTATATCAAACGCTGGTGGGCGTTTTCCCCTTTGAGTCGTTTGATTATCAAACCTTTGTCGATCGCATCACCAGCTATGTCGTGAAGGCCGTGCGAGAAGCAAAAGTTCACACGGCGTGGTTGCAACCCGATACAACCTATGAAAATGGGTTTGTCACCTTTGTAGAAAAACTGCTCGATCCCCGTGGTGACAATGACTTCCTAGCACGCCTGCGGACATTTCAAGCGCGCATCGCGTTTTATGGCATGTGCAACTCGTTGTCTCAGACCCTCCTCAAAATCACGATTCCAGGAGTTCCTGACACCTATCAGGGCACGGAATTTTGGGATCTGAGCCTGGTTGATCCAGATAATCGTCGCCCGGTCGACTACGACGCTCGCCTAAAAGCATTGCGAACTCTAAAGCATCAATCTCAGTCTGATATCGCATCGCTCTTAGACGATCTAAAGCAGCACGCAACAAGCGGACATATTAAAATGTTCACCATCGCTAGGGCGCTAGCGGCTCGGCATGAACATCTCGACCTTTTTCAGCAGGGAACGTATATTCCGATTCGCGCGGTTGGGCAATTTCAGGACAACATCGTGGCATTCGCTCGCCAAAAAGGATATCAGGTAGCGCTCACGGTGATTCCGCGTTTTCTCACGTCGATGGTCGAACCCGGAACGTTTCCAGTGGGAGAGGCGGTTTGGGCAGATACGCATCTCGAAATTCCGAAAGCAATCCGCGGCAACTGGATCAACGCCATGACCGACGAATCATTACCAGATGAGCCTCAATTGCCCATTGCTAAAATTCTGAAGAGCTTTCCGGTCGCGTTACTGGTCAGACAATAGTTCGCTCGTGGGTAGATGATTAGTTCGCTAAGGTAGTGTGAGTGAGCCCTACCCGTCAGATTTTTTGTAAATGAGGAGAATCTGTGACTCAACTCTCAACACCCACGCCCCCCTTCCCGGCAGCTCAGAATATTCAGGCGGTTCGAGACTACATTAAGCAAACCTGGTCAACTCTATCGCGATCGCTCGCCCATATTTTAGATGCGGCTCAAGACGAAAAAATCCTGCACACCCCCGGCACACCGTGGATTGTCTATATTTCCCCAATGGAAGAATTTTCGATTGTCGAGCGCCGATTGCAGGAGGTGCTCGATCCAGCAGAGTTTGCCCAGATTGATGTGCGAGTGTTGCCTGCTGAGGTTGATCAAATCACCGAGCACGGGTTGCTCTATCTTCCCCATGATTACGTGGTGCCAGGGGGGCGATTCAACGAGATGTATGGGTGGGACAGCTACTTTATAGTGCTGGGCTTGCTCAGAGACGGGGAATGGGCGTTGGCGCAGAGCATGGTCGATCAGTTGGTGTATGAGATTGAGCATTATGGCACCGTGCTAAATGCCAATCGAACGTATATGCTAAACCGTTCTCAGCCGCCAATCATGACCCGCATGATTTTGAGACTGTATGAACATAATCAAGATCGGGCATGGCTCAGAAACGTATTGCCGGCGGTCGAAAACTATTATTTTTATTGGGCGGTTCCGCCTCACCTGAATCAGGCAACTGGGCTTTCTCACTACAATGCGTTAGGCGAAGGTCCGGCAATCGAGGTCCTGGTTTCGGAACGAGATGAGGCCGGTCGCACCCACTATGATCGGGTGAGAGAATATTATCGCCACTTTCGTCTTGATGATTATGATGTCAACCTGTACTACGATCGCCACAAAGATTGCCTGACCGAGCTGTTTTATCGGGGCGATCGCTCCATGCGGGAGTCGGGGTTTGATATCACCAACCGCTTTGGGCCGTTCAGTGCCGACATTATTCACTACGCGCCGGTGTGTCTAAATGTCTTGCTCTATCAAATGGAAATAGACATCGCCCAGATGAACGAACTGTTGGGGCATAACCATGCGATCGCCTACTGGCAGCGTCATGCCCAACATCGTCATCGCCTCATCGATCGATTCTTGTGGGATGAAGAGGCCGGACAATATTTTGACTACAACTTTCGCACTGGGCTTCGCCGCCCCTATGAGTTTGCAACCACGTTCTTTCCCCTGTGGGCAGGCATCGCCTCAGAGTCCCAAGCCAAGCGCGTCGTCGAAAACCTAGAAAACTTTGAAGCACCGGGCGGGCTGCTCACCAGCACTCACGTCTCTGGAAACCAGTGGGATGCTCCCTTTGGCTGGGCACCGCTCACCCTCATGGCCGTTGAAGGAATGCGGCGGTATGGCTATCGTCAGGACGCCGATCGCATTGCATGTAAATTCATCACGATGGTGACTCAAGAGTTTGAAAAAAGTGGCACAATCGTGGAAAAGTACGACGTAGAACGCTGCTCTGCTGATGTCTCCAATGAAATTTTCTTCGGCTATAGCTCTAACGAAATTGGCTTCGGCTGGACGAATGGGGTGATATTAGAGCTATTAGCGCTGTTGGACGAGTAGCAAACTGCGCAAATTATAGGAAGGAAGTCCCTCATGTCCAACGATAATGCGTTTGCGGTCAAAGATTGCGCGCTGATTGCGATCGCCACAGGGCGAAAAGCAACAAGTCTCAAAGAACTGCGGGATACCCTCAAGCTCATTACCCTCGACAGCATCTATTTTCATTTCTGGGGCAGTCTGCTAGAACCTCAGTTTGAAGAGCGCGAATATAACAACAATTTCTCGGCATGGGCACGACACGGCTTGCATGATGATGCCTTAGCCGAACGTTTGGCGATGGTAGATCCGAGTGGCTATAGCACGCTAGAAGACCTCCGGCAAGAACTCGTCGATACGGTGGAAGAAAGGCTAGAGGAAAGCGAATACCTAAACTGGGCGATCGCCACCGAACCCTTCGAATTCATTCGATCCCAAATTGTCGTCTTCGACACGCACAAGCGCATCAAACATCCCAAACAGCTTGCAGAACTGCTACCGCATCTATCTGCAAGCAGTATTTTCTACCATTTCATTGATGCCAGGAGACGATTACCCGAACACTCTGATGACTTTCGTCTTTGGTTAAAGGGCTTTAATGGTCAATATGACAAACTCTGCGACGAATTAACCCAAATCGATCCCTATTTTTCGAGCTTGACTGAGCTGCGTCAGGATTTGACCCAAGCCTTTCGCCACCACTGTCTAGGAGTAAGCGTGTGAACATTCTTGAAACCTATGCGCGCGTCGCGGGCGAAGACGTCATTGACCAACTCCGGCAGCTTGCCGAACCGTTGAAGGGAAAGCGGGTTGTGCATGTCAATTCGACAGCCGTTGGAGGCGGGGTTGCTGAGATTCTCACAAAACTCGTTCCCATCATGCGAGAGCTAGACCTGGATGTTTCATGGGAGGTGATTGCTGGGGATGAGAAATTTTTCCAGTGCACCAAGAGTATGCACAATGCGCTGCAGGGCAATTCGGTGCCTATTTCAACCAGCCTGCTCGAACATTATGAAACCGTCAATGCTAGCAATGCTGACGAATTGCGAGCGACATTGACCGATGCTGACTTTGTTATCGTCCACGATCCGCAGCCTGCTCCCCTGCTGAGCCATTATCCCGATCGCCAGGGTAAATGGATCTGGCGGTGTCATATTGATGCAAGTCATCCCTATCGCCCCGTTTGGAAGTTTCTACAACCCTATGTCGCTCCGTACGATGCCAGCATCTTTTCACTGGCAGCGTTTGCTCAAGCCCTGCCCCATCCGCAATATATCGTGCCTCCGAGTATCGACCCCTTGAGCGACAAAAACATCGATCTAGAGCCCGATGAGGTAAATGCTATCTATCAACAATTTGGGATTGATCCAAACCGCCCGCTATTGCTTCAAGTTTCCCGATTTGATCGCTTCAAAGACCCGGTGGGTGTGATTCGGGCATACCAACTGGCAACTCGATTCCTGCCATCTCTCCAGCTTGTACTAGCGGGGGGAAGTGCAACGGACGACCCAGAAGGTGAGGTTGTGCTTCGGGAAGTCAAAAATGCGGCTGGCGATGACCCAGATATTCATATACTGCTGCTGCCCCCAGATGCCCACCGCACGATTAACGCGCTTCAACGAGCCGCGGATATCATCCTCCAAAAATCAATTCGAGAAGGATTTGGTCTAACAGTCACCGAGGCAATGTGGAAAGGAAAACCCGTCATTGGTGGCGACACGGGTGGAATTCGGCTTCAGGTGATTAACTACCATACGGGGTTTTTGGTGAATACGCCCGAGGGTGCTGCGTTGCGAATTCGCTATTTGCTCAATCAGCCTGAGCAGTTAAAAACAATGGGGTACAAGGCGAAGGAATTTGTGCGAGAAAACTTCTTGATGACTCGGCATCTTCGTGAATATTTGACGTTGATGGTGGCTTTGTTCTATCAAGCGGGCGATCGCATCGAATTGGGATGATTGTGATCAGATGCCTGCCATTAAACATCTCGACTCGGAGTCGCTAAATTGCGAAAGCGGGTAAAGTTAGGCTCAAACAGCAGTTTGACCGTCCCAACGGGGCCATTTCGATGCTTGGTAATAATGATTTCGGAAATGCCTCGATCTGGGGTGTCAGGATTGTAGTACTCATCTCGATAGAGCATGAGAATCAAGTCTGCATCTTGTTCAATGGAGCCGGATTCTCGCAGGTCTGACATCATAGGGCGCTTGTTAGTCCGAGACTCAACGCCTCGACTTAACTGGGAAAGTGCAATGATTGGCACATTGAGTTCGCGGGCCAGTCCCTTGAGCGATCGCGTAATGCGTGACAACTCTTGGACTCGGTTCTCGCTACCGCTGCCCTCCATGAGCTGAAGATAATCAATCAAGATCAGCCCCAATCCTCCGCCCTGCTCAGCCTGAAGTCGACGCGCCTTCGACCGCATCTCTGTCACCGAAATATTGGGCGTATCATCAATAAAAACTGGAAACTGCGACAGTTTGCTAATTGCCTGTCCGAGAGGTCCCCATTCATGCTGACTGATTCGTCCGGCTCGGAGTCGCCCACTCTCAATTTGCGCCTCCATCGACAGCAGGCGATATACAATCTGCTCCTTCGACATCTCCAAGCTAAAAATAGCGACCGGGAGTTTTTCACGAGATGCTGCGATGTTTCGAGTAATATTCAGCACGAAGCTGGTTTTTCCCATCGAGGGTCTACCGGCGGCAATAATCAGGTCAGACCGCTGAAAACCCTGAGTCATCGCATCTAGATCATAAAAGCCGCAGGGAATACCTGGGAGCACAATCCCCTCTGCCCGACTTTCGATATCGGTAAACGTAGAGATGAGAATATCTGATGTCGGAATTAAGCCAGGACGGGGACGATCTTGAGTAATCGCAAAAACCTTTTGTTCAGACTGATCTAAAACTGTTTCGAGCGCATTGCTAGTCTGATAGCCGAGCTGGGCAATCTCATTGCCGGCCTGAATTAGCTTACGGCGCATGTATTTATCCACTACCAGTTGAGCATACTGGTCGATGTTGACTGCACTGACGGTGCGGTCGACAAGTTGCGCCAAGCGGCTCTGACCTCCAATTTTTTCTAGCAAATCGTGGTCGTGAAGCCAGCTCGTGACACTCATGAGATCAGTCGGTCTGCCCTGTCCATGAAGAATGAGGGTTGCCCGATAAATGTCCTGATGAGTGCCGATATAGAATGCCTCCGGACGCAGCATTTCCGAAACGCGGCTGATTGCTTCTGGGTCAAGCAGAATTCCGCCTAAAATTGCCTCTTCCGCCTCGATATTTTGGGGAGGGAGGCGATCGCTATATGCTTGAAAATTCAGCTCTTGAACCATGGCAACGATAATAAAGGCGCGTCACAAAAAAAGCTGATCATTCATATTGAGAATGATCTAGAGGCTAGCATTCCATCCTATGCTATCGGTTCTAAAAAATTAAGAGGGTAGGAGCACTACATATTGTGTCTCTCAACCCTCCGTACGATTAAATGCCTTGGCAAAGCAAAGCAGCCCCACGATGCAAGAACGCTGCCTCTATTCAGGAATATCGTAGTTCGAACTTACTTCGCAGCTACCTGGATTTCGACATCCGCGGTTACTTCCGGATGAAGTTTAATCTGCACCGTATAAAACCCAAGCTTATTGATGTCTGGAACCGTAATCGCATGGCGATCGATTTCCTGATTCGCGGTTTCCTGGATGACCTCTGCAACATCCCGGTCAGTGACCGTACCAAAGATAGCGTCTCCCTCACCCACCTGCTTCCGAATCGTAAAGCGTCCGATGGTTCGCAGAGCCGTTTTAAGAGATTCAGCCTGACGCTTTTCTTCTAAAATTCGTTGCCTCTCTTCTTCACGACGGCGCTCAACCTGTTTCAAAATACCAGGCGTCGTGCGAACAGCAATTCCTTGAGGAATCAGGTAATTCCGAGCATAGCCAGGAGCCACATCGACTAAATCGCCCTCTTTCCCTAGCTTGCGAACATCTTGATTCAAAACTAACTGAACACGCTTTGCCATAGTGCTTTTGTTTGTATTGACTAATTGTATTAACTAATTCGAGACTATATGAGAGCCTAAAGGCGCTGCACCAACCTCATATCCAACGGGTGCATCCAACTCTCACTAAAAGAAGGGCTAGGCAATTCCTAACCAGACACATTATCCTAGCGAACCTTGTTGTCTAATTGCAACCTATATTTGGCGATCGCCCACGTTTTGTCTCAAAATGGGTCTCACGGTCTAAAACTGATCTTTCATGCTGCGAATTCGAGCAAATATCTCAGTCGGATCCTGGCTACTCGCAACAGACTGCATCGCCGGTTGATCCCATCTGATAAAGGGATTGGTCAGCTTTTCAACATCTAGCTTCGACGGAATAGTCGATTCTCCTCGTTGACGAGCCATCTTAACCGCATCAAATCGTTCTCTTAGCTCACGATTATCCGAGTCTATCGTCAACGCAAACCGAAGATTTTTGAGCGTATATTCATGGGCACACCAAACTCGCGTTTGATCTGGCAACTGTCTAATTTTGTTCAAGGAATTAACCATTTGGGACGGAGTCCCTTCAAATAACCGGCCACACCCCCCTGCAAAGAGAGTGTCACCGCAAAAAAGCTCACCCATGTCGTTCTCCTGATCAGCAGGAAAATAATACGCGATATGAGCTTTTGTGTGTCCGGGCACAAAGAATACATTTGCTGTTCGATTTGCAAACTCAACCTGATCACCCTCATGAAGAAATACCTGTTGTCCGGGAATCCGTCCTCGATCTTGAATCCCTCCATAGACAATCGCTTGAGGATATACCTGCAACAGCCGGGAATTGCCGCCCACATGATCGCTGTGATGATGGGTATTAAAAATGGCAACCAGTTCAGCGTTCAATTCACTCAAGCACCGCAACACTGGCTGTGCTTCTGCCGGATCGACGACTGCCGCGACTCGATTTTGAGTGTCGTGAAGGATAAAAATGTAGTTGTCTGAGAGTGCGGGAAGTCGATAAATGTCCACGTCTAATTTACCTCCTCAGTAAGTTTGGGGTGTCTATACATCACGTAACGAAAAATTTTTATTGACTCTTTACAGTGGGCTTATTGGAGCTTTGCCTATTCAAGACAAATTGGTGGGAAGAATGGGTAAATACAGGTTAAAGCAGCCCTATCTAATATAGTGGGGTGCCAGTTATATGGTGCAAATGAATCGAAGTCGACCCAACCATACTAATAGAGAGCGATATAGAGAGCGATCAATTCCCGCTATCGTGAATCAAGTCATTTCATCCGGCAAAATTAGTCGCGACAGTTATCTGACGCTAGCAACTGCTCTATTGTCGAATGCCCGAATGACCAGCGAAGAGCGCCGCCAAATCAATCAGATTTTTGATTACGCGCAAACAGGTCGCCTCAAAATCGTAGATTGAACTTGTCCGATCAAGGTCATTACACCCCATGAAAGCTTAAAGCGAGGTATTGACGTGTCTCAACCAATTCAGACTGTACTGGTTACTGGAGGCGCAGGCTATATTGGCTCACATGCAGTTTTGGCGCTCAAGCAAGCAGGCTATACCGTTATTGTCTTAGACAATTTGGTGTATGGTCATCGAGATTTGGTCGAAACGATATTAGATGTTGAGTTGATTGTCGGAGACATCGGCGATCGCCAGCTTTTAGATCACCTGTTTGCAACCCACGACATCAGCGCAGTGATGCACTTTGCAGCCTATGCCTACGTGGGAGAATCAGTCACCAATCCTGCAAAATACTACCGCAATAACGTAGTGGGCACCCTGACATTACTTGAGGCAATGGTGGCTGCATCAGTCAACACGCTTGTGTTCTCGTCAACCTGTGCGACCTATGGCATTCCTAAAGGGGTGCCCATTGGAGAAGACCATCCTCAAGATCCAATTAATCCCTACGGTGCCACTAAGCTCATGGTAGAGCGAATTCTAGCTGATTTTGACCATGCTTACGGGTTAAAATCGGTCTGTTTCCGCTATTTTAATGCGGCAGGTGCCGATCCGGATGGGCGGCTAGGAGAAGATCATTCTCCTGAAACGCATCTGATTCCGCTCGTACTTCAAACGGCTCTAGGTCTACGAGAGTCGATTTCAATCTTTGGGACTGACTACCCCACCCCTGATAAAACCTGCATTCGTGATTACATTCATGTCACCGATCTTGCAAATGCTCATGTATTGGGGCTAGAGCACTTGCTCACCCACCCTACTAGCCAAGTCTTCAACTTAGGGAACAGCAACGGATTTTCGGTTAGAGAGGTGATTGAAAGCGCCCGAAAGATTACAGGAAGGCCAATTAACGCCATTGAATGCGATCGCCGCCCAGGAGATCCACCGGCATTGGTCGGAAGTAGTGATAAGGCTCAAGAAATGCTCAGATGGCATCCCCAGTATTCTGATCTAGACACGATCATTTCTCATGCCTGGAAATGGCATCAACATCGCCATCAATCATAAAATATAGTTAAATAACCCTTCCAGGATTTCTCATAAATTCCTGGGAGTCAGCCAGTGTAGCGAATAGTGATGACGTAACCGAAGCCGCCCATTCGATTTTTCTTTTATTGGAAATTTATTCGCGCTTCATTAAAAATAAATATAGATTTAGATTCCCCTGATTCTCTTGATAACTGGTGCTTTAAAGAGACTAGATATCTGACCATGATTGCTAGACTGCGTAAGAACTATTGACCTCAACCGATAAAATCTCTATGAGCCAGCCTCGTGTAACGTTGATTGTGACTCAAAGAGAGCGATTCAGCTTAACCAAGCCATCGCTTGAGAGTATTCTTGCTGATTATGCGGCATACCCCTTCGATTTGATTTATGTCGATGGTAACAGCCCACCCCATATCGCAGAATACTTACGAGAACAGTCAAGACACTATAATTTCATAACGCTAATTCACCGCGATCGCTTCTTGCGATCGAATGAGGCTCGTAATATTGCGCTGCCTTATGCGACAAACACCGACTATGTCGTCTTCCTAGACAATGATGATATTGTCGAACCGGGATGGCTTCAGCCTCTCGTAGAGTGTGCAGAAGAAGAGCACGCTGGGATTGTGACGCCGCTTATTCTTCAAGGACAACCCAACGATCCAAATATTGAAGTCCATGTCGCTGGAATCAAGACAACCTTTCGGACCAAGAAATCTGGTAAGCAATGGTTTGAGCAAAAACAAATGCTCTATGCGCGTAAGCTACTTGATGTAGAGTCCGACCTATGTCGAACTCCGGTTGATTCAGTTGAGTTTCATTGCATTCTCGCGAGGCGATCGCTCCTCGATGCAGTGACGCTAGACGAAGTATTCGATAGCTTAGCAAGCCATACCGATTTGTGCCTACAAGCAAAAGCTCTCGGCGAAACAATCTTTCTTGAACCCCGTTCTAGAGTCATTTTTCTCAATCCCCGACAAATTACTCAGTTTGAGCGAGATGATTTACCGTTCTATCGCTTTAAGTGGAGTGAATCGTCCGTTAGAGCCGTGTTTCGAAAAACGGTTAAAAAGTGGAACCTAGCCAAGAATGATCCGTCCTTTTGGTCGATTTGGAAATGGGTCATTCAAAATCGTCAACTCCCTGCAAAATGGTCAACTGCTGAGGGGAGTTTTTATCGAGCCATTCTCAAGTTCTGTCAAAATCGCTGGTGTCCGAGCTGGCTTCGGATGGCGCTTGAAGAGGGTGTGCTCTATCTGACATTTCCTAAAGTCGGTATTCCTTCAAATCTCGCCGATCCAGCAACTCCGACCAGTCGTGAGCAGTCATCGTCTCCAGTCCATGATTTTCAAGATGTGATTGCTCAATAATCCAAGCATTGCGTAATGGTGTTGAGTTCTTTTGAGGTTATCTCGGGAGATCACGATTACGGGCTAGCCGCGCCAGAAAACCAACCTCGGTTTATTAAAGGATTTAGAGAATGGAGACAACCGTATCCGTTGTCATTACCACATTCAATAAAGCTCAATACCTTGAGCAAGCGGTTAGGAGTGTCTTTTCTCAGACGTTTCCTCATGTAGAGTGCATCATTGTTGATGATGGATCGACCGATCATACTCAACAGGTGATCAAGACACTCATTCACGACTGCCCGACTATTCAGTATTTCTACAAGCCAAACGGCGGGGTGTCGTCTGCGCGCAACTTTGGAGCCGAAAAAGCATCAGGGGAGTGGATTCAATTTTTAGACGCCGATGATTGGATTCATCCTGACAAAATTCGATTTCAACTGAGTTGCCTTCCCTCTGTTCAACAAACAGCCGTGATCTATTCAGATTATGAGCGCGTGTACTTAAACCGCAATGAACAGCTTGTTCGAACCCAAATCCAGACAATAGGGGCACTAACAAAGGCTCAGCTAATTGAGCGACTATTAGTTTGTCCGGATTTCCTGGCAAATTCTCCATTCCCGCTGCTTCAGCAGGCCATGCTCTTTAAAAAAGCGCTTCTAAAACAAAAATCGTTTGATCCCCGGTTAAAAGCATGTGAGGACAGAGAATTTGTGTTGGAGCTTTTGTTGCAAAATATTCCGTTCATTTATGCACCAACTATTGGAGCATATTACCGAAAGCACTCGTTTAATTTGACAGATAATAATTCTCTGATGCGGGAATCCTATGTGAAGTACTTTGAAATAGTCTGCAACCGCCACATTGAGTTGATTCCTCTGTGTCAACTCAGTGTGCAATTTCTACTTGATAAATCATTTGAAGAGAGAGATGAATCGAACGTTGCTCGACTGGCGAGCTTAGCCCAATTCCCTGTTGAGCTGTTAAACGGAAAGGTCAAAGTTTTTAACAGATTCTGGTTACAGCTCGTGTATCGATTGAGGTGTATTTTCCCCAGCTTCTTGTTCTATGAGCGATATCGAGGACCGCGATCGCGCAAGGTGTTATCGATTCTTGCGTCGATGCTTAAAGTGTCTAAAGCGACTCGCTCTGATTCAGTAAATTCATGAGTTATGGGATCACCTACCCCGATCAAAAAGCACAAGATTTCACTGATCGTCAGCGATTTAGCTGGTGGGGGAACCGTTCGTGCCTACTTGCTAGGGCAGGTTTTACAACGGCTAAATCTCGAAATAGAAATTGTTGGTTTTTTGTTTGGGAAAGAATTATATGCTCCTCCTCCGTCTGGAATGCAGGTAACATCCATACCTGGGTTCTCGTATCCTCGTTGCCTTGAATCGGTTGGGCAAATGCTCAGGCATCTTAATGGCGATATCGTGTATGCGGTTAAACCCAAACCGACCAGTTTTGGTATTTCTCTTCTCAAAAAGCTGAGAACTCGCCGACCGCTGGTACTCGATATGGATGACTGGGAGATGAGCTGGCATGGGGGCGACCAGTGGACATACCGACCCTCGCCGAAGCAACTTGCCAGGGATATTCTCAAGCCGAATGGAGCGCTTCGAAATCCTGATCATCCTCTTTATGTCAGATGGATTGAAAACTGGGTTTCACTGGCGGATGCGATTACGATCGATACTCAATTTCTAAAGAATCGATTCGGAGGTGTTTATTTGCCAAACGGTAAAGACACCGATTTGTTTAATCCAGCCCCATACGACATCCACCAAAGTCGACTCAAATACGGATTGGAGGAATATCGGATTTTGATGTTTCCGGGATCTCCCCGACCTCATAAGGGGCTGGAAGACGTTTTAGTGGCGCTTGATCGGCTTAACCAAACTGATTTGAGACTTGTCATTGTAGGAGGCAGTCCCTACGATGACTACGATGATTATCTGATCGAAACATGGGGACGCTGGATTGTTAAGCTTCCTCGATGTTCTGTAGAAACGATGCCCGAAATCTTGGCCGCAGCTCATGTGATTGTTGTTCCGCAGCGTGATACGTTAACGGCTCAATCACAGTTTCCATTGAAGCTCACGGATGGAATGGCGATGGCAAAGCCTGTACTGTCAACGCGAGTAGGAGATATTCCAGATATTTTAGAGAATACGGGGTATCTCGTCGATCCCGATAGCCCGGATCAAATTGCCGACTGCATTAAACTCATTTTTGAAGATTTAGATGAGGCTAATCAAAAAGGAATCCAGGCAAGAGAAAAATGCGTCCAATCCTATAGCGTCAATTCAATGGCGACAACGCTAGCTGAGTTGCTCAACACACTAGCAGGCGGGTTGTAATTCAGACTATTTGCCCGACAGATGATTGTATGACTGAGCTAAATTGCTAATCAGGATATCAGTTCTGCGTTATCGAGTGCAATGTCACTGCTCAGATCCGTAATTCTAAAATTTTAATGGCATCACTATGACATCTCAGCAGCAAGGATTTATCACGATTCTGACAGGGCTTTATTCGTTTCAAGATTGTGTTCATTTCTTAGCATCTGTTAGGAAATTTCACGAAGAACCCATCGTTGTATTGGTGGATCGAGTGCCTTGGCTTTTATATCCCCTGCTTTGGGCATTTAGTAGAGTCAAAATTCAGGCTGCGCCGTCTCATCCCAATCCGGTACTCGCCTCAAGACAGGCAAAGCTAGCGCTCTATCAAGCCTCTCCGTTTGAAAAAACAATTTATTTGGATTCAGATATTTGTTTGATGGCCAATATTAATGAAGTTTTTGATGAATTAGATCAGGTTGATTTTTTAATTACTGAGGATGTTCAACCCTCTATTGCAAATGCATCAAATTTAATTCGAAACAAACAGGCTATATTGCCTACTCTGCAAGCGGCGGGGTTACCACTAACCGAAACTAGCGTTCAATATAATGGCGGGTTTATGGCCTTTAAGAAGACTCCTCCTATCGAACAGTTATTTAATGAATTTCATCAGTATTTTGAGCGGATTGTTGAACACCAAGATAGCTTGCGCCTGCGGGATCAAGGTGCACTGGCAGCAGCGATCGCCTCAGTGAAGCCCCATATGAAAGTCTTGCCACCGACTTATAATTTCCTAACGAAATGGAAAAATCACTATCAACTCAACTCCAATGAGCCAATCAAGGTATTACATGCAACCTATCCATATCGCCCTCAGTATGCAAAAGATGTAACGCGCTCAATTTACACACGATTTTTTGATGAAGTGGCTAGTTTATTGTTGCCTAACCAGGTCAAGAATCCGTGGCGATCTAGTAAAGCTGCTGATGTAAACACCGTAGCTCAGTCTAGCTTAAAGCATTAAAATTCCGTAAAAACCAGCATAACTATTGTTCAATAATTTGAATTCATCTTTTAGCCGTTAACCTTAACCAAGTTCAAAGTAACCATCACAGTTATCGGATACATTGGTTTCAAGTTCATCTGTTAGCATTGCCCAAATTACCACTACTATCGCATGTCTCGAAACGCCCTCCTTCTAAAGCTAACTCAGCGTTATCCAGGTTGGGTTGCTGTGAACGTTATTTTGGGGTTTTCCAGCGCCTTATTTAATGGAGTCAGCACGGTATTGATTGTTCCAGTTGTTCTAAGCATATTGGACCAAAATATCGATTTAGGAACGGCTCCTCCCTTCATCAAAGCAATTTTATTCCCTTTTGATGACATCCCTAAAGAATATCGATTAGTGGTGATGACTGGGGCAATTCTGCTGGCAATCGGCTTAAAAAATCTTACCTCTTATATGAGCACGCTAACCTCAGGTGCGTTGAAGCGGGCATTGGTTGCCGATCTTCGAGAACAGGCGCTGAAAATGTTACTTGAGGTTGACTTTGATTATTTCTGTAAAACTCGCGTCGGAGATATTTTAAATCGAATCAATACTGAAGTTGGTCGCGCGGCAGGATCAATCAGCGCAGTGATTCGCATGGTTAACAGTGCTGTGACTATTGCCTTCTTTGTGGTCGCACTAGTCTTCATGTCGTGGCAATTGACTGCTGCATCGACCATTCTCCTTGGCATGATTCAATGGCTTAATCAGTATTACATCAATCGAGCCAAGATCTTTGGGCGACAATTATCTGAGCTATCTAAAGCCTATTCGATTCGGTTAACAGAATCGCTCTCGGGCATCCGGCTCATTAAAGAAACCGTGAACGAGGAGCGGGAATATAACGAAATTGTTCGTTTGATTCGCCAGCGAGAGAAACTTGACTATCAATCCCAGGCTAACTCTGCTGCGATTGGTCCAATCGGTGAAGTATCCGGCATTATTGCCTTGATCGTCATTGTCTTCTTAGGACGGACTTTCTTTAGCGGGCAGCTTCGAGAAGTGGCAGCAGGGTTGCTCGTGTATTTGATGCTCTTATTGCGGCTTATTCCTTTTTTCTCCCAACTCAATGGTGCTCGCAGTCAGTTTGCCAACTTCTCTGCCAGTGTCGATGTGGTGTCTGATTTTCTCCGCCGAACCAACAAGTCGTTTATGGAAAACGGACACATCCCCTACAAATCATTGCAGGAAGGCATTCATTTTGATCATATTTCGTTTGCTTATCCAGGGAGTTCGGAGGCAGTCTTAACCGATGTCAATCTATTTTTGCCTAAAGGGAAAACGCTAGCGTTGGTAGGTGCATCAGGTGCAGGAAAATCGACATTGGCAGATTTGTTGCCTCGATTTTATGATCCGACAGCGGGTCACATCAGAATCGACGGGATCGATTTGAGAGAATTTGATCTAAAAACGTTGAGGCGGTCGATGGGGATCGTGAGTCAAGATGCGTTTCTCTTTAATGAGACGATTCGCAATAATATTGCCTATGCTCGGAATGATGCAACCGATGACGAGATTTTAGATGCAATCAAGCGAGCGAATGCCTATGAGTTTATTGTACAGTTGCCCCAGGAGCTTGATACGGTCATTGGCGATCGCGGCGTTATGCTCTCTGGAGGACAGCGACAGCGACTGGCGATCGCTCGGGCATTGCTTAAGAAGGCAGATATTCTCATTCTTGATGAAGCAACGAGTGCTCTTGATACAGTATCAGAAAGGTTAGTACAAGCTGCAATTGATGAAATTAGTCGCGATTGCACGACTCTAGTGATTGCCCATCGTCTTTCGACCATTCAAGATGCCGATCAGATTGCGGTGCTTGACCGAGGTAAGGTCGTAGAGGTGGGAACCCATGATGAACTGTTATTGAAAAATGGCTATTATGCCCGCCTATACAACATGCAGTTTTCTGAAGAGGGGCAGCCGACAAACAATGTATCTAATAATAAATCGTTGAGCACCCTATCTCATGGGATTCGGAACCATCTCAATTCAATGCTGGGTGCGCTTGGGCTTGTGGTTGATGATATTGTCGAAACTCCTGCCGAACAGCAAGAGTCAGTTCGAGAAGCATATGACTCAGCGGTTGTGTTGCTAAGAATGCTAGAGTCGCTTGAGCAAGAAGTTGCCCTTAAAGAAGGGGTTCGGCGTTAAGGCTGGGAATCAGAAGGGTGGGTCAAAGGGGATGCAGACAGTAACGAATTGAATCGAAGGATCTCTTAGCAACTATGCCAATATTGAATGTCTGGCTCAGCGATTATTTATGGTGAAACACTACGTCTTTTTTATCCGAGATGTTTTACCCAAGCCAGAGGCTCATCTGGTTCAAGCTACCAATTCTGCCAATGCTGCTTCTAATTTGGGGTATTCTACTGTTTTGTTTTACCTGCAAAAAAGCCGTAATGCGTTGAATCCAATCAACTGGATTTATCCCATCAGGTTGCGATCGCCCTCTCCTAAACTTGCCAAGTTTTATAATCTCCAATCAAATCTAAAGGTCGTATCTCTTGCGACCCCTTGGCCGATCGATCGACTCCGTGGTAACAAATTTGCGAATTCGAGTACGATTGTGTCGAAGTACTATTTTCCGTTGCATATTCGCCCTATTGCCCAAATTGTTCATACCCGTGACTGGAACTTTGTAAAGGCAGCCATTCAAAATGGTGTTCCAGCGATCTATGAACATCACCACCACGATTGCAAAAAATTTGAGCCGGAGATTGTGCAGCATCCCCTCTTTCAAGTTTCAGTGACAGTGGCAGATACGATCCGCGACAGCATGATCCAGAATGGAATGCCGCCAGAAAAAGTAATTAAGCTGCACAACGGATTTAATCAACTATTTCTGACACGGCATCTTGATAGTGCAGAACAGTGGCGGCAAAAACTTCTTGGCGATCGCCAGTATTTGGTAGTCTATTCAGGAGCACTATATCGCTTTAAGGGAATCAACCTGCTACTTGATGTAGCCAAGGAAATGCCTCACGTGCAGTTTGCACTTGCTGGAGGACCCCACACTCAAGTCTTAACCTATCAAAGCCTGTGCCATCAAAAACAGATCAACAACTTGAAGCTGCTAGGGTTTGTGCCTCAGAACGAGCTCTCTAGCTTACTTCAAGCGGCTGATGCCCTGGCTCACCCTCACTGTTCTGGAGAAGCAGCAACCTTTACGTCCCCATTAAAACTTTTCGACTATATGGCATCCGGCACTCCGATTGTATCGACTGAGATCCCACCGCTACAGGAATTTAAATCATCCGAGGCAATTGCAGGTTGGTGCGAACCGGATAGCGCGAAGCAATTTGCCCAGTGTCTCCAAGCGGTGCTAGATACCTATCCAAGAAAACCGGGTGGATATCCTCAAGGTTCGGCGTTTGTCCAGCAATTTTCGTGGGAAAACCGCATCAAAACCATTTTGAATTACGTAGAGGATGTCCATCGCCCAGTCTTAACCTGACGCTAAATCAACGCATTTTTCTAGTGCTCATGCTGTTTGAAATAATTCGGAAGCCGGATCTAGGCTGAAAATAGAAATAGGAATTTCCATTACCTTCTCGTGATAGACGCCATGCCCCCAATATCCGTCTTCACCAAATGCCTCACCGTGATCGGCAAACAGCATGACAATCGTATTGGAGGGGAGGGCATCAAAAAGCTTGGGCAGACAGGAATCAAGATATTCAACCGCTTGGATTTGAGCCGTGTGTAGCTTGCGGGCGTATTCTTCATGGTCTGGATTGTATTGAGGAGCCCACGTCATCTTTTTGCGAGCGGTCATATTATATTCGCTCTCGTCGTAATGCATGTAAGGGGCATGGGTTTCCATAAAATTGATGAATCCTAAAAAGTTTTGGCCTAATGCCTTCTTTTGAATCGAGGTTGTAATTAAATTGATTTGATCGAGTGCCCTCGCATTGTGAGTGTAGTGAAAATCATTAAACCCTAGCTGTAGAGACGGTTTTGCAAACCAGCTCGCCCCTGCCGAGCCGACCGTATAATATCCTGCCTCCGATAAACCGACGATAATATTCTCAGCACTTTTTTCTACGACAAAACTGTCCTTGGTTTTAATTCCATCTCCACCTCCCTCAAGTGCAATGAGCTGCTTAACAAACCGGTTGTAATACGGGATGGGTTCTGGAACGGCGGGAAAGATGCCGCAAAAGAAACTTTGATGGGCAGGATACGTATAGGTGGCAGGAGTATAGCCCTTATAGATTGGAGAATATCGGTCTAATACGGGAGTATGCGCTTTAGTGGCTGAATCATAACGACAGGAATCGTAGACCAGAATTAGTAAATTGGGACGGGCCTCGGGCAGGCGAGTTTTGGGGGCAGACTTGCGGCGCAGGAGCTTTCGTAGGGTTGATTTGGGGTTAAACGGCATGGTGGATGAGTTTGATACTAGAAGATAGATGGGCTAAGACGATATTAGACAAGGATGATTAGAAACTAGAAATATAGACGGTCAAGACGAGTAAGCGATCGCCCCAAGGTATTTAGGCTGAGGTAATACACGACTTGACGAAATACCACATAGAATAGGCTCCATGCTGTAACTGTTCTGGCTTATCAACTAGAAATTCGTCAACCGCCTTTTTCACTCCGGGAGCCTCGGGATGATAGGGCTGCTCAAGACGGCGATAGTCATCAATGATTACGATGCCGTTGGGTTGAAGCCGCTCATAGAAAAACTCCAAGCAAAATTTTGTGCTGGCATAGTGGTTACAGTCCACAATGATTAGAGAAAACTGGCGGACGTCGGCAAATACAGCGGGCACAATCTCTTCAAAAAAGCCTTCGCAGATGTTGACATATGAGTCTGCCTCGTAAAGCTTGAGAACTTTTTGAACGAACTGGGCTGACGTATCACCATGATGCCCCTTGGCGTAGTGAAATGTGCCGTTATCCATCCGATCACACTCGGTCGGGGTTGGGTAACCCTGAAATGAATCTAGAGCCCAAACCTGACGGCGCGATCGCAGGTGTTGCAATTTCTCTGCAATCAGCAGTGTTCCTCCACCTTTATACGCGCCTAGCTCAACGATATCGCCGCCGATTCCTTCCGTCTTCTCGACACTGGTTAGAACCACCTCAATTTTCTCAGACCACCAAAATTTACAGACTGGGCGATCGCCCGATTGTGGCGCGATGCCCCACCACCGCTTGCGATACAACTTGACGTCCAAATCTGTAAGAATTTTGTCGCCGTGGTTCAATAGCTTGAACGCTTGGTAGACTACTTTATCAGCAAGTATCTGTAATCTATTCATTCAGAAGCATTCAAATAAAACCTGATGATAAAACCGGACAGGGCGATCGCCCCATCGCTTGATAGCCAGCCCAAACGCGTCCACTGATTTGTTTATGATGCCCCCCTCAACGATAACGTTCCCGTTGAGGGATCAAAAGCGAGCATTAAAACTGGAAATAAATAAATTCGGTTGGTTCATCGCGACTGCTGAAGAGGACGATCCAGATCAGCAATAACCCATATATTGGAATCCGAATCCAAGGTTTGAGTTGGGTGATGGCGAGCAAGTCACGCGTGACATACTGATGGATTTGCACTGCAATGAGGGGCAGCGTGAAAAATATGACATCCCAGGCAAGCTCAGGCGTATAGTCTGTTGTATTCAATCCTACATGACTGAATAAGTAGAGAATTTGAGAGGCAGAATCAGCCCGAAATATCATCCAGCCAGCAACCGTCAGCACAAACATCAGCGCCATTTTGCTCAGAATTCGCAGCGGAGAATATTTGCCACTCCAAGGGTCTAAATGTTCGGGATCGCGCTCGAATAATCGATAGAGAATTAAAATAATCCCCTGATAGCCCCCCCAAATCACAAAATTCCAGGCGGCACCGTGCCATAGCCCCCCCAACAGCATCGTCAGAAGCAGATTGCGATAGGTCTTGACGATGCCGTGGCGATTGCCGCCCAGGGGAATGTAAAGATAATCTCGTAGCCACGTTGATAATGAAATGTGCCATCGTGCCCAAAAATCGCTCGGGTTGAGCGCAACGTAGGGCAGCCTAAAATTTACCATCAGCTCAAAGCCCATGAGCTTTGAAACTCCACGAGCAATGTCCGAATATCCCGAAAAATCGCCATAAATCTGAATCGTGAAGGCGAGTGCGCTCAAGAGAATATCAAGCCCTTCAGACTGAGTGTATTCGTCAAATGCGTGTTCTGCGACTTCTCCGAGATTGTCGGCGATCACCATCTTCTTAAAATATCCCCATAGAATCAAAAAGATGGCCGCATTCACCTGATCACGCTGAATGGTGCGCGGCAATTGAATCTGAGGAAGCAAGTTCTTAGCTCGTTCAATGGGACCGGCGACAAGTTGCGGAAAAAATGAAACAAATAGGGCAAAGTCGAGTAGATTCCTAGCAGGGGCGAGGTGTCTTCGATAGACATCAATGGTGTAGCTGAGAGTTTGAAACGTGTAGAAAGAAATCCCGACCGGGAGAATAATATTGAGCGTCGGATAGTCAGCATTGAATCCAACGATATTGAGTAAATTAACAGTGCTTTCTGCAAAAAAGTTGAAGTATTTAAAGAAACCCAGAATGGTGAGATTAACGCTGACTGATAGCACCAGAAACAGCGTGCGATCGCGCTCTTTCTCTACATCCTGGATGCGCTGTGCTGCAAAAAAATCAACGACGGTTGACGTGAGTAATAGCAGCAAAAATCGAATATCCCAATAGCTGTAAAAAAGATAGCTTGCAGCGAGGAGTAAGACATTCTGCGCACGGTGATGTTTATTTAACAGTAAATAAATACTGTAAACAACAATAAAGAAGCCAACAAAGATAAATGAATTGAAGAGCATAAAAATCTACACGCAAATGAGGCAGCTAGTTTACGGACAAAACCCTAAGAGAAGCGAATGCTTGCCCGTGAAAGTATTCATTTACTTGGTTCTCAGTGATCACCTTGGAACCTCGATTTTTGCTATCGTTTGATGAACGTGTCTAGCATATCAGAGGCTTTGCCAATATCATTAGGATGGACATCTCTATGATTGACCTACGAAGTGATACTGTAACCCAACCCACCCCTGCCATGCGTCAAGCAATGGCAGATGCCGCCGTCGGCGATGACGTGTTTGGCGATGACCCAACCCTCAACGCTCTAGAAGCCTATGTCGCAGACCTATTGGGCAAAGAAGAAGCTGTGTTTATGCCCTCTGGTACGATGACGAATCAGGTAGCGCTTCGGGTTCATACTGAGCCGGGTGATGAGATTATTCTGGAGGCAGAGGCCCATGTCTATTACTATGAAGGGGGAGCACCAGCTGCGCTCTCAGGGGTGATGTGTCGGCTGATCAAGGGCGATCGCGGCATGTTTACTGCTGAAGATGTCCGACGAGTGCTGCGTTCTGAGGACGTTCATTATCCCAAAACGAAGCTGGTTTGTTTAGAAAATACGCACAACCGAGGGGGAGGCAAGATTTTCCCATTAGGAGCGATACAGGAAATTGCCCACTTATGTCGAGAACACGACCTAATGCTGCACCTAGATGGAGCACGATTTTGGAACGCCTGCATCGCCGCCGGAATTTCTGAAGCTGACTATGCAAAGCCCTTTGACACGCTCAGCGTTTGTTTTTCGAAAGGCTTAGGAGCGCCGATTGGGTCTGCCCTCGTTGGATCGCACGATCTCATGAAACGTGCGCGACGGTTTCGCAAAATGTTTGGCGGTGCCATGCGCCAGGTGGGAATCGTCGCTGCTGGAGCCCTGTATGCTCTCGATCATCACCGAGAAAGATTAGCAGAAGACCACGAAAACGCGAAGCTCTTAGCACATGGCTTAAGCCAACTCGACGAAATCGACATTACCCCTGACGCGATCGAAACCAATATCATCATGTTTCGATCGCCCACCATTTCGGCTCATGCGATGGTTGAGCGCTTAAACGAACTCGACGTCGCTCTATTGCCAACAGGGGCGCATTCGTATCGAGCCGTCACCAATTTGATGGTGACGCAGGAGCAGGTACTCGACGTGCCGAGTCGGGTCAAAGCAGCGATCGCCTCCCTGCAAACTGTAGAAGCGATTCGATGACCCCTCTTTAATGCTTAGGTGTTGGGCATTGTTTCAACATCGGTTGCTCCCTCGACTCCCTTTGCAACTTGTTCTGCACGGCCCAAAACACTCTTGGCGTCGTCATTGTATTTTAGGACAACGGTGCTACCCCGTTGGGCAACCCAAAGCCCAACCTCATCTGAAATATTCGCATCATCTAATGCTTTAGCCACACGCTTTGCTAATCCACTTTCATCAAAGTTTCCATCGAGCCCGACTTTTTCGGGTGGAATAGACTTTTCCTTAGCCTTCTGTGCAACTGCCACCTTAGGAGTTGCGGCAGCCTTTTCCTCTTCTTTTTTCCCGAACAGTTTACCTAGAAATCCCATGATGATATCTCCTAATTCATTGATAATTTGCTGACATAGCAATCCTAGATGGGCTATGAGCAGTGGGGCGAGCTCAGCCCGCCCCACTGCTCAAACACCATTCACAAGCGATTTAGGTCACTATATTAACAAATTCTTAGCTCCTTCTCAGCTTTACTTCAGTCTTATTCGTTAAACCGTAATTAGGAATTACTGTATTGAATTCAAGAGCATTTGTATGAAGAAAACAATAGCCGGTGTCGCTCTTGGTGCTTTCAATATCTGGATTGCTGTTCAATGCCTTGGTTATTCATGCAGAAAGGTGGGAAAACTTTAAACTTCGCTTCCAAGTTCGACTGCATTTGCATTCGTGTATTCAACCCTTTTGGGAGAATCCAAATAGCCTTATTTTTCAACTATCTTCGAGGTTTGCGATATAGACAATTAGAGCCAAAGCAACGCAGTAGAATGATAATTCTGGAGTCGCTTACCTAGGAGAACACAGCAATGGATCAATACTACAAGCCAGAACATTTGCCGGATTTTGGTCAAGTTGGGGAGGGAAATCCAGAGCTGGCTAAAAAGTTTTTTGACTATTATGGCGCCGTGTTTGCTGAGGGGGCACTATCTGCTCGTGAAAAGGCATTAATTGCTCTGGCAGTGGCCCATACGGTGCAGTGCCCTTACTGTATCGATGCATACAGCAAAGAGTGTTTGCAACAAGGATCTGATTTGGAACAGATGACCGAAGCTCTGCACGTGGCAACCGCTATCCGAGGCGGCGCATCTCTTGTTCATGGCATGCAGATGTTAGATCACGTTCAAAAGCTCACTATGTAGACGAGAGAGTAGGTTAGAAACTATCGAAATGTTCGAGACTATGGAATCAACCCAAAGCAATTCTGCAAAACTAGATTTGGATAATCAGACAGCAGATCCAAAATCACCCCCTTCACTGTATCGACAGCGATCGCCCTTAGCAGATCCTCACCAACAAATTGAAACATTAGCCAATCTAGATTTGGTTGAAACTCCACATCAAAGTGACTTTAATGCGACCATTGTTCAGCATGGCTGGGAAACCTTGCAGCCTGCAAAACTAGAGAATTTTCAAATTAATATTGGCAAACTTTGCAACATGACTTGCCGCCATTGCCATGTTGACGCTGGCCCCGATCGCACTCAAGAAAACATGGATCGGGAAACCATCAATGCCTGTCTGCGGGCACTCGATCAAACGGATGCACACACCGTTGACATTACCGGCGGAGCACCCGAACTAAATCCCCATTTTCGCTATCTCGTTGATGCGTGTGTGGAGCGAGGCAAGCATGTCATTGATCGCTGCAACCTTACGGTGTTACTACTTCCACGAATGCAGGATTTGCCCGAATGGTTTGCTGAACGAGGAGTCGAAGTCGTGTGTTCGTTGCCCCATTACCGCAAGTTCAATACGGATGCTCAGCGGGGCAGCGGTACGTTTGAGAAATCCATCGAAGCTCTCCGTCGTCTGAATGCAGTTGGCTATGGCAATGGCGACCCCAGCCGCTGCCTCACTTTGGTTTCAAATCCGTCGGGAGCATTTCTTGCAAATAGCCAATCAAAAGTAGAGCAGGAATGGAAAGCTGGGCTGATGAAACATCATGGCATCTCATTTGATCGTCTGATTGCTCTCAACAATATGCCGATTTCTCGCTTCCTGGACTGGTTAGAACAATCGGGAAATCTCCAGGAGTATATGGAACTACTTGTTAATTCCTTTAATCCAGCGACTGTATCAGGATTAATGTGCCGAAGCACCCTTTCAATTTCATGGGATGGACGATTATTCGACTGCGACTTTAATCAAATGCTAGATCTAGAAATTCAAAGTCCTACTAAACAACGTCCCCATATTCGAGACTTTGACCCTAGGGTGCTGGCTCATCGGCAAATTGTCACCGGTCGTCATTGCTTTGGCTGCACTGCTGGAGCAGGAAGCTCCTGTGGTGGGGCAATTGAGGCATAGGAGAAGAAGCCGATGGTGCCAGTAGAGCCAGTTACAGCAAATATAGCGTTAGCCAGCTTAGGACACAACTTGTAACCAGAAGACCAAGCTGGGAAAGGTGCTCCTACCTGGACTGAGGCGATCGCCATCAAACCCAGTGCCGAAAGCGGCAGAAAACCTTTCTTTCTCCTTTAGCCCCTCTTGAGAGGGGCTTTTGTATTGCTAGGCAACCGATCGACAGAGACAGTTTCAATCGGGCAGGACACTTCTATTACTGAACCGTATAAGTCAACAAACCGCTTGAATAGTTGCATCGTTTCATGGCTAGACACTTTCGTGGCACTGGTGAGCCGATGAACGTTTCGCTTTGTCAACGCGCGCAAATAGGGTAGATCTTCAAGCAAGGTCAACCTAGAGGCGAAGTTCAACAGGAATTGGAGGACTGGTCGAGGCCAGTTTAGGCTGCTATAGATATCGACAAACAGCCGATGCTCGTGCACATTCAATGGCAAGACATTAAAGAGAACGATGAGTTCTTTGTCGCCATAGACCGGGATTCTAAGCTCTACGGTATGGAGGGTGTGCAAGATGAGTTCGACTTCAACAATGGGCTGTCGCCAGATTCGCAAGACGTTGAACGGAGAATCGAGAACAGTCTGAAATTTGAGCCGACCGCCTCCGTCTGTGGGCTGAAAGCTCCCAACTCCTACTACTTTTAGGTTGCTGAGACTGAGGCTATGAATGTCTTCTAAATGCTTTAGGTTGAGCAAATGATAGATTTGGCACACATACGGAAATGGCAGAATATAGTCTTGCTCAATCATGTGCTGCTCAGGCAGCTCTACCGATCTGAATCGAGGGTTTGCGAGTTGCTGATGGTCTAAATCGAGGGGGATGCCAGACCTGCTATCGATCGCAGAATCACTGCTGCGATCGCGCTCATCTGGTTTGAGATAGATCCAACTTACAAACAACAGACTAACCGTTAAGATATTGGCAATTTCTACCGCCGTCAGATAGCCATCTGCAAACGCTGCAACGCCGCGATCGAGAACACCAAACAGCCAAGACGGAATACCAAATACCCAGATCCCACTCCTGAGCATTCCCTGACAAAGAAAACTCTCGGGCGTGCGATCGCTCACTGTAATAACGGATGGGGCTTGATTATGGGGTATTGTATTGGTCATGGATTATCCACCGACAGAAGAGAATTTTTGTCAAGCTCTGTTGAGTAATTGTAATCATAACTTATTAAAAATTAACGAGTCGGCAATAAATTCCCCTCTATCTTTAGATTCAGACTTTAGATTCAGATGGAGATATATCTCCATTGGAACTCTGTCACGTCGTGACAGAACGTGATACTAGAGAATATTTGAAAAGAGGTCTAGCGGTTGTAGACACATTGCGGCATTTCACCGAGTCAGCCGCAACTCCACAAACGAAGTGCGCGCACAGGCCCCAACGAATCTGAAGCGTTTGGACCTGAGTTTCGCAAGCGACATGTAACGCGCAGCGTCTCCGTTAAGTGAACGGTAGTCGTCAAGGCAATCAAGAACAAGACGGTTTTTAAAGCATCCTCTGAAGATCTATTTCATTTCGCCTGCCCAAACTTCAACGAACAGAAGTTCAAAAATTACGAGACTCCATAACTGTGGCAGTAAACTACTTGTCACGCGGTAGCCCAACCAGATTGTCTCGATCTTCCTTTAAAACGTTTTTCCTCTTAGCCCAAATCTTGTCAGGAACGTGGGGCGCTTCCTCAGCCAATCGATCAATTTTCTGCCGTAATGGCGTAATCGTTTCTTGTGTCAAATCGTCAGCGGTCGCAAGTATTTCTTCAACCTCACGACGCAACGCACCATACTTTGATGCTGCGATTCGATGCCGCTCTGCTCGTTCCGAAAATTTCAGAAAGGTTTGTAAGCTTGCCAGGGTCGCCGCTGAAACACTGATTAAACCAATCGAGATTTGCACCCTCGTGTCGATTAACTTTCCAATGTTTGCAAAGACTGACGTTCCTACAAAGGTGGATAACACAACAATTGGGATACCCAACCAATAATTCAACCGCTCAAACATTTTGGCTGCTTCGTAGTGCACAAACTGTGCAAATCGCAGCCTACGATACCAGTCTCTGAGTAATTCTTCTGTTGTAGACACTGTCATCCTAAAACGGGGTGGCTAGGGCATCTATAATCTGCGTCGTGTCATGAAAACGGTCGAACCTGGACAGGCTCACGAGCCAGAATCGATCATTCAATTGAATTTTCTTAAGGAGCGATCGCCCTCAAGACTCCCCCAGTATGGTTAATCTTGACCCAAAATTCTATTAAATTTTTTGAGGTCGCTTATTCGTTGCGTATTCAAAAAATAATCCTGCGAAGAGCAGACTATGCCTAAGCCCGTAGGGCTATACAATCATTCGCAGACTTAACACGCCGTCTATATCCACAATGACACCCCCCCGGCCCGATTCTTTGCCCTTTGAGCAACGACTAGATGCATCCAGCGTGACCCGCGTTATGTGGCTTCTCTGGGCGCTTTCAGCAGGTCTGATCGCCTTAGATGGGTTTGACTTTTTTATCATCGGCGTAGCGATTCCCTTCTTGCAGAGAGACTTTAATCTAGAGGCTGCCGAAGTCGGAGCAGTGGCAGTGGCTGCCGTGGCGGGGTCTTTAGTCGGAGCCCTGACTCTTGGACCTATCACCGATCGGGTAGGGCGACAGGTAATGTTGATGGTCGATGTCGCCATTTTTGTGCTAGCAACGGCTGGAACTGCCCTGGCGTGGAGTGCCACGTCACTGATCGCATTTCGCTTTCTGGTCGGTGTGGGCATCGGAGCCGATTATCCGATCAGCGTATCTTATATTACTGAAAATGTGCCGTCTCGACTGCGAGGCCGTATGGTGATTGGAGCCTTTACGTTTCAAGCGGTAGGAGCTTTGCTGGGTGCAATTACTGGGCTGACGGTGATTTTCCTATTCCAGACTTTCTATCCCGATTCGTCTCAGGTTGCCATCCAATATGCATGGCGCTGGATGCTAGGTGTGGGGTTGGTGTTGGCGATCGCCATAGGTATTGTGCGATTTAGCTTTTTACTCGAAAGCCCGCTCTACCACATTGCCCAAGGAGACTACGACAAGGCATCTAAAGCGGCGTCTATCTTGCTGGAGGAACCAACTACCATTACTCCAAAGACCGATCCGCCCGACCGAGAGCCCAGACTATCCTACAGTGCCTTATTCTCTGCCCACTACCGGAAACATACGATGCTGGCGTCTGTACCCTGGTTTCTGCAAGACATTGCGACCTATGGTATTGGCATTTTTACGCCTACTATCATCGGCGCTCTAGCGTTTGTTAGCAGCGACAATTTTATGATGAAGGAAATGGCCTCTGCTCAGGGAGCGGCCCTTGTGGATGTGTTTTTGATTGCAGGATTTGTAGTAGCAGTGTTCTTGATTGATCGACTCGGACGCATTCGGCTACAAGTAGCGGGCTTCTTAGGAATGGCAGTAGGGTTGCTTATTCTGGCGTCGTCAGATTTTCTGCCAGTGGGCAGTCAGCTCAAGATTATCGTGGTGTTTGTTGGCTTCTTTGTGTTTAATCTGTTGATGAATGCTGGGCCAAACTCGACGACGTTTCTACTATCAGGTGAAGTATTTCCTACCTCCATTCGAGCGAGTGGCGCTGGATTTGCCGCGGCGTTTGCAAAAGCAGGTGCAGTACTGGGCACCTTTGCCTTGCCACTTCTGCAAACCTCTCTAGGGGTGCCTCTGTTGCTGGTTATCCTGTCGTTTATCTGTGTGATTGCCGCTGTGCTCACCTATCTTTTGCGGATTGAAACAACAGGGCGATCGCTTAAATTTAAGGATTGATCTCGTATCGTTGACATACTGATGCTTAAAAATAAGAGTTGAGAGCTTAAAAATAAGAATTGAGAGCTTAAAAATAAGAGTTGAGAGCTTAAAAATAAGGATCGAACGCTTAACGATAGGATTCGAGTGCTTAAAAATAAGGGTCAGGAACTTAACGATAGGATTCGAGTGCTTAAAAATAAGGGTCAGGAGCTTAACGATGAGGGTCAAGTGCTTAAATTTAAGAGTCAATACATCATCGATTAGACCATGAATGTCGAGGGCGAGCATGGCGATACGTACGCTGCACGGGCAAGGCCAGCGCGTGATTGCGGGGCAGGATGAGATGAGAGTGGTGGGGCGATCGGCTAGATGGTTGGATACGGTTTGTTTGAGATGAGTTGCTCTGGGTGAAATGATGAAAACTCTAGGAGACATTAAGCAATGGCTGGAACAGCACAAATCAGTGTTAGAGGAACGGTATCAGGTTAAGGAGTTAGGCATTTTTGGCTCTTATGTCAGGCAAGAACAGGGGGAAACCAGCGATGTAGATGTACTGGTGGAGTTTTCCGAAACACCAAGTTTGTTAAAGTTTGTCAACTTAGAGAACTATCTCAGTGACAATCTGGGCATTAAAGTCGATTTGGTACATAAGTCTGGCTTGAAGCCTCGAATTGGAGAGCGGATTTTGGCAGAGGTTATACCAATTCTCGATTTTGGATTTGCGATTTTGGATTGACGGCCACCAGCCTTGCAAGGGTTCTAGCCTGTTCATTAGTAGCCTTACTTCGAAGAATTGGTATTATCCCTCTTTTGTTACTACGGACAGACTAAAATGAGGGTGGGTGTATCAACATAGGACTGAAACGATGGTGATTCCTCGGCTTGCCCGTCTTACCGTTGGCTTTGTTGATGACTATTGCGAAGCC
>JBNPEB010000034.1:0-78240 GCA_051117335.1 Elainellaceae cyanobacterium
AGAACTGTTTGCTCAGGTGCGATCGCTCATCAACACTGCACAGCGTCAGGGCATGTCTGCCTTTGATGCCATTTCTCGTGCCCTTACCTCACAGCAGTCCGATTGGCTACTCGGTTGAGCAATTACCTGAAATTAGCTCTGTCGAAACCATAATGCCTACATCAATCAATCATGATTACTCTACTATTCTATCTTCGATCGCTTTGTCACTATGGATTAGAGGCTCGTAAGATAAATTCCTTAACTTCTTCAATTGTGTAAGGAGGATTGCGCCGATGAATAATGACGTGACAATTTGCACAAATGGGGCGCAAATCTACTATCGGATCAACCTCATAAGCCTCTCTGCTGACTACAGCTATGAGAGGCAAGTTGCGGCATACAAAAAGGACATACACGATGATGTATGCCCTCCTTCATCAGATTTCAATATCTTGCAAAGCATGCAAATGAGTGCTGTAAAGAATGAGCGTGATTCGGAACCAGTTTAATGAACTGCTATAGACAAACCAGGACTTAAACTCCTAGTTCAGCCAAAATGTCCTTTGCATGAGTGTCGGTATTGACGCGATCGTATACCTTCGTGATGTTGCGATCGCCATCGATTACATAGGTGACTCGCTTTGCATACCCACCCCCATCCACATCATAGGCTTTTGTAATAGCGCCTCCGACATCGGCAAGTAGCGGAAACGGCAAGCCAAACTTGTCGGTAAACTGTTTGTGGGACGATTCATCATCGGTGCTCACGCCAAATACCGCTATATCTTTACCTTGGTAGTCAGCATAAGAATCTCGAAAACTGCACGCCTCTTTCGTGCAACCCGGGGTATCATCCTTCGGATAAAAATATAGAACAACCGTTTTACCTGCATAGTCAGACAACGAGACCGTATTGCCGCTCGTATCCTTGGCTGTAAAATCAGGAGCAGTTGTACCGACTGGTAATGACATAGTGTTTGATCCTTGTAATCATGTCCAGCTAAAGATTTTAACCCATATCCTCTCTGAACCGGATAGAATCACCTCAGCCACTCGGCTTACTCATTGGATAGAGGTTGATACGACGAAGTAAACCCCTCCAACTGTCACACCCATCAGGAGCACAATCAGCGCAAGCCAGAGCACGTATAACCAATTTGCGCTTGTATGTACCCACTGAGAAAAGCCTTCCTGCATAGATGTTTGAGTTTGCTGATGAAACCCGTTGAGAGACGATTGGGCAGAATACCGACTCCTAGTCGAAGAGGCGATCGCACGTTCGATTTTCTGAATCATCCTAAACCTTTCCTTACAGCATAGTAACGCTGATCCATTCGAAATAACCTTGCTTAGGAAGTCATTCGTTATTACAGACAATAGCCACCATAATGGTTAGCTATTTTGAGCAGTCATGAGAGAGGCAAAGTACTCACATCCAACGGTTTGAACCTGACAGGTTCTCGATTAAGCGACAAACTAGAAGAGCCTGCCAAATGCTCTCAGGAGCCTACTCGCTGATTTGTTTAACGCTGAATTGATTGTTTGAAAGAAACTATCTTAAATAAGCGTGGACAAATGAGATGTTAAGTAGCGTCTATCAAAAAGCTGTGCTTAAAATGTGAATCGATTAGAAAAAATGTTTCTAATTACTAACCATTATTAACTACATTCTCAGAGAAAGCTGGATTTAGTTTAATAAATTTTAATCTTATACACGAATATTTATAGAAAATGAGTGGTTAATCTCCTCAAATAATATTCATGGTTCGGCATGTCCATCCAAAGGGACAGAAACTTTAATCAAGGTAGAAGGATGTTCGCAAAGCGTTGCTTAGTATGCCCCTACGGGCTCGGGTTTATGTGTATAAGGGGGCTCTACACACGGTCAACGTCCTAACGCGAGAGCGTAAGGCTATATAGCGGGACCGAAACCGCCTAACAAACTTCCTCATCAGCGAACCTTATCACCGCCTCAAAATTCTTCATCCCACTCGATACTGGGCGTGGGATGGCAATGGTGCCCATTCGGAAAGTTTGAATCTTGAGTTTCTGCATCTAGAACGTCGATCACTCGGTTATAAATGGCATCTGCCTCGTCATACGAATTGCCAATGCTGGTCAAGCCAAGTTTGCCAAATTCAGAGAGGCAGCCAATTAGGTGAAATGCAGTTCCGACTTCGGTAGCGCTATTAAAATGCAGACGATGATGGGCAATAATATCCATCAGGTCGTTGGGAAGTAGCCCTTTGTAATGGGGCTTTTGTAAATTGTCAGATGCGATGTAGTATTTTGGATTGCCTTCATGGTCGTAAAATAGCCCGGTTTCTGTCTCGTAGTGCCCGTTTGTGAGCAACCTCAGCGTCATAAAGGGATGAGTGGTGCCTCCCTTACGAAGATTAATTTCGATCGCCTGGATATCCCATTCCTTCTCAGGATCTCCGCGATGTTCGGGATGATGAACCGCGATGAAATCAGCGCTAAATCGCTCTAAGGCTCCTTTCTTTGCCAGATTTTCGCCAATCCGATATCCCCATTCTTGAAGGCGGAGCCGGTAGGCTTCATCCGCAGGAAATTTACATCCTAAAAAGATTTGCCCGTCCGGGCCTCCCAGAATTTGGTCGTGGGTCGAAAGAATATCGATCTCTCCGGATGGCTTAATGCACACCTGAACGCTGGGCGATCGCTTCTCCTCCCCTTCGATAAACGCCTCTGCGATCGCCCCCAGTTCAGGAATGCGGCTGCTAAAGTTAGCCCATGTTTCATTGGGAGCCTGAAAGCGGAGCTGATGAAAGCTTCGATAGATAGCACCGATGCGTTGAGCGTGGGATGCAGTTCCTGGTGCCATGTCTTGGAGGTGATCCAGCTTTAAAAGCGCATTCCCTTCCCCTGAAAACCCTTCGTTGAGCTTGATCACGATTCGCTGGAGATGCGGTTGCCGCTCCCAAAGTTCTGCGGCGACGACGGCTAGATCTTCTGCGTTATAGACCAAACTGCTGCCATCGGGATGAGGCACGTCACACTCTGCAAAAATTTGGCGACTGCCGCTTTTGGTTCCCCAATTCAGCAAATCTGGGTCAAGCCCAAATAGAGGCATCTCCAACTGCACCGCTAATTCTCGTTCTAGGGGAGTTGAGTTAAAGCACGTCATGTAAGACTGCCCGGGACGAAGCGCATGTCGAATTCGCTCCATTAAACGAGGACGCTCTAAAATCTTTTGGGTCAGTGGCTTAAGCGACGAATCGTAGGCGCACAGTAGTAAGAGGCGATCGCGCGCATGGGAAAACGGCACCCCCGGCAAGAGCTGCAAATAATAATCGACCACAGAGGGATGAATCGGCTGGGAGGTCACATAAATCAATCGGGTTCGAGGATTTCGCAACCGAATCACAGAAAACAGGAGCCGTTCTTCGTAGTGGTGAATGCCTTGAATTTTGGCGAGTTCTCGCTGATCGAGACTCAGAGATGGAATCACCAAGATGTCATACACGCCGCGATCGAAGACATCAATCGACTGCCAGCGATCGCACAATTGAGCCTGAAGCTGATGGAACTGCTCAGATTGATAGTCAGTGTTTGCTAGTGACGGCAATATTAACTCCCGCATACCTTCAGACCCATCTAAATTTATGTCACGTCAAAATTTGCAGCAGACTAGAGAGATGCACGCTCTCTTCCCACAATTGTTTCAGGAATATCTTTTCCTTACAGTAAACAAATCAACTGACAACGATGGGGGCTGATGAAATTTCTTAACGGTTCTGCGAATCATCGACTTTGTTTCGCAACGTGCTATCAGTGAAACCATTCCCAGCTAGGAACTCCAGTCAATTGTAGAATGGGTAGCACAATATAACCCGTGCTACTCAGGGATCTGGGCGTTCATCTCCAATACATTGGCTCGGACACACCGTGGACGCACTAATGCCATTTGACAGAAATAAGCCAACCTCTAAGCGGGCATCTTGCCCGCACTTACAAGATGCCCGCGACGTGAACTCACACTAGGGTTATGACGCGAGCGAGACTAGGGGTATGAAACTTCCGCTGCCATTGTACTAGTTAGATCGATTAAAGCACCTTCAATCGAGGACTACAGCACTCTTCAGACAGATTCCGCATTTTGGTTGTATTAGTGCCTATCCGAAAAATTGAAGCAGTTTTTTGAGACGCCAATCTGGGGTTATCCGTCGCGCGATCGCCTAATGCGATTAATCTCTTGCTGCAAGTCGTCAATTTGCTGCCGTAGGCGATCAACCTCCTGAGCATCAGCAGGTGTTTGACTCGATGGCTCAGCTGAGACGTTAACCGAGCCCTCTCCTGAGCGCCGATAGTTTCCGCGTCGAATCTGCTGATAGTCAGCCGAATCCGCCCAGTCTTTTAGATAATGCACGCGCTCAACCGCAAACGGATGGGTCAGAAACACGCCCTGAGACAGGTTGTTGTATAGCAAGAATTTATAAACCTGATTCAAACTGTCGATGTCTAAGTCTTGGTAGCGATCAGACTGTCGTAAAAACTCATCTAGGCTCATTTCGTGGGCATAGCGCCTGCTGCCTCCCGCCATTTGCATCATCATTTTCATGACGAGATTCAAATCGTCAGTGACGAGCATAGCGGCGCGATCGGCGGATAGCTCTGCCTTTCGCAGCCATTCATAAAACCCAAGAATCAGCCCCGTGCTAACTAACATGCTCAAGCCTAGAGTAGCTTCTGCAAGCCCTGCAACAGTGGCGATCGCCCAAATCGCCATCTGCGTCAGCGTAGTATGACCGCATTTGACATGCCCCAGCTCATGAGCAATGACAGCGCGAATTTCATCCTCGTTGAGGCAATCAATCAGCCCGGTGTTGAGCGTAATCGATGGACGCTCTTGCCCCAGCGCAAACGCGTTAATTTGAGGCGATTGCGCCACGAATAATAGCGGCTGAGGATAGACATCTAAGTCTCGCAAACACTCTCGAAAAATTTGATGTAGGGACGCATATTGCCTAGGCCCCACCTCGATGCAGTTGCCTAAGAGATAGATATTTTGCGGACGCTCATAAATCACCTCCATAAATTTACGAGCAACGACGTCAAACCCCGGCACACTCCGCAACGCCTGCTCGGCTTGATAATCGAGCGGGTGGCGAAATGCTTCATTTGAAATTCCGGTATAGGTCGGCATAGGATTTGGGTATTTACAAAACGGCGATCGATCGGGCAACGCTACACTAGGATCTAAGGCTTGATAGCTTAGAGCGATTCGATACGTTATTAAACGCAACGATTCACCTTGATGAGATATCCAGCTACTCTCAAACCAGCATTGCGATCGCCGGACTGCACTGATTGAGAGGATATACAGCTGAGGATATGAGTTAAGAGAGTTATAGCATTAGAGTCAAATGGAGAGCATTATTGCCTGGATTATTGGCGCTGCAATTGTTTATGGAATCTTTAAGATTGTGCAGTGGGCGATCGCCCAGCAATCGAGTTCAAGAATCAATATTCGAGGTCTATCCCCAAATTCTGATCACCACCAAACCCGCCCAAATCGACAACTTGAGCGAGACTTAACGCGAATGATGGGGGGCAATCGCAAGGAAGCCGAGCGCCTCGTCAACTACATGAGGCGTCAACATCCGGGGCAGCCCGAGGATTGGTATTGGGATAAAGCAATTTATGATCTAAAGCGAGATCGTCGATCTTGATTCCTACGATTTGATGGGTAAGGAGGACCATCCTTGGCAGCACTCATTTCATTGTTGACAGTGTTGACCCTGTCTCTTTTGATCAACCGCATTGCCACCGTTCTTCTAACGCTCACAGGCTTGTCTCGCGAATCTGCCAAGTTTCAAGCCCGATCGGCATTCACAGGTGTTGGGTTTACTACCCGAGAAGCCGAGCAGGTCGTTAATCACCCCGTCCGCCGTCGCATCGTGATGTTTCTAATGCTGTTTGGCAACGTGGGAATCGTCACGTCGATTTCATCGCTGTTGCTGACGTTCATCAACACAGTTGGTCCAAGAGTTTGGCTGTTGCGCGTGCTGTTTTTAGGAGTTGGACTCGCCATCCTGTGGTTTATTGCCAATAGCAAATGGGTCGATCGATATCTGTCCCAGTTCATCGAGTGGGCGCTGCGTCGTTGGAGTCGTTTAGATACGCGCGATTATGCAAATTTACTTCATTTATCTGGAAAATACACTGTCCTAGAACTAGAGGTTCAGGATGAAGATTGGCTTGCCCATCAACGCCTTGATGATTTAAGTCTGTTGCAGGAAGGAATTGTAGTTTTAGGAATCGAGCGGGCAAGCGGTCGCTATGTCGGCGCGCCCAAAGCAGAAACCCGCATCTATCCAGGAGATACGCTAATTCTCTACGGGCGGCTTCCTCAACTCGATGAGCTTGATTCACGTCGGGCGGGGTGGCTAGGCGATGCAGCCCATGAAGAAGCAGTGCGAGAACAGGAAGAGGTTGTGGCTGAACAAGATAGCGAAGAAGCCGCTGAAGGCATGTAGACGGCTGATCTGACAGTTACGATTATCTAAAACAAATGTAACTAATCAGACCTCTGATATAGCAATCTCAAGTGGGTTGTGAGCGGTGGGGTGGGGTGGGCCCACCCCACCGCTCATACACAATTCACAAGCGATTTAGGATCGCTATATTAGCCTTTCAGATGCTCCTCTAAGAACTTTGTGGTACGCTCCCAAGCAAACTCTGCGGCTTCAGGGTTATAGCGATCGCCCGACGGATTGGCAAACGCATGGTCTGCATTGTCGTACGTATAAATTTCTGGAGATTTGCCCACGTCATTCAGCGCCGCTTCAAACTGCTGCACGGTCTCAGGAGATGGATTATCATCGAGTTCGCCAAAGTGCCCTTGAATTGGCATTTCTAACGCGCTTAATGCGTTTGGATCAGTCGTGATGCCGCCACCGTAGTAGATGACAGTAGCATCTAGTTGCTCAGGAAGGGTCAGGGCCGCATTCAGCGACCACGTGCCGCCAAAACACCAGCCAATACTGCCCACCTTGGGCGCGCCGAGGGTAGTGTCTAGATAGTCGTGGGCTTGACGCAGATTTTCTCTGAGCAAATCTGGATTTTCTAACGCAGACTGAACCAAACTCCGCGCTGTTTCAGGTGTTTCAGCCACCTGGTTACCATACAAATCGACTGCAAGGGCCGCATAGCCCTCTGCTGCTAACATGCGGGTCATGGCTTCGATATTTTCGTTGAGCCCCCACCATTCATGAATCACGATTAAGCCAGGGAGTGGCTCAGTAGCATCGGCTGGACGGGCTAAATATCCGGTGATATCCATTCCATCCAGAGTGCCGTAGGTGACTGTTTCAGCCGAAATGCCCTCTGTGGGTGCCTGGGCGATCGCCCCCGATGGAACAGGAGCGTCGTCTTTGTGGAGCGACATCATGTGCTCGCTGGCAACCCGAGCTGTATTGCCTTGAGGAGTTGATTGCTGAGCAATGGAGACTTGAACAATGCCCCATCCCAAAACAGCCAGCAATGAGATTAACGCTAGACCAATGAGTTTTCGCATGGAGTCTATTGCCGAGATTTTATCTTTCCGAGTTTATCGTACGTTTCTACGTTGCTGTCGAGATCAACATGCTTAGACAGGATTTAGAATGTGGGTTACGATTTACGAAACGTTACGACAATATTAATTTTTTTAGATCCTGGAATAAGTCTGGAATATTGAGTCTGGAATAAGTCTGGAATAGTTGATGTCCTCTCACTTCCTTGAGAGAAGTCTTGAGTCCCGGACGTAGATGAGTTTAACTCTATGCTTTGAGGCATTCCTGATATGCAAGCTCGGTTTCCCCGTTGTCAGAGTGCGATCGCCCGCTGTTTTTTGCTCATTGGATGTTTTGGACTCTTAATTACCAGTTCTGGATGTCTATGGTCATCCCGACATGAGGCTCAAGCCCAGTCCGAACAGCGTGAAGACGGACAAGGAGAGCAGTCTGTTTCGGTGCAAACGGCGATCGCTCAGGCTGATTCTTTAGACGATGTTTTAGAATACACCGGCACGACAGCGCCCATCCAGCAAGTTAATTTACGTGCCCGCGTTGAAGGGCAACTGGTAAGCTTGGCGGTTAATGTTGGAGACTTTGTCGAAGCTGGGCAAACGCTGGGGCGCATCGACGATGACCTGCTGATCACCGACGTAAACGAAGCACGGGCAGAACTGGCAGCCCTGCAATCTGAGGTGGCACAGGCGCAGGCTCAAGTTGACAATGCTCAAGCTCTGGTCGAACAGGCGCGGGTTGAATATCAGCAAGCCCAAGCCGATAATGCCCGTCTCCAATCGCTTGCAGCAGATGGCGCGATTTCTCAGCAGCAGGCAGATTTGGCTGAAACAGCCATGAAGACGACTGAGCAATCCCTGCGTTCGGCACAGCAAGGCGTGCAAACTCAGCAGCAAGGTGTAATCGCGGCGCAAGGGCGAGTCAATGCTCAGCAAGCCGTGTTGGCACAAACCGAAGAGCAGCGCTCTTACACCCTTTTAAGGTCGCCGATTACCGGATTAATTCTGGAGCGTATCACCGAAGCTGGGAGTATGCTTCAGCCTGGAGACGAAATAGCGCGTCTGGGAGACTTTAGCACGGTCAAAATCGTCGTGCAGGCGTCAGAGCTGGATTTGGCTCAGATTCGAGTGGGTCAATCAGTGGATGTCAGCTTTGATGCGTTTCCAGGGCGATCGTTTCCAGGCGAAGTCGCACGGATTTCTCCGGCTGCCGATCCGGTGGCGCGTCTGGTGCCCGTTGAGGTGACGTTGCCTAACCCCAATGGTCAGATTGGCAGCGGATTATTGGCACGCGTTAATTTTGCGCCCCGCGCATCCCAACGGGTGGTGATTCCAGACAGTGCCCTTGAAACTGGCACAAACCAGGAAACACCGACCCTATTTGTCTTAGAAGGCAGTGGCGATAATGCCAAAGTAATTGCTCGTCAAGTTCAATTGGGCGATCGCGCGAACGGCAGAATCGAGATTCGCGCTGGGTTAGAACCCGGTGAACCCTTTGTGATCAAAAGCAGTGCCCCCTTAGAAGATGGACAGACTGTGAAGTTAAGTATTTTGTCAGAAACCCCATCAGAGTAAGGCGGCTAGCATGCAAAACGCGACCCGATCAGGATTCAGCATCAGCCGGCTTGCCATTCGGAGGCACATTGGCACGCTGATGCTTACCATTGCCCTCCTGGTGCTTGGGCTCTTTTTTATCACGCAGCTTTCGGTTGATTTGCTGCCATCTATCACCTATCCGCGCATCGGCTTGCGAGTCGCCGCACCTGGCATTGCGCCCGAAGTAGCCGTTGATGAGATTACGCGCCCCCTAGAAGAGGCTCTGTCTGCCACCGAAGGGGTCGAACAAATCGTTTCTCAAACTCGTGACGGACGCCTCAGCATCGACTTGTACTTTGAACCCGGCGGCAATATTGACCAGGCGCTCAATGATGCGACCGCTGCCTTAAACCGTGCCCGTGACCAGCTTCCTGAGACAATCGATACGCCACGCCTCTTTAAATTTGACCCGTCTCAGCTTCCGGTTTATGAATTTGCGCTCACGTCCCAGACGCTGCAGGGGATGGATTTGCGGATTTTTGCCGATGAAGAACTGGGACGAGAACTGACCGTAGTTCCGGGTGTCGCCAGCGTGGATGTATCGGGAGGGTTGCAGGAAGAAGTATTGGTCAAAGTTGATTTAAATCGCCTACAAGCCTCAAGCGTTGGGCTTGTTGACTTGCTCGATCAGCTAGAGGCTCGCAATCAAGACATTGCAGGCGGACGCATTCGCGGAGACGATTCTGAATCCTTAACGCGCACCCTGGGGCGATTTCAAGAGGCTGATGAGGTTCGAGATCTCGCCTTTGATGTGGGCGATGACACCACACCACGTCAGGTGAAGCTGCGTGACTTCGCTGACATCATCGACGGCACGGAAGAACAGCGCGTCTTTGTCACGCTGAATCGGCAGCCTGCCGTTAAGGTAAGCGTTCAAAAGCAGCCCGATGCTAATACGATTACTGTAATTAATGCCGTCAAGCGGCGCATGGAGATGATGCGCGAGTCAGGAATCTTTCCAGATGACTTGATACTGACGGTGACGCTGGATGAGTCAATTTTTATTCGCGATGCTATTCGCAATGTCGCCGTTTCGGGTCTAACGGGCGCTGTTCTGGCTGCGATCGCCGTCCTTCTTTTTCTAGGGTCGCTCCGGCAAACCTTTATCATCGTTACTGCCATTCCGCTGGCGACACTGGCTGCCATTATGATGATGTGGCTGTTTGGCTTATCGCTCAACGTATTTACCCTGGGCGGGCTTGCCCTCGGTGTTGGGATTGTCGTTGATAATTCCATCGTCATGCTAGAGAACATTGCCAGCGGAATCAGCACCGACACAACGCACAATAGTCAGGGTGATGGCAATGGCAAAAGCGCCAATGGCAACGGCGCCCCTGACACGAATGGGAATGAACCAATTTACCAGTCTCCTAAGGCTCTGATTCGTCAGGCAGAACAAAGCAGCCAGCAAGTCGAATCGGCATTGCTGGCATCAACGAGCACCAACTTGGTGGCGGTGATTCCGTTTCTGATGATTGGCGGATTCATCTCACTGCTGTTTAACGAATTGATTTTGGCAGTTAGTTTTTCGATTGCGGCATCGCTGCTCGTGGCGCTGACCGTGGTGCCCATGTTGGCGTCTCGGCTGCTGGCGATTCCCAAATCGAGCCGCATCAATCAATGGAAGCCGCTGAGATGGTTTCAACAACGCGTCAAATCTGCGACCTCGACCTATGCTCGGTTTCTAGACAAAGTACTCCGCCGCCGACTTCTTACAATCGCGATCGCCTTTGTGATTCTTGGGGGGGGCAGCGTCTTGATGATCGGACAGATTCCCCAAGAAATCTTGCCCGAAATTGACACCGGCCTTGCTGAGCTTCGAGTGCAATTTCCGCCTGGAACCCCTCTGGCCGACAATCGCACCGTCATGACATACATTGACGAACTCCTGATGGAACAGCCCGAATCGGAGTACGTGTTTACCACGGCCGGCGGCTCTCTTTTTGGCAGCAGTACGAGTGAGAATACGCTCCGAGGACGCAGTACCATTACTTTGAGGCCAGGGGCCAATGTCGAGGAATTCACCGATCGATTAAATCAGCAGGTTACTCAGTTTAATCTGGTCGATTCCCGTATCCGCGCCTATCCTGATTCAGTTCGAGGGCTAATTCTCAATAACTCCCCGGTTCGCGGAGACATTGATGTAGGGCTCCAAGGATCAAATACTGAAACGCTTCAGCAGGCAGGGCTTCAAGTTCTTAGAGCCCTCGATGAGCAGTCCACGCTGGCGAGATACAGCCCTGATGCAGAAGAACCGCAGACCGAGGTGCAGATCATTCCTGACTGGGAACGTCTCTCATTCCTTGACTTGACGACTGCCGATATCGGCAATACGATTCAAACGGCTCTCTTGGGATCAGTGCCTACTCAGCTTCAGCGGGGCGATCGCCTCGTTGATGTGCGAGTCCAGCTCGATCGAGATGCCATCGAGCAACCCGATCAGCTCCAGTCCCTGCCGCTGTTTGTCGATGACAATAAACGAGTGCGCTTGGGCGATGTCGCAACCATTCAAACGGGAAATGCACCAGGTGAAATTCAGCGTATCAATCAGCGGCAAGTCTACCTCATTGAAGGCGATTTAAACGAAGGAGCGAACCTCAGCAAAGCGCTAGACGAAGTGGATCAAATCTTAGCAGGGCTAGAGCTGCCTGACGGCGTGAGTCGCCTGCCGAGTTACGCAGAGGCAAGCAATCAGCAAATTCAGTCGTCCCTGGTTATTTTGGGCGGGCTGGCAGCGTTCCTCGTCTTCGTTGTGATGGCGGTTCAATACAATTCCTTGATCGATCCATTGGTAATTATTTTGACGGTTCCCCTGGCTCTAGCAGGCGGGATATTTGGCCTCTTTGTCACACAAACAGCACTTGGGGCAACCGTGATTATTGGTGCAGTTTTGCTAGTTGGAATTGTGGTTAACAACGCCATCATCATGGTGGAATTGGCAAATCAGATTCGCGCAGCAGAACAAGTCAATCACCGAACGGCCATCCTATTAGCAGCTCCTCAGCGTCTTCGCCCCATTTTGATGACAACTGTAACGACTGTGCTTGGGCTATTTCCGCTAGCGTTAGGACTCGGAGATGGGTCAGAATTCTTACAACCTCTTGGAATTGTTGTATTCTCAGGTCTGTCGCTAGCCACCCTGCTGACATTAATCATCATTCCCTGTTTCTACACCCTGCTCCACGATTTGCTCGAACCCACAGAAAAAAATTGGCCACGCTCACGCCTCCGTGGGGATGTCGAAACGCTTGCTCAGCCGCCAGGACGTTAGAGCCTATGCCAACTAGTTTTCTGGCGAGAGTGCCACGATTGAACAAGATCCTGCGAATTTCTTTAATAGCAATGGGCGCATCAAGTGCAGAAACGGTGGTGTGGGGCGCGGCGCGCCTCGCTGCCCAAACACCATTCACAAGCGATGTAGGATCGCTATAGTAAATTAGCAATGAGCGTAGACATAGAGGTGGATAAAATCGTATGTACGTTGAATTAGATGAAGCCTTGCTGATGGGGTCAATAGACCTTGAAGATGCTGCCGGCTGCTTTATCGCAACGATGACCCAACGAGCTGCACACGCGCGAGTATTCGAGAAGTATCATTCGGCTAAAATTGCCTAAGCCCTTACGTGATTACGATTTATAGCGACGATCACCGACATCAAAACGCCACCGCCGAGCTCAATGACGGCAAAATGATGCCTCCTTTTGAAATGCCGCGACGGGCAGAGATGGTGCTCTCGTCAGTGAAGGCAATGCAACTGGGTGAGGTCATTGCGCCGAGAGAGTTTGGGCTAGAGCCGATTCATCGAATTCACGATCGCGGCTATGTTGCGTTTTTGCAAACTGCGTGGGAGCAGTGGCGCATTGAGCACGGAGAGTATGACGCCCTTCCTCTCAATTGGGCAATTCGCACGATGCGGAGCGATCGCATCCCCGAAGTGCTTGACGGCAAGCTTGGCTACTATTCCTTTGATGCCGGAACCCCCATCACCCAAGGCACCTGGAAAGCCATTACCGCTTCCGCGAAGGTCGCCTTGACAGGACAGGCGTTGATTACTCACGGTGAGCGGAGCGCGTTTTCTCTGTGCCGCCCTCCCGGACATCATGCAGGCAAAGATTTCTATGGGGGCTATTGCTTCTTGAATAATGTGGCGATCGCCGCTCAGGCGTTTCGAGATGCGGGAGCCAATCGGGTTGCTATCTTAGATATCGATTACCACCACGGCAACGGCACTCAAGCTATCTTCTACGATCGCTCCGACGTGATGTTTCTCTCGATTCACGCGCATCCAGCCCAAGATTATCCCTATTTCTTAGGGTATGACGACGAGACTGGCACTGGGGATGGGGATGGATTCAACTACAATTATCCGCTGCGATGGAACACCGATTGGCAAATCTATCGCGACGCGTTAACCCGCGCCATGAACTGCATTCGTGACTATAGCCCGGATGCGTTGCTGATTTCTCTTGGGGTTGATACATTCGAGGGCGACCCGATTTCTAGATTTCGCCTGAAAGGGGATGATTATTGTCGGATGGGAAGGGCGATCGCAAGCGTGAATCTGCCGACGCTTTTTGTGATGGAAGGCGGATATGCGGTCGAAGAAATTGGCATCAATGCAGTCAATGTGCTGTTGGGGTTTGAGAATGGCTGATTGCGGAAATTACTACTAAAGAAGGAATTTCACGTGTCTCAAATGCCCTAGCCTTAAATGAATCAGCAAATGAATCAACCTGGCGAGAAATCAATCCATGATCCAATCTTGGCTGGTTATTGGGGTAGTCACCCTTCTTCTAGCGTTTTTGAGCAATAGCCTGGTTAATTCTAGAGGTGCTCGATGGTTTAGACGACTGCGACGGCCTAATTGGTTAACCTTTGAAAAGGCAATTCCGATCATCTGGACGGTGATTTTTATCTGCGGTGCAGGATCGGCTGTTATCGTTTGGGAACAAGACCCTGGAAGCCCGATAACGTGGGGCTTTATGGGCTTTTATTTGATATTAGAACTCATCACTATATCGTACACTCCGCTGATGCTTTGGTTGCGTAGGCTACACGTGGGTACTCTGATTGGAGGAATAGGTGCTATTCTAGGAATCTTGCTTGCCATCTTGGTTTGGTCAGTCTCACCTTGGGCAACTTTTTTGCTGATACCCTATGTAATTTGGAGCCCGATTGGAACCTACACCACTTGGGAAATGAGCCGCTTAAATCCCCTTGATGCCTAAACCAATGGTTAGATCTGGGTCAATTTATGCGGTGTTTAGGAGCAATACTTATGCGGTTTGGTACACATTTAGTTCAAAACACAGTTCAAAAAATCAACCCAAAATCTATGGCTGCCCTGGCGATCGCCACCGTAGGCAGCCTGATTACCGCCTGCGGTGAAAATAGAGCAGTCGAGTGCAATCGGCTGATTGAGGTTGCAAACCGGGCCGTTGACCAAGTTCAACAGATCACCCAGACAACAGGGCCTGAAGATACGCGTGCTCATTTGCAAGTCGCTGAGGTCGTTGATCAAGCAGCAGGAGACTTGCAGGAAATCCAGCTGAGCGATCAGCAGCTGCAGCGCTACAAGCAACAGTTCATTACGATGTATACCAGCACTAGCAAAGCCACGCGCGAGCTTGTTCAAGCTGTGGATGTCCAAGATAGCGTGCCAGTGCGCGAACAGGCTAATGCTGCGGAAGATGCCTATCGAGAGCTGCGCGATGCGACGAGCCAAGAAGGAGAACTCGTCAGCAGCGTCAACACCTACTGTAGCGCTGATTCACCATAGATGATCGTCTAATCTTCTCCATCAGCTATGGATATTGTTCGTCAGCATCACTGGCCCACCACTCAACATGAGGCGATCGCCCTTCAGAACGCTCTCAAACATGAGGTTATTCTGACTGATGAGTTTGATGATGTTCAGCGAGTTGCGGGGGTCGATGTTGGCTTTGAAGATTCGGGCAATACGACTCGTGCTGCCGTTGCGGTGCTTAGTTTTCCAGAGTTGCAGCTTCAGGAAAAAGCGATCGCCCGTCGTCCTACAACCTTTCCCTATATTCCAGGGTTGCTCTCATTTCGAGAAATCCCTGCTGTTCTTGATGCGCTTGAGCAGTTGACCTTGGTTCCAGATTTGCTGCTATGTGACGGACAGGGGATTGCTCACCCGAGACGGTTAGGTATTGCGTGTCATATTGGTTTGCTGAGCGATCTTCCTGCTATCGGCGTTGCCAAATCGCGACTGGTCGGATTTCACGATGAGGTTCCCAACGAAAAAGGATCATGGCAACCCTTGCGGCATCGTGGCGAGACAATCGGTGCTGTATTACGCAGTCGTACTGGCACCAAACCCCTTTATATTTCGCCTGGGCATCGCATCAGCCTACTCACCGCAATCGACTACGTTATGCGGTGCACTCCAAAATATAGGCTCCCCGAAACCACTCGACAGGCCCATAAGCTTGCATCTGGATAGCAATAGCACATTTACTCTGCCGGAACGCTTCGCAGATAATTGTTAGAGTTTAAAGCGTTGTGAGTGAATGCATCTAGTCCTCGCGTTACCGCCCCGAATGACTGAAACAGCGCAATAACGGGTATTTATCTTCTGCCTTTTGCCTTTTGCCTTTTGCCTTTTGCCTTTTGCTATATTCTGACAACAGAATCTAACGTATCTAATGTAATTGTTGGATAGAGGTATTTCGAGTCAATCCCCCTTAAAATAATCATTTACTCTCTACGCCTTGGTTGACTAATAAAGGATTCGAAGGCTGGCAGTTGTAGACGCATCGCGGCTTCTTGAAGAGTAACCGCGCTCAGGTAAACAAAGCCAGCCTGCGCCGCCCAACCCGCGGAGGCGGACTTTGCTCGTTTAGAAGCAGTTTTAACTGCTGCAACAAAAAGTTTTATCAGTCAACGAGCTCTACACCTGTGGCGAAATGTGTGGCAAATAGTTGAGGTCAATCAATTGCCTCTATTCCATTCAAATCAATCCCAATATATCTAGCAACGTTACACAATTTACACATAATTTAGACAGTTGAAATGAGCGAACTACAGACCGTACAAGCTGCCAATGAATCATTTTATCGGGCGTTTGAGAAGAAAGATATCCACGCCATGGGGACAGTTTGGTCACAGGGGATTGGCAGCCTGTGTATCCATCCGGGACGCGATGCTCTACGGGGATGGCACGATATTTGTGCATCATGGGAACAAATTTTCAAAAATACTCAATACCTTGAAATCGAAACAGACGTCATTTCAACCGAGGTTGTCGGCAATCTTGCCTATATTGTTCTCGTGGAGAATTTACTTCAGATTATTCAAAGTCGCAGGCTAGAGTCTCAAACCATCGCGACCAATATTTTCGAGCGAATGGGAGGAAAATGGCATCTCGTCCATCATCACGGTAGTCCCTTAATGAGCTAGACAGAATGTGTCAGGAGCAATGCGGTGAAACTCGGTGATTGGTTAGGGATTCTCTGTCTGTTGATGGCGCTATTCATCCTATGGCAGATTCGCCAGATGTTGTTGCTAGTTTTTACAGCAGTGGTGTTGGCGACGGCTCTCAACAGTTTGGCACGTCAAATTCAACGACTGAGAATTGGGCGAAGTTTAGCCGTGGTGCTGACGTTGATTCTTGTGATTTTCGTTGCGGTTTTGTTTACGGCATTGATTGTGCCGAGTTTTATTGAGCAGTTTCGACGCTTGCTTCAGCTTCTTCCCATCGGAATTCAAGAAATTGTGAATCGAGTTGAGCAGATCATTGAGAATCCGCCTGCTTGGTTTCCCGAATTAAGGCTTGAAGTGCCTAATCTATCGACTCTGCCTCAACAACTCCAGCCGCTCATTCGTAATCTGCTGCAAAACTTCTTTGCCTTTTTCTCAAACTCTCTGACTGTCCTTCTAAAGATTTTGCTAGTCGTTGCCTTAACATTGATGCTGATTGCTAATCCTAAAACCTATCGAGACGCCATGATCAGGCTTTTTCCGTCATTTTATCGGCGGCGGGCCGATGTCATTTTGACAGAATGCGAGGTTGCGCTGGGTAACTGGTTAGGTGGAATTTTGATCAATTCTATTTTTGTGGCGTTGATGAGCGGCATCGGGCTGTGGATTATGCAAATTGATTTATTGCTAGTTCACGCATTACTCGCAGGGCTGCTAAATTTTATTCCAAATATTGGCCCAGCGCTGAGTGTGGTCTTTCCTCTCTCCGTTGCCTTACTTGGACCGATTTGGAAGGCAATTCCGATTGTGATTCTCTATATCGTGATTCAAAATCTGGAGAGCTACTGGGTTAGCCCGATGGTGATGGCTCGTCAGGTATCTCTTTTGCCTGCTATCACGCTGAGTGCTCAAGTGTTTTTCGCAAGCTTCTTTGGATTTTTGGGATTAGTGCTTGCCTTGCCGCTAACGGTAGTCGCTAAGGTTTGGATTGAGGAAGCTCTGATTAGAGATGTGCTGGATCGGTGGGAGTATGCCGACTTTCATAAGATGAAATCACGTGAATCTCTCGTCGATCAGGCCGATTAATGCTAAACCATGCCTTCGCCTGCTTGTTTATCGAACGGCAGTGATGCCCTCAAATACTACACGGCGTCCAACCAATCAAATACTTGGTCAAGCTGCTCAATTGTAATCAACCCGTATTGCCACAGCACGACGGGTAACAAATTGGAGTGCGGATCGGTACGCCGAAGCGCCATGGCGATCGCCTCAGAGGGAATCGCCAACTCATCTTGCAGAAAATTAATCAACTGAGTCTGATAGGGCGAAGACATTATTAAACACCTTAGTGATAATGAAAAATTAACAAAATATATTAAGTTATGCAACGTTCTCTCAGGAACTTTTACGGAGATTATAGGTGCATGAACCTACGCGCTTTGTCAAAACGACATCAATGTTTATCTACTGCTATATTGTCTCGATCCTGCCCAGACGCTGACTATCTATCAATAGAGCGAGATTGTGAAGAGATGCTTAAATCTCCGGGCATCTTTCTCATTTAGATTTAGGCGGATCTTCTGCCATGCTTGCGGAGCGTGGAAAAAGCCTATACAAGCGGAGTCTCATAAACGATAAACGGTTTATGAACCGTTTATGAGATTGCCAACTTAACAGCGTGTTAAAAACAACCTCATGGTGAAGTCGATGTTGACAGTTATAGCAATTGCACATGGCTATCAGCTATCTGGCTAAGGCCATCAAAACCGCGCTCACCCAAATCTGAGCCCGTAGGGCTACAAAACTCCTGAGCTTTCTGCTATGAAATGCGCCTCGGCTCCGCTCAATCCACGGACGGGCAAACGTTGTGGGCTGAGCGGAGCCGAATTTCATTCTCTAATTTGTCAGTCAATCAAGGGCAAGTCAGGGATTTATTCTCGCTGATCGTCTACCTCAACAGGGAGATTGACCGATGCCGAAGAGGGAGAGGCATGAGACTCTGAAATGGGCTCAATATACTGACTGTCTAGCAAGAAAGTGCCTTTTGCAAATTGGATGCTCCAAAAATTGCCTGGACGACGGTCAACAATCACGCCTTCTTCTCCCACATGAATGACATTAGGGGGGCGCAGCATGGGCATCGGATCAGCCGTCTTGACATAGGCAGGCACGCTCGACACGCGCACGCGATCGCCCACTGAAAATTCTGGCGTTTCAGAGTTTGCGTCAGACATTATTCCTCAAAGCTCTTCTATTTATCCTTATCCTATCGTCATCGGTTAGGCTTCTTGATTGGATTGCTTGATTGGATTGCTCAAGGAACCTGCCAGATCCGTTGATGATAGTCTTGGGGGTCAGCACAGGGATCGGATGAGTCGTGATGATGATGATGCCCGTGGGAGTGATCGGGGCTGTGGGAATGATGGTCATGCGGTGACGATGCATGGGATGAGTCTGCCGGATGCATTGCTGCTAGCCGAAACTTACACATCTCACAATTCATCTGCACCTGCCCGAGTTGAGTCTCGATTTCTCGGCGGCGAAGCGTCTGAAATAGATAGGGATGAAGCCCCATTTCAGGTAGGCTGACCGTCAAAATATCAGGATATTGGTCTTGCTGCTCGGCAGTGATTCTGTTGATTTTCTTAATGAGCGTTCCGGTAAACAAAAAATACGGCAACACAATAATGCGCTTGGGATGATAAAGGCGGGCTCGCCGAAAGCCCTCATCTAAGCGGGGATGGGTAATGCCAATAAAGCAAACTTCAACGGTGTTGTAGCCACTGCCTTCCCAAACCATGCGAGCAAGTTTGTAAACGTCGCCATTGGCATCTGGATCACTCGATCCGCGACCAACAAATAGCAACACTGTATCAGTGCGGCTAATCCCCTGAGGATTCCAGTCAGGTTGATCGAGTCTTTCAAGGCGCGATCGCCAGAGGTCAAGAATTTCTGGTGTAATCCCAAAGTGACGACCATAGTGAAAGGTCACGTTTGGATGGCGTTGCCGTGCTCGATCAAGTTCATTGGTAACATCAAACTTGTTGTGGCGTGCTGCAAACAATAAAATCGGCAGGGCAGAGAGTTCGGTGTAGCCCTGTTCGACACAGCGATCAACGCCTTGCTGAATCGTCGGTTCTGTGAGTTCTAGAAAGCACGGAATCACCGGACGAGACGAATCGAGAGCCTGATAGGCACTTGCAAAGTCGAGTAAGCTCTGTCTACCGCCCGGATCGCGACTGCCATGACCAATCAGCAACACTGGACGTGTGATCGGAAGCGGTGGCAGGGCATTAGTGGGGATGACGAATGCGTCAACGTTATTGGCGTCAGAACCGTTAGCGTCAAAATTATTAGCAATCGGTGTAGATAGTACAGTCATCGACAAACTCCTTCCCCGTGCGTCGCAGGAAATAGAGTGAAAAAGCATCCCATTGGCATTCTGGCTTGTGATGATAGAGACACTGAGGGATTAAGAAAATTCTCTAGACATCACTTACAGTTGCGGCACAGCGCCGGACTTTTTTTGAAGATCTGCGGTGGGATTCCGCAATGTTATCCATCAAAACTACCGGACTTTCCCAACAAGATGCTGTTCACTAGTGCCTCGCTATCTTATCCCATAAGCCGTGCTAACGTGGGGTGTGAATATTGGGTGAAATTTGCAGCGGATGACGATACGGCACGCCATTCAATCAGGATTAAATGATCTTGAGACGTCTACAGGGCGAGTCGTCAATCTGGCGATCGCCAGTTTAGTTCTCATCTCGTCTGCAATTTTTGTGGTTGAAACCTACCCAATTCAAGCAGATACTCAATTTCAACTCCGGGTTGCTAATACAGCAATCTTAATTGTTTTTTCAGTCGAATATCTTCTCAGGCTGTGGAGTGCAGACGACCGTCAACGTTTTCTCTTAAGCCTATATTCGTGGGTTGATTTACTGGCGATTGTGCCTTTTTTTTTAGGGGCGATTGATATCAGCTTCCTGTTAATTCTGAGGTGGTTTCGTCTTCTCAAGCTGATTCGCTTTATACGAGGGAAAACGGCCTTTGGCTACTGGACGGATGAAGACAGCCTGATTTTTGCTCGGATTCTGTTTACCCTATTTGCGATTATTTTTATTTATTCCGGCTTAATTTATCAGGTTGAACACCCCAAGAATCCGGATGAGTTTCGGACATTCTTAGATGCGATGTATTTTTCAGTCGCGACGATGACGACCGTAGGATTTGGAGACATCACTCCGATTTCTGAAGCAGGACGATTGCTGACTATCTTGATGATTTGGAGCGGAATCGCGCTCATCCCCTGGCAGATTGGGGATTTGATTCGACGATTGATCAAAACTATTAATAAGGTTGAAACGCCGTGCCCTGACTGTGGTTTAACGTTTCATGATGCGGATGCTCAATTTTGTCGGGCGTGTGGAACCCAACTGGTCGATGACGGTTCAGATTATGAGCAAACGATGCCTGCGGATTCTCAGCAAGAAGTGGTGTCCACATCTCGCGATCGCCGGGGGTAGTGTCGTTGTTAAGGCAAAAATAGCTCACTGATTTGGGAGTTGACATTCATAAAGGAGTATAGATTGTCTATCTCTAGACATATTTATGCAGCAGCGATCATGCCAGAAGTCTCCTGAACACTGGATAATAAAGTTAGTAGCTCGTTCTAAATGGAGCGATGCGCGAGTTCAGACACGAGGATAATCATGGCTGCACAGCTATTACTGGTCGACGATGAGCCCGGACTTCGGGAAGCGGTACAGGCTTACCTAGAAGACAGTGGCTTTGAGGTCCATGTGGCCAGTAACGCCCAAGAAGGGTGGGAACTCCTTCAGCAGATTTCGCCCGATCTTGTCATTTCAGATATTATGATGCCTCAGGTCGATGGGTATCAGTTTCTCCAGCAACTCCGGGATGATCCGCGATTTCAGGCGCTGCCCGTTGTTTTTTTAACAGCTAGAGGCATGACGGCGGATCGCATTCAAGGCTATCAGGCTGGCTGCGATGCCTATCTATCAAAGCCCTTTGACCCAGATGAGTTGGTTGCTATTGTTGAGAATCTGCTCAAGCGACAGGCGGCAAATCGCGCAACAGCGAGTGGAGAGGGCGAAACGCCCGATATTGCTGAGATGGCACGACAAATTGCCGAGATTCGAGCGATGCTCGGTCAACGAGGGGCGATCGCCCAGTCTCCACCGCCCATCAAACTCGATTTTACGGCTCGTGAACAAAGCGTGTTAGAGCTGGTGGCCAAAGGCTTAATGAATAAAGAAATTGCTCGACAGCTGAATACGAGCGTTCGCAACGTTGAGAAGTATGTCAGCCGACTCTTTAGCAAAACGGGAACCAACAGTCGGACTGAGCTGGTTCGCTATGCGCTAGAACATGGCTTAGCCAATTAGGTGTTGCGGCACTAGCGAATTGCACCCGTTAATCGCAGACATGCGGCCACTTAAAATTGGCTCAATTTGTCAGGTACCTGGAATGTTTAGCAACACAATCATGTCGCTTACTCGCAGATCTAGCGCGCCAAAGTGGGGATTGTCAGACTTATAAATTGACTCGCCGGTCACTGCCTGATAATCACTGGTATCTTGCTGCGCCGCATCGGTCGGCTGAACTCGCAGCACTAAATATTCGCTGTAGTCAGCTAGGGTGGTTTCGTCTAGAACGACCGTGCCGCCATAGTCCCATGCAAACCCATACAGCTCAAACGAACCGAGTGTATCTCGCAGTTCAGAGAAGGATGTCCCGATACCAATACCTTGTGGCGTTGTCCATGCAGATCCTAACTCTCGAACCTCCAGAGGAGCCGATCGGCTATCGTCTGCCCAGATGATTTTAAATGAATACTCTGACCCTAACTCAACGTGGGTTCCAGGTTCGGTAAAGCCTTCTCCAACATAAACGTCTTCGTCGGTGAGCCTGCTTTCTCCAAAGATCTCTGCTAGTTCTGCACGACTGGTACTGTCGGTCACCGGCCCCACGCGTTCTCCCGGAATCACCAGGGTGTCGGGAAGCTGCTCGGCGATCGCCTGTTCTGCAGTTTCCTCAGCACTTGCACTAGATTGTGCATCGCTGGATGTAGCGTCGTTGGCAGGAGATGCAGAAGTTTCGGTCGGCGCATTGGTTGATTCAGACTCGGAGGAGGAGACAGTGCCGCTCCCGCATCCAGCCATCAACACCAGCGCTGTAATACATACTATTTGAATCGATTTCAACATTCCAGGTCACTCCTTAAAGATGGCGATCGCTCGATTCATCATGGGGGTTGCTATTGGATTGCCACCATTGACTCGTTAACTGATACGTCCTATCAGATACGTCCTATCAGATACGATCCCACCTTGATAATCCTTCTTAATTCTAGCGATCCTGGTTTCAAGGCTGCTGGGCGTTGCGAAGATATAGCGATAAATTGCTTGTGAATTGTGAGCAGTGGGGTGGGCGCCGCTCACCCCACTGCTCACAACCCATTTGAGATTGCTATAGAAATTACAGATTTGTTTGGGAGAATTTGCTGGTAGGGTTGAAAAGGAGGCATCCAGTGTGGGGAGTACAAACCGCAGATCTACCTCTCATACCCGACGTATGTCTCTCATCTATGTGCCCAATCTAGAATTGACCCTCACGTAAGATTCGGTCGGAGACTATGACTATTCGGAAGCTCGTTGATACCCATATTGAATCCGCTCATCTCCTCCCCTCTCCTCATGACCTGATTGAAAAGCTTCCTATCTCTCCTGCGGCAGCTGAGACTGTCTTAAATGGCAGAGAGGCGATCGCCAACATCATTAAAGGGCACGATCCACGTAAATTTGTCGTGGTGGGTCCCTGTTCGATTCACGATGTCAATGCGGCACTCGAGTATGCAGAACGGCTCAAAACGCTTGCCGATCAGGTCAGCGACAAGCTTCTCATTGTCATGCGCGTCTATTTTGAAAAGCCTCGAACCACCGTTGGCTGGAAAGGGCTGATCAATGATCCGTTCTTGGATGGATCCTTCCATATCGAAAAAGGGTTGTTTACTGCCCGTCAAATTTTGATCCACATTGCTGAAATCGGTTTGCCTGCTGGTACGGAAGCCCTTGACCCAATCACCCCTCAATATATTCCAGACTTAATTTCATGGTCGGCAATCGGGGCGCGCACTATTGAATCACAGACCCATCGAGAAATGGCAAGCGGGTTGTCCGTTCCGGTGGGGCTTAAGAATGGAACTGACGGCAACATCAAAGTGGCTCTCGATGCGCTGCAAGCGTCGATGACTCCCCACCACTTTTTGGGCATCAATGCCAACGGTCAAGTCAGCATTTTTAGAACGACGGGTAACCCGTATGGGCACATCATTCTACGAGGGGGGGGCGGCAAGCCAAATTATGATGCTGAAACCGTGACATGGGTTGAGCACCAGTTTGCGGCTCTTAATATTTCTCCTCGATTGGTAATTGATTGCAGCCACGGCAACTCTAATAAAGACCATACTCGGCAACCCGCTGTGTTTATGGAAGTTATTCAGCAAATTTTGGCAGGCAATCAGTCCATTATTGGTTTAATGCTGGAATCTAATCTGCACGCCGGGAATCAGCCCATTTCTGCCGATCGCAGCCAACTTGCCTATGGCGTGTCAATTACAGACAAGTGTATCGGTTGGGACGAGACTGAGCAGTTGATTTCGATGGCCTATGAGAAACTGTCGATGTATTCGTAAGACTCGTAAGACCTGATTCGGAGCGCGAGCTTGGTTTGACCATCAATTTTTGGATTAAAACCAGTGGAACCTGGATTAATGTCATAACCATTCTGATGGGCACCGCGATTGGCTTGGGGTTGAGAGGTCGCTTGCCTATGAGCATGCAGCAAATTATCACCCAAGGCGTCGGGCTCATTACATTGCTCATTGGGATGCAGATGGCAGCAAGTCTGACCACGGTTCAGGGAGGTCAGATAGACGGCATCATTTTAGGGCTTCTGGCAATTGTCATAGGCGGGCTGCTCGGAGAATGGTGGCAGCTTGAGGCAAAACTAGAAATGATTGGAGATTGGCTAAAGTCACGATTCAAAGGAAAGGGGAGTTTTACTGAGGGGTTTGTTGCGGCAAGTTTGCTGTTTTGCGTAGGCCCATTAACCCTGATTGGGAGTATTAATAATGGTCTTACGGGAGATAATACGCTCCTGACCCTCAAGGCGTCGATGGACGGTTTAGCTGCGATCGCTCTCACCAGCAGCTTTGGCATTGGTGTTGGTTGTTCCGTACCGATTGTGATTGTTTATCAAGGAGGGATTTCACTTGCTGCTGGATTACTTGCTCAAGCTCTGCCTGATCCGGCCACTAATCCCCATGTCTTACTGATCACTGGAGTCGGAGGGCTGATGATTTTGGGATTAGGATTCAATCTCCTCAATATTGCTCATATTAGAGTCGCGTCATTTTTGCCTGCACTGGCGATCGCTCCAATTTTGTATAGAGTAGCCGTTTGGCTGAGCACATAAATTCTGCGACATCTGCTACCAGCAGCCGACGTCAGCGATCTGAATAAGTTTGATTCCATTTAGTCGTTCTCTATTCCATTGGCAGTTGGAATTAGAGTAATCTGAACCATATATTGACTTTTGTTATGCCAAACTATCTAAAGTTACCGCTCAAGCATTCGCGTAAAGGTTCCCCATGAATATGTCTTCCGAGTCATCACCCGTCAAAGTTTTGATTGTTGAAGATGATCCAATGATGCAGTTGGGGCTAGAGCAATCGTTGGGATCACGCCCCGATATCACCATTGTTGGTCGTGCAGACGATGGATATCTTGCTGTCGAAGAAACGCTCAAGCTAAAACCCGATGTTGTCGTCATGGATATTGGTCTACCTCGCCTAGACGGGATTGCGGCGACTCAAAAGATCAAAGAGGCACTACCAGATGTTCATATTGTGATGCTCACATCCCATACGACTGAGAATGAGGTGATCGGGGCGCTCTCTAGCGGGGCCGATGCCTATTGCGTCAAAGGAACTAGCGTTGAAAGCTTACTGGCTGCTATCTTAGCGGCTCAAGAGGGCGCCAGCTATCTCGATCCGCAGGTAGCCCGTCGAGTGATGGATCACCTCAAGGCACCTTCGTTAACGGATGAGTCTATAACGATTGGTCAGCTTTCTCAGCGAGAAATGGAAGTCTTAAAACTGATGGTCGACGGATTGAGCAACCCTGAAATTGCAGCGGCGTTATATCTGAGTCCAAACACGGTAAAGACGCATGTTCGTGGCATTATGAATAAGCTAGCCGTAGATGATCGAGTGCAGGCGGCGGTTGTGGCTTTGCGAGCGGGGCTAGTTTAAGTGAGCTATCTTGTGTGCCCTGCCGATATAGATTGCAAGAGGTTCTGGAATAGTATTCGCGCATCGTATAACCTTAGCGACGTGATGGTGGCATCCTGCCGGAATTAGGCTGTGACGGTCGTTATTGAATGCCAGTCCTTGCTTGACTTAGGATGAATCGCTACGGGAATCGAGGATGTTGAGTCAGTGACTCTGAAAATCACTTTTGTTATTTGTGAACTTTTTGATTGAAATAGTCGTCATATTGACTATTCTAGGTAGTCGAGACGAGGCAGTTTGATATAGTCTGATCCTGCTGGCAAGCTGTCTGACCGACGCGATGTTTAATGCTGGCGACTATTTGTAACATTTTCCGGCAGTGTATCCCCAATCCTAACGAATGAATGGCAGGCTTACGCCTGTCGTTTGCCGAAGACGGATTGTGCAAACGGATTGGGATTGCTATTGACGCGCTTACCTGAACCCCCCTGCCAGTAACCATTTCCTGAATCTGAGACCGTGTGTGAGGGTTGTAGAGATTCGTTGCTATTACTGGCGCAGGGCGTCCTGCGCTCTGCCGTAGACGATTGTGCCATGGTTCGCTGAATCCGATGATCACCCTGTCATGAGTAAATCAAGGTGGTATCACTCCCCTCTTCATCTTTAAATTTAACTGTGATAAACACTGATAAGTAGACTTCCTAATTGAAGAGAGACGATATTACCAACTCATAAGTACCTCATTATTGGAGTTGCAATCCTAATTGGGCAACCGTATTCTTGATAAACGAAAGATAAGATAGAGCTTTGGAATCTCTGGATTTATTTCCGGTCAGATGGGCTGTGTTTCGAGAATATTAATATCGACAAATATATCCGTTCAGTATTTTCAGAATCTGGAACAAATATTCTAATTTTCATCAGGTTGGTTATTCATTTAAAGCTCTATTAAAACATGACTAATCGCATTGATAATTCCGAGGCTGGTATTACACAAGGTAATACGAATGGTATACACCTTAATAGACACAGCTATTGTCTCAATCAGATATTCTAATAGGGCTCAATCGAAAAAAAATAGTAAATTTGGGGAACACAAATCCCAATTTAGATGACTAGAATTATTAATGGTTGTCTGTCGAAAAATCTCATACCCGTTGTTAATTGCTGCAGCATATGTAGATTTAAAGAATCATCAGTCTAAAGGCATAGAGTCGTGATGTTTGTATTCAAATTGATTCTTATCATCACCCGATAGCAGGATGAACTTTAGCCAGATATACATTAAACTAATGACCACCTATTGATCTGTTTCAACATGACAATTCCATCCAAATCGATTGGTTCGTTAGCGGTAGGGAGGAACCAGATGACATCATTTGAAGATATTTATCAGTTTTTTCGTAACCCCCCCCCCTTCTATCTCAATAAGGAGCTAGCGGTCTGTTATGTTCTTGCTGTTTTGCTTCGTAAAGACTCGTATGGAACAGAACTGATTCAGCTTTTAGAAAACGAATACCCGACATACCGCCTTTCCGATACTGTTTTGTACAGTGCGTTGAAGTTTCTTGAAGACAAGGATGCGATTACAGGATATTGGAAGAAGGTCGAGGGGCGAGGTCGTCCGCGCCGAATGTATCAGATCAAGCCAGAATGGCAGGGACAAGCCCGTGAGTTGGCGAGCCTTTGGGATGAATATGTTGGGAATAATGATCATCATTTGCCGCTCAATCACGCTAAGTCATAGTTTCTTAGGCTTGTCGGCTTGCTGCTTCGATTGCTAGCCACGCTCTTAAGATTTCTGCAACCGTCCAAGCTTGTGCAAATGCGCCACGCGGAGTCATGGGGGCATCTCCATCAAAGATTTCGCTTAGGCTACCCACGCAATGAGATTGAAGATGATTTGCAAAGGGTGCAAGCATTTGCCGAGCCTGGATTGGGTTTTGGTGAATGTGTAAATGGGCGATCGCCATTGGTCCGAGAAGCCATCCCCATACCGTGCCTTGATGATAGGCTCCGTCTCTCTGATGTCGGTTGCCGCCGTATCGTCCCTGATAGTTTGAGTCGTGGAGGTCGAGCGATCGCAACCCATGGGATGTTAGCAGCGCTCGGCTACACGCATTAAGAACGCAGCGTTGTTGATGAGCTGATAGCAAGGGAGGGAGGTCAGGCGATCGCGCACTTGATAGGGAAATAGCAAAAATTTGATTGGGGCGAAGCGAATCATCATCTCCACTTGGAGTATCAATCACGTCGTAGCAATATCCCGTCTTAGAATTCCAGAAGCGAGAAAATCCGTGTGCAGTGTGTTGGGCGAGCTGTTGGTATTTGTCGTGGGGCTTATCTAAGATAGTGGCGATCGCGGCCATAATCCCTAACGCATTATGCCAGAGTGCATTTACCTCAACGGGCTTGCCCACCCGAGGAGTGACAACCCACTCATCAACTTTGGCATCCATCCACGTGAGTTGAACGCCGGATTCTCCTCCATACAGCAATCCGTCGGTAGAGTCCCAATGAATGTTGTGGCGAGTTCCATGCTGATGCCAGTAGATGATATCCACGAGTGTTGGAAATAGCTCGTTCAACAGGTCGTCGTCACGGGTTGCTGTGTAATAGGACCAAATAGCCTCAAAATACCAGAGAGTCGCATCGATGGTGTTATAGTCTGGGGTTGCGCCTGCGTCCGGAAATACATTAGGCAACATCCCCTGATCGATGTAGTGAGCAAATGTTCGCAAAATGGGTCGAGCAATCTCGGGTCGCCCCGTGTAGACGGTGAGTCCGGAAAGACTAATCATCGTATCTCGTCCCCAGTCACCAAACCAGGGATAGCCTGCAATAATCGTTTTGCCATCAGGCTGACTGAGCAGCGGGCGATTCACAATAAATTGATCCGCCGCTAAGACAAGCTGTTTGACCCAGTCTGGGGCGCGCTCGGTTATGAGATACGGTGTTGATGACCAACGATTTAAAAGTTCGAGTTCATACTGCTGTCGGGAGGCTAGAGCGGCGGTTCCATCTGTAGTATCTTGCGGGGCTGTGCTTGCAACCATTGAGATCGCATCTCCCGGATTGAGCACTACCTGAAGCGTTGCAGCATGGAGGTGATCGTCGCGATCGCCCAATCCTCTGTAGCGTTCGATTGCTAGGTCAAATCCGTGATACCACTCATGAGCATCTGAAAGGGTGCCTCTATCAGCCCATAGGTAAAACGGGGTTGCTTGGTCAAATGCATGGATTTTGACCCCCCGCTCGATAGGAGCAATATCCATTCGCCAATCATCTGCTTGAGTTGTCTGGTGATAGTCCCGATAGTTGACCAGTGCCTTGAGGGTGAGTTTTAGAGGCTGAGTGGCGCGATGGAGTTGATACCGCACATAGGTTGTATTTGCCCCCTGCTCCATCCAAACTCGTTTTTCAAGCAGTGCGTCTTGACACGCAAAATTCCAAACCGGAATCGCGCCATCTAGATAAAATGCTTCGATGTGAAGATATCCGTGAGGCGCAATGCTGCCATCAGCCCAGCGATTGGTGCTGAGCGGGATGCGATCGCTCCCATAGTGGACAGTTTCTTCTAATTTAGCAACCAGCAACGTCCGTCCTAACGGTGGGTTGAGGGCAGCTGTCAGTAGCCCGTGATAGCAGCGGGTTAGCATTCCTGATATCGTTCCGCAGGCATATCCTCCAATACCGTTAGTAACAAGCCACTCTCGCTGTTCTGAGAGAGTAAGGTCGCTACAGATGTCGCGCCCGAAGGTAATCGTACTCATGGTGTGGATAGTCAAGAAGCGAATTATGGATGGCTCGATTATCCAACGACCCCTTACCCAAGCGATCGCCTGGATAAGGGGTCAATTATTTGGACGTCGCTATGCCTCGACTTATCTTCACCATAAAAGCTTAACGGTTGGTTAGAGCAACACGCTATACCAATTCTCGATTTTGGATTTGCGATTTTGGATTGACGGCCAGCAGCCTTGCAAGGATTCCGGCCCGTTCATTTGTAGCCTTACTTTGAAGAATTGGTATTAACCCGATAATTGACCCAGCGTTATTCGTCATTGATGCCTCTAGGGGCATCGCTGAGTGAAACCTATCGCTCACGAAGAACTGAGAGAGGCTCTGGATTTATCAATCGGATCTAACGCTTGACGACGAGCCTTTATGGAGTTAGCAGCCCGACCCGATAAAATGCGATCGCCCCCCTCTGCAATGCTCAACGAGTCACAGCCGGGTGGTGCAGGAAATGCCAGAGCCAATCTCGCCGCGAGGGCAGGCGGTGCTTCAAACAATACGCTAATAAACTGCCCATCTTCATACTTATCGATAAACCGTGCCCGTAGCTCAAAGAGGCGATGAGTAACAGCTGGATAAATTTGACTGGGAATGCCGAGCAATGCCCATGCCTTTGCGTTTTTTGCACGCCGAAACCGAACCGTTGACCATGCTCCATTCATCGAGTCGGGCTGAGGAGGTGCGTCTGAAATTTGAGCTAAGGTAGGCATAGCACGTCTAGAAGTAGCTTGAGCAAATAGACAGTAGAAATATAGATCCAATATAGTACTTAAGTACTAGTCTGTCAATCTGGAATCCGATGATTTTCGATTTTCGCTAGTTGGGGCTGTTGCTAGAGTGCGCCTGCCCAGGTTGGATACGCACTCCATGCCTGCCCGATGGCGATCTGCTCCAAAGGGGTGCCGTTCAATCGCCAGCTTCCACACTGTCTGAAGCGGTGTAGCGATATAACGGCAACAGAGGCTGCTTGCTAGTGTATCTAGTGCATCTAGTGCATCTAGTGCATTTAATATGTATTCGTTATGAGTACGGATTTTGCGCGCTAGAATTATTGATCAGGTGGTACGGTCCTACGGACTCAGATTTGTGTGTAGAACCCGCGCCGCGCGGGGGCTTTACACACGTTCAACGTTCTAACGTGAGAGCGTACGGCCATATCGATTCATGATTAAATTTCCGTAATCCGAGATAGGGAAAGTAGTAGAGAAGTAGAGCTAGACTAGATTTACCAGTGGCTATGCCCCGGTATCTATGAACAATAGCCACTCAGAATCGCGGGCAAATTTGGGGTCATTTTCCGCGCCCTAAGTCAGTCCCTAGGAACCCAGCAATGGCCCTCTATGCCGATATCAGTCAAATCATGATGAAGAACTTGGTTTTCAAAGAATTGATGCTGAGTGGCTATTCGACAATAAATCATACGTGCGGTGACCTGAGAAACGTTGCAAAATAGATGAGTGCATTGACAATCGATAAATGTTAGACCGTGTGGTTTTAAACGTTAGCTGTAGTAGCCGGAAAGGCAGTCTTATGAAGCAGTTAGGGAAAAAGAGATTCATCAAGCGATCGCCAAGAGCATCCGTCATTACAGGCACCATCGCGGCTGCTTGGATGATGATGCAAAGTGTGATGCCCATCAGTCCGGCAGTTGCACAAACCGGGGAAGACCCCATGAGCTATAGCGATTTGCTTGAACGGATTCGTTCAGGCGAAGTGTCCCGCATTCGAATTGACTCGACTCGAAACGTTGCTGAAGTCGAGCTTAAGAACCAACCTGATCCTGACGATATCAGGGAAGTGACTTTATTTGAGGGCGATCGCAACCCTGAACTCGTTGAAGCTGCTCGAACTAATGGCGTTGAGCTTGACGTGCAACCCTCAGCCGATAATAGTGCCGCAGCGTGGTTAGTGACCCATGCATTGATTGCCTTCCTGATTATTGGAGGGCTGGTGATTATTCTACGGCGTTCGAGTAATTCGTCTGGGCAAGCCATGAGTTTCGGGAAATCAAAAGCCCGCTTCCAGATGGAAGCCAAAACAGGCGTGATGTTTGACGACGTTGCAGGGATTGAGGAAGCTAAAGAAGAACTGCAAGAAGTCGTTTCATTTTTGAAGCAGCCCGAACGCTTCACCGCAGTCGGGGCCCGCATCCCCAATGGGGTGCTACTGATTGGTCCGCCTGGAACTGGAAAAACCCTGTTAGCAAAGGCGATCGCAGGTGAGGCAGGCGTTCCTTTTTTCAGTATTTCTGGGTCTGAATTCGTTGAGATGTTTGTGGGAGTAGGTGCGTCTCGTGTTCGAGATCTCTTCAAGCGAGCCAAAGAGAGTGCACCCTGCATTATTTTTATCGATGAGATTGACGCAGTCGGTCGTCAGCGGGGAGCTGGCATTGGTGGTGGTAACGATGAGCGAGAACAGACGCTCAACCAGTTGCTGACCGAGATGGACGGCTTCGAGAACAACACTGGCATTATCATCATTGCCGCAACGAATCGTCCCGATGTATTAGATTCTGCGCTGTTGCGACCTGGACGATTCGATCGCCAAGTTACGGTTGATTTGCCGGGTTATAAAGGGCGTCTCGGCATTTTAGAGGTTCATGCCCGAAACAAAAAGCTAGATCCTGATGTGTCTCTTGATGCGATCGCCCAGCGCACTCCAGGCTTCTCAGGAGCAGACCTTGCCAACATGCTCAATGAGGCAGCCATTCTAACCGCTCGTCGGCGCAAAGACGCAATTTCAATCGTGGAAATCGAAGACGCCATCGACCGAGTCACCATTGGCATGACTCTTAATCCTCTCATGGATAGCAAGAAAAAACGGCTGATTGCTTATCACGAACTGGGACATGCGCTGCTGATGACACTGTTAGAGCACACCGATCCGCTAGACAAGGTGACGATTATTCCACGCTCTGGCGGCATTGGCGGATTTGCCAAACCCCTTTTGAGCAGTGAAGGCATCGATGATGGTCTGCAAAGCCGCGCTGAGCTATTGGATTTAATCACGGTGTATCTGGGAGGGCGCGCATCTGAAGAAGAAATCTTTGGACATGCCGAAGTTACCAAAGGTGCATCGGGCGACCTGAGAGCCGTTGCAGACTATGCCCGTCGAATGGTGACCCACTATGGCATGTCTGATCTAGGATCATTTGCGATGGAAAGTGCTGGCAACGAAGTTTTTCTAGGGCGCGGTTTAGTCAATCAAGGCCACGAATATTCTGAAGAAATGGCCACCAAAATCGATCGTCAAATTCGTACGATCGTCTGCAAATGCTATGAAGAAGCGCGATCGATTATCCGAGAAAATCGCCCCCTAATCGATCGGCTGGCCGATCTCTTAATTGAAGAAGAAACAATCGACGGTGAACGGTTTCGCCAAATTGTTGCAGCGCACGCAACGCTTCCAGAAAGCCAATTAGCGCTCTCACAAAAACCTTAGTTGAGTTCAGAAGAACTAGGCAACTGGCTTTGAGCGCAGGCTCACATTTTTTTCGCTTAGAACTTTTATAGCCTTACGCTCTCACGTTAGGACGCTGAACGTGTGTAGACCCTGCGCGGCGCGCGGGGTCTACACACAAACCTAAGCCCGTAGGGCTATATCTCAAAACTTTTATAGGGGCATTCTGTCAAGATGCCCCTTTTTTGATGTACCAGCAACTGCCGCAGCTACAGCGTCCTAGTTGGACTCTGGCAAAACCGGAAGGTCTGGGAGTTGAGATTACACCAACAAAGTGTGCGCTCAAAGCACTTATGCCAAGGGAACGTTAGTCACCAAGGCAATAACGATCCTGTAGGACATCTTCTAACGAATTCTCTAGGCCAAAATCGTACCGATTAAACAGGCTCCTACCAGATTTGCGCCCTTTATATTCGCTCCCTCTAATTCTGCACAAAGCAAATTCGCGCCCGACAGATTGGCACCCGACAAATTGGCATCTCGCAGGTCTGCCTCTTCTAAGTTTGCTTCAACAAGTAGCGTCCCTTGGAGATCCGCTTGAGCTAAATTGGTGCCCGACAAATTGGCACCACTCAGATTCGCACCGCGCAGGTCTGCACCACGCAGGTCAACTCCCTCTAAATTGACATTCATCAGGTTAGCGCCACTCAAAAACGCCCCAACAAATGCTGTTCGAGTAAGGCTAGCTTGCATTAGATTTGCACCCCGAAGATTTGCGCCTCGCAAATCAGCTTCAGTCAAATTAGCCTGCATTAAATTCGCACCTAATAAGTTCGCCCGCAAATCAGCCCCAACAAGCTGACTGCCGATAAGATTTGCTCCATCCAACCTTGCTCCATTGAGATTGGCATGGCTTAAATCTGTCCCCACCAGGTTTGCTCCAGCAAGATTAACGCGACTAAGGTCAACGTGAGCCAGATTTTCATCTTCTAAATCAGACCCAGAGAGATGCTTAAACTTACCAGAGCGAATTGCGTCAATATCCATGTCTTCAGCCTAATTTACAGGTGATCCCGAAGTTTCGGTAAACTCCATTCCACTGTACAACTGAAGGAGATCGTCTTTCGAGTGTGAATCGAGCATCCAAAGCCCTGCCGCAATTTTGGGCATAGAAACTGACAAATTTAACCCTTGCTTTAGCCCGTTGACGAGCAACGTGAGGGCCTCAACTAGTTTGGGGTCCCAGCGATCGCCCGATTGAGCTGAACACGCTTCTAAGGCTTCGTCAAGACACTCTGGATGTTTGGTTCCATCAAAGCGACTAGCGCCAGTGTCATTAGGGCAACGCTGAGCCAACTGCTTCTGAAATTCAGCAATCAGTCCTAGAATCCTCGACTCTAAAGGAATTTCATCACCTGCTAGCCCACCAGGTTGGCCCGTCCCGTTCCAGTATTCAGTCTGATGGGTAATGATGGTGGATATCGCACGCAATCGTGGCATCACCCTTAACACCTGCACTCCTAAATTGAGCGGGCATGACGGAGGTGAGGTTGGATCAAGGTCTGGATATCGAGGCGACGTGGTTGGACTTAGAATTTCACTGGTGCCCTGCAAAAATGCCAGTCTATGCAGCAGCCCCGCCAGACGCAGGCGATGAAGCTGCCACGCCGGAAGATCTAGCACTTGCGCCATGGCTTCAGCTAATGCAGCAACCTCTGCGCCTGCCATTGGATTGCTCACATCGGATTGATCCATCAGTTGAGCAATTCGCAGAAAAGTCTGCAACTCATTTGACACGAGGTTGTTGTCTAGCTTAGTGGATTCAAATGCCTGGTCGGGGTGATCAACCGCTAAGTCATCTTGGCTCGTCTGGAGATAATCAACGACCCGCGAGGCAACATCGCCAATATTTTCAACGGTGGGCGAATCTCTCGACTCGTCTGACTGCTGAGCTTGGTGGCTAATGTGTTCGACATGACGAACGAGCGATTGATAAAGCTCAGGAGCATACTGCTCCAAATGGGCGATCGCCAAATTGGTCGTTTCTAGCACCAAACTAGGCTCAAACGTCCAAAATCCGTAGAATTTTCGCTCCAAGTCATCATCAGGCATTCCTGCTGGGCCATAGTCCTCAGGGGAAAGCTCCTGACATAACACCATTGCCGTATACTCGGGTGACGAAATAATCAGATGCCACTCTTGAGCAACCGGATCATCCTCATTCAAACTCACTAACGACACATTCGATCGCTGGCTCGTAGAATGCTCCTGAAAGCCAGTATCTGGAGACGCCATGATTACAATTTTTTCCGCGCGATCGGCAATGTCTCCATAGCGATCAGCTTCTTGCAAATACCACTTGCCTCGCTGAAATGCAGCAATGACAAGGGGGCGACAATCCATGGACAAAATAGAATCTTCCAATGCATGGCACAGCGCAACCAACGTGTTTTTGTAATAGACCCCAAAATTGAGGGGGCGCCCACTTCCAACACTGGGGTGATGAGCCTCACCGAGCTTTTGTAAAATCGAGCCTTTTAACATAGGTAAATTAAAGTATCGCAGACGAAAAAATGAACCATCGAATCAAGCAGGGTGTGACATCGGAAATTGACCTACGAAACGGCAACCAATTCCCTCGGTTTTTCGGTTATCGGAGCAGTCAATGCATCTTCCAAATCGGCCCGGCCTAACCGCTGCTCCAAGATTGCCATGACCTCGCGGCCAAAATCATTCGGATTTTGCCGCCATGCTTGTAGACACACATCACCGAAAAATGAGCCGAGAGGCTCCGGATTCCAGAGGAGCTTCTTGGCAACCCAAGGCAAATGGATACTTAGCGGATTGTATCCCTCCTTGAGAATATCGTTCTTGAAGGCAAAATCTTCAAGATGGGTATGGGGCTGCAAGCCAATGAAGAAAATTGCCGGTTCTACCTTATCGGCGCCAAAGATGTTCTCAAGTTCACGGTGGTAAGCAATGGTCTGCCGAATTGTTTCAGGACGCTCATCGATGACATTGAATGAATAGTTAACAGACACCAAGTCGTTGAATCCAGCGGCCTTCAAATCCCGACAGTTTTCTAGAACGGTCCGTAGGTTGTACCCCATTCGCATCTTACGCACCAGTTCTTGAGAACCGCTCGTAATTCCGATTTCAAAGTAGTTCATGCCGGTTTTGACCATCAAGTCGCACAAGTTGGGCGTCAGATTGTCTGCTCGAATGTATGCTGCCCAATGGATGTCATCCATTCCGGCATCCAAAATTCTTTGTAAGAGCTCAGCCGCATCATCCATAAATCGACGGGCAGGAATAAACTGGGCATCGGTGAACCAGAAATTGCGGATACCCCGTTCATAAAGCTGCTTCATCTCGGCAACGACTTCATCGGCGGGGTTGATTCTGACCTGCTTGCCTTCGACCACCGTGTAGATGCAATAGCAGCAATTATGAGGGCAGCCTCGCTTCGTTTGCACGCCGATGTAGAAGTCTTGCTCTTGAAGATAGTATTCGAACTCAGTCCAGATGCTGTCGATGTAGTCATAATTACAAGCCGTTTTTTCTAGAGGGGTCGGCGGCTCATGAATCATGCGATCGCGCGGTGATGTTTCCCCGACGACATAGCATCGCTGATCAGAGAGATCCTCGTGCCGCAGCAGCCTCTCTAGTAATGTTTCCCCTTCGCCAACCGAGACAATAGACTGCTTCGGAAGCATGGTGCCGAGCTGCTCATAAAAAACACTCACAGCACCCCCACCCACTACGAGTCTGGCATTGGGATGATAGCGGCGGGCACGCTTGAATCCACGACGAATCAGCTTCAAATTCTGACGGAGCTCGGCTAAATAGGTTGTTACCATTCGCAGACCGCCGAGCGCTCCCCTCAGTTTGATAAAAGGATTCCTCGCGTAGTAGAACTCAAACGCGTTTTGCAGAGGATTGCCGCCCCGCCCTCCGACTGGCGCATAAATCTGGATATCTCGCCACGAGAAGACCAATAGAGTTGGCTGAAATCGATCGATGCACTGATCTAGTGCAGAGACAAAATCAAGCGGCGGCACCGCACCTAAGTCAAAAATCTGCTGCTCTACGTGGGGAAACAGCTTATGAATGTGATCGGCAAGGTAAACAACGCCAATCGGAAAAATTGGGTTGCAAGGAAGCCGTATGTAAAGAATGCGATCGCTCATGATAACTGACTTATGATTGCAACTGTGGGGACAGATGTTCTATCAGGATTTCAACAGGATTTCAAGATGAACCTACCCTAAGAGAATTCTGAAAATGTTTTTCACATAACTTCACGATACCACTGACTCTTCAGGGATGCATGAACATCATCATCGGTTTGCATGATGCAACATATGGATAGCCTCCCGCAGATTCTGCAACACAATTAGCAACAAAGACGAGATATCCTGATTGTTGAATCGTCTGCAACGTCCGCAGAAACGTGAGAATCTACTAATTTCACCCGCAATAATGAGCAGAAATTTACTGACTTAGGCAGAGAATGAGTAGGTTGGTAGTCGCGTTTACAGCTGCTAGGGATCACAAAGTGTTAGCGTTTAATTGTGATTCTACATGTTTAGTAAAGCTCCTCTATCGTTATGGCTCAAATTTTTGATCCCGTTCCTTCTGAATATTCGAATCCAATTGTTTGTTGCTATATCAATGCAACAAGTAAGATTCAGATTGCTCGAATAACAAATGTTCCAAATTGGTATTTTGAACGCGTTGTTTTTCCTGGGCAGCGGCTTATCTTTGAAGCGCTTCCAATGGGGCAGCTAGAGATTCATTGTGGCATGATGGCAAGTGCAATTTTGTCAGATACGATCCCGTGTGAGCGGCTTCGAGTCGAAGATGAATCCGGCACGTTTCCAGAGGTTGTAGATCGTGAAGGTGAAGATTCATCATCAGCGAAAAGCGATTTAAATGATTCTCATCCTACAGATCGAGGTTCAATGTCGCAAGATGTGTTAGCTGCAACTGCGTTTACAGTAGGTTAACCATTTGTCATCGTGCTTCTCCTCTTAATTGTCGACTGAATTCACTTTAATAAAAATGTGTTCCCTCATTGATCAATCTGCTCATAATGAAATTGTGTCAGTTCTCTCGACTTAATCAGGATGTTATCAGGATGTTTCTCGGATTGAGTTTTGATGGAGTTTTCTCAGATATTCAAAGCGTTTAGATTGGTGAGAGTTTATAACCAGATTTGATAACAATCCTGTTGGCTGTGAATCATTCCCATAGGGTCGATTAAGACGTTAAAAAAACGCAGTGCCATTCTTGAATATACTTTTAGCTCGTTAGAGTCGTCTGACCGTCAACCTAGGGTTTGCACTCCAGGTTTTTACATTTGTCAGCAAATCTGCAAATTTTCACAGAAGGGAGATAATGAGATTGTCTGGTTTGTGAGGTTTACCAGCATTGGATCTTCCATCTTTTTTATGGCTTTGGCGTATCGCAGCATGGTCGATGGGGCTATCTGTCTTTGCATATTTTGTGTTGGCATCCACCGGAGGATGGATGGCCTACGATCGCCACGCTAAACGCCCTCGTCCTTCGTGGGTGCGTCCATTCCATTACAGTGTTGGCGGATTCTTAGTTGCCCTCGTCCTGTTGCTGTTGATGATTGGTATTGTGGGCACGATTGGGTACTATGGCGACCTTGGGCACTCGCTCCACCTGCCTGCTGGGCTGATCGTTGTTGCGCTCACCCTAATGTCGGCATGGAGTGCGACTCGCATCAGTTCTCAGCGGCCTTGGGCGCGGCGTCTACATATTGGAACAAATGTTCTGTTATTTTTCGGATTTATGGCGGTTTCTCTGTCGGGATGGGTCGTCGTGCAAAAATACTTGCCCTGATACGGCCTGCCGTTTGTTGACCCCGCTCTTGTGGCCCTAGCTCTTGTGGCCCTAGTATAGCCTTACGCTCTCGCGTTAGGACGCCGAACGTACGTAGAACCCGTAGGGCTATAAAGAGGGATTGTGGCGATCGCCTCCATTATCATCAGATATCATTAAAATTCACGTACAGTAAGCACACTGCAGTATCACAGACAGGAGTTTTCATCAGACGTGTCGCCTCAATCTTTTGATTCTGCCTCCGTATCTTCAGAATCTTCAGATGCGCTGTCATCTACCGATTCGTATGGATCATCCGATCTGCCCAGCGATCCGCCCAGTAAGCCATCTGTCTTCCGGATCTCTCCCTTGATCACGCTGACGCTGTTTAGCCTGTATATTGCCCTCACGCTTCCACTGCCGTTTTTGGCGCGTGTGACCCAAGCACCCGTCCCTCCGGCTGTGCTAGTGGTCGGAATCATCGTAGGTGCGATCGCGCTGATTGCTGCATTGAGTGAGCGAGTCGTGTTAGACGAGCACAGCATTCAGATTACTTATCCAGCATGGGCGCGTCTCTGGCGCAAAGGTTGGTCACTTTCATGGAACGATATCCGGGCGTTAAAGCCTCGCTCAACTGGGCAAGGAGGGTTGGTGTATTACTTTCTTAATACCAGCGGAGAAGCATTTTTACTTCCGATGCGCGTTGCTGGATTTGCCAATTTAGTTCGTCAGGTTCAGGCTAAAACGGGAATCGACACCTCTGACGTTAAGCCCTTGTCTCAACCTTGGATGTATTTGATCTTGCTAGGTTTTACCGGATTGCTGCTGCTCGTCGATGGCTGGACGATTGCAACGGCTCTTAGTCAGGGAATGATGAACGGATAACTCCACGCCGTTCGCTATCATTCGTGCATAGATTGGTGTTCATGCCGATACTTCACTTATAGTTTTGTCTAATTTGTCAACCGTTCAAATCAGGCTTGAGCAGGCAGGTTTAGTCACTCAGGTGGGAGCACAGCCCATCTTGAGTGATATTTCGACCAACATTTTTCAGGGCGATCGCATCGCAGTGGTAGGCCCGTCTGGCTCAGGGAAAACGTCGCTGTTTCGGCTCCTCAATCGCCTCAGTGAATTGAGCCAGGGTCGCATTTACTTAGAAGGTCAAGATATCTACACCATCCCTGTGATTCAGTTGCGCCAGCAGATTACTCTGGTTCCTCAAGAGTCTCGGCTGCTGGGTATGACGGTTCGGGAGACGCTTACCTATCCGCTTCAATTGAGAGGTCTGGCTCAGTCTGATATTCGGCAGCGGCTTGCAACCTGGAGCGATCGCCTCAATATTCCGAACGATTGGCTAGATAGACGAGAACTTGAGCTGTCGGTCGGGCAACGCCAACTGATTGCGATCGCCCGCGGGGTAATGATTCAGCCGAAGGTGTTGCTGCTTGATGAACCCACGTCCGCATTGGATGCGGGGCGCGGAAACCAGGTCATTAAACTCTTTCAGCGCATCGCAGATGAGCAGCAGACGACGGTGATGATGATCAACCATCAACTCGACTTGGCGCGTCAGTTTTGTTCGCGCGTGTTTTATGTCCGCCAGGGCCAGTTGATTCACGACTGCCCTACCGACCAAATCGACTGGTCAACCATCAAAGATGACTTGGTTCAGGCAGAACTGGATGAAGAACGTGAATGGGGATAATCCAATACCAAAGTTTTTGGAATACTCGTTAGATTTCAATGGTAAATCGGTCGACGATCTGGGAATTCTAGGAGCGAATCTAGTTTTCTTGCAGAGCTTAAATGCAAAACCTCGTCATGCAAGGGTCTCATCACCGATCTCAACTCAAGATTTTGCTGGTTGAAGATAACCTCATCAACCAAAAAGTTTTGCTGAAGCAGCTTGGCTTGTTAGGGTATGCCGTCGACGCGGTCGGCAATGGGCAGGATGCCATAGATGCGATTGCCCATTCTGGATATGACATTGTCTTAATGGATTGCCAAATGCCAATCTTAGACGGCTATAAAGCAACCGAAGCGATTCGTCAGCGACACTGTCGATCGAGTTCATTCCCAGATCGGCTGATTGTGATTATTGCACTCACAGCTAATGCCATGATTGAAGACTATGACCGGGCGATCGCATCCGGCATGAACGACTATCTGAGTAAGCCTGTTCTCCAAACTCTGTTAGCAGAAACACTCGATTATTGGGGCAATAATCTTCTGCAGCCCGGATCGGAAGAAGTAACCGATACAACCGATGAATCGCTACTCGCTTTTTCAGAGTACCCCCAATTGTCGTCGCATATTGATTGGGACTATCTCAACGTCATGACAGACGGCAGCACAGAATTTGGGCTAGAGCTGCTCAAACTCTTTGTTCACGACAATTTAAGGCGCCTTGATATGCTCAAGCAATCGTTGGCAGATCAAAATACCTGTCAAGTTGAGCAGATTGCCCACTATATCAAGGGTTCGAGTGCGAGCGTGGGGGCTCGATTGATCCAAGCGGCGGCCAGTCAGCTTGAAGCCATCGCCCGCCAAGATCAGCTTTTAGACTGCGATCTGCTGCTATGCGACATTGAAAATTCTCTGCACCACATTCAAGTCTGGATGATAGCGACAACTCCAGCCCCCATCTGAAGAACATTCGGGGAACATTAACTGCTCTAGATGGTCTATTTAAACACCCCCAACTAAGTTCATACCAAAGTTCATACCAATTTTCGATTTTGGATGTTTGACTTTGGATTGGTAGGTACAGGTGCGGAGCGGTTTTCAGACAAAACTCTGGACGTTGGCGGCTATTCGCGAAGCGTTCCTGTAGAGTACCTACACCTACAAAGTCAGCCTACGCCGACTGACTCAAACCTGCAGAGGCGGGTTTTGCTCGTGTAGCAGCAGTTACTCTTCGAGAAGCCCCTAGGCGTCTACAACTGCCGCTACAAAAAGTCTTGTCTTGAACGGTGCGATCGCCACAGGGTAGCAATACTAAAGCACATTTAATTCCATCAATCATTCCGTCGGCATTTTGAGCAGGATGTCGAATTCATAACGAGCGATAGAGTAGCGAGCGATAGAGTAGCGAGCGGCAGAAGAAAGTCGCTTCGTATTACTGCAATCGTGAAACATGACCTTAATCATGACCTTATTTTAGTTGTATGGAGGAACCGGGGGTGAACTCTGGAGGATTTGACGCGGGCATGGCATCAGATGGTTTTCCTTCTACGTCCTCGATCGAGAGCGGGATAGTGCCTAGCCCGATCTGGGGCAATGAACGTCCCATTATGTTGGGTACAGCAGATCCTGACAGGCTCATTGGCAATTCATTCCAAAATGTCATGTCTGGGCGACGAGGTGATGATCATCTGGTAGGTGAAGCGGGAGATGACAATCTCTTTGGACACCAGGGACATGACTTTCTCGAAGGCAGCGCAGGAGATGATGTCGTCATCGGCGGTCGAGGACACGATTTGATGCTAGGACACGCCGGTAATGATCGATTGGACGGAGGCTCAAACGGCGATCGCATCGTTGGACATCAGGGTAACGATCAAGTATCGGGCGGTAAGGGGCGCGATCGCATCCAAGGTCGGCTTGGAGATGATATGCTCTCTGGCAACCAAGGGCGCGATCGCCTCCGGGGAGGAGAGGGTGATGACTGGCTCAGCGGTGGCAAGGGGCGCGATCGCCTCCGAGGGGGTCGAGGAACCGATTTCTTAATTGGAGGTAAGGGATCTGATCACTTTGTACTCATCGGCGGCACCTCCCAGTTAAAGAATGCGGATATCATTGCAGATTTTCAGGACGGGCGCGATTATATCGTGCTGAAGGGAAATCTATCCTTTGAGAAACTGAGCATTTTGGAAGGCAGCGGACATTTTTCAGGAGACACCATTCTTCGGGATCAGAACACGGGGCAATATCTCGCCATTCTCACGGGAATTAATAGTCAAGAGATCAATATCAACGACGTCGTTAGTGCGCCACAACCGCATGTGCCTGCCCCGCCCGTGCCGAATAACTCCCCGATTCCTGATCCCATCGATTCTCCCTCGCCTAGCCCTGCCCCCTCTCTATCTCCCTTACCTGTTCCATCTCCGAATCCAGATTCAAGCCCGGCTCCAACGCCGGACATATCTCCTGATCCAAGTCCAAGCCCTGACCCATCGCCGTCTCCAAGTCCTACGATAACGCCTGACCCAAGCCCTGTACCAATCCCTGATCCATCGCCTCCGTCGCCCAATCCGGCTCCATCACTAACCCCATCCCCTGATCCAACGCCCGATCCATCCCCCAATCCGATTCCTAATCCAAGTCCAACACCTGATCCATCGCCGAGTCCGGCTCCCAGCCCTGATCCTGATCCCACGCCTGAACCAACACCCGATCCATCGCCAACACCGTCCCCCAATCCGAGCCCTGCACCATCGCCGTCGCCCGCTCCTGATCCAGTCCTTGCTCCCGACCCAACCCCGTCGCCGACTCCAACTCCGGCTCCTGGTAACGCCACCTCTGATATCTCAACTCAAGTGGTCAAGTTTGGTGCATCCGATACAGAAGTGGCGATCGCTGCGAAAGGGGCTTCTAGCATTCAGATTGGCACCCAGACCGTTTACATTGGCACTCAGCAAGTCTCAGCTAATAATCAAAATCCAATCATTGCTAGCTTTGATCGTGAAAATCCCGGCAATAACTGGGTGCGTACCCATTATGAAACGACAGGTACAGATGGGCGAGGCTACGGACTTTTCTGGAGTGGCAGCAATCTCTATGGTGTATTCAGCGTTGACGGAACCCAGGGAACGCCAAGCCAAGACTTTCGACGGGCAAGTTCGGATGCGACACAGGGGTGGTTGAGAAGCTATGGTCAGGGCGGAGGGGCTAAAGTTGCTGTTGTGGCAAGGCTAGATCCTCAAACTGGAGACATGCTGGATGCAGCCTATTTATCTGCCATTTTGAGTAGCGGTAATTCCAACTCACTCAGTATTACAGATGCCACCGTCAACGGCAGTGGCAACATTGTCATTCAGGCTCAGTCCTATTTCTCACCCCGACGACCCAATGGTGAGGCAATGACTCAAGTTGGTAGCGGTAGTTCTCCATTTGACTACACCGTCGAAATGACGCCTGATTTGAAGACGGTGATTAGCACGTCAGCTATTGGGTGGGAATAGACCAAAAGCAGGCAACGATCAGTGATATAGCGATTCTATAGCGGTATGCACTTGAGTTAATACCAATTCTTCAAAGTAAGGATACAAATGAACGGGCCGGAATCCTTGCAAGGCTGCTGGCCGTCAATCCAAAATCGCAAATCCAAAATCGAGAATTGGTATAAGTACGGTGGTGTGGGGCGCGGCGCGCCCCACTGCTCATAACCCATCAGAGGGGAATGAGCCTTTTAGCTACCCTCTTGAGAGAAGGTCGGGATGTGTTTCGTCACATCAATGTGCGAGATTATTTCTTAGCAAACCCTTAGACTTACCACAATGCCCGTGGATAGGTTTCATCAGTGACGACATCGGATGAGTCTTCTAACGGTGCCTGTGCATCAGGAGATGCGGGCGATTCATCTTCGACAGGTGCCGGATTAGCTGGAGATTCCATGTCAGTAGGTTCGTCCTCAAACGTGGGATCTGCATCCATGGATGGATCGTCGTCCTCAAACGTGGGATCGGTATCCATAGATGGATCGTCCTCAGATGTAGGATCAGTATCCATGGATGGATCGTCGTCCTCAAACGTGGGATCTGCATCCATAGATGGGTCGTCCTCAGATGTAGGATCGGTGTCTATGGATGGATCGTCACTCGCAGGCAGATCGTCCTCAGGAGCAACGTCCTCAGGAGTCTCTTCGTCAAGGGTTTCCTCAGGGGTTGGCGTGGGAGTTGGCGCGTCTTGAGATCGTGCTGATGATATTAACCCGCCCACACCTGCAATCGAAACTAACGCAATGGAAACGCTTAGCAAAAGTCGGTAGATAGATAACCAATTAACCATGATTCATCCTCCTTAAGATGGAGAGTCTGACAAATGAGCAGCACCTCGCCCACAGGATAAGTCCCCGTTGACGAGGCTGCCATTATGCCATGTTCCGGTTTCGGATGACCCATCGGTGAATTGAAAGGTTCCCTCACCGTGACATTTGTTGTTCTGGAACTCACCTACGTAGCGATCGCCCGTTTCGAGTGTCCAGATTCCAAGTCCTTCAAATTGATCATTCTCAAACTGTCCGACATATTGCCGCCCATTGTCAAAGGTAAACGTGCCACAGCCGTTCCGCCTGCCATCTTGATATTCGCCGTCGTAGCGATCGCCATTGGCAAAGATCATCGTGCCGCGACCGTCTGCTGGGGCATTGCCAGCAAATTCTCCATAAAACTTGGTGCCATTGTCGTAGGTATAGTCTGGAGTCTGCGCCGAAACATTCGGCAATAGCGGCTCATTGCAAGGCAGATTGACTAGATCGGCTGCTGGGGCAGACTGTGGAGAACGAATCGTGGTGCGCCAGCCGATTACTGCTACACTTGCGATCGCCCCAGCGCCGAGAATCATTGCGGCAATTACGATTCCCTTGCTCAAGCGCCAATTTGGGGTTGCTGGTGATAATGGAGAGTAATCTCGATGGAGTCGATTCGCAGACGAGCGCCACGATTGGGATGCTGAGAGAGTGGAAACAGCTGGTTCTACTGGCTCTAGTTGGAGAGAAGCGGGTTGAGGCGGAGCCATCTGGGTGGGAAGTTCTGAATCGTTATCTCTAGCACCGTTTAACCAAGGGTCGGGGAGCGATCGCGCTGGTGGTGTTTGATCTCCATCAGATTCTGCATTAGTCGCGGTGGGAGGAGGTGTTGCGGGTTCATGGACAGGAGCCGATATATCTGGGACGGCGATCGCTAGGTCATCTGGCGTGATATCTGGCCTGATATCTGTATCAGCCGCTTGATTGAATTGTATATTGGGAGCATTTGCGTGAGCCTCATTACCTACCTCATCGAGTGATTCATCAGCGGATTGAACTGTTGCCCACATAGACAAATCTGGCTGTTCTCGAACCAAGGTCGCAAACTCATCAGGTTTAAAGGTGCCATGCTGAGGATAGCGGCTTTGCTTGTGCTGCCGTAGATAAACGTAGGTGCAGTCGACTCGCTCAAATCTTGTCGCTAGACTAATTGACCAATTTTCAAGACAGGCTCCCGTGAGACAAGCGGCGCTAAAGTCTGTGCCGTCTGCTTTGACACTGACTAGCTTAGCAGTGGTTAAATTGGATGCGCTAAGATTTGCTCCCGTGAGGGTAGCACGTTCGAGGTTAGCCGCAGCAAAACAGGCGTCACTTGCATACGCGCCTGTGAGATCGGCCCCTGTTAAATCGGCATGGGTTAAATCGGCACCAATCAAACATGTGCGGTTGAAAATCGCATTTTGCAAATTCGCCCCGCGCAAGTCAGCTTCAAATAAATAACAGCGGCTTAAATCAGGTTTTGCATGGGGGTGGGCCTCTCTCCATTGATTCCACAGGTCTACACCCCGCTGAATCAAATCAAAGAAGTGACTATCGCTCATGGAAGCAGCGCCGAATGAATGTCAATCGAAGTTAATTCACAAGGTTAATTTACTGTGATGAGGTGCGATCGCCCGACGAACGGTTAACTGACGATAATTTACCATTATCAGACGGCGTTTCTAACCCGTGCTCACTCGATTGCACTAGCGTTGACAACTCAGGCAAGGTACTGTCTGACTCCGACAATGTACGGTCAATTCTTTGTAATGCCCATTGAGCTGTTTTTCGCACTTCTGCATCCACATCGTTAATTGCGAATCTCAAGTGACGGTTCACTTGAGCGACCAAATCATAGATGCGAGTGATTTCTCGAATCGCGTTTTTGCGAACGTCTGCATTTTCATCTTGCATCGATACAATGAGCGCCCGATTCATCGGTTTTAGGATGCGAATTCCAATCTCTGACACTGCCGCCAAAATCAGACAGCGTTGATGAGAATCAGACGTGGCCATCAGCTCTATCAGAGGAAAGATGGCATCTGAATTTCCCTGCTGACCCAGTTCCCAGATAGCCTTACGACGAACATTCGGATCGGTGTGATCTAGATCAAGCGTTAACTGGCGAACGATCTCAGTTTGAGATGGGGGGGTTACGGGGGTCGTCACCATCAGCGACGGTTCATCGCTTGACGGCGATTCGGCATTATTCTCACTCGCTTCTACCCGGTTTGTATCGAGAGAACGGATTTGAGACGAGGACAGACTTGACGAAGTCAAACTAGATCGATGAAATCTGTGGCTCGATGCGGCGGTTCGCGGCGTCGCTGACGGATGAGAGGCTCGTGCCATAAATCGCCTGAAAAATAGGGAAATCTGCCGCGATCGAGGAATTCGAATGAGCCCGTAGTACGTCAAGGCGTAGGTAACTATGCTGCCAGTGCCCAGCACCACGGCTATAATTAAGAACTGATTTAGCCAGTCCTGTTGAGCGTTTTCCGTGTTGACGGTTGCGCCTGCGTCTACTTCTAGACTGGATGGTGCATCGGGACTTGCCTCATCCTCTGCAGAAGCTGTCTCACTAGGTTCACTCGCTAACGTCGAATCGTCTTTGAAGAATTCAGAAATATCGGTTCCAGGATTAAGTTCTTGGAGAATCTGCCAAGTTTTTTGATCAAGTTCCCCCGTGTCGGATACCCCAAACTGTCGCTGAAGCTCGACCAATGCGAGTCGTGTTTGGTCGCCATAGACTCCGTCGATTTCGCCGTTGTAGTATCCGGCTTGATAGAGAAGAGTTTGCAGTTGAGTGACCTCTGCGCCACTGGGAGTAACCTCTGAGGACGGAGTCGGCGATTCGGTCAAACGGGTTGAGACAAGGCTGGCCTGAGCAAAATCGGCTACAGGAACAACATCAGGTGTAATGTTTACCGAACTTATTTCGGAAGCAAATCGCACCTCTGACGCACCTAAAATTAAATTAGATGATACGATGCTGCAACTTGCCAGACTTGTTGCAATCAAAAGCTTTAAACGACAAGACATGGCATTTAGCACAGGGAAACCGGCAGATTGAAGAACAGACTCCCGAGCGTACCCACTTAATTCATGGGCAATCACTATCGCAGCGATCGCTGTAATAGCAAGCTCGACCAGAAGGCAAAGCGTTCACACACATAACGTTATAGTTTGCAGGACGATTCCATTCAAGGTGAGTTCCTGCTTAACGATAGTCAAAATTGATACTCTACACTCAACTTACCTTAATTTCCATTGTGTGGCTGTTTGTTGAAGTAAACCTTATAGATTTCGTGAGCAATCGGCAGGGCAGCAGTGCTGCCATATCCACCATTTTCGACGATCGCGGCGATCGCAATTTGGGGGTTATCAGCAGGACCAAATCCGATGAAGAGAGAATGAGAGGGTTTCCCTACTACTTCTGCCGTTCCGGTTTTTCCGCCCGTTAGAGGAATCGATCCATCATTGAGTCGTCGTGCGGTCCCGTTTTGAACGGCTGCTACCATGCCAGCACGAATGACTGCTAACGATTCGGGAGGAATTCCGGTGGCAACGTGCTCCGTGGCGGCAGTATTGGTTTCATCTGCGAGTAGATGAGGCTGGACTCGCCATCCCCCATTGACAATCGTTGAAACGACGGTGGCAAGCTCTAGCGGAGTGACTTGCACCAATCCCTGCCCAATTGCCATACTCACCGTGTCGCCTGTATACCAAGGCTCACTAAACAATTCTTCCTTCTCGTCGGGGGTTGGCACCATGCCTCCGTTTCCACCACCAAGCCCTAAATTGCCCGCAACCCCAACTCCCAAAACCTTCGCCCAGTGAGAAATTTGTTGAGGTCCGGCGGCAATACCGACCTGATAAAAAAAGGTGTTACTGCTGTAGGCGATCGCTTGAGGAAACCCAATCACCCCATAGCCGCGATTGCTGTGTTCCCAAAATTGGGTGCCGCCTACGGTAATAAATGCAGACGTTCCGAGCGTAGAATTGGGTGAGAATTTTCCAGACTGCATTCCAGCAGTTGCGGTCACAATTTTGAACGTACTGCCGGGTGCATAGCCTTGCAATGCCCGATTGAGGAAAGGTTGACTTTCTCCTTGCAGCTGATTCCACTCATCTTCAGTGACACGGCGAGTAAACATATTGGGGTCGAAGGACGGGCCGCTCGCCAACGCTAAGACTTCTCCCGTTTGAACATTTAGGACTGCAACCGCGCCGCGCCGCTGATTGAGGGCTTTTTCAGCCGCTTTCTGCAAATCTAGATCTAACGTCAAGCGCACCTGAGACCCCGCCTCCGGCGGTTGCACCCCCAGCCATCGAAGTTCTCGTCCTCTGACATCGACCTCGACCAATCGGCTTCCCCATGCGCCCTCGATTCGCTCATTTGCTAAGCGCTCGACCCCCATTTGACCGACAATCATGCCCATCGGATAATCAGGGTTGGCGTTCATATCCTCTTCATTGGCTTCTCCGATATAGCCCACGACATGCGCTGCTAGGTCGCCATGAGGATAATAGCGGCTCGATTCTCCAAGCACCTGCACACCCGGAAATCGCAATGCTTGTTCTGCCAATGTAACAAATGCTTTTGGGTCAACTCGCTGGCTCACTCGAATCGGTAATGCAGAGTTATATCCAACTTTTTCAAGCCGCTGGATGATTTCTTCTGACGGGATATTGAGCAGCGCACCCAAATCCGTCGCTGTTTTCCGCCACTGTTGCCGAGATTGATAGCGGGGCCACAGATACACTGAACGAGTCAGCCGATTGGCCGCTAAAATCTTGCCGTTGCGATCGGTGATATTACCCCGATCAGAGGGAATCGGTACTAGTCGAATTCGGTTTTGATCTGCAAGTTGACGGTAATAATGCCCGTGAGCAAGCTGAATTTGGGCAATGCGGAGGCCGCATACCCCCATCAGCGTTGTCATGAGCAACACTACAAATGTTCCGCGCAGGATGAGATTCTCTCGATCCACGGCGTTATGCATCAACGAATCAGGAGTTTGTTTTCTAGCGCCCTGTCGCTGGGGTGAGTAGGTGGAAAGCCCTCTAGCCATGCTTCGACACGTTCCCGCTCGTCAATGAATTGGCCTGTCAGCTCGCCCTCGCTGCAGTTGGGCGATCGCTGCGATGAAATCATTGGAATGTCTCCAATCATTCCATCTGCTGTAAAATTCAGCCTACTTGCCCCAGCAATCCGGATAGATTTGACGAGAAACGATGTAATTTTGACGAAGCTTGTCGGAATGACGAAATGAGTTGCTACTGCCCTTAGGACGCTGAGCGTGTGTAAGTAATGTGCGCGTCAAGTACAGAAACGGTGGTGTGGGGCACGGCGCACCCCACGCCACCGTACTTAACTCAAGCGCATACCGCTATAGAACCCGCGGGGCTATACACATCCCAAACAATCCCTTAATCAAATCTGACTTGCAATAAAGACAGATCATCATCTAGAGTCTTTTGACCTCTAAACGCATAAATTTCGTTGAGTATTCCATCCAAATTTGTATGTTCTGGCTGATTTCTTAATACATCAACAAATGTCTCAAGACCACCACGTTCATCGTAGTAATTAGCATGTTGATTGATTTCATAGGCGCCATCACTAAATACATACAAAACGCTTCCCTTAGGGATGAAATGCTGGCTACTCTGATAGGTAATATCAGTCATCATCCCAATAGGAAGATTGGGGGTTCTCAGTTGTTCAAAGGTTAATTTTTGACCATCAGGGGCAACTAAGATTGCAGGCGGATGACCAGCACTCGCATAGACAAGCTGCCGTTTTACCCGATTAAATATTCCATACCACATCGTGAAATATTTATCATTTTGGCTATTCATTTGAAACGTTTCATTTAATGCCCTTAAAACAGCAGGAGGCTGATAAAAGCTAACATCTGGAAGGGACTGCGATCGCAATACATTCAAAATAGAAATCGACGGTAATGCCGCGCCCAACCCATGACCTGAAACGTCTAACAGATAAATCACTAAGTAGTCGGGATCAAGCCAGTAGTAGTCAAAGCAGTCGCCACCAAGCTGACTTGATGGTATAAATCGAGAATCAATGCTGACAGTCCCTGACAACGGAGGCGGTAAAATTGAGCGCACATAATCAGCAGCCTCATGGAGCTCTGCTTCTAAAATCTGCTTCTGGGTTTGTAGATCTTGATTGAGCTGATAAAGCCGTAGTCCAGCTCGCACTCTTGCCCGTAACTCATTGATTTCAATCGGCTTTGTTAGAAAATCGTCGGCCCCTGTGTCTAACCCTTTTACGCGATCCTCAACTTCAGTTCGAGATGTCAGCAAAATAAAAAACGTCGTTGATAAGTGAGGATTGCATTTAATGTGACGACAGACATCTAGTCCGTCTAACCCTGGCATCATCCAGTCGCAAATAATCAGCGCCGGTCGAAACTGCTTTGCCTTGTCTACACCGCTTTCACCATCACTAGCGACAATGACATCACAATCTTGCTCTTGCAATGCTTTTTTGAGAACGAGCCGAACAACTGGATCATCATCGATGACAAGAATCTTGGGCATAACAAAATGAGGCTAGCGAGTCTAAAATTATGAAATATATATCAATCGCGGAAAAGTTATCGATGAAACGTTATTCATAGGTTTGCCAACTTAATCTTCGATGGTCGAGACTGATAATAAGGAATCAATATGTAAAGACTATCAAGAAATATGAGTATTAAAATTAAGTTTCCTTGAAGATGCAGGTGCCTTCGATCCTTTACAACTCCCCGGATTCGACTTAAATGATTTAGTAAGATTGATGAGAGCTTATTGGCAGACTCTCGTTCGCGCGTTGATTTCACTGGGGGATTACTTTCCGTTGAAAGTGACTCAGAAACAGGCTATTCAAGTTCATACCGACCTAGGTGAATTGCCCAAGGTATTATCGTGGTTTGATCGATTCCAATATCCCTTGGTTCCATATTCGACTTGGCTCCAGTGCCAGTTGGCATTAGCAGAAGGCTTTACCAATGCGGTTCGCCATGCTCATCGAAGTCGCCCCTCGGAAACCCTCATCGATATTGAGGTTTGCGTGCTAGACCATGCGGTTGAGATTCGCATTTGGGACTATGGTCCAGGGTTTGACCTGGATCAAACCGTGGATCAAATGCCTTTGGAGGTCGATCAGGATTCTGAGAGCGGTCGGGGGCTGCGACTCATGAAACGATTGGCAGATCGACTCAGCTATAAACGCGGGGACGATCAGCGCAATTGTCTGTTGGTGGTGAAATATTATTCGGAGACAGATGATTAGTTGACGAATACTTAATTTTAAGGGGCAATTCATCAATCCAAAACCAAATGGGCAAAACCAAATGGATTGATATCGAGAATCATGAGTATTTTAGAGTACCCTCCCACCTGGTTAAGTTCACTCCTATAGCCAGATAGATTTTTGATTTTGTAGTTTACGGTTACAAAAACTGCAACTTTCGATTATCTGAATCGGTAGCGATGTCATGGTAGAGCGGTATAGATTTTAGATTTAAACCATGAAGCTCTCGTCTATCGGACTGGCGATCGCCCTATTCACTAGCATTTCAAATAGTGCTTTTCCCATCGCACTCGCACAATCCACTCAATCTCCTCGGACGCAGATGAATCCTTCAACTATTCGCTCTGCATCAGACTCCGCTGCTCCTCAGACAAATGGCGGACTCTACATTCAATCGGATACGGAGCAGCGCGTATTTCCGCTGACCCACACAGATGTTCTCGCGACAGTCAGCGGCAATCTATCACGCGTAGAGGTGACTCAAACCTTTGAAAATCCGTTTGAGGAGTCTCTAGAAGCAGTATATGTGTTTCCCTTACCTGATGAGGCTGCTGTCGATGCGATGGAGATCAAGCTGGGCGATCGCACGATTCGCGGAGACATTAAACGTCGAGAAGAAGCCCGCCAGATCTACGAGCAGGCCATCGAAGAGGGGCGCACTGCTGGTCTGCTGGAGCAAGAACGCGCTAACATTTTTACCCAGTCTGTTGCCAACATTCGTCCCGGCGAGCAGATCGAAGTCACAATTCGATATACCGAGAGTCTAAGGTTTGAAGATACGGCCTACGAGTTTGTCTTCCCGATGGTCGTCGGGCCACGATATATCCCCGGCGTACCGACCAACCCACGGGGCGACACCGATCAAGTATCGGATGCATCACGAATTACGCCTCCGGTCTTGCATCCTGATGAGCGGTCTGGGCATGACATCAGTGTGACGGTCAATATTGAGGCAGGCATCCCGATTCGGGAGGTGCGATCGCCCTCCCATGATATTCAGATCCAACCCAATGGCGATCGCATCCAGGTGCAGCTTGCCGACCACGACACGATTCCCAATAAAGATTTAATTCTGCGCTATCAAATATCCGACGAAACCACTCAAGCAACCGTGCTTACCCAAGCCGATGACCGAGGTGGGCATTTTGCTGCATATCTCGTTCCGGCTATCGACTATCGCACCGATGAAATCGTGCCGAAAGATGTGGTGTTTTTGATGGATACCTCGGGTTCGCAGCAGGGGGAGCCTCTGGCCAAGTCGCAAGAACTCATGCGCCGCATGATTCATGGCTTAAACCCAGACGATACGTTTACGATTATTGATTTTGCCAACACTGCTACGCGCCTATCATCCGCTCCCTTGCCTAACACCCCACAAAATCGGCAGCGGGCGATCGCCTACGTGAATCGTCTCACAGCCAATGGCGGCACAGAATTGCTCAACGGCATGCAAGCCGTGCTCGATTTTCCAGCAGCAGAGGCAGGTCGGCTACGCAGCATTGTGTTGCTCACGGATGGATATATCGGCAATGAAGCCAGCGTCATTGCTGACGTGCAACAGCGGATGAGCGAGGGCAATCGGCTCTATGGGTTTGGCGTGGGCAGCTCGGTCAACCGCTTTTTGCTGAATCGGCTTGCAGAGGTGGGTCGGGGAACAGTTCAGGTGGTTCGCCACGATGAACCAACCGAAGAAGTGATCGAGCAGTTCTTTCAGCAGATCAACAATCCTGTCTTGACCAATATTCAGGTCGAGTGGGAGGGGCACGGCGATGCGCCTGATATTTATCCTCTGGCTGCTCCAGACTTGTTTGCCAACCAGCCACTCGTGGTGTTTGGGCGCAAGGCAGATCGGCTGAGCGGCACATTGACGATAACCGGTATTGCTGCGGGCGGGCAGCGTTATGCCGAGACCTTGAATGTTAATTTCGATGATACTCAGCCTAACGAGGCGATCGCCCAACTGTGGGGTCGCGCCAAAATCAAAGACCTGATGAATCAGATGTATGGCGGGGAAACAGTATCGGGCGTGGAGAACGTTACGCAGACGGCGCTAGAGTATCGCCTGCTTTCGCAATACACCTCATTTGTTGCCGTGAGCGAAGAAGTGCGGGTTGACCCAGACGGCACACGACGCACGGTTCAGGTTCCCGTCGAGCTACCTGACGGAGTCAGCTATGAGGGCATTTTTGGCGCTCCAGAGGCGGTATCACAAATGGGAACACCCCCGGCAGGTTTTGCTACGCTTCAACAACGGAGCCGAGGTGCTATGCCGTCTATTGGGGTTGCTCCAAGTCTAGATACTGCATTAGAGAGTCGTCCGATTCGACCGTCTCAACCGCCAATTCGTCGCGTCAGCGTGGTGGATATCGAAGGGCTAGACGAATCAGCGATCGCCCGATTAGAGCCATATCTCCAGCGCATTCAGCCGCCCACAGACGTATCGGGAGAGGTCGTTTGGGAACTTCGCCTCTGGAACGGTCGGCTTGAACGCATCCTGCTCGACGACCAAGCCTCTACCCTCCACGATCAAACGACGTTAAGTGCCATGCGGCGATCGCTCCAGATGTGGCAACCGCCTGACGGGTTCACGGGCACCGTTCGGATTCGGCTGAGCGTTAGCCCTGGGTGACTCTCTGCACTACTGGGTGTTCACACTACTTGGTGTTCATCAGATATACCCCGTCCCATTGGTCGGGCGGGGGATGTTTGAGATAGCGGCGCGATCGCTGCAAGAAAGTCTTGATGGCCTGATCGTTTTCTTTGAGCCGTTGCGCCTGCTCAAAAATCTGAATTGCGCGCTGAAAATTGCGATTAGAATACGCAATCCGCCCCGACTGATATAGTTCAATGAATTCTTGCATGAGGTCGCTCAAGGGTTCGCGGCGATCGCCAATTAGCTCGTAGATATTAATGGGATTCGTTTTGCCCTTTACGCACACATGATCGAGCTCTCGCACCCAGATGCGATCGCGGCACAGTTGGTATGTAAATTCACTCAAGATAATGTCACATCCTTGGCGATCGGTCGTGCCATATTGCTTCGTGAGCCCTTCTAACCGAGAGCTGATATCAACCCCATCGCCAATCACGGTGTAGTCCATTCGTCGTTGAGAACCGATGTTGCCAGATACGACTTCGCCAGAACTAACGCCAATACCAATCTTAATTTTCATATCATCGGGGCGAGTGCGGTTAAATTCTGCCAGACGGCGACGCATTTCTAACGCCGACTGTACCGACATCCACGCATGATTTTCTAACGACAGAGGCGCACCAAAAACTGCCATCAGCGCATCGCCAATAAATTTATCGAGGGTGCCCTCGTAGTTAAACACTGCTTCAACCATCGTTTCAAAGTAGTTGTTGAGCAGTGAAACAACATCAGCGGCTTCCAGGCGTTCGGTAAGAGAGGTATAGCCGCGAATATCAGAAAATAAAATCGTCACATCTTTCCGCTCACCCACCATGAGGGCATCGTCGCCCAGCGCCAGCACTCGTTCTGCCACAGCAGGAGGCATGTAGCGGTGCATGGTGGCTTTCATGCGTTTTTCTTGACTAATGTCTTCTAAGACCACCAACCCCCCGATCACCCCGCCCTCTAGATTCGTCAGAGGATTGACCGTGAGATTGACGCTGCGCTCAATGTCTCGAACCTCACGGGTTGGCACCCCGTGAATTGACCCATTGTTGCCGTTATGGTCGGGTGAAATTCGCTCATTCCACAAGAGGCATCGGTCGGGATTAGTGCGATCGCACACCGCTAAGACATAGGGTTCAATAAGTTCGAGTTGATCAGCGCTATCCGTCTGCAAGACATGGGTAGTCTCCCCTGTTGGAGAAGCCGGTTGTGGATGCGGCGGAACATTCGTCGGCTTCTTGGCTCCGTTTTCAGGGATCAAGACGCGAATCGTACCGGGATACCGAAACAGCCCAGCCTTTAAACTCTGTTCCGGAACATAGTGGCGAGCTGCTGCCGTTAGACTGTCGTTGAGCCGAAATTCTAGATTTTCCACTGGCACAACATCCCAGACTAAACGCCCAATCAGCTTCTGATGCCAGAGTGCTTGATGCGAGCGATCGCCATCCTCGCTCATCGGGCAGCCCAGTAAATGGAGCGCCGCATCGTTGATTGTGACGATTTTGCCCTGCATATCAGTCGAGATGACGGCGTCTGAAAGGCTTTGCAAAACATCTTTTTGATACTGCTTTTCCTGCAAAACGCGTTCAAACAGTTGAGCATTTTCTAGGGCAATGCCCGCCTGAATATTAAACGCTCGCATAAACTCTTCATCTGATTGGGTAAACCCGCCCTGATGTTTGTTAATCAGTTGCGTTACGCCAATGAGCGCACCGCCAGAGTTGTATACAGGCATGCATAAAATATTGCGTGTGTGATATCCCGTCTTTTGATCAGTGGTTGGATCAAATCGAGGATCTTCATAGGCATTGGGAATATTTAGCGTGCGTCGGGTGGAGGCGACATATCCTGCGATCCCTTTGTTAGCAGGAATGCGGATATCTACCATGGTTGTGCCATCCGCTTTGGCAATTCGTGACCACAGTTCATTTCGATCAGAATCGAGCAAAAATAGAGTACTCCGATCGGCCTGCATGAGCTTTCGGGCTTCATCCATAACCGATTGCAGTGTTTTCTCTAAATCGAGGCTTTGTCCCAGACATGATGCTGCTTTGAGAAGGGCATTGACGCCTCGTTGATTGCGAGCGGCGACATAAAACGAATTGCAGCTTTCTAAAATGATCCCAATCGAGTCTGCAAATTCACGAAAACTGCGCTCATCATCCCGATCAAACGGAATACCCGTGCGCTTATTGAGAAGCTGCACCACGGCGACCACTTGTTTTTTGGTGCTTAGGATGGGCATGCAGAGGATATTTTGGGTCTGATAGCCTGTTTGCTTATCCACGTCTCGGTTGAACAGCGGGTGCGCGTAGGCATCTGGAATGTTGAGATAGTCTCCCGTTGTTGCTACATGTCCCGCAATTCCAGTATTGATAGGAACGCGGATTTCTAATGACTCTTCTCCCTGACCTTGAGCAATTTTTGACCAGAGCTGCTCTCGCTCTTCGTCAACCAGGAAAATTGTAGTGCGATCGGCTTGGAGAATCTGCCCGATTTTGAGGGTAAAAGCTTCCAAAATCTGTTCGAGCATCGTTTCCAGGGCTTCGTTGTTGATCATCTCGATCGCCTGGAGAAAATGCTCAAACTCTTTGGTAATTTGGTCGAGCAGACTGATGAATTGAGGAACGGGTAAATCTTTAACGCGATGAGTCAGGTCGCTCTTGCGATCGACCTGAGACAGCGTAGCCAGCATACTGCTAGAGGAGGGTGTCATGGCGGTAGACTTTCAGGACAGCACGTGTCCGGCGTTAGATAGATGATTATATTCCAGGACACAGGCGCGGGTAGCAAGCGCTCTAGAAACCAGTTTGAAACTGGCGATCGCGCCATTAGTGATGCTTAGTATTACGCTACAACGTCTGCGAACCCGGGTATCACATCACGATGAGTTTAACCCGAGATTTTACATAACGTGGTAACTAGATGTAGCCACGACAAAGCACGGATCGGTACTGATACATGTCTCCTACTGAGACGGTGTTGCTAGCGTGCTCACCAATACAACGACTCCAATCACCCGTCCTTCAAATGAGTCGCGCGATCGAACCCCAGTTTCTCATCTGAATGTAGTCTGGCTCATTAAGCGCAACATTATAATCTGGAAAAAATTATCCTCCAGCCATATCAAGGACGTTCACCAAAAAGCCAAACTTATCAGCAATCTCTTCGATAATTTTGGTAGTCGGCTTCCCCGCTCCGTGTCCGGCTTTTGTTTCGATGCGAATTAGCACCGGGGCTTCGCCTGCATGCGCGTCTTGCAGCGCTGCCACAAATTTAAAGCTGTGGGCAGGCACCACGCGATCGTCGTGATCCGCTGTTGTAATCAACGTCGCAGGGTACGCCGTTCCAGGACGCAAATTATGCAATGGCGAATAGGCATACAGCGCCTTAAATTCGTCAGGATCATCCGGTGAGCCGTAGTCTGAGGTCCATGCCCAGCCGATTGTGAATTTATGAAAGCGCAGCATATCCATCACGCCGACGGCAGGCAGCACCACTGCAAATAAGTCTGGGCGTTGAGTCATGCAAGCCCCAACCAGCAAGCCGCCATTGCTGCCACCAGAAATTGCTAACTTATCAGACGATGTGTAGCGATGCTCAATCAGCCATTCTGCTGCTGCGATAAAGTCGTTAAAGACATTCTGCTTGTTCAGTTTGGTGCCTGCTTGGTGCCAGTCTTCACCATATTCACCACCGCCTCGAAGATTGGGAACCGCGTACACACCTCCAAGTTCCATCCAAACCAGATTGCTAATCGAGAAACTGGGAGTTAGCGAAATGCCAAATCCGCCGTATCCATATAGCAACGTTGGATTATTGCCATCGAGTTCTAATCCAGTCTTGTGGGTAATAAACATGGGCACTTGGGTGCCATCTTGACTGGTATAGAATACCTGCCTGGTTTCATAGTCGTCTGGGTTAAAGTCTACGGTAGGCTGACGGAAGAGAGTGCTCTCCCCCGTCATCAGGTCATAGCGATAGATCGTCGGCGGAGCCGTAAACCCTGTGAAGACGTAGAAGGTTTCTGTATCCTCTCGCTTGCCACGAAATCCGCCTACTGAGCCAATCCCAGGCAGTTCTACATTCCGTACGGCAGCTCCGTCTAGGTTGAAAATTTTGACGGCAGAATAAGCATCTTTCAAATATGCGGCCACAAACTGATGATTGAGCAAGCTGATTCCCTGGAGAGTTTCATCGGATTCAGGAATGATTTCGTGCCACTGTTCAGGTGCTGGATTCGTAATATCGATGGCGATCGCCCGTCCTCGCGGAGCATGCAAATCAGTTTGAAACCAAAATGTCGTACCGTCATTATCGATGAAGGTATAATCGGCTTCGAAGGTATTGATCAGCTCGATGACGTCGGCATCGGGGTGGCTGAGGTCTTGATAAAACACCAAATTTTTAGGGTCAGTGCCTCGCCACACTGAAATAATTAAATAACGTCCATCATCGGTGACGCTGCTACCGAAGCCCCATTCTTTTTGATCGGGGCGGTGATAGATCAACACATCGTCCGATTGGGGCATGCCTAGGCGGTGATAATACAGCTTTTGATAATAGTTAGCGTCTTCTAGTTTGGTGGCGTCGTTGGGTTCGTCGTAGCGGCTGTAGAAAAAGCCCTGATGGTCGTGAGTCCAAGAGGCTCCAGAAAATTTGACCCACTGAATGTGGTCATCTAAGTCTTCGCCAGTGTCTACATTGCGCACCTTCCATTCTTGCCAGTCTGAGCCGGATGTAGACATACCATAGGCAACCAGTCTGGCATTTTCGCTGATTGCAATGCCAGATAGAGCAACCGTGCCATCGTCGGAAAAAGTATTGGGATCAATTAAAACCGTTGGCTCTGCGTCTAAATCCGTCAGGGTGTAGAGCACATCCTGATTTTGCAAACCATCATTCTTGAAATAAAAATAGCGGTCTGCCTTCTTAATCGGCGTTCTAAATTTCTCATAATTCCAGAGCCGGGTGAGTCGCTCTTTGATAGACTGCCGTTCTTCAATATCGTTCAAATATCCAAATGTCAGCCGATTTTGCGCCTCAATCCAGGCTCTGCTTTGCTCAGAATCTGGATTTTCGAGCCAGCGATACGGATCGGCAACTTTGATGCCATGATAGTCGTCAATTTGATCAACTTTAGGACTTTCAGGATATGCCAGCAATTTTGCAGGATTGAGCATGGTCAATACTGAGAGCAACGTCGTTAAAACCTTATCCCAGCCTAGACCTGGAGTCCTACCCGTGAAAATACTCCAGATCCCGACCTGGGCTTGGTATAGCAGTCCTAGATAGGTTGTGAGCAGTGGAGCGGGCGCAGCCTGCCCCACTGCTCAAACACAATTCACAAGCGATTTAGGGTCGCTATATCAGTCTAGATCAATTTAGAATCAGGGTTTTTTGTTATTAAAAATTAAGGAGCTCTGAATATGTCATTACTCCAGCAATATTTCGTCTCAGGTTCAGCGATCGCCCTGGTGTTGGGTTTGGGTGTTCCGGCGATTGCCCAGTCCATAAGCCAACCGCTGAAGCAAGACTCCCTGGTGGCTCAGACAACCGTCCAGGTACCTGCGACGGTTGAGCAGGTTTATGATTCTGGAAATGTCCGGGTTCAGCTAGAAGACGAGTCGTATAGAACGATTCCGCTGTCGGATTTGGATATCGAACGGCTAGACCTCGAACCGGGCACCGAGGTGATGTTAACCCTAGACGACGACCGGGTAATCGCTGTATCCAATGATGATGCAGTTGCCACGATTAATATTGCCGATGCGGACGACATGGCTGACGCGGCAGACGTGGCTACGACAGACGATATGGATGAAACGACAGAGCTAGAAACCGATACTGAGCGAACAGACACAGAGGTGACAACCCGGCGCACCATTGAAGAAGAACGCCGTGTTGAAACTACCACGACAGAAACAACGGCCCAAGAACCTGTGGTTGAAGAAGAACCAACGGAAGTCCAGCGGGGCGAAACCGTTCGCGGACTCTGGTAAGTCGTTGCTCAAGTCAGGGCATGGTCGCCCATGCCCTGAGTGTTGAGTCTGATTGACTGACAAAAGATTCTCAATTGGGCGAGGAAATCTCGCCCCTACGGAATTTTGGACAATGTAGGGGTCAGGTTATCTGACCCTTTGAATTGTCTGGGTTCTGGTAAGTTTTGTCAGTCAATCAGCTTTGGCAATTTTGATTGTTATAGGTATTTGCAGCGCCGATTCATTAATGTAGCGCCGACATTAGCATTTGCAGACACCGATTCATTAATGTAGCGCCGACATTAGCATTTGCAGACACCGATTCATTAATGTAGAGCATCGACATTGGTATTTGCGACAATCTATAGTCTTCGCAAGGATTTTCTCGATAGTTATGACAGCGGCACTTGAGGGGATGAATCAGTTTCATCCTTGCCGTTACTCGATGCGTGCGATCGCCTCGCTTGTTCAAATGTAGCTAAATCACTGCCATTGCGAATCCAGATAAACTGCTGAGGCACGCCAATTGGTATATTGTGTGCCTCAAATGCTAGCTTAAGCCGTCGTCGAAACTCACGAGAAACATTCCACTGCTGCAACGGTTTGGTCTTGATCCAGACTCGCATCAAGATGCCATCGTGAGCCAGCTTGTCGATACCTAAAATATCTGCGGGTTCTAAAATGCGATCCTTCCAAAGCGATTCATGGCGCATGTCCTCTGCGACGTGCTCCAATACTTGCAGGGCTCGATCGACGTCAACATCGTAAGACACTTCGATTTCCAAGTTCACCCGTGACCATCCGTTCGAAAGATTTCTTACTGTAGTGATTGAGCCATTCGGGATTGTCACTAGCTCGCCATCCGGGTCACGAATCTGCGTAATACGAAGATTCACATATTCCACAAAGCCCATCTCGTTTCCGACCGAAATCACATCCCCCACCGCATACTGATCTTCAAGCAAAATAAGAGAACCATTGATCATGTCTCGGATGAGACTTTGAGCGCTAAAGGATAAGGCAAATCCCAAGATGCCAGCGCCTGTTAACACGGGCGCAATCGGAACTCGTAGCTCATATAGCACCCAAATTCCACCCACCACAATCGATGCGATGGTGCTCATTCCTTTCAGCGCGACTGAGTAAGTTGGCACTCGACACGCTTGGCGATGCGCCCCTATGGGTTTCAGCGATTCTTGCTCCGCCCACGCCTGCAAGAATTTATCGATGAGCACTTGGCTAACTTTGTTGGCAAGCCCCATCACAACTAAAATGCCGAGCAATCGGATCGGTAAGCCAGAGAGCCACTGTCCTTGTTCGCGAGTTTGAGGAAATAGGGTCAAAATCCAAATCGTTCCACCCAGCCAAATGGCGACCTGAGTCCACTGCAACAGTCGACGCAGAATTAGGTTGATATTACGCTGACGGGCTAGGGTCAGTTGAGGCAAATGCAATGCCAAAAATCGGAGCGGATGGTTTACCGCCAAGTCTTGCATGGAGCTAACACCGTCTATGTCGTCAGGCATTTTGTGGGGGGTGATGACTTGGCAATTGAGTTGATTCCATTTTGCCTTTAGAAACCGTTGCACCAAAGCAACTAAAATGCTGGCAATGATCATGCCCGCTAACGCCTGCAAGGCGCGAATAGCTTGAGCCTTTAAGTAGTCGGGTTGGCGTTCCTGCAAGGCTTGCCGGAGGCGATCGCCAATAATTGTTATCCAATCTTGAACCAAATCTGACTCTGATACGCCTGAGATGCGGGTGTCGAGTTCGGTGATCGTCACAATTTGGATGCGCCGCAGCCCCATATTGCCTGACACGAAAATGACGGGCTGATTGTTTAACTGCCCTGCGATCACCTGAAGTTCATCTGGGTCAGGTTCTTGAGCAACCACTTCGCTGAGATTCGTTTGAATATGTTTCACTCGTTGTTGAACCGTTGGGGTCATGCTGTCTTCATCTAAGGTGTCGGCTGCGGGTGCAGCCACTTGAAACAGCAATCGTCCATCAAAGCGGACATGGGCATATTCAATATTGCCAAGTCGCTCAACCTTGATATGGGTTGACGGCTCAATGGCATCCGGTGTTTGCACCATTAAATTGGGAACTTGCCCAGCGCCAACCGAACTCCAAGCGATCGCCCAAAATCCCACCAACATACCCATTGCTAACAATCGATAAACCCGATTGTGCGTTCGTCGTAAACTCCGGGTATCCAGCAAATAAGCGATCGCTCGAATTGACTGCTGAATTGACTGCCAGATGCGACGCATCACAGTGAGACTTTGCATGGGCGCTAGACAGCATGATTAGTAAACGTCGGAACTGAATTCACTGACTACTAGAAAAGCATTAACGGCTGAGTTTTGAATGAGATTTTCTACTCACGAATTCAGAAAAACTTTCCTCACATACGCCATTAATGCTGAATCAGGTGCAGCGACAGCGGGGGATCTTAACAAATGCGCTAAACACATACTTTTTCAACAAGCCCTTAGCTAATCATTACAACTAGTACTGTTTGGCAAAAATAAGCCAACCACTCAAGTGCGGGCATCTTGCCCGCGACTTGAGCGAGACGCTCACACTGACGCTCACGCTACCGTTATGAAACTTCCGCCATCTTGTACTAGAGCGATCGCAAATGCCATGCCTTGGGTTGAGTAAACGCTTGGATGCCGTACGTCGACAGGGTGAGTCCAATGCCAGAATGACCTCTGCCTGACCAGGGCAAACGCGGACTGACGCGATCGCAGCAATTCCAATACACCGTGCCGCTGTTCATCTGATGGAGTAATGTCTCTGCCCGAGATTGGTTGGGAGTGTAAACGCTGGAGGTTAAGCCGTAGGGAGTATCAAGCATCATCTCAACGGCTTCTTTATCATCTCTCACCGACTGAATACCAATAATGGGGCCGAAGCTTTCGTCCCGCATCACCGCCATCGAGTGATTGACATCCACTAACACCGTTGGCTGAAAGAAATAACCATTTCTCTCTATGCGTTTTCCGCCACATCGAAGGGTGGCGCCTTTTTCAACAGCATCCTGAACCTGTGCGTCTAACACCTGTAACTGGGCTTCACGAGTCAGCGGACCAATATAGGTTTCCGGATCAGCCGGATCACCGACCTTAAAGCCTTTGACTGTTTCGACAAATGCTTCGATAAACGAGTGATAAATCCGCTCATTAACATAAATGCGCTCGACGGCACAACAGCTTTGCCCGGTGTTATAGAAAGCGCCATCTGCAAGAGCAGGGGCGATCGCTCCGACATCTGCGTCATCACATACGTATGCCGGATCTTTGCCGCCGAGTTCGAGCTGCACTTTCATCAGGCGTTGAGCGGCAGCGGCGGCAATCTTGCGCCCGGTTTCATATGATCCAGTAAAGAAAACACCGTCGAGCGGTTGGCCTAATAAATCGGCCCCGCTTTGTCCTCCACCCGCAACAACGTGAAACACGCCTTCAGGTAGACCTACATCTGTAAACAACTGGGCAATTGACCGACCCGTCATGGTCGCATATTCAGACGGCTTATAGAGAACCGCATTGCCCGCTAACAGAGCTGGAATAAACACATTGCTACCCACGAAGTATGGATAGTTCCATGCTGAAATATTAGCGATGACGCCCAAGGGCTCATGGGTAATGCGTTCTTTCATACCAGAGTTAGCATCATGGAATACAGTTTCAGGAGCGAGTACTTGCTCAACCTGATCTAGAAAAAAAGGAATTCGCTCGGTTGTGGTTCGAATCTCAGCACGAGCCTGAGCGATGGGTTTTCCCGTTTCACCCGTCAAAATTACAGCAAGCGGCTCAACATTTTCTTTCAGAAGCTGATTAAATTTCTGAATACGCTCCGTTCGTTCGGCAAGAGAGCGGGCAGACCAATCTCGCTGTGCGGCGTTCGCTTCCTCAAATTTGCGCGCAATACTGACACTGTCGTCTTCAACGATCTGGTTAATTACGTCTTCTGTAGCTGGATTGATGACTGTCAACATGGGTACAACACTATCTAGGCGAAGGCTCCAGTTTTCGAGCTGGACTTGGTATTAGAAATACCATTCTACATATCGATTCCCAAACATTTAGGCGCATCGTCAACGAATCGGTCGCAATCAATGTCACAATTCTCAATGTTGCGATATGACGGATATGCTCATTAAAGGCTCAAATTTGTGAGAGCATTCTAGACGACCGCGCCGCACCGAACTTCAGGGAAGCAACACTGCCTTACTTATGGAGCCTGTTAAAAATCTATCTAGGCGAATCGCATCTTTATTCAGCGATGAAAATTTCCTGGATATTCTGAAAATCTTTGAAACATTTGTTTCTAAAGCGCTTTCGGTGGCAATGGTCATTGTGCTGCTCGTTTCAGTAGTCGACCTATTTCTTTTCCTATCAAATGACCTATTTGCTGAACCCCAAGGCTATTTTGCAACGACCTTATTTGAAATTTTTGGGCTCTTTCTTGACATATTAATCGCGCTCGAAATTCTAGAAAATATTACTGCTTATCTCAAACGCCACGTTGTTCAAGTCGAACTCGTGATTGTGACATCCCTAACCGCCGTCGCCCGAAAAATCATTATCTTTGATTTTACCAAAGTGGGCGGATTTGAGCTGATCGGGCTTGGAATTGCAGTCTTTGCTCTATCAATTAGCTATTGGATTGTCAGGCGCGCCACTCGCGATCGGGGCGATCGCAATAATTCCTAAGGATTTATTTCTGCCTATTACAAGACAGCGGAGGTTCCATATCTATAGCATGAGCGAGACGCTCACGTCGCGGACAAGATGCCCACGCTTAATGGTTGGCTTATGTTTGCTAAACGGTACTAGCGATCGCCCTGCTGTTAATATCTAGACACCAGCTTCCGATTTGCCCTGCCTAATCTCACCTCAACTCGCCAGATATTCTCGCATGTCAGCCTTACGCTTACGGAGCTTTGTGAGCGCTTCACGCTCAATTTGGCGCACTCGTTCGCGGCTGATGCTCAGGCGATCGCCAATTTTGGCAAGCGTCATCGTCTGCCCGTCGCGGAGACCAAACCGCAGCGATAACACCTCCTGCTGCTGAGGCGTTAGATCTGCCATGAGCTTTTCTAACTCTCCTCTAAGAGCCGACTGAGCTGCAAAGTCTTCAGGAGAAGGGCCGGTGTCTTCGAGCAGCTCTCCGAGTTCTGTATCTTGATTATCTCCAACGCGCAAATCAAGTGAAAGAGGCAAGCGCGATCGCTCTAAGTATTCCCGGACTTGTTTGGTGGTCAAGTCTAAATTATCGGCAAGTTCTGCAACGGTTGCAGATCGTCCCAACTCTTGGGCAAGCTGTCGCTGAGCCTTTTTAATCTTGTTTAACTTTTCGGTGATGTGAATGGGTAAGCGAATCGTGCGTCCCTTTTCGGCGATCGCCCGGGTAATCGCTTGTCGAATCCACCAATAGGCGTAGGTTGAAAACCGATATCCCTTAGATGGATCAAACTTTTCGACCCCTCGCTGCATCCCTATCGTCCCCTCTTGGATCAAATCCAGGAGATCAACATTCCGCTTGATGTATTTCTTCGCCACAGATACGACCAGTCGCAAGTTTGCCTCAACCATCTTGCGCTTTGCAAACTGCCCTTCATCGATTATCTGCTGCAGTTCAGCGGGAGATAAGCCAACCTGTTGAGCCCACTCATCCAAGGTGGGATCACGCCCTAGCTCATTTGCTAGCTCATCTCTACGTGCTTGAAACTTATTCACTCGTTGAACCTGCTTCCCATAAAGCACTTCTTGCTCGTGGGTCAGTAGTGGAACTCGCCCAATCTCTTTAAGATAGGAACGAACTGGATCAGTAGTAGGTCGAGCCGTTTTCATAGCGAAGCCTAAACTTTAGATTGTCTAAAAATCAGTTACGTACAGAAATATTCCTACCAGCGCGTTGCCTGCACCGCTACATCTCCTTCGAGTCAATCAGGATGCAGGCTAGCAATTTGAGGCTTGGACTCAGCAAGTCAGATTTCGAGCGATCGCAGCAAGCATCTGACATTTCACAAAGGCTTTAACAAAACCTGAAGAACAACTTGGCTAGAAATAGCGGCGCACTTGCCCAGCTATATGCATCACTTTGACCTCTTAGAAACCCAACATCTGTAGGCTCATCCGCAGACGATTTACTTTACAAATCTAAATGAACTTAGATTAAAGCACACAACCAGACAAAAAATCATCAGCCTTCAAACATATGCCAGATAGCCCACCATTGACGCTGTATGAAAATCGTCTTGAATCTCATATCGGATCAAGTCAGGCCAAGCAGCCTACTCCTCACTGTTAAGTAGTGTAACATTTATGAGGGATGGTTAGAGTGCTATTCAGAGTCGAAATGGAATTAAACAGCCCGTATCAGTTGCACTCAGAATACCCAAAAGGCTTATTAGGAAATGCATCTTGTTGAACAAAACAGCCGTAAAATTTCTGCGTCGAGTCGACTCGGATTCTTTCTTTTTTTTTAAGAAATGAATGAGTGATTGGCTCATCGATTTGCACACCTAGAAGACAGTCTTAAGGGATTGGAGTTTTGTAGGAGAAGGGGAGAGAATATGCCTAGTCGAGATAGAGAGTACCGAGCGCATGAAGCCAATCCAGACATTCAACGTCTCCCCGGCTCTTCCTTCAGAGCTTGAACCGTTACGCAAGCTGGCATATAACTTGCACTGGGACTGGAATTATGAGGCGACCGATTTGTTTCGTCGACTCGATCGAGATTTGTGGGAGTCTAGTCATCATAATCCTGTCTTGATGCTGGGAACCATTAGCCAAGAGCGCTTGCGGGAAGTCTCTGAAGATGAAGGCTTCTTAGCTCACATGGATCGAGCCGTTCGGCAATTAGAAAGCTATCTGCAAGAGCGTACTTGGTATCGAAAACATCGCCTAGGAACCCGGATCAACCAGAGTGCGATCGCATCAGATCCCAAAGACTGCTATGCCTATTTTTCTGCCGAATTTGGATTAACGTCCTGTTTGCCCATCTATTCAGGAGGACTAGGGGTATTAGCAGGCGACCATCTCAAGTCAGCAAGCGACTTAGGGTTGCCATTGGTTGGGGTTGGGCTGCTCTATCAAGAAGGATATTTCGCTCAATATCTGAACGCAGACGGTTGGCAACAAGAGCGCTATCCCATCAATGACTTTTACAACATGCCGCTTCACCTTGAGCGGCATCCCGATGGTTCAGAACTAAGAATCTCAGTTGACTATCCGGGGCGTACCGTCTATGCCCGCGTTTGGAGAGTTCAAATTGGCACAGTTCCGCTTTACATGTTGGACACCAATATTGAGCCTAATAACCAATACGACCAAGACATTACCGATCAGCTCTACGGCGGCGATATTGACTTGCGGATTCATCAAGAAATCATGCTGGGCATTGGTGGCGTCAAGATGCTGAGAGCGTTAGGACTCAGTCCTACGGCCTATCACATGAACGAAGGCCACTCAGCATTTCTGTCCTTAGAGCGTCTCCGTGTGCTGATCGAGGAACACGGACTGACCTTTGCGGAGGCTCAGCAGGTCGTTCAATCGAGTCAATTGTTTACGACTCATACCCCCGTCCCTGCCGGTATCGACCTATTTCCTCCCGATAAGGTGATGTATTATCTGGGCAACTACGCAGGCAAATTTGGATTACCTAAGGAAGAGTTTCTTTCCCTTGGCAGAGAAAATCCAGGAGACTTATCAGCTCCGTTTAGTATGGCAATTCTGGCTATTAAGATGGCAACGTTTGTCAACGGAGTCAGTCAACTTCATGGAGCCGTGTCTCGCTCAATGTTTGCTGGGATGTGGCCCAACCTGCCCCTCAATGAAGTGCCCATTGTAGCGATCACAAATGGGGTTCATGCCTATAGCTGTGTAGCCAAGTCAACCCAGAATCTGTATGAGCGATATCTAGGTCCCGATTGGCCTACCGCTCCTATTGAAAGTCCAATTTGGGAGCGCGTTGCCTCGATTCCGGACGAGGAGCTGTGGCGCAATCATGAACGTGCCCGTTCCGATTTAGTCGTATTTGTGCGGGAGTGGCTCCAGAAAACGCTACTTGCACGAGGCGCATCAACGGGAGAACTTGCCCAAGCCCGAGAGGTTTTAGATCCGTCGGTCTTGACGATCGGCTTTGCCCGTCGATTTGCGACCTACAAGCGGGCAACCCTGTTTCTGCGCGACCTAGATCGCATCAAACACATTCTTCGAGGAAGTGAATTAGGTGGCAAACGGCAGGTGCAGTTTGTCATCGCGGGTAAGGCCCACCCGAAAGATATTCCTGGCAAAGAACTCATTCGCCAGATTGTTCATTTTATTCGCGAAGAAGACATGACCCACAACATGGTCTTTTTGCCCAACTATGACATCAACGTGTCGCGCATGATGGTCGCCGGATGCGATGTCTGGCTCAATACGCCCCGTCGCCCGCGAGAAGCTTCTGGCACCAGTGGAATGAAGGCAGCCATGAACGGACTGCCTAATTTAAGTGTTTTAGACGGCTGGTGGGATGAAGCGGATTACGTTCGGACGGGTTGGCCTATCGGACACGGGGAGAATTATGATGACCCCACCTATCAAGACGACGTTGAGGCAAACGCTCTCTATGATCTGCTTGAGCAAGAGGTTGTGCCGCTTTTTTATGATCGTGACGACGAGGGGCTTCCTCGCGGCTGGATTGCCAAAATGAAGGATGCAATTCGGCTTAACTGCCCTCACTTCAATACCGCCCGAATGCTCTCTGAATATGCGACACGAGGATATTTCCCATCGAGCGATCGCTACTACACGATGATCGACAACGAATATGCACCCGCTAAAAGGCTCGCCCATTGGCAAACGTCCCTATTTGAACATTGGTATGACATGCGTATTGAGGATATCAATATCTCTGAATTGGGTGATGTCCAAGTTGGGCAAGTGATTTCGGTCAAAGCACGAATCAACTTAGGTGCCTTGAGTCCTAAAGATGTCCAAGTTGAACTTTACAAAGGATCCGTTAACGCTGATGGAGACATTGCTGATGGCAACCCCGTCGTTATGGACTATCAAGGACAAGATCCGCAAACTCCTCATGTCAGCATCTATACAGTTGATGTTGCATATGCCGCGAGCGGTTTACAGGGGCTTTCTCTACGAGTCATGCCGAACCACGAACACCTGAGTAGTCCATACGCTCCAAGGTTGATTTTGTGGGCGTAGATGCGCGCAATTCCACCTTGCTATAGACATATCAAGATATTCATCGAGCAATTGAAGCCGATTCTAGACCAGAGGCAGGAGCGCAACAATACTCACCCTGGTGAGTGATCCCAATGACTCTAGTGAGAGTTATGAATAGAGAATCAATCCTACTGCGGAGGGCGATCGCCCTCCGCTCACAATATTCAATTCATATGCGATTTAGAATCACGCCAATTCTGAAGATGATGTCATATTAGGCGATCGCAAGAGTTTAGCGATCCTCATTAGGAATCCTTTAGCAATCTCGCTAAACCATGCCCTAGAATAGTGGGTTGTACACTAAGAGAAAGATTTGGGGCGAAACGTGGAGGTATCCTTGTCAAAATTTATCTTAAAGGTTCTCTGGTTAGAGGAGAATGTGGCGATCGCTGTTGACCAGGTTGTTGGCAAGGGCACAAGTCCGCTTACATCTTACTTTTTCTGGCCTCGGAATGACGCCTGGGAACAGTTGAAATCTGAATTGGAGTCCAAGCACTGGATCTCCGATGTTGACCGAGTCGATTTGCTCAACCAGGCCACAGAAATTATTAACTATTGGCAAGAAGGAGGAAAGCGTCGCCCAATGTCTGAGGCTCAAGCCAAGTTTCCGAATATTGTTTTTACCGGAAGCGCTTAACCCAGGGCAATCGGCAGTGCGTTCTTAGGGCTGTGTGCACCAACGAGCAGTATGCTCGGCATGGCCTAGAGTCAAAATTTAGGCATCTTGCTAAACATTAAGCAGAAATTCCCGAGCGGTTTGCGGATATCAAATTCTAAAAACGCAGCGACGACGATGTCTAGGTAAAGCGTGTTTAGATAAAGCGTGACGAATGGCGTGGCTAATTGCCAATGTTATTTTCTGATAATTTTTGACATAGTCAATTAGGTGTAGGGATTGATTAAAAAAGGCGCCAACTTAAACTGGCGCCTTTATCTTTGCTTTTTTGCTCTATACATTTCCGCCAGAGGCTTGAAGCCTCGCCCTAGCACGCTTTAGCGCTTGAGCTGCTTGCAATTTTTCTTGGCGATTGTCACCGGGCGCTTGATTAAATCGCTGTTCGGCTTCTTTGTAAGCTGACTGTGCGGATGTTCGATCGATCGAATCGCCTCTCTCTGCACCGTTCACGAGAATAGTGAGTTCGTCATTTTCGACTTCAGCAAAACCACCCATTAGGGCGATCGCCACCCAATCCTTCTCAGAACGGACCCGCATGACTCCAGTATCGAGGGCCGTCAAGAGCGGAGCGTGACCGCTCAAAATTCCTAATTGCCCCGTGGTGCTTGGAAGAATAACCTCTTCAGCCGCAGAATCCCATACAGTCTTATCAGGAGCAATAACGCGAACAGTTAATGCCATAGTTAGTTCGTTAACTCAGTAGGGTCATAAATAATGATGGAAAACCAGCCCCAAACCGGAAGGCTAACCATTTGATGCTCCATGATTAACCTTCCAAGGCTAACGGCTGACCACACTTGATTGTCTAGCCTTCAGACTTCATTTTCTCAGCAGCTTCGAGAACCTGATCGATGCCGCCCTTCAGATAGAAAGCTTGCTCCGGAATCTCATCAAGTTCTCCATCGAGAATCATATTGAAGCCCTTAATGTTCTCTTCCAAGCTGACATATTGTCCAGAAAGCCCTGTAAACACTTCAGCCACAAAGAATGGCTGAGACAGGAAGCGTTCGATCTTGCGGGCTCTCGAAACTGTTAGACGATCGTCCTCAGACAATTCATCTAGACCCAGAATAGCGATGATGTCTTGAAGCTCCTTATACCGCTGCAACGTCGCCTGAACCGCACGAGCTGTTTGATAGTGCTCATCCCCCACAATACTCGGCTGGAGCATCGTCGATGTTGAATCGAGTGGATCAACCGCTGGATAAATTCCCTTTGATGCAAGACCACGAGACAACACCGTAGTCGCGTCTAAGTGAGCAAACGTAGTTGCTGGAGCAGGGTCAGTTAAGTCATCAGCTGGGACATAAACAGCCTGGATCGAGGTGATTGACCCTTCTGTAGTCGATGTAATTCGCTCCTGCAAATCGCCCATGTCGGTTCCAAGGGTGGGTTGGTATCCCACGGCAGACGGCATCCGTCCGAGAAGTGCCGATACTTCAGAACCCGCCTGAACAAAGCGAAAAATATTGTCAATGAACAATAGAACATCTTGCTTGTTCACATCGCGGAAATGTTCCGCCATCGTTAAGGCCGACAAACCCACGCGCATGCGGGCTCCAGGCGGTTCATTCATCTGGCCGTAGACCAACGCCACCTTAGACTCAGGCAGGTTGTCAGCATTGATAACTCCAGATTCAATAAATTCGTTGTAGAGGTCGTTTCCTTCTCGAGTTCTCTCGCCCACACCGCCAAATACGGAAACACCGCCGTGCTCCTTAGCGATGTTGTTGATGAGCTCTTGAATCAGTACGGTTTTGCCAACACCAGCACCGCCAAACAGCCCCACTTTACCGCCCCGACGATAAGGAGCAAGCAAATCAATAACTTTAATGCCTGTCTCAAAGACTGATGGCTTTGTTTCAAGCTCAGTCATTTTGGGGGCAGAGCGATGAATGGACGATACGTTCTCTTCATTGACAGGGCCTTTTTCGTCTACGGGTTCGCCCAAGACGTTAAAGATGCGTCCAAGAGTAGGTGTTCCAACAGGAACCTGAATCGGAGCACCTGTGTCTACGGCCTCCATTCCACGTACTAAGCCATCTGTAGAACTCATGGCTACAGATCGCACTTGACTGTCGCCCAAAAGCTGCTGGACTTCGCACGTCACTGAGACGTCGTCGCCAACAGGATTTTTGCCCGTGATTGTGAGAGCGTTGAGAATTTTGGGCAGCTTCCCAGGAGGAAATTCAACGTCCACAACGGGACCGATAATTTGAGTAATGTAGCCTACGTTTGTCTTCTCTGCTGTGGTGACCATGCTTGAGCCTATCGTTGTGATCAGCGTTCGACGGGACTTGAAAGAAAGTCTTAAATAAAAATTTCCATCTTACAGATTATCACCCAACGTAAAGCTTAGCGAAGGATTCCTGGCAGCAGCCCGAAAAAATATCATAATTTAGCCTCTGTATATGAATGATGAAGGGGGCGATCGCCTCTAGCAACAGGAATGCAAGCGTATCGGCTTATCTGTCGCTGAAGCACGATAGGTTCCGACGATTGTGAGATTGAAATCTATAATTTATAGAGAGTTTAACGGTATTCTCACGGCTGTTGAAGCAAAGTCTCTTCAATAGTAGTGTGCTAGATGCGCTGTAACTCTGATTGCTGCCCCACTGATTTTTTTGCTGATATTGCCATGTCCACCCCCGATCGCCGCTTTCATATCACAACGTTTGGCTGCCAGATGAACAAAGCTGATTCCGAACGAATGGCTGGCATCTTGGAGGACATGGGGTTTCAGTGGTCAGAAACACCAGATAGTGCAGATGTCATTCTCTACAACACCTGCACAATTCGAGATAACGCTGAGCAAAAGGTTTATTCCTACTTGGGGCGGCAAGCCAAGCGAAAGCATACTCAACCCAACTTGACGCTCGTTGTCGCAGGTTGTGTTGCTCAGCAAGAGGGAGAATCGCTATTGCGACGTGTCCCCGAATTAGATTTGGTGATGGGGCCTCAACATGCAAATCGCCTGCAAGATTTGCTAGAGCAAGTATTTAATGGCAGCCAGATTGTTGCTACAGAGCCGATCGATATTGCAGAAGACATCACAAAACCTCGCCGGGATAGCACCGTAACGGCATGGGTTAACGTTATTTATGGCTGCAATGAACGCTGCACCTATTGCGTAGTGCCAAATGTGCGAGGCATAGAACAGTCTCGCACTCCCGAAGCAATTCGCGCCGAAATCGAAGAACTGGGACAGCACGGGTATAAAGAGATTACTCTCCTGGGGCAAAATATCGATGCCTATGGTCGAGATTTGCCAGGGGCAACCGCCGACGGTCGACATCGGCATACCCTCACAGACTTGCTTTATTACATTCATGACGTTCCTGGAATCGAGCGGATTCGATTTGCGACGAGTCATCCGCGCTATTTTACTGAGCGGTTAATTCGTGCGTGTGCTGAGTTGCCAAACGTTTGCGAACATTTTCATATTCCGTTTCAATCTGGGGATAATCAGATTCTCAAGGCGATGGCGCGGGGGTATACCCATGAAAAATATCGTCGCATTATTGATAAGATTCGGGATTACATGCCGGATGCAGCCATCAGCGCGGATGCTATCGTGGGTTTTCCTGGCGAAACAGACGACCAATTTGAAAATACGCTGAAGCTGGTAGACGATATTGGCTTTGATCAGCTTAATACTGCGGCCTATTCGCCGCGTCCCGGTACGCCTGCTGCCCAATGGGAAATGCAGCTTCCAGAAATCGTGAAGAGCGATCGCCTCCAGCAACTCAACCATTTGGTTTCTATTAAAGCGGCTGAGCGATCGCAGCGATACCATGGACGGATTGAAGAAGTCTTAGTCGAAGATCAAAATCCTAAAGATGCAACTCAGGTGATGGGGCGTACGAGGGGCAATCGACTGACCTTCTTTGCAGGAGATATAGCGACGCTCAAGGGTCAGTTGGTTACTGTTAAAATCACCGAAGCTCGCGCATTCAGCCTAACTGGAGATGTGGTTGAGCACGAGAGTCGTCAGCCAACTGTTTTGAAATGCTGATGATGTCAGAAATTGGTTGAATCTACTGAGCATTTCAACAAAATCTAAGGCATTAAACAATACGCGCTGTCCTGAATGCCGAAATTTAAGGGCAATGCCGTAAGAATACACAGCGTCCTCTTCTCTTACACGCGTGGCTTTTTGGAGCATTGATGTTTTCACTGAGATTAAACGGTGAATAGAGTCGTAATTTCTACATTGATATGTGCTGCGTTCGCTTGCTAAGACTAAGTCATCTCCGCAAGGAATGATGGGCTTCGGTTTTTATAGTCAATTTGGGATGACTATTAACAGCGCAATCGTTAAGAGAATGCATCAGCAATGAAATCCAATCTATCTGTTCTTAATTCTTATTGGATACGACTACAGATACAGCGACTCCAAGCGTTTGGGGTCATTGCATCTCCGCACCAGCACCGTAAAGCAGTCAGCAAATCAGCGTGCCGTTCTGCTCCTGAGGCGGGTTTGACCCTGCTGGAATGCCTTGTGGCGATCGCCGTAATCGCCTTAACAGGAGCAATGGTGGGTCCTCCGCTTTTGCTGGCAACTGCAACTCGTATCCAAAACCAGCGGGCAGAACAAGCCTTGCAAATTGCTCAGGGCGAAGTTGATCGGGTGCGATCGCGGGTCGAACGAGGCGAACATACCCCGACAAACTTACCTGCTGCTGCTGGTAATCCAACCAGCTTAGAGACAGTAGCAACACCAGCGAGCGTTGCGAGTGCTCTGAAATCAGTCAGTTCAACTTGTTCTACGTACGCTGGAACGCAAATTCCGCTTAACCAAGCGTTGCAGATTGACGTTGATGGCGATTGTCAGCCTGACTTCCTGATGCAAGTGTTTCGAACACGCGGCACGGTCTCGCAGCGAGAGCAAGTTGGGCGCAACCGTCCGGGCGAGTTCGATCTCATGGTTCGGGTATATGCCGCGATCGCCCAGACCAATTTGGGCAATCTAGATAACGAACCCGCCAGTTTGCGATTTACCTCTGGTGAAGGTAACCAGCGCAGCCGTCCCCTCGCCGTGCTTGCTACACAAATCACCTGGAGTGAAAGCGACAATTCCCTCTTCTGCTATCAAGAGCTAGCAAACTGCCAACCTCAATAGCAATCGTCTGCCCCTCAAACAAATTGCTTGATATTGGCTGAAGCAGCGTGACAAAGGCATGTACTGAAACTCGTCTGGAAGATGTAGCCATGAATTCTTTTACCTCCGTCTTAGTAAAACGGTTTGGGCGATCGCGCCGTGTATCGGTTAGTAATCGAGGATTTACTCTCACAGAACTACTCGTCACCATGCTGATTGCTGGTGGCATCGTATCTGGATTGATGTACATGGTGATTGAGTTGCTCACCGCAGATCAGCGCGAAGCAACCCGAACTCAAACGCAGCAAGAAATGCAAATGGCGATGGACTATATTGGCGCCGAGCTTCGGGAAGCCGTCTATATCTATGAAGGGGCTTGTCTGAGTTCGACGGGTGAAGGAAACATCAACATGCCGAACGGAGACGCTGCGACAAACACGCCATCCTATTGCCCTGGCTTATATAACCACTTGCCAACGGCATTAACCCCCGCTAGCAATAGCTATCCAATTCTTGCATTTTGGAAGCAGCAAAAACTTCCAGCCTCGGTTCGCCAAGCTTGTACCGCAGGCAACGCTCTCCCCGCCACTCCTTGCACATCAGGTCATTCATATGCGCTAGTCGTCTATTCACTGAATTCGTCGAATCCTCAAGGAACATGGAGTGGCAGAGCACGAATTACTCGATATGTACTATCAGAATTTAATAATACTGGCACTCGTAACGCCGAAGATACGGGATATGTCAATCCATCTGCGTTCCGCAATAATTTCAAGAGTTGGCCCTTCTACCAAAGTACCGATGCATCGACGGGGCAGTTCTCCGGTGTTCCCAGCAATCGTCAAACAAACCGACCCGCAACAAATGGGAGTAACCCAGCCGTATTAGTTGATTTTGTCGATGACGGCAGCGGAGCCGCAGCAAGCAATGTCAATACCAATGCGACATGTTTCAATGACGGAGACGCGACTCCAGAGATTGGTGAATATGTCAGAACATTCGATCCGGCCACATTTACGGGCGTAGTAGCAAATGCACCTGGTTTTTATGCCTGCGTGAGCGTTGACAGTGATATCACTCGAAATAGAGATGTCGTGTTATATGTTCGCGGCAATCCCTTTGGTCGACCTGGCGTAAGGCGAGATCCTCAGCTAACTAGCGCATTGCCCACGCTCGAAACCCGCGTCTTGAGTCGACCCGTGCTGAGCAAATCCCCTCAAGTCAACTAATCCATTAAGACTCTATCCCAGCTCATCATCCACAAATCGGAGTCAGACCCATGCTACGTCGTTTTGTTATTGGCCCTTCTACTGCTGGCTTCACGATTCTCGAAGTGCTCGCTGTGGTCATAATCACGGGGATTTTGGCAGCGATCGCTGCCCCAGGATGGCTGTCGTTTATGAATCAAAGACGAGCAAATACAGCAACCGACCAGGTTTTACAGCAAATCCGTTTCGTGCAAAGTGAAGCTCAGCGAACCCGACAAACAGAAACACTCGCATTTATTGCGGCAGAAGAGTCTAATTCGGGACTGCCTGAGCTGAGTCGAAATGGTATTCGGTATGTGCTCGGTGAGGGAGAGTATAAGCCTGGAATGGTATCACTCACGGCGTTTACGCGCGAAGGAACCGCTCTCGACCAGTTAACCTTTAACGCTAATGGAACACTTGCACTCGCGTACGAGACATCTATGCCAATCAAAGTCACAGTCGCTTCACCAGCTGGCTCAGCTATGCAGCGATGTATCATTCTTGAGACGCTTCTAGGTGCGATTTATGTAGAGAAGAATGAGGCTTGCAATTGATCGGGCGTTTTCGGACTGAAAATTCAGTTTACGAATATTTAATTGCTGTAATATCAATTAACGTTTTTAGATATTGATTCTTGAATATTTACGTTTAGTTGAGCTTGTCACTTGATGCGTAAACTTGTGTGATAAGTTACAAAAAACAGATGTTTAGGTAAACATTCTCAAGTTGCGAGATAAATTGGCGAGACGTTTTGCCGCTGTGGTCTTTTGTTGCACATCGAAGGAGAGCGATGTCAGATGTGCAGACAACTTACTCGCAACCCATATAGGGTGGTGTGGAGTTTTTATCGCTTCCTCCACGTTATTACTACCAAGGGGGGACTAAACTTCCCACCAGAGCGGCCTGAGGTAGTAGACACCCTTCTTTATTGAATATTGATAATCCAATAATCCACACAATAAATGTGGGGTCAGTTCTAGGGCGTGTCATCAGTTAAGCCAGATGACTGAAGCAGCAAGGTAGATGGCACTGAGGAAGTTGCACTCGGTCTTATCATAGCGAGTAGCAATTGCCCGATACTGCTTGAGCTTGGCAAAAAAGT
>JBNPEB010000071.1:0-68446 GCA_051117335.1 Elainellaceae cyanobacterium
AAAGGGTTACTCGAACAAGCGCTATCCTTGCAAAATCCGGGCTCTTCACTCGTGTGAATTGACCCGTTATCCTGTCCAGTCTGCTTGGAGTCACCCGGATATGGGGTGGGGAGGCTCTATGTTCTACCCAACCTACAAATTTGAGCTTGACAGACCACTAGAACTATTTCGTTATTCCCCCCGCGATCGCGCTTTTCCCTCGCAAGGGTCTCGCTATATAGCGGTATGCACTTGAGTTATGACTCAGACTTAAGCATGGAGGGGAACCCGGCTGACAGTTGCCAAGGCTTCAACTAAGCTGCGAACGGCTGCAACCATCGCAATGTCACTATTCAACTGATTGATTGCCGACCCGACGCCAATGCCAGATGCACCTGAGGCGATCGCCAGCGGAGCGGTTACATTCGACAGTCCCGACGCACACAATACCGGGATATCCACAGCACGAGAGATTTCGTAAGCGGCTGCCAGAGTCGGTGATGCCTTTTCGATGAGCCCCAACGTGCCAGAGTGAGTGGGTTGGCTGCTCGTTCCGCCTTCGGTTTGGATGATATCCGCTCCAGCCTTCACCAGGGCGACTGCCAGATGCGCCTGCCGATCGAGGGGCAAAATATGCGGGACGGTCACCGATAAGGTCACAGTAGGCAGCAGCGATCGCGTCTGGCGAGTGAGCTGGAGCACTTCATCGGCTTCAAATCGACGCCCCTGGGCATAAAATGCATCGAAATTGCCAATCTCGATGAGGTCGGCTCCGGCATCGACCGCATCGACAAATATTTCAGGCTCAACTGCCGATACGCAAATGGGTAAACGAGTGACGCGTCGCACCTGATGCACGAGGTTGGCATCGGCGGCAATATCAACAAACGTAGCCCCACCTTGGTCAGCCGCGTTTACGATTGCAATCACTCGCTCAACATTTAAATTCGTTAGCCCGCTGATGACTTTCAGCGCACGATTTTGCTCGAATGCGGCCTGCAATTTAGGATGGATAGTCATAACTCGTCTCACGGTTAGCACATCTATGGCTCAAATTGTATGGCTATTCTGGCACTCTGTGGGATGATCGGCTAGAGCTTTTTATGGGTCTACTGGGCTGACGGCAGCGAAAATCGAAACGTGCTTCCTTTCTCAAGTTCACTTTCCACCTCAATGATTCCGCCTTGAAGCTCGACCAGCCGTTGGGAAATCGCTAGGCCAATGCCAGTGCCACCCGAGTGGCGATCGCGCGATCGATCGGCGCGCCAAAATCGTTCAAACACGTGAGGTAAATCGTCTGCGGCGATGCCCATGCCCGTATCTGTGACCGAAATCCAGACATGCTGAGCATGAGCCTCTACCTGAATCGTAATCCAGCCAGACGGCGTGTAGCGAATCGCATTGCTCAAAAGATTGACCAAAATCTGCTCGACCCGTGCCGGATCAGCCCAAACCTGAGGAATATCAGACGGATACTCTAGCCGTAGCGTTGGGCTATCCTCCGTGAGCTGTTCAGAAAATCGTTGAATCAGAGAGGTGAGTAGCGGCATGAGGTCAAACGGATGAGCATGAATGGGAAGATATCCAGCTTCCATTTTGGACAACTCTTGCAAATCTTCGGCCAAGCGGCGGATTCTTACGGTTTCCCTAGCAAGGAGTTTGTAAATTTCGGTTGACGGGGCGATGGCTCCATCGGCTAGCCCTTCTAGATAGCCTTCGAGAATGGTGAGCGGCGTTCTCAATTCGTGGGTGAGGTCGCCAACTAATTCTCGACGACTTTGTTCGACGCCTTCTAAATCAGCCGCCATTCGGTTAAAGCTTGCCGCGAGCTGATCAAGTTCTGGAATTTCGCTTTCGGGAACTCGTTCTTCTAAATGCCCTGCCGCAATCTTTTTTGTAATTTCTTCGATTTGCAGGAGGGGGCTGACGATGCGCTTTGAAACGAGGTAGCTGAGGCCACCTGCGGCACTTGCTCCGACAATCAGTGACCAAAATGCTCCCCGACTCCAGGCAGATTCAAACCCTTGCAAGAGTTCTCCTCGAATCTGCTGAATACTATATCCTTCAACTTCGATGCGTTTGAGGTGAATCACAAAAAAGCGGGGCGATGAAAATTTACCGATGATGGTGAGCGTCGCAAGCCCAACCAGCATCACGATAATGTGGGATAAAAATAAGCGCGATCGCAACCCCAGTTTGGTCATGACTATCGAGCGAGCTTAGACAGCATCTTCAAATTTATATCCCACTCCGATTACTGTCTTAACAAATCTAGGATTAGTTGGATCCGGCTCAATCTTTTTACGGAGGCGAGCAATGTGAGTATCCACGACCCGTTCATCTCCAAAAAAATCATTTCCCCACAGCTTTTCAATGATTTGTGAACGATTCCAGACCCGTCCTGGATAGCTTAAAAACGTAGTTAACAAATCAAATTCCAACGTGGTCAAATCCAATGGCTCAGATTGGTCGGGTTCGAGATGACGGTAGGCAATTCGTTGGTCAACATCAACCGTAAAATTTTGGGTATGGTAGGTCTGAGTTTGACCGCCGTGACGCAGGGTGCGACGGAGCAACGCTCGCACTCGTGCAACCAATTCTCTAGGGCTAAACGGCTTTACCATATAATCATCCGCCCCTGTAGACAACCCAATAATGCGGTCGATTTCTTCCCCCTTTGCCGTCAGCATTAAGATAAATGGATCATTTGTTCCAGGCTTTTGGCGAATTCTCGCACACACTTCGAGCCCGTCAAGCTGAGGGATCATCAGATCGAGAATGATCAAGTCGGGCTGATCGCGCTGAAAAATTTGGAGCGCTGTCAGACCGTCTCGGCAAACGTGGCATGAAAATCCCTCTTTTTCTAGATAGAGCTTGATGAGTTGGGCAATTTCAGCCTCATCTTCAACGATTAAAATATCCATTCGACGTACGCCTTAGTGCAAGATGTCTAGCGCAATCCGTAACATTCCGACCGAATCGCCGTTTACTCAAATCGTCTCATACGATGAAGATTCGTTGAGCTGACCGCTGATGTGTATGAGCCAACGGTAAATTTACAGGGTTTGGCATTCGTATGGGTTCGATTTGATGTGATTTGAATGATAGCGTTGTAGAGGTTCATTCATCTAAATCGTCGTCGTTTTTGCGTCCTTGTTGTTTCCACTGTAGTAGTAGCCGAATGGCTCGTTCCCCCGAATAACTGAATCAATTTTAGGTAAACCGGGATTGACATTTGGAAATGGCTCTGCATCAAGGCAATAACATTTCCCCGAAGGCTCTCCAAAATTTGGGGCACGATTTGCAGGAGAGCCTTGAAACCTTATTAAATTTAGACGGCCCGATTCACATTAAGTGTGCTTCTAGACAAGATATTTTGCTGATCTTAGTCCAGCATTTATCCGACGTTTCCCTGGATGCTCAGCCTATTGTTGAGACGCTAGAGTCACTCATTCGAACGTGCATTCCAACGCAGTCGATAGACGACCCACTGCATTCTGAGTGGTTTAAGACGGTTCGCCTATATATTCGGCGCCGAGAGCAAACGTATCCCTATTGCTCTCACTGCTTTGATGTGGAAGCCCAATCAACGCTCGATTCTCCCCCTCCAAGTGGAGCCCCTAAGGAACCCCACTCGCTCGTTCTCGATACCAAACAATCGGGGCATGATATATCAAGTTCAGCGATCGCCCTGCCCGTCCCCGAATCTACTCTAGAGTCCAATCTAGATCGTCAATCGCCCAATCCAGACGCTGAGCCGTCAGAGCCAGCAATCGACGTGTCAGAATCAGCCCAAATCAATCAATCAGCTGCATCAGCTCGATCATCTTCGCCTGATCGAGAGTCACTGCCAACGCAAACACAAATGCCGCGGGCGCATCCGTCTCTGCTATGTTCAGCCATTGAAAAGTCGCCAATCGTTCGACATCTGACTCGATTCAACCGATTGCCGTCAGCGACAGCAATGGCGATCGCCACCGTTGGGCTAATCGGAATCATTGGAGGCATCTATGCGCTGACTCGTCCATGCGTTATCGGGGAATGCGAGGTCTTACAGGTGAGTCAGACGCTCACCTTCGAATCAGAAAAAATGATGCAAGACCCTGAATCGGCTGAACAGGTCATCAAGGCATACGACAGCCTATTAGAGGCAAACTACCGACTCAGCCAGATTCCATTTTGGTCAGAGCATCATGAGCAGGCTCAGACGCTGCTGAAATCCTATGAAGTAGACGCGAATTATCTAGGCTATGTGGTCACGGCTCAAAAACATGCCCTCTCGGCATCTGAGCTTAGCCAAGATCCACCGCATCCCTTGGTTGTGTGGAAAGAGGTAAGAACGCTGTGGCTCCAGGCCATTGACCAACTTGGAAATATCCCCGAACAGGCAACGTCATATTCATTTGCTCAATCAAAACAAGCCGAATATCGTGCAAATTTGGCGACTATTAATCGCCGGATTGAGCTAGAAGAACAGGCTCATAAAACGATTTCAGCGACACGAAATGCTGCCCAAATGGCTGAAGCTCGCGAAAGTTCTGCTGATTCGGTAGAAACCTGGCGGCTCGTGAATGCGACCTGGCAAGTGGTTCTCAATCGAATCAACGACGTTCCGCCCAACACGATGGCATATGCAGAGGCTCAGCAGCTTCGGGCAATTTATGAGCCTCGTTCAGCAACAGCCCATGCCCAGTGGACTCAGGCAGAGGCATCCGCAACATCCTATAATCAGGCCCTGACATTTGCTGAGCAGGCCATCAGCTTTGAGCAAAACAATCAGTGGTCTAATGCAGTAACAGCGTGGCAAAATGCACTCGAAACGGTGAGGCAAATCCCGACAGATACGTCTTATTACGACCAAGCTCAACCCTTGATGAATTCCTATTCGGGGGCGCTCGATCGGGCTCAGCAAAATTTAAGGCTCGCAGTCGCCATTCAAGACGCTCAGGTTGACATCGATCGCATTTGTAATACTGCTCCCCAAATCTGCGATTACACCCTTGCCTCTGATGCAATTCAGATTTACATTGCAGCCGAATTTGACCAGATTGTTGAACGCGCCATCGTCACGAACAACGCGGCCAATGTTGCGAGCGGTACGCAAGATACGTCGCTCAAGATTAATACCCTACTCCAGGCGTTGGCAGCGATTGGTGAAAATGCTTACGTCTCGATCGAATTGTATGATGCCGATGGCGTCTTGTTTGCGACCTATGCGCCTAGTTTGTCCGGATACACACCACAGATTGAATAAATGGCAGCGTCTCGATAGTAGAGCGGTGTGCGCTTGAGTTAAACATGGGTTGGCAGTTAGTGTTGCACGAGTTGAAAGGCGGAATTAAAAAACCGTTGGTAAATTCCTCGGACTACCAATAAGGCGACTACTAAGTCCGCAAATGCCAGCATAAACATAATCAAAATTTGATAAAGTGACGCATTGAATGGACTCACTCCACTCAAAATTTGCCCGGTGATAATTCCGGGCAGTTTCACGATTCCGACTACCATCATCGAGTTAATAATGGGAATAAGCCCCGCTTTGATGGCGTCTTTACGATATCGAGCAACGGCCTGTTGAGGAGTCGCACCTAAACTCAGATGAGTTTCGATTTCAAGCCGACTGCTATTTAATGTAGTTACAAATCGCTCGCCTGCGATCGCCGCCGCATTCATCACATTGCCCAACACAATCCCTGCTAGGGGAATCACATACTGGGGGCTGTACCACGTCTCGGGCTGAATCACGAGCAAATTAATGTAGGCCAGCGTCAGCGCGGTGCTGATAAAAATCGATCCGCCGACCCAGGGTAGCAGCGTCGGCACCTTTTGACTAATGCGGTTACGCGCCGTAATTGCTGCTACAGACAGCATGATCATAACCACGAGTAGAACAGCCCACGGATTATCTAAGGCAAAAACGGCAGAGAGAAAGTAGCCGACCACCAACAATTGAACAACCGTTCGGGCTGTGGCGATCGCCAAATCTCCGGTTAGCCCCAACCGCTGCCATGAGGAGAGGGCGATCGCGACTACCATCAACATGAGCGCCCAACTGAGCCGAACAAAATCCAGTTCAATCAATGCATCCATCGTCTGGATCTCCTGATAGTGTGCGTTATGGCTGTATATAAGCAGATTGACACAAACGCAAAGATAGATCCGAATATTGCTAGATTTAAATCGTGTCTACGTCCAGACCGATAAGTTTTATCAACGGTAAATCTTCAAGCTGGGCACAATATCGCTGATTGACACACGATTACAACATTTGTGGTGTAGGCTTGTGAACCCAATTCCCCTTCTCGATTTAACAGGTCAATATCAATCGATTGAGCCTGAACTTAGCGCCGCAGCCCGTGAAGTATTGGCCTCTGGGCAATATATTAAAGGACCGCATGTCCAAACGTTTGAGCAAAATTTTGCTCGCTACATTGGCACCCAACACTGCATTGCCTGCAATTCAGGAACTGATGCACTCTATCTAGCGCTCCGAACACTCAACATCGGCCCTGGGGATGAGATTATCACCACCCCCTTTACATTCATTGCGACGGCTGAGGTGATTAGCGCCGTAGGGGCAACTCCAGTTTTCATTGACATTGATCCGCAAACGTTTAATCTAAATTTGGCTCAAATTGAGTCAGCGATTACATCCAAAACGCGCGCCATTATGCCTGTCCATATTTTTGGACAGCCCGTTGATATGACTCGACTGATGGCGATCGCCCAGGCGTACCAACTATGGGTTATTGAGGATTGTGCCCAGGCAACTGGGGCAGAGTGGGCAGGCAAGCGGGTGGGCAGCATTGGGCATATTGGTTGCTTTAGTTTTTATCCCACCAAAAACCTGGGAGCCTGTGGCGATGGAGGCGCTATTACCACCGATGATGAAACCATTAGCGCAAAGATTCGGATGCTGGCCGATCACGGTCGTAAAGAAACATACTATCACGAGGCAATTGGGGTCAATAGTCGGCTAGATGCCCTTCAAGCGGCAATTTTAGATGTTAAATTACGCTATCTCGATGCGTGGAATATGCAACGACAGGCGGTTGCAGACCGCTATAGTAAACTGCTTGATCCGTTACCCCATGTGATTCATCCGCACCCATTAGAAGGGGGGCATCATGTGTGGCATCAATATACGATTCGCATTCCAACGTCACCAGAAGCAATCAACGGCGAAAACTGGCGCGATCGCGCTCGTCATCAGCTCCAGCATGACCGCATCAGTTCAACGGTATATTATCCTCTTCCTATCCATTTGCAGCCTGTCTACAAATTTCTAGACTATCAGTTGGGTCGGCTGCCCGTTGCGGAACAAACATCCTGCGAAGTTCTATCTTTACCTATGTATCCAGAACTTTCGCTCGAGCAACAAAAGAAAATCGTTTACTCTCTAAAAGATGCCCTCACGTAGTGCCTATCGTAAGCCTAGATGGGTTATACCAATTCTCGATTTTAGATTTGCGATTTAGGATCGCTATATCCGAAAACAACTCTAGCGAGTTTTTGGAATCCAAAATCCCGTCGAGAGGGGGTTCGGATAGGTCTTTAACTCAGCATGTCGTTAGGACGATCGATGCCCAATGACGTTGCATCACCCCGAGATTTAGTGTTACGTTTCTTAACAGTGCTTTAGAATTGATTTCGACCTTCATTTTCATGTCAAACTCTCCTGAGTTGAATAGTTCGTGAGAGAAAGGATTAGTTGGTATAGGAGTATTCCTCTTAATGCCTCTCACAGATTAGCTTTGATATGAATTTTAGGCAGTCACAGATGTTGGAACCGTTCAATTTTGGATTGATGCAATCCGTCACTAATCTAAAACGCGATGGTTTTGATGTGGTTCTGAATCTGGTGCCGTGGTACTTTAATGAATGGCGCAAATGTCTATGAGCGACGTAAATTAGGTGTGATGATCGCCCTATCCTAGTCGAGGTAATGCGTTAGTATTAGAAGTCTGGTTAAGTCTTTGATGCACTAAGCATTTGGTATAGCGAGAATTGTGCTAGTTCTTTCCGCGTTCATAGGTCGTCCATGAGATAACGCAAATGTGAGTTAATGGCAAGGCATCAGGTTTCATCAAAGTCAGCAAGTATGTCGATTCTCTGCAGCTAAGTCTTTACTCTCAAGCAAAGTTGTATTGACGGATGTAGATGGTTTCGTGAGTTGAGGTCTGGAGGTATCCACTATTATGTCTATCCGCCTTTATGTAGGCAACTTACCAAAAGAGCTGGAGCGTCAAGAGTTAGAGGCTGTATTTGCCGATTTTGACGATTCCGTGTCGACTAAGCTTATTACAGATCGCAAAACGGGCAAATGCCGCGGTTTTGCTTTTGTAACCGTTAAAAGCGATGAGCAAGCCGACCAGATTATCGAAAAGTTCAACGGTTATGTGCTGAAGGAGAGTCCTCTCAAGATTGAGAAGGCACTTCCTCGCTCCAAGGGCAAGAGCGAAGACAGTCAGCCATCTCAGCCGAGTTCATCTGGAAATCGCCGTAAAGGTAAATCTCGCAAGAGCAGCAGCAGTTCAACCGACTCGCAAGCGGCTCAACCCGACCCCCGCTGGGCAGATGAGTTATCGAAGTTGAAAGAGCTGTTAAACGCTCAGACAGCGCCTTAGCGTAAAGTTGTTCTTTGGCAGCGCCATGCGCTGTGACTGGCTGCTCATCCGTTAGGTTGAAGAGTCACGTTTCTTAAAATATCCCTTGCTCACTTCGATGTAAGCTCTGGTATCCTGAGTTTCCCTTGAGGTGAGCATTTGTAATGGCATATTCAGTATGATGAATTACTTAAAGTAGATGAGTAGGTTTAATCCGGGGATGGTTCGGGAGAGTGTCCAGAGGAGTAATGCAATATAGAGTAATCCCAATGCCCACTGATACCAGACAAGACTCGTAATGAGCCCTGGCATATATTCATCTCGAAGCCGAATATCATTGAACCCCAATCGAACTAGGTTGATGAGGCTGAAGTCGAAATAGTTGAGCCAGTTCCAGCGACGATCCCAAGGAATGGGCTTAAAGCGATCGCGAAAAAAAGCAAACTGGGGAATCACGGGCAGTCTGCCAATTAGAATTCGTAGCTCTCGAGCTCCTCCGTCTTGCACAAAATAGCTCGATGTCATTAGGTCGTGATAGCGACCTTGCTTATATAGCAGGATCAGAAGAATACCCGGAACCGGCACTCCAATCAGGCTAAGGCAGGCAAGTGTCAGCCAGGGATTTTCAGCCGTGTTAAAAATTGCAGATAGCCCCGTCAAGGTGAGGATGCTAAAGCTCGCTGACATCCAAACAGATTCTTCAGTGTTGGGCAAAACGGGGTAAGGGTGAAATCGCCGGAGTCTGTCAACAACCCAAAACAAGATACCGAAATAAGCGGTTAAGAGAATTCCAATGCCAAAGATGAGCCAAAAGCTTGTCCCATAGCGGGTCAGCAGTATAAGTAAGCTCAACGCCAGCCAACGCGTTGCATCGAATATCCGGTCTGTGAGTGAGTTGGAACTATCGGCAATCGTGCGATCGCGCACTTTCACATAGGTCGCTAAATCAATCTCCTCAAGTTTCAGCAGATCTGTGACATCTTGAAACGGTTGCTGATCTCGATTTTTAATAATTGCTAATGCCTGCTTGTGGGTCAGCCCAATCTGCTCAAGTTTGCGGAGACTAGCCGTATTCAGATTGGTTCCCAAGAGACGTTGACGCAATTTCCGTAAGCGCAGACGTTCAGTGGTATATTCCATCTGGTTAGCATCGGGAATTTGCTCCAAGATTCGAAAATTACGAACTAGGTTTCTCAAGAGGGTTTCATTGCCTTGGAGGCTAGGCACCGAGAGCACTCGACCAATCTGCCCGGGATTGCCTAATATCTTTGCCTGCTCAGCATTAAATTCGAGCCCCGAAACATTGAGATATGCGTCTGAAGCAAACGTTGCATCGCCAAAGTCAGCTTGTCCCAGAATGCTGGCCCCTCGCAAATTGACAGGCTCATTAAACTGAGCCTCCCGAAACAAGACGCGATTTTCAAAGGTCGCTTTGGTTAAAAACAGCGACTGAGCAAATTTACTTTTGTTGAAAAATGCCTGACCTTGCCATTGAGACTGAGCGAAATCAGCATTTCCGAGCCATTCGATGCGGCTAAAATTGGCAAATTCTGCAAAAAAAACTTGACTAAAGTTTGCGGTGGCCTGAAATACGCTGCTCTGAAAGGTGACTGTTCCTTGAAACTGCGCTTGATTAACGTCAATCTGCTTAAAAAAGATCGAATTACGCCAGCGCACATCCTTTTGAAAGGTTGTCCCTGTAAACCTTACTATCTGGCTGAATCGCGCCTCCGCTCCATCAATATCTTGAAGAAATTCTGCTCCTTGGGCGTCGATGCGGCCTAAGAAAAAGGTGTTTGTGAAATCGACGCGTCCTTCAAATCGGGTCTGAAGCAATTTGAGCGGGCCTCGAAATACTGCGATTTGGACCGGAGAAGATTGGTCCTGAATGAGCAGCGATCGCGACAGTTGACTTAGCTGAAACAATCGACGGCGATCGCGCTGAAGCTGTTCTTGCTCATCGTCTGACAAAATCGTAGGCAGATTTTGCCCATACAGCGGCACCCTTAGCCCCAAGCTAGAAATAGCTAAGTTCCCGCGAATTACAGAATTGCTCAGATCCAGACCGAGCGGCGAACTGCGCTGCTGAAGCTGTTCTTGTAGCAGCCGATAAAATACAGTGCGGAATTCTTCATTCTCAGAGCGTAAATCAATCGTGTATCGGCGCAACTCTATAGTAGGTATTCCATCGCTTTGCGTCGGCGATTGGATGTGCTCCTGAAGCTGCTCGGCGGTAAGCACCGGGTGCTCAGATTCAAAACTCATGGCCACTGCTGCAGGTTGTGCCACCAGCAAAGCCCCTATCAAGCTAATCAAAACCCCGATGACAGGGAGTAAGCCAATCTGTCTCATGCCTTGAATCACGTGCCTTCTGCCCAGAGCTAATCTGTCAACCGACGCCTTTTAAGAAAAAGACCTTTGGAGAATATTACCCAGCGTAGGACATGCTGAGCATTCTAAGCAGTGAGATTTAGTAAGGGAGGTGCGTTGAGTCGCACTTGCCGATTATGTCTGTATATATATTTTTGCGAGTCTCTGGAATGGCTAGCTTAAAATAATAATGTCTGAGAACCGTAAAGAAACCTAAAACATAAATATGGCTGTCAGATTTCCTATTCGTCGAATTTCTTCTCGCTCTAAAACGTTAGCGATCGCCTTTCTAGTTGGCGCTAGCGGCGTTTTGACCCTATCTGCATCAAGCTTGGCTTATCCCGATGCAGAGATTGAGGCGTCCGACTCTCTTAAGGCTGAGCTAAATGAGGGTATATACATTTCTCAAGCTCCGGGTACGATTGTCGAGGTTGCATCCGGAAGCGACTCTTTTGAGACGTTGGTGCAAGCCGTGCAGGCGGCTGATTTAGTAGATACCCTGTCAGGAGACGGCCCATACACCGTTTTTGCGCCGACCGATGACGCGTTTGCGAATCTTCCCGATGGAGCGCTAGACGCATTGCTTCTGCCTGAAAACCAAGACCTTTTGACCGATATTTTGACCTATCACGTCGTACCTGACGAGGTGACCTCGGATGAATTAGAAACGGGGGCCGTCGATTCTCTCAATGGAGGATTGGCCGTTCGCGTTGATCCGGACGGAGTGGTTGTCAACGATGCCAGCGTAATCCAGCCTGACATTGAGGCTAGTAACGGAGTCATTCATGCCATTAATCAGGTGCTGATTCCCCCGTCTGTCCAGCCTGAGCTAGAAGCTCTGCTAGCCGAGTCAGAAGAAACGCCGGAGCCTGAACCCGAGGTTGCTGAGCCTGAACCAACCGTCACCGAATCAACCGATCCTATTCCTGCGTTGTGGTAAGGCGCATTGATTCTCAGTCGCTATCAATGAGATAAGGTACAAGGCTAAATCGAGCTTTTGTCGCCCATAGCGCCGATAGCGATCGATTACACAAATCATAAACTTTAAGTCAGAACGGGTTCAGATTGCGATTGAATATTAGAGAGCAGGTTCCAGATTAAGGAACCTGCTTTTCTGTGTGTTTTATGTTGATGCTCGCAATGCTGCTAAATCACGGACGCTATTCGTATTCGCCGATTATTTCTCGAACAGACTATAGTTGGAACCACAACAGTCGATTGGCTGTTTATGTTGCACTCAATATTGAACATTTTGAATTTGGTCAGGGTCTAGGAGCAACGCTCGCACCCGGCGGCCCCCATCCGGATGTGTTGAATTATGCGTGGCGAGACTACGGCAACCGAGTCGGCGTCTGGCGTCTGTTAGACCTATTTAATGAGTTCGGTCTTCCGGTGACGCTGGTAGTCAATTCTGAAATTTATGACTATTGCCCAGAGGTCGTCGCCGCATTTAGAGATCGAGGGGATGAGATTGTCGCCCACGGGCGTACCAACTCAGAGCGCCAAAGCACGATGTCAGAACAAGAGGAGCGAGTCCTCATCAAAGAGGTCAGCGATACGTTGGCGGCTCACGAGGGGCAACTGCCTGCAGGATGGCTCGGCCCTTGGATTGCTCAAAGTCGATGTACCCCGGATTTACTCAAAGAAGCAGGCTATCAATATATGCTGGACTGGTGCTGCGATGACCAGCCTATTTGGTTTAAGACGCGATCGGGGCCAATTCTGTCAGTTCCGTATCCCCAAGAAATTAACGATATTCCGGCGATCGCTGTTCGGAGGATTGGGGCATCAGAATTTGCAGATATGATCATCGATAATTTTGACGAAATGCTCAGCCAGTCTCAGCATCAACCTTTGGTATGTGGCATTGCGCTCCATCCTTACATTGTTGGGCAACCCTTTCGACTCCGACAGTTACGCCGTGCGCTTCAGCACGTTGTCGAGCATGCTCCGCAAATCTGGCTGACTCATCCAGGGGCGATCGCCAGCTATGTCCAAAACTTGCCAGAGGGCGTTGTTCCGATCGAATAGGAAAGCGAATCGCAGCTATGCCTGCTGCACCGGGATTTGGATGATAAATTCTACCCCCTCCTCAGGGTGAGACTGGTAGGTCAACGTACCGCTATGTTTTTGTACGACGATTTGCTGGCTAATCGACAGCCCCAGCCCCGTTCCCTTGCCCACAGGCTTTGTTGTAAAGAAGGGATCAAACAGGCGATCGCAAACATCTGGCGGAATAGCAGGCCCATTATTGTGAATCCGAATGATTGCCATAGATTGGCGATCGCACAGTTCGGTCGAAATGGTAATCGTGCTCGGATGATGTTGACTATCGATTAGAGTTCGGGTTTCATCAAAGCTCTCCAGTGCATCAATTGCATTGCTTAGGATGTTCATAAACACCTGATTAAGCTGACTGGGATAGCATTCGACGGGTGGTAATTGGCCGTATCGTTTGACAAGACAAATTTCGGAGTGTTCAACTCTTGATTTGAGTCGGTGCTGCAAAATCAGGAGGGTGCTATCAATTCCTTCATGAAGGTTGACCGGTTTCATGTCGGCTTCGTCGAGTCGAGAGAAGGTGCGGAGAGATAATACGATTTGCCGAATCCGATCGGCACCGAGTCGAACAGATTTCAGAATTTTTGAAAAATCTGCAATCAGGAAATCTAAATCGATCTCGTCCGAATATTGCTGAATCTCATCCACCGGATTGGGATAATGCTTGCGATGCAAATCTAAAACGGTCAGTAAATCTTGCGTGTAGTTATCGAGATAGGCAATATTGCCGTAGATAAAATTGACCGGATTATTAATTTCATGAGCAACTCCAGCCACAAGCTGCCCCAAACTAGACATTTTTTCAGTCTGAATGAGCTGGGTCTGAGCATGCTGAAGCTCTTGGAGCGCCTTTTGGAGCTGTTGAGCCTGCGCCCGAGCCTCTTGAGCATTTTCATTGGCTTGAGTGTAGAGTTCGGCTTGGCGAATTGCGATTCCGACATGACTGGCTAGATGGCAGAGCAAGTCAGTTTCTGTCTCTTGCCAGTCTCGCGGGCGTTGACACTGATGTACGATTAGCAGGCCCCACAGGTCATCTCGAATCAAAATCGGCACGATCAGGTTTGCTTGGACTTGAATGTTGCGAAGAAATTTAACATGACACTCATCTAAGCCCGAGTCTTCCACGCTGGCGATCGCCTGCACTCGACCATCCCGATACAGATTGGCATATCCTTCAGGGAAACAGTTATCTGCGCCTATTTGCCCGAGGGTTGACACCCACGGCTGGATGACGTCTTCGACCACGACCGTCCCTTGCCAATTGTTGCCAAACTGGTACACAACGGCGCGATCGGCATCCAAAAGTTTCCGCACTTCCTGAACAATCGTCTGGAGGAGGATATCTAAATCGAGAGAATTGCGGATCTGAGTGGATAGACGATTGAGCAACTCTTCACGCTGGGCAAGTTTGCGATACTTAGACTCAGATTGCTTGAGTAAATCCTCGGCCAGCGTTCGGTCAGTAATATCTTCGATTGTTCCCAAAATGCCAATCACATTGCCGTTGACATCATGGAGCGGTAATTTGCTGGTTTCTCGCCAGGTTAATCGTCCATTAGCTTGACGCTGAGACTGCTTGATTCGCAACATCGGGGCGTTGGTATCCATCACCTGGCGATCGCAGGCGAGATACCATTCTTTCTGTTCAGCCGTCCAAGGCAGATCGTCGTCTGTGAGCCCAATGACCTGGTCAGGATCGCCAATTCCAGCCATTTCAGCCCACTTTCGATTGCAGCCCAGATACACCGAATTGCGATCTTTCCAAAAAATATATTGAGGAATACTGTCGAGCACCAGTTGAAGAAATTCAGCGCTCTGGCGAATCGCTTCCGCCTGTTGGCGTCCTTGCTCAAGGCTCGATGATGTTCGTTCCGCTATTCTGTGGTCAGTACGACCATCGGTAGCACATGCATGGGTCTGCTCAATCAATTGAGCAACAGCATTCTCTAAACCCGGCATTTCAGCACCAATAATCGCCCAGCTTGGCAGATCATTCCCGTGAGCGCTCATGCTACTTGTGCCCCTGCCGCTTGTGTGAGCAGAATAGTGGCGAGTTGTTGAGTAGTCATCCTCAGATTCGATTGGCTGATCACGACGATAATATGACGTCACATCTCGCCCGATGCTAAAAATGTGAACCACAGCATCCGATTCTAAAACGGGTGTATAGACGGTTTCATAAAATCGAACGGCGTGGTTGATCGTGTAGTACTGAACCACCGTGATCGACTCTTTGGTCGTGATAATCTGTCGTAAACAAGTATCGATTTGATGGAGCGCATCTACGTCGCAATCTGGATAGTGGGCAGCAATCTCAGAGTGGGTCTTACCCAATAGATTTTCTGGCGCTAACCCGAATAAACTGGCTCCGGCGGCATTGATCGCACGACATCGAAGGGCTGAATTGTATTCAGCAATGGCATCATTAGAGGTCTCAAGCAACCCTTGAAATCGATCAATCATGCTCACGTCGACCCTATGAGGTTCAAATGGCATAGAATCTTCCCAGACGACATTTCCTGACTATCAGTATTCTCTAAGCCTTCAGTGTTCCCGAGGTTTTTGGTTCAACACCCAAACTGACCGAGTATTCTATTGTTTAACGGATTTGTTTAACAGATTGTGTAACGTCGAGCGATCGCTAAAAACTTACTGAGTCTAATCATGGCACACTGGCAAAAGAATGGAAGATTACTAAAGCGTCGAGATTTCGTACGAGGCGCGACGGGTTTGGGCGCAGGACTCTTGCTTTCAAAGCTAACAGGGTGTGCCTCATCCGAGTCCGACTCGACCCCTCAAGATTCATCAGCCGACGAGTCTGTAACATCTGATGAACCCGTCAAACTTGGGCTCGTTGCCGCAATTAGCGGGCCGTCAGCGTTGTCGGGCGAGTCAATCACACGAGGGCTAACCGTCGCGATAGATGAAATCAATGCGAATGGGGGAGTCTTGGGGGGGCGATCGCTTGAGCTCGTTATTCGCGATGACGAATCAACCCCGGCTAAAGGAGTCGCAGCCGCGCGGGAGCTTATCGAGCAAGAGAAGGTGGCGATCGTATTTGGAGGGCTTGACTCTCCCGTGTCGCTAGCCATGTTGCCGGTCATCCATGAGCTTCAAGTTCCATACATGGGAGTCTGGGCAGCCGCAACAGGTATTACTCGCAACGACTTTGAACCCAATTATGCCTTTCGCGTGTCTGCCAATGACAACATCGTGGATCGGTTTTTAACGAAATATGCCAAAGAAAATTATGATGTCTCTAACGTTGGTTTGTTGCTCATTAACAATCCGTGGGGAGAGTCTAACGAAGCAGGATTTAAGGAATGGGCCCCCGAATATGGTCTTGAAATTGTCGGCGTTGAGAAATTCAACGATGCAGACACCGATATTTCTGCTCAATTAACGCGCCTCAGAGACGCGGGCGCGGAAGCCCTCTTGCTTGTTGCTAATGCGGCTCCTGGGGCACAGGCGATGAAGTCGCTCACCCGCATTGGTTGGGAGGTTCCTGTGATTTCACACTGGGGAATTTCAGGCGGTCGCTTTCCAGAACTTGCAGGGGCAGACGCTGCCGACAAGGTGGTCTTTGTGCAAACATATAGTTTTTATGGAGAGCAAAAACCGACTGGGCAAGCAGTATTATCAGCCTTGAAAGAAAAATATGAATTAGACGGACCTGGCGAGATTTTGGCCCCAGTTGGCACGGCGAATGCCTACGATGCTCTGCATCTGACTGCCCTCGCTCTCGATGCCGCAGGCACCACGGAGGGTCCCGCGCTTCGGGAAGCTTTCTACAGCGTTCCAACTTACGAAGGGCTAATTAAGACCTATGAGCAGCCTTTTACTCCAGACAATCACGATGCACTGACTGAAAACGACTACATTTTGGTGCAGTGGGAGGGGAATGAAATTGTCCCCGTAAAATCATAAGACGTGGGTAGTGGAGAGGCGTTTATAGCACTCCTTCCTGCATAGAAGAGGATTATGTGGCAGCAACTGATCATTTCTGGAATCGCAATTGGCAGCATGTATGGCTTGGTGGCTCTAGGCTTTCAAATCACCTATGCCGTGTCTAATACCATGAATTTTTCTCAGGGTGCTTCAGTCATGGTAGGAGCAGTCCTGTGCTATGTGTTGAATATTAGCTGGGGAGTGTGGAGTCCTGTTGCGGTTGCCATGACGTTAGCTGTCTGTGCGGCATTTGGGATATTGGTCGAGCGATTTGTTGTCCGACCATTTGCAAAAGATGGATCGAATGCGTGGCTGCTGACAACGATCGCCCTTGGAATCATTGTCGAAAACCTCGTGATGCTGACCTTCGGTAAGGAAGTGAGAGGATATCCGTCGTCGTTAGCGGATCAGCCGGTCATGGTGTTGGGGTTTGGGGTATTTCCAATCGAATTTGTCATTCCAATTGCTGGGGTGGCGATCGCCCTAGCATTGCGATTGCTGTTTACGCGCACCCTATTTGGTAAAGCTCTCCAGGCGATTAGCGAAAGCCACACCACGGCTCGGATTATGGGTATCCCCGTAGAGCGGATGATTGCGGCGTCGTTTGCCATTTCAACGATGTTGGCTGGGGTTGCCGGAATGCTGATTGCGCCAGTTGCCAACGTCTCGGCAACGATGGGGACGCTTTTGGGGCTTAAAGCCTTTGCCGCAGCTATCATCGGCGGGTTAGGAAGCCCGTGGGGGGTTGTCGTTGCCGGAATTCTATATGGTGTGGTCGAATCGGTTGCTGCGGGAGTATTGGGCGGCAGCTATCGAGAAATCGTTGGATTCGCAGTTGTGATTATTGCCCTAGCCATCCGTCCTAATGGGATATTTGGGCGAATGCAGACCCACAAAGTGTGAGCCAGGATATCAGGATATAAGGAGCAGATCGGCTTGATGAACGTCCGGTTATGGGTGGGGATAGGATGCTTGATTGGGGCGATCGCCGCTATTTGGGTTGCGCCAAACACCTACTATCTGTTCATCTTGGGAATGGTTGCCGTTACGACCTTGGTCGGCGTGGGCTTAAATATTCTGGTGGGGCTCTCGGGTCAGGTCTCAATTGGCCATGCTGGTTTTTTTGCCATCGGAGCATATACGGGCAGCCTGTTGATGACCCAAGCCGATTGGAATTTCTGGATTGCTCTGATAGCGGCTATTTTCGCCACAGCAGGAACGGGGGCAGCCCTTGCAGCTCCGGCGTTGCGAGTGACAGGTCCCTATTTGGCAATGGTCACGATCGCCTTTGGCATCATTGTTGAGCGGGTTCTCATTGAGTGGGTGTCGCTGACAGGGGGCTTTGGCGGCATTACCAATATTCCACAGCCGAATGTGTTTGGGCTCCAACCTGCCCTCCGCGACGTGGTGTTAATCGCCATGACGATCGCATTTTTGAGTATGGCATCGTTTGCAATGCTCCAGCGCCACCCGTGGGGACGAGCGTTTCAAGCGGTACGCGATGATGATGTGGCGGCCACCTCGCTGGGGTTAAATACCCTCTGGGTCAGACTCGTCGCGTTTGCTATTTCTGCCGCATTTACAGGGCTGGCGGGGGTCTTTTTTGCTGCCACGATTGGGTTTGTTAGCCCAGATAGCTTTACCTTTCACCGATCGATTCTTTTTCTGCTAGTGGTCATTTTGGGAGGGCTTGGAACCGCGGAGGGGGCTTTAGTTGGGGCGATCGCCCTCGTGATTTTACCGGAGTTTTTTCAAGACTTTGCAGAATATCAGCTGCTGTTTTTCGGGCTGCTCCTTTTGGCAACTCTCTGGTTAGTACCAGACGGGGTCATGAGTTTTATCAAGACCAGATTTGCAGAGCCAGCGCCTGTTTATCCCCTTGATGACTCCCCTGACTTGCCGTCTTTAGTTGCTCGTCACTCAAGTTGCGAGTCTTTAGTCGTTCAAAACGTGGGGATTCAGTTTGGCGGCATCCGGGCAGTCGATGCGGTGTCTCTGACCGCGAACCCCGGCACGATCACAGCCGTCATTGGGCCGAATGGTGCTGGTAAAACCACGCTGTTGAATCTTATCAGTGGCTTCTATCAGACTCAGCTTGGCACCCTTTATCTTGGAACAACCGAGTTAACCCATCTCTCTAGCCTCAAGATTGCGACTATTGGGATTAGCCGCACCTTTCAAGCCACTCGGCTATTTAACTCACTCTCTGTGTTGGATAATCTACGCGTGGCCCGAGTCGGAGGCACCCTGGGCAATATATTTTCGGCTCTAGTAGGGGTGGGTCGCTCTACACGTCTAGAAAAACCTCTGCTTGAATTGCTGTCCTTCGTAGGCTACCGGGGAAATGTCTATACAAAGGCGGCAAATCTTCCCTTTGTTGATCGCAGGTTGGTCGAAATCGCGCGAGCCCTCACCACAGCCCCTCAAGTGCTGCTGCTTGACGAACCTGCCGCCGGGTTAGGACGCGAGGATAAGCACGCTCTAGCCACCCTGATTCGTCGGATTGCCAGCAGCGGCATCAAAGTTATACTGGTCGAGCATGACATGAATTTGGTCATGAATATTTCTGATACAGTCGTCGTACTCGACAGTGGACGATTAATCTGCGAAGGGTCGCCTGAGACTGTGCAGCAGGATCCGCGCGTTCTCGAAGCTTATTTGGGCGCAGAAAGTCCAGATCTGATTCGGTCTTTGCCAATGGCGGATGAGCCGCTCCTCAAGGTTCAGCATCTGACGTCTGGATATCGCTCATTGAAAGTGCTGCATGACGTGTCGCTCACGGTGAATCGTGGAGAACTGGTCGCCGTGATCGGTGCGAACGGGGCAGGAAAAAGTACGTTGCTAAAAAGTATTGTAAACCTGATTCACCTGGATGATGGACAGATTGAGATAGACGGGCGATCGCTCTCTCACATTGCGAGTCATCAAATGGCAGAGCTTGGCATCGTTCTGGTTCCAGAAGGGCGATGCTCATTTACCGAGCTAACGGTCTATGACAACATTCGATTAGGGGCATTCACCCGGCGCGATCGCCATATTGACTCGGATATCGAATCGGTATTCACCCGCTTTCCCCGCCTTGCAGAAAGGCGCAATCAACGAGCAGGGCTCTTATCGGGAGGAGAACAGCAGATGCTGGCGATCGCCCGTGGGTTGATGGCGCGTCCTCGACTGCTGCTATTAGATGAACCCTCTCTCGGGCTTGCCCCCAAACTAGTGGCAAGTCTTTATGAAACCCTAGCAGAACTCCGCGACGAAGGAATAACTATCTTGCTCGTTGACCAGATGGCGACCCTAGCACTGGCGATCGCCGATCGAGCCTATTTACTAGAAATTGGGCACATCGTGCGATCGGGAACCGCAGACGATTTAAGGAACGATTCAGCCGTGGCTCAGGCATATCTAGGAAAATCGTAATCGAACGAAGCACGCCAATTCAGCAAGTTAGCTTGATGCGCCCCCTTACACTATCTCACTGAGAGCCCCGTTAATCACAACACGATTTTGCTGGCAACATCTCACCAAAGCGACGATATTCTGCCAAATATTGTTCAAGAATCACAAACTGGGGCAAATTGAGACTGTAATAAATCCAGCGTCCTTCCTGACGAGTGCGGACTAAGGCCGCTTCTCGTAATGTCTTTAGATGGAACGACAGCTTAGACTGCCTCACTTGCGTTAATTCGCACAGATCACAGACGCAGAGCTCTTGATTGCGAAGCAATTCTAGAACCTGGATGCGAAGTGGATCAGACAGTGCATGAAAGCTAGCGGCAACGAGTGTTCCAGATGAGTCAGGGGTCAAACTATTGGAAGAAGCCGTTTGCATTGAAGCTACCTGTATACGGAAAGACTAGATATCCAAACGATGGAATCTCCAGCGTCAAGTAATAGACCGAGCAAGAATTCTAAACCGGGCGAGAAGTCACTGCCTATCAAGGCATAGCACTGCTAAGTCCCTTCCCTACGCACTGACTTACGCCATATTCTCTAGTTTATAGTGCCCTGAAAGTCAGTCTGGTCTAGGAGATGGCTGCTTCCATAATAGCCAATCTAAGTTGGTCATACTGGCGCCACTCAACGTAAAAAAGCAGAAAAGAAGCGAAGACTGAACTGGCGATCGCGCACGCCTTCAGCCAGGTAAGGCACCCACCTAGGCAATGCATAAGGGACAACTTTTGCAGAATTGTCTAGGAAAGTGGAGTTAGGTGCTCCTCAGAGTTGCGAGTTTGTAGATCAGCACAAGATGGGGCATAGTCGACTGGCAGCGTTGACGGTTTTCCCATCAATGTAATCACAGTCAGCTCAGGTGGGCAAAATAGTCGCCCGGGTAAATAGGTGCCAAGTCCTCGATTGACATATAAACAATTGGAGCCAACCTGATGCAGACCTTGCGCCCATTCCCAATGTTTAACCACTTTGTGGCAATCTTCGCTCATATAGGGCAGCCAACGCCTCAATCGTTTGGGCACATAGCGCCGAACTTTTTGATACCACGTAGGAAACGGCCCCAGCCCAGGGATCACAATTTGTCCGCCATGAGTATGTCCTGAAAGCTGTAAATCAACTCGCCAAGACTTTAACCTGACAGCGCAATCAGGATTATGAGCTAAGACAATGCGGGGAATCGCGTCATCGAGTTGATTTAAGATGGGCGCAGGCTTAAAGTCCTTTGACCACAAATCGGCTAAACCGACCAGTGGCAAACCGGCCCCAAACGGATAGGCAATATCATTCCAAAGGACATGGATGCCTGCTTGAGTGAACGCATCCGTAATGATCGATTGGGCACCTGCAGGAACAATGTCGTGATTACCCAGAATGGCGTATACTCCAGCTCGACTCTGTAAGGCGCATAACCGTTGAACCAAGTCATGGATAGGAGTGGGATCATCAGTCACATGGTCGCCAGTAAGAACCACGATATCGGGCTGAAGTGCGTTGCTTTTGGCGATCGCCTCTACCAGCATCATGTCTGAAAGGCGAAGCCCATCATAATGCAAGTCTGAAAGCTGAGCGATTTTCGTCCCGTACAGGTGAGACGGTAATCCAGCAATCTCAATCGTCAGAGAATCGACAGTTAACGGTCCTGACAGCAGCCTGTTCATGGCTAGGATGTTTCTCCAGAATAGCAACCTGCTTACCAGATTACCAGCAATTTTCAGTATGGAAATTCAGCTAGTATCCGGGGACATGTCTCGTTCTAGACCTGCCAACATGAAGGTGAGCGCGTGCTCCCACGAGTGCTCCCAACGGTTGACTCAATCAGCCCTCTTTCCTCATACAAATTGCAGTGCTGAGGCAGGTAATCCTGATGTTTTCGAAACCTCAGTTGTATAGCCCTTCTGGCTTAGGTTTGTATGGTGAACCCTCGCGCCGCGCGGGTTCACCACACGTTTGGCGTCCTAACGCGAGAGCGTAAGGCTATATAGATTCTTCGACAATGCAAGGAGTTAAATATGGAAGCAAGTTTTTGGCATAAGAAATGGGAACAAGGGGATATTGGGTTTCATAGAACCCAAGCAAACCCACTCCTCGTAGAGCATGTCGAAAAATTAGGTCAGGTAAAAGGGAGTCGGATACTTCTGCCGCTGTGTGGCATGACGCTCGATATCAGTTGGTTGTTGAGCCAGGGTTTTCGAGTCGTTGGGATAGAGCTGAGCGCCTTCGCCGTTAATGAGCTATTTAAAGAGCTTGGGCTGGAGCCGAAAATTGCCCCCATCGGTAATTTGCTTCACTACAGCTCTAACGATATCGACATATTCGTGGGAGACATTTTTGATGCCTCCCACGAATATCTTGGGACTATAAACGCGATATACGATCGCGCTGCGTTAGTCGCGCTACCGGAAGAAACCAGACAAAAATACGCTTCGCACCTCATAAACTTAACGGATGGAGCATCACAGTTACTGATTGTCTATGAATACGACCAGTTGTTGATGGATGGCCCACCCTTTTCAGTCGATACGCATGAAATCGAGCGACTCTATGGCACCATCTACCGGTTGAAACTTGTCGAACGCAAACGCGTAGCGGGTGGATTAAAAGGAAAAGTTGCGTCAGTGGAGTCGGTCTGGTTGCTTCAGCCAAACCGATGACTAGGCGCGTTTGTAGAGCTTATTGATTTCCAAGTTGCCTTAGAGGATGCCTTTATAGCGGTATGCGCTTGCGGCTTCTCGAAGAGTAAACCGCGACTACACGAACAACGTGCGCGGGCGCAGACGCGGACACCGACGCGGATACCAACAAAACCTTTCAAAATGATCTCCGTGCTTTCCCGGAATCGGATTTTCTAAATTTGTAGGAATGACAGGGATATCTAGGTAAGCCGATACTAGTGACCTCTAAGCCTGCATGAATCTTGCGGGACATCGTCGTTATGTATTAAGAAAAGGACTAGATTTTTCATTATTTAGCCCCTGATCTAATATCTTCGAATCATATTAGTTTGGGCACTTCTACTTAGATAATCTTTTATAGTCTTATCGCTCTCGCGTTAGGACGCTGAACGTGTGGTGAACCCTCGCGCCGCGCGGGTTTTACACACAAACCTGAGCCCGTAGGATCATATCTCTTAATTTAGGAGCGATCGCATGTTTAAAAAACTCAAGTTAGGTCAAAAGTTTACGATTCTCTTGTTAGCTGTGTTCTTGATTGGAATACTTGCCAGCGGCAGCGCTTTAGCCGCCATTCTCAACTACAACTCCCGCAACGCGGTCGCATCCAAAGCGCTGATGCTCATCGAAACCATGAACTCGGTGCGCAATTACACCGACACCCAGGTGAACCCTGAATTATCGGATCGATTAGAAGAGGAGTTTTTGCCAGAAACGGTTCCAGCCTATTCAGCGCGAGAAGTCTTTGAAAAACTGCGCTCAAACCAATCGTATAGCGAGTTTTTCTATAAAGAAGCGACGCTCAATCCGACCAATCTTCGAGATAAGGCAGATGCGTTTGAAGCCGATGTTGTCAACCGCTTTCGAGATAATGAAAATCTCCAAGAGGTAAAAGGATTTCGCACAACGCCCAGTGGAGACTTGTTTTATCTAGCTCGTCCAATCAAAATTTCGGCTGCAAGCTGCTTAGAATGCCATAGCGTACCGGAAGAAGCGCCCCGAAGCATGATCGATTTTTATGGGACGGCAAACGGGTTTGGATGGGAACTCAATGAAATTGTTGGGGCTCAAATGATTTCGGTTCCTGCTAGCCAAGTCCGACAAAACGCTCGTCAGTCATTTGTGTTGATTATGGGAATCGTGATGTTGACGTTTGCTGCGGCAATTTTCATGGTCAATCTATGGCTGAAGCGCTTTGTGATTCGCCCCCTCAAGCGGATGGCGATGACTGCCGAGGCGGTGAGTACTGGAGACATGGATGCTGACTTTGAATACGTGTCGAATGACGAAGTTGGCACCCTTGCAGAAGCGTTCCGCCGCATGAAGATGAGTTTGATGATGGCAATGAAGCGCTTAGAGCGCTATCGCATTGGTCGGCGCAGCTTAGATGATGCCAATGAATAATATCAAATCCCGCGAAACAGTCGATGTTGAAACTCTTGGGACTGTTTGGAATCGGGAATTTCGGTGGCGATCGCTCGAATAAATTCTTGAGGCGTTGCATCGGGAAATCGCGTCAACACATCATCAACTACGAAACTAGCCATAGGGCCAATACTGCGAGCAAGTTCGTTCTGACAGCGTTTGATAAATGCCGGGCTGAGTCGCGCAGATTGAGGGACAGATTGAGGCAGCGGGGACGAGACGTGGCTAGCCGATAAATCAGGCGACGATCGCTCATCAGGACAAGATTGCTTAGGGGAAACCGGTTCAGATGTCGACGAAGGCGAATCAAGCGCAAACGCTTGAATAGCGGGTGGATGGATGACAGGCGAATTGGGAAGGGGCGATCGCCCACGACTACTCGATGTTGAGACATCACTCAGGCGATCTAGATTTGAAAATATCGCCGTCTTAAAGTCCTGTGCCTGCTGAGCATTAGGAATTTCAGCAGCGACTACATCGACAAAATGACGAGCCGTCATCGGCGCCCTAAGAGTTAGCACATCATTGAGAATGCAGCTTGCCATCGGACCGATACACCGCGCTAACTCTTGCTGACATCGCGCGACTAGAGGATGATCGGGGGTAATCAACAGCATATCTCCATGAGACTGAGACAGGGCATCAGATGCCGAAATGCCGACCCTGGGGTCGGCATTCGCAGCCTCTGTCGTAGACACAGTCTGAGACGAGTAGCGGGTTAAGCTAGATGCCGTATTCGCGGATGTCGTTGAGGACTCAATCCGTTCAAGATCTGTAATGACGTCTCGCGCTGTCTGATATCGGTCTTTGGGTTTCTCAGAAAGCAGAATGTTAAGGAGCTGAGCCAGTGGGTCGCTAACATTGGCATGAGCCTGCCACCGCCATTCTAACGAACCCTGATCCATCAGGAGTCCTGGTTCTTTCCCGGTGAGAAATACCACCGCAGTGACACCAAGCGCATAGAGATCACTACAGGGAAAACACTGCCCCATGCGGATTTGTTCAGGCGGCGCATAGCCCATTTTCCCAACAAATGATGCTTGCCCGACCAGCGTATCCACTTGGGAGTCGATCGCCCACATTTCTACAACGGTTTGCTTAACCAGCCCAAAATCAATCAGCATCGGCGTTGAGCGACCATGCGGCAACATGATGTTGTCTGGAGAAATATCCCGATGCACGATATTGAGGGTGTGCAAATAGTCCAGAACAGGCAAGAGATTTTTCAACCATAGAACAACCTCAGCTTCAGAAAAAAGCCGACCTTTCCGTTTCCGCTCTTTGAGCAAACTCGAATACGTCTTGCCGTTGATATATTCCTGCACAATGAAAAGCCGTCCTGAATCCGTGAACCAGGCTAAAAATTTAGGGATTTGGGGATGATTAATTTGATACAGAGTTTTAGCTTCCCGCTCAAACAGGCTGCGAGCTTTTTGAACGACGTATTCGGTTTTGCTCGTCGGAAAGAATTCTTTGAGCACGCAGAGGTCGTCAAAACGCTGAGTATCAGAGGCAAGATAGGTGACCCCAAATCCGCCGCGACCTAAGATTTTTTCGATTCGATAGCGCTGATTAATCAAGGTTTCTGGACTCGACTCTGAAGTAGTAGACGACTCTAGCGCCATTTTAGGAATCGGAGAGGACGGCAAGACCTGATATGCCGGAACTGTTTCTTGAATATTTTTAAGGTGTAATGGCCCCAGATAGGTTGCATCAACGTCAAGGCGGGTTTTGACCACATCATAAATCGTCTGAGACATGCAGAGTCCCCAGGGGGCGGCTTCAGTTTGTAGGCGTGCAGCGATATTGACCCCATTCCCCATGACATCAGATTCGCTCAAAAACACATCGCCCAAATGAATGCCGATTCGATGCACAAGCACATTGTGTGGAGAGGTGTGAGACGCAAGTTTGATCAGGGTTTTTTGAATCTCAAGAGCACAGGAAACGGCTTGAATTGCGCTCGTAAAATACATGAGCAAGCCATCCCCCGTTGACTTTAGAACCTGCCCTTCAAATCGCACACAGAGTTCGCGCATGAGCTTGAGATCCCGATGAATGAGCGATAAGGTGTGTTCTTCATCGCTTGCCATGCGAGCGCTAAATGCGACTCCGTCCGTGATGACGATCGCAGCTAATGTGCTCTGATTTCGAATTGAATAGGGCGGAATAGAGTGTTCCATGGTGCCAGGAAAAAGTTACGCGGTAGGCAGGTGCGTAATGGTGTTTATTTCATAACAAATCTACTGACACCCTGATCCCCTAAAGGGATAGCTAATCTTTTCAACCGAATCGAAACGATATCCGGACAGGGGATTGGGAACAATCGATTCGGAGATTGTTTGAAAGAGTGATTTAGCTCTCTTCAATTTTACTCACATCGATTGGATTAAACGCCGTCGGAATACTTCGGCTTGCTGAGGGCTTGGAATTTCGGTGGCGATCGCCTCCACGAGCTGGGCTGGGCTGAGATTAGGGTCTTCTGAAAGCAAGTCGTCGATAATAAACTGGGCGACGGGGCCAACACAGTGGATCAGTTCTTGCTGGCAGCGCTCGATAAAATCTGGGTTGAGAATAGCAGGGTTGTTGGGCGATCGCCTCGGTGATGGCGAGGACGCTGGTGGGGGCGAGGGCTCTAGAGCTGAGATATCTTGGCGAGGAGCCGGTGACGCGTAGCGTTCAAGCCTGACAGATCGCTTAAAGTCTTCAGCGATGTGCGAATCCGGAATTTCGCGTGCGAGGGCGTCAATCAACTGGTCAGTGCTCCGTGGATTTTGAGCAATCACATCTTCGACCAAAAATGCTGCCATTGGCCCAATATAGCGACTCAATTCTCGCTGACAATGGGCTAAGACATCGGGTGTAATTGAGGCAATAGGAGGGCGTGATGGCTCTACCGCAGGTGAAGCGGGCAGCGGGGGCGGAGCGGGTGGCCGGGGCGGCGGGGGCGGCGGGGCAGCAGAGCGAGACGCAGGTGTATTGAACGCCTGGGGGCGAGCATTTGGCAGAGAGTCAGGAGACTCGAATGGAGATTCACCTAAAATCGACGCGCCGGGCCATCGCATGGATGTGCGGATGGGTTCTAAATCGGCAATCACCTGTCGAGCAGTTTGGTACCGATCTTTGGGGCGTTCTGCCAGCATTTTGTCTAACAGTTGACCGAAGCGATCGCTCACAGGAGTATTACAAAATTGCCGCCAATCGAAAGACATCGGATCGGCCACCGGGCTGGGCTTTTGATTGGTCAGCAAAACTGTTGCGGTAATGCCTAGCGCATATAAATCACTACAGGGAAAGCATTGTCCCAAACGCATTTGTTCGGGGGGGGCATAGCCAAATTTGCCGATTACTGATGCCTGTCCACCCGATGCCGGGTTGGTTTGCCCCGTCCAGATTTGGGTGACGACTTGCTTAACAACGCCAAAATCAATCAAGACCGGCTTAGATTGACCATTTGGCAGCATGATGTTTTCAGGAGAAATATCTCGATGAACAATATTCATCCCGTGAATGTAGTCTAAAACGGGCAAAAGGTCCCAGAGCCACTCAATCACTTCGGCCTCAGAAAAGGAGTGTCTGGCGACCTGGCGATCGCGCACCAAGTCCGAATAGGTTTTGCCGTCAATATATTCTTGGACGATCAGTAATCGCTCGTTTTCGGTAAACCAGGCTAGAAATTTGGGGATTTGAGGATGATTGATTTGGTAAAGAACGCGAGCTTCTTGCTCAAAGAGCTTGCGAGATTTTTCAACGAGTTGCGGCGTTTTGGTTAAGGGGACAAATTCCTTTAAAACGCACAAGTCGTCAAAGCGATAGGTGTCGTGAGCGAGATAGGTTTGTCCGAAGCCACCCCGGCCTAGCACCTGTCGGACCCGATAGCGATTATTGACGAGCGTTTCGGGAGCGATCGCCCCGCCGCTAGGGACTGGATTGCCCAATGCGGGAGCAGATATCACCGGGAAAATTTCGTAGGCTTGCACGGTTTCTTGCGACGCATCCACATCAATGGAGCCCATAAAGACCGCTTTAAGATTGAGTCGAGCTTTGACGACATCATAGACCGTTTTAGAGATGCAAATTCCTCCAGGAGACGCCTCGGCTAATAGCCGATTTGCGATCGTCACCCCTTCCCCCACGAGATCGGTTTCGCTAAAAACGACATCGCCTAAGTGAATGCCAATACGAGGCGCAACCAGCGAATCTGGTGGAATGTTGACCGTCATTTGGGTCAGGTCTTTTTGAATATTAATGGCGCACGTGACAGCTTGAACTGCGCTCGTAAAATACATCAATGTCCCGCGATCGCTCGTCTGGAATAATTGCCCTCCAAAGCGGTTGCAAACCGTATTTGCAAGGGATTGCAAGTCCTCCCGAATCGCCGTTAGATTAGAACCTTGATCACCGACAAGAGACTCGCTAAATTCAACGCCATCCGTAACGACAATGGCAGCTAGAGAATGATGACGTTGAGCAGGTGGCGATGATCCAGGGTTCATAGGAGCTGTCCAAGGTGCTGAACTGGTACGCCGAAACGTTGGGCAGGCGATCGCCATTGTGGTTGCAATGGCACTGCTTACTCTGCGTCGTCAGATTCTGCCGGTAGGGTTAATACGGCAGGCTGCTGAAGAATTTGCGCTTCGAGGGGTCTGACTTTTTCGACGAGCTGAATGAATTGATCATAGTTAGGAACATCATAATTGGGAATATAGCCCGCATCGCCCACAATATTAGATGGAGCTTGCTGCATCGCAGCCTCAATTTGCTGCTGTTGATTGCGATCGACGGTTGGGCCGACTAAAACAGCCCCGATGGGCACCACGCGGCTGGTGTGAAGAATGCGAAAATCGGTGTCCGGAAATTCATTTTTGTATCGTTGAAATTCAGGTTCGGCGATCGCCCCAGCCACTACCTCCCCATCACTAATCCACTCTAAGACGGTGCGGGGTGTGGGGGCAAATCGCACCTCTTGCAGCGTCAGCCCGTAGAGATCGTAGAGCGGCAAATAATATCCGGTTGCTGAGCCGGGTTCGCCCAGTGCAATCACCGTATTGGCTAAATCTCCGATGGATTCAATCTCGCTGTCCTCCTGCACCACTAGCACCGATCGCAGATTGGGGATACCTTGAATTGGGAAGATGGGAATATAGTGTGCGTCTGAAATGGCGATCGCCGCCAAACCCGGTGGCGCAAACACGATGGACCATTCATTTTGCTTTTGAATCTGCTCAACGGCTTGCAGCTCATTAAAGGCCGGTTCAAGCTCAACGACAGTCTGCGTTTGCTGAGCTAAATAGTCCTTAAACTGCTGATACTGCTCGACAGTGCGTTCTCCAGAATCATAGCTGACGATACCGATGGTGAGCTTGCCAATCGGAGGACTCGATTGAGAACCGCATCCACTCAAAAGCAGCCCTGCCGTCAGAATAAGTCCCAAGCTTGAGAATCGGTGGATCAGCATAATCTGTAGAAATAACCAATCAAGACAACGTGTTAGTTGGCGCTAAGCGACGGTTCTTGGACGAGGATGGATGGATTGGTGTGGGCGATCGCCGCCTTGACAAGCCCCGCAAACAGCGGATGGGGTTTGCTAGGACGAGACTGAAACTCAGGGTGAAACTGGCTGGCAATAAAGAAGGGATGATCAGGATATTCGATGATTTCTACCAGTCGGCTATCCGGCGACGCCCCACTAATGACATATCCCGTTTCTAAGAATAAATTACGGAATGCATTATTAAATTCATATCGATGCCGATGCCGTTCATAAATGACTTCATTCTGGTAAAGCTGCGAGGCGAGGGTGTTGGGAGCAATTCGGCACGCATAGAGCCCCAAGCGCATCGTGCCGCCTAAGTCTACGACGTCTTGCTGTTCTGGAAGCAGATGAATCACTGGATTGGGCGACTCTGGGTCAAATTCTGAGCTATTCGCCTTGTCGAGCTGGGCAACATTTCGCGCCCACTCAATCACAGCACACTGCATCCCCAAACACAGCCCTAGATAGGGGGTGCGACGGACGCGGGCATATTCAACCGCTTGAATTTTTCCTTCGATGCCACGCGTGCCAAAGCCTCCCGGCACGATAATGCCGTCGACGCCATCCAGCAGATGAGCCGCACCCTGCTCTTCAATATCTTCAGAATTGACCCAGCGGAGTTTGAGATCGCCTCCGGCTGCTACGGCGGCATGTTTGAGGGCCTCGTTGACCGAAAGATATGCGTCGCTGAGACGGACATATTTGCCGACGATCGCCACCTCAAAGGGGCGATCGGGACGATATAGCCGCTCCACTAACGTCTGCCAGTGCTCTAAATCAGGCTGGCGCACCTCTAAATTGAGTAAGCTCAAGGCTTGATGGGCTAAGCCTTCTCTCTCTAGATTGAGGGGCACTTCGTAGATGCTGCCAGCGTCTTGAGAGGTGACCACGCACTCAACGGGCACATCACAAAATTCGGAGAGCTTTTCTTTGAGCCCTGCTTGGAGGGGGCGATCGCACCGACAGACCAAGATATCAGGCTGAATCCCGATCGATCGCAATTCTTTGACCGAATGTTGGGTCGGCTTAGTTTTCATCTCGCCTGCCGATGAAATCCAAGGGACGAGCGTGACGTGCATGTAAAGGACGTTTTGCCGACCCACTTCTTTACGAAACTGGCGAATGGCCTCCAAAAACGGCAGCGATTCGATGTCGCCGACAGTTCCGCCGATTTCGGTGATCACGACATCGGGATTAGTGTTTTGAGCGACGCGCAAGATTCGTTCTTTGATCTCGTTGGTGATGTGAGGAATGACCTGCACCGTGCCGCCCATATAATCGCCCCGACGCTCTTTGTTGAGTACCGCTTGATAAATTGAGCCGGTTGTAACACTGTTGAGCCTTGACATTGACGTATCGGTAAATCGCTCATAGTGCCCCAAGTCAAGGTCAGTCTCAGCCCCATCTTCAGTGACGAAGACCTCGCCGTGCTGAAATGGGCTCATGGTGCCAGGGTCAACATTAATATAGGGATCGAGCTTTAGAATTGATACCGAATAATCTCTCGATTTCAGCAACCGACCTAGACTCGCTGCAACGATACCTTTTCCAATACTTGAAACGACTCCACCTGTAACAAATACGAATTTAGCCATAAGAAACCTTAGAAATTCGTGACGTGGCTATCAAACTGTGCTCATAACCCATTCATTTTGCCACAGGGGTTTGCTGTTGAGTGTTGCATCAGTTCTAACGTTCAGAAATTTCTCTGATGAATTCACGTACCGCTTTTCTATCTGCCCATACAGCCTTACGCTCTCACGTTAGGACGTTGAGCGTGGGGAGAACCCTCATGCCGCGGGGGATATGTTTAGCGTTCGGATCAGCATCTATGCCTGTGAATCCAAAATCGAAGATTCAAAATCGAAAACGGGCATAAGGCGGGTTGATTTCTACAGGATATCCTAGTTGGCAGCCACTTCCGCTTTTTGGTAAGCAAACTCACTATTTTGGCGGTACTGCTCCATTCGATCTTGAGCCACATCATATCGCGGGTCATCGTTCGAGACAGATGCCATGAGTTCAGAGGCTTGTTTCCACTGCACCGCCAAAACATACCAGTCTTCCGAACTTTGAGCGATCTCTCCTTCTGAAACGGCTTCCTGGGCAATTCGGACTGCTTCTGCGAACGGATCGTCTACTGTGGCTGGGCGAATTTGCGGAGCATTGCCGTCATTTGCGTCAGGAGATCTATCGGGAGCGATCGCCTCTGAGGATTCTCTAGCCGCTGGCATGGATGCAGTCCCAATCCAACGGGTGTATACCATCCATCCAGCAATGCCAAATACAGCAGCGACCCCAAGCCCTGCAACCCACCATAACCAGGGGGATTCAGTCCATGAAAGCGGAGAGGCATTTAAGGTCGCTACAAAATCATTAGAAGGAGCGGTGCCATCGGGAGGCGAAACCATGGGAGACGTCGATCTCGCTAGGGTATGAACCGGGCTTGGCGGATGGGGCGATCGCCCATTCTGAGATCGCCCATTCTGAGTCGACAGCGCCTCAGTCACCCGACCATTGGAGTGAGATGATGGGGTGCGAGAATAGTAGTGCTGATAGTACCGATAATATCCATAGCTGCGAGTCGTATGAGACTTTATGCCATTGGCAATGACGCCCAGTACTGTTCCCGGCGTCATCTTGAGTTCGTCTAGTGCTCGCGACAGTGCAGTGCGATCGGTTTGCCCCAAGCCAACTACTAACGCCATGCCGTCTGTATTGGCGGCTAATACGCTGCTATCGGCAAATCCTAGCAGCGGGGGCGTGTCATAAATAACGAGGTCAAAATGATGGGTGACCTGGTCGATGAGATGTTTCATTCGCTGAGATGACAGCAATTTCACCGGATCGGGGGGCACTGGCCCTGCTGTCATCACAAACAGATTGTCATCCACCTGCGATCGCTGAATCGCTTGATTGAGAGCCATCTGATCGGTAATTGCATTACTCAATCCTCTACCATTAGGCAAATGTAAGCGGTCATGGTGTTTGGGCGATCGCAAGTCAGCATCCACTAACAGCACCCGATGCCCAAGCGTGGCGGCTGCCTTCGCCAAATTAAAGGCAATCGTTGATTTTCCTTCAGATGGAATGGCTGAGCTAATCACCAGCGATTGAATCGGGCGATCGGCACCGAGAAACCGGATATTGGTATAAAGCGAGCGAAACGACTCGGAAAATAGGGCGGTTCGAAAATCTCCGGCGTGGTTCGGCGAAACGCTTGATTGTTGAGGAGCCGCCGATCTAGAACCCGCGGCATGTAGAAGCTTTGCAAGCGCCTGAGTCGACTGCTCGTTTTGAAGAGCCGCCAAAAATGGAATAACCCCCAGAATCGGCAATTTTGTAAACGCCTTCAGGTCTTCAGGGGAATGAAACACATCGTCCAATTTTTCGATGAGCAGCGCCGCTGTCGTGCCTGCAAGTAGTCCGGCGATCGCCCCCAGCATCAAATTTCGAGGCACATTCGGAGAAATTGGATTTTGAGAAACGGACGGGTCTGAAATCAGCTCCCAGGGCACCGACTTTTGCGCGGCATCAATTTGCAAAGTCTCACGGGTTGCCAAAAAGCGATTAAGGCTTTCGGTCGCAATCTCAAGTTCGCGTTGCAGATCGGTATACTGGCGAGCCAACGCCGGAACCAAATCAAATTCTTGCTTCAGATCTTGCTCAACGCGCGACAAGGCTCGGTTGCGAGCTTCTAGCATTTGAACCTGATTGGCCGCATTGATCAGCTGACGGCTCAAATCAATTGAGGTTGCAGTCAGTTGGGCATCGATGGGCGCGGTGAGGCGATCGCCCAAAATGCGGTTCGCCTCTTGAGTTAACAGGGGCAGCAGATTATCGCGCTGCTCTTCCAATGCCTGAATTTGGGGACTATCGGGCTGAAATCGAGCCGATTCACTCGCAATCTGAGCCTCAATTTCTTGAATCTGGTTAAGCAGTGCTTGATATCGGGATGACTCGCTTAATGAAGAGGCCGCAAGCGCTTCATCCGGTGAATATCCAAGCTGACTCTGTAGATTAGCATAGAGCGATCGCGCCTCGGTCAGTTCGGCTTGGAGGTCTTGCTGCTGCCCCTCCACAGAACTGAGTAAGGTAGAAAGCTCATCTCCCCGTAATTCAGGGTCTAGGATGCTATATTCCTGACGAAACCGCTCTAACCGAATTTGCAAATTGGTCACCCGGTCTTGCAAGTCGGGAAGCTGATCATTGACAAACTGAATGCCGTTTTGAAGGCTGGTTCGTTGCTGATCAAAGCTGTAATCCAAATACTGCTGGGCAACCTCGCTTAAAACCGCGCGAATTTTCTCCGAGTCAGGGTCTCGATAGCTGACTGCCAAAACCTTGGTTTCTCGCAGGCGAATAATCGACAAGTGGGTTGCGAGAGACGGCGCATCCAGATCGGGATACGCCGCCTGAAGATTTTCAGCAATGGGCTTCAGTAGCACTGGGCTGAGTAACACTTCGATTTGAGTGTCATAATCAACCGTTGACTGGAGCCCAATTTGTTCATCTATCAACAGTTGCTGAGAACGGTCAGTCTCATTAGCCGACTCAATTAACACCCGAAACTCACCCCGATAAATGGGAGTCCGGGTGAGTGTCCATCCCCAGATACCAGCGGTGACAACTGCTGCAACCCCAGCAATAATCCACCCCCGACGCCGAGCAACGTGTAGCAGATGAACGAGGTTTAAATCGTCCGACTCCGGACTGGGTGCCCCGAATGCGACAGGAACCGGATAAGGTGGGATATGGCCATTGTGATGAATCGGTGGACGGTCTGACTGAACTGGCATGGGTGCTCCCAAAAGATTCCGTCGAGAGAATATTCGACGTTCATTCTTTTATCTTTTACAGGGCTATGGGGTCAAAACCGCATGGTAGTGAAATCTCTAACAGAAAATTAACCTAAGACGACTTAAAACACGGTGCCATCACTGTCGAGTTGAACGGGTGGAATGCCGCCAGGACGACGGTGCGCTGCAATTTTTCGCCCTGCACTCCAGGTGCCGCCTTGTAAAACTTTTACTAAGGGCAGCTCGTTTGCACTGAGATTTAGTTTTTGCCGGATTACATCCGCGATCGCATCTAAAGCAATCACCGTGAGCGATCGCCACTCAACAATCACCTCCGACTCAGGACGATAGAGATTGCCAATGATCCCCTCGTGCTTGGGCTGAATCAGTCCTAAATCAATGCACAGCCCGCCGTTGCGGTATTCGGGCAAGCCGGTCAAATCGTCTAAGTGGGTAATCTGAATTCCGCTGTCTTGGAGCGGCTCAAGCAGCGAATAGGTTAACCACTGCGAGAGTTTATGAAACGGCACCAGATTACTGCCTGGTTCTGCATCGGACAGAGCCGGATGCGCCCACACGTCTCCTAAATTGATGCCAAACAATTGCAGTCTGCCTGACCAGATATCGCTGAAGCCATCCAAAATAGCGCGGAGGACATCGCGGGCAGGGAGACTTTGGTCAACGGCGTGCGATCGCAAATAGTCTGCCAAATTTCCTAGACGCGGGGATGATTCTCCAAATAAATCGGGACGTTGATGTAGGGTATGGCCGAGTTGATGCAAAAGATTTAGTCGTTCGCCGATGCCAACCAGTGGATTTTGGTCAGTCGCTTGAAACCCGTTTGCTAGCTGTGATTGGGTCAACTGTTGCAGCCCCGTGCCATCGACCTGAAACGGGTAATCCGGATTGCTAGAAAACAGTCCTTGGCAAAACATATGAAAGCTGGCTACGGCAAGTCCTTCAGAGCGCTGAACGACCCGCTGTGTTTCTGGCTCGATGTATCGCCATTCGGCACCTGCCCCCGCATCTAGCAAGACGCTGACAATCGCTAGGTCGAACTTGATGCGAGCGATTTCGAGAGCGCTCAACTCTGTTAAATGGTTTTCCAGATGAGCGACACGAGGAATCCCACCTGATTCAAAGTGCCGCCAGCGACTGTGAAACGGAATGTCTAGGTCAGGATAATTCTCCTGGATGACCTCAATCACATAGTCTGCGACCTGATTAAGCTGACCCGCATCGTAGTCAAAGTGTTGAAGCTGATGATTACGCGCCATCTCAAAGAGCACACCACAGCGCTCTCGAATTGCATCGGGCGATCGCAGATAATCAATGATTCGCGTTTGGTCTGCCAATAGTTCTGATGTGCCCATCCTCCCACTCATCCGATGTTGATCCGGAGATCATCCCGCCTCGATGATCATCACATAATTAGACTTAGATTCAGGTAGACACAGTTATGTCTCAGGCTGCTCTGGGCTTGAATCTGAGGCGTCTGATTCTGCCGCATCCGAAGCTGACTCACTATTCGATGATTCTGCTGTTTCCTCTACTGGCGCTTCTGCTGCAGGAGGTTTGGGTTTTGTCGGCTTAGGCCCCCGCATCAATGCCGGGGAAACGGGGGGTTTAGATTCTTCCTCACCGCGTCGATTGCCCTTTTTCTTTCCTTTTTTTCGATTCCTGTCTCTGTCTCTGTCTCTGTCTCTGTCTCTATCTCTATCTCTATCTCTATCTCCATCTTTGGGTTCTCCGTCGCGATCTTTCTCGCGGCGAAGCTGAGGTTTGGGACGTGATTCTGAAGACTGCGAAGGGCTGGCCGCATCGCCAGATTTCGCCATTGCCTCACGCTCAGATTTTTTGATTGGACGCTCCGCCATGGTTTGTATGTCGTTCTAGTTCGAGATCTGCATTTAAATAGGGTACTAGGTGTTGAGGCGGATTGACGTGTTTGGGCTAAAGTGGCTGTTAAATTGATTCACTTAACTTGATTATTCGGCAGACTCATTTAGCAGGCGATCGCACCAGTCATTTACGGCGATCGCCCATCCCTGGGATCCGACCGCAGGGGCAACCTGCCACCCAGATCCCACTAACCCTGGATGAGGCCCGTTGTGCCCCGGCACCACAATGGGAATATCAACAACCTCAAGCATGTCGCGATCATTGGGGCTATTTCCCAGGCCAATTGTGGTCAATGATCGCCCCGGATTCGCGGTTTGATAGGCTTGGATGAGGAGCCGCGATGCGGTGCCCTTACCCGCCTGTTTTCCGATTAAATGAGAGAAGCGATCGCCCCTCACCACTTGAAACCCGGCTGCTTGAATCGCATCTGCAAGCTGATCAGATGGAATTGTTTGAGGCGTGACAAAAGGCTCGGTAAAATCTCTGGTTTTTGCGAGTTTGGCATCGTCTGCTGCAAGCCCCGTTCGTTGAATAATCTCATCCACGCTCAGATCGCCAAACCCGCTCAGCGATGCTCCTAATTTGGCAGAAATTGTTTGCAGTCCGTTGCGTGCGTCGTCATAGGTGCAGCCCAACCGCAGCAGATGATAATCGTTCCAAATCTCCGTATCGGGTAGCACAAAGCGGCGATCGCCCATCGGGATAAACACCCCGCTGCCGTTTTCAGTGATAAACGGGGCTCGTAGCTCAAGCACCTGATACAAGGCTTCCACCTCTCGACGGGTCTTACTCGTAACCGCAATCACCGGGACTCTGTGGTCTTTCAGTCGCCCCAAAACAGGAAGGGCAGGCTCATATTGGTAATCATCGGGATTAAGAAGAGTACCATCTAGATCGGTAAAAATAAGCAGCACGGTTTAGAATCCTCAAGTGCACCACAGACCTGACAATCATCTGCGAATCTGTCCGTTGGCCTCGGAGTTCTCAAATGCTGACGAACCCTGCGAACCCGTGAATTGATATCACAAATCACTGTAAGCTTAAAAGTGCTAATTTGGAAAATCCTAGCGGTTTAAGCATCTAGATCAAGCATCCATCGCAAAGACGTGAGTTAAGAGGACGAAGATGAAGCGGCGACATCTAATTCGATATGCCGGAACGGGCTTCCTTGCAGCATTAGGACTCGGCATCAGCTCGAGTTTTCAAGGTTCCCAAGCTCAAACGGGGCAGTCTGTTTCCATTCAGTGGCTAGGACACACCTGTTTTCTCTTCTCAGGAAATGGGCGTCGCATCTTGGTCAACCCGTTTCGCGCAATTGGCTGCACTGAGGGATATCGCCCTCCGCGAGTGTCTGCTGACCTAGTGATGATTAGCAGTCGATTGCTCGATGAAGGCGTGGTCGAAGGGCTTCCGGGCAATCCTCGGTTGTTGGCTGATGCAGGCGTCTATCAGTTTAACGGGATGCAAGTCCAGGGGATCGCAACGGATCACGATCGCAATCAAGGACGCCGATTTGGCACCAACGTGATGTGGCAATGGAATCAAGGCGGGCTCAATATTCTCCATATGGGAGGCGCGGCGGCTCCCATCACGGTAGAACAGCAAATTCTCATCGGGCGTCCCGATGTCGCACTCATTCCCGTTGGAAACGGCCCTAAGGCATACGGCCCTGACGAAGCCAAATCTGCCATTCAGACTCTCAACCCTCGACTGATCATCCCAACCCACTATCGCACTCAGGCAGCAGATGCCGATGCGTGTGATATCGTTCCGCTCGACCAATTTTTGACCCTCATGGATGGAACGCCAATCCAGCGGCGCAACGGCGACACCATGACGCTCAGCCCCAACGATTTGCCCGAAAGTGGTTCAAAAATTGAAGTACTAAGTTACGGGTTTTAGCGAACGACATCAATACTAAACGTCATGCTAGATCAGTAGTGTTGAACCATTCCAAAAAGACCTGAAGATATGATGCGAGACGAATATCGGCAGCGGCGCGAGCTATTCATGGCAAAGATTGGGCATGGCACTGCGGTGTTTCCTAGTGCTTTGATGTCTGTGATGCATCGAGATGTTGACTACAATTTTCGGCAAGAGAGCGATCTGTATTATCTCACCGGGCTCAATGAGCCGGAAGCGGTGGCAGTGTTAGCACCGCATCACGATGAGCACCAGTTTGTGCTGTTTGTACGCCCCAATGATCCAGAAAAAGAAACGTGGAGTGGTCGCCGGATTGGGGTCGAAACCGCAAAAGAATACTTCGGGGCAGATGAGGTGTATCCCATTCATGAACTCGATGAAAAACTGCCTCAGTATCTCGAAAAGGCCGATCGAATCTACTACCACTTTGGGCGCGATCGCGCCTTTAACGACACGCTGTTAAAACACTGGCAGCGGCTCATGGCGACCTATCCCAAACGAGGAACAGGGCCAATTGCCGTTGAAGATCCAGGTCCGATTCTGCATGCGATGCGTCAGATTAAGAGTCCGACTGAGCTGGAAATGATGCGAAAGGCCGCCGCAATTTCAGTCGAAGCTCACCTGCGGGCAATGGAATTTGCTCAACCGGGGCGCTATGAATATGAAGTGCAGGCAGAAATCGAGCATATCTTTCGACTACGAGGCGGCATGGGCTTCGCCTACCCGACGATTGTCGCCTCAGGGGATAATGCGTGCATTCTGCACTACACCGAAAATCAACAGCAATTACGTGATGGTGACCTGCTGTTGATCGATGCGGGTTGTGCATGCGACTACTACAACGCTGACATTACGCGCACGTTTCCAGTGAATGGCAAATTTACGGCTGAGCAACAGGCGATCTATGAAATTGTCTTAGAGGCGCAGCGACAGGCGATCGCCCAAGCACAACCCGGCAACCCCTATAGCCAGATGCATGAGACCGCCGTGAAGGTCATCGTTGATGGCTTACTAGCCTTGGGACTATTGCAGGGAGATGCCGACGACATCATCAAAGAGGAGAAATATAAGCCGTTTTATATGCATCGCACCGGCCACTGGCTGGGTCTTGATGTCCATGATGTCGGCGTTTATCAGCATGGCGAAACGGCTCATTTACTAGAGCAAAATCAAGTGTTTACCGTTGAACCGGGCATCTATATCAGCCCCACCATTCAACCGGCTGAGGGACAGCCCGAGGTCGATGAGCGATGGCGTGGAATCGGCATCCGCATCGAAGATGATGTCGTGATCACAGCGGATGGTCACGAAATTTTGACCGCTGGCGTTCCCAAAGATCTCGCTGATTTAGGGAACAGCATTTAAATTAATGTCCTGACAGGTAGCTAGGGGCAAACGGCCGTTTGCCCGTGCCGAGTCATTGCGAGTGGTAGCTTGCTAGAGGCGGGTTCAAAGCTGGGTGCCAAGTCTAACATGAGGATTCCGCGTTTCGTCCTGATGAACAGATAAGGAATCTGTAATCGTGTGGGGAGTCTCGAGATGCGTTGTCCCCATTACCCGATACCGATTCCAGTTCATGAACACATTCAAGTGCTTCCTCAAACCAACCGGCCATGTCCTAACCACCGCAGCATTCACCTCGGCTGCCATGAATGGGCTACTCATTAACCCAAGTCAGGCAGAGCCAGGTCCTGAACTCCTGACGACGGAAACCGCCAAAACATCAAAATTAAGCTTAACTCCGGTTCGCACCGTCACGCCTCCAGAAGTGGTTTCAAATCAGCAGTTCTTTGACTCTGATTTGCAGATACTTCGGCATCAGGCAAATGGTGAATTGAGCGATGCCCAGATCTCTTCGGATATCCACATTCCAACTAGCGACTCGCTACCCCTCAATTTGCCCTCTAATTCTGACCCTAGCTCACCTCAACAGTCTCAGCCCTCTGCCCCCCCAACGTTACCCCCCGATCACTCGCCCTCTGACTCGCCCAATTCACAAACTAGTCCCCAATCGATTGATATTCCAGTCGACACGCCAAACGATCAAACACGGGATACTGCGCTCGAATTATCTAGGCAGCGGCTTGAAGACAAACTGGCTCAGATTGTTGAGCAAGATCGCAACGAGCGAGAAGAACGGCTTCGGCAAACGCTGATGGAGACAGCGACCCGATACATTCGGAGCGGTCAACGACAAGCAGCGCAAACCATTGCTCAAAATCCAGCGCTCTCACCTGAGAATCGTGACGAATTATTAGCGATGCTGAATGGGCAAGAACCGATTCCATCAAGGGTTTCACAACCATCCCCCCGTACGACTGGCGATCGCCCATCGGCATCCCGATGGGAGGCGGCGTCTCGACGAAATAGGGTCGGGGCTGGTGTAGAGAGACAGCCGTCTCGCTATATTTGCCGAGAAGACTCTAACCCGCGCGATCGCCTCTTCTCGACTCCTGGAATTGGGCAACAGCCTCCCACCACCTTGGCACAGTCAAATCAATTCTCCGTTGGCAGCACGTTCCTTGACGGAATCGGGCAACAAGCTCCCTCGATTTTGGTTTCATCCGCATCGACCGATAATCTTATTCCTGCATCAGATTTAGCAGAACTGAATACCCGTTCTGACTGTGATGAACGTTCTCTCTCGATCTCAGATATTCCTGATAATTTCTTCAGCTACCAGTGGATGCCTCGCATTGGGCAAGGTCAGTCTGGAACATTAGAGATGATTTTTCCGCTTTCAATTCCCGCTCCAATCACCTCTCTGTTTGGCTGGCGGATTCATCCCATTTCAGGAACACGCCGATTCCATTTTGGGATTGATTTTGGTGCTCCTACGGGAACTCCCGTGTTAGCAGCGCTGCCGGGTCAGGTGGAAACAAGTGGCTATCAAGATGGCTATGGGCTGACGGTGGTGATTGAAAATGGGGACGTCGGGCAGCGAAATCTGTATGCTCATTTATCAGAAATTGCCGTGCAGCCTGGGGCTTGGGTTGAACAAGGCGCTGTAATTGGCTGGGTTGGCAGCACCGGTAACTCAACCGGACCTCACCTTCATTTTGAAGTGCATCAACTCGGCACGGACGGGTGGGTTGCCGTCGACCCAATGACAATTTCGCCCGTGATTAATATTGGAGCCCGATAATAGCGCCCATTCAGAAATTTTGAGACTTCTCAAGGCTCCCATTTTCGACTTTAATTTCTTCAGTACTGAGAGAAATTTGGTGGGTGAATGGGAGTGTCTACTCAGCCGATTCCGGGCGATCGCTTTATTCTAGAGTGTCGAGGCCGCACTCTCGACTGCCGCCCTGGCATCCATGAGGGTGCCCACATCATGGGGATTTTGAATGTCACCCCTGACTCATTTTCAGATGGTGGGCAGTATCTACACCCAGACGCCGCGCTCCATCGAGCAGACATCATGGTGTCCGAAGGAGCCGCCATTCTTGACATCGGAGGAGAGTCGTCTCGTCCAAAAGGAGCGACGTATGGATCAGGTGCTGAGCCTGTTTCAGTAGACAACGAGTTAAAGCGAGTGATCCCCGTCATTGAGGCGATCGCCCGTCGCTTTCCAGACCTGCTCATTTCTGTGGATACCTATAAGCCTCAAGTAGCTCAAGCGTCGCTTGAAGCAGGGGCCCATCTGATTAATGACATCACTGGATTGCGGATTTTCCCAGAAACGGCTCACGTCGCCGCTCGACACGGAGTCCCGTTAATCGTGATGCACTCGCTAGGTCGTCCAGGGGCCATGCCACATGAGCATCATTACACCAACGTTGTGGAGGCGGTCAAATCGTCCCTTCAAGAATCGATTCAACTCGCTCAACAGGCTGGAGTTCGGCACGTCATTACCGATCCGGGATTTGGATTCGGCAAATCTGTGTCTGAAAATCTCCAGCTGATTCGCGAAACCCAGACATTTGTGGATCTAGGGTATCCTGTCTTGGTCGGGATTTCTCGCAAAAGCACCATCGGGGCTGTATTAGGAGCGACTCAATCCCCCCTGCCTCTGACAGAACGACTGTATGGCACCTTAGGGGCTACCGCAGTTGCGGTGCTTCGCGGGGCCACCCTCATCCGGACTCATGATGTCCGTCCGACGGTTGACCTAGTGAAGCTAATTGCCGCAACTCGTTAAACGCGATCGCCCGCCTCAATAAGCTGATTTTCTTGGCGCAAGGAGCTCTGGATAAAGGCGTCTAACTCACCATCCATGACATCATCGACGGCAGTCGTTTCCATCCCGGTTCGCAAATCCTTCACCATCTGATACGGATGGAACACGTAGTTGCGAATTTGGTTTCCCCAAGCCGCTTCAACCATGTCGCCCCGGATATCGGCAATTTCTTGGGCGCGCTGTTCTTGGGCAATCACGAGTAGCTTCGCTTTAAGAAGCGCTAGCGCCTTTTCCTTGTTTTGTAGCTGCGATCGCTCTTGAGTACACCGAACTGCAATGCCGGTTGGAATGTGAACCACACGCACAGCCGTTTCAACTTTGTTCACGTTTTGTCCGCCTTTTCCGCCAGAGCGAGAGGTGGTAACTTCTAGATCCTTCTCTGGAATATCAAGCTCAACAGAGCTATCTAAAACAGGCATCACCTCAACGCCAGCAAAACTAGTTTGCCGCTTCCCGTTGGCGTTGAAGGGCGAAATTCTCACGAGACGATGAGTTCCCTTTTCAGCCTTGAGGTATCCATACGCATACTTTCCCTCGATCTCAAGCGTGGCTGACTTAATTCCGGCTTCATCTCCCTCGGAGAGTTCAGCTAAATGAACGGTATAGCCTTCTCGTTCTGCCCAGCGAGTATACATCCGGAGCAGCATTTCCGCCCAGTCTTGAGCATCCGTGCCCCCCGCTCCAGCATTGATGGCTAAAACCGCTCCTCCCTGATCGTACGGGCCTGACAATAGTTGCTGAGTTTCCCACTGGTCAAGCGCTCGATTGAGATGAGCTAAATTGACCTCTGCTTCTTGAATCAGAGCCTCATCCTCGTCGAGTTCTAGCAATTCTAAAATGGCTTTCATATCGTCTAGCCGAGCATTCCACTGCTCAAATTGCTGCAAACTCGTTTTCAAGTCATTGAGGTTTTGAAGCGTACGCTGCGCTCTGATTTGGTCATCCCAAAGCTCAGGCTGAGCAGCCACTTGTTCTAAATCACGAATTTTTGCGCTCAATGCCGGAACGTCAAAGATAGTCCTGGGTTTTACCCAGGCGCTCCGACAACAAATCTACCTCGCGCTTGAGGTCTGTTGTTTCCATAGTAGGCATAGCAATTTAATCAATCGACTCTACTCTTCACTCATCTTATTCTACTCAACAGAACTACAGAACTATCGATAACGAAATTACTAATTCTGAGTCTGCAGGTATGGTAGCAGGTGCCCTCAGGAAAGGATCTGGTGGTTCAAACCGCGATTTTCACCATTTGTATCAGTTACGTTACGTTTGATTGTTTTCCGATGAGCCAACGTCAGATAGCCGTCTAGCCTTTCCAAATCGCTTTTATGTCCCTGAGTCTGTGGCTTAATTGCAGACACAATGCCAATGGAATTTACGGGTAATGAGATGAAGAGTTCGGTATTTATGCTGATACTTACGCAAACTCCTTTATCTATTCCCGTGAAATAACGATGGTATGCACTAGGTCATTCTAAGGAGAATAAGCCTAACTCTGACGCAAGGTGTTTTTCAGATGACGGCAACTAAATCTTCTCTCCGTTCGCACAGCATGGAATTATTGATGGCCTACCATCAAAATCCTTCTCTCAAAGTTCGTAATCAGTTAGTTCGAATGAATGCAGGCTTAGTTCGCAAAATCGCTCACCGCGTGAGCCATCAGTGTGTTGAGCCCTACGAAGACCTAGAGCAAATTGGGTATATTGGCTTAATTCGGGCCATTGAGCGGTTTAACCCCGGCCAAGGGTGCGCGTTCAGCTCATTTGCAGTGCCTTATATTCGCGGTGAAATGCTTCACTTCTTGCGCGATCGCGGCAGTGCCGTTAAAGTGCCTCGTCGTTGGCAAGACCTCCAAAAAGAGGGGCAAAAAGTTCGAATCCAGCTTTCAAAGGATCTGGGTCGTCAGCCAACGGATCGAGAGGTCGCCGACGAAATGGGAATCTCTCAAGATGAATGGCGAGAAATCAAACTAGCCGTTCGCAACCGTTTGACTCTAAGCCTCGATGCAACCGTGTGTCATCAAATCGACTCTCCTATTACATTAGGCGATACGTTGACGGATGCCAATTATCAAACCCTGCAATGGTTAGAAGAAGATCGACAGCTTCTCCAACGGGCTCTAAACCAGCTTGAGGACAAAACCAGAGCCGCTATCGAATTTGTATTCTTCAGTGACATGTCTCGCAAGGAAGTCGCTGAGCGAATTGGTGTCAGCCCTATGACGGTAACGCGGCGTATTCAGCGTGGTCTTGAACAAATGGTTGCATATCTTCAACCTCAAACGCTGCGTACTGAACCTTAGACCCAATCGTGTCGTCAACTATGTCGATCTGGCACGATCTAGCATGTGGTATGGATCAACAGGATTGTTGCCGTTTAAGGTGCTGAGCCGATCTATCTTGCGTCATTTTGAAGGGTGCAGTGTTGAAACGGCAATACTCCGCCAATAGGAATACATAGTTGACGAGTTCAATCTTGATGCCGCTCTGCAAACCGCGTTGCAGAGCGGCTTTTTCTGCACAGATAAAGATGAATGACTAGGCAGAGCGGCCTCGAATAAACTGTAAGGTAATTTCTGCAACTCGCTTACCGTAGGCTTCAGCAGTTGCCAAGTCTCCCGCGGGAGGAGCGTTGGGCGGGTCAACCTGAAAACTGGTTGCCATTGGCCCTGTAAACGAACCAACGCGATTGAGAACGTTAGGTCCTGGGCCCTGTTCAGTATTCATAGAATCAGGATCGGATGCAGCTGGCATCATCGCAGTTCCGACATAAATCATGCCATGCTGCATGGCGTTGATGACGAGCCCGACTAACGTGTTGAGCTTATCGCCCGAGAATGAACTGGAATTTGTAAATGCGCCAGCAATTTTGTCTTTCCACGCTAGAGAAAACCATTTTTTGGCAGCAACTTCTATAAATTGCTTCATCGCTGCTGAAATATTGCCCATATAGGTTGGACAACCAAAAATAATGGCATCTGCATCATCTAAATCATCGAGCCGTTCGATAGCTTCTTCACTGGTCCAGAGTTCTGCGTTAATGCTATCCACGCCTGCGGCTCCTTTGTAAACCGCTTCTGCTTGCAGCTTTGTATGTCCGTAGCCACTGTGATATATGACAACTAATTTGCTCATTGATTCTCCTTTGAAGTACCAAGCAATGGGTAATATTCTGTGCTGGGATTATTTAGAACGAACGCGAGGCGATCGCACGTTACAGTTCTGACCTCAATTAAAGCAGTCACTGTGATAGCGCGATCGCTCTAACAATTTGTATAGCCCTACGGGCTTAGGTTTGTGTGGTGAGCCCCCGCGCCGCGGGGTCTCACACACGTTCAGCGTCCTAACGCGATCGCCCCTATCACCCTTTACCAGGACGAATCAGGATCAGGCTGCTAAATCAAATAGCAACACTTCAGCATCAGCGGACGCACCTTGGAGAATGAGCGTGTCTTCTTGGGCGATCGCCACCCCATCTCCTGCCGAGACAAGCTGACCGTTGAGTTGAATGGCGCCTCGCGCGACCTGCACCCACGCGACTCGTCCATTGGGGAGCGCATAGCTAAGCGTTTCGCCATCATTCAGGAGGGTCGCGTAGAGATTCACGTCTTGATGAATGGTAACCGAGCCATTTCGACCCTCTTGTGAGCCAATCAGGCGTAGCGTTCCACGCGTTTCCTCACTGGAGATATGAATTTGCTCGTACCCCGGATCTAGATCTTTCTGATTGGGCAGAATCCAAATTTGCAGGAAGTGAACCGGGTCGGTCTGCGATGCATTACGTTCGCTGTGCTGGATGCCGGTGCCCGCAGACATTCGCTGCACATCCCCAGGACGAATGACCGAACCATTTCCGATGTTGTCTTGATGTTCTAACGCGCCACCAAGCACGTAAGAAATAATTTCCATGTCGCGGTGTCCGTGGGTGCCAAAACCGCGACCGGGCTGAACTTTATCTTCATTGATGACCCGCAAGCTTGAAAAGCCCATATGCTCTGGGTCGAAATAGTGACCAAATGAGAACGTGTGTCGACTATCGAGCCAACCAAAGTTTGCGACTCCACGCGTCTCGGAGGGACGAATCGTAATCATCGAGATAGACCTCCTTATCCAAATGCGTGCTGGTTTAGCAGCCGCTTGACGTATAGCCGCCCTACGGGCTCAGGATTGTGTGTGCAGATCCCGCAGCGCGGGGACTCATACCAATTCTCGATTTTGGATTTGCGATTTTGGATTGACGGCCAGCAGCCTTGCAAGGGTTCTGGCCTATTCATTTGTAGCCTTACCTTGAAGAATTGGTATCACCACACGTTCAACGTCCTAATGCGAAAGCGTACGGCTATATGTTTAGTATGGACTGAGTCGAAATAAAATACAATATAGCTTTATGGAAACATATTGTTTCCCATATTTCTACAATGCGATCGCCCGTATGGATAAATTTGAATGTATGCGAGCCTTTACGCGAGTCGTCGAGACGGGCGGATTTGCCGCTGCCGCCCGTGAACTTGAGCTGTCGCGGTCGGCAGTTAGTAAATTGGTGATTCAGCTCGAAAATAATCTCGGTGCTCAACTGCTCCATCGCACGACTCGCCACGTCAGCCCTACCGAAACAGGGCTTGCTTTTTATGAGCGGTGTGTCAGAATCTTGGCCGATTTGGAAGAAGCGGAGCGTGCGATTTCCAATCTTCATGAAGAACCCAGAGGGACTCTAAAGATTAATGCCCCCATGTCATTTGGCACCCTATATTTGGGCTCAGCCGTCGCAGATTTCATGACCCGCTATCCTGATTTGCAAGTGCAGTTGACGCTAGACGATCGGTTCGTTGACCCCATCGAAGAGGGCTATGACGTGGTGGTTCGGATTGCTCAGCCCTCCGAATGGGCAAGTTTAATCGTCTGCCCGATTGCCCCGGCACCTCGAATTCTTTGTGCCTCCTCAAGCTATCTGCAAAAATACGGGACTCCCCATCATCCAGAGGAGCTTCGCAATCACTCCTGTTTGCACTATGGCTATCTCGCCACGCGAAATCACTGGATATTACACGGTCTTGATGGTGAATATCGGGTGCCGATTCGCAGCATGCTGTGCTCAAACAATGGAGAGGTGCTGAGAGATGCGGCCATGTGCGGGTTGGGAATTGCCCTGCTGCCCGCGTTCATTGTCAGTCACGACCTACAAGAGGGGAGATTGCAATCCGTACTGCCGGACTATCATCCTCCTGAGATCGTAATTAGTGTTATCTATCCAGTGAACCGTCACCTGTCAGCAAAAGTTCAGCTATTGACAGAGTTCCTGCAAGCGCGATTTGACAATTTGTCAGAAAGTTAAGTAGGAGCGGGCTAAGACTAGGGCAGAGATAGACTTAGAGTCAACCGCTTCGCCATCTAAAATAGCCTCTTCTAACTGCTGAGGAGTCATCAACACCACCTCGATATCTTCGTCGTCATCTTGATCGGGAGGAATTTCGAGTTTTTCGAGATCGGTGGCTAGAAATGCATAAATAATTTCGTCTGAATAGCCGGGAGCAAGAAAGAACTGCCCGAGCGATCGCCACTGATGAGCGCGATATCCAGTTTCCTCTTCAATTTCTCGTTGAATCGTGACGGCTGGTTCTTCATGCTGCTCCACGGTTCCGGCTGGAAATTCAAGCAGTCGGCCTTGAGCCGCAAAGCGATATTGACGCACTAACACGACCTGACCATCTGGCGTGACAGGAACGGCGAGTGCCCCGCCGGGATGCCGAACACATTCCCAATCTCCTTCTGCACCGTTGGGGAGGCGAAGCCGATTAACTTCGAAGCTAAATTTGCGACCTTGATAAAACAGCTTATGTTTGAGTAGTTGGGGGAGTTCTTTTCTGAAAGACATAGACAATATGGGATTGGATAGTCGAAAGGAGGACGTATCGGTTAGGGATTAGCGTTTAAATAATGTCCCAGCAGTTGGGTAGAGGCAAACGGCCGTTTGCCCGTACAGAGCCATTGTTAGTGGTCGGCTATTTACAAGCGAATCCCTTAGCGGATCTTAAGGAGCATAGTCGGAGAGTGAGGGGTTGGTCAATCGCACGCTAGGCTATGGTAGTGTCAGCCCTTTTAAGTCTGTATGACAATTATTCTCACCAATGATGACGGCATTGATGCTCCCGGCATTCGTGCCCTTCAAAATGCGTTAAACGGAGCCGGAAAAATTGTTGCGCCCAGTACCCATCAGTCAGGATGCAGCCATCAGCTAACCACGGGACGCCCCATCAAAATCGAACGGCGCTCAACGGGGGACGTGGCGATCGCCGCTATGCCCGCTGACTGTGCTCGCATTGCAGTGAAATGTTTTTATCCAGATACTTCCTGGGTGTTGTCTGGGATTAATGCAGGCGGCAACTTGGGGGCTGATGTGCCCGTGTCGGGAACGGTTGCGGCGGTGCGGGAAGCCGCGTATCTGCGCGTCCCAGGAATTGCGATTTCTCACTACATTCATCGAGGACGCGCCATTGATTGGGACATCGCAACCCGTTTGACGGCAAAGGTCATAGACAAACTAATGGCTCAACCGTATGAGGTTGGAACTTTCTGGAATGTGAATCTGCCTCATTTGACGCCGGATGATCCTGATCCGGAGCTTGTGATGTGCTCCGCCTGCACACAGCCGCTGCCCACTGACTATGATTTAGACGGTGACACGATTCAATATGTGGGCAGCTATGGTGAGCGCGATCGCGATCCAGGTGGCGACGTAGACGTGTGCTTTTCTGGCAAGATCGCTGTCACAAAAATCCGGCTATGGTAAGACAGAATCTTCGTTAGCATCAACGCAATCCACACAAAGGCGAGACGCCTGTGATACGGTATCTCTGTTAAAGCATTGACGGTTGAATGAGTCAGACGCATCTTCCCCAAGACGATTGTTTCAACTATCAATCGCGCCCCATTATTGGCTGGCGAGAATGGATTGCCCTACCCAAGCTAGATATCTCGACAATCAAAGCCAAAATTGATACGGGAGCTCGCTCCTCTGCACTCCACGCTTACGACATTGAATCCTTCGAATGTGAAGGCAAATCGATGGTGAGATTTAAGGTGCATCCCTATCAGCGAGATACTCATCGAGTCGTTGCGGCAGAAGCTGAAATTTTTGATGAGCGGCATGTCCGGAATTCGGGTGGGCATGCAGAATTGCGACTCGTCGTCCTCACACCCGTTAGACTCAACGGCATAGAATGGTCAATCGAGCTTACTTTAACAAATCGGGACGTAATGGGGTTTCGGATGTTGTTAGGTCGGCAAGCCGTGCGAGACCGCTTCCTCATTGATGCCAGTCGCTCATATCTTCAAAGTCCAGGTCAGAGTCATCGATTGAAACGTCAGAAGAAAGGGTCATGAAAATCGCAATCCTCTCCCGCAAAGCGTCGCTTTACTCAACTCGACGGCTTAAAGAAGCTGGCGATCAGCTCGGTCATGAGATGCACGTGATTGACTATCTGCGCTGCTATATGGATATCACCGCTCATAAACCCAAGGTAATTTATCAGGGCAAACCCCTCGTCGAGTTTGAGGCGGTGATTCCTCGAATCGGAGCATCGAAGACGTTTTATGGGACGGCGGTTGTGCGTCAATTTGAGATGATGGGTGTCTTTAGCGCCAATGAATCGCAGGCGATTTCGCGATCGCGCGACAAACTGCGCTGCCTTCAGATTCTTGCCCGACAAGGCATTGGGCTTCCGGTGACGGGGTTTGCCCATTCCACCAAAGACATTGAAGGTCTGATTGAGATCGTGGGAGGCGCGCCTCTGGTCATCAAGCTTCTAGAAGGCACCCAAGGCATTGGGGTTGTCTTAGCAGAAACCCGTCAGGCAGCTCAGTCGGTGATTGAAGCCTTTCGAGGGTTGGAAGCCAATATTCTCGTTCAAGAATTTATCAAAGAAGCCAAGGGTATGGATATCCGCTGCTTTATTGTGGGCGAGAAGGTGATTGCGTCGATGAAACGGCAAGGTGCGCCGGGAGAATTTCGATCCAATATTCATCGGGGGGGCAGTGCCGAAAAAATCAAGCTGACGCCTGAAGAACGTAGCACGGCGATTCGAGCCGCTAAGGCGATGGGTTTGAGGGTTGCAGGCGTTGATATTCTTCGGTCCAATCACGGTCCGGTGGTGATGGAGGTCAACTCATCACCCGGATTAGAAGGCATCGAAACGGCGACAGGAATTGATGTTGCAGGCAGAATTATTGAGTTTATCGAAAAGAATGCAGCACCCGGCAAAAATCGCGATCGCATTCAATATTAATTCGTCTTAATTTTTTGTTGAACACCAAAATCACTAAGTTTTAATGAAGATCGTCTATCTGTCCCAGTAAGCCAGCATCACTGGAGCTAGCCTAAGACCAGAAATTTGCCCGGTGCTGACTGCAACCGTGTAAGACGTTTGATTCAGAAAATCTGATGTAACTCTTCAGGATTTTGCTCCTACACGTGGTGTGATGCTGTTAGATAATCTGCTTGGAATTGCTGGTCTGCTGCATTCGCGGCGTTGGCGGCAACGATTCATGTGGGTGGCGATCTCGTTAGCCTGTGTTCTTGTGATTTGGCAACTGTTTGATTGGTTGACGCAGCCAACAACGCTGATCGCGCTCTTTTTGCTGGTTTTAACCCTTCTACCATTCATTAAGCCAGCGCGATCGTGGCAGCACTATGTCCTAAAAGGAGTAACCGGTTTACTGCTGGCATATTTGGTGGTCACATCTCCGCCTGCCGTCAGGCTAGCAAATTATGGGTTAACGGCGGTTTTGTCGCCTGATTCGGGTGAAACGGTTGACTCGATTATTGTGTTGGGGCGGGGAGAGCCGCGCCGAAACGAAAGAATTGCAGAAGCCATCCAGCTCTGGAAAGACGACCGAGCGCCTCACATTTTTGTTAGCGGCATGAGCGATGCGCAAGAAATCGTTGACTTGCTACACGAATCAGGCATCCCCAGATCAGCGTTGAGTGGTGAGAGGTGTTCTCAAAGTACAGAAGAAAACGGACTATTTACGGCTGCCGTGCTCTATCCCCAGGGAGTTCGGCGCGTTCTTCTGGTCACCGATTCGCCACATATGCTGCGATCGCTCCTTGTTTTTCGCAGCGTTGGGTTTGAGGTGATTCCCCATGCCATCCCTCAAGGAGGTGACTTAACCTTTGAGCCTCACATGCTTAGCGCCTTAAGAGAATATGCAGGACTGATTGGATATTGGATTTCGGGGCGCTTTCAGCCTCATTCCATCGAGCAACTCAGCCGTCCTCCGTCGGCGGTCATTCACAAAATGACGGATTGGAATTGTCGCATCAATGATTCTGAGACACCCTCAGATGTCAGTGCCCGTGGAGAATAAGAAAAATCGGACAAATCGCTGGAAAGGTGATACAACAAACTAACTAACTAACGGGTTATCACCATCGCAGTTCCTAATGGGTGAGGAATCAAACAACCAGTCTGGCAAACCGAATGTTTCTGGGGCGATACCGTCAATCCCTGCTGAGGCGATCGCCATTGGCGGAGTGACCGTGATCTCCGGCAAGAAGCAGCGAATCGATGTTCCGGTTGCTCATTTGCCAACTCAAACCCCAATTTCGTTGCCTGTTACTGTCATCAACGGCACCCGGCCCGGTCCCTGCCTTTGGGTGAGTGCGGCGATTCATGGTGACGAAATCAATGGCGTTGAAATCATTCGCCAGGTGCTTTCTCAAGTCAAACCTCGCCGACTCCAGGGAACCCTGATCGCCGTTCCGATTGTGAATGTCTTCGGGTTTATCGAGCAGTCTCGATATTTGCCCGATCGCCGCGATCTAAACCGCTCATTTCCCGGATCGCCCAGGGGGTCGCTCGCCGCACGGCTTGCCAATCTATTTATGCGCGAAATTGTGGCGCACTGCACCCACGGCATCGACCTCCATACCGCCTCCCATCACCGCATCAATCTCCCCCAAATTCGCGCGAATCTTAACGATCCTGAAACCTACCACGTTGCTAAAGCATTCGGTGCTCCGTTGATGATTCACGCTGAAACCCGCGACGGATCGCTCCGAGAAGCAGCCGCTAAGCGAGGAATTCCAATTTTGCTCTACGAAGCCGGAGAAGCACTGCGCTTTGATGCAGATGCAATTCAAACCGGAGTGCAGGGCGTTTTGCGCGTCATGTCGGTTTTGGGGATGTATCCATCTAAACCCCTTGAGCATCATGACTTGGGGGTAAAAGTGGATAAAACTCGATGGATTCGGGCATCCCGGAGCGGGATTTTGCATATTGAAATCGAATTGGGCGATCGCGTCATTCGACGGCAGCGCTTGGGATTTATTTCAGATGCGTTTGGTGAACGCAGCACCACTGTTCATGCTCCTTCAAACGGAATCGTCATCGGTCATACCCGGAATCCCCTTGTTAACCAGGGCGATGGCATTTTTCATTTGGCCGTGCTTGATTCTGCGTAGGCAAGTTCGCATCCTGGATCTGATTCGGTTTCCTCACCTGCCTAGAATTTGCCGCATTCGATATGATGTCTATGTTGTATGCAAGTTTTAGTGTAAAGGGGGGTAGAGCCTTGGTTCAAAGCGGAATGTATGACACGGATAAACGAAAGCTATTGTCAGCCATCTGTCATGGCTCGATCTTCCTAAGTACAACCCTACTCGCAATCGGTGCGCCAATCGCGATTCTGATGGTGTCTGACGATCCGGTGGTTAAAGCAAACGCCAAGGAAGCCATCAATTTTCATTTCAACGTTTGGTTTTGGAGCGTCATTATCGGGGTGTTGTCATTCGTCACGCTAGGTTTGCTGGGGTTCTTTCTAGTTCCACTGGGCTTTATTTGGCATTGGGGGCTGACAATTTGGGCCATTGTGCGATCGCTCAATAAGTCTGATGAACCCGTCCACTATCCGCTCATCGTGCGGATTTTCTAATGCCTTAGCGCTGATGATAGTGGCTTGAACCCGATGTGTTACGCTGCGCTAGCGGCACCCTAACTAATGCAGTATTTTAGCTGTGCCACGCCAGTAGTGCCGACTTACATATCACTCACTGAGATGATCCATTAGTATGACGCGCAACAGCCTCCCCGCAAACTATGCTATCTATATAAAGTTTCGATAAAGTGCCTATCCGAAAACTCGCTAGAGTTTTTGAAATCCAAAACTCCTGACGAACGGTGTTTTCGGATAGGTTCAAAGTTATGGGAGGTAAGTCAGTATGTCTACAGACACTGTGCAACTGCTTTTGAGTCGTCGTCGTGAACAATGGCATCGATTTCATCAACTTCGCGGCATTTCACCTCTAGAAGCAGCAGAAGCACGAGCATTAGCGATTAATGCCGAACTGCAGCTTTCAAATCAGGGTTTTCATGGACTGAAGTAGGGAGATTTTTTGTGCGATTTAAGTCTACCCTTCAGTACCCAACCAGGGCGCATACCTATGCGCCCTAATTTATTGCCATTTCTTTATTGACATTCCCTCGAAGACAGTCCTATAGCCCTACAGGATTGGATGTATAGACCTCTCACGGTGCAAGGGACCCTAATACCAATTCTCGATTTTGGATTTGCGATTTTGGATTGACGGCCAGCAGCCTTGCAAGGATTCTGGCCCGTTCATTTGTAGCCTTACTTTGAAGAATTGTTATAAATCAGCTCCCTCAGGTAGAGCGCGTAAGGCTATAAGTAGTAAGCCGCAGTTTAGCTACGAATTTCGTTCCACACCTGCACCCATTTATCATAGTCTTTGACGCTCTGCCACATATTGATGTCTGCATGAAGCGACAAATCATCCATGTAGAGCTCTTTCGCTCTCTCTGGGCCTATCGCCTCAGCACCCGCCTCAGTTGCCCCTGAATATCCGGTTACATCCATTACCCCTTTTTGCCCATCGCCACTGAGAATGTAATCGATCCACTGATAAGCGGCATCGACATTCCGAGAATTTTTGGAAATCATCCACGAATCTGTCCAACCCGTGAGCTTCCGTTCTGGACTCACCGAACCAATTGGAAAACCCGCCTCATCTAATTGAGTATAGGTGAGAGGCCATGCATGAGCTAAAACGACTTCACCTGACTGAAAGAGGTTTGCCAGTTCCCCCGCAGTTGTCCAAAATTTGCGAATACTCGGACGGAGTTCAAGCAGTTTGTCTTTGACGTCTGCTAAATCGTCATCAGTTAGGTTATACGGATCATCTTTACCTAACCAGAGCGCCACATCAGCAATGGTAATCGGGTTGTCAGGGATTGTGACTTTCCCTGCATATTGAGGGTCAAACAAGATGTTCCACGATTTGGGCGTTGTGGATACTTCATCCGTGTTGTAAAGCAGTACATTGGGACCCCAAGCAAATGTCACTCCATAGGGTTGCCCATCAAATGTATTCCATTTACCTCGTCGAAAGGACGGAAAGATCGAATCAAAGTTTTCTAATTTGTTGGTATCAATGGGTTGAACTAAGCCTGCCTGGTAAAGCCTTTCGGTGATGTCTCCTGATGCAGAAATCAAATCATAGGTGCGTCCGCGTCCGGCGCGAAATTTGGCAAACATTTCGTCGCTAGACCCCGCATAGGTTGCCTTGACAAGACATCCGGTTTCTTGTTCAAATTTTTCGGTGAACGATGAATCAGTATAGCCTTCCCATACGATGGCGGTTAGCGTGCAGCCTGCTGCCTGGGCTGGAGACGCAGGAATAAGTGCAGAGGTCAGACTTAAAAGGCTCACCACAAGTGCAATCAACACACGATGCCACATGAATTCATTCTCCTGTTTTAATAGATTCGAACCTAAAGACAATCACTCAACCAGACAGCGTAGGCAGTTGGGATGAGAATTGATGTGTCGCGCATCACAAATATAGCCCTATGCTGGTCTTGTTGTTTGCTGAGGCGATGGCGGATTTGATAGTCGGTTCTGCGGCGGTTGGTGATCCCCCTCTATCGCAATGCTTCGCGTAGACTTGCTCTAGAGTTATAGAGAGCAGTATGTCAGAATGGCAGGTGAGCGCTAAAATGCTTAGCTAGGTTTGGTTCCGGGCAGCGTCCCTGTGCGTTCTAACTCTAGCAATAGGCGTTTACGCCACAGGCCGCCGCCATATCCGGTCAGTTGTCCGTCTTTGCCAATCACGCGATGACACGGAATCAAAATCGTAATCCGATTCATGCCGTTGGCTCGCGCTACTGCTCGCATTGCGGTGGGCTGATCGATGCGCTGGGCAAGTTCGTCATACGAAATGGTGTCTCCATGCGGAATGCGCCGCAGCTCTGCCCAAACTTTTTCTTGAAAAGGCGTGCCGCGAGGCATCAACGGCACTGTAAAGTCGGTCAGCGTCCCAGCAAAATAGCGAGAAAGTTCATCGCGCAAGAGCTCAATCGGATCGTTGGTGACGGGCAGCACCGGATAGCCAAACCGTTTGCGAATCGTTTCGTAGTTGCGCTCCAGCATGCGGCGATCGCTAAATTCGAGTAGGCAAATTCCTTCACGAACCGCACCCACCAACATCACGCCCAGGGGAGTCTCGACCATCTGAGCAGCAATATAATCCTTGGTTGGGCTCTGCCCGGGAGCAACGCCAAAGGTTTTATTAAAGGCGTCTCGAAAGCCACTGTGAGATTCATAGCCATTGGCAAAGACCACATCATCTAGCTGGGCTCCGTCTCGAATTTGCGTGAATGCGTCTGCCAGACGCCGTCCCCGGCACCACTCTGCAAAGGTCATTCCATAGTACTCTTTGAACCACCGTCGCGCCTTCTCAGGACTAATACCGAGCAATCGCATGTCTGAGGCCGTGATTTTCGCGCCGGGTGCAGCCTCGACTTTCTGGGTCAGCGCGACGACCCAATCGGGCAGCGCTCCATACACCTCGGTTGGATGACACCGCTTACAGGGTCGATATCCCGCAAAGACGGCGTCTCGAATCGTGGCAAAAAACTCGACGTTTTCTCGTTTGGGCCGCGATGGGCACGACGGACGGCAGAAGATTCCCGTTGTCCGCACAGCGACAAAAAATACACCGTCATAGCTTGCGTCTTTCTGATAAAACGCCTGCTCCATGTCGGCAGGAGATGGCAGAAGACTGAATGACATTTGCATAGGTGCAACGTTGAATTCCATGCTGTCTATTCTTGCAAGTTGCCACCTCCCAGTCCACCGAAAAAGCGATCATTCGTTCCGATAGTTCTGATGGAGAATATAGTTCTGATGGAGAATAGGGGAGTCGAACCCCTGACCTCTAGGGTGCGATCCTAGCGCTCTACCAACTGAGCTAATTCCCCAGAATTCTTTCAAGATTTGTATTCTAGCACCCGCGGCGTTGGGATTGATTAGGCAACCGGTTGGCGATCGCTCTTGCCTTCATACCATCGACGAATGCGATCCAGCTCCAGCTCAGATAAATAATCCACTGCCCAATTCGCCTGACGCTGCATCATGTGATAAGGGTACGTGTTTGCAACTCCCACCACCGACATTCCTGCCCGCTTTGCCGCCCGAATACCCGCCGGAGTATCTTCAATGGCTAAGCAATCGTCTGGTTTTAGGTTGAGGTTGGCATGGCGTCGGTTCAATCTTTCGACAGCTAGCAGATAGCCATCGGGCTCAGGTTTACTGGCGATCGGTTCATCCCCTGACACAATCACCGAGAAGTGCGACATCAGCTTAGCTCGATTCAATACCTGTTCAATTTCAGATTGCACCGCCCCGCTCACCACCCCCATCAAAATGTGGGCAGTTCGCAATTGAAAGATAAAATCGTCTAACCCCAAGTAGATGGGCAACTTTTCTATCGTATCGAGTTTCTGCTGATAGGCGCGAGACTTGCGATCTACCAACTCATTCAAGTAGTCGTCAGTCATGACTCGCCCTCTGCGATGAAAGAGTTCTTTCAAGCAGGCGCGATCGCTCCGTCCGAGGCATATGTCACGAAATTCTCCTGACTTGGGGCGCAAGTTTTCTTGAATCAGAATCTCTTCGATGAGCATCTGATGAAGCGGTTCATCATTGATGATGACCCCATTAAAGTCAAACAGGACGGCTTTCAAAACCATAACGACTGCGGAGATTGCAAACTAACCGATACTCCAGATATTTCTGTTATTGTCTATTGCAGCAATTGTCTATTGCAGCATTTATCCCACTGCCCATTGCTCATTGCCTGCGGTTTCAAACGTTGAAAACCGCACCCGTTCTGGCTCACGAGTTTGAATCGGCTTTACTCCCCGACTCACCTGATGCACCCACCACACCTGATCGGTTCGCACCTCGCCAAAGCCTGCGCCGCCCATCCACGCATCGACGCTGCCCGTTGCATAGTCTTTGATGTATGGTTCTTCAAAGATTTCAGTCAGCCAGTTGGTTTGCCGCAACACTGACTGATTGCCATCGAGAATGAGGACTTCCCCCCCGGTTCTCAAGAGTCGCCAGCATTCTTGCAGAATGGTGCAAGCAATATGGGGAGGGGTTTCATGAAATAGTAGAGACGCCGTTACCATATCAAATGATTCATCAGGAAATCCGGTTTGCTCTGCGTTGCCGTGTTTGAACTGAATTGCGATCCCATCGGCGTAAGCTTTTTGGTCAGCAACTACCAGCATGTAAGGCGACAGATCAATCCCGATTACCTCGGCGTCAGGAAAGGTACGTTTGAGCAGTAGCGTCGTTGATCCAGTGCCACATCCGAGGTCAAGAATGCGTTGAGGACGACAGCGGATGCGATTCACAAGCTCTTGACGCACCCATTGTTCATTTGGCGGTACGGCATATTGAGTCACCGGATCATAGGTCACCGCCGCATCGATGCTTAGATATCCATTCTCAATGCCATGAAAATTTTGGGTTTGATAATAGGCTGGATACTCAAGGTCAGTCTGCCGAAAGCGATCGCTCTCTGCGTCCCAATCAATACTATTGCGATAGCGGAGTAGCGCATCTCGATCCATCATGAGTGACCCAAAGATGGGTGCAATAAAGCGTTCAAAGACGGTGTCATTTTGCGCAGTCATGGGCTAACCCCCTGAGTGTATGAGTCGAGGTGAGAATGATCGACGATGACAAGATCATGGCGACCCCTTTTGAGAATCGTCACCCTTCTCAATCATTTTACAAAGTGTAATAAATCTTGTTGGGTTTGATCACCCATCTCACATTAAGAAATTGACTCGTCTGCACATTCAATCAGGGAGATCCCGCTGAACAACGGAATATCCTATGCAGCCGCATAGTCTTGAACGGCAGACACCAGATACTGCATCCATTGCTGCACCAGCTCAGTGGTTTCTGCTTCCACCATGACGCGAATGACGGGTTCGGTGCCCGATGCCCGAACGAGAACTCGCCCGCGATCGCCCATCTCTGCCTCAGCATGGCGAATGGCGCGGTGTAAGCTCTCTGACTCGTTCCACCCCAAACGGCGATCGCCATCTTCAACACGCACATTTTGTAAGAGTTGCGGATAGGTTTTAAAGCTCTGCTCTCTTAAATCTGCCAATGACACCCCCGACTGGCTGACCAACGCAGCCAGATGCAGCGCCGTGAGCACCCCATCTCCTGAAATTCCGTAATGACGACATAGAATATGTCCGGACTGTTCGCCGCCTAAGACCGATCCTCGACGCAGCATTTCGGCATGGACATGCTGATCGCCAACCGCAGTGCGAATCAGTGTTCCGCCTTGGGCTTGCCACGCACGCTCAAAACCAAGGTTTGCCATCACGGTTGAGACGATGGCATTGCCAGGAAGCTGATTTGCCTCACGGAGCGATTGTCCCCACAGGTAGAGAATATAGTCTCCATCCACCACGCGACCCTGCGCGTCAATGGCCACAACGCGATCGGCATCCCCGTCAAAGGCAAAGCCCAAATCAGCGGCTTGGTTTTTCACCGCCGCTTTTAAGGATTCAAGATGAGTTGATCCACAGTTGACATTGATGCGATCGCCATCAGGCTGGTCATGAATGCAAATCACCTCCGCTCCCGTATGTTGAAACGCGATTGGAGCAAGGCAGGTCGCCGCGCCCCAAGCAAGATCCAACACAATTTTCATGCCCTGAAGATTCATTGGTGCATGAAATGACTGACGGAGAGAATAGACGTAACGCTCTAACAAGTCTGAACGGTCTATATACCGATTCCATTGAGGCATTGGATGCGTCGCACGATGACTGATCGGTTGAACCGTCTGCCCGCGAAGAGACGCTTCGATTTGCGCTTGCACATCAGGCGACAGCTTCGCGCCATTTTCTCCAAAAAACTTGATGCCATTGTCTTCTGGGGGATTATGGCTCGCCGATACCATCACACCGCCAATTGCAGAGGTCGCATTCGTCAAATAGGCAACTGCGGGTGTCGGGCACAAGCCCAGATTCCAAACCTCTAGCCCCGCTGCCGTCAACCCAGCAGAAAGCGACAGAGATAATGCCTCACTCGAATTGCGAGAATCTTGCCCGACGATAATCGCACCCGTCTGCCCACTCTGTTGAAGAATTCGTCCTGCCCAAAACCCAACCTGCATTGCTAACGAGGCGGTTAGTAGTTTCCCGGCATGTCCTCGAATTCCGTCTGTACCAAACAAACGCCCCGACGGAAGCACCAATGGGTGCCAGGTTCCAATCTCAATCGGGTGAATGTCGGACGCACGCTGTGAACCAGAACGGAACCCTCCGTGGGACGATACAGCAGATAAAACCATGCTCAAACACTCCACACACATCACACTCACAGTGGAGCATAGCACCTCTGTGAAAAATTCTTAAATCTTATCCATAATGGATATACATTAGTCATGTCTACGGGAATACACAGACTGAGTCAGGATCGATTAATTAATTGTTAAAACACAATAGGTAGGGCTGCATGAACAAATTAGCGGTCAGCTATTAGCCGATCCAAATCCGCAAAGTTGTTTTTTAACAAGGGCTTGCTTAAACTCCGACCTGATCCAGCAAGGGCTGTATGGTTTCCCTGGTAAGCCCCTGTTCGATGTAGTGCGGTTCAGCCGGATTGTATGGCCCTTCTAAGCGATCGATTGCAATAATGTCAGCGTCATCAGGTAAGACGGGAATATCGGGGTCAAACGCCGTCGGGCGCATCAGAGAGCTTGAAAAGCCTCGAAAGATAGCGACCTGATCGTCCTCATTGCCAATCTTCGCCGTCACCATCAACACTTCTTGAGGGCGCTTGAGGGTGTATTGTTCTAGCCGATAGCCGATAGAGCGATTCACGATCTCATTGACAGGTTGATTTAGGGATAGGATAATTCACAGCTTTTTCCAGTGCTCAATTAGTGCTCAATTGCAGAACGCCCTCGTTTACCCAATCGAATTAAGACAAAATAGCCAAAGTATGCAACGTAAATAATTAAGCCTACAATGCCGAAAAAGCCTAAGAAGGGTTGGGTTAGCTCAGAGTGAAAGTATTCTCGAAAGAGCATCGGTGCTTCACGCCAAACTTGGCAGAATGGCGTATCAAAGGTGGCAGTGGAAACCGCACACCGAAGGAATGGAATGGTAGCGATCGCCCCCAACACGCAATAAGCACTCGTCGCCCACCGCCACGACGTAAATGTCAACTTCAGCGGCGTGCGTTGCTGGTCATCAATTTCTTCGTTTAGGTCAACCCAAAACCACAGACTGACCGGAACCAAGATTTGCGCTAAAAAACTTACCCCAAAACTAAACGGAAAATTGCCAATCATCAAATAGACGGTGATTGCTAGCAAACTTGACACCCGCCAATAAATGATGAGCAACCGCTGCATTGCTTCGGCTTTGCGCACAAACGCCCACACCATTAACACCAAAGGAAGCATCACCGTAACGATCAGCGCTAACCGGTAATCCATCCAAACGAGCGATCGCAGCAACTCTTGAGACATAGCTCACTCTTCAACACTTCTATCTGTGACAAAACATCCGTCTTTAAGACTAACACCTGGTTGTTTTGAAACGACTCACCGCCTGCTGTACCACCGAAACAAAATCCCTGCCAAACGATTGGAATCGTGCCGAACCAGATTCGAGTGAGGGTCTTCATGCATCACATTAGCGATGACAATGCGTCGCCCAGATTGAAGCACGCCCTCGCGGTCGAAGAAAACCGGATGAGAGCCTTCTTGGGCATAGCGAATCAGAGCTTGAGCAGATGGAGTCTTTTTATGAATTAAGACGGCATCGAATAGTTTGCGCCCACAAGCTTGATCGATCATGCGAATGTGGTCAGACACCGCATAGCCTTGAGTCTCTCCAGGTTGGGTCATAATATTGCAGACATAAATGCGCGGCACGTCTCGTTGGGCGATCGCTTCTGCAATTTCGGGCACCAGCAGATTAGGGATGACGCTGGTATATAAACTGCCTGGACCAATCACAATAAGGTCAGCTTCGTGAATGGCTTGCACTGCGCGCGGCAGAGCTGGAGGATTAGACGGCGTGCAGCCAATTCTGACAATCGTGCCATTTGCCTCAGTGATGCTCGATTCTCCTTCGATGCGGCGTCCGTCAGAGAGCTCCGCCCAGAGGCGCATGTCGATGAGCGTGGCAGGCAACACTTGACCGCGTACGGCTAGTACTTTTGAGCTTGCTGCGATCGCCCGTTCCAAATCACCCGTGACCTCACTCATCGCCGTTAAAAACAAATTGCCAAAGCTATGCCCAACCAGCCCATTTCCAGCCCGAAAGCGATACTGAAACAGCTCGGTCAACAATTTTTCCTCATCGGCGAGGGCGGCAATGCAGTTGCGAATATCACCAGGAGGCAGCACCCCAATTTCTCGTCTGAGTCGTCCGGATGAACCGCCATCATCAGCAACGGTGACAATGGCTGTAATATTGGCGCTATATTTCTTTAACCCCCGAAGCAGGGTTGATAACCCGGTTCCGCCACCAATCACAACGATCTTAGGACCTCGATTTAGGCGGCGATAGGTAGTCAGCACATCAATCAGTTCTTCTTCGCCTTCGGGCATCAACACCTCAGTGATGGCGTTGAGGGTGCGCGACTGCCCCAATACCAGCAACAGTAGCCCCACGGCTAGGACAATGGGGCCGCTTACGTAGTTCGGGACAAGTTCAGTGATAAATCGCAGCGATCGCGCAATGAACTGCCCCAAATAGAAAACCGGTGTGCGATTTGCCCAAATTGCCAACCCCAACCCGAGTAACACAACCCCAATTGCACTAATTAGTAGCCAGCGTTTAACAAACAAACCAGGAGCTAGCCACTTAAACCACTGATTGACGCGGCTAGGGGCGCGGTAACTGGATTCGCGTTTGAGATACTTTAGCGTTCTCTTTAATAACTTATTTTGCATGACTGACTTCGACAGGGTTGACCCAGGGTCACCAAACACACCATTGAACGTAGTATTGAGCTGAAATACTCAGGAGACAACCGTTAGAGATGGCCTCCCACAGGCTTGGATTTGGTCGTAGAACCTCCGCGGTGCGGGAGTTTTACGACCGTTCGACATCCTAATGCGAGAGCACAGGGCGATAAACATTGCAGCCTTGAGTATTGAATGAACAGCCTAATCCAACTATTGACATTTGAAACCTAAGCCGTGGAACTTGAACCCCAAAACTTGAGACTTGAACCCTAGTACTTATTTGCTTGAGATCGAACGAGGCAGCGATTGTGCTCGCGTCACCTAATCGACTGTCCGTTTAGTTACATACCCTATCCGCATAAAATCACTAAAACTAGATACAAGCCTCAAGTTTACGGCTAATTTATTGAATTTTAAGGAGACGCAACCCATGCGAATGCCACTAGCTAATTGGTCGTCCATTGCTTACGTTAGTCATTATCAAATCATGGGAAGCCTCACTATTCATTAATCAAAATGTTAACCACGCCGATCATGGTCGATAATAGCCAAAACTGCTTGATTGACAATGATATAGCCTTACGCTCTCACGTTAGGACGCTGAACGTGTGTGGACCCCGCGCGGGGTCCACACACAACCCTAAGCTCGTAGGGCTATAGTATCCAAACGGGTTACCATGATTTTTCGGTAGCATCACAAGTATTGCTCTTGCAAGATGCAGCAGAAATACTGGGAGGATATTGTAAGGGGGGCTGGCGGTTATAGACGCTTGCGGCTCCTCGAAGAGTAACCCGTGACTTTAGTCGCTAGGGCAACCAGGAACAGGACTTTTACAGTATCCTCCGAGGTCCTGAGGTCATGATAGTCCGAGTACGGAAGCTAGACAGTGTGCATCTTAATCCGAATGGCGATCGCTTTTGCCCAATCGGTGGATGTCAACTCGCCCATCGCAAGATCTAAACTATGGAACAAAGATTCTATTTGTATGTGTTCACTTTTGATGATGTATGAACGAACCGCTGATTGAGCTTAGAGGCGTCAGTAAACGATTCGGATCAAACGCCGTGTTAGATGACGTTGATCTAACCATCCATCGAGGAGAAGCCGTTGCCATCATCGGTCCATCAGGAACAGGCAAATCGACAATTTTGAGAATTATTGCAGGGTTGCTCCTTCCTGATTCGGGCGACATTTATGTCCAAGGGAAAAAGCGAGCAGGGCTGGTCGAAGATTCGCCTGACTCAATTGGAATCGGAATGGTCTTCCAACAAGCTGCACTGTTTGACTCGCTGACCGTTGACGAAAATGTTGGCTTCCTGCTGTATGAGCACTCCAATCTGCCCGCCCGCCGAATTCACGAATTGGTCGAAAACTCCTTAGAAATGGTCGGGCTTTCTGGAATCTCGTCCCAATATCCGGCTGCGTTGTCAGGAGGGATGCGGAAACGGGTTAGTTTTGCCCGAGCAATTATCTCCAACCCCGATCGCCCGTCTGATAGCCCCGAGGTGCTTTTATATGACGAACCCACGGCTGGACTTGACCCCATCGCCTCCACTGTGATCGAAGACTTGATTCGAGATATTCAATGTCACGAGAGTGGGTGTGGAACCTACGTGATTGTGACCCACCAGCATAGCACCATTCAACGGACGGCTGACCGAATCGTGTTTATGTATCGAGGAAAAATCCAGTGGCAAGGAACCGTAGAAGACGCCAACACCACCAATCATCCACTGATTCGACAGTTCTTTAGTGGTAGCTTGGAAGGACCGATTCAAGTATTAGCGTAGGGTTTTGCGGCCATTTGCAGATGCGGATATATGCCCGCAATGGGTGTAATGAGACGACCGCTGCACACTCCCAACTGTTGTGAGGAAAAAACATGCGATCGCGAACGATTCGAGAAGGCTCTGTGGGCTTGCTCATCATCATCGGGTTAGCAGCCTTGGGCGGACTAATTCTTTGGATTCGAGGGCTCAACCTCGGAAGTCGCAGTTATGAAGCCGTTGTAGAATTTGAATCGGTTGCTGGCATGCAGCCCGGCGCCCCCGTGCGCTATCGGGGCGTTAACGTGGGTAGGATTCGCTCGGTGCGGCCTCAAGCCAATGTGGCTGAAGTCGTGATCGAAATTGCGCGGTCTCGGTTTGTGATCCCCAGTGATGTGGTGATTGAAGCCAACCAAGTCGGGCTCGTTGGAGAAACCTCAATTGATATTGTGCCACTTAGTGAATTGCCCCCTGAGGCAACTGACATGAGCCCACTATCTGAAAATTGCGATCGCAGTTTAATTATTTGCGATGGGGCAATCTTACAAGGTCAAGTGGGAGTCAGCTACGACACCCTCATTCGCACAACGGCTCGCCTCGCGGAGAGATTTGATGACCCAGAGATTGTCAACGAAATTAAGGCGCTAGTCAGCAACACGTCTGATGCGGCAGAAGGAGTCGCCGTTCTCACCGACGAAATCGTCAGCCTTAGCGAATCTCTCGAAGGAGAACTCACGATGCTCTCCCGATCTGCTTCCAATACAGCAGATTCTGTGAGTCAGGCGGTCGAGCAGTTCGGAATCACCGCGTCCCAAATCAACACCCTTCTCGCTGAAAACCGGACTGCCCTCGTTGACATTCTGAACCAACTCGACCTGGCAAGCAGCGGCGTTCAACGGATTGTCAACTCGATCGCCCCGGTGATTGAAGAAGGAGAGTTGCTCAACAACCTAGAACTGCTAGCGGCAAATGCCGCATCGGCATCTGAGAACTTAGAAAATTTGTCTCAATCAGTTCTAAGCCCTGAGAATATGGTGCTGATCCAGCAAACCTTAGATTCTGCGAGCGCAACCTTTCAAAATGCTCAGAAGATTACGGCAGACCTCGATCAGCTAACGGGCGATCCAGCCTTTCGGCGGAATGTCCGAGATTTGATAGATGGGCTCAGCAATTTGTTGTCATCAACGCAGCAACTCCAGCAACAGATGCAAATTGCTCAAGTACTGAACTATGCCTCGTATCAGCAAGCGGCTGCACCCTCGTCATCTCAAAGCATCCCGGCGATGCCTGTGCCGCATGAAGAACGATATCGAATCTTGAATTCGACGCGGAGTCCTAGAATGCAGCGATTTGCAACCCCACCCGATTCAGGAGAGCAACAGCCGGAATAATCCATCGAACGATGCGTATCTGGGCTTATCTGGGCTTATCTGGTTGCCGAAGCCGCGATCGCCCCCTCCAGCTTATGTACGAGTTCATGCTTTAAGGTGTCAAAATAGCTCACAGTTTCAGACAAGTCTGAGGCTTTGGCATATCGGATCAGGGGTTCGATGAGCCAGCTTTCGGTGGGCGTGATTTCAGCCTTGAGCTGCCCCTGTCGCAGATTCGTTTCGACCCATTGTAGACTTGACGGAACATGCTCGGCATGAGCTTCACAGACCTGCATGAGTTGTCGATAAATCGTGTCAAATTCTTCATTCGACGAATAGGCATTGACATGCTGCCCAACGGTGAAGACATGATGAGCCAGTTCTCGAATGCGATCTTGATGAGACGAACTCGCAATGTCGCCCACCGTTAGCGATTGAAAGTGTCCGGTGCTGTCAATCGCATAAATCTGCCCCAATAGATTACAGGCGAGATTGACCAGCGCTTTGTCAAATTCGAGCCGTGTGGGAGTGCGATCGCCCCCCCGTTCAAACCAGCCGCCCTTATCGATGAGCAGTTGGCAACATCGTCGTTGAGTGGCGTCGTTTCCTCCAGCAATGCGCGTCAGCCCGCGAGGCCCCGGACGATATAGAGTGTGTTCTCCACTGCCGTCTCGCACCCCCGTTTGAATCGTCACGCCCCGCAAAAACCGGCTGACAAGTCGAGGCATGGTGTCTGACCACAAGTCAGGTAAACGCCCGAATAAGGTGGCTTCTTCGAGCTTTTCGATAAAAATCTGCCGAAATCGTTGGAAATAGATGCCATTGGAGCAGAAGACAAGATTTGGAAACGGGAGCGGGTCTTGAAAAAGCTGGTCGGCTTCGTGCAGTCGAATGACGAGTTCAATACTAGTTGTAATCACGCTGAGAAGCTGATCAGGATTTGGACAAATTAGAATAACTTCGGGCAACTGCCCAGACTCATAGCACTCTATCAGGTCGGGTTTAAGAACCACATCCGTTGGAATTGAGGCAATGCCACTGGAGGTTGCGATCAAGAGGGTGCCGCTTGCTCGAAGGGCTTGGGCGCTCGAAGAACCTCGGCGTTCGATAAAAACCACATCATCCGTCATCCGAGTCAACCGCTCAGTCAAATGGTAGAACAATCCGACCCCCAACGCTCCTGACGGTAGAATGCCAACCATCCCTAGAATTATCGGCGACACGGCTCAATTCCTCTCTGTGGTTAAACTTGTAACCAGTTCATACGCTCGTTGAATATCAGAGACTTTGAACACAATTCGGGTGGTATCGCCAGGGCGCGCGACGCTGCCGTAGGCATAGTCAATATTGATTTTGGCATTGGCTAACGTTTGGCTGACCAGGGCAAGCTGACCTAAATCATCTTGGAGATCAACCACTAACACATCGGCCTCGATGGTGTAGAATCCCTTGTCCGTCAACAATGATTTGCATCCAGCCGGGTCGCTGGTGAGCAGGCGAATGACCCCCTGCTCAATATTGTCAATGACGGTAAGGGCTTCAATGTTGATGCCCTGGTTTGCCATCAGGCTTGAAATAGCTGCTAAGCGTCCTGGATAATTTTCAAGGGCAATTGTGATTTGGCGTCGAATGGTGCAGTTCATACGTCAAAATGCGTAACCTGATTCATTATGGATCGACTGGAGTGTTATCGGTTCTTTGAAGACGTGGGATGAGTAGCCTATGACCTCATTTAGCTGGGTTCAATTACTGGCGATCGCTGGAATCTCGTTTACACTAACGATGGCCGTTTTTGTAGGGCTAGTCGTGCGCGATCGCCTCTCATCCAAATCTGATGACTGACGCTCATCACCAGCGATACTAATCTGCCGAGTTGAGATTACATGCTTTATCGCGCCGGGCGATGATTATAAGTCCTACGGACTTAGGTTTGTGTGCAGAGTCCTCGCGGCGCGGGCGCATTAGTAAGTTGAGCGTTACATTAGCAAGTTGAGCGATCGCATTAAGATGTTCGCCGCTGTTTTACAGCAGTTATTGCTTGAGTAAGCCACAATTTGGTAGCCTAAGCGAGTCTTGCAAAATCAGGAAATCGCTGCTCATGCCTGCCCCTCTATCTATTGATTTACGGCAACGAATTATCGCTGC